>NZ_MDFN01000045.1 GCF_001730525.1 Arcticibacter eurypsychrophilus
TCACCCGACTAAAGGAGAATGCCCTTTATGAAGGGCTGGAAGACCTAGAGATTCCTGAAAGTGCAGCGGATGGGTATATTAAGGATGAAAAAATACAGATCCGCTATAAAGATGCACAAAAGAAGGATCAGCATGTTGTACTCAGACGGGTGGCCTTCTATGATCCGGATAAACATAAGGTGATCCAGTTCCTGACCAATATATTTGATATGGAGACCCAGCAGATTGGCCAGCTCTATAAAATGCGCTGGCAGATTGAATTGCTATTTAAGCAGCTGAAACAGAACTTTCCGCTCAAATATTTTCTGGGCGACAATGAAAATGCAATCAAGATTCAGATATGGTGCACCCTGATAGCCAATCTGCTGTTTACGATCATTAAAAAACAGCTTAAGCAGAAAATATCCTTTTCAAACCTGGTCAGCTTTGCCCGTCAGCACTTGTTTAATTATCATAAATTGACCGATCTAATCGAGAGAAAAGAAATAGAATGGCGCAGAAAAAACACCGATAAACCGGTACTGCAAGCATCTATTTTTGATGGGTAGGGGTTCCTTTTACAACAAAGAGCAAAAACTGCACCCTGACCTATCTAAAAGGCTTATTTTTAAATGAGTTTAATTTTTATCGGACAGCAGTGATATCGATATGAAATTACTCCATTCGTTTAAATTACTTAGAGAGTAATCAAAGTAGCATCAATTGCTTCACGTAGTGCCTTAGCTGCAGCAGCAGGATCTTCTGCACCATAGATTGCTGCACCCGCCACGACAACCTGAACACCAGACTTGATAACCGCCTTTATATTTTCAATATTTACACCACCAGCAATAGAAACAGGTACACCTGCTCTGGCTGCCTCGTCAATCAATACCTGAATAGAATAGCCTGCTGTCCATTGTTCATCAAGTCCAGCATGAAGTTCGACAAATTCAACACCTAACTCAATCACCTCTTGTGCCCTTTTTACTCTGTCTGGATAACCAATTGTATCCACAACAACGCCTTTCCCATGCGCCTTTGCTGCCTTAACAGCTCCAATGATTGTTGCATTTCCAGCCGCTCCCATTACGGTTACTAAATCAGCACCTGCCTTAAAAGCGATGTCCGCTTCCAATTCTCCCGCATCAGCAGTTTTAAGGTCAGCAAAAACCAATTTGTCCGGATGAGCATTTTTCATTGCCGTGATCACAGTTGATCCCATGTTTTTAATCAGTGGAGTCCCCAGTTCAATAATGTCTACATATGGTGCAACTTTTGCTGCCAAAGCCAATGCATCTTCCGTTGTTATTAAATCTATTGCTACTTGTAATTTTACCATCTTCTTATTTATTATATACTATTTATGTTTCTTAATTCTATTATTCCAAATTTGCATGCCGCTCCCAAAGTTCCTCTGCAGGCTTACCCTCAAGTTTCCAAAGAGAATGAAAAACAACATCCATAAGCAGCAATAAGAATTGCTCAAATAGGCTCCCTGCAAATTGTTTTGATTTATCCCCTCCAGTTTCCTGCTTTCCAGCGGCTGGAATAAAAACCGTATGATCAGCTAATTTAGCTAGGGGGGACAAAGGTGCAGTTGTCAAAGCAACTATCTTCACGCCCAATGCACTTGCTTTTTCCGCTGCCTTAACGATTAAAGAGGTTGTTCCAGAACCTGAAGCCGCAATAAGCAAGTCGTTCTTTCTTATTGCAGGTGTTGTCGTATCACCTACAACAAAAACACTGCGCCCCAAATGCATAAACCGCATTGCTGCCCCACGTAATGCAAGTCCAGACCTGCCTGTTGCGACTAAAAATATCCTTTCTGATTCCTGTATAGAATTGATCAATGGTATGATGCTCTCCGTGTTAATATTTTTGGCCAGCTGCAGGTTCTCATCCATTATTAAATCTAAATTCGATTGCAGCTCCAGAGAGATACGCTGAAAATTCATTTCATTAATTTCTGTTTCCTTTAATTCCATATACCTATTTTACGTCAGCAAAGGTATTATTGAAGATGGCTTGACGCTTTATACAATTAGCGCATATTATGGGACAATCAGGAAATATCATTGAATGAAAGTCATATTCTTCTGATGAAGCAGACGCTCGTTCCGAATAATCCACCTTAATTAGCTGAAAGTCCTGTCATCTGATTTTAAACCATTTATATTTGCACCATGAATTCAGAACCAACATTGGGCCTTGAAAAAGTGATGCTTTATATTCGGAATCTCAACAATTGCCCTCCAAGTTATTTGAACGATCCAGACAGAAAAGATTTCTTTGAGATCGTATGGCTTAAGAATGAGGATCCCTTGCATGGAATAATTGACCCGTCTTACCGAATCAAAGGGGACTGGATATACCTTATCCCTCCCTATCGTGTGCATCAACTAAACAAGGCGGGAAAGAATGGAGAGTTAATTTCATTTAAGAGATCAATGCTGGAAGAAGAGGACAAAGAATTTCTTTTGGATCTTTTCAGGATATTCAATGTACAGGGAGAATTCTCGTGTTTACGGCTTGATGAAGATGCGGCTAAAGAACTTGGAGACATTTACAAGATTATGGAGGCGGAATATACGAAGGATAACAACTTTTTGATGATGAAAGCGCTATTAAAGGTTCTCCTACTGAAACTAATTTCGGTAAAGGAACATGAATTTACTGATCATGATATTTATCAAAAAAGAGTTTATGGGTTCCTGATGCTATTGGAAAGCAACTTTCATTCAATAACCAACATTGATTTCTATGCTGGAAAATTGGGTATAAGCTCTAAACGACTAAATCAGATATTAAAGGAAAAGCTTGACAAAACTGGAACCCAGATCATACATGACAGGATAATTCTTGAAGCAAAACGCAAGATTATACATAGCGAGGTGACCATAAAAGAAATAGCATACGACCTTGGTTTTAGTGATCGCCCCTACTTTAGCAGGTTTTTCAAAAAACAGACAGGACAAACACCCGAAGAATTTCAAAAAGCAGCAAGAGCACACATTGAATCAAGTTTTAATACCCTTGTCTAGACACAAAGGGTTATGCTACAGATTCCTCTGCGCGTCGTTGATAGCTGCCTGCGAGATAGCTTAACTCCCAGCTATCCCATCGTCTGATCCAAATCTCCATAAGGCCAAACAATGAAACGCTGAAAGGATAAAATTTATATCAGGCCGAACATTCCTGTCCATCTCTAAAATCCCGATACAATAATTTCGTTATGTGCCAAACCAAAAATGGGTTACTCTTTTAATCCTGTTGGACCCGGCATCTGCGATATAGACGTTTCTATCCGCTCCTGATCCAACGCTTATTTCTAAGCTGCTTCCGATTCAAAACTAATACTCAGCTCAATGAATATTTCGATAAATCTTTCTGTTGAACAAATGTAAACAAGCTATTAAAAAGGTATGAATGTTAAGCCGAATCTTCTTAACTCTTCTCACATACGTCGGATTTTGCATTAATATGCTAAACTGATTCATCTATATTTAATCAAATTGTTGCTAAACTTAATGTGCAACTCTTTGTTCAAACGAAATATTGAATATAGAAAAATAGGCGAATCCGATCTGAGGTCTCTGTAGTAACATTTGGTTCATGAGCCGCAGGAGTGGTCAGGCTAATAAATGAAGCATTGGATCATTTAAACTAAAATTTCATTTATTGCATAGATCGAGAAGTGTCAAGAAGAGCTATTGGCCTAATAATATTTACGTCGTATCAGTTTTACAACTACTAAACTTAAAAAGCGAACACTCTGCATACATTCCAATAACATGCACTTTTTAATTCAATCGGCCGTACACTTGTGCCAAATTGTATTACCATGGGTTAATATAATATTACATCTGTCGGGTGATGTGCTATATGTTTGTACCAACGCTACTATAAACTGTTTTTCACCACAATGCTTACCTCCTTTTATAAACAAACCCTACCATGAAAAACTTCTTATTTTTTACAATCTTCCTCATTTCACTACTCAATTATTCCGTATCAACGGCACAGCAAAAAACGTTTACGGTATTATCGCCAGATAAAAAGATCAGGGTAACCATCAATGCAGGTGATAAATTGCAGTGGGACATAACGCTTTCCGGCGAGCAGGTAATTCGTCCATCGGTTGCATCCTTAAAATTAGATGGCAATTCTGTGTTAGGCGAAAAAGGAAAAGTTTCATCAAGTAAAATTGAAGATATAAACACCAGGTTTGAAGCGCATAATTATAAAAAGAAGTATATATCTGACCAGTACCAGCAACTAACCTTAAACTTCAGGGGCGGCTACAGCTTTATATTGCGGGCCTATAACGATGGTGTTGCTTACCGTTTCGTGGTGAACAGCAACAAGCCAGTTAAAGTGCTTGGCGAGGAAGTGAACTTCAATTTTGCCAAAGATTATGACACCTATGTACCTTACGTTAGAGACCTGCGCCTTCCTGGCGACCAATATATATCGTCATTTGAGGCATTGTATGATGAGCGGCCTTTGTCGGGGTTGTTAAAAGACTCCCTTGCGTTTTTGCCTATATTGGTTGATCTGGGCCATGGTGCAAAAGCCGCGGTAGTAGAAGCAGGGCTTGAAAATTATCCCGGTATGTACCTGGTAAAAAGCAGTAACAGCGATTATAGCCTTAAAGCAGCTTTTGCCAGATACCCGTTAAAAGAAAAACCGGGCGGTTACAATTTGTTGAATGCTGTGATTACCGAGCGGGCAGATTATATCGCCCAAACCAATGGTTACAACAATTTCCCCTGGCGTGCTGTAATCATTTCACCTGATGATAAGACACTACTGAATAATGATATGGTACAAAAGCTTGCGGCCCCGTCCCGCATAAAAGATGTATCGTGGATAAAACCTGGTAAGGTAGCGTGGGACTGGTGGAACGACTGGAATATATCGCATGTAAACTTCCGGGCGGGTATTAACACGCCAACCTACAAGCATTATATTGATTTTGCATCCGAAAACAAACTGGAGTATGTGATACTGGATGAAGGTTGGAGCAATGAGGTGGATCTGCAGAAGATCAGTCCTGACATTGCACTGCAAGAATTGATAGACTACGGAAAGCAAAAAAACGTAGGCATTATACTGTGGGCAGCATGGCGGGCGGTGTATGTTGATATGGAGGGCGCTTTTAAAAAGTATTCCCAAATGGGTGTTAAAGGTTTCAAGATTGACTTTATAGACCGCGACGATCAAAAAGCAACCACATCAACCTATCAGATAGCTAAGACTGCCTCCAAATACAAATTGCTGATTGACCTGCATGGCATGTACAAACCCGATGGTATACAGCGTACCTATCCAAACGTGTTGAATTTTGAGGGGGTAAAAGGCCTTGAAAATTCAAAGTGGACACCCAATGACGATGTACCGCATTATGATGTATCCATACCGTTCATCCGGATGCTTGCCGGGCCGCTTGATTACACACCTGGCGCAATGCGCAATGCCATTAAATCAAATTACCGTGCTGTTAACTCAAACCCGATGAGTCAGGGTACACGCAGCCACCAGGTAGCGATGTATGTGGTATTTGAAGCGCCTATTCAAATGCTGGCGGATAACCCTACCATATACAGAAAAGAGCAGGAGTCGACCACCTTCATCAGTAAGATCCCTACTGTTTTTGATGAAACTGTCGCATTAGATGGTAAGGTTGGTGAGTATGCTGTGATAGCCCGTAAAAAGGGTGATACCTGGTATGTTGGTGCCATGACCAATTGGGATGCCCGCGACATGGAAATTGATCTTTCATTTTTACCAAAAGGATCCTACAGTGCCGAAGTGTTCAGGGATGGCATAAATGCCGACAGGGACGCTACGGATTATGTAATGGAAACCATAAAGGCATCATCGGGAGACAAACTTAAAATACATCTTTCTAACGGTGGCGGCTGGGCGGCACGCATAGTTCCAGTAAAATAAAAGAGCGCTTTAAGTAAGACTATGATATTACTTTTCCCAAGGTTGTATTGATCGAGTAAGCTCCCCAATCCCTTCGTTTGAGATAAATGCTCGGACTTGATTGAATGGGCGATGTGGATTAGTTACAAAGTGAGGCTGACGAAGCCAAGTCTCATGATACCATCTGTCGAACGGAGGATATTCACCCCGCAGTAGCTCAACTTCAAGTTGTTCAAGCGATCTTTGTGCTTCGAAAACAGACTGCCACATTAGGGTTGGATTAGGTGCATTTAGCGCTTCATAAAGTTTAAGGGCAGCCTGCGAATGTCTGTAATCTATAAGCATGCCAATCCCCACGTCGACACCAAAGAACCTTTGCTGCTGGAGCGACATTTCTTTTTGAGCATTATTATAGTTGGAAAACGCTTTGTCCTGTTGTTCTATTCTGGTTTGAAGTATTTTCACAGTATCTCCGTTCAAAGCACTATATCCTTTGTTTCCTATTTTTTGATAAAGCTTTCCAAGTAACCTTTCAACAGAATTTGAGGAAAACCACAGCTTATCAGCTGTATTGATTATTGAGAAGTAGTTATCATACGATTGTTTAGCCAATTGGCTTGTAGCTGGGCTTTTGGAGCCAAAATACTCTTTGGCCCACCATGTCGTAAATCGTTCACCGGCATTAGGTTTAGAAAATATTTCAGGTGAAGTCCATGTAATATCAGCAAGCATTCGTAAACCCATAATGTAGTCGCGCATTTCAGATACATTTACCAACATATATTCTGTTGCTCCTGCCTTAACAACCTGATCAAACTGTTCAGCGATTCTTGAGGGGGTAATGGTATGAACTTCCTGCTTTGTAAATGGCCCCCACCAATAAGCAAGGTGATAGTATACGCCATGCTTCCAACGACCCAGATCTTTGGGAAGGGCGCTCATGATTCCGTCATTGTTATCGATCCATATGATATTTACGTTCGACGGCAGATCAAATGCCGCGGCATTCTTTCGATAGTAATCAAACATTTCACTATACATGGTAAAGGTAAAAATTGGCTTTTCACCCTGGGGGAGTGATTTTGTAACCAAATCAATCTGGGTACGAATTACATCACGAAATGTCTTTGCTTTTTCTTCATCAGTTATTCCTTCCGGAAATTGGAACGGCTCGTCAGACAGACCACGTATGCCCACTGGCCAAATCACATTTAGATCGCGGTTTTCGTTTATCCCGCCCTGCCAATATTTGATCAATCCTTCTCTATTGGTAAACCAATTCCATTCAGGCTTGACTCCTCGTTGAGCAGCAAGATTGAAATGTTTAAATCCGAAAGGATTTGAAACTAAAACATCGTAATGTTGCCCCGTGAAGAAGAGTCCCCAGTCGCTGGCAACTTTTTGAACTTCAAACCGGCGATGCGCACGAGTATAAGGAACGACCATGTTCATCCTTAAACGAAGTTCAGTTTCGAACCACTTTTTATACCAATCGAGGGGGATATCTCCGTCTAATGCAGGATGACCGTCACTATTGAAAGGCCTTTGCAAGATATCTTCATCATCGTGGAAGCAACCCCTATAGCGGAACGTTGGTGGATCGGCTTTGAAATTAGCTTGTTTGATAACTAAGGGATTATGATGTTCCGGACGATAACCGGTCCAGAGATAAAGAGGATCGACGCCCAAGCGCTCGGAAAGTGTATATGCAGCGTATGCTGTACCACGGAAATCAGATCCTACGAGCCAAACCACTTTTTTTGAAGTTAATATACGATAGCTCTCCCACTGGCCTTTTATTGAGTTCGGATTAACTTCAGAAGGAACTTTGCTCGTACCAACCGTAGCGAGCCTGATACTGACGACATTCTTTCCTGGCACTTCAACGATCTGAGGCTTAACACCCGATATTTTCTCAATATCACCAGCTAAAAATTTAGCAGCTTGTTTAACCGCACTATTTTCATTGTTTGCTACAACAATCTCACATACTTTTCCATTGCCTACCAGCATTACATCATTTGCTTTGGTTAAACCCTCTTGTACCCAAGTACCTCTAAGGGGAGCGTCCCAGGCAGAGCTTTTTGTTTGCGCTTTCGCTACTGGGGTGACATAAAATAAGGTAATCAAGCAGAAGAATCGTACTGTAAATTTAATTTTTGAGGTCATTATCTATAAAAGTGAGTTTTGATTTCTAGTAGGCAAGTTTATCTTTTGCAGTTCATAGCAAAAAATTATTGCTGGTTTTTTCAGTTTGAAGAAGTTATGGGCATTCTCTAAGTAATGCCAAAGTTGCCAATTATTACTTATAGGGTGTAATACATTTTATCTGAATGTTGTATGAAAGACCTGAGTCTCCTATCGAGGAGACTTAGGTCTTTTCTATTTTTTAATTGATTATTTAATTAGAATAACATCATCAAAGTACAAGGTTTCATTGCCTGCATCTGGTCCTTTAGTGTAGAATCCAAGCTTTTTGAGTACGCCACCTTTGGCAAACAAGCCAACATCTGAAATAGGAAGTTTAAAGTAAGTCCAGACGTTTGCAGGAACGCTTAATGGCGTAGATGTATCAGAGTTTCCATACCCAGCGGTTTTTTGATCTGCCGTAAGATAAAAGGTATAATCAATTGTTCCACCTTTGATCCAGAAGGACACAAACTTATAATCTGGTGAGAAAGCAGCACCCCCGCTCGCATTTGCATTTGCAAATCCATCAACGCTCCAGCTTCCTTTGTTAAAAGTAGCCATGAAAGAACTTGTGCCTGATTTAGCAACAAGACCAGAAACGGCTGCTGGCCCCCATGAACCATTCGTAAATCCATTCATGTAATTTTCAGTGAAGATTTGAAAAGTCCTATCAAGGTTAATAAACTCTTGTTTCGTGGTTGCACTTCCTGATGAGTTGGTCAAAATAAGGGTAGCTCGATTAATTGAGCTCGGAATGGTTATCACCAACACCTTTTTCGACTTGGAAATAATGGTGGCTGCTTCTGTTGACCCGGTAAGCGCTACCGATGTTACATCACCAAGATTATTTCCAACTAGGGTAATCTGTGTGCCTGCTACAAAATTATAGTTTGATACTGAAACCACGGAAGGTAATGCAAGCACCCTGAAAGGAACCTTCACTATGTTACCTGCTGAATTTGTAAAAACGATGTTTTGCTGGCCACCTGATGCAGTATCTGGTACACGGAACACGATGGCATCCTCATTATTAAAGACTGGATTGAATCTAACCGGTACGCTATCCTTTTCAAAAATAATGCTGGCGATGCTACCTAGACCTGAACCTTTGGCAATCAGCACACTGCCTCCTGTGGCAGAATCGGGTTCAATTCGGTTAACTAAAAGACTTCCTGGCTCAAAATCAGGAGATCCCGATAGGTCTTTTTTACAAGCTGTGATTGTTAGAGCCATTATCGCGAAATACCCTATCAATTTCAATGTTAAGAATTCAATTTTTTTCATTTTCTTTAAATATAAAGTTTTAGTAGTATGAAACTGCGGGCTGCGCTAACAACGGATTAACAGAAATTTCTGCTGCTGGAACAGGCAAATAGAGCTGGTTTGGCGACACGAACTGTGCTTTAACATCTGCATGTTGAATGGTACGTATGCCATTATTAGTGGAGTATTGACCTCTTTCCTGGTTACCTAGAATTTCTCTGGCTTTTTCAAAACCCTGACGGCTAACATCAAACCAGTAATCACCTTCAAAGTTAAACTCAATCATACGCTCATGAAGTATCAAATCAAGATTTAAAGAAGTTTTATCCTGACTTACAGGAAATCCTGCTCTATGTCTAACTTTATTAAAATACTGCAAGGCTTGTGCATCTGATGTCGATGCACTACTGCCAAGAGCTGCTTCTGCATAGATTAGTAAGATATCGGCGTACCTTAAAATATATGTACTCATATTATTGCTTTGACCGTTTATTTTTTCGCCATTGCTGCCAGGGCCAATAACGTATTTGGCGCTGTTCGATCTTGTCGGCGTAAAGCTTCTTAACACAGTGGCCGTAGTAGATAGTGTATCATACCTAAAGCCATTAGGAAAATTTGGGTTGGTCCAGTCAGCACGAAAAAAGCCGTGCTCCATTATCGATTTGCGTCTTTGGTCTCCAGGCTCAAATGAGGTAAGCAGGGTAATCGAAGGAACAACCGAAGAATAACCGCCAGCGCCTACGGGGTTTAAAATAGCACCCGGACCGATATTGGTTTGAAGGTGATTTCCCGAGGCAAAATCGCCGTTCTCCACCCACCTGAATTCAAATAATGACTCAATATTTCCGTTTGCCGTTGCAGTAGAGAACATTTTGTAATAGTCAGGATATAGATTAAATTTACCAGAATTGATTACTTCAAGTGCTTTAACCTTTGCATTTTCATAATCTTTCATGTACAAATATACTTTTGCTAACATTCCGGTGGCTGAATAGCTGGTTACACGACCACTTTCTGCAGCAGTACCAGGTAACGCCGCTTCAGCATCCTGAAGATCCTTGATAATGAATTTTAAGACATCACTTTGATTATAACGTGGTACATTGAAATCCGAGCTGGATGCTAATGCTACCGGGTCGGTAACAATAGGCACATCTTTAAATAAGCGGGTAAGATAAAAGTAAGCAACTGCTCTCATGAATTTCGCTTCAGCAATACCTTTATTTAAGTACGCTGGATCGCTTACGCTTGCTTTTTTTGTTTCAAAAGTCCTTATTAAGATGGTTGAAACACCAGCAGCTTTATAGAAAGCCTGCCATGCTTTCAGCACTTGGGGATCGGTTTGAGAGACGGTGAAGTTCATATATGGCGCATAATCACCCGTCCCTAAATTGACACCTGTTCCGCCCATAATATCACCAACACTTAGGAATGCCCGGTCCATATACGGACCCCATGCAGAACCATATAGTAATCCGGTTGCTCCGTTCACCTGCTCAGCAGTTGTATAATAGGTTTCTAGAGATGGGGCATTTTGATCTGGTCTGTCCAGATATTCTTTCTTGCAGGATGCAAACATGACAACCACAATCAGGAATAATAAGTTATAAGATTTCATTTAAATCAAATTAAGTTTCGTGGAATAGTTAAAATGTAATATTGGCACCAACTGTATAAGTACGAGGGTTAGGATAGTTACCATTATCAACATTTGTAAACAAGGCATTGTTATTGAATGATCCTAATTCCGGATCATATCCAGAATAATTGGTGAAAGTGTATAGGTTTTGTCCGGAAAGATAAATCCTTGCATTTGCCATCTTTATTTTTTTCACCCAATTCGTCGGCAGGTTATATCCTAAGGATACCGTTTGAATTCTCAAATAAGAACCATCTTCAACAAATTTGTCAGATAACCTTCTATTATTCTGATGCCATTGGTTGTATCTTGGAAGTGTGCCTGCTGTGTTAGTAGGTGACCATCTATTTAATACATCAGCAGACTGGTTATTATAAACATTATAGGTTCCAGCCGTTAGTAACCTGGTAAAGTTCAGTATGTCTGCCCCATAGCTTCCCTGCAGAAAAACGGACAGATCAAAGTTCTTATAAGTTATCTTGTTGGTGAAACCGAAAGTAAACTTAGGATTTGGGTTGCCAATAAAGGTCTGATCAAAAGAATCAATAATGCCGTCAGGAGCTCCGTTTGGTCCGCTAATGTCTTTATATTTAATATCACCGATCCAGGTTCCTTTCTGGGAAACCGCAAGTCCTTGAGTTGGGCTGCTGTTTATTTCGACCTCAGACTGGAAAATACCTTCAGTCACATAACCATAAAACTGGCCTACCGGCTGTCCTACAACTGACCTGGTCACTACCCGGTCAGCATTCAATGCATCTGTAGCACGGAAAAGCAACTCACTCGTTCCGGCGTTCAATTCATTAAGAATGTTTTTGTAATGTGAGAAGTTTAACTGTGTCTGCCATGTAAAGTCTTTTTTGGTAATATTGTAACTGGTTACCTGTATGTCAATACCGGTGTTAGTCATTTTACCAGCATTGGTAATTGGCGACCGAATATCGTTATAGTTTGTTCCAATGCCTGTATAATAAGGTAGTAAAGAAGGAAGCAACATATCAGTTGTTACTTTTTGGTAAACATCAACTGCAATTTCTAATTTCCTGTTTAATACGGTTGCATCAACACCTGCATTGTATGTTTTCACAGCCATCCATGCCAAGGCAGGGTTGGAAACATTTGACGGCCAGCTCCCAGATCCAAATGAACCATTTTGTTGTACCAGGCCTGAAGTGAATGCATTTGATCCTCCTCCGCCAGTTCCACCGACAGCGCCCGCGCCTAATCTGACTTTCAAATAATTCAAATATTTCGAATCTTTTGCAAAACTTTCATTAGTAACTGTCCAGCCTACTGAAGCTGCCGGAAAGTAACCAAATCTTTTTTCAGGGCCAAAAGTGGATGAACCATCACGTCTTACAGATAAATTTAATGAATATCGGTCATTATAAGAGTACCCAGCTCTTGCAAAGTAAGAGAACATGGAGCTGCTATATCTGCCCCCAACAGCGGTTTGTCCAGTCGCAGCACCTGCACCAATAGATGGAAAGTTTAAGTTTAAGTCAAATCTGCTTCCTTCAATTTGATTGGAATTTGATTCCCATGCTTCCTGACCTAATTGAGCGGTGACATTATGTTGTCCAAAAGTCTGTTTATAATTTGCATAGTTGGCTATATTCACGAATAATCCTAAACCCCTCCTTTCATTAATCTGACTTCTTGAAATGATGGGAGTTTGTCCGTTGCTAACCTGCGGTTGGAAGAAGGTATTCTCACTTACAGTATAATCACCACCAATTTGTGACCGGAAGGTGAAGTTCTTATTGAAAGTAATTTCTCCATATAAGTTTACAAGCGCTTTAGATTGAATAACACGAATATCCCTTAGAGATGCAAGGGCCAATGGGTTTTGGTCGCTACCGAAGTTATAGCCACCTACAATAACTGCTGGTGCAAATTGTCCGTTTGTATAAATCGGAGCAGCAGGACTGTTACCAACAGCAACACTGATAGGCGTTGCAGCACCATTTGTTAGGGATACCTGTTGGTTAGACCTGACCATGTTAGAGTTGATGCCAATTTTTAACCAGTCTTTAACTTGCTGATCGAGATTAACACGCACCGAATACCTTTTTAAGCCTGACCCAACAACTACACCTGTCTGATCGTAATAGTTTGCAGATGTAAAATATGTCGTTTTGTTCGAGCCACCAGAAAATGACAATTGGTGCTGTTGAGTAAAACCGTTTTGAAATAAGGCATCTTGCCAATCAGTACCTTTTCCTAAGATAGAAGGCTCTCTGTATTCACCGATTGGATAGTACTGATTACCATTTACAGCAGCAATTTCTGACAACACTTCGTTTTCATACTGAGCAAACTGACTCAAATCCATTATGTTGAGCTTTTTCTGGATTTGTGCAGTACCAAAATATACATCATAAGAAGCTTTTGATTCACCAACACGCCCCCTTTTGGTCGTGATGATTACTACGCCATTTGCAGCTCGTGAGCCATAGATTGCCTGAGCTGATGCATCTTTTAAGATGTCAACAGAAGCTATATCTGCAGGGTTAATTGTTGAAAGCGGACTTTGTGAAGTCTGTGCGGCACCTGCACCACCACTATTGTAATTAGTTGATGTGCTGAACGACAATGGCACTCCATCAACAACATAAAGCGGTTCGTTACCCTCACCACCACTTACAGAAGTCACCCCACGTACGCGTAAAGATACTCCGCCACCTGGCTGGCCTCCGTTGGTACTTATACTAACACCTGAAACTTTTCCCTGAAGGGCCTGGTCTACACCTGAAACCGGCACATTCCTGATATCCTTTTCTGAGACAGAAGATATAGATGAAGTTACATCAGCTTTTCTTACACTCCCATATCCAATTACTACAACGTCATTTAATTGGTTTGAAGAAGCTAGTAATCTAACATTAATTACAGTTTTTGTGCCTACAGGTACTTCTTGAGGTTTGGAGCCTACATAAGAAAATACAAGTACAGCACTTTGGGAAGGAACCGTGATGGAATAGCGGCCTTTAGTATTCGTACTAGTGGCGATCTTTGTTCCTTTTACCGCTACACCCGCCCCAGGCAATAACACTCCTGTTTCATCTTGTACTGTTCCGCTAACTACACTGCCTTGTGTCTGTGCATTGGGCTGTTTTTTTTGAGCTAGGCGCACTTCGCTAATCTTTAAAGAGAGATGGGGATCAGCAGATGCGTTTTGAAAGAAACACATCAGGCAAATCATTGATAAACAACAGGATGTTATCCTTGATGATCTTTTAATAAGTAAATTAATTTTCATATTTTTGATTTTTTTAAACAAAAAAGTTGCATCCACCTTATTCAGATGCTATTCTAAGATTCAATAATTCATGACTTAGCAGTGGCTTCAACACTGCTAAGTTTTTTAGATTTTTACGTTATAGTTTTCTATAATTCATTGATATTTGGGGTTTATAGTTAATTGATTAATTGTTGTAATCAGACTAGTTTGGAGGGATCTTCGGTTTAATACAAGTTGATACTTTCTAAAATCACGCCCGGGTCTATTAAATATATTCTTAAGTTAACCGACTCGGTTTTAGCGGCTACGTGATCCATCGATCTTTCAGCATATCCTCTTAAAACATTTCGCTGCCATTCAGCGCTGAATTCGTCGGACTGAATATCCATAACGTGCGGTTTTTCTCCATTGATCGATACCGCAAATCGGACATGCCTGCCGTTGTGAATGCGTTGTGTAGGTACCGCTTTGAATAATAGATGGTTAAACCCTTTCTCTAAATCTATATGATATTCAACCCAACATGCCTGGTCAATTTTATCTCCACTTATTTCAGGTAATGTGTATGGGAATAAGGCAATACCCGTTTGTTCACTTAAACCTGGAATTATATCAATTTTACCGCCATAGGCTTCCTTCTTATTTATAAAGTTGCCTGCAGCGATGACTTGTTTAGCCGCCAGTGGTAATGGAGGTTGAATGCCGATGTATATATCACTAATAATTGCACCCGAATCCCGCTGCGCTACGTACAACCTATTCGTCCCTTTATGCACGTTAAAGTCACCTATTTTATTCCATATCGGTCCGATTGCTAAGGCGTGCCATATATTGCCGATGGGTGTAACCACGCCGGTAACCAGGGAATCATTCATCTTTACTTGCCAAAAGCTGTTATCCTCTGGCTTAAAGGATTTGTTTTTAATAGGTGTTATTGATTTGAACCATAAAGCGACCCTACCATCTTTAGGGGAATTCCAATTAAATGTTGCAGATCCACCCGTCTGCGACGTTTGTCTTTTGTCTGCTGTATTTACAATGACGCCATTTTTCAAAACCATCGGGGCCACGTATTTTCCTTCGGATAGATTTATCGTTACCGGAGGAATGGCTTTTTTACCTTGCTCAATTTTTTGCAGGGTGGCGGTATCAAGATCGTAAACCGAGGAATTTAATTTTTTATAAGGTCGCCAGTTAAAAAAGCGCTCCCATTTACCCGAAGCTATTTCATGGTTATACTTATCAGTTATTTCATTGAGTTCGTCATATGCTCTTTTTGACTTTTGAACATCATCCATCGCCGCCATGTCGCCGTTTGACACTTTTATCAGACTTGTACGCGCGTAAAAAAAATACTCATTCATGAGGCCCGCACCAGTAACAGGATAAAGTATCAATTCATAATAAGCATCTTTCAACTGTGCGGGAATTTGCCTTTCTATCTTTATTGCTTTTGCCCGTATCGCCTGATATCGCTTTACTCTATCTAACATTACGTTTTCAGCATACTCATTCCAAACAATATGCTCTGGTTTTCCAGTGGCAGCCAGTTTATAATATTCGTTCATTAAAGAGGCGATCTCGACAGAATTAGCGTCACCAAAAGTCCGCGCATACCATTGTTTAATATATTGATTGGCATTTTTAGGCGTCCATTTATTGGCATTCCAGGCCATATCCATCGCAAACGATATTTCCTTTTCCGCAGGTTTTATGTCTCCCACATTAAAAACCCAAATTTCATTTGCTTTATATTGATAAGCTTTACCCAATTCATAGGCTATCAATTCGGGCGATATCGAACTTAGCCAAAGCCAGCTTTCAGGGTCGCCGTGATAGGCAAGATGGTAATAGACACCTGCGCCTCCACGTCGCTTCTGTTCGGCCGGATTTGATAATTGCCTGATAAAACCGTGATTATCATCAGCCCACATTAACGTAACATCATCAGGTAATTTTAAACCATTCTGGTATATGGGTAACACCTCTTTATATGCGCAAAGGACCTGAAGAACCTTCGTAAGATCTTTATTTACATGTTTCTTCAGGATATCGCGCTGATCGCCTATAGCAGCTTGTGTAAAATCCACTTGTTCGGAAAGCGTTTCGGCGCCTTCCATTGATGTATCGTGGATGCCTCTTAGTCCGATCGTGTAGGTATTTTCATACTTTGCATTAGCTTTTACTCTTTCTTCCCAATATTCATCCATTTCCTTCCTGTTAGTGCCAAAATTGTAGGGCCCGTAGGTACCTACGGCCTTCCATTCGGCCTCATTATTTCTGAGCATGATTTCGCAATGTGATGAGCCCATCACGATACCATAGTCATCCGCCAGTTTTGCGTTTTCAGGGAAAGAATTGAAAGCCGCAGTACCAGGGTGCATTGCCGGCCATAGATAGTTCGCTTTTAACCGTAATAATAACTCAAAGACTTTTTGATACATCTTTGGACCGATATTACCCGTTTGGGGATCGAACGTTTTCGCTGCCCAGATCGCTAAGCCGCCAAAGTCTTCGTCATTAATAAAAATCCCCCTGTATTTTACCGATGGCGACCCCTGTATAATGTTATTAGCTTTTACATAAAGCTGCTTGTGCTTAAATGGAGTAACATCAGCCCACCAATACCAGGGAGAAACACCTATTGCCTCGGATAGAGAAAAAACGCCAAAAGCGGTACCTCGGCGGTCACTCCCAGCTATAATCAGTGCTTTTTTTATACCGGGAAAAGGATTGATTACTGTCGTAATTAAGTACGACTCCCATTTATTCACTATTGTACTAACGTCGAGTTTGCGTTGTTCAATAAGTGTATTTATTGCTTTACATTTACCAATAGTGCCTATAATCACAACCTCGTCTTTCGCCTTATTTAAATTGTGATACACAAAAGGTTTGTGGCCTGTTACCCGTTCAATATCTTCGGAAAATAATTTTGCAGCAACATTAGCAACCGGAAAATCAGTTTGTTCGACATAGATGCCAGATGCATGATTTGAATGAACGAGGGGAAATGCTTCCTTATTACCATTTTCTGAAATCTTAATAGGTAATTGTGCTACAAGCAATAAAGGCATTAAAAAGCCGGTTAAAGAAAACAATAACGTTTTTGATTTATAGGTTGATTTCAGCATGTTATAAAAAGGTTTGTTCGGATGAATAACTGCCCCGAAGCTGGTTTATACTGGTATTTAATAGCAATTGTAGGGATTTTATGACACACCTGAAAACCAGTGAAATCCGGTAGAAGGCCGTCAATTTGATGCCAGTATCCTCATAGAATTATTTAAATAATTATTCGATATTATGTAAATATCTGTTTTAAAGATACTTACAATTTTTAAAATGATCGGTAACGATAATTAAAACTGTAACAAGGACTTTTATGGATACAACAAAACGATCCCTGTTTTGTCACAAACGGATACCAATAACGGGGCTGGTAAAGCAGTTAAGGATGCAAGATAATGGAGACGAATAAGCAACATTTGACCATTCTCATTTCTGATACGATTTGAAAAGCATTAGGACTTTGGAAATAGCCGTTGGACGAGAAAGATCAGTCTAACATATTGGGCTTATCCGCATCAATTTTTGGCAACTGCTTCAAAAATTGAGAAGGCGTCATGCCAAATTCCTCTTTAAAATACTGGGAGAATTTTTTAGGATTATTAAAACCGACCTTGTAAGCAATTTCGGAAACAGTCATCTGACTTTTGCTAAGAAATTGACTGCCCCGCTTTAATCTTACCTGCCTGATAAATTCTAATGGCGAGATTCCGGTGATGGCCATAACTTTACGGTAGATGGCCGCCCTATGCATAAATAATTCATTGCTCAGTGATTCTACCGAAAAAGCGGGATCAGCCATGTGCTTATCAATAATGGTTAGTACCTTTTGAATAAAAATTTGATCGCTGGGCGTAATTTCAATTTCTGCAGGGCTAATCGCTAGGGCTTTAAATCTTTTTGTTTTAACGGACTGGTTTTCTGCAATGAAATTGTTCAGGCGAGAGGCCAGCAATTCAAAGGTGAAAGGCTTTGTAAAATAGTCGCTCACTCCAAGTTTGTAACTTTCCAATTGCAGCTCTTCATCTCCTTGTGCTGTTAGCAAAATGATTGGTATCGGTGCTAAATTATCATTTGCTTTAATCCTTTTCGTAAGTTCTATTCCATCCATAAAAGGCATCATTACATCGCTTACTATCAAGTTGGGCCTGGTGTTTTCAAGCATTTCCCAGGCCTCCTGCCCGTTTGATGCTTCTATGATTCGGTAACTGCGCTGCAAATTATCTTTTAAATAAAATCGAAAATCAACATCGTCCTCAACAAGCATAATAAGCGGCTGGGATTGATCAGTTAATTGCGGCGCTGTTTTCAAAGCAGAAGGACGTTCCGTTTCCGTATTGATATTTTCGTTTACCGAAGTTTTAAGCAAATTAGCCCCCGCTGCTTTTTTTACTGGCAAGGTCACTTTAAAAGATGTACCCTTATCTGGTTCGCTTGTTACACTTATGTTCCCGTTGTGAAGTTGTACGAATTCTTTGGTTATTGCAAGCCCAATTCCGGTACCCGGATTGGTAATATTATCATGGATGTCGATTTGGAAAAAACGTGCAAATATTTTATCCAGCTTTTCAAATGGTATACCGATTCCGGAGTCTCTGACTATGATTTCAACCTCTTCGTTCTCATCATTTACACCTACGCTATCCATGCTGACTTCAATACTGCCTTTGTTGTGAGTGTATTTAAACGCATTTGACAACAAGTTGAACATTATCTTCTCAAACTTATCCCTATCGTAAAAGGTGACATACGAATCAACATTTGAATAGAATGACAACGATATATTTTTTATCTCCGACAGATCAGAAAATGAATAGCATATTTCCTTAACTGCTTTTACCATGTCGCCTTCAGTGGGCTGAAGCTTAAACTCCCCGAATTCCATTTTCCTAAAATCCAGCAACTGGTTAACCAGATTTAGCAACCGTTTTGCATTGCGTTGCACCAGCTGTATTTGTTTTTTTTGTTCAACTCCATGAGTAGTTCCTATAATTTGATCGAGCGGAGCCAGGATAAGACTTAAGGGGGTACGGAACTCATGACTTACGTTTGTAAAGAATTTTGTTTTAATGGCATCCATGGTCATCACTCTTTCGGCCTCTTTCTTTTGAAATTCAATTTCAAAACGCATCCTGGCCCGGCTGAGTAAGAGTTTTCGGGCAAAATAAATAGAGCCGGCAGTTAAAATAAGATAAAGGATAAATGCAACCGGAGTTTTCCAATAGGGACTTTTAATAGTAATACGAATTGATCTAATGTTATCGCCCCACAAACCTTCGTTATTCGTTGCTTTAACCCTGAAAACATAATCGCCCGGTTCAATATTCGAATACCTTGCCCTACGAGATTCGCTGTTTGCGTAAACCCAGTTTTCATCATATCCGTCAAGTTTGTAAGCGTATTGACTGGCTTGTAAAAAATTAAGTGCGGCAAACTCGATTGTAAATACGTTTTCATTATAATTTAATATAATCTGATCAGCAGACGTAAGCGCTTTTGTTAATGTAACATTATCATTGATGGATTGATTAACGTTTATCTCGTTACTAAAAATATCAATACTTGTAAAAACGAGAGATGGATTCTTATTATCAGGAACAACATTGTCGAGGTTGAGGATATTAAAGCCCATTGGACCGCCAATTGCTATCTTTCCGTCGCGCAGAAGCAAACTAGCGCGGTCATTAAAAACTCTTCCCTGAAGATTGTTGGATTCGTTAAAGTTTTTGACAAGGAAGGATATGTTTCCTTGGTCATTTTGAATAATAAGATTACTAATGCCTTTTGATGTTGCAATCAACAAATTACCATGCTTATCTTCAGTTATGCTTTGAATGTTATTTTCGGGCAGCCCGTTGTCGGTAGTGAATCGCCGGAAAGACTTGGTATCTTCGTTAAAAACATTTAAACCATACCGCGTTGCAACCCACATCAGGCCGCGTTTATCTTTGTAAATATCAACTACAGCGTTATTAATGAGACTGTTAGTACTTTCCGAGTGTTGATAGGAAGTCAAGCCCACTTTTTCTTTGTTAAATACCTCTACGCCCTTAGAGGTTGCGAGCCATAAATTGCCTCTACTATCCTTTCGGACAGCTGCTATATAAGTAGAAAAGATGTGCGGCACATCTTTACCCGCCGGGCTATAAGTGATAAACTTTTGACTTCCCGGGTAAAAATGGTTTAAACCACCTTTCATCGTACCAACCCAAAGTGTATGATCGCTATCTTCCATGATAGACCATACCCGGTCGTCGGATAGCGAGTTCGGATTTGACGGCTTATTTTTATAGTGTTTAAATGTTTTGCCGTCATAAACATCCATCCCTTTCAGATAGGTTCCGATCCATAGTTTTCCTTCGTAATCCAGGCAGAGAGACACTATGATATTGCCGGCAACGCTATTTTCATTTTTAATGTCATTTAAAAACTGGTTGAATTTTTTATGAACCCGGTCGAAATAAATAAGACCGCCGCCATTGGTACCGATCCACAAATTTCCTTTTTTGTCCTCCGTGAAACAGTTAATATCATTGTATTGCAAACCCTCTTTGTCGTCAGGCTGATGCTGATATAACTCAAATTGATGTATATTCTGATTTATATAGTTCAGACCTTTTTTTCCGGTTCCTATCCAGATAAACCCTCTGCCATCGTTGTATAATAGCTTTATCGAGTTAAAGCTTAAACTGCCTTTTTCAGTTGCATTGTTAACTACGTAGACTATCTTGTGATAGTCGGCTGTATCTACCACGTTTATGCCGCCATGATCGGTAGCTATCCATATGTTTCCTTTTTTATCTTGCGTTATTCCTTCAATTAAATTATCATTTAAGCGATATCTTTTGCTTGCCGACGAAAAATTGATGATTTTGTTCAAATCGCCACTGATAAGATATACACCACGCGTTTCTCCGCGCAAATATGACCAGATACTCCCATTGTCGTCAACAAAGATTTTGAAATTAAAAGATTTGCCATTGGCAACGTTACCTAAGACTTGCGACTTTTGTATGACCAATAAAGACTTTACCTCTATTTTTACCAGCCAGCCATTTGCATAAGCCAACCATATATTGCCTTTTTTGTCTTCGCTAAAACTGGTAATCGTGCTGTTAATTGCCTCTTCAGCCCCAAATGCCAACCTTCGGGTTTTTTTTGTTGATGAATTATGTATATAAAGCCCTTTGCCTTCGTAAAGGAACCAGTAATTATTTGTTCTATCCTGGTAAATATTTACAGGCTTTTCTTGTGGCAAGCCCAACGCCTTTAAGTATTTCCCAAAGTTAGGATCAAACTTTTCGGTTACCGGGTTATAAATACCCGCCGTATTACCGCTTTTGCTTACCCATATTTTATTGCCGGGGAAACCAAATATTTCGGCAACATAGTTATCAGTTGAAGATTCACGCTTATTGGAATTGATAGAGAAAATGCGACATCCATAACCATCGCAACGATTTAAGCCGTCGTCCGTGCCCACCCAGATAAAGCCGGTACTGTCGCGGTAGATGGCGTTTACATGGTCGTCTGACAACCCATTTTTAACGTCAATTTTAGAGAAATTATAAACACCGGTTTGTGCGGCCAACCTGTTGCAAAAAAGCATTAAAACAAGCAGGTATAAAAATATAGTTCGTCTGTTCATCTTAATTTTCGTGGTGCAAAACTGGTTACACGCGAAGATAATCAATTGTAAACAGTTAAGTATAACACGCAATATTTAACTTTATGGCTTCCATGAATTTGTAAGCCTTCCCAAAAATCGGACTGTTAAAAAGACGACAATTTGTAACTTTAAAATAGGAAGATGAAAAAGTAAACAATCAGCGGAGCACAGATCGTAGTAGCGATCAAAGAACATGAATCAGGCAAAACAGTAGCTGATTCGCAGCTTTCATCCTTTTTTAGACACAGGGAAACGAAATTAGTGGCGATCGCCTTACTATCTGCTGTTGCTACGGGGCATATAGACGCTTAGGCAGAAGCCAAATGCGCCTTAAATAAAACTTTCTCGCTTTTAATGAATTTATTAATATATGGAAACTAACGAAAAAGGTCAAAGGGCACAACATGGCACAGGTAAACATCCGGAGCCGTCTGAGGACGTGCAGGCGGATATTGAAACGGTAACTCCTGATACGGAAAATCCCGGACAAGAGGAAGTGAATAAACACAAAACTAAGGACAATGGTTATAGTGAGCCTGAGCAGAAGGAAGAGAAGGCGGATGTTGACGATGAACAACAGGAAAGTGATCAGGAAGAAGGTCAGGATGATGCTCAACCGGATAATACAGATGATACAAAGGGTGACGATGAGGGAGATGATATAGAGACGGTTAGTCCTTAATACGAGCAGAAATTTCATCTAACGGTAATGTTGACATCATAACAAATTTCAATTGATGAGATATATTTGATTGATTAACGCTGGTTATCGGAGGCCTGATCACAACACACTGTTCAACCTTTTCGTATACCCGACAGTTGTATACTGGGCATATCAGCCGAAAAAGTCGAAAGCATAATTGGGTCACCAACTATTTACAGAGACGACGTTTTTTATTTCTTAACTCACGGATTTCTTGTTAAGTTAGTATTACACTAATACACACTTAGATGAAACCTTTATTAACCTTAATTGCCGCGTACGCGATATGCAGTCGTATTGCCTATGCGCAGCCGGACGAATCGCGGGAATTCCTCTATCTCTATTCTGATTCGGTAATTTATGCAAACAGGATTGACCTGGAGAGGAATTATTCCGGGTCACTCTATTTATGGGCAGATTCCAGGCGCATTCATCCCGAACAGGTGAAGTTTTTTAACAACAACCGCGGGTTCTTTGCTAATGTGAAAGACTTTAATATTTCGGGCGAAACCACGTTTTCGGAACGCATCAGAAAGGGGAGAATAAACTTGTACGAGGCAAAAACGGTCGACTGGGACTCCTATGATGACATTAGAATTTATTCACGACAGCCCAGTGTTATTGCAAGCAGAAACTACTATAACAAAGATTATGGAGCCCTCAGGAAAGCCAATTACATCAATCTGAGTGAAGACCTGGCAGATAACCCGCAAAGCATGGCTTTTCTACATAAATACAGATCGGTGAAAAGGACTCAAATTGCCATGTATGTAACTGCAGGACTTTCATTAATCGCCGGCATTGTCGTGATGCAATCAGCTGGCAGTGACATTTCTCTTAACCCAAATGGTCCGGGCTTTTCATCTGACCATTCTACAGAATCTCGCCTTCTTTCGGGACTACTAATATCTAGCGCAGGCTTAGGTCTGGCTACGGGAGGGTATTTCATGGGTCCTTCACAAACGAAACACTTAAAACGGGCGATCGACGCTTACAACGATTAACAGGAAGACAAGCATGTTAACATCTTCTGCATGATACAAACAGCTAATCAAACACCTATAACCTGGCTTTGCTGCTGCAAATGCCAGGTTATAGGTTGACTCTTAAAAATCTTCTTGGGTCAATTAGGAGAGTTAATAGGCTGAAACGATCACTTAACGACTTGAACTGGTGCCGCTCCTTTAGGAAGATTGAATACCACTACAATTAAGTTCAGAAAATCATCATAAGCTTCGGGCGTTGTTAAGCGCATGGAGTTTATTCCGGGAGTAAGTATACGGGACACTTCTATGGGCATTATGTCCCAACGCCCTGCACGTGTTGCAGTTGAACCCGGAACAGAGTTTCCTTTAAATATTTTGCGCCCTAGTTCTACATTGTTTAAGTATAGGTAATCGTCAATAAAATGCTGACCGTCTGACACATGCATGGTAACATTTACTATTCCTGACGTGTATTTCACCCCTGATAAAAGCACATCCCAACCTGTCCGATCGTAATCATAACGAAGGCCAGGGCCAGAGAAACCTGTATTACCATTCCAGTCATTTCCATTGAATAGAACAATATCACGATTATTGTTACTATTTCCATCTTGATAAAATAGTATTAAGGAAGCCCCGTTAGCAATTAGCTGTCCGAAATTACTTACCGTAAAAACCCGCGAAGATGAAGATTTTACTACAGCTGTTACATCAGCGCGATAGGCCTGGGAGTTCACGCCAATGTATGGCGGATTACCTGTCCCGTCACTCATCCATGTTACACCAATATTCGTTCCGGTGACATTAAGCCCATTTAACTTCATTGTTATCCCGGTTTCTGCTTCTATGGGCGAATCGCCGTGCCAATAGAGATAAGCTTTAGTGACACTGTTTAAAGGAAAAGTTCCTATCACGTTGATCTGGCCAATATCATCATCTCTCAATCCTCCGGTTCCTACAGATAAATAATCGGTATTATAAACGGTAGTAAACCATTTTATTGGTTTTTGCGGTTCGTCACTAGAAAGACTAAGTGGCTTTGTTGCTGTCGATGTTGTTGCTGCAGATTCAGTATTGCTTAAATCGGTTGTTTCTTTTTTACATCCAAAGATTAAGATCCCTGACAAAATCAGCACGGTTAATTTTTTACTTGTTGTGTTGGTTTTCATTATAATGAGAGTTGGTTTTGTTAATTGATGATGATACCCTTTATTTACTGATGACTATGAAATCCTCCCCCTTAATGGCAGTAGGAAAGATTCTTTCAGGGTTCAAATGAAATGTAGTCTGAACCCTCAATTGGAGTGGAACCGTATTGCGGTAACAGCTTGCCAGTCAAAGTCACTTTAATGCATCTTGCATTGTAAGCCTGAAAGGTAGCAAGCACCTGCCGCCTGTTAAATGACATCACCAGGTCTTTTATACCATCTGCAGGAAGGTTGGAACACGTACCGCAACCTGAAACCGTACCTTTGTAAGGAGCTGAAATATCCCGTATGCTTGATTTTTCAATTGGTATTCCATTCAGTTTGATGCTGGTCAGATCTACTTCGTTTACATTGAAAGTCGATGTACCCAAGATGGCCGTCTCATCAAAGCCTGCAATAAAACCCTCTGTTAGATTAGGGCAGACAAGCGGTCTGTAATCAAATGGAACTTTAATTATCTTACCAGGTGCAGCGCCTTTAGGAAGATTAAACACCACGACAACAAGGCTCAGCCAATCATCGACGTCATCCGGCATCGTTAGATGCAAATAATCTGTTCCCCCAATGAAATATTCCGACACTTCCTTAGGTTTTATATCCCAACGCGCGCCACTGGTTGGAGTTCCTCCCGGAACTGTTATTCCGTCAAATACGTTATACCCGAATTTCTGGTTGTTTAAAAACATGCCACCGTCCTCAAGAAATTGACCGTCAGCCACATGCATGGTCACATTTATTTTTCCCCAGGTATATTTTACTCCCGATAAAACTACATCCCATCCTGTATGATCCAAGGGTGCATTTGGAAGTCCCGGAAAACCCGGCAGTTGTCGTCTATTCGAATCATTTCCATTGAACAGCACGATATCCCGGTTATTGTTACTATCTCCATCTGAATAAAACAGAATCAATGAAGCGCCGTCAGCAATCATCTGTCCGAAATTACTCACCGTAAAGATCCTGGAAGATGAAGATTTCACCAGGTTTGTTACCTCAGCGCGATAGGCCTGTGTGTTCACTTCATTACTAGGAATACCATTCGGCCCGTTATTAGTTCCTGTTATACCGATATTTGTTCCTGAGATTGAGCTCGTGTTGAGCTTTATTGTTTTACCAACTTCTGCTGCTATCCTAGAATTTCCATGCCAATACAGATAAGCCTTGGTGACACTGCTTAAGGAAAAAGTTCCTAGCACCTTGATTTGACCAATACCATCATCTCTCAATCCTCCGGTTCCAACCGATAAATAATCAGTGTTGTAAACGGTAGTGAAATAATTCATAAGTCCGGGCGCTGCATTGTCGACGAGGCTAAGCGACTTTGTTGTTGTTGCCAATTCTGAATCAGATTCGACATTGCCTTGGTCCGTATTTTTTTTACAGCCGAATATTAAAATTCCTGAAAGGAGCAGAATCGTTAACTGCTTAGTAGTTTTTTTGCTTTTCATAGGATTATGAGTTAGTTTTCATAATGAGTATTAAACCTGGTTCTTATTTAATTAGATGTAATCTTATTGCTTAACTAGTTTACATGATTGTGCTGTAACATTGTTAATACATACAAGACACCTAACTCATTATCAGGGGTTAAAAGAAATTAAAATAAATTTATGGGCTTATTAAGTGCGTATTTACGTTAGTTTACAGCTAAATATTCCTCAAAACAGTTAACTGTATCATTAGGTATTATAGATAAAATATTATTGTTGTCCGGTAAAACCG
>NZ_MDFN01000046.1 GCF_001730525.1 Arcticibacter eurypsychrophilus
AATCAAATATGTAGTTCATAGGACGGATACGTTGTGCCGCATTTTTTGCAGGCGACTGCTTAGTCTATTTAGAGGTGTAACTGGATAACAAAAAGCTTGTTATCCAGGCCAAACAAATTACCTTATGTAAGGTAATTGATTCCTAATTCGGTAAGGGCACTAATCTATAAATAGTTCCCGGAGATTCAACAGCAATATAAATAAAGCCATCAGGACCCATTCGGACGTCTCGTAGCCTACCGATATTTTTGAAAAGGATCTCTTCATGAGTGACCTTGTCGTTCTGCATTACGCTTCTGTTCAGGTATTTAAACCTCAGAGAGCCTGAAAGAATATTGTCTTTCCATGCAGGATATTTGTTTCCGCTCACGAAGGCTATGCCGCTGGTGGCAATTGATGGAATCCAGTAATGTTGGGGTTGTGCCATTCCTTCTTTTGCAGATATTGGACTCATGATTTTGCCATCGTAGTTGATGCCATAAGTAATAACCGGCCAGCCGTAGTTCTGCCCTGGCTTTATGATGTTCAATTCATCGCCACCTCTTGGACCGTGTTCATTGGACCAGATGACTCCTGTTTTGGGATCGACAGCCAATCCTTGCGGATTGCGGTGTCCGTAGGAATAAATGGATGCCTCGGCCCCCGGTGTCTTAGCAAAAGGGTTGCCGGGAGCGGGACTACCATCAGTTTTGATCCTGTGGATTTTGCCTAAATCATTGCCTTTTATTTCTTGTGGATTTTCTTTTTCATTTCCGCGTTCCCCAACGGAAAAATATAAAAAGCCATCCCTTCCAAACACCATGCGGGATCCATAATGATGACGCGTTCTGGAATACGGTTCTGCAATGAAAATATCTTTTTGTTCTGTCAGTCGATCTCCGCTAAGCTTGGCTTGCATAATTGCAGTGGTAGCCAAAGAATTTTTTGGTTTCGAATAGGAAAGGTAGATCAGTTTGTTCGTGGCAAAAGAAGGATCAAGAATAACGTCCATGAGCCCGCCCTGTCCTTCGGCTACCACTTCAGGCACACCTGTTATTTCTTTTTTAGATCCATCTTCTGTTATTTGATACAATTTGCCCACTTTATCAGTTACCAGCATATCCTTGCCGGGAAGAAAAGCAATACTCCAGGGAATTTGCATTCCCTTTGCTACAGTATCCAGACGGATGCTCATCTTTTCTGTTTTGAAAAGACTGGATGAAGGTTTCTCATCTATGGTATACTGGTCAACATTTTTTATGCCGGTCAGGATGTAATCGGCTAATGCATAAATTTCTTTATCAGTAAAAGCAGCCTTAAACGAAGGCATTCCTTCATTAGGATGTCCATTTTTAATCGATTTAAATAGGTCCTCCTTTGAATTGCCAAACTTCCATTTCCGGTCTACAAATGCATTCATTTTCTCGCCATGACAACCACTGCAAGTCGCTAAATATAAAGAGGCAGATTTGTCTGTTTGTACCCTTTTTAGCAAATTCATGCTTTTGCTTTTGCTGGGTAGAGTGGACCTGGTAGGGCTATCAAAGCTAAGTGAAATGCATAGAACCGAACTGATAAGAATCGTAGCACTAAGGTATTTTAGCATAATTTCATAGGGTTATACAGGGTTATCATAGGGTGTTTTGTTGAGCTAATTTATGAAATTAGGCTCTCTATAGCAACAGTCATGTGCTCTTTAGCTTAATTGTTACCAATTTGGGGTAAATGCTGTTCTTTCTTATCCAATTGCAAAGAGTGGCTTCGGTTATACTGTATCGTTTTGGAATAAAATTTCGAGAAGTCCATTATTCAATAAGGCCTCTATTGCTGGACGGAAAATATCCAGCTTGCTTTTACTTGGCCCTTTCGGCCTACCCAATTTAACTCTAGAAAGCAAGTTTTGATTTTCAGCGATAGGCGATAGATGAATAGTGAAATTGATAAGGTTAACCAACTTAATAGTATTACTATCTTTAGTAAAAGTATTGTAATAAATCTGTGAGTATTACTATAATATTAAAGTGATGGTTAACTTAGTGCCATCATATGGAAATATCTCTCAAATTTAAGCTCAATGATCACCTTTATATCCGTGATCCTGATGATAGCAAAGTCGGCAAAGCTATAATTACAAAATCTATTGACTTAATTTATGAGATAGGTTTTGAGCACTTCACCTTCAAAAAGCTGGCTCAAAAAATAGACTCCACTGAGCCTACGATTTACAGATATTTTTCGTCTAAACACAAGTTGCTGACTTATATTCTTAGCTGGTACTGGAGTTACATTGAGTATGTTTCGAAATTGCGGTTAATACAGGTTAAAGATCCGTCTGAGAAATTAAGGTTGGTTCTGGATATTATAACCCATAACATTGAACGTCAATCGCATATCAACAATTACGATCTGGATTATCTATATTACATAGTAATTTCTGAGAGCAGCAAATCTTACTTGGTTAAAGATGTTGATGAAATCAATAAGGAAATGGTTTTCAGTTCTTTGAAGAGCCTGTGTCTGTTCATCAGCGAGATCATTCTAGAGATTAATCCTACGTTTCAATACCCCAGATCTTTGGCTAGCACTTTGTTGGAAACTGCTCATGACCAGCAATTTTTCAGTGAGCATTTGCCCAAACTTACAGATAATTCAAGCAGACAAGAGCATAAAATTTATGTAATTAATTACCTGAATCGTTTAGCCTTTTCTGTAATAAAAACACCATAATATGTATCAGGAAAAAGATTTTACAGTTAGTAATGCTGCGCTCTTAAAATATATCACAAAGGAAAAGAGGGACGTAGGTACTATTTATATTTATGCCATCTTGAGTGGATTGGTGCAGTTGAGCATTCCTCTTGGAATACAGGCAATTGTAAGTTATGTGATGGGAGCTACCATGGTAACTTCGTTATATATCTTAATTGTCTTTGTTGTATTGGGTACTTTCCTGTCTGGATTATTTAGACTGAAGGTGATGCAAATTATCGAGAAAATCCAACAGAAAATATTTGTGGAGTATTCAATTGCTTTCGCTGATAAAATACCAAAAATCAATCTTTCCTCTACAAAGAAATATTATCTACCAGAGCTTGTGAATCGCTTTTTTGATACCCAGAATTTACAAAAGGGGATTTCTAAGTTGTTGTTGGATATACCTACCGCACTGATACAGATTTTTTTTGGTATCGTATTGCTATCGTTTTATCACCCATGGTTTTTAGTGTTCGGAGCTTTAGTGATTATAATCGTATTGGTCATTTTTAGATTTACCATGAATTCGGGTATCAATTCAAGTCTGCAAGAAAGTGATAAGAAATTTGAGGTAGCATCGTGGTTAGAAGATATCGCCGGAGCCATCAAAACTTTCAAAATTAATTCAAATGCTGAATCACACCTGACGGGTACAGATGAGCGTGTAATAAGTTATCTTAAACACAGAACCTCCCATTTTAAGGTTTTAGAATTTCAGTATAAAACGTTGATAAGCTTTAATGTGATCATTACAATGGTGATGCTGGCAATAGGTACCTATTTACTAGTTACCCAGAAGCTTAATATTGGCGCTTTCATTGCTACCGAAATTGTAGTACTAAGCATTATGAATGCCGTTGAAAAGCTAATAAATAGCTTGGAAAGCTATTATGATGTCGTTACTGCACTTGTAAAGCTTCATAAAGTAACCGATCTTCCTGAGGAGCAAGATGGTGAGATGACTCTTGATCAGCCTCATGGCGGTATGGAAGTCAAGCTGGATGATGTCAGCTTTGCATTTCATGACAATAAGCCTATACTTAAAAATATCAGTTTTGAACTTAAGCCAAATACAATTACTGTTATTTCGGGGAAATTCGGATCGGGCAAATCTACTCTACTGAATTTAATGGCTGGGTTTTACGAAAATTCATCAGGTATGTTGATGTTTGATAAGGTTCCTTTAAGAAATATTAATAAAGGAAAATTGAGAGAGCGAGTTGGACTTTATACGCAAGATATGATCATCATAAAAGGAACACTCCTGGAAAACATCTTACTCGGACGAGAGAACGTTAGCACCGATGATGTGATGAAGCTGAGTGAAGAAATTGGGCTAGAAAACCTATCAAGCTTATTTAGTAATGGCTTTGACACTCAAATAAGTGAAACGGACACTGAGGTATCTTTTAGCGGTAAAAAGAAAATCACACTTTTAAGAGCCTTACTAGGAAACAATAGATTGCTCATGCTGGAAGATCCATTACATGGTATGGATGAGGAATTTCAAATAAAAATGATAAAATACCTCCAAATAATTAAGGAATATACCACCATAATCATTGTATCACAAGCAGAGGAGATTATTAGCATTGCAGATCAGCAGCTAAGCCTTAACAATGGTATAATAATAGCCAATAATTAAAATAAAAAAAATGAAGCTCAAATCTTTTGATAATATATACCACATCGATAAGAAGTCTCATGTAAACCGCTGGTTTTACTTTTTCATGATACTGTGTGTAGTGGTTTTATTTTTACCATGGACCCAAAATATTAGGTTGTCTGGTAATGTAAGCACGCTTTACCAAGGCCAACGTCCGCAACAAGTTAATTCGCCGATACCTGGCCAGATCATCAAATGGCACGTCAAAAATGGCGATCATGTTAAAAAGGGGGATACGATCTTGCAGCTTTCTGAAGTAAAAGCAGAATATATGGATCCGATGTTGCTTAGTAGAACACAAGATCAGGTCAACGCTAAGAAGGGAGTTAGAGATTATTACAAAGCAAAAGTTGGAACTACTGATGCGCAGTTGCAGGCCATTAACGCTTCCAAGTTACTTAAATTGGAGCAGCTCAAAATTAAGATTTCTCAACTCAATAATAAAATTACAGCTGAGGAAGCGGAATTAAAAGCAGTAAATAACGAACTCAACTTAAGTCAGGATCAGTACGGGCGACAGAAAAAAATGTACGATGACGGTTTGGTTTCTCTCACCCAATTTCAACAGCGGAGCGTGTCATACCAAAATGCTTTAGCAAAAAAAGCAACCGCCGAGAATAAGCTTATTCAATCACGCCAGGAAATTCTGAATTTGAATATTGAGCAAAATGCTATTATGCAGGATTACACAGAGAAAGTGAGTAAGACAGAGGGCGAGCGTTACCAAAACATGGGGCAGATTGAAGGAAGTTTAGGAGATATTGCGAAATTAGAAAATCAGGCGGCTAACTATCGGGTGAGACAAGGAATGTACGCCGTCCTGGCTGCCCAAGATGGTCAGATCGTTCAATTGACAAAATCTGGTATTGGTGAAATTTTAAAGGAAACTGAAAGTATCGGTACAATTGTGCCCAAAATTGTAGATTACGCGGTTGAGATTTATGTGAAGCCCGTAGATCTTCCTCTCTTAAGAAATGGTCAACGGGTAATGTGCATATTTGATGGCTTCCCTGCTATTATTTTCTCCGGCTGGCCCAACTCAAGCTATGGAACATTTGCAGGAACAATCGTTGCAATAGAAAGCAATATTACTGCAAACGGGCTCTTTAAAGCACTAGTAATTGAAGACAAAACTCAAAAACCATGGCCGGACCAGATAAGAATGGGTGCCGGGGTAAGAGGGATCTCCATACTTAATGATGTTCCTGTATGGTACGAGATCTGGCGTAACATCAATGGTTTTCCGCCAGATTATTATAATTCAAAATTAGATAAATCGAATACAGCAGATGAAAAAACGAAATAAGCTTGGCTTTCTGCTGGTATTAATATTTCTGACTCAGCATTCATTTGCGCAAGATACTTTACGCTTGGCTCATGATGAATTTATGGCTATTGTTAAACGATATCATCCACTCGCTTTCAGGTATAAGTTGCAAAATAATATTGCAGAAGCAGACGTCCTTAGTGCCCGTGGTAGTTTTGATCCGATTATTGGAGCTAAAGATGGCTCAAAAACGATTGATGGGCAAAATTACTACAGGGAAAAAAATGTAGGGGTTACTATTCCTACCTGGTATGGGGTGGCTCTAAACGGTAGCTATAATTACTTACAAGGGCAAAAACTGGATAACAGCGCTACACGAGGGGGACTTTATCAATTTGGACTTAGTGTTCCCTTAGCAAAAGGCTTAATTTATGATCAGCGCAGAGCTTTACTGGAGCAGGCAAAATTTGCAGTGCTGATGACTTCAGCTGAACAGCAATTGCTCACCAACGAGTTATTTAGGGATGCTGAAACTGCCTATTGGCAATGGGTTAGGTATTATGAAATTTATACGTTGCAAACTAAAGCGGTAGATATAAATGTACGACGCTTATCAATGATAAAGAAAACGTATGAGTATGGGGAGCAGGCAGCAATAGACACCACGGAAGCACTTTCCCAACTCAGGGGGTTTGAGTTGCAACAACAGGAGGCATACCTGCAATATGTAAAAGCTACAATGGAACTTTCTTTATTTTTATGGAAAGATAATCTACAGCCATACGATATTAGTCAACCGATTTTTCCGAAGGAACAGCTTACTTCGAGTGATGCTTATGCAAGTTACTCATCATTAATCCAGCAATTGTATGCACAAAACCTTAATTCGCATTTGTCTGTAATTTACTACCAGCAAAAACTAAACATCCTGGAGAGTGAGCGTAGATTGAAATGGCAAAGCTTTCTTCCAAAAGTAGATTTTGTCTACAATTTTTTTAATAAGGAAGGTTATAGGGCCGATCACTTTCCTCTTTTTGAAAACAATTACCAATATGGGCTCAAGCTGGAAATACCAGTGTTTTTGAGGCAAGCAAGAGGAGACTATAGGATAGCAAAGTTAAAGATTACCCAAAATAAAATAGATATAAACTTTAAGCAGCAGGAGCTTAACACGAAGATATCAAACTATAGTAATGAAGTTCTTAATTACCGTGGTCAGATAGATTTGGCGGATCAGAATATTGCTAATTATCAGCGATTGCTACAAGGTGAGGAGGCAAAATTGGGTAATGGAGAAAGTTCTTTGTTTCTTATAAATTCCAGAGAGAATAAGTTAATTGAAGCACAAGAGAAACTCATAGAACTCCGTTTTAAATTTATTAAAGGATTTACCGAATTGAGATTTTTAACGTCTGGTTTCATTATGTAAGCTCTTATGTAATTGCTCCGTTGAGGTTTAGCATAGATGATCTTTGCCAAGCTGCCGGATAGAAGTCAAAATATTACTATTGTAAATTTGTCTTAAAACTGCCATCTATATTGGACCCCATATTTTAAGTCAAGCTGAGCATATTACCTTCTAATATAGAATTGCTAAAACACATCTTGGAAGAGACATCGTTTATATTGGATTCTACCAGTTGGAATGGACATAGTAAAATAAATACCGGTGTAAAGTTCATTGATATTAGGATTATTTTTCGAAACTAACGCTTATTGGAATCTCCTTTATGTATAATTGCATCATTCGAACGGTGTTCTAAATTATCATAAACCTTAATAATGGCTACTCTACAACAAGATAAGATACAATTACCTAAAGTTATATTTGGAACCAGTGCGCTGGGGAACTTATATACTGCATTAGATGAATTAACTAAACTAGCAATTGTGCAAGAGTGTATTATTCATTCTCCGAAGCCCGTTGTATTTGATTCTGCGGGAAAATACGGGGCTGGTTTAGCGTTAGAATCTTTGGGGAAAAGTTTGAAAGCTTTGGGTGTAAATCCTGCTGATGTCTTAATTAGCAATAAGTTGGGTTGGATACGGACGGAATTAAAAACCGAAGAGCCTACTTTTGAGCCGGGAGTATGGAAAGACTTAAAAAACGATGCCGTTCAAAATATAAGCTATGATGGGATTATGGAATGTTTCCGCCAGGGAAATGAACTGTTGGGCGAGTACACGCCTCAAATGGTATCGGTTCATGATCCGGATGAGTATCTTGCTGCAGCTTCGGATGAAGCAGATGCGGAAAAAAGATATCAGGATATACTTGATGCCTACCGTGCTTTGGCGGATTTAAAGGTGAGTGGTCAGGTGAAGGCTGTTGGGGTAGGTTCAAAAGACTGGAAAGTGATTGAGCGGATTTCCAAAGATGTGGAGCTGGATTGGGTGATGATTGCAAATAGTATGACGATTCATAGCCACCCTGCTGATTTGCTTGTTTTTATGGACGAGATCAATAAAAAGGGGATAACTATTATCAATTCGGCCGTATTTAATGCCGGTTTCTTGATCGGTTCAGATTATTACAATTACAGACTTGTTGATAAGAATACTGATCCTGAATTATTTGCATGGAGAGAAAAGTTCTTTGCCATTTGTGAGAAGCATGATGTTAAACCTGCTGAAGCTTGTGTTAAGTTTGGCCTTTCTGCTCCTGGTGTCTCCACTATTGCATTGAATACTAGTAGTGCAAAGCGAGTAAAGGGAAATATTGAGATGTCGGAAGTTCAGATACCGGATATTTTCTGGACCGAGTTAAAAGTAGAAGGACTTATTGATTAGAACTTGCAATATTTTGACCGCTGATGTTTGTAATACTATAGTCCAAACATACAGTGTACGCTAAAAATGTTGGTAGATGAAAATTATATAAAAAAATGCAATGCCATTGCTGATCGATAGAAGATTTATTTTGACAAAAGTCCACAATACATCCAAGAGATATGTGAAATTTGCTATGATTCAAAATTAAATTGGAACTTGATAAATAATGTTTTGCAGTTTTGTGATCGTTCTAATATACTATATTTGACAATATCTGACAAGAATAAATTAGACAAGTTGAAAACGTTAGGGCAAATAATAAAATCTGCTAGGGAGTCTAGAAACCTACTGTTACGAGAGGTCGCAGCTGCTATTTGTGCTGATACTGCTATGATCAGCAAGTTTGAAAAGGGGAAAGGAAACCTACAAGAGATCAGCTTATCATGCTATCAAAGGTTCTTGAAATTGATGCAAAAGAAATTCTCATTGCTTACTTAAGTGATAAAGTTGTTTCGGGCTTAATTAACGAATCTGTAGCCAATGAAGTATTAGAAACTGCTAGAATCAAAATTGACGATTTAAAAAATAGAATATGAGTGAATTTAAATCAACTGGTATTTTTGAAAATGGAGCTCAATGGCTTCGTGCAGATTTTCATTTACACACGAATGCGGATAGTGAATTTGGCTATCAAGGTGATTCGAATTTCTATGTTTTGACATATATTCAAAAACTAATCGAACAGTCAATTTCAATTGGGGTCATTACCAATCATAACAAGTTTGACCTTTTAGAATTTAAAGAGCTCAGGAAAAATGCAATTAAAAGCAATATATATCTTATTCCTGGAGTGGAATTCTCAGTTAAAGACGGGGCTAGAGGAATCCATGTTTTAATTTTGTTTGACGACTCCTGGATATATAATCCGGAAAATCACAATTACGTTCAGGATTTTCTAACTTCAGCGTTTGTTGCTATTTCAGGTTACGACAATAAACCGTATAAGAACTCGAATCTTAACTTTGAAGAAACCTGCACTGCGCTTACAAAATTTGGGAAAGAGTTTTTTATCGTACTTCCACATGTCGATGATAGCAGTGGCCTCTTTGCAGAATTAACTGGTAGAGGATTGGAAGATTTTATGAATGCTCCTTGTTTTAAACATATTTTGGCATTTCAGAAGGCTAGAAGCAGAGATAATCTATTAAAGGCAAAAGCTATCTTTAATAACGACCTACCTATTAGTGTTGAAGGAACAGACTGTGCAAGCAACGGCATTGAAGGTATTGGAATGGGGAATTTAGTAGGTGGTGTAACTCAAAAATGTTTCGTAAAATTGGGCTCGTTCAATTTTGAAGCGTTAAAATTTTCATTGCTTGATCATAAAAATCGCGTTTCTGCGATAATGCCCCCAATTAATAAATCTTGGCTTAAATCAATAACCTTTACTACAAATAAGGAATCAGGCAAAAAATTGTCTTTTAGTCCTTCAATGAATAATTTAATTGGTATCAGAGGAAGTGGAAAGTCCTCATTATTAGAAACAATTAGATATGCATTAGATATAACCTTAGGTAAGAATTCCCATGAGCCTAATTACAAAGATAAGCTAGTCCAAAATCTTCTTGGTAGTGGTGGTAAGATGCAAATTGAACTTGAGGATAAATATGGTAAAGTTTTTATGGCGGAGAAAATTTATGGGGAATCGACTAATATATATCTAGAAGGCATTCTTCAAAATAAGCTTAGAGTTCAGCATATTATTAGTAATCCACTTTACTATGGCCAAAAAGACTTATCTGATATTGGAGGAGAAACGTCTACTGAAGATCTTATCAACAAGTTGATGGGGGATAAACTCACAAATGTGAAAAATCGAATTGATGAGCAGAACGGTATCATAATTGCTTACCTTTCGGAATTGGACAAGGTTAATAAAACACTAGCACAAAAGAAAGATATTGAAGAGCGGAAAGTAGCTATTGAACTGAATATGAAAATATTTAAGGACTATCAGGTTGACAAAAAGCTAAATAAACAGCTAGAGTTTGACAAGGACAGCAATAGAATTGATTCTATTATAACTTTTGAATATTTATTAATAGAAAAGTTGAATGATTTGTATAATGAATTCGATGGCTTATTTTTAAATTATACTCAATATACTTCGGTAGAGAATAGCTTGCTATTTGAGGAAATTTATGCGTCATTAAATAGATTTCAGAATCTATTTTTAAACTTTAAAAATGCGATTAATGCTTTAAATGTAGAACGGGAATCTTTGCTTGTGTTAAAGACGCAATTCAATGAACAATATGAAGCCCTTAAAGAGGAGTTTTCTCAGATTAAGCGGGAAATTAACCTTCCTAATATTGAAGCTGATGCCTACGTGAGATTGTCAAAGGACTTTGACTTGCAAAATGCAAAATTGATTGAAATTGACAAATTAGCTTCTCGTAAGCAGGAAATTAAAAAAAGATTAGCTGATGGATTAGCAAAGCTTAAGGATTTATGGCGTGAAGAGTTTATAATAGTACAAAAAGAGGTAAGTAAAATCAACTCAGAAAAATCAAAAATAAAAATTGAAGTTAATTTCAAAGGAAATAAAGAAAAATTTAAAGAATTTTTAAAGGCAAGTGTTCGAGGAAGTAATCTTAGAGATAGTGTGCTTTCTGATATTGCTGATTCTTATTCTGACCTTATTGAAGTTTATTATGACCTAACTGTTGAGGGAAGTAACCTTCGCAATATCCTTTCTGGGGGGAGTAATCATCATAATTTTGTGACTAAGTTTCTGGAAAACATTGGATCCTTTTTGACCTTTAGAGTACAGGATAAGTATACGATTTTTTATAATGGTAGACCACTGAACGAACATTCTTTGGGACAAAGAGCATCTGCGCTAATTTTGTTTATTTTAACGTTAAAAGAGAATGATATCATCATTATTGACCAGCCAGAAGATGATTTAGATAATCAGACTATTTACACAGATGTAATTTCAGAATTAAAGAAATTGAAATCGGAAACACAATTTATCTTTGCAACACATAATCCCAATATACCTGTATTGGGTGATTGTGAACAGATTATATGTTGCTCTTACGATAATGGGATAGTCAAAACAGATGTAGGTGGCATCGATGATACTCTTATACAGAAAAAAATAGTTGATATTATGGAAGGTGGTGAAGAAGCTTTTAACCACCGAAAGGTTATTTACGAATTATGGAAGCATTAGAATTATTAGATATTATTCAGCGAGGAGAAAGCTCTAAAGTTCAATTTAAAGAACGGCTTCCGCATACAGATTCACTCGCACATGAATTGATAGCATTTTCGAATTCTGATGGAGGCAAAATAATTATAGGGGTCAATGATAAAACGGGTGAGCTGAACGGGGTGTCCTTTGATGAAATACAGGCTGCAAATCAAAAGTTAGTAAATGCGGCTTCGCAATCCGTGTTTCCTGCTATTATAATATCCAGTGAGGTAATCAACGTTTCTGATCACAACCTAATGATTGTTACTGTTTCCGAGGGATTAAGCAAGCCTTACAAAGATAGGCTTGGGACTATATACGTTAAAAACGGATCTGATAAAAGACGCGTGACGTCAAATGATGAAATAGCAAGGTTATTGCAAAGCAGTAAGAATATGTTCGCTGATGAAATACCCGTTAATGGGACAACATCTGCTGATGTAAATCTCAATTACTTCAATTCTTTTATAAATCGTAGGTATGGTAGATCATTGGATGAACTTGGAATAAGCCTACCGAAAGCATTAGAAAACCTGAGTTTGCTTAAGGAAGGTAGCTTAACATTGGCGGGAGTTCTGCTTTTTTCGGAGAACAGACATATTATTAAGCCTCTGTTTTCAATTCAATGTGTTGCCGTAGATGACGTAAACCTTAATGGCAACACTTTTAAGGATAATGAACCTGCATTTGAAGGGAAAATAGATGAGGTATATTTGAAAGCCTTTGGTTTCATTAATAGAAATATAAAAAAGATTCAGACTGGCACATCATTTAACAGCCTTATTGCTTGGGAAATTCCTCAAGAAGTATTTGAGGAAACACTTGTAAATAGTCTAATACATAGAGATTACTTTGTACAGTCTACAATTAAGGTATTCATGTTCTCAGATAGAATTGAGATTGTCAGCCCAGGCAAATTGCCCAATTCTTTAACTATTGAAAACATAAGTAATGGTATCTCTATAGCTAGAAATCCAGTTCTGCAGTCCTTAGCTCAATACATACTTCCTTATAAAGGGCTTGGTACAGGCATAGGAAGAGCAATAGCAGCATACCCGGAAATATCTTTCATAAATGATGTTGATTCAGAGCAGTTTAAAGTAATTATTCCAAGACCGGTAAATAGATGAGATACTACTTGTTCTTTTCCTTTTACAAATAGAAATGTCATACCACCTTGTTTAAGAGTCATTTCTTCCTTTTTCCGGTTAAATTCTACAGCAATACCAAAGGCATTAGCTTTGAATTTATCCTTAGTAATGGCTTCAAGTGGAAACGCGGATTGTCCTGTTGCCTGACTGATGAGAGTTGATCCATCTTTGCTAAATGTGATCTTCAATGGGATTTGCTTACTGGCGTACACACCAAGAAGAGGATCCAAATCTTCAGTTTTTACCAGTGGCGCTTTAAAAGAGGGGATTTGAAAAGGTTGATTATAGCAGATACTTAGAATAGCAATGTTGATATCGTTTAATGCATAATTGAGGCCATTTACACAGGAAGCAAAAGAAAGGTCGTTGTCAGCAAATTTAAATAAAGCACTGTAAGTGCCGTAAGTATCCCCATTATGACCAATGCCCATTTTGCTATAAAAAGGAACTTTGATTAATCCCATACCAAATGGAGATTTATCTGTAAATGTTTTCATTTGGCTTAAACTTTCAGCGCTGATTAGTTTACCTGCAGTTAATGCATTAATGAAAGTCACCATATCATTTGGTGTGGATAAAATATCGCCAACACCAATTACATTAGGGAAGTAGATATCTTTAACACTAGTCCAGGATGGTAGAGGTTTATATGCACGGGCTTCCAATTGATTCGAATTGTTTGGTAGCGAGGAATATGTATGAAGAAGACCTATCTTTTTAAAAATACGATCACTCACTACGTTACTATATGGTTTACCCATTATTTTCTCAATGATATTGCCAAGTAACCAATAGCCGGAATTACAATAACGTTGGTCAGCGCCAGGTACAAAATGTACTTTGCCTTTGCTAATTGTATCCAATATTTCTGCTTTAGTGTGTGGGTTTGTGATTCAGCTAAAATCCTTTGCATCGTTTACAAAATCAGCTAACCCGCTTTTATGGCTCAATAGATGAGCAATGGTTATTTGTTCCGCATTAGGCATTTGAGGGAAATATTTGGCTAGCTTGGTATTCAGTGTTAATTTTTTTTCATCGATCAGCTGAAAGATGAGTGTAGCTGTAAATGTCTTGGTAATAGAACCGATGCGATATAATGTATTTGGTGTCGCGGTTATCTTTTCCCCACTATCAATTAGACTGTAGCCTAATGCTTTCTGATAAACAACTTTGCCCCCTTTGGAAATTGCAAAGCTACCCATGCTCTTGTTATTCGCACTTAAAGCATTAAAAAAGCTATCTAATCTGGCTGTGTTGATTTCCTGAGCGTTTATTCTGCCAGCAAAAATTAAAGCCATCAGTAATATAAAAGCATTTGTTTTCATTATTAACGTTGGTTTGGGTTTGCTTAATGAATTGTACTAAAGTATTAAAAACAAAGCATCTTATAGCTCTGCTGGTCAATTAATTGAGATTTTTTTTCAATGCTCTTAGATTGTAGTTTAGAAGATTACAGATGTTATTTACTTACATTGAAAACGGAAGGTTTGTACTTGAATATTATGTATATTCCTCTACGATGAACTGAAGTTATACTGAAATCATTTTTAATCAACCATGAGTACTTTACTATGATGAACAGCTGCAAATTACTATTTTCAGCGTTTTTTAAGTATTTCTGGGTTATATTTGTAACCCAGAAATTATATCAAATGCTCATTAAGCAGCTTAATCATATTTATTTTTCTTCTTGTTCACCAGTGGTTTTAAAACGGTCATTTGATGCAATTTTCTCTGCTTTAAGGTTTAAAAATACAGATCGAATATGAAGGTTGTGATTGCTGAAAAACCTTCCGTTGCTAAGGAGCTTGCTAAAGTTTTTGGCGCTACGACTGTGAAAAGTGGCTACATGGAAGGGAAGGGATATACGTTTACCTGGGCATTTGGACACCTGATTCAACTTGCGGCGCCTGAGGCTTATGGATTTAAGGGCTGGAAGTTGGAAAATCTCCCCATGCTTCCCGAAAGATTTAAGCTTGCTGTGAAACAGAATAAGGTAAACGGGGTGATGAAGGATGATCCGGGAGTGGTTAAACAACTCAACGTAATTCGTGATTTGTTTGAATCTGCTACTGAAATAATTGTGGCAACGGATGCCGGAAGGGAAGGGGAGCTTATTTTTAGGTATATCTATTATCACCTGAAGTGTAAAAAGCCTTTTCGCCGACTTTGGATTTCTTCACAAACCGATGAGGCAATTAAAAATGGGTTTCGGAACCTTAAACCGGGTTCTGAATATGATACCTTGTTTTATTCGGCGCAATGTCGTTCGGAATCGGATTGGATAGTAGGTTTAAACGCCACTCAAGCTTTAAGTATAGCTGCCGGAAACCGTTCGGTATTATCCATGGGAAGGGTACAGACACCTACATTGGCCATGATATGTGCCCGATACCTGGAAAACAAGAATTTTATACCTCAGATCTATTATCAGATCGCGATCTTTTTGAATAAAGATGGACAGGTTTTCAAGGCAATTTCTGTTAAGAACTTCGATAAACAAGAGGCTGCTCAAAAAGTGTTTGATCAGGTAAAAGATGTGGCATCCGGATTTAAGAATGGTGGGGATATACTGAATGTTGAAGTGAAACCGCGTAAGGAGCAACCGCCCTTGCTGCATGACTTGAGTAGTTTACAGCAGGAGGCAAACAAGAGAAAGGGTTTTACGGCGGATCAGACCTTAGGGCTGGCGCAAACTTTATATGAATCAAAGTTAATTACCTATCCGAGAACGGGGAGCCGTTATATTGGAGATGATGTGTTTGCGGAGATTCCAGCCTTGCTGGTCAATCAAAGTGAACATCCTACTTTTGGAAAACAGGCTGTTTTTTTACAGACTGTAAAATTAAACAAGCGCTGTGTGAATGTAAAGAAGGTAACAGATCACCATGCTTTGTTGCCAACTAGTAACAAACCTTCGTACCTTCCTGCGGATCAACAGGTCATTTATGATTTGATTGCAGGAAGAATGCTGGAGGCTTTTCATCAGGAATGTATTAAGGAACTGACCAAGATTTCGATTGAGTCGGGTTCTGCATTTGTGGCTAATGGTACCGTTGTACAGTCACCGGGCTGGCGTGCAGTTTTTAACCAGGCGGACAATGAAAAGGAAGATGAAGAAAATCCTACCTTACCGAAAGTGGTAAAAGGGGAAGCTTTACCAGTTGATAAGAAAGAGCTGCTGGAAAAACAGACCAAACCAAAGTCACTTTATAACGAAGCGAGTTTGTTGAAAGCGATGGAAACATCGGGCAAGGAGATTGAAGATGATGAGTTGCGGCAGGCAATGAAGGATACCGGACTGGGAACTCCTGCCACCAGGGCTTCAATTATTGAGACACTGATTAAACGGGATTATATCAAGCGAGAGAAGAAAAATCTTTTGCCATCAGAAAAAGGATTGGCCGTATATGATCTGGTTAAGGATAAACAAATTGCTCAGGCTGAGTTGACCGGTTTATGGGAAAAGCGGCTTGAAGAGATTCGGACAGGTGCTTCAGTAAGTGATTTTAAGAATGAGATTCGGGAATATGCCCGTACGATTACGAAGGAACTGTTGGATGTGGGTCGTGGACTCAATGAGCTATTCACTCCCGAGCTTCAGGAAGGCGATGTGCTTTGTCCTTTATGTAAAAAAGGGATCGTTCGGATTACCGATAAGGCTGCAGGATGTAGTGCATATGCCAGTGGCTGTAAGTTTGTGATCTGGAGAACGATGTGTGAAAAGAAACTAACAGAGGAAGAAATTAGGGGTTTGATCGAAACAGGAAAAACAGCCGTTATAAAAGGGTTCAAATCTAAGGCAGGTAATGTCTTTGATGCCTCCTTATTACTCTCTGAAGGTAAGGCTCATTTTGTCTATGAGCCTCGTGAAGTGTAGTTTTATTGACCTGGTTTAGTGTAGTCACTTCTTTGATCAGCTCCACCATTGTAATTTACTGATTTGTGTTGAGTTTAGTCGCCCACTGTAACACATCTGATATTTATACACTGAAGTTATTTAACGGTTATTTTTCGTTGCTTTTTTATTGTTAAAAAGACTATTATTTTGAAATAAAATTCATATCTTTCTCACATAGAATTAAAGTTGACTTTGTATTTTTGACAAAGAAATATTATGAGACAGGCGCTAAACTTTATGTTTAAAGATCTTGAATATGATTTTCAAGTCATTAAATTTCCTACTGTAAGTCCATCTTATATTGAAGTTCAGGTATTGTTAAATCATGTTACCCGGACTTTGGTGAAAAATACAACTAAGTGGCAGTTAAAAGAAAATAATGGTATTCATGATGAAGATTTAATTGAAGCTATTGGTCAGGCGATTGACGAACGGTATCGATTGATTTAGTTTTACGATACCCTTTAATTCTTAAAAAAATAATAGATTTACCACCATGCAAGAAAACATGGATACTGAGCAGTTTGATTACCAGAAGGAAATACTGCATACCGTATGTATGCTTTGTGTGACTTACAGGGAACTATTTGTGTATGGTCTCAATGCTGCACTTTGTGAAGAGCTGAAAGATATTCGTCATGTTTTTGAAGAAGGCGAAGAATATCCTGCGGATATATCTATACTCGAGGCTTTAGATGATGTTAATATTAAAACGCTTTTAGCACTTATGTATGTCGTTGAAAATGCAGGCGATACACTTTTAAATATTAACAATATCAGCAAGGAAAAACTGGATGCTGCTCTTGCTGATGGTATTGGTGATGAATGTATTCCTGAAACGAATGAAAATGAAGATTTGGTATCTTATCAATACTGGATGAATGATGCGATGGGCTATGCGCATTTAACGGTATATAATTTACTTCAGCAGTGTTACAGATTATCCCAGAGTATACTGGATATTCCTGAGGATATGGATGAGCTTTTATGTTTCCCAACTAATGAGTCGTTGGAAATTCTTGACAAAGATGATCAGAACGTGGAATTGCTTACTACTCTTGCATTTACTATGTCGGGACATGCACATGATCTATGTGATAGTCTGTTAAACCAAAGACAATCGGAGTAAAGGAGCTCTACTCCTTTATTTTAACCACTATTCTTCCTGTATTTTCTCCTCTAAACAGACGCTTTAAGTTTTCGTCGAGCGTTTCTAATGTACACTCTTTTGAAAGTTGAGCAAGATTATCGACTTTCCATGAGGTGGCCAGGAGTGTCCAGATCTTTTTTCGGAGTTTTCTATCACATTTTACAGAATCGATACCTATAAGGCTGATTCCTTTGAGAATAAAAGGAAGAACTGTGAGGGGTAAGTCTACAGAACTAACTAATCCGCAACAGGTAGCCACGCCGTTATAGTTCAGACTCTTTATTAAGTTAGCCAGAATTTCTCCACCTACGGTATCTATCACACCTGCATATTTGGGTTTAAGTAAAGGCTTTTCGGTATGTTCTTCCAAGGTGTTGCGTAAAATAACTTCTGTTGCTCCTTGTTTTAAAAGAGTATCAGTAGAAGATTCTTTTCCTGTTATAGCTGACACCTGATATCCAAGCTGAGCTAATATAGCCAGTGCAATACTTCCTACACCACCTGTACTGCCACTTAGAGCAATTGATCCGGTTTCAGGATAAATATGATGTGCTTGTAGTTGATAAACGGAGAGTGCTGCGGTAAATCCGGCAGTACCATAGATCATACTTTCTTTTAAGGAAAGGCTTTCTGGAAGATGCACTACCCAAGCGGAAGGTACACGAATGTATTCTGCGAATCCTCCGGAAGTATTCATTCCAAGATCATAACCGGTTACAATGACTTGATCACCGGTGTTAAAAGATGGGTCTGAACTCTCTTCAACGATACCTGCTGCATCTATTCCGGGCGTATGCGGATAGTTTTTAGTTACTCCCTTGTTGCCACTCGCTGAAAGCGCATCTTTGTAATTTATTGAAGAATAATGTACCTTGATTAAGACTTCGTTTGCTTGAAGTTCGTCTGTGAACTTATTAACCAGAGCAGTAGTGTAGTTGAGATTTGCCTGTTCGGTTACTTCAAAGGCTTTATATGAGATGTGCATATTGTTTAAAATGTCGGTATTTTAAGCGCAAAGGTAAAGAATGATTAGGTAGCAGGATAGGTTAAAAATAGAAAAAGCCAGACTCTCACACTGGCTCTTTCAATCATCGCTCAAAGAAATTATTTATTTTGTACTTGTTGTATCGGGAGTGGTGGCCGGTGTAGAAGTAGTATCTTTCGGCAAAGTGGTTGTGTCCGTTGGAACAGTGGTCGTATCTGTTGTGTCTAATACAATAGCTGTTGGATGAACTAAACGGATATGATTGTTAGCGCTAATGGCTGTCATTCCTGCGAAAGTCAATATTGCGACGGAAAACATTATTTTTTTCATGATCAGAGTTTGTTTTGTTACTGCTATCACATTATAAATAAAAATTGAGCCATAAATAATATTTCATGTAAAATTCTTATAGTCAACTCAATATAGTCGTTTTTAACGTAATTTTAATAATCAGATTGTTGAATTAAACTACAGGTTGTTGGAAAAAGAAGCTATTTGATGTTCAACACTTACCTTTGCACCCACAATAAAATGCATAATGATTAAAAAAGCACTCGAAAATTTAAATATATCTGCCTTAAATGCAATGCAGGAAGCCTCTTTGAAAGCACCTGAAAAAAGAGATGTTCTCTTGTTTTCGCCTACCGGATCAGGAAAGACACTTGGTTTTTTGCTCCCATTATTGCGTTTACTTCAGCCTGAAGTGCCACTTGTACAAGCACTTATACTGGTTCCTTCACGTGAATTAGCCTTGCAAATAGAGCAGGTTTTTAGAGCACTAGGCTCCCCATTTAAAATAACCTGTTGTTATGGCGGGCATTCTACTAAGATTGAAACGAACAGTTTGATTGAGCCTCCTGCTGTTTTAATAGGAACTCCAGGAAGAATAGCTTATCATTTACGCAGGGAAGGTTTTGATACAAAGGCGATCCGGACACTGATTCTAGATGAATTTGATAAGGCATTAGAATTTGGTTTTCAGGATGACATGTCTTTTATTATCAAAAGTCTTCCAGGGATAACAAAGCGGATGTTGCTATCTGCCACTAAAATGGCTGAAATACCAACTTTTACAGGTATTAGCAATCCAATAGAACTTAACTATTTAAAGCAACTTGAAAATATCCCTTTACTCACGTATAAAGCGTGTCTTACCGATTCGGAAGATAAGCTGGAGGCGTTGTTTTCATTGATTTGTATGATCGGAAATAAATCGACTCTTGTTTTTTGTAATCATCGTGATGCGGTAGCCAGGATTGGAGAATTATTGGATCATATGGGAATTGTGCATGGCGAATTTCATGGTGGCATGGAACAGGAAGATCGGGAAAGAACTTTGCTGAAGTTTCGCAATGGCACGCATCGGTTGCTGATTACAACGGATCTGGCTTCGAGAGGACTGGATATTCCTGAAATCGAAAATGTAATTCATTATCAATTGCCCTTAACACAGGATGCTTTTGTTCATAGAAACGGTCGTACTGCCCGAATGCATGCTTCCGGTACTTCATATCTTTTATTGACTAAAGAGGAGATTCCTGGATATTTGAATGTTAAGCCGGAAATGATTACCCTTCCTAAAAAGGCAGTCGTACCTCCACCTACAGATTGGGATACCATTTATATCGCTGCAGGGAAGAAAGACAAAGTCAATAAAATTGATATTGTGGGTCTGCTTCTACAAAAGTGTAAACTGAGTAAAGATGATGTAGGACTTATTGAAGTTTTAGATCATTCCGCTTATGTTGCGGTTAGACGCGATTTAATTCAAAAAGTGGTACGGGAGCTAAAGGATGAAAAAATTAAAAATAAGAAGGTGAAGATAGAGATCTCCAATTAAACTTTTCGTTTGTTCGATGAATCATTCATTGGTTCATTTATTTTTTGGCGGATTTTTTATAGGATTTACAGGTTGTTCCGCCGTTTCTCTAGTTTTTGCAGGGTCCTTAAATTCTGGATCATCTTTAGTATAAATTTGGTCTTTGGGCTGGATAACTGCTTTGTCGTCATTTTTAAAAGGCTTTATGTCTTTTTCTTCTGAATCCTGGGGCTTCAGATTTTCATTCTTTTTACTTTTATTGTTCATTATATTGACTTTTTTATATAAACTGTAATTCTAAATAAAGGTTTCATGTTACATGAATTTGCTTGAAATAGATAACTTTGAGCTTGAATTAAATAATTGATGAAAATTGCTATTAATGGTTTTGGACGAATTGGAAGAACTGTATTTCGAACTCTTTTAGAGAGTGGATTGGTGGAGATTGCAGCTATAAATGATCTTGCCGATGCTGTTACGCTTGCACATCTGGTTAAGTACGATAGTATTCACGGGGGATTTAAAGGTAAAATAGTTGCAGGTGTTGATACGCTTATCGTAAATGGTACGGCTATTCCTGTTTTTGCAGAGGAGAATCCGGAAAAGCTTCCCTGGAAGGATCTTGGGATTGATCTGGTTATTGAATCAACCGGACGGTTTATTAGTCGCGAAAAGGCTCAGCTTCATTTGTTGGCGGGAGCTAAACAGGTTATTATCACTGCACCACCATCTTCTAAAGATGTGCCGATTGTCGTGTTAGGTGTTAATGATGCTCAGATTGACTTCTCGTCTCCTATTTTGTCTAATGCTTCCTGTACAACCAATAATATTGCTCCAATGATTAAGGTGATGGAGGAGAACTGGGGTATTGTGAATGGATATATCACAACGGTTCATTCCATGACGGGAGATCAGAATTTGCATGATGGTCCTCATCGTGATTTAAGAAGGGCACGTGCTGCTTCTGCTTCTATTATTCCAACTACAACGGGTGCCGCGAAAGCGATAACCAGTATTTTTCCTAAACTGGAAGGTAAGTTGGGTGGTGCCGGTATTCGTGTGCCAGTTCTGAATGGCTCGCTAACCGATTTTACTTGTACGCTTTTGATTCAGCCTACTGTAGAAGAAATAAATGAGGTATTCAAACAGGCTTCACAGAACGAATTACATGGGATTTTACAATATACTACTGATCCGATAGTATCGGTTGATATTCTGGGTAATTCACATTCTTGTATATTTGACTCCTTGCTCACTTCAGTGGTCGGTGGAATTACAAAGGTTGTGGGCTGGTACGACAATGAATATGGTTATTCAAGCAGACTTACTGATATGGTTATACGAATTGCACAATTGAAAACGAATGGTTGAATTTATAAATGCGGATCAAACGCTTTCATTGAGAAATATTGTTTTACGTGATGGATTGCTTACTCCTGATCAATGCAGGTTTTCTGAAGATGCTATTGAAGGAGCATTTCACCTGGGTTATATGTCAGATCATCAATTGGTTTGTGTCTGTTCATTTGTCCCTAACGAGTTAGATCCTTTCGGTACTGCTGGTTTCCAGTTGAGAGGTATGGCCACAGCAAATGAATATAGAAATAGAGGGATCGGAAACCTTATTGTTAATTTTGGGGTTTTATATTTAAAGGGTCGTAAAACTAAATATGTTTGGTGTAATGCCAGGCGTGCTGCATACGGTTTTTACTCCGGCTTAGGTTTTGAATTTATATCAGAAGAATTTGAAATTCAAGGCATTGGTCCCCATAAAAAAATGTATCTTAAAATATCTTAATTAATTAATCAATAACATAAAAATGAAGACTATTGACAAACTGAATTTCTCGGGAAAGAAAGCACTGATCCGCGTCGACTTTAATGTCCCTTTGGATAAAGACTTTAATATCACCGATGACAATCGTATACAAGGAGCCCTTCCAACCATTAAAAAGATACTTGCTGATGGAGGATCTGTAATTTTGATGTCTCATTTGGGTCGCCCGAAAGACGGACCAACTGATAAGTACTCTTTAAAACATATTGTAAAACATTTGTCTGAAGAAATTGGCAAAGAAGTTCAATTCGCAGATGATTGTATCGGTGTACAGGCAGTTGATAAAGCAGCAGCTTTAAAAGCAGGTGAAGTTCTCCTGCTTGAAAATCTTCGTTTTTACAAAGAAGAAGAAAAAGGAGATGAAGCATTTGCTGAAAAGTTAAGCAAACTAGGCGACGTTTATGTAAACGATGCTTTTGGAACAGCTCACCGTGCGCATGCTTCTACATCAGTTATTGCTCAGTTTTTCCCTAACGCCAAATACTTTGGTTATTTGATGGCAGGAGAGTTAGCTAATGCAGAAAAAGTATTAAATAATCCAGAACGTCCTTTTACTGCTATAATGGGTGGCGCAAAGGTTTCTGATAAGATTCTTCTTATTGAGCGTTTATTGGATAAAGTAGATAATTTGCTGATTGGCGGCGGTATGGCTTATACGTTTGCCAAGGCACAAGGTGGATTGATTGGTAAATCACTTGTTGAAGAGGATAAATTAGAGTTAGCATTAAGCTTAATTGAAAAAGCAAAAGCCAAGGGCGTAAATCTGGTACTTCCCGCAGATTCAATCATTGCGGATAACTTTGCTGCAGATGCAAATACTGACATTGCACAAAATGATGCTATTAAAGATGGCTGGATGGGCTTGGATATAGGTCCAGATGCTATTAAAGTTTACAAGGATATTGTTGCTCAGTCGAAAACTATTTTGTGGAACGGCCCTATGGGCGTTTTTGAAATGGAAAAATTTGAAGCAGGAACAAAGGCAGTAGCAGAAGCGGTAGTTGAAGCTACTGAAAAAGGAGCTTTCTCGCTTATTGGTGGCGGCGATTCAGCGGCAGCTGTTGCTAAATTTGGTTTTGAAGAAAAAGTAAGTTATGTTTCAACCGGTGGTGGTGCATTACTTGAATATATGGAAGGTAAAGAATTGCCAGGAGTGAAGGCAATAAATGACTAGTACAAAATCTTATTATATAAAAAAAGCCGGCTCCATAAAGCTGGCTTTTTTTATATAATAAGATTTTATTAAAGGTATTATTCTAATTATTGTTGTCCGGTAAAACCGGGATTA
>NZ_MDFN01000047.1 GCF_001730525.1 Arcticibacter eurypsychrophilus
GATACGATAATGACAAGTCAAGAACAGTCGCTAAAATATATGATCAAAATATTAACGAACAAATTAGAGTTGACGGGGTGGATGTTAGATTAGGCGATCAACTAAGAAGAGATGGCTATGACATTATCGTTTACGATTATAAAGATGGTTCAGATCTTATTGAAAAAAATGCATTAGCGGTTGTTAAACTACTGGAAACACTTAATACCACCTACAGTTCGACGCTGCAAAAGAAATTTGTTGTAATTGGACCAAGTATGGGAGCACTGGTAGCTCAATATGCCCTCGCCTATGCAGAAAAAACCAATAAAAATGTTAACACCAGACTATATATTTCCTTTGATGGGCCTCACCAGGGAGCTAACGGTGCCATTGGCCTACAACAATTACTTCAGTATATATCATCAAAAGGCTTAGGCAGCGTTGTATTTAAAAGTCTTAAGAATGGTGCACATAGAGGATCAGCCGCAAGACAGATGTTAGTGGCAAATGCTGGAGTATCTGGAGAATCGCCAACCCCTGATAACTACAGGAATATTTTTTTATCAAATTTAGCTAGTGTTGGCACTTATCCAAACGCTACCAACGACACAAACAAAATACGGAAAATTGCTATAATAAATGGAAGTAAAAACCTTACACCAAACACCCTACTGCAACCCAACGGTGAAATTCTTTTTATGCAGGTCAAGCGGTCGGGCTTACTAGGTTTAATTAACGGGAGGTTAGGTGATAGATTGAATATTAATATAACGGCCTCTCCTTCATTAGGCAGAAGTGCCACTTCGGATATCTGGTTATTTAAGCCATTAATAAATATAGCGCTATGGCAACCACCTCGTGTAATTAATTATGGACAGCCTGCCGTAAATAATTTTAGTTACGATACTGCTATTGGTAGTCGTTTTACTGACCCGGTAGATGATAAGACCGAAGGATGGATCGATATTACACAAAAATTACTTTATCTTTTCGCTGGGAACAAATCCAAATTCAGGCATAATATCAATGCAACGTTTATGCCCACGACAAGCGCAATTGATTTACAAGTACCCAACTTTACTTTGGCATATGATTTTAGCAATGAAAATATAGTATGCAATAAAAAAACCCCTTTTGATCGGGTATATGCCCCAAATGAAAACCAATCTCACGTTAAAGTTACTCCTGAGAATATAACTTGGTTTGAAAGTGAAATAAAATTTGGAGATCCAAACCTTGGCCCAGAGCTTCAACGTATTGCGCAACCAGATGGAGCCTATACAGTTTCTGGCCCCTCAACCTTTTGCGGGTCTGCAACCTATCAAGTTAATATTCAATCAGGGATGACCGTTAAATGGTCAGCAACAGGGAGCATAAGTATACCTGGTAATTCAACTTCATCCTCAGTTACAGTGAACTCTGTCAGCGGAGGGGCAGGAACCTTGCTTGCGACAATGACCTCTGCATGTGGTCAGAGCTCAGCAACAAAAAACATTAATGTAGGTATAGTGTATTCTGTGAACTATTCAGCATCGACTGGAGGGTATGGTACTATAACACCGGGGTCTTCTCCTAGTGTAACGAGAGGTCCAACAAATAGCAATTATTATTTAAGCGTTTTCACACAAGGAAATGGTTACACTTATGCCTGGTCTATCCAAGGCGGGTCTGGGTATAGTTATGTTAATTTAAATGGAGCTAATGCTGGATTTTATTTGTCTGGATCTAATGCTCAAATTGTTTTGAGTTTGACCGTAACAAACCCAGCATGCGGTAGCAGTAATGCATTTATTTTAATTTTTACTGCAGGATCACCAACAATGGCAAAGACCCAAAGCAGCTTTACAATCTTTCCCAATCCATCAAGTAATGAGATTACAATTTCCTTGAAAGATGATACTCAGACGGTCGTAGATCAAGATGCTGTAAAAATTGATAAACCATTTGAATATAAAATATATAATAAAACCGGGGTTATAGTAAAACAAGGGAAATCTCGTGATGGAAAAGATGTAAAAGTAGATGTCGGGAATATCCCAGATGACAATTATTTTTTACATGTAATTATAGATAAGGAATGATAAACCATTTGAATATAAAATCTATAATAAAACCGGGGTTATAGTAAAACAAGGGAAATCTCGTGATGGAAAAGATGTAAAAGTAAATGTCGGGAATATCCCAGATGACAATTATTTTTTACATGTAATTATAGATAAGGAGAAGATGATTCGTCAAATTATCATTAAACATTAATTGAAGAACAGATTCTAACTAAAATACATAAAATACATAGCACCCTTGATTTTCGTACTAGTCTTCCTTTTTTCCTGCAAAAAAACAAATTCAACGAGTAAAGTAGGATCGGACGAAGGTAAATGTTAAAAAGTCAACATAAGCAGCTAACATGAAGGCACTTGGATATTTTAGAGCTATATTGACACTTACTTCTATTCTTGGAATTAATTTTACTATAAAGGCACAGGAATCTGAGCAAGGTACTCAGAACATTTTACCATTTTTGCTAATTGCTCCGGATGCAAGGTCAGCCGGTATGGGTGAAACAGGAGTAGTCTCATCTTCAGACATTAACTCTATCCATTGGAACGCTGCAAAGTATTAACCTTCCAAATTGATTTTTTGGAATTAGGATCCTAAATCTAGAATTTGAGTATCCTTTTTAGATTTACTACGAATATAGCAAGTGCCCCTTGCATTTTCATGCTTTCCAGGCCATAGGAATCCGCCCTGTCATATCCATGAACATTCTTTAATTCACTATTTTTTGCCTCTATTTTATATCTGTGCCTCGACTTTTCCCTGAAGTATTCGCTCTGCTGAAACACCTCCTGTTCTATATGCTCATCTGTTCGTATAGAGACTGAATATGTTTTGCTTTTCGCTTCTGGTTTGTAGCATCCATCTCTTAGTGGGCACACTTTGCATTTTTCTACATCAAAATAATACGTCATGGTCTGGTTGCATCTGTGTATCTTTTTACCTTGCACTCTCTTATACATTGCCAGATGTCCCGCTGGAAAGACAAACATATCCGCATCCTTGTTGTAGTCAAACTTTTCCTCATCCTTTCTCGCACCGTAGGTGATTGCAGGATTTATCCTGGCTACTATCCTGATTTTATTGCCTTCCTGGTCTTTAAGCTTTAGGTTTTCCTTTCCAGCATAGGCCGCATCACCTATGATCGTATCTATCTTCATTCCGTGCAAGTGGGCCTGGTTCAATAGTTTTGGTAGTTCAGGACCATCACCTTTTTCACCCGAGGTAACAATAGCCGCTGCTATGATCCGTTCCTCTGTCATTGCCAAATGTGTCTTGTAACCAAAAAAACGGCTGTCTGCAGTCTTGTGACCAACCCTGGCATCCATATCTTTGGATATGGTATAGTTCCTCCTGGGTATCCTCAACCGTTTCCTTCAACAGGTTTAGTTTCTCCTTTACAGCAGGAATTTCGCTTAAAGTCGTATCAGACTCGATCCGCTTTTGCAGTTCCCTGCAATATTCTATCTCCTTCTGAATATCATTTGACTCGTTTTTATCCGGCATTTGATCCTTGAAATCATCATCCATCGAATATACTGCCTTACGTAGTAATTTTGAGCGTTGTCTGAGTACCTCAAGCGGTGAATAGGGGTTCGATCTGGAAAGCGAATGGGTCGCATCAACAATGATGGACCTGGATTTGATAATCCCTTTTTCTAATGCTATGGAAACGGTTTTCCCTATCAGTAAGTTCAATAAATCCATGTCTTTAAGCCTGAGTTTACGAAACTTAGTAAGCGAGCTGGGGTTGATCACATCCTCTTCGGGTGACATCTCCAAAAAATATTTAAAGGACATATCGTAGCGGGAACGATCTACAACATCAACATCCGAAATGGTAAATATGGTTTTCAAGAGCAGGTATTTGAACATACGTACTGGGCTCTCTGCAAGGCGCCCATTATTTGAGCAATATTTATCTAAAAGCTCAAATATATGAAGCTAAAATCTATCAGTTCATTGACCTTGCGAAGAAGGTTCTCTTTGGGAACGATCAGATCGTAGAGTTTGGAAAACTCACTATATTGGATTTTTTGTTGTTGAAGCAACATCTTAAGGCGGTTCTAATACACCTCTAAAATACAAAAAAAGGAGCAGAAAAACAATGCTTTCTACTCCTTTTTTCCCTTTTTTTAAGGGACTTTTTCAGTGCCCTCATAGTATCCCGGGCTTTTTTTATGCGTCTGTTTTATGGTTTAACTAGGCACCTTTTTTTCTTGAAGAACCATTTAAACTTTGGATGAGCTGATCATAAAGGTCGTCTCCCGTAGCTTCAATAGGTTTCATTTTTTTTATCGTTGCTCGTTTCCCTTTAGCTTTAGCTTCAATTATTTTAAGGAGCTCACTATGATATTCATCCCTATACTGCTCTATTTGAAATTTATCACTGTATTGGTTTATCAGAGCAAGACCCATGTCAAGTTCCTTTTTACTTATACTAATAGATTCAGGACTTAAAATATCTTCCACATCCCTAATTTCTTCAGCAAACCTGATCTTAGTTATGACGATAACTTCGTTCACCGGATGAATAATACAAAGATTCTCATTATTACGTAGGACAAATCTGCCTAAGCCAGCCTTGTTTGATTTCTGTAATGATTTTAAAAGTAGGGAATAAGCCTTAAGTCCTTGTTTTTCAGCTTGGGCATAATAGGAAGTTTCAAAATACATGGGATTAACTTCACTAAGCTCTACAAAATTTTCAATCTCGATAATCTTAGTCTTCTCGGGACTTGCATCTTCAAAATCCTTATCTTCAAGAATAATATATTCCTCATTATACTTATAGCCTTTAACTATCTTGTCAAAGGGGACTTCCTTATTCGTCTTTTCATTTACCCGTTGGAAGTGAATCTTTGAATGGTCCTTTGAATCCAGCATATCTAAATCAAGATTACTGGATTGAACCGCGGAGAATAACTTTATCGGGATGTTAACCAATCCAAATCCAATTGAGCCTTTCCATATAGATCTCATAATCAGCTATTATAAGGATGGATTTTTTTTGAATAGACTAAAATACCTTCTGTCCAACTCGGTATAATTTTCATTTATATACAATCTTTGTTCCATAAGGAAAGTTTTCAACTCAAAATCATTCAGAATATCACCCTGTAATGCATCATCATATGCATCAAGTGCTACCTGGTCCGCATTCCTACAGCTTTCAAGAATATTCTGATCAGTGTTTGCTGTTAATGAAGTTTTTAAACTCAACCATCCACGATGAAGCAATCCTACGGCATCATCATGGTCCAAATCTGCGTTACCACCGTAATGAGCAATTTTATCGCGCATTTGTTGCATTAAATACTCTCGGTCAACGGTATATTTTCCAAACAAATCCTTAAGTTCCGAAGATTCAGTATGATTTTTAGCCTCTATATAACCTTTATGACTTGCTTGCAGGATTTTATACAATCGATGTAGCTGTTTGTTATAATTTTCTGAGTAACTCATGATGTTTGTTTTATAAATAGACTTATAAAACGCACTATCATTAAAATAGTTTTAAAACAGGTTATAGCGATAGAATAGGAGATTTAGGAAATTCTATTTAACATAATACTAATTATGAAACAAGATATAATGAATCATACCACCTGTGAGCCAATTAGGTTTGAAATTATTACATCACTAGTTACCAATAAATAACTTATAAATTGCAATTTATTATGATACACATTATAGATTCTGTACTAATTCAAGATACTTATTAATAGCAGTACGTTTAGAATCAGTCAGATTAAAATCAAGTTTATGAAATAGATAATCATGCAAATCAAAATCAACCCGTTTTGGTAACGCTAATAAAACCTGGTCCCGACTATCTAAACCCAACTTAAGGGCTGCGTCAAACTCGGTGATAAAAGATTGATCTATTGGCTTATTCGAAGCCCAAACAGCAAAAGCGAAAGGCAATCCTGTAAAATTGAACCATTCTTCTCCTAGATCATAGGCAAAAGAATAATTCTGTTTTTTTCCAAAAGTACGATCTCCAATTTCTACAAATGCATCTGCTTCACCATTTAGAATATATTCTGGCTTTTGCTTCCAATAATTCTTAATTAGCACTTTAGCCAAATTATTTGAAGTACGTGACTGAGGGTCTAATCGAACGGTTTTTACCTCTTCAATTGGCTTATTGCTAAAAATAAAGACAGAATTTACAGCTCCAACGGAACCAATACAATAATTTCCCAATATTTGATAATTCGGAATGTTTAATAAGGCAGCTATAGGAATAAGACCTATATCTACCTGATTATTAATCAGTTTAAATGCACAATCTGAAGGAATGTCATATACTAAATCAATCTTATTTAGTATATCTGAATGCTCAATTCCGTATGCAAAAGGTTTGGTATTCGTATAGGAAACAGCTGAAACTTTAATCTTCTTCACGATGAGCTAAATGGTCTGTGTTATTGAAATCCAGGATGGAAAACTTAGCTCCATCGTATTCAAGTTTATATAAAGTACTATTGGTATGAGGGAATTCCTCCATGTCTGATAATGGTTTATCCAATAAAACACATAATAAAATACGCATTGCCCGGCCATGCATACATATCAAAATATTCTGTGCATCTTCTCCTTTTAAAATATCCTCAAATGCCTCAAGTTGCCGTACTTTTACTTCTTCCGGGCTTTCTCCATTTTCAAACTTAGCGGTTAAGTTACCTGCTGTCCAACTACCCAACATATCTATAAAAGCTGACCGAACAATTTCCGAACTCTCAACACCTTCGTAAATACCCCAACCTATTTCATCCAGACCAGATAACTGTGTCCATGGAATATTAGCTTCAATAAATTTTTCAACTGTTTGATGTGTTCTTTTTAAGGTAGAAGTATACACATGATCAAATGGAACTGATTTATAATACTGGTAAAATTCTTCAGCTTGTGATCTTCCCAGATTATTTAAATCTGAATCCATTCCTTTCCCTTGAACAACGCCTCTAAAATTCAGATCTGTTTGTCCATGACGAATAATATATATGATTTTATTCATTCTGTTTACGTTCAACCTCCATCGCATTGATTACTGGAAGTTTATAAAATTGAGGCTTTGGTTCCTCTTCAAATACAAAATCATTGTAGTCTGTCACTACATTATACAATGTGTCTCGTTCAATTGGATGCCGTCCAGCCTGTTTAATCAGATGTACCAGTTCCTTTGTAGACATAGCGGGATTTTGTTCTTCCGCACCTGCCATAGAATAAATTTTAGTGGTATCATCGAGTGTACCATCAATATCATCAACACCAAAGTTTAAAGATAGCTGAGCAGTATTGCGACTAATCATTGCCCAATAAGCCTTTATATGATCAAAATTATCCAGGTAGATCCGAGCTATCGCATAATTACGAAGATCTTCAATAACAGAAACCTCCTCAATATTAGACATTTGATTACCTTGATTACGGAATTTCAATGGAATAAAAGCCTGAAATCCTTTAGTTTTATCTTGTAGCTGACGAAGTTGCTCCATATGATCAACCCGATGCCAATATTTTTCGATGTGACCATAAAGGATAGTGGCGTTAGATCGTTGTCCCAATTTATGCCATTCTTCATGAATCTGGAGCCATTGTTCTGCAGTACACTTATCCTTACAGATGATTTCTCTGATTTCAGGATTAAAGATTTCAGCACCACCGCCAGGCATAGATTCCAATCCGGCTTCCTTCATTAAACGCATCCCGGTAGCATAATCCACCTTCGCCTTTTTGAAAATATAATGGTACTCTACAGGAGTTAGTGCTTTCACATGTAATTCAGGACGATGCGCCTTGATACTGCTGAATAATTCAGAATAGAACTTCATGTCATACTGAGGCAACACCCCTCCTACAATATGAACCTCTGTAACAGGCTCATTATCATATTTTTTAACCATATCGAGCATTTCATTCATGCTCAACTCCCACCCTTCTTCCTTCTGCTTTATTAGCCGGGAATACGAACAGAACTTACAATCATATACACACAGATTCGTTGGTTCTATATGGAAATTGCGGTTGAAATATGTTTTATGTCCATGAAGCTTTTCCCTTACAAAGTTTGATAAGACTCCCAGGTAGCCAAGTTCGGCTTTTTCGTAAAGGATAACTCCCTCATCAAAAGAAATTCGTTCTCCGGCTTCTACCTTTTCAGCTATCTTTCGAAGGTCAGGATCTAATGAAGAATCATTAACTATTAAGCTCAATACACTTTGACTTGTATCTGTCATGCACAAAAATACAATAAAGCCACAATTTAGTATATCATTTTGTTGTAACATTGAATAAGTAGCTGAAATGTTTTTTCGTAAGTGCTCTCAAAGAGTCCAAATTGGAAAAATATGCCCCAAAAGGTACATGGACAGGCAAAGCAACTGAATCAAAATCAGATTAGAAAAACATCAAAAACTGCCATTCGTGTATGTTCATATGCAGCAACACTAATTTTTTGTTGATTTGTAAATAGTTTATACCAATCATCTGATTTATAATTGAAGAACATGTGTAAAATAGAATCTTAATTATTTCTTGCAGGTATACAAAAAACAAGGTTCAAATGATTCATTTAGAGGCATTTCAGTTTTAACAACATAAGATTTAAATCAAAAAAAAACACCTAACACCTCTATCAATAAAAGTCATAACACCTGTTTCCAGTACTGCGGTGTCCCCTATCAATCTGCCCTCTTGATGGAAATGTGGTTTCATAACTTAATGCACCCTCTGTAGTACCCGCCGTGTTCCCATACTGAATCTTGGATATTGTAGCATCATGACTTACCCCTAACCTTACTTTATCATACATATCTTTACGTAGAAACACGTCGAAGATGAGCGAAACTACCACAGCATCACTCTGACCACCCGAATTACTCCTATACCATAAACCCACATTTGCAGCCTTATATTTATATTGAAAGCCAGCACTGACTGAACTTACCTTGGCCTGATTATAATATAAAATAGATGGTATCAATACAGGTCCATTCTCTTCATCATAAGGATCTAATGGGATCCTATAACTCGCATGTCCGTTAAGTCTTAAAGGCAAAGTTGATTTCGTACCTGTAAACGATTCATTTGGTTTATTGATATGCTGTGTTGAAGCACCCGTCATCAACTTTCCTACCACAAGATTAACACCTGTCCCAGCATCAAAAAAGTACTTATTATTTAATTCAGGATACGTCGCCCCTGATACAGAACCTGGAATAATACCAGTAAGCGGATCGATCTGATCACCGAATACAATCTTACTAAAGTCTATTTTGCGTTGTGTAAACCCACCTTGAAGACCAAAGGACAACACCGCATTATCAAAGTCTACACTATACGAATAGATTCCTGATATATTTAACTTTCTTAAATAAGCTGAACCTTCGTTCGAACTGGTAATCATCAACCCTATTCCACCATTTAAAAGTGGCACATTATAATCAGCTGAAAAAGTAAAATAATTTAAAGCCCCAGGAATTGAAGTCCACTGACTCCGATAAATCATATTCATCCTAAGATCGCCTTCAAATTGTCCATTTAATGCCGGATTAAGGTAATTAGGCGAATTATAAAATTGAGAGTATATATGATCTTGCGCGCTCAGCTGTAGCATAAACAAGCATGTACAGATCAAATGAGCTATTAATTTCTTCATCTTCTAACGTATTAAGTGTACAGAGCCTACCGTTCTTCTAGAGCCGGTTTCATACTTCATTCCTTTCCACTCACTGCCATCAATAAATATGGCCGAGATCTCCCATACATATACCCCTTGTGGAGCCAATTGTCCTGCCATTTGCCCATCCCATCCTTCTGTTGGAGTTCCATTGTCGTTCAGTTTATTACTTTGCCAGATCAGCTGTCCCCACTTATTAAATACTTTTATGTCGTATTTTGCGATACCCGAACCTTTAGGAATAAAGGTCTTCAGTTCATGTACAATGCTTCCCGGTTCAAACCCACTCGGCACATATAAATAGCCCTGTACACCATCTATTTGAACGTTCCTGATCAGAGTATCCATACAACCTTCAGCATTAGTGACAATAAGCATAACAGCATAAGCCCCTGTATTTACATATGTATGTATCGGATTTTCCTCAGTCGAGTACTGTTGATCTCCAAATGACCATTGCCATTTAACTGGGTTTCCTGTACTTGCATTTTTGAACGTAAAGGTGTAATCCGGAATCTTGATCACGCTATCAGGTAATACTGAAAAGTTTGCTACCGGAGGAGCTGTGACCGTTATGTAGTTTGTTAAAACAGTCGTATCTGCACAGCCAAACTCACCATAAGCTATCAGTTTGATGGTAAATGGAGACTTGAGATAACTAAATTTATGGGTAGGATTTTTGCCTGTAGAAAAGCTCCCATCCCCAAAATCCCATAAATAAGTACTGGCATTAACTGAGATATTCTGAAAAACGATATCTGTTTGCGTACATCCCTTTGTGATATTAGAAGTAAAAGCAGCCTCAGGGACTCCAGCTATGCGAATAGTCCGGATTAATGTATCTGTACAAAAATCACTCAAGGCAACTAACCGCAGAAAATAAACACCCGGCCGTCCATAAACATGTGAAGGGGCTGATTCCGTAGAAACTGCAGTGTTGTCACCAAAATCCCATTTGTATTTGGTAGCACGGATACTTTTATTACTGATCTTTAAATCCAGCTTCCCATTACAACTTACACTATCTGCCAAGGTAAATAATGCTTCGGGCCGCGGATATGTAAGAATGGTCTTTTCGATACTACTTGCAGCACAACCATAAATATTGGTACTAACCAGCTTTAAGGTGTACGACCTATCAGGTTCAGATAAAACAATCCCTACAGGAGTTGCCTCATTGGAAACCAACACACCATTCAGATACCAGGCATACTGATCTGCATACTGCGACTTATTCTGTATCTCCAAATGAAAAGGTGCACAAGCAATGCTTGCGGAAGTAAGAAAATCAGCCTTTGGTAATGGATTAAACTGAATCGTATGCTTTACCGTATCAGGACAACCCAATATACTTTTTGCAACTAGTTTTACTTCAAATTTGTAAGGCATTACCGCCGCTGCAGGTACATTAAACGAATAAGTAAAATTCTTCAATGAAGAAAAAAAGCTATTATTGACCAACCACCTGTAGACTACCGCATCAGATCCACCATAAGTAGACTGATTGGTAAAACTAACCGTTGCAGTCGTCCCACAAAACATGGTATCGCGAGTAGTAAACGCAGCCTGCGGAGTTTCTGTAATCCTAATTGTTTTAATAACTGAATCAATACATCCGGCAGAATTATAGGCAATCTCTTTTACCTGATACAACCCTGCTTTAGTAAATATATGCTCCGCAGTATTACCTGATGAAATATTATCACCACTTCCCCCATCACCAAAATTCCATTCAATATTAACGGCATCTTCGGGAGTACTGCTTACAATCAATTTAAAGGGCGCACAATTCACTGATGTTGAATTGCTGGTAAACAAGGCAACAGGTAAAGGCAATACACTAATAACCTGCGTTGTAGTACTCGGGCATTTTGTACCATCAGCATGAGACTGCAAAACAGTCAGCGTCACTTTATATTGTCCGGCACGTGCAAAGGCATGTTTAGGATTCGCTTCATTACTGATTGAGCCATCATCAAAATTCCAGGTATAAATATCTGAAGCGCCGTTTTTACTAAAAAAAGATACCGTATCCTTCAAACAATACTGAGTTCCTGAAACTGTAAATGTCGCGTCAGGAAGTGCATAAACCGTTATCGTTTCCGTAGTGGTACCCGAAGAACATCCATTCGATGCCCGCAAACTCACTACATAAGTACCTGGATTTACAAAAGTATGGCTTACAGATTCAGGTGCACTAGAGGTGTTTATTATTGATCCATCTTTAAAATCCCATAAAAAATCGTTGGCTCCTAACGAATTGTTGTCAAACCGAACCGTGTAAGGTGCACAACCCGATTTTTTATTCCCATCTACCACAAGTTCAGCGGTTACGGTATTAGAATAGATCACTATTGGGTAGCTGTAGGTATTTTTGCCACATTCATTCTCTGCCGTCAGCGTTACCATCACCGTATCCGTTTTAGAAGAATAAAAAGTATGGCTTACAGCTGAATTATCGTGTGTAACCGTATCCTGACCATCGCCAAAATCAAAGGTATACGTATTGCCACCACCGGTAGATTGGTTACTAAAACTAATCACCATTGGCGAACATCCTGTAGTCGCACCCGGTGAAAATGTTGCTTTTGGCATCGACCTAACCAACACAGTATCCTTAAACACAGTACTTTGGCAATCTGTCGATGCCGTTAAAGTAATCACGTAAGTTGTATCCCGACGTAATGGATGAGGCTGAAAGATAATTACACCCGGTTTTTCCACTTTGGAGGTCTGGCCGTTTCCAAAATCCCAAACATAATTTGCTCCAGCCAAAGGACTGGATGTATTCATAAAATTAACAGAAAGCGGTCCGCAACCCTTAACCTTATCTTTCGTGAAAGCTGCTGTTACACTCTTAATGGTATAAAATTCCAGTATCATACTATCCATACTGCAACCAAATTTACTCGTGGTAATCAATTTCAAAAGCACATGTTCGCCATCATTAGCAATAGTATAACCCGGAAAGTCCTTACCCGAACCAATACTAATTCCATTTGCAAACCACTCATACGAAGCATTCCGGTCATCATAAGGAACCAGTACTATAACCTGTTTCAAATCAAAGGGAGCACATGATTTCAAGACACTTGCCTTAAACTCTGCTTTAGCCAGTGGATTAATAGTGACCTTAATTACATTGCTGATGCTTTTTTGATCACCATTGCAAAGTAAAGTAGTAACTACCCTTCGGTACCAGGTGCTTTCGGATAAAACAAGAGGTTGTAAATCACTTAGAGTTCCATCTGTTTGAACATCAGTCCAAGTCATAAGGTCTATACTCTTTTGCCATTGGTAACTATAAGTACCATCACCACCTACTGGTGCAGTCCCTGTTATTTTTGCAGTTGGATTACCCAGGCATACGGCTTGATCAGTTAAAATTACATTGTTGGACAAAGGATCCTGAACGGTAACCAAAACAACATTACTGGTAAACGAACAAGGTCCGGATTGAACCACCCTCCTGATATAAGTAGATGTGGTAAACACCGCTTTATAATCAGGAAGTTTTTCAGAACCTGACACCGTCCAGCCGATATTATCCAAACTAGTCTCCCATTGATAAGTATAAATACCATTCCCACCTGCTGGTAACTGCCCACTAGCCGATACTCCCTGACCCGAACAAATCGTTACATTTCCCCCAAGCTGATTAACAAGCGCAGGATAATTATTAACGACTATACGATCGACACTTGGATCGCAAATTCCATTACTAATCGTCCAGGCAAATTCATATGTTCCAGGAGTCAATCCGCTAACTTGAGTTACCGCTTGAGCAGGATTTTCAATAACCCCTCCCACACCGCTCACTTTAGTCCAGGCACCTGTACCATTTACCGCAATATTTCCCTCCAAATTAATTGAAACTAAATTACAGCTAAACTGATCTTCACCAGCCTCGGCAACAGTCACATTTGGCAATACTTCAACAAGAATAGAAGATGAAAATACTTCAGGACAAGACCCATTTTTAACAACCGCCCTAAACCAAGTATTCTCATTCAAACCAGAAAAAACAAAGGAACCACCTACACCTGCTAATGAAGTCCAGCTTACCTGATTATCCACTGAGCTTTCCCATCTTAAAATAATACCCAATTGCCCATTTAATAGTATAGTACCCGAATTGCTTCCAATACAAACCTGAGTGGCATTACTACTAGTAGTACCTCCTTGTGCAAGTTTATCCACCTTAATTTCGACTACAGGGGTATATATAAAAACCCCACAACCGTCTGCTTGTGTTATTTTTACCCTATATGTTGTCGTTTCCAATAAATTGCCTGGTTGATATGTAGAGCTAACTGCCCCCTGAATATCAGCAAAGGCAGCAGATCCAACAGCAGACTGCCATTGAAGTAAATCTGCTGTCGAATAATTTATAAGGCTCAACTCTCCCGCTGGATCCCCAAGGCATAAGGAAACATTGCCCCCAGATATAGTACCTGCCACAGGATAAGCAGTCACTTTAATGGAAACCAAAGCGCTGTTCCGATAACATGAAGTATCTAAACCAGTTGCATCACTGTTGATTACCCACTGAAACACATAAGTGCCTGCAGTTAATCCATTCACAACCGGACCAGGAAGAGCAGGATTACTGATTACCGCACCTGTTGGTCCTGATACCTGAGACCATAACCCCTTTTCTCCATTACCTAAATCAGGCGTATTCCCTGTTAAAGTCACTTTATTATTTGAATTATCCCCAAGAATACAAATTGCACGTCCCGCTCCTGCTACTGCAACAGTAACCAGCTTCCTGACCGTAATTTTTACCACATCGGTCTGATCGGAACATGATGCAATTCCACCAATGGACCATTGCAAATTATAAATCTTTCCAGCCACCAAACCACTTACCTTGGTATTAAATTGATTCACATTAGCAAAAACCAACACACTTCCAGGTGCTAAGTCTGTCCATGTACCTACAAAATTCCCTCTTGGATTATTACCCTGTAAAATAAACTCAGTAACCGCACATAGTATCTGATCCTCTCCAGCTACAGCTAAGGGTGTTACCGTATTAATCGTGATCGTTACAATACTGTTGTCACCTGAAAACTCACAGCTTCCCCAGCTTTTCACTTTCCTCCTATAAGAAGTATTCTCTTTAGGATTCACTGTAATTTCTGCTGTAGTACCATTTGGTACAGCATTCCATGAAGCACCATTATCCAAAGAAAATTCCCATACATAACTATAATTAGCAGCAACAAAACCAGGGACATCACCACCACTAATCAAGTCGGTGCTCAACTTTACATCCTCATTTTCACACGATAAAGTCCTGTCCGCTTTGATAGTACTGCTTATTGGCGATAAAACAGCTACCGTTGCTGTAGATACACTAGGTTGACACACCCCATTAGAGATCGTCCAGGTAAACTTATATTGCTTACCGCTGACGAAGCCGGTTGAAGTAGAATTATATTGAGTAGGGTCATTAATAGTAATTAAACCTGAGGCCTCAGTCCACATGCCAGTACCTATAACAGGGTTATTCCCTCGCAAAGTATAACCCGAATTATCCAAACAAAGGGTATCACCCAATGCCTTTGAAACTGTAGGTTTAGGAAGAATAGTAATTATAGTAGCCGAAGAGTTAGAAAAAGAACATTGCCCACTTTTAACTACCGCCCGATAGTGTGTAGTTGCAGTAAGATTAGCCGGTGTAACATACGGATTTAAACCAGCGCTTGACGAAATAGGACTCCATGTTAAACCTACATTCGTTGATTTTTCCCAACCCGTTATCTGACCTGTAAAACCAGTAAGCAAAATAGCAGTTGTAGTCGAAGTGTTGATACAAAATGTCTTTTCACCCGATGTTGCACCTCCAACAGATACAGGATCAGGAATTACCTTTACCGTAGAGGAATACACAAGGTTTGTACAGCCCGTACCTGAACTTCCTACCTTAACCCTGAAATAAGTCACATTTTGCAGATTAGGATACGTATAGGTACTGGTTAAATTATTTATAATACTCCAGTTCAAATTATCAATAGAATATTCCCACTGCACTATATTTCCGACAGATCCCGCCAATGATAAAGCCACATTTGAACCAATACAAACATTGGAGCGACCGCTAAGCACCCCACCCATAGGCTTAGCATAAACCGCTAAGCTCATTTGATCAGACAATGTACAACCAGCAGGATTACTGATCGTCCACTTTAACTGATAAACACCAGGCTTCAAATTCGAAATTACCGCATCAGCCTTTGTCGCATCATTAAAACTTGCACCTGTATTAGCACCTGTAATAGTCCAAAGCCCCTTTTCAAAAGCCTTAAGTACATTACCTTTAAGCTGATAAGTGGTATTTGTTAAACCCGGCTCATTGTCGCATACCACATCATCCAACCCTGAATTTACCACAATCGGACCATAAATAGTGATTAGTTGCTCATCAGATACTACAGAATTGCAGACGTTTTCATAAGTAAGTTTAACCCGGTATTCCCCTGGCTCATTAAATTTAATAATTGGAAATTTAGAAGAAATCGATGAACCACCTATAAAACTATACGACCCTGCACTTGTAACTTCCCATTTATAAGTCTTATTACTACCAAATCCCGCATACACAGGTTTATGTTTGGCGTCACTCGAAAAGTCTATCGTATAAGTAAGGACATCACAATAGCTTTGATCTACAGGTAAAGCAACAGTTAAAGGACCACCTACTGTAAATGGCTTTTCCAAAATGATGTTACCGCATGCACTAATAATATTTAAACGCAGGATATAGTCACCTGGAACAGTTACATTTATCTTAGGTGACCGATCGGTAGCAGGAGTTATAAAAGTTACCCCCTGAGTTACTACTGCCTTGGTCGCGGCAGACGCTACCTCCCACAAATAATCTATTTTGCACATACCAACTTCCGAAGTCAAGTTGGTAACCACTAAATCAACAGGAGTACATGTCACTGACTGAGTAAATGTAAAATCAGGAACCGGTGTTGCTTCAATGCAGATATCTTTAATAATGGCAGGAGAAGTACAGTAATTACTAGCCACCAATTTTATATTCCAGGTTCCTGCAGTTGGAAATACATAACTAAAGTTTGTACCCGTTCCCCCAAGCTTCCATGAAGCATCAGTATTTGGATCAGTACTTTTTTTATAATACCATTTATAACTGGATGTTTCCGAACAAGTGGTTCCTGAGTTACCTTCCGATTGTCCGGGTTTAGTTTTGTTGGTAAATGTAACAGGTTTACCCATACAACCAGCTCCCGACGGAAATTCAAAATCAGCTTTCGGAGCCAAAAATACTTTTGCAAAAGTGGTTATTGGAAAGCTTGCCTCGGTATAAAATGCCGGATCGATCAGGATATTCACTTGATAGGCATTATGTATAGGAGCCGAATTATTGATAGGAATGTCTGGTCTGCCACAGGAAGGCTCACTATAAGCGTGCCGCACTACTCCATTCTGGTTAACCAGATCGTTATGACTGATATATTCCGTTTGTGCATCTCCCCAATCAAAACGATATATCAAACCCGGATAATTACTCGAAATCCCATCTGTACCTTTACCAACTGTATAAGTTACATTGTCACTCAACCCATTATAGATACAAACAATCTGAGCACCAACAGATTGCAAACTAAGATTAGCAGTAGAATTTAACACGACAAAGCTTTTTGTAGAATAAATCCCATTTTGGATAGAAGTGAACCGTGCAGTATAATAGGCCTTATCTAATGTAACCTCCTGAAAATTAACTGTAGAAAAGTCAATTACTAATGGAGTTCCCCCAGTGTAATCATTGATCAGGATCCCCGATACCACTGAATTGCTATTTGAATTATTCGTGATGGCAATTTTATTGCCGACTTCAACTTGTGAGGGATTATACCCCCATATTTTATCTTCTACTAATGTTCGGTTTAATTCGGGTTCAACTAGAATGGTTGGTCCAGGTGTCGCACTTATAATGATGCTTGAAGGAGAGATAATCGATATATCATTAAATGGATCAATAGCCCTTACTTTTAATTTATAACCTGTACCCGCCGGTGTACCCACTGGAATAACCCCATTTACAAAAGTTGTAAAATGGCTGTTAAATGTACCTATAGGCACCGAACTAACAAACGAACCAGTGTTATCCGACAGATATAACTCAAATTTGCAACCCTTTTTAAAACTCCCTGTCAACGTTATCGGCACAGTAATATCACTGCCTCCGCCATAAGGTCCTTGAAAAATATTTCCAAAACCAATACTTGGTGTTTGGCTAAAGCCTAGATTACTAAGAAAAATAAGAAAGATAAATAATATTAGAAGATTTTTATTCATTATGATTGCTCCTGATTGTTCTGAAACCCTTCTTATATTATGGAAATAGGGAATTGCCTTTGAATAATTCTTGCTACTATTTGAACATGTATGAATCTAAAAATGTACCTCCTGTATCGTATGTCTGATTAGTTTTCCACAAAGGGAAAAATCTAAATTCACCTTCTTCTTATTTTATTATGGAGCACGGTTTTTTAATTAAAATAATTAATGTGGATTTTTGAAATTTTTATTTACTCTCTTTCTAATTGTGAGTGTATGAGTATGCTTAAATTATACGGTATTGTATTCCCCAATGGTCACTATGTTTAACCGTGACTCTTTTTTAGGTTGTTTTTACGCTTTTGAGTAGGAAAAGTTGTGCCTATTTTAAGCCCTTTTTCAACTCAGTTTACCTTTAAAAAAATAAAATTCAAAATTGATAACTACCAATAGAAGCATATTTTACATTTTCCAGCCCTATCCTGCTTCTCACTACTACATATAAAACAGCAATAACCGTACTAGAATATAAAAACAAGTTTTTCCTTTAACGCTGCAAAAGCACCACATGAGCATGATACCTACACATTATTTTAAAAAACATTTGGTATTATTAAAATTCAATTTATATTTGAACTTAATTGATAGTAATATCAATCTGTCAAATACCTCAAAAAGGTTTTGATTTATAAAGAAGCGGTGAGAGATCAGGCTCAACGACCCGCTGACAACCTTCCAGTTGTGGAAAAGGTGCCAACTCCTGTTTCAGCCATTTGGCTGGAAACATATAAATTAATATACCATGAACAAAGAAAGATTTCAGCGATGCCTTTGCACGGGCACAAACATCTCCCACCATTTTAAGAATGGCTTAGTTAACAAAGTCCTTATGACTAGTTCCTGCTGTTGTTGTTGCTAATTACTGATTAAAATTCCATTGATCCATTCTTAACAATACAGACGCATTACGTCCTGACAATAAAACACTTACGTCATTATTCACATTTTAAATAAACCTCAGCAATGTCATTAGATAACTTAAAATTCGAAACACTACAGGTACATGCCGGACAAGAAGTTGATCCTACAACAGGTTCAAGAGCTGTCCCTTTATATCAAACATCCTCTTATGTTTTTAAAAACTCTGAGCATGGAGCAAATCTATTTGCGTTAAAGGAATTCGGAAACATCTATACCCGGATCATGAATCCGACTACCGATGTCTTTGAAAAGCGTATCGCCGCATTAGAAGGAGGAGTTGCTGCTTTAGCTGTTGCATCCGGACTAGCCTCTCAATTCATTGCATTAAACAATATTTTAGAGGCCGGCGATAATTTTGTATCCTCATCTTTCCTTTACGGAGGAACATTCAATCAATTTAAAGTTGCTTTTAAACGATTAGGCATCGAAGCACGATTTGCAAAAGGCGATGACGTGCAAAGCTTTGAGCCTTTAATCGACGAAAACACCAAAGCCATCTATTTAGAAACGATAGGCAATCCAAGTTTCAGCGTGCCTGATTTCGAAAAATTTGCTCAATTGGCTCAAAAATATGATCTGCCTATTATAGTAGATAATACGTTTGCTGCCGGAGGATATCTGTTCCGACCTTTAGAGCATGGAGCGCATATCGTAGTTGAATCTGCTACCAAATGGATTGGCGGACACGGTACCAGTATCGGTGGTGTCATTGTTGATGGCGGAACATACAACTGGGGAAATGGTAAATATAAAGCTTTTACAGAGCCTTCCGAAGGGTATCATGGCCTTGTATTTAACGATGTATTTGGAATAGGTAGTTCCTTTGGAAATATCCAGTTTATTATCAGAGCGCGCGTAGAAGGTTTAAGGGATTTCGGATCTGCCATCTCTCCCTTCAACTCTTTCTTATTTATTCAGGGGCTGGAAACTCTTTCTCTTCGCGTTCAGCGCCATGTAGATAATGCCTTAGAACTTGCTAAATGGCTGGAACAACATCCACGTGTGAAGAGCGTGAACTACCCGGGACTTGAAAGCAGTGTTACTCATGAAAACGCAAAAAAATACTTACAGAATGGCTTTGGGGGTATGCTTTCTTTTGAACTAAAAGGCGACAAACAAAATGCAATCACTTTCGTAGATAGTCTTAAACTTACTAGTCACCTTGCCAACGTGGGTGATGCCAAAACACTAATTATTCAGCCATCAGCCACTACCCATCAGCAACTGAGTGCTATGGATCAACTTGCCGCGGGGGTTAAACCGGCAGAGTTGCGCGTATCCGTAGGTATAGAACACATTGACGATATTAAAGCCGATTTCGAACAGGCTTTCGCTCAAATAAAGGAGTAGAAAAACTCTATTTTACACATCTAACGTCTCAGTCTGGCAACAGACTGAGACCTGTTACTACTTGAATGAATATTAAAAAATACATCTGCAAAGACGCTTTTAAGCTAGAAGAAGGATCTGTATTACCAGAACTGGAAATTGCTTATCAAACATTTGGTACGCTCAATGAGAAGAAAGATAACGTGATATGGGTATGCCATGCATTAACAGCCAATGCTGATGTCTTTGATTGGTGGAAAGGCCTGTTTGGCGAAAACGACCTTTTTAACCCTCAGGAGTATTTTATTGTTTGTGCCAATATTCTGGGTTCCCATTATGGAACTACCCATCCCTTGTCTGTCAATCCAGCTACTGCCGAACCCTGGTATTTAACCTTCCCTCACTTTAATATCAGAGATATGGTTGGGGTACAAAAGATCCTTGCCGATCATCTGGAAATTTCAGAAATAAACATTTTGATTGGAGGATCCCTGGGCGGACAGCAATCTATGGAATGGTCAATCATAGAACCCGGGCGGATAAAAAGATTGATCCTGTTGGCCACCAATGCGGTCCATTCTCCATGGGGAATAGCCTTCAATGAAAGTCAGCGCATGGCTATCCGTGCCGATCAAACTTTCTATAGCAATACGCCCGAGGGAGGTAAAGATGGACTGAAGGCGGCACGCAGTATTGCTCTGCTTTCGTATCGACATTATGAAACTTATGCCATCTCTCAACAGGAAGTAATACGTAATAAGACAGACGATTTCAAAGCCTCTTCTTACCAGAATTACCAGGGCGACAAACTTATAAATCGTTTTGACGCTTACAGTTACTGGTATCTTACTAAAGCGATGGATAGTCACAATGTCTTTCGGAATCGCGAGCATCAGGAAAACCCACTTACCACCATCAAAGCACAAACACTAGTAATCGGTATTACTACAGACCTGCTGTTCCCTCCTTCGGAACAACGTTTTTTAGCCGATCATATTCCGGGGGCTCAGTTCCTCGAAATTAATTCTTTCTACGGACACGACGGATTCCTTGTCGAAACCGAAACACTTACAAAAGAAATTGGCGCCTTTATAAATCCGCTTAGAAACGATGCAAAGGTGAACCAATATATAAAACTACATGATTAATGAGTACTAAACTAACGATTGGATTATTTGGATTTGGAGTTGTAGGTCAGGGATTAAATGATATCATCCGGACAAAGGACTTAAATCTGGAGATCAAAAAAATTGCAATTAAGAATCCTGAAAAGAAACGTACGCTTCCAGAGGTATTGTTTACAACAGATAGTTCGATTATCCTGAACGATCCGGAAATCAATACAATTGTTGAACTGATCAATGATGCCGATGCGGCCTATTACATCGTCAAAACAGCCCTTCAAAATGGTAAAAATGTAGTTTCTGCGAATAAAAAAATGATTGCGGAACATCTCGAAGAGCTACTTCACCTGCAAGAACAATATGGCACCTCCCTTTTGTACGAAGGTGCAGTTTGTGGCAGTATTCCCATTATCCGTAATCTGGAAGAATATTATGACAATGAGTTACTTTATTCCATAAGGGGTATTTTTAATGGCTCCTCCAACTATATTCTTTCTAAAACTTTCAATGATAATTTAGATTATCCTACTGCACTGAAACAAGCGCAGGATCTGGGTTTTGCCGAATCAGACCCCATCCTTGATGTGGGAGGATTTGACGCCAAGTCTAAGTTAGTGATTGCTGTATCTCATGCCTACGGTGTGTTGACCAACCCGGATGATGTGTTTAATATGGGGATTCAAAATATTTCTCCAAAAGATATCCAATACGCAAAAGAGAAAAACTTTAAAATCAAACTCGTTCCTACAGCACTTGAATTTGGCGAAAGACAGGTGGTTTTATATGTGATTCCTAGAATGATTAAACCGGATGACTTCCTTTTCAATGTAGAAAATGAATATAATGGAGTAATTGTGCAGGCAGCGTTTGCTGATCAACAATTCTTTTTTGGCAAAGGAGCAGGTGGACATCCAACAGGTTCTGCTGTTTTATCTGATATTGCAGCATTGCGATACGACTACAAATACGAATATAAAAAATACAGGTCTAACAATGCCTATGTTCAGTCAAATGACTACCTGTTAACTGTTTACCTGCGTTATACAGATGATAGCATCCTAACTAAGCTTAATATCAAAGAGGTTACAGAGCGCTTTTATTCTCCCGATTTTAGTTATGTGATTGGTAAGGTAACTTTGAAGAATTTAATGACTCATGCTGCGGAACTAGACAATGCTGATACTTTTGTAGCCGAAATAGGCTCTGGAAGTCAAAAATAAGTTTGCCGTTAGAGGCACTATTTGCGAGAAACTCTACTGAATGTATAGTTTAATCCAGACAGGAAGTTGAAGAAATAAAAAGGGGATGTCTCAATAACATGAGAATAGCCCCTTTTTATTTGAGTAATGTAGGTAAGTGTAGATGAACATTTTCATTTAGTAGCAACCTGCATTATAAAAACCAGACACCTGCTCTATACCAGCTGTATAAAAGGTAGGATGCTGCAACTTATGTTGCTCGCCCTTTGCAGCTTTGTTGTCCCTTGGTGCACCGTACGAAGAGGGTCCTGAGACGAACAAGCAAGGCTGAACGAATGAAGAAGCAAGGGACAATGAACAAAACAACACTATACAGGTTGTCTCGTCCTAATATAGCTATACACTTA
>NZ_MDFN01000048.1 GCF_001730525.1 Arcticibacter eurypsychrophilus
TAGCCCGTTTACTTTTATCGGACAACAATGATTACCAAACAAGGATTGTTGAGAGTATCAGAATATAGAAGTTCAATTATACGTCAAGTTTATTCAGATTTAAATTTGACGACCCTACTATTCATCTTGTAGTTGTTATTGAAATTTTTTCTGTATTTGCGGATGTATTCCGAAGGGTTCATATTGAATAGTTTATTAAACTGCTCCCTGAAATATTTAACATCATTAAAGCCGGTTCTGAAAGCAATTTCACCTACGTTAAAATCGGTTGTGACAAAAAGTTCTGCCGCTTTCCGCAACCGGATGAACCTGATGAATTCGTTAACAGACCTACCGGACATCGATTTTACTTTTTTATACAATGTAGAGTGGCTCATGCCTAGTTTATCGGCAATTGTTTTGATGGTAAAATCTGGGTCATCAATAGAGGCCTCAGTGATTTCAATGCACTTTTCAAGAAAGTCCTTGTACTCGGCTGATATGTTTAAATCCTCTGATTTATGGGTAATTGCATTAAAAAAATACTTTTGCAGCGTGGTGCGACTTTTAAGAATATTTGCGACCCTCGCCATGAATAAATCATTATCAAATGGCTTGGTAATGTAATCATCAGCCCCTCCTTCAATACCTTTCAACTTAACATCAGCTGAAGAACTCGAGGTAAGCAGGATAACGGGAACATGATTTAAGGTTGCACTTTCTTTTAATTTTTGACACAGTTCCACCCCGTTCATGCGTGGCATGATGACATCGCTAATCACGAGATCAGGAATATATTTTTCAGCAAGGCTTAACCCGGTGATACCATCGGACGCCTCATAAACGATATAGTTTGCCGCAAGGAGTTTCTTTACATAATCCCTGATTTCTGAATTATCATCTACAATCAAGATGGAAGTCTTTTCCGAAATTATAGGTTCAGAAGGGTTATCATCGGCAGCAGCGCTATTATCAAACGTAGTGTCTTCAATTAACTCTTCCAGGAATGCAGATTTTGGCTCTGTCTCTTCCATAATAGTAAGGTTACCAAAGTGCAGTTTGCCTTTTTTTAGTTTAACGCAAAAATCGGTACCCTTCCCATTTATACTCTTATAATTCAGTTCACCACAATGGGCGGTTATAAACTTTTTTACCAGATAAAGACCTATGCCAAATCCGTTAGAGGTACGATGGCCTGTAGCCTGGTAAAATTCGGTATAAATCTGTGATTCAAGACCTTCGGCAATACCAATCCCATTATCTTTCACATGAACCTCTATATCGTCGGCATACTCCACGATATTAAAGGAGATTTCACCGCCTTTAGGAGTAAATTTAAAGGCATTAGAAAGCAGGTTAAAAAGAGCTATTTCCATTTTCTCCCGATCTGCATAGATCTCCAACTGCTCAACCGAACAATTAAATTCATAGTTGATCGTCTTTGCTTTAGCCTGCTGACTAAAACAAAGAAACACTTCTTTGCAAAATTCGATAAAGTTCAGCTTTACCACTTTCATACGATCTTCTTCCCTATCCGCCTTGCGGAACAGAAGCAATTGGTCTACGAGACTTAAAAGGCGTTGCGCATTTCGATATACCACAATCAGTTCCTTGCTATCTATCACTTTATTTTTTGTAGAGATCAAGTCTTTAATCGGGTTTATGATCAAAGTAAGAGGTGCCCGAAATTCATGGGAAATGTAGGTAAAGAAGGATAGCTTCTTTTCATTCATCTCTTTTTCCTGCTCTCCTTTTAAGTGGGCAATCTCAATTTCATATTTAAGTCGCGACTGCCTGGATTTATAGTGCAGGTACGTATATATCAGACCTACAAAACCACTGACATAGATAAAATAAGCCCACCAGCTCCGATACCAGGGGGGTAATACGGTTATAAAGATCACCCTTTCCAGACCATCAGGCAAGCCTTCGGCATCTAAAGCTTTAATGCGCAACTTATAATGCCCCTCGTTCAAGCGTGAATAATTAGCAGTTCGTGTTTTGCTGACGTAATTCCAACCTTTATCCCAACCTTCCATGTAATAGGCATAGGATATTTTATCGGGGGATGAATACTCCAATACAGCAAAATTTACTGCTAGTACCGCTTGATCATAGGGCAAAGTGATTTCTTTGACGGTGTAGATATTTTCCTTGGGATGATCTGAATCTTCAAACGGAACATTATTAATCCGAATGCCAGTGATCAAAACCTGGGATAAAGCCGTATAAGGTTTAATGTTTTTAGGAAAAAAAATATTGAATCCTTTAATTCCCCCAAAAAGGAATTCGCCAGAGCTTAACTTCAATGCCGCATTGTAATTAAACTGGTTACTCTGCAATCCATCAGATTCAAAAAAATTCTTAAATTTCCTGCTAACAGGGTTGAATTTGGACAAACCATTAAATGTGCTCAACCATAAATAGCCTTCTTCATCTTCCAAAAGATTTAAAATGGAGTTGTTAGGTAATCCTTCATTTTCAGTGTAACTGACAGTTTTACCCGTATTTCGATTAAAATTCAGAAGTCCCATGCCTTCTGTACCTACCCAGAGATTGGCTTTCCTGTCTTCAATGATCGTCCTGACGGCATGGTCTAACCTATAGAAGGTATGTTTCTTTGCTTTTTTATCAATCTTGTACAGGCCACTAAAAGTACCGGCCCACAAGACACCGCTTTTATCCTCATAGAGTGAAATTACATTTTTAAGATTGGTATCAAAGAGTTCAAAGCGGTTAGCTGATCTGTTCAAACGGTATAAGCTACCATCCTTACAAGTACCAGCCCATAGATCTTTGTTGCGGTCTTCAAAGAGCGTCCATGCACTACGGTCCAGATTATTGGTTTCGGTATTTCGGCAAGGATAAGTGATAAAGGAATTCGTTTCAGGATTATACTGGCTGATCGAACCGCCATAAGTAGCAATCCATATTTTCCCCAGATAATCACGCTGAATATCAGCCACATTATTATTGCTTAAGGAGTTTTTACTACTGTTATGAGTATAACTGGTAAATGTGTTTTTAGTCCGATCCCAAAAGCATAAGCCCTGCCCATCAGTTCCTATCCATACATTTTTATTTTTGTCTTCACAAAAGGAGATAATAAAATTGCTGGAAAGGCTGTTTGCACGCATAGGGTCGTAGCTGATTGTGCGGAAACGATTCTTGTTTTGATCAAGGATATTAATTCCGCCACGAAGCGTTCCAATCCATACTCTTCCTTCCCGATCCTGATAAACAGCATCAACAGCTGAACTGGTGAGTGAAGATTTATGTTTTTCAGGCACTAGAAGCCTTCTTTTAAAGGTGGTTGTATTAAAAATATTGATGCCGCCACCATCCGTACCTAACCACATTTCGCCATTAGAAGTAAGGGATAAGCTTAGAATTGTATTATTATTTATTTTTCCGTTTACCTCATTCAGGTCGGTAAACGTTTTCTTTGTCAGGTTATAAAGATGGGCGCCCTGTTCGTCAGCGATCCAAATATTGCCTGAAAGATCAGCTTTAATGGCACCAGAGTATTTCAGATGATCATTTACAAGGCGTACCATTTTACTTTTATAGTCGTATTGGCATAAACCTGAGCCTTGAATAAACAACCACATCCGGTTTTGTTTGTCGACTGTGATGGATTGAACATGATAATTATAAGACCGAATGCCTTGCGCATTTTTAAAAGGTAACTGAATGGCATGGTTCGACATGACGTCCTTAGCCAATAGACCTCTTCCGGCAGAAGCCATATAAACCACTTTGCCATTACCAATATTGGATTCTATATCATTGACCGGATAGGTGTATTTTCCAACTTTTTTAGAGTTTTGCGACATGTAATAAATCGCTGAAAAGCGGCCGGTCTTATTGTTGTATACTGAAATACCTTGTTTAGTACCGACCCAGATATCCCCCTGCTTATCCTGAACTATATCTACTATCCAGTTATTAATAAGGGATGCAGTATCTCTTGGCCTGTTCCTAAAGGTGGTAAAACTGTAGCCATCATATCGATTTAGGCCTTCATAGGTACCGAACCACATAAAGCCATATTTATCCTGAAATATACTTGTTACCGCATTATTTGATAGTCCTTGTTCAATACCCAGATAACTTAAGGGAATATCATCATTTGCGCTAGCCAAAAATGAAGAGCAGAGAAGTATAAAGCAAATAAAATGGCACATTAAAGAAATGAATAATTAGGGGATTGACCAACACGAATATAGCTAATTAATAACACTAAAGCCTGCTATAATGCGATTGTTGGGGATTTGATCAACTTGACTTGTATCGGAAATTTATAACATAGCGGTTATTATCTATTTATTGAAAAACAGATTCAAAAAAACGCCACCAGCTGCAGGGTTGCAACTGGTAGTATCTGTGCTATTGTATTACTTACTTGTTGGTGCCTGATCTGCTACTGTTGGCCATCCGGGGTTTTGATAAATCGGAGAAGTGCTGATAGTTGCCCCATCAGTTGTACTAAGCAAAAAATGCTGAATAGCAATTGGACTCAAATAATGTGCTTCAGTCCATTTATACCCTCCATACACCAGATTACCAGTAGTATTTATCTGATTTACCCTTAAATACACACTCAAAGTCTTACTGGAAACATTGGTTGCAGTTAAGTTTGATTCACCAGTTGGTTTATTATACCATTTTTCCATAGGTCCCCAAAGTTTAAACCCTTCAATTTGATAAGGATTTGTAGCCAGCTGATCTAAAGCTCTCCAACGAATCAAATCATTCCAACGCATCCCATCTGCTATAAATTCACCCCGACGCTCACGTCTGATATTGTATAGCGTTGGATTTATAAGTACTCCTTTAGAATATGCGCCCCAATCATTTTTAGCTTCTTCTGACATTTGAGTGGCTGCAATAGTGATGTTATAATCTGCATTTACACCAGCTCTATCTCTAAGTTTACGCCAATAACTGACGGATAATCCGTCTAAAGCTCCATCCTTCTCGTAATTAGCTTCCAGATAATTCAAATAAGCTTCTGCTGCTCTGAATACTACACTTCCAACTACAGTCTGACTTAATTGTTGCTGTGTGTAGTCATAAGATAACCCTTTCTTTATCGGATATCCGGTTGCATAGTTATTTTTACCATCGGAGGCAGTCCATACATTGGGATAGCCTTCATACTGAGTAGTGGCTACATTTGTAAGCGCTTTCACTTCGCCTGGAGCTTTCATAAATAACTGTAAACGCCAATCCCTGTTCTTTTTAACCAATTGCACGGAATCATCACCAGCATAACCTGATCCTGCAGCATAAATAGGAAGACCATTTAACATGAGAAAATTATCGACATAACCGCGGGTGTAACCGTTTGAGCCGCCATTGAATTGAAGATAATGGTTGGCAGAATGAGCCAGTCCCAATGCTGTTGAATAGGATCTCCATAATAGTATCTCACCATAGGTGCTTAAATCGGTTAAAGCAAACATGTCAAAGTATGGATTATTGTCCGACAGCGTAGCCCGGATAACTTTCGTATTTACTGCAAGAGGGTATGCGTCAGCAACTACTTTTGCAGCAGCCATAGATTGAGAAAGGAAAAAGTCTATTTCGCCATCAATGCTTCCTGATTTGAATTGATAGCCCTTATTATAGTCCTTCTCTGCTCCTGGCCAACCGGGACCATTGGGCACCAATGCAGTTCCTTTATGATACTTCAACCAGGTACCTTCAAATAAGGCTACTCTTGACTTAAAAAGATACGCTGCTGCCTGAGTAATTCTATTTTTCCCTCCTACCGGACTGTTGTTTAGAAAAAGAATTGCTGAGTCAAGATCAGAAAGAATGAAACGGGCAACTTCTGTCCGCGGCATTCTTTTACTTGCTTCAACCAATGCCATTTTTTCGTCGGGAAGTGTTGTTCTTATGATAGGAAAATCACCCAGAATTTTTAGTTTTTCAAAATACTCAAATGCCCTTAAAAAATAAACTTCTCCAATATTGTGTTTAATATTAGTTGCGCTACCTGTAATCTTTCCTTGTCCATAACGAGGCATTACGGTTTGTATAAAGTAGTTTAAGGGATAAATATTACCAAAGCCCCAATCGCCACCAGATGCACCTACACGCCATTGTCCGGGTACAAACCGATTGTTATAGCTGCGGCTTGCCTGATTATCGGTATTCGTATCATCAGTATAAGGACCGGTATTGTCAGCCTGTAAAGCCTGAGTCCTAAAATTATAGCGCGCAATAGCATATGCAGATAGATGACTTTCATCATTTAAATAGTTTTCAGGTGCTATCTCTGAAAGTGGAGGTTTCTCCAGATATTCATTACAAGATATAAATAGAGTAAAGAACAGGCAAAAACAGCCGCCTTTCAATAGGTTATTTACTAATTTTTTCATAATACCAATTATTAGAAGTTCAAACTCAAACCACCTGAAATTACTTTCATTAATGGATAAACAGTTCCACCCTGACGACCTATGCCTACTGATTCAGGGTCAAGGGACTTAGCTAATTTTGTAATAGTTACTAAGTTCTCTCCAGAAACAAAAAATCTTAATTTACTTATTCTCAAAGCTTTGGTGAATTTATCAGGGAGGGTATATCCTAACTGCAAATTCTTCAACCTTGCATAAGCGGCATTCTGAAGGTATTTCGTTTGTGCCCGCTGATTTTTATCGCCAAAAAGAGGACGAGGGTAGTAAGAATCAAGATTTGCACCCAATGCATTTCCCTCTTCACGGAAGTAATCTAAATGTTCAGTGAACGCAGTAGACCAGAATTGTCCAGCACCAGTTGCTCCCCAAAAGGTAAGGCCTGTGGGAAAGTAATCCCTTTTAGCAACACCCTGCCAGAACATCCGGAAGTCAAACCCTTTCCATGAAGCATCAAGATCTACACCGAACGTGTAACGGGGGGCTGAGTTACCAATGATTTGAAGATCTCCAGGATTTGATGTTGTGCGTGATCCCTCACTTATCTTCCCATCGCCATTTATATCGGCGTACATAATATCGCCTGCACCCCATCTGCTTCCTACGGCATTTTGTCCACCATTAACTAAAGTAGCCAAATGTGCATCCATCTCTTCCTGACTTTTAGCGATACCTATTGAGGAAAATCCCCAAATTTTATTCGTGTAAAAATTAGCGAGATAGGAATCATAATTATTAGTACCCGGAATGGCATTTGTTTCATTTGGATATCTGGTAATCTATGTTCTAGAATCAGCTACATTCAAACGTAATCCGTAAGAAAAATCTTTCACTACATCTCTCCAACCAATAGATAATTCCCAGCCATCGGTTCTTAAATCGGTATTGTTAGTTTTAGGAACCGCTGTACCTAATGTCGCCGGCAATGAAGGAGCCGGTCCCATCATGTTCTCTGTATAGCGGCGATACACATCCAATGTAGCTGTTAACCGGTCGTTGAAAGCGCCAATATCTAATCCGTCATTCCATGATCTAATCGTTTCCCAGGTAAGGGAAGAACTGATCAGGCCTGGTGCATTGGCTGTATTTGGCTTAACTCCATTTACAATCCAGTTTCCATTAGCAGTTCCTGTTCCAATTGTTTGATAAGTTGGGTACCAGCTATCGGTGTTCTGATTACCAAGTTCACCATAAGATCCTCTAAATTTGAAGGTACTGACTGTACTTGCAAGTGGTTCCCAAAATGATTCACGTGCCACATTCCATCCGGCAGAAAATGAGGGAAACCAATTCCACCGCTGATCTGCACGGTAGCGTGAGGTACCATCATATCGCAGGTTAGCTTCTAACAAATAACGCCCATCGTAATCGTAGTTTAAACGCCCAAAGAAACCTGCAGTGGACCAATTTTGGTAAGAGCCTCCAATAGTTGGCGAGGCACTGGTTGTTTTGCTTATTACAGGAACCTCATGTGATATTAAATCATTACGAGATGCCTCTAAATCATTGTATTTATTTAATTCGGCCTGATAACCTAATAACACTTTGAAGTTATGTACATCTATGCTTTTAGAATAATTGGTATAAATATTGGGATTAAAGAAATTAGAGCGGTATGCCTTTTCATAAACATACTCATTTCCAATACTTGTGGTTGCAGTATATGTACCTATTCCATCTGCCAAATAAGCGAGAGATTTAAATCCATACTCATGAATAAAATACGGGTTGATTCTGTAGTTCAATTCTCCTATTATATTCCAGTTTTTAGCTGGAGTAATGGTAGTTCTCACCTGCTGATAAAGCCAATCTTGCTGCTCCTCTCGCCTACCACCGTTATCCAACGCATCAATATAATTCACATCTGACATAAGAAACCCATTAGGATCATATACAGGTCGGATTGGACGAGCACGGCGTGCCACATTATCATAGAATCCATCATTCATATAAGTGGCACGAGAGTAATCCTGTCTTATAAAACGGGTACTGTAATCTAATCTTACGTACTTGGATAGTTCTCCAGACACTTTACCAGTCAACGTATACCGATTAAAACCATCTGTACCGTAACGCATCAGACCATTTTGATCAAGATAGTTAGCTGATACATAATATTGCCATTTCTCAGTTCCTCCGGTTATACTAAGGGCATGTTCTTGTGAAAGCGGTTTATTACCATAATATTCATCGTACCAATCCACATTTCCATTTGTAAAATCATAATTCCACTTTCCTCCGCTTCCAAGTTCTACTACATCTGTTGCAGGTATTTCCCCATTTTGATATTTAAGTACTCTTTCAACCACGTGATCATCAAATACAGCACCACCTCCGCCATTTTTGGAGGCATCGTTGTAATAGTTAACAAATGAATATGAATCCATCATATCAGGAAGTAATACAGGAGAGCTTTTACGAAAACTTGTATTGTAATTTATCTTAGTAACTCCAGATTTTCCTTTCTTAGTCGTTACTAAAATTACTCCAAAGGGAGCCCTTGATCCATAGATAGATGAGGATGCAGCATCTTTCAGTATTGAGATGTTATCAATATCTTGCGGATTCAATGCGCTTAAATCTCCTTCCATTCCATCAATTAAGACAAGTGGATCACCTTTAGAACCTGCACCGATGGTTCCTGTTCCACGCACATTTATTGATTTTCCTGAATTAAGTTCACCTCCGTTACCACTGGAACTAATATTTAATCCCGGTACTAAACCCTGTAATGCTTGCACCGCATTTTGAACTGGACGATCTTGAAGTGCTTTTGAATCGACTGTACCAACCGCACCGGTGTTGAAGTTTGGAAACCTTGCAATTATTTTAATCTTGAAGTGCTTTTGAATCGACTGTACCAACCGCACCTGTCAGGTTGACCTTCTTTTGTGTTCCAAAACCGACTACAATGACCTCATCAAGAGCAGTATCATCTGCTTTCAACGTAATGCTTAAAACGTAATCACCAGAAGCGGATTTTACTTGCTTACTTAGATCCACCTTCTGCATAGCATAACCTATGGATGAAAACAATAAGACAGCATTCGGGTTCACACTGATGTTAAATGAACCGGATCCATTACTAGTGACCCCAGAAGTTGTACCTTCTACTTTAACGCTTATTCCAGGCAGGGTTCCTGAAGCATCTCTTATAACTCCTCGTACATTTATTTGTTGTGAGTAACCGCTTTTCGACACAAAAAGCAATAGCATTAGCATTAAGCCTACTCTGCTATTCCTGAGTAATTGTTGTAAAATTCCTTTCATAAAATTTCATTTTTTAAAATTGGTTTAACATTTAATCTGAGAGATTGGGATACAAGCTTTTGATAGCCATTTACCTTTCTGTCATGATTTTCTTTCAGTAGTTCATTATACTTTCAATTCATTAATTTAATTGGTTTAAGGTTTGAAAAATCATGATTTCTCATGCTGGTTATTTATCAAATGTCGATAGGATTAATTTAGAATCTAAGGGTATATTTAGCCTAAATAGGGGGGGGGAATAAGTATTTCATAATTTAATAGGCCTAATTTTACATCAACATATAGTATTGAATTAAAAACAGGGAAAGCCTTACAGGTAAGAATTGAGTATGGTCCTTATTAAACCTTATCTCTTATAACTAAGTGTTTCAAAATCTATTTCTGATAAACCCTTACATAATCAACTTCAAACCGTTTTGGGAATTTAGTAATTGAAGGATCTCCTCCATTGTCTCCACCGATAGCTAGATTAAGTAACATGTAATGCGGATCATTGAAAGGATTAGTACCATTGCCAATGACTAAGTCCTTTAGTTCAACCCTATTTAGCAATTTATCATCCACATATAAGCTGATAGCAACTTCGTCCCAATCCATGCGCCAGATATGAAATTTATCAGCCCAATTAAGATCATTAAAATCGGTTACTGGTTTCTTTGTGCTGAACCATTTCGCCTTGAACCGGGTGGTAGTACCAGTTGCCACATTAGCCAGAATATCGCCTTTGTAGTATTCCATAATATCTATTTCCCCGTTGGAAGGCCATTCCCCCTTTTTACCTAAAGTCCAGATCGCAGGCCATAAACCCGGTCCTATATGAATTTTCCCACGAATGATAAATTTTCCATATCTCCAAGCATGAAGACCATTTGTATTCAGACTGGACGATGTGTATTCTATATTAGGTCGTTTGGTATTCCAATTTGTACTCGTGGCGCTATATGTGGGATTTGGTTTACTTTCTTTTCGTGCTTCGATTACCAATACCCCCCTTTCGCACCATGCATTTTGAAACTGATACCATTGGAGTTCATTATTTCGTTGAAACCCTTGTTCAAATTTCCAATTTTTAGGATTGGGTGCTCCGTCTTTGTTAAACTCATCAGCCCACATCAGCTTATAACCTTTTATACTTGACTCATTGTTACTGTTTTTAATTGGGTCTTGCGCCTTAACCTGAAACAAAAACAGAGTAAACAGGATAATCAGAGCTACATTTCTTCCTTGTATCATAATTGCATTATATTTTTTGCTCAAACAAGACTCTATTTATGTCTTATCATCAGTACTAGACTCCCCTCCTCTCTTCCAAGGAATAAGGGTTATGTGAATCACTATTTAACAATAATCTAGGAAAGCATTAGAACTTCACAATTTTTGCATCTCCGTTAACAAAGGAAATACTTACCTCATTACTTTCTGCAGCGTATTTAAGCTTTTTTACGGGGACTAGCTCCTCATCAGTCCAGGTCTCCCCTGCTTTCTTCCAAAGCATAAGGGTTGCATAAATCACATTACGTTTATCAGTAGCTTTAAAACAATCTGCTACATTTATAAGAGCACTCTGGTCATTAACAGGGTTCAACCCTTTGGTATCCAGCGTCTCCATACTATCCCAGCCAGAAAAGGGTACCACGGCCAGTTGGTAAACGCCATTATCTATAATTTGTACCTTTTTCCCTTTAATTTTCAACAACCGTTTTTTGATGACACCGCGTATTTGAGGCAAGGCGTAATGACCCAAACGCACTTCTGTGTCTGTTGTACTCGTATTCCTGTCTATTCTCAAAATCCCATTAGGAAGTGTAATTTCTGCAAGGTTGAGATGTACCTGTTCATTAGAGGCCAGTACGGCATCACGATAATAGATTCCATCTTCGTACTTTTTGAAAGTAAACAGACGAAGAGCTTCCCAACCTGCTTCTTTGTTTTTAAAAAGGTAGTTCATAGCTACTTCCCCTTTCTTGCCGTCAGCCTGCCATGGAAAAGCACTGTTATAGGAAAGCCGATTATAGTTTTCGGTTCCCTGATAATAACCTACATCTTTGCTATTACACCATGCCCTGATTTCTGAAGCGCCTATCCCTGGATAATTGGTGATCAGAATATTGGAGCCTTTAGCAAATTTATCATAGACTTCACCTTGTTTAAATTCCGTCTCCCATGGACCTTCATTTTCTTTAGCTGTCCAAAAGGAACTATTTGCAGGTGCTAACAAGCCAAGGAAAAACTTACCCATCCAAAATACACTTCCCCTGCAGCTGTATGGTTGAACCGCTGGTTCAAATGCGCCATAAAATCCAAGTGTAGGGACACTGTCTTTCATTAAATCCGGGTGTTCCAGAAACTGAAGAAGGCTTCCTGATGCAATTCGACGCATCCATCCGTAGTTCAGTTTAGGATCTTCGGTGAACCCCATTAAAGGAAAAGGCACTGCTGCTGCCATACGGTAAGTGATACTGCGCCCCCACATAATCATTTCGCCATTACGGCCAAACATATACGGATAGTTGTCTTTTAAATCGTTGAAATGACTGCGGAATTGAGCGGCATAGGTAGGGTAATACTTTTTACCAAAGAACTCCGTCCATAATGTTCCATACATCTGAAAGGCCCACATACTGTAATAATCGTAATAGGGACTATCATTATACCAGCCATTGCCTGTATACTGGTTCAGTGATTTCTCCACCAGTTCCTCAAGTAGTTTCTCATTGATTAAATATCCCTTACTTTTAAAAAAACTCATCACGAAAATGTTGAAGAAGCGCCAGTTCATGTCAATAGTTGGCCCTTCTCCATAACTCAGCATAGTTGCTGCCAATGAGTCTTTAAGTTTTTTTGGAAGAGGATCCCAAAGTATTTCCGGGGCGGCAAAAAGGGATACAGAAAGTCCCCCTAACTCCACCAAAGTTTGGCTTGGCCCTCCATTTTTTGCCCTTGGATGAATATAGGTGGCACTGGTGGAATCTACCAATTTGGCTAATTGGAAACGATAATAGTCGCCTACACGAATATGATTAACGACAAGGGAAGGATTCTCCTTCAGCAAAGGGGCAGCTATAAATAAAGTGCGGCAAAGGCCTTCCAGCTTCTCTGTTACATTAGGTTTCTCGTCTTGCGGATAACTCTTTCCCGGCTGTTTAGGAAACTTCATCGGATCCTCCAGCTTGTGCACATAACAGAATGCCCCGTTAAGTAAATATAAAGCTGCATCCTCCCAGTGCTTTCTGGTCATCCCTGTCTCAGGACTTAATTTAAAATCAGGTTGATTAACCTGAAAAACAGTTTTAGCCGTTGACTTTTTTTCCGATGTTAGTATACTGTCTCCCGGCTTAACTTGAGCTTGCAGAGTAAAGCATAAAAATATTGCAGACGTTAATAAACCTGACTTAAAAAAGGAGTTCATATGTATTTCGGCTAAATTAAAATAGATCCTGATGAAGTTTTTTCTGTTGGAAGCAAATAGATTAGGCTTTACTCTACTAATCTCAATATATAGCTATAGGCATATTTTTTATCTAAGAGCAAATAAGCTTTATGTGGATAGGCACCCCAACTGTTATCTCCTCCAACACCGCGTTGTTTTAAATCAATATGAAGGATCACATTTCTGGTAGTCTTAATGTCAGTAGGATGTTGCTGCTTTTTGGTTGTTCCTGGATCCAGATCCTCGGTCCTTACGTTGAGTGCACTAAAGGATAAGGGTTGTATACCTGATACTTCAAGTCCCTGCCCTTGTTTGTTAGTCAGTTTCATCCACCTCATATCAGTTTTATACCCTGATTCCTGTGGACGGATGTAATTCCAGGTAAACTGATTTTTTACTTCATCCTGATATAGACCGACAAATGAAGAGGTATTCCGGTCACTATAATTCTCCCAGGGACCTCTTCCATAGTAACTCAGGTTACTATACTCAGAAGCTAAATACATGCGCATTCCAAAGCGTGGCATTTCCGGTAAATCTCGTCCCGTCATATCTATGGATATATCCAGTTTAATTGACCCGTCATTTTGGATCAGATAAGCGACAGTATATGGGACATTGATATTGGTCAGTTCGAAATCTACCTTGATTGGAAGGCCATCTGCGGTCTGATCTCCTACAGTTACCTGCTTCACTTTTAATTCGGAGTGCGCTGTACGCCAGACGCCTAAGCGACTAGGCATTTGGTTCCCGAAATCATTATCAGTCGGTGCTCTCCAGAAATAGGGCTCAGGAAAGTTGGTGATGCTCATCCCATTTTTGCGCTGATATTTGGTGATGCGTCCTGCCTGCAAATCAAACGTACCACTGATAGCTTCAGCTTCGAATTGTACTATTTTCCCATCCTTTTTAACCACTAACTTTTGCTTTGGCGCCTCTTTTACAGTAAAAAAATCTCCTCCTTTTTTAAACTGTTCCCTTGCGATTTCAAAATTGGCGGGAATCATGTCCGTAGCCTTTTTAGTGTAGGCATACACATTCAGGAAATACTCAGTTCCTGGTACGGATTTGAACATTGGAATTGGTAGGGAAACCTCCTTAGTTTGGTGTGGTGCCAGATCAATTTTAAAATCACCGGTCTTGACCTTCTTTCCATTGCTTAATAGTTCCCATTTAAAATTATACTCGTTCAGGTTTGTGAAATCATATAGATTCTCTATGTTAATTAGTCCCTTCGCTAAGTTCTTTTCTTTAAAGTGAATATATTGATAGACCTTTTTAACTTCATATAATCCGGGATGCGGAACCTGATCTGCCCCTATCAGACCATTGGAACAAAAATTCTCATCATTCTGAAGCTCATAACCGCCCAAGTCGCCACCGTAAGCATAAAATGTGCGACCATCAGCTGCTTTTGTTTTTAGACCCTGATCTACCCAATCCCAGATAAAACCACCCTGCATATGTTTGCTGCTTGCTATAACATCCCAATACTCCTGAAAATTACCGTTACTGTTACCCATTGCATGCGAGTATTCGCACATTATATAGGGACGTTTCTTATCTGAATCTGCATATCTTTTCATGGATTCCATACCAGGATACATGGGGCCAACAATATCAGTATTAACATCTTCACCGGCCTGTTCAAACATTACAAAACGAGTCTCATCCCTGTTTTTTATCCATTTATAGGCATCATGAAATACAGGGCCATTACCACATTCATTACCCATAGACCACATGATTACTGAAGTATGATTTTTATCTCTTTCTAATAAGCGATAAATTCGATCTAAATGCGCAGGTGCCCATTCTGGTAAATAAGCTGGATGTTTAGATCGATCAAATCTCCCCTGAAGTTCTGCACCCATACCATGGGTTTCTATATTAGCCTCATCTACCACGTAAAATCCATATCGATCTGCTAGTTTATACAAAATAGGGTCGTTAGGATAATGGCTGGTACGGATTGCATTAATATTAAACTGCTTCATCAACTGAAGATCCTTCATTAACGATTCTTTGACCGGAACATGTCCTTTAACGGCATCATGCTCATGCCGGTTAGTTCCCTTTATTAATATGGGAACGCCATTCACCAACAACTGCGCATTTTTAATCTCTACTTTTCTAAATCCAATTTTAGAACCGGTAATGCCTAATGATTTGCCGTCCTGATCTTGAACAGCTATTATAAAATCATATAAATAAGGTGTTTCAGCACTCCATTTATTAACCTTGGGTACTGCACTTTCAAAATTGACAGTGCTCATATCTGTATTCAGATCCACGCTTTTCTGTTGCTGCAATACCGTTTTTCCTTCGGCATCGAGTACCTGGATCTTTACGTTAGCCTTTTTTATCGTGCTTGTGGCAAACTTTCTTAAGTTTATGGTAGCCTTGAATTCACCATTAGTGTATTTAGTATCAAGACCGGCCTTCACAAAGAAATCCCACACCGTTGTTTTAGGTAAAGAATAAAGGAAAACATCACGCTCAATCCCTGTTAAACGCCAGAAATCCTGGTCTTCCAGATAGCTGCCATCATGCCAGCGAAAAACTTGAACCGCTAATAGATTCTCTCCTGATTTTAGATTATCGGTAATATTAAATTCGGCGGGAGATTTAGATGCCTTGGTCATTCCAACCTTCTTTCCGTTTATATATACCTGTGCATAACCGGTAATTGAACCAAAATGTAATAGCACTTCTCGCCCATCCCATCCTGCAGGTACAGTAAATTTCATCCTGTAGGTTCCTACCGGATTATTCTCACCAATAAAAGGAGGATTTTTGGGGTATGGATAGGTGATATTGGTATATATAGGTGTACCATACCCTTCAAGCTCCCAGTTGGATGGAACCGGAATCTCTTTCCAATCGTTGTCGGGGAGATCTGTTTTATAAAAATCTTTTAAACGGTCTGCATATTTATCCACAAAACTGAACTTCCAATTGCCGTTCAGTGATTGATAATAGCTTGATTGGCTATAATCATCTGCAATCACTTGCTTCACATTATCAAAAAGCATAAAAGTAGCATGTGGCTGTTCTTTGTGAAAATCAAGAATTTGGGGATTCTCCCATTCATTATTCTGGGCAATGGAATTAGTAGTCTGTCCGAGAAACAATAGTCCGAGAAAATACAGTAAGGTCCTTTTCATATGAAAATTTTACAATTTAAGTATCTGCAACAATCAGTTATACAAATAACCTTTATTATTAGGTGTAAATAAAGGGGCAAATTGATAATAAAAGGGGGAAGATTTCATTCATAGCCATATTGATACAAATAGCACCTACCTTAACCAAAGCATAGTATCTTTCCATATGAAATTAATTTAACTATGGAATACACGGCCCTTCAGAAAGATGCTAATGATTATGTTTCTCATTATGTGAAACAACATCACATTCCGGAGCTTTTGTTTCATAATAACACGCGTAATAAAGATGGTATAGAGGCAGCGAAAAAAAACGCTCAGCATTACAAGTTAAACGATAAAGACTATCTTATTGTAATTACAGCAGCGAGTTTTCAAAATATAGGGTACTATAATGCCCCTGCAGCCTTCTGTGCAATGGAATTTAATGAAGTGGCCTGGGATTATTTAGGGAATAGTAGCCAGACAAAAAAAAGACCCGCATCCCTTTAAGCATGCAGATCCTTTTTACAAAAACTTAACTATTAATTTTCTTCAGATTCTGGTCCCTTCTTCGGAATGATCATCAAAGATGCGATAACTGATATGATCAATACCCCTGCTACTATAGACAGCGATAAAGGGGACGAAATGTGGTAAATGGGTGCAATAACCATCTTTATACCAATAAAAGTAAGGATCACTGCTAAGCCATACTTCAGCAAGCTGAACATATAGATAAAGTTGGCCAATAGAAAGTAAAGTGCCCTCAATCCTAATATGGCAAATATATTTGAGGTGTATAAAATCAGCGGATCATCCGGAGCGATAGCAAAAATCGCAGGTATTGAATCTACAGCAAACAAAATATCAGTAAACTCAATAACAGCTACTACTACTAGTAAAGGTGTAGCTATCTTGATACCATTCTCAATAGTGAAAAATTTAGCACCATCAAACTCCTTACTTACCTTAAAAAACTTATAGATCAAACGGGCTCCTGCACTTTTACTAAAGTCCTTTTCTTCCTCATCGTCATCACCTCCAGTACCTGATTTAATACCGGCATAGATTAGGAAGATACCAAAGAGTAACATGACTACATTTAATTTAACGGTATGACCGAACAAGGTCATTTCAGGAAGGTAGGTCAGGTTAATCAAACCTACACCAGCAAAAATAAAGATAGCGCGAAAAACCAATGCACCTAAAATTCCCCAGAAAAGCACTTTATGATGCAAGTATCGCGGGACATTAAAGAACCCGAATACCATGATAAATACAAACAAGTTATCGACAGAGAGTGCTTTTTCAATCCAGTAAGCAGATTGATATTGCGTAAACTTCTCAAACCCTTCAAAATGATATATTACCCCACTGAAACCCATGGATAATGAAATCCAAACGATAGACCAGATTAATGCTTCTTTGCTACTGACAACATGGGCATTCTTATTAAAAATTCCCAGATCGAGGAGTAACATGACCAAAACTACTATAACAAACCCAACTATAATACCTGGGTGATTAATCATATTATTCATTATCAATGATATTAATTTTAATATTGCTTCTAAATGTATGCAAAAATGCTAAAAAAGATCGGTTTTTAGCATTGCTTTTAAAATATTGGCTTGTACGTCGAAATTATTCAGATGATTTAAAAAGTCAATATCCGATATTTTAGCGTAATTCTCTTTGAGCAGATCGATGATCGGTATCGGTATATAAGTTTTCAAAGCGGCTGCATCACTCTCCAGTTTATCATTTTCATAAGAAAGCTCTTGAATCATTTTTGACTTTCCAGACATGTTATTTGACCAGTCAAAACTAGAAAGTTGCTCCAAATCACAAAACAGGAAAAGATCCCGACTCGGAAAGAAGAGAAAATGCCGGTCTACATCAATGAAACTATATAATTCGATCACCAGTTGTCCTGCTTTTAAACCATGAAAGAACTCCGTTCTAAAATCATGCTTGCACAATAAACCCATTAATTTCCGCTCAATACTTGCATGTTCATTAATATACAAGTCCTTGGGATTGTAATCAATCAACTCGCTTAATTGTTCAGTGGAAATATCGGAATAAAAGTCTTTCGAATACCTGGCACTAAATGTGCTGATATTTTTGGAAAAGGGAAATTCATTGGTCTCATCAGATAAAACCTGGTATAATCTTCTTAACGATTGATTGATTTTAAGTGCCTGCTGCTGTTTGTTAAGGTTGAAATTCTTCTCTGTAAAGACGGTTCCAGTTAGTTTTTCCATCAGCTCCTTATTCAGATGAATTTCATCATAAAGTAGACTTACATTCTTCTCATTACTTTTTTTAATCTTTCTTAGGAGTTCTATTAAACTGGCTGTAAACTGAACATGAAACAGATCCAGTTTATCAATTTCCAGCTCTTCATTATTTGCAAAAAGATGGTGAATTACCTGACTGCGTAAATAGATTTTGTAGAGGGTTTCATCTTCAAAAAACGCAGAAAACAGCTGTAGTCTGCTGATCTCTGCGTTTGAAGTCTTTAATATATTTACACGCCGTTCATCCATTAGTTACTTTTAATTCACGTGGGTGACGTTCTTCTTCAACTCTGCTTCCAGTGTTTTCAATTCTCCATCAAGAGTTCTTCTGCTTTTCTCGCCTTCTTCATGAATTTTCTTCACCTCACTTAACGTTTCAATCAGCGATTGAGTGGTTAACTTCAGCGTTTCGATAGAAACGACCGTTTTTTCATTTTCCCTTGCTACATCAATACTGTTTTGCTTCAGCATATCGGCATTCTTCTGCAAAATCGTATTGGTGGTGTCTGATATTTTTTTCTGCATCTCTACATTTGCCTTCTGTCTTTGCAAAGCAACAGCAATGGTCAGCTGATTTTTCCAAACCGGAATCGTAGTGGATACAATAGACTGTGCCTTTTCAGCAATAGAGGTATTGTTGTTTTGAACTATCCTGATCTGTGCAAGGGATTGCAGCATGATGAAACGAACAATCTTCATGTCAGCCAATCTTTTATCCAACCTACTGATAAAGTCTCTTAAATCTGCGATTTCATAATCTTGAAAGTCAGCAGGCCTTCCTTCCATTTCTGCCAGCTTCAAATTCAATTCGTTGTACTTCAGCTGTCCGGAAACGATCAAATCTTCCATCTGTTTGATATAGCCTACATTACTATCAAACATGGTTTGCAGAGAGCTATTGTCCTTGATTGAGTTTAACCGTCCGGCTTTTACCTTATTAACAATTTTATCAATGTTATTGACAACCAGGTCATACTTCTGAAAAAGCTTTTTGGCATCCACAACCAGATTCTTCAGGAAGGGAATCTTGGAGAGAAATGATTTAAAACCACTTTGCTCCAGCTCATCCACGTCAATATAATTTAGCTCTGCAAGCAAATCATTGATCAGCCCCCCAACTTCCCCATTATTCTGAGTACGTACAGATGATAGAAAATCATTACTATATTTTTCCATCGAGTTCTGTGCTTCTACTCCATAGTTAAGAATAGAATTCACATCAGAAGGCACCAGCGACTTATTGATCTCTTTATATTTACTTTCTTCCTCTGGCGTGATAACAGTTAAATTGACATTTCCCTCTTTATCAAGCTTTAACGGAGTAAGGCTTTGAGTGTCGTTTTGATTCGTTTCCATAATTCAATTATATATCAGTATTTAGACCTTATAAATACTTTTCTGTTACGGTCTTTACGGTTTGTTCCAGCTTTTTATCTTTAGTTGGTTCGCCAATCGCATTGAATTTCCATTCACCATTCTTTTTATAGAATACACCCAGCACCATAGAAACATGTCCGGCGAAATCTGCTCCGTTGGCAATGTCATATTTTGCAAATACCTCATTGACCATTTTAGGTGTTCCCTCATAGATCCTGATGGAAGCAAAAGGAATTGATCCGAAATCCTGTCCTTTGAAACTATTTAGTACAAAAGCAACATAGGTAACACTGGAACTTAATCTGGAAAAGTCAAGTGTGATCACTTCATTATCCAAGCCGTCATCACCACCCATATCACCCGTCAAATCGTCGCCACTATGTTTAATAGACCCATCTTTAGAAGCCAGGCTCCCAAAATAGACGACCTCTATTAATTGCTTATTTTCACTATAAAGTGCACAACTTGCATCCAAATCCACAGCTTCTTTGTTCTTACCGAAGCCAAACATTCCCTTTTTCTCTATTGCGCCCCAGTTAATACCAACACAAACGCTTTGAAGTTTACTTCCATTGCTTTTTTCGAGGTTGATACGTTGTCCTTTTTGAAGATTAATTGCCATAATTTTATTGATACTTATTTAAATAATCCTGTAATCCACCTTTCATTCCCATTCCTACTGCTTCAAATTTCCATTTTCCTTCTCGCCTGTATATTCTTCCGAATTCTACTGCAGTTTCAATAGAGAAATCTTCTTCAAGCTCGTATTTAAGAATAACCTCATTGGTAACGGAATCAAAAATACGAACAAATGAGTTTCTTACCTGTCCGAAGTTCTGTCTTCTGTTTTCAGCGTCATGAATCGTAACCACAATGCAGATTTCAGCTATCTTAGCATCCGTCTTTGTCAAATCTACCTTAATTTGTTCGTCATCTCCATCCCCATCACCGGTTAAATTATCACCAGTATGTTCTACTGACTCATCAGGAGACTTCAAATTATTATAAAATATTAAATGCTCATCTGATATGAGCTTTTTATTCGCATCGAGCATAAAAACTGAAGCGTCTAAATCAAAACCAGTCCCTGTAGAACTACTATTTGTATCCCAACCTAATCCGATTGAAAATTTTGGAGCATCGATATTTTCTCTCTGCCCCTTTTGTAAGTTAATGGCCATGTTATATTAATTTATAATTTTTGTTAACAATATAGTTTTTTAAAAAATTCACGTTTAAAGCGTAACTATCAATAGTATGGTAACTATTTCCCAGGGATAAATTATACAAACGTTGTATAAAATCGTCCGTCTGCCGGTCCAGAAACAGCTTAAAGCTAGTAAACTCGCAATTTAGGATATATTTCACAATGCGGGTGTTAAAACTAAAGTTACCGCCCTTAATCACCTCATCCAGGTCAAAAATTGACTTTATGCGGTGATAGTTCAGGTGGTTCTCGAAACTTGGGTGAATAGTATGATTTACTAACTCCGCAAAATACAACATATAAATATCATTCTTCAGCCCATACTCCTTCGCCATTTTCAAAATCACTCGTTCATGACTTCCTGTGATCTTGATATCATCCAGAAAAAATAATATTTTACCCTTCAAGAATTCTTTATCAATATGAAACGAGTCATTACCGATCAGTTTCATGCGATCTTCTGCACTCAACTCTCCATAATCTTCCTTATAGGTGATGGTACGATGCACTTTAGCTTGTTGAACCACCAGTTTCCCGTTCTCTGCAAGCCAATGATTGAGCCTGTACACGAAATGGTTCGTCATAGCGAAAGTAGCGGTCGGAATAAAACAATACGGACTAGATAGTACCACTATCTGCTCATTGAGGTCGTTATCTTCAAGAAAATTTTTGATAAAACCATCTGCCAAATCCTTACCAAATGAACTGGCAACCTGCTCATCGCCGAATTTGAAACGGCTATAATCATCAGCATGAAAGCCAAAGTGACTGGTATTATCGATCTTGTGTAAGGAATAAGTATAAGGTATCATAGGGTTAAGGCTGATATAGTCAGGTGATTCGAATTTATTAGCATGCTTTTTATTCCGATGGCTTCAGCTCCTTTTATATCTGCCATTGGGTTGTCTCCTATATGTATGATCTCACCTAAATCAAGATCCATATGACGGTTCCGATTTATGGTATCCAGCATCAGCTGAAAGAATAGAGGGTTTGGCTTTGACATCCTCACCTCATCTGAATACAATTGAAAGTCAAGCAATTGGTCCAATTCCAAATGAGTCATTATTTTTCTTAGTGTCTTTCCTTTTATAAATCCGGTATTGCTCAATAAACTTGTCGTACTCTGTCCTGATTCTCTCAACCTATACAGAACGTCAATACATTCAGAACAGTATAATACCGGCATATTGTTTACTAACAATTCTTCCATGGTATTATATAACCCGTCAATATCAATGTCGGTAAATTCATTTGAAAAATTATTGATTTGGCTGATTACCATCAGATACATCTCTTCCGCATCAATATTCTTGCCTGTTTTTTCATTGATACTGTTCACCATGAGGTCTACCTGTCGGAAGATAGCAGCTATTTCGTCGATCGATTTATTTACCGCATTGAAGTGCTCATGGAAGTACCGGGTCCTTTCTATTTTAAAGGCAGGGTTCGACTTAATCAGCGTTAGCCAGAGATCGAAAGAATAGTGTTTATAAAAAGGCATATTTTTTAAAATAATGTCTACTGGTTTTCCAAATAAATGTTAATGATACAACATTTGGAGTACAGTACAAATTATTTTCTGGTAATGCATTAAGGAAACGATATATAAACGGTTAACCTATTAAGGTAATCGGCTTCGAGCCATAGATATGACAGGTTGTACACCACATGGGCGTTAGTTCGACGTTTGCAAGTTGCTCCTCCCTTCCTGCTTCGATAAAACAGGTGTTTTAACGGACCACCAAGCAACAAGGAACGAACTAGGAAGGGTGAAGCAGTATAGCTGTGTCGCAGCATTCTGTCTCGTCCTAATATAGCTATGTCTCGTCCTAATATAGCTATACACTTAT
>NZ_MDFN01000049.1 GCF_001730525.1 Arcticibacter eurypsychrophilus
CCTTTTTTCTTTTACCGGACAACAGTATCTATAAATATAGACTTATTATCAAACATCCAACAAGTTAATTAAGTACTGATCATATCATAGTAATAGAAATGGCCACCCATGTTATGGGCGGCCATTTCTAAAAAGCAGTATTAATAAATTAAATTAATAACCTGGATTTTGATATGCAGCTTTTTCTTCTGCTGTCCCATCCATAGCGTCTAGCTGAACTTGTGGAATTGGTCGCAGATAATGATACGGTAATATTGTGCGAGTAAAGGTTATTGGGGTATGGTCTCCTTTTGCAGGACCGCAAATCCTATAAGAACCTGCAATATCGTTCCATTTTTGAGTACGTATCAAGTCATACCAGCGATAACCTTCGCCATAATATTCACGTGAACGTTCCGCTAAAACATAGTCAAGGTCTACAGTTGCAGGTGTAGCAGCTACCATAGCAGCACTATTGTCAACCATTTTAGCCACATTTCCATTGTTATCCCAACGCCATTTTCCGGCACGAGCACGAATAACATTAATCAAATCTCTGGCACTTTTGCCAGCTTGTACAGTTGCACCTTTCACTGCTGCCTCTGCAGCTACAAAGTATAATTCAGAGAACTTTGCAATGTTGAAGGGACGGGTACTTGCTGCATTGGGTTGTCCTAATCCTGTACCGCTGTCAGTACGGTAAGGACCAAGCTTCCAAAGCCCTGGAAAAACGATTCTGCTTACGCCACTTGGAGATATTACATAATCAGCTCTTCCTGGTAATACACCTGCACCAATATTACTTTTATAAGTTGTATTTGAATAATTGATAGCTGTTGCCGGTTCTTCGTTTAAAAAAGTCAATATAGGTTGACCAGAAAGAACCTGCAAATTATTAGCATTATAAACTAATGGAATAGCAGCAGTACCAGCCGCTTTTGACCAATTGCCACGATAGACTGTTGTAAAAGTACCATCGTAACGGGAATCATTAGTTTTGTCAGCAAAGGTATTTACAATTGCACCAATAGTAGGGCTCATACGGGTCCAGGGACGTCCCAGAGGTTGTGATGCTTCACGTTGAATAGAACTTATTTGATCAGTCCCATCAGGTAATTTTCCACTTCTAAGGTCTGTATAGTTCCAAGTCATAAACCAACCTGCAAAATTGTCTGGAGCGGTTCCATTCGACCAAGTAAGACTGGCTCCGTTGTAAAATTCGCTTGTCTCTGTGTGATCAGCATAAAGAAGGATCTCAGCATTGCGATCATTAACCGCTACATTTACATCATAATAAGTAGGCATCAAAATAAACTTTCCAGGATTGTTAATACCTGCAATTGCTACATCGTATGCTTGTTGAAAATACCACTGGGCATTATGTCCATCAGGATCAGTCCTTGCGGTTTCAGGATAAGTAGGAATGTTTCTTGGGTTTTCAAGCCACCATCCATACGTTAAATAAGCTTTTGCCAATTGAAGCCGGGCAACTGTTTTTGTAACACCCCCTACAACTCTTCCTTGTTCAGGCAAATCAATAACCGCTTGCAACAGATCTGGAAATATAGCTTTAGTATACACTTCAGGTACTGTATTACGCACAGAAGTTCGTGTAGGATTTGTATTAAATTTCAATTCACCAGCACCCAAATCCAGGGGCACCCCTCCAAAGGTTTGTACCAGCAAGAAGTAATCAAACGCCCGAAAAAACCTGGCTTCAGCAAGTAGTGCATCTGAAATACCCCCCACTAAAAGGGCATTTTCCAAAATTCCACTAGCGGTGTTAATGTTTGGATAAGCTGCTCTCCACAACACATCAGCACGACTGCTGGCAGGGGTAATTTGACCAACGCCTGAAAGATCCATATCTTTAAAGTTCTGATCAGCGTCCTTACCATAAGTCACTTCATCTGTACCTGTAAGTGTGGTGTTGAAGTAGTAGCCCTGTCCATATATAAAGCGTAAATGAGCATACAATGAGGTTATCCCTCCGTTAATGCCATTTACAGATGAGAAATAACTAGGTTCATAATTACTACGTGGCTGTTCATCCAGAATATCAGTGCATCCTACTGAGAACATCGAGAGCAGAGCTGCTCCAATAAAAGTTTTTATATGAATACGTTTCATGATCGTCAATATTAGAATGTTAAATTAACTCCAAGTAAATAGTTGCGTGTTGCAGGTGCGTTAGTACCTAAAGTCAGTAGACGTCTTAATTCCCGAACATAAGGAACTGCAGTTGCGGTTCCTTCATTACCATAAGAGTTTGTTTCCGGATCCATACCTGATTCTTTATTATAAGGTGAAAAGAATACAAAAGGATTTTGTGCAGTTGCATAAACTCTCAATCTGCCAATTCCTGCTTTTTTCAGCAAATCAGCATTAAAATTATAACCAAGAGATATGGTACGAATCTTTAAATAAGAAGCGTCGAAATAACCTAATGTACTTCCATATTTAGGATTGTCATTACTAACAATACCACCTGGTTTTGGATAATTAGCATCAGTATTTTCTGGTGTCCAGTAATCTACTCGTACGTTTCCGCGACGACCACTCAACATATTGAGATAGCCTGAAGATGAGTAAAGCGTACTGTTTAGTATGCCGCCTTTCTTAAAGGCACCAATCACTGTTAAATCAAATCCTTTGTAAGCCACGCGAGTATTTAAACCTCCTTGAAATTTCGGCTGAATATCTATAACTTGACGGTCATCTGGTCCAACTGCCCTGGTAGGGGTGCCGTCTGCATTATAACCACCGGTATATTTTACCTTGATCATACCTACATTACCGCCTGGTTCCAGGATATTTAAATAAGGATCACCTTCCTGCCAAAGACCTGTTTTTTCATAATCGTAAATAACATCAATAGGTTTGCCTACAAACCACCAGTTAGTTTTATCATCCGGTTGCCCCGAAGCAAGATTAGTCAGTTTATTACGATTGCCATAGAAGTTGACACCGGCTTCCCATGTCCAACCATTGGCATTATCTAATATCACACCATTAAGAGAGAGTTCAATACCTTTATTTTGAGTCGTTCCTATGTTAGCTGTGTAGCTATCTACGCCTGAAGTCTGTGGCAAACCAAGGCCCAACAGTATATCCTTAGTTTTTGTTTCGTAATATTCGACAGTACCTGTAAGTCGATTATTAAGCAAGGCGAAGTCTAACCCATAATTCAATGTGCTGGAATATTCCCATCCCAAATTAGGGTTAGGCAGTTGATCTACATAAAATCCGGTTAAGTTGCCAGCTGTTGCAGTGCCAAAATTATATGGACGGGTGTTTAAACGTCCAAGTGTTGCATATGGGTTGATAGATTGGTTGGATGTCTGTCCATAGCCCACACGCAATTTTAACATATTAATCGCTGTAATATTTTCCATAAAGGACTCTTTACTGATATTCCATCCAACAGAAACAGCAGGATAAGTATGCCATTTATGTCCTGGAGCCAATCTGGAGGAACCATCAGAGCGCATAGTAGCCGACAACATATAACGGTTGTCGTATGAATACATAATACGTCCCATGTATGACATCAAACCGCTTAACGTATAATTTTGATTAGCAGGATTTATAGTAATTTCACCCGTTGCCTGTCCTAAATTATAAAACTGAAAATCTTCGTTGGGAATATTCCGGGCCCCAACCTGTGAAACATTTTCTCTGTTTTGGGATACAGAATACAATCCAACAAAATTTACTTGATGCTTATCAGCAAATGTGCGATCGTAAGTTAACAAATTTTCAATGGTGTAGTCTAATATATGCCTATTACTTATTGAAGCAGTTGAAGGTGTTCTTGCATCAGTGGCAGAAGTAATTCCTGCCCCTGTAAAACTGCCGTTATTACTTTGGCGATAGTTTAATCCAACGTTGGCACGATACTTCAACCCTTCAACTCCAGGAATTTTAACCTCAGCATATAAGGTATTGTATGTTCCATAAGCTTCAGTCCGGTTTAGCCAGGTATCGCTCAAATCATTTATTACATCTTTGGAATAAGACCAAGACTGATCTAACGGCATATTTATGACTCTTTTCCAACTGCCATCTGCATTATATGGGTTAGCTAATGGAGACATTTGTAAGACACCATACATACCAATATTAGAGCCACCAGTAACATTAAAATTACTATTAGTAGTGAAACCTAAGCGAAAATATTCACCTATATTCTGATCAACAGTACCTCGAATTGAATAACGTTTGTATTGTTGAGTAGGAATTACACCTTTATCTTCCAGGTAGCCTGCATTAAAATTATAAGAACCTTGTTCTGAACCACCAGAAACACCCAGGTCATGACTCATAATAGAACCTGTTCTGTAAAGCAAGTCTTGCCAATCCGTATTTACATCATCAGATTCATCTATTGGATTATTTTTAAATTGATTCGCTGCAGCACGTAGAGCTATAAGTTCTGGACCATTCATCATAGGGTATCTGCCAAACACATCTTTTTTGCCAACAAAATTACTATAGTTAATGGTTGCTTTTTGACCTAATTGGCCTCTGTTTGTAGTTACTAAAATAACACCATTAGCACCACGCGAGCCATAAATAGCAGTAGCTGAAGCATCCTTTAATATCTCTATGCTCTTAATATCACTTGGGCTGATATCGCCAATAAGTCCAGCAAACGGTATCCCATCAAGAACTACTAAAGGGTCGTTATTTGCAGAAAGCGAACGTGTTCCACGAATACGGATTTGCATTGCGGCACCCGGTTGAGAGGATGTTTGCGAAAGATCTACTCCTGGTAAACGACCTTGTAAAGCCTGAGAAATATTAGCCGATGGTACATCACGTAGTGCTTCCCCACGAATTGAGGCAACAGAACCTGTTACAGCTTCTGCTCGCTGTACACCATATCCTACTACAACTACTTCGTCTAGTACCTTATTGTCTGATACTAATTTAATATTAATGGTGGTTCGACCGTTAATACGAATCTCCTGACTGGTAAAGCCTATATATGAAGCAACCAAGACCTGTTCATTCTGAGGAACAGTCACTGAAAATGTTCCATTGGCATCAGTTCCGGCAGATCCGCTTCCTGATTGCGCCTTAACAACTGCTCCTGGTAATGGTTCATTTTTCTCATCTGTTATGACTCCCCTAATAATTTTTGTTTGTGCGAAAGAGGATAAGCAAATAAGAAAAGAAAATAACGTAAGGATTAACTCCTTCCGATAAGGGATTAATAAAAATCTTTTCATGAGTAATAGTTGAATTGTTTAAAATTGGCATTCATAATTTTACTTTCAATGGTTATAATTGATTTAATTTTCTTCCTGATTGGTCAGGTTTGAGAATCTGGTCCTCTAATTAGGTACTTCATAGTCAAATAGTTATCTAACAAATTTAATTGACAATTCACACTACAGGTTTCCTCATCTTTAAATGAACAGCACTGGTTATTATTTATTAGGTTTAATTTTATTGGGTTGAACTAATTACTTTTGATGGCATAAAGATATAATAATTATTTATAAAAAAGCAACCGATTGTTATTTCTAAATAATACATTAAAAAACGAACACAAAAAAGATTTAACGACAACAAAACGCCGAATATTAATCCGGCGGTTCTTGTTAATAATTAGATTTTTTTTACCCAGTACTTCTTGCTGTATGGAACTACAAAAATTATATGATATTATTGTTACCCAGGAGTAGTAGCTATGTCTTGAGTTTTACTCATCTGTCCTGAATGGTGAAGAAGGCAATTTTTCTGCATTAAAAAGATTAGGATCAACAGGGTTATCAGACCAAGCGTAACGGACATATTTTGGTTCGGGTATCTCGTCCGACCAAACTTCAACCTGATTACCAACAATCTTTGCCTTTGCCCAAACAAATTTTTTGTCCTCACCAGCAATAGCAAACTGCGACAATTCTTCGCCATCAATGCTGATTAAACCACTTCCTATATGGGTAAAACTGATGCTGATCTTATTTCCCTGAATTTTCGATGACTCGTACAACGGCCCGCTATAGACAAGATTCTTTTCTCCGTAATTATAATGTCGGGCAATCAATGCAAGGCGCTCGCCTACATCTTCCTTATCATCAGGATGAATATCGTTCCATTCACCCAAATCTATTGTTACGGCCATTCCAGTATTAGGCACATTAAGTGTTTTCAGTGACGCTTCCCGTAAAACTGCCCATCCACTTTCAACTGGCAAATAACTGGCATCTCCATAATTGGGTAACTGTACGAAATAAAAAGGCAGGTCTGCATTTGAAAATTGTTTTCTCCAATCGCTTATCAAAGCGGGCAGCAACTTCCTATATTCTTTTGCGTTTCCTGCATTGCTCTCTCCCTGATACCAAAGAACACCCTTAATGGTATAATTTTTAAACGGTGCTATCATCGCATTATATAAAGCAGTGGGCTGATTTTGCTCTGAAATTGCTCCCGTACCTTCCATCCTCTGTAAAGGGCGGAATACCTGACCAACCTTATATTGCCAGTCTCCTTTCAAATCAATTTTATCCTCTCCTATTTGCAGGAAGTAAGGTTTATCAGACACAAATCCTCCTTTTCCAAAATTGTTTTGCACACGTATCACAATTGTATTTTTCCCTGCTTTAATCACCTCTGCAGGAACAGCATATCTTCTTTGGGGGTACATATAGCCCGTACTTCCTACTTGCCGGCCATTGATATAGGCAATATCAGCATCCACAATCCTACCCATAAAAAGCTTAGCTTCTTTTCCTGCGCTTGAAGCAGGAAGATTAACTTCTTTTCGATACCAAACAACTCCGTTAAGGTCGCGAATTCCCTGATCTTCCCAATAACCAGGTATATTGATGTTATGCCAATTCTTTGGCGAATATGCAGGGTCGAACCATTTTATAGGACCATCTAAGCCTCTATCAGCTTCTTGTCTTGCGGGTGTTGCCACTTGCGGCCTGTTCATGCTTTGCACATAAGCGGTATCTTTATTCCTGTTGATCACAGATACAACAGATTCAAAGTTCTTAAGCCCATCTTCACTCATCCATGCTTCTATTGGAGTTCCACCAACACTCGAATTAATAATCCCAATTGGAACATGATGTTTGGTATAAATAGCTCTGGCAAAGAAATAAGCGACTGCAGAAAAATCTTTAACATCCGTAGGATTAGCCCATTTCCAGGAGCCTCCGACAAGCTTGTCTTTCGGTCCGTTTAAACTAGTAGCAGTAGACACCCAAAACTGTCGTATTTCAGGATAATTTGCTTTTTCGATATCATCAGCATAAGTAACATTATGAATTCCCATCTGGTGAACCATATTTGATTGCCCCGAACATAGCCATACATCACCAATTAAAATATCTTTTAAAACGATAGTATTATTTCCTTGGAGGCGCATTTCATAGGGCCCTCCCGCTTTCATTACAGGGAGTTTTACCCGCCAATTGCCATCCTGAGAGGTTACAATATTAATATTTTTATCCTGAAAGTTTATTTTAATCTTTTCTCCAGGAGAAGCCCAGCCCCAAATCACTAATGGAGAATTACGTTGTAACACCATACTATCTCGAATAAGCTGAGGAAGTCTTATTTGAGCCGGGCAGCTGTTTACAATTAAAAAATAAATTAAAATTAAATTTAATAATGGCTTAAGTCGGTTCATAATCTAAAACTGGTTCTACATTAAATCTACGTACTCTATCTGTAATAAATTACAATAAGAAGACTGGTTATAAAACAACAAAGGTTATTCATAAGTTACCGGTTGAATTTTTATCAGCGTCTAATTGGACAGTTTTATACTATTTAGATTTAGCAAATGTCAATATTCGTTAATTAAATTAAAAGAAAGAAATTTTTAAACACATCATTATTTCACTTCTCAGACTTTTAACCGGATTTGCAAGCGCCGCTTTAATCGATTGAAAGCTGGTAGTAATGGAAACCCGCATCCTGTACAAATGGAACCCGAAAAAAAACTGCTTAAAAAGACGAATAGCGACTTATATTTCATTAGATAGTATTAAATTAAAAACCTAATTTATGAGTTATGAGGATCCACTCTTTTGCAATTGATCTCTAAAAATCTTTTCAAATTAATCTTTAAAAAGCATGGGAGCAAGTACATAAAGGCTGCGTCGCCATGTCTGAAACTCATGTCCAGTATTTGGAGAAATGAACGATACAGCATTAAATCCGGCATTCTTTAAGTTTCCGGTGGCTTCCTTTATCCGGTCTGGACTCTCCTTGCTGCCACAACTCAAAAAAATAAGTTTTACTTTGCTTTTATCCTTAATATCTGCAGGCGCGTAAAGACCACCGCTAAGCAGTCCGAAATAAGCAAAAACATCCGGCTTATTAAGTGTAATGGTACGTGTTTCCATGCCACCCATAGACAGACCTGCCATAGCCCTTTGTGACTGGTTTGCTATAGTACGGAAATTAGCATCCACGTATGGAATTAATTCGTCTATCAAAACCGTCTGAAATGGAATGATACTAAAATCCTTCATTCCTCCCCATTTTATCTCATTAGTCATACCATAAGTATTTACTATAATGAAAGGCTTAATTTTACCTTCAGCAATTAGGTTGTCCATTATTAAATTAGCCCGGCCCTGATTCATCCATGCTGTTTCATCCTCTCCCCAGCCATGCTGCAAGTAAAGCACCGGATAGCGCTTACTTAATTGAGTGCTATAGCCAGGAGGAGTGTAAACAAAAGCTCTACGCGAAGCCTTGGTGCTGGCAGATGGAAAAAGTATGAGCTGCACATTGCCATGAGGAACATTTTTTAACGCATAGAAGTCCTGATCTGAAGCTGGAATTTCAATACCACTCTCCCAACGCGTTGATCCGAAAAAATTTAAAGCGCCTGGATCGTTAAATTTTCCACCGTCAATAGTGATATTATAATAATGAAAACCTTCATCCATCGGGCCTTCTGTAGTTCCTGCCCAAAACCCGTCTGCACCCTTAGTTAAAATTGTTCCTCCTCTACCACCAAGTCCCAAACTCACTTTTACGCTATCAGCTTTGGGTGCCTGAATTCGGAAGCGGGCATAACCCTGTGAATTCACCTGAGGATATTCCTGTCCCGGCTGGTTCAGAACGGAAGATTTAAAATCTTCTTTCAATCCACCAGTGCCCTGCGAAAAACACATTATTCCGTGTGACATCAAAAACATCATTAAAATTGAATATTTTTTCATATTGGTTATAAAGGTTAAGTTCAGAAGATTTAGAATCCTGTTTACAGATTATAGTATTAACTGAGGCGTTTACCTCGGGTATTGAGTTTATAATTTACAACAGCGCTGCATTGGTTTAATAAATAAAGTTAGGATGTTGCCACTTTAGTGGATGGAACAATTTGACAATTTTGCATCAAAAATGTTCAATAAAGAAATTATTAAACATTTTAATATTGTAAGCTTTATAAATAAAGTTCTTTAATTATCTTAAAGTGATGTACTTCGTGCCCAACAGTGGCCTTTAGAAACTCTTTAACCGTTAATTCGTATTTCCATGCATAACCTATTAAATTAAGCTGCAATTCAGATAAAGAACCGATAAAACTGTTCGTGGCCGCCCTAACATTTTTAAAGTCCGTTATTAATTGTTTTAAGCTTAATTCATCAAAGCGGCTGTTATCAACAAATAAGTTCTGGTCGTAACCAGACAATTGGGTCGTGTCTTTTCGGCTAAATCGCAATGCCCGATAAGTCATTATTCGTTCGTGGTCTGTTATATGCCCAATTATTTGTTTAATATTCCACTTGCCTGCTGCATATCGGTATTTAGCCTGTTCTTCGCTGATTGTTTCAAGTAAAGCAAAGTTATCTTGAGAGGTAAACAACTGGCTGTAATCTGCGGTTCCCAACAGTTCTATGTAGTATGGAAAGCCGTCCTGCACTTTGTACTCCATTCTATAATAATTTAAATTCGCATTGTTTTATAAAACTTATAAGGTATCCAATACACTTGCAGGTAAAGGGAAGGCTTGTTACTAGTGTGGCATTAAGCCATACCTCAATTCAAGGCAATACTAATGTAGAAGAATGCAGCGAAATAACCAAATCACATCAACTTCATTTAGCTACAACCTAGCTGGCAGAGCAGCTACTGGTTTCCCTTTTAACCCTTCATTTACCAAATGGGCAATGAAATTTGAAAAGGCACTTATATCCTGATCAACGCTCGCCTTTTCCAAGGATTTCATATACTCCTCTCTGTTTTCAACAGGAATTACTGTCCATGGATAACCTCCCCATTCTCCCATTTCCATCCATGTAAGGGTGTATAAACACAAAAACAAAATGACCAAGAACAGCCCTTACTGATGGTTCAGGTTCATTTTCAAGTAACTCAAACAGCACAGGCATCGTATCGAACATTGCATCTACACTTAAAGGAACGTGTTTAGAATTACCGATATATACCTGATGGTTGCGGTATCCAGCAAGATCTGAGGGTTTTAAAATACCAGCGGTTACACTTGGATCGAACAGCTGAAGATACCATCGCTGATGATCTATATCGCTTTGAATGCCAGGATTAGCTCCATCAAGTATGCGGCTAATGGTCTCTTTTACTGCCTGAAAAGCCTGATAATAACCCCTTGCCACCCATTGCATCCTTTTGCTTCCAGTCTTCCTCTTTTTCACTATTATCCCATTGACCACTACTTACACGCTCAATTAATTCGGGGGTTACTTTATACCTTTCAATAGATAAAGAGTGATAAGCATCTGTAACATAAATTTCATCTTACAAAAGGAGAACGTTCACGGAGCGAAAGATTAACATCCAATTTATTCTTAAAAGGATCATCTTCGCGAATGTCATAACCGACCTGCCTCATCGTATCCAGTAGCTGATCTGCAATCCTATCACGCTGAATATTCCTGAAAGCACCAACAAGCCTTCCCTCAATTGTGCTATGCCCATTTTCCAATAAAATTGGCAATATTTCTGAAGCGTCTCTAATCAAAGATAAGGCAGTCCTTGCATCTAAACTACTTTTATCAAAAACTGCCGTACTACAATAAACCAAGGAACTTTGAAGATTATACATTCGTATACCTTTTTCAATAATTATTTGGTCACTTGATGGTAGATCTGCTTTCCGGTTAAACAATGATGTGTTGTGCAGGAATGATATTGGCCTGTTGTTGCCATAAGAAGACCGAACAATCAACTGCTGAGGCACAGACCAATTTCCAGCATGGATAGCTAAAGAATGATCTGCAGAAATGCACCAATCAGTACCATATTTATATTCCAGGAACTTAGAGCAAAATTCCCAATAAGCACTATACCAAGATGTGGTCTCCCCCTCCTTTTCTGAAGGGTTCGCTGCGATGAACCAACCCTTTGTTACCTCCTTAATAAACCCATTTTTTAAAAGTACCTCCCTAAACATCCTATTGGAAAGTTCTTTTGTATGTATTGCGCCAATATCAGTGTCCTGGATCATCTTCAGCAACCTTAACTTAATGCTTCTACAAACTTTTCCTTCGGTATCGCCATTTAAATGTGCTTAATTTAGCAAACGCTCTTGTGGTAAAGTTAGCAAATGCTGTCGGAACAATCTTAGAAAACGTTGCTGTGGTATAGTAAGCAAATGCTGTCTTAATTTACTTCTTTCAGATCTTAAAAAAACATCTTCATATCTTAGGATAAATTTGAATGCATGAACGACAAAATAAATGTTTTTAATACAAAATACATTTCTTCCTTATGTATTCTTAGGTTCGGCTGTCGACAGGTAGCAATGCTATACTTCCTGTTTTTATTATGCTGTATCCAGGGCTGTATAAAGCAAGGAGAGTACAAAGATAAAAGTAGGCTTAGCTTGGCAGTATCTTTCAAACACCGAGGATAATGTAATTTCTCATACAGGTGCAACAGCAGGTTGTTCATCCGCGATACTTGTCAATCTGAAAGAGTCTACTGTTTTAGTGATTCTTGCCAATAAAATAATTCCAGTAAATGCTTTAGGATCAGATTTAGTAAACGCTCTCGATTTGCCTCATTCTGGTCTTTAACATAATCGTTATTGCCTTCCCTTTATTTCCCTTGAATACTTTAACGCTTGATCTTGATTTTGAACCCTGCGGAAACTACATTGACCATAAAATTAGTTCCTTTGTAGTTGATTAAGGTTCGCCTTATTTGCTATCAACATACAAACTCTGCATACCCTTTTTTAACAAGGACGCTACCAATCGGTCGATGGCATGCAGAGCGTTATTCAGTTTTGTATCAAGCCGAACATTCCTGTCCATCTCTATAATCCCGATACAATAATTCCGTTATGTGCCAAACCAAACATGGGTTACTTCTTCATTCCTATCAAACCCGGTACCTACGTAATAGACGACTCTATTCGCTCCTGACTCAACACTTATTTCTAAGCTGCTTCCAATTTAAACCCTTGCCCTCATCCCAGCAATAGCAACAAGGATTAAAATCTTTCTGTTGGTCAAATGTAAGATGTGGCTTCATAGGGAGCGATTGTTAGGCTCATTCTTCCAAAATCTTCTCAATGAAGTCAACTTTTACTTGTTTTAACTAACTAGCGACAATTCACTATATCTTCCAGATTTAATGAAGATTGTAGGAATTTCATAGAACAGAAAAACAAGGGAAAATATAAAAGAAGCTAACACAGCTCACGACAGATTTGATTTATTAAAAAGATTTAAAGAGCTTGACTTTAAAAACCAGGTTAAGATAATTGAGAAGTTTTTTATGGCTGATGAGGATAAAAATCTAAAGAAAATTCAGGCTAAGCTTGATGAAATCCTAAATTAAAACATTGTTATAATAAAGCAGACTAGAGCTGGCCCCAATTATTAAATGACTATAAAACAAAAAGGCCTTTTTCTAAGCGAAAAAGACCTTTTTGTTTTATGGTACCACCCAGATTCGAACCAGGGACACAAGGATTTTCAGTCTTTCTCTCGCCTTGTCAGTAACGGCACAAAAACCGCTCTGATTGCTTCTATTAAGTGATTTTACGACTTTTTCTATTTATATGCAAATGTTTTGTGCCCTTTTTTACATGACGTGTCGGTTTGATGTTATTTTTGGTAATTGAACATCAGTATTTGATTGATCAAGTAAAGATGAAAACAGAATGTCCATTCTTGGTTTACCTACGTTATCAACAAACCAGCGCAGGGCAAATTGATAGTTACCGTTTATTTACTTTTCTAGCAACAAATTTCATTATTGGATAAATGATACAATAACTAAACAGAAACAAGCTTTAGGATATAAAATATTCTTAATATGTTCTTAACATACGAGGATTAGCTTTGTGCTGCAATCACAATTTCAAACTCCTCTATACAGGTACCGTGCTGGCTGGTATGGGCAAATATACCTTCTATAACAAGAGGACTGGGGAGACGCTGCTGGAAAAAGAACTGGATGTGCAACTAGGTGATACTGAACCCTACTTAAAAATATTTTAGAAAAAAATCAGGATGAATTAAAAGTACCGTTGACCTAGCCCCTGCTGATCGAGGATTCTAAATAGTGTTAATTTCGAACCCTGATATCTGGATAAATGGTAATTTTTTTTTCCGTTAGGAATAAAATACATTTCAAAATCGCTTTTAATCTGTGAAATTCACAAATCTTCACATTATTTTACAACAACGAAATATTTGTATTGAAATGTGTATATTTGAATCATAAACCTGATAACTTTTTATCCAAAATAGAATGTTTATAATCTATTTATCTATATATTCTCCAATAAGGTAAAAGTATATTAACAATCTTTTAACTTATTTTCCTTCTATTGTAGCCTTAGGAAACTGAACCTCGTATATGTATTAAACTAACTATATATGAAAGCAATAACGTTGATCTTAGCTGCATTTTTTCTGATGAGTAATGGTTGTAAAAAAGGAAACTCCGATGTTATTAAAACAGAGGCCATCGTCAAAGACTTGGGTTCCCCAGCAACTGATGGTTGTGGATGGGTTATTACAGTCGGTGACGTAACTTATAAACCAATTATTCTGGATGACAAGTATCAAAATGATCTCCAAGCGGTTATCATTGAGTACGAACTAACCGGAGAAAAATACAGCTGTCCATTCTCTTCAGGCCCCAATTACGATAAGATAAGAATCAAAACAATAAAAGCCAAATAGGCCCTCAATTTATCGCTCATCTAAATCTTTCTAAATCATGAAAAAAGTGTATTTTTTTTAGTGGCATTACTATGCCTTTTTTTTAAAGAATCCTATTCACAGGTACCAATGACTTGGAAGTGTGAAACTGGAGAACCGCCAATTGATTTCCTAACAGACAAATTAAAGCTCGGAGGGCTTAAGACCCTTGCAGTTTCACCCAAGATCTTAAGGGTCTATTTTCATGTGATTCGTACTACATCTGGAACAGGAGGAGTCACCACTGCTGATGTTAATACCGCATTAAATGTTCTGAAAAATGATTTTAGTGTTGCTCAAATATGTATTATTGAGAAAGGAAGATCATACATCAACGATGATTATTACTGCTCTAATATAACCACTACTAAATTCGAACAACTAGTTACTGTAAATAATCAACCAGACGCAATAAATATCTATTTTGTACCCTATAACTCCTTCAACGGAGGTAGAGCAAGCGGAATACCAGGAAACGCATTAGTTCTTGATGGAAATTTAATGACAACTTCTGTGGTTTCGCATGAAGTCGGTCATTGTTTTGGATTATACCACACACACTCCGGGAGAGGATGTGACGACTTTGTACATTGTGCAGAGAATATTGATGAATCTAATTGCTCTACCTGTGGCGATTTGGTGTGCGACACCCCTGCTGATCCTTGTCTCTCTGGAGTTGTATCATTCGATTGCACTTATACTGGAGGCGGTGGCTTTACTCCTGACACAAGAAACATCTTATCATATACTCTGCCATCTTGTATGAACCATTTTACAACGGGTCAGATTACACGAATGCATAATACGATTGATGCATCGACTGTCCTTCAAAATGTGCTTGTGAAAGTAGTAGGGCCGTCGACAATGCGTACATCAGCAACTTATAGTGTACCGGATTTACCAGCTGGTTCAACAGTTACCTGGACTGTAAGCCCTACAGGAGCAGTGAATATTTCAACTTCCGGAAATATTGCAACCCTTTCATATAACTATATTTGGGGCACCATCACCTTGACAGCATCGGTAACCACTAGCGGATGCACGGCTAATACTAATCCCAAAACAATTACTGTGGGCACTCCTGTTCCTCCATCTGGACAATATATGATTAATGGGATGTCCAATCCTTCAATTGGTTACTATACACAATATTGGTTAGATAGTTACCCCGGAGCTACAGCATATTATTTTGATGTATATTCTTCTGGCGCCTCCCTACCTCCAACCGTTTACCCACAAAGTGGTCCTAATCTCGGTGTAATCTTTCGATCAGCTGGAAGCTATACGATCCGGGTTAGAGTCACGACCGCTTGTGGTGATGTGTGGTTCAATAATCAAACTAAATATGTTACAGTATCTACATATAGCCGATACGTCCTTACATCAAATCCGACCAATGAAGAAATGACAATATCGGCAACTGAGGATACATCTGAATCAAGAAGTACAAAAATTAAAGAGTTTAGAATCTCATTATTTAATGAAAAGGGAGGTACGGTATTAAAACAAAAAAGCAACGGAAAAGGTAATTTAATACTTAATATTAAGAATATTCCAAACGGCATATATTCTTTAGAAATTATCGAAAAAGACCGAACCGTTAAAGAAAAAATTCTGATTCAACACTAGATATAAGTACCTGCTTGATATTGCTAAACCCCACCATTGGGGTTTTAGCAATACTTTATTAACACGTCGGGTAACGTTTTCATTGCCAGTTTCCAAATCCCTAACACCTCCATATTGTTTACTATATTTAGTTGTTTACTTTTAGTGAACATTCAAACGTAGTAAACAAATTTAAACTAGAAACCCAGCATATGCGAATAGTGAAAAACTTAATTTTACGGGAGCAACAACAATTGTAACGGTTAAAACGAATTCATGAATTTGGCCAAAACGAAATCATGAAAAGCCTATTCCTTACATCGTATTATAAATGAGTGCTTCTATAATATTTCTCCTCGTTTTCGGGTAGATCTTAATGAACTCCTGTTTGATAAATAATCTAATGCCTACCTGGCTTCTTTACATCGGCAGGTCAATTCTTACCCCATTTTTCCAATAGCAAGACCTGTAGCTGGCAGGAACATTTCCAACTGCGCCGGTCACATAAATATCATCTCCATCAAGAAATATCCCATAAGCCTGAGCATTGTCTTCAAGTTCGTTAAGTGCTCCATTCTTCCAAAAACATGCCGTATGCCCCGTGCTATTGGAATTGTATTTATTAATTAATCCCACTGCATAAGTATCCGAACCTGATTTAGTGATTTGCCAAATTTCGCCATAACGTTTATCCAGTACAACGGGATCGGTGTTTTTCCAATACATAGGAACACCGCAAAGCCCCCCAACATAAATTTCATTGGGACTATTTGAATAAATCGTGCTGACCCCCCAGAAAGAAGTGCTTTGTACCGGAAGCAGCAATTTGATCAAAGGAGAATGACCATCCCATATAAAAGCCGTTTTAGGATAATACGACATGCCTCCCGATATATTGCCTGACTTCTCTCCCAAAGAACCGGCAAAAGTAGGCTTGTCATCATTAAAAGTAACGGATGTTAGGTTTCCAATGCTGTCGTTATCCATTCGCACCACGGAATTGTTCTTATAGTAAAATATCCGGCCTTCTTCTGCACCACTACCCTGATCGAAGCGGTAGCTTTGAATCTCTCCGTCCCGGTCTTTATACGTATAAACGGTTCTGAATTTCTCGTCCACAGCTTGTCGGTAAGCCAATTGATTTCCTACAAGTTCAATAAATCTGGACTGCTCGGCACTTTTGCCATTGATCCAATATTTCGTAATAACCTGGCCTTTTTCTGACCTAAAACCGCTGACAAGGACATTCCCGTTATTGACCAAAATGGAGTATCCACCCGCTAAGGGGCCGTTTCTTTCCGTAGGGTCATCCTTTTCACAACTGGCTAACAGCCCGATAAGAATCAATAAGGTAAAGGCCTTTCTTAGGGTTAATGTGAAAGTGGTATAAGTTCTGCACTGATTCATAAGATGTAATTTAAATTGAAGATTATAAATGTGATATTGGCCAATGAATAGATGTACGTAATTATAGTAAGGAAAGCTACAAGATTCGGAAATTCAAGTTTACCTTCATTTAGATTAAAAAAACTACTCTTGATAAAAGTATAAAGTTCCGTTGATTGAAAACTTTTCTTTGCTGCAGGATCCAATTAAAAATAATATTGAAAAAGCTAAAGGCAAAATGTTCTTAAATGGTCTCTTTTTCATCACTTGTATATTTTAAATATTGGCTTCACCTTAATAGTATTTCTTAAAAACGATACTTTGTTAATGAAAGTAGCACTAAGTTATACAAAATTCTCGTGTATGGGAATTTTAATACTGTCAGCTTTATCCTATTTTTATATTTTACTGAAAAAAACGATAGTTAGATGAGAAAGAAATATCAGGGAGTAATAAACAATAAGGACCGCTCAATGCAAAAGCTCATCGAAGCTGTTGGAACAATCATTAAAACAAAAGGGTATACAGGACTAACGGCGACCAATATTGCTGGTGCTGCCGATTTAAACAGACGGTTGATTACACTATATTTCGGCACTATTGACAATCTCATCGACACATATGTGCGCAGTAAAGATTACTGGATAGCTGCTGCTGGAGATGCTGTGGATATGATTAAGGTCAATATAGGTGAAAACACTAGACCCATAATTGAATCTTTGCTTCACAACCAATTAGACTATTTTTGCGATAATGAGGAAATGCAAAAGATAGTCTTATGGCAAATCAGTCAAAGTACACAAATCATGAAGGAGGTTTGCGAAGAAAGGGAATTGCTTAGTAAGAATTTCTTCGCCTTATCTGATGTAGAACTGAAAGCCCGGGGCGTTGACCTAAGAGCTGTGTCAGCCCTTCTTGTTGCTGGCATCTACTATTTGGTACTTCATGCAAAATCAACCGATTCTCTTTTTTGTGAGATTGATCTGAATACTCAGGAAGGCATGGATAGAATAAAAAAAGCTATTAGTTTAATTTTAGAAAAAACTTATAATGATTGAGGCCAACTATCAGATATGCAGTTGTAAATTTAGAATGTCCAAAATTCAATTTTTAATAAATTGGGTGCAGTTGGCAACAAAGTTAGAAATGTGAATTAATCTTCCCTTAGTTTTCTCGTTCTTATATTTTAATCACTTCTTAAAATATGTGATTCCTATGCTTCAAAAAATAAAGATATTGAATGAATCTATGTCTGTAAGTACATTTAATAAGATCAATCCATTGGAGAAAGACACCGCGTTTCATCAGCTCAAGGATCTGCTTAGTGCATTAACAATTAAATAATAATTACTCTCATTTCACTTTTCCTCTCTAAAATCATCCTCATTGGTAAAAGGGAGTTGCGACCTTTTTCTTCCTTAGTCTTGCCTTTTCCCATCAAGGTTAGGCAAGGCTGAGGCAAAGTTATTTTTTGTATGTCAATCAGGCGGAGCAGATTGTACGTACAAAAGCACAACTTGCAGATAATAAAACAAAATGGATTTCCTTTATGAAATAATAAAATGATTAAAAATACTAAAAACAATATTCACAAAAATCAGGATTAGAACTATTTGAGTAGATATATGGGATAACCTCTTTAACACGATTACCTTTACTGTACTATTCCCTTATAACTCCAATTGGATAAATTGGAAATGGATCATCTATATATCTAATGCAACAGATCAACAACTATCCGTTTACTGGAATATATTATAGCCAAATATCAGAATAAACCTTGCATCATTTATATGTATATGCCAACATCTGTTTATCCGTTTAATTGTATAAGCTGTAATCAGTAAATACAACTGCACAGAAATT
>NZ_MDFN01000004.1 GCF_001730525.1 Arcticibacter eurypsychrophilus
CTTTTTTCTTTTACCGGACAACAGTAATAAATAAAGAATACTTATGAGATAGAGTATCAAAACAACATATATTAGCCTTCTTCATTCGTAAATCTAAATGTATGAGTTTTCCAGAGCTAACCGGATTTAATATTCTGGCCAATCCTACCGGTCCGATTTGTAATCTTAATTGTACCTATTGTTATTACCTGGAGAAAGAAAAAATATATCCAGGTATTTCAAGTTTTAAAATGACGGAACAGACACTTGAAGTTTTCACCCGTAAATATATACATGAACAACCAGGACCTGAAGTTACGTTTGTGTGGCAAGGAGGGGAGCCCTCATTACTTGGCTTGGATTATTACAAAAAAGCCTTACAATTTCAACAAAAGTACGGGAGTGGCAAACGTATTCATAATTCATTTCAAACCAATGGCGCCCTTTTAAATGATGAATGGTGCCTGTTTTTTAAAGAACATAATTTTCTGATTGGGATATCGATTGATGGTCCAAAGGTATTACACGATAAGTATCGACTTGACAAAGGAGGGCACGGGACCTTTTCAAAGGTAATGGAAGCTATAGCATTGTTAAAAAAACATCAGGTTGAGTTCAATACGCTCACGGTCATTAATAATATAAATTCGGAGTATCCACTGGAAGTGTATCGGTTTTTAAAGCAGATTGGAAGTCAATATATGCAGTTTATTCCTATTGTGGAGCAGGTAGCTGAAGGCGTTTTACCAGAAGGAGTAGTGCTGCTCTCCCCGGATTATGCTGGCAATACAACCTTGGCTCCATGGTCTGTTTCTCCATTAAAGTTTGGAAAGTTTCTTGTCGCTATTTTTAATGAATGGGTAAAAAGGGATGTAGGTCAATATTTTGTACAGATCTTTGATGCTACCTTAGCAAATGAAGCAGGGGTTGCTCCAGGAATATGTGTTTTTAGTGAACGCTGCGGGAATGCACTTGCGATAGAGCATAATGGAGATCTATACGCTTGTGATCATTATGTATATCCGGAATATAAGTTGGGAAATATTCACAGTACTTCGTTGAAGAGGGTGCTTCTCTCTGATGAACAGCAGCTATTTGGCTTGAATAAGTATGATTCCTTACCAAGACAATGTAAGGAATGTGATGTTTACAACTATTGTAAAGGGGAATGTCCCAAAAATCGTTTTCTTGTAAGCACTACAAACGAAGATGGGTTGAACTATTTATGTGAAGGATATAAATTATTTTTCCGCCATGTTAAACCATACATGAAGTATATGAACAATGAACTGCTGCATCAGCGTCCTCCCGCTCAGGTGATGAATTGGAAAAGATAGGTCTGTTTATTATTTCACGTTTTTAGATAAATAGCAATAAAGGTTGCTTAAATTTATGTTTGAATTAGCAGGATCAATACTGACCGTTGATATGCTGCTGAATTTTAGAATAATAATTTTTTGTAAACCAAATTAATCAGTTTATCACCTATAAGCATCTCCTCTACATCTATACGCGGGTTTGTGTATACAGGAATCAGCTTTAAAAGATTAAAATCATACCATGATTACGAACGCAGTTTTACCAGTAACCCAACGCTAGCCACTGTAACCGGTACCCAATTACAAGGAAATACAGTTTATAACTATGGATTGAAGAACCATTTTACTAAAACCACAGAGAGCGTGACCGATATTCTTTATGGTCGTTTTCTGGATGAACTAGGCTGGGAATTTGCTGCTGAAGCACACCGAAGACAGGATATGATTCGATTTGGCGTGTTTACAAAAAAATCATGGTTATCTCATTCTCCAAATGGTGATAACAGGAGCATATTTCCTATACCTTTACAGGAACTTAATAAAAATCCTAATTTAAAACAGAATCCGTAACGAAGTAGGTTACAATGTCAATATAACCAAGTCACTAATAGTATACTATTCATGACTTAATTATAATAGAATGATTAATTATGATCAGATACATATTCGTATTCTTTATAGCGGGATCAGTTTTCAATACCTCCGCACAATCTAAAACCGGCCTTACAGGAAAGCTCGATACCTCATATACCACTTATTCCGCTTTTAAAAATACAGCTAAGCAATTTCCTAATATACGTATAGTCACAGAAAAATCTTTTCCATCCGTAAAGGAATCAAGGAATCTGGTATATTGTAAAACAGGTAATCGTCAGCTTAAAATTGATGCTTTCATTCCTTCCTCAAAGTTCAAGGTAAAAACTCCGGCTATTTTAATTATTCATGGAGGAGGATGGCGCTCCGGTAACCGTACACAACATATTCCGCTAGCACAACATCTGGCCGCTGCAGGTTACGCCAGTTTCACGGTAGAATACCGTTTGTCTACAGACGCTCTTTTTCCAGCAGCTATTTATGATCTTAAAGCTGCATTGCGCTGGATGCGTGCCAACGCAAAGAAGTTTAACCTGGATCCATCCAAAATTGCCATACTTGGCTTCTCTGCCGGGGGAGAGCTTGCTGCTTTTGTTGGGACCACCAGCAATCTGCCTAAATTTGAAAAAAAGGATTGTCATGCAAAGTACTCCAGTGCGGTACAAGCTATCGTAGATATCGATGGGACGCTTTCTTTTGTTCACCCCGAATCAGGTGAAGGTGATGACAGCCGTTCTACTTCTGCAGCGACCTATTGGTTTGGTTACCCTAAAAAAGACAACCCAACCTTATGGACTGAGGGTTCTCCTTTAACTCACGTCGCAAACAACAAAGCTCCTATTCTTTTTTTAAACAGCTCTGTAGATAGAATGCATGCCGGTAGGGATGACTTCCGGAAGGTCCTAGATGAAAAGAGAATCTATTCAGAAGTGCATAAATTTGAGGGTGCTCCGCATTCTTTCTGTCTTTTTGATCCCTGGTTTGATCCAACTGTAAACTACATCACCGGTTTCCTAGACAAAGTGTTTAAAAAATAAAACAATAATGAAAAAAATCGCCCTATTTACATGTATCATGATACTCAGTGTTCTCAATTCTTGGGCACAACAGGAAAAGCAACAGCAGCAATACAAATATAAGTTTGTGGTTGCTAAAGACGGATCAGGGGAATATACCACTATCCAGGATGCTATTAATGCCATGCGGGTGTTTCCGCTTAAGCTGATTACTTTGTATATAAAAAATGGCATTTACAATGAGAAAATAGAACTCCCTACTTCAAATACGGATGTAACCTTCATCGGTGAATCAGTAGATAAAACGATTATCACCTTTGATGATTATTCCGGACACGGCAATACCAATACCTTTACGTCTTATACTGCCCGAATTAGAGGAAATGACTTCAAGGCGGAGAATATTACCTTCATCAATTCAGCAGGACCTGTAGGACAGGGGGTAGCATTACATCTTGAATCTGATCGCGCTGTATTTAAAAACTGTCGCTTCCTGGGAAACCAGGATACTTTATACCTGGGAGGAGAAAATAGTCGCCAGTACTTTGTGGATTGCTATATTGAAGGAACAACTGACTTTATATTCGGTCCCGCAACTGTATTGCTTAAAAACTGCACCATCCATAGCAAAAAAAATTCTTATATCACGGCCGCTAACACACCCGAAGGAATTTCTTACGGATTTGTATTCATAAACTGCAAGCTTACTGCAGATACGTCAGCTACAAAGGTATATTTGGGAAGACCTTGGCGAGATTATGCGAAAACTGTTTTTATTAAATGCGATCTGGGCAAACACATCGTCCCAGAGGGCTGGCATAACTGGTCTAAACCAGAGGCGGAAAAGAGTAGTTTTTATGCGGAATACCAAAACAAAGGTCCAGGTAGTTCCACGGTCAACAGAGCACTTTGGTCTCATCAGTTAACCGATAAAGAAGCAAAGGAATACACGCCTCAAAAGATATTTTCGAGAAATAGATCTAGCGTGTTAAAGGAGTCAAATTGGTTTAATAAATAGCCCCGTTCATACTTTTCCAATTATTTCATTACATTTATTCATACCCGTTTCATTGAAGAGTATCAGCAAGCGGTTCGTAAAAATCAAATTACCTTTTTAACCAATATAAAAGGATTAATTTCACCATGAATAGATCAACGATCCTAATCGCTTTTTTACTGTGTGTCTCCCCACAAGTGTTTTCCCAAAAAGCAGGAATATATAAAAAGGGATGGATAGACTTTAATAAGAATCAGAAGAAGGATATTTTTGAAGATCCCTCTCAACCCATTGAAACAAGGGTTGTAGATTTATTATCACAAATGAACCTCAATGAGAAGACCTGTCAAACCGCTACACTGTATGGTTTTGGTCGTGTCCTCAAAGACGAAATGCCTCTTACAAGCTGGAAGAATGAAATCTGGAAAGATGGAATTGCGAATATTGATGAAGAGTTAAATGGACTTTCAAATACGCCAAAAGCCAATACGAAGTATTCTTATCCATTTAGTAATCATGCTATTGGTATTAATAAGGTGCAGCGATGGTTTATAGAACAAACCCGTTTAGGAATTCCTGTAGATTTTACCAATGAAGCCATACATGGCTTATGTCATGATCGCGCTACGCCTTTTCCATCACCCATAAATATTGGCAGTACCTGGAATACAAGGTTAGTTCATCGGGCCGGAGCAATAGTGGGAAGAGAAGCCAAGGCTTTGGGATATACCAATGTGTATGCGCCTATTCTGGATGTAGCCAGGGATCAGCGATGGGGACGTATAGTCGAATGTTATGGTGAAGATCCATTTCATATCGCCGAAATGGGGAAACAAATGGTACTGGGGATTCAAGACCAAGGAGTAGCTTCTACCTTAAAGCATTACGCGGTTTATAGTGTTCCAAAAGGAGGAAGAGATGGAGATGCCCGTACGGATCCTCATGTCGCACCCCGGGAAATGTACCAGATTTATTTATATCCTTTCCGTCGTGTGGTGCAAGAAGCCGCTCCGCTGGGTGTAATGAGCAGCTATAATGATTGGGATGGTGTTCCCATTACAGCCAGCTATTATTTCTTAACTGAACTCTTGCGCCATCAATTTGGATTCAAGGGATACATCGTATCAGATAGTGAAGCTGTAGAATTTGTATTTACCAAACATCATGTGGCTCCTGATTATAAAGATGCGGTCAGGCAAGTAGTAGAAGCTGGTTTAAATGTCCGTACAAACTTTACACCACCCGAAAATTACATTTTGCCCTTAAGGGAGCTCGTTAATGAAGGTAAGGTTTCTATGAAAACATTGGATCAACGGGTTGCTGACGTTTTAAGGGTGAAATTTATGCTCGGTTTGTTTGATGAACCTTATGTAAAAGATCCCATAGCGGCTGATAAAATTGTACATACCAAAGAGAGTGAAGCAATTTCCCGTCAGTTGAATCTGGAATCCATGGTATTGCTTAAAAATGAAGGAAACCTGTTACCTCTCGATAAAACAAAATTTAAAAAAATCCTGGTTACAGGTCCCTTGGCTGCTGAAAATAATTATGCTATCAGTCGTTACGGTCCATCAAACCACCCCGTAACAACTGTGCTGGATGGAATTAAAGCCTATGTTGGAAGTGCTACCCAGGTAAACTACACCAAAGGTTGCGAAATTGTAGATGCCACCTGGCCTGAAAGTGAAATCATTGCCACTCCGCTTACCAGCGAGGAGCAGGCTGCTATTGATGAAGCAGTGAAACAAGCTAAAAACGTCGATCTGGTTATCGCTGTAGTGGGTGAAGATGAAAAAAGGGTTGGGGAAAGCAAGTCTAGAACAGGATTGAACCTACCCGGAAGGCAGTTAATGCTGCTTCAGGCTTTACATGCGACAGGAAAACCAGTCGTGATGGTCATGATTAACGGACAGCCTTTAACCATTAATTGGGAAAACAGATATCTCCCTGCTATACTTGAAGCTTGGTTTCCTGGACCTCAATCCGGACATATTATTGCTGAAACTCTCTTTGGTGATTATAATCCTGGAGGAAAGTTAACCATGACTTTCCCAAAGACAACCGGACAGATCGAATTGAACTTCCCCTTTAAACCCGGATCTCATGCGAATCAATCTTCTGTTGGGCCAAATGGTTATGGCAATACAAGTGTAAATGGGGCGCTTTTTCCCTTTGGTTACGGATTAAGCTATACGACGTTTGAATATACCAATCTGATCGTATCTCCATTAAGCTTGAACAAGCAAGGTGATATTCATATAGCTGTTGATGTTCAAAATACAGGAAGCCGTCAAGGTGACGAAGTGGTCCAGCTTTATCTGAAAGACGAAGTCAGTAGTGTAACGACTTATGAATACGTTCTTCGGGGATTTGAACGCGTACCATTAGCTGCGGGGGAGAAAAAGACCATTCATTTTGTCCTTCATCCTGATGATTTAGCGCTTCTCGACAAAAATATGAACTGGACTGTTGAACCTGGCAAGTTCATGGTGATGATAGGAAGTTCATCTGAAAAAATTCACTTGAAAGCTGAGTTTGAAATTAAAGATATGATGTAAGAAATTAGCGTATTAACTGCGTTTTTGATTATACATTATGAATAAATGGTTCAAGAACATAAGAAAGCAAATCTTTCTGCCATTAAAATTTTAACGAATCTCTGATCAAACATTTAATCTATTATTTCTTTATCATAAAATAGTATTCCTGGATAAAAAACAGATTGTACGATGAGCCTGGAGAAATATGTAAAAAAGCGGAATTTTACTAAAACAGCAGAACCCAAGTCTGGAAAAAGTAAAGACAAAGACCAGCTAATCTTTGTAATTCAAAAGCATGATGCTTCACGTTTGCATTATGATTTTCGACTGGAGATGGAAGGTGTTTTAAAAAGTTGGGCTGTACCTAAGGGACCTTCAACAGATCCCAAAACTAAACGTCTAGCCATGATGGTAGAAGATCATCCTTATGATTACCGATCTTTTGAAGGCATTATACCTAAGGGAGAATATGGAGGAGGTACAGTGATTGTATGGGATCAGGGAACTTACGAGCCCATCGAAGAGATTAAAGGTAAGAAAGCTCAGGAAAAACATCTGCTTAAGCAGTTACAGTCCGGATCCCTGAAAATTAAACTGCATGGCGAAAAGCTAAAGGGTGAATATGCATTGGTCAAAACCCACGGGATGGGTGAAAATGGCTGGCTGCTTATCAAACACAAGGATGATTTTGCCTCCTCTCAGGATATCACTAAACAGGATAAATCAGTCATTTCTGGAAAAACAATCGAAAATGTAGAAAAAACCAGTGATAAGATATGGCATAGTGGTAAGGAGACAGCAGCACCAAAATCAAAGATTCCTGAAGGTGTCAAACCCATGCTAGCCACTTTGGTGGATGAACCCTTTGATGATGAGGATTGGCAATTTGAAGTCAAGTGGGATGGTTACCGTGCCTTAGCATCCGTCAATAATGGCGAAGTTGAACTCTATTCCCGCAACAACAAATCCTTCAATGACAAGTTCTACTCGATATATCACCTCCTAAAAAAGTTAAAAATCAATGCCCTGTTGGACGGGGAAATCCTAGTATTGGATGAAAAAGGTATTTCCAATTTCAGTGACTTACAAAACTGGCGGAGTGAGGCGGATGGTGAACTGGTCTATTATGTATTTGACCTCCTGTGGTACGATGGGAAAAACCTGATGGATCTACCTCTTCATCAGAGGCAAACACTACTAAAAGAAGTTCTTACATTAGATGATGCCCACCTTCGAATCAGTAAAGTATTCAAATCAAGTGGAATAGATTTTTTTAAAGCCGCAGAAAGAATTGGACTGGAAGGAATCATAGCTAAAAAAAGCAGTAGCACCTACTCGCCCGATCTTCGTTCAAAAGAATGGTTGAAAGTCAAGGTTCATAAAAGACAAGAAGTGATTATTGCTGGTTACACCAGGAACAAAGACACTTCCAAGCAATTCAGTTCTTTGTTGTTAGGCGTCTATGACAACGGCGAATTACACTACGTGGGAAAGGTGGGTACCGGATTTTCGGATAAATTGCAAAAAGAAATGATTGCGCAGTTTAAACCTTTGATTATTGATGAAAGCCCTTTCAATGCCATTCCTGATGTAAACAAACCCTCTCGCTTTCGTCCCAATCCCCCTAAAGCTCTGGCCACCTGGCTCAAACCGAAACTCGTTTGCGAAGTTGCTTTTACGGAAGTAACCGAAGATGGGGTATTCCGACACCCTTCCTTTCAGGGTATGCGTATCGATAAAAAGGCCAAAGAGATGATTCGTGAAACGGTATTGCCTGCTGTGGAAGTTCTTAAGGCATTAGAAGAACCGGAAGAAAATCAACAGAAACCCAAAGAAACTGAACATTCCGATGTGGTTAGTCCCCCCAAAGAAAAGGAACGGAAAACATTATTAAATCCCAAAGATGAAACCCAGGTACGCAAGATTTGTGGTCACGATCTCAAATTTACCAACCTAAGTAAAATCTACTGGCCCGAAGATGGAATCACCAAAAGGGATATGTTCAACTACTATTACCAGGTTGCCGACTATATTCTGCCTTATCTGAAGGACAGGCCCATGTCACTCAACCGCTTTCCCGGTGGGATCCATGGTTCCAGCTTTTACCAGAAAGACGTGACAGATAAGGCACCCGAATGGGCTAAAACCTTTCCATATACTACCAGTGAGGAGGAAAAAAAACAGTATCTGGTCGGTACGGATGAAGCAAGCTTGCTTTGGATGGCATCCTTAGGCTGTATTGAGATGAACCCCTGGTTCAGCAGAATCCAATCACCTGACAACCCTGATTATTGCGTAATTGATCTGGATCCCGATAAAAATACGTTTGATCAGGTGATTGAAGCGGCTCAACATGTAAAAGAAATATTAAATGCTGTAGATGTCCCCTCCTTTTGCAAAACATCAGGATCTACGGGAATGCATATTTATATTCCGCTGGGCGGAAAATACACCTATGACCAGTCTCAGATGTTTGCCCGCATTATCGTTGGCATTGTACATGATCAAATACCGTACTATACCAGTTTGGAACGGATGATCGCTAATAGAAAGGGAAAGATGTATCTCGACTTTCTTCAAAACCGTCCAGGTGCAACTATTGCCGGACCTTATTCCCTCAGGCCCAAGGTAGGGGCAACCGTATCCATGCCGCTACATTGGGAAGAAGTAAAACCGGGACTAGCCATAAAAGATTTCACTATTCATAATGCAATAGAGCGTTTAAAGGTAGAAGGCGATCTTTTCGAAGGCGTACTTGGAAAAGGAGTAGATCTGGAAAAAACAATCAAAAAAACTAAGAGCATATTTGGTTCTTAGCACCTATGGAATCGTCCAAATACCAGTAATTATTATGATCAAAATGCCATTTCCGGAGATGTATACACCAAGGAAACAAATATTGAAGAAGAACGAAATGGGCTGATTGATTTTGACTTTGGAGAGTTAAGAGTGTCCGAAGGTCTTCTGAATTCCAATTATATTGAGACTTGAGAACATTTGTAATACAAAATAGGTCATATTATGCCCCTTTTCAAACTTTAACATAGCTAACTTGTACTTTAAATATTAGAAGAATTAATTGTCATGACTGAAAAACCGTTCACTGCACTTGACGAACTAAGTGTGAATACCATTCGATTTCTATCCATTGATATGGTACAAAAAGCCAACTCCGGTCACCCGGGCTTACCTTTAGGAGCAGCACCAATGGCTTACGTACTTTGGAATCGTTTTCTGAAATTTAATCCTGAAGACACACATTGGCCAAACCATGACCGTTTCATATTATCAGCTGGACACGGTTCAGCATTATTGTACAGCCTGATCCATCTTTGCGGATATGATTTGCCAATGGAAGAACTTAAACGCTTCAGGCAATTGGGCTCCAAAACCCCTGGACATCCGGAATCTATGTTAACTCCCGGTATCGAAGTTACCACAGGGCCCTTAGGGCAAGGGTTCGGTAATGGAGTAGGAGTAGCTATTGCCGAAGAATACCTTGCAGCAACCTATAATCGTGAAGGTCACGAAATTATAAATCATTATACCTATGGAATTGTGAGCGATGGTGACCTAATGGAAGGAGTGGCTTCTGAAGCTGCTTCACTTGCCGGACATCTGCAATTGGGCAAGCTCATTTATCTTTATGATGACAACCTGATCTCATTAGATGGTCCAACCAGCTTATCTTTTACCGAAGATGTAGTAGCCCGTTTCAATGCTTACGGATGGCAAACGCTTACAGTAGAAGATGGTAATGATTTAGAAGCCATAGAAAAGGCCATATTAGAAGCACAAGCCGAAACAAACAAGCCATCACTTATAGCAGTTAAAACTATTATAGGCTATGGAAGTCCCCAGGAAGGCACCAATAAAGTACATGGAAATGCCTTAGGGGAAGAGAATGTTAAAAAAACAAAAGAGTTCTTTGGATGGGATCCTGAGAAAACCTTTTATGTACCTGAAGAAGTAAAAGGACCTCTTTTAGAGGCTGGTAAAAAAGGCGCTGCACTTGAAATCTTATGGGAAGCTAAATTTGAAGCCTACAGTCAGGCTTATCCCGAAGAAGCAAAATTATTCAATTTAAGCTTCAGCGGAAAGTTGCCCGAAAATTGGGATGCCAACTTACCAACCTTCAAAGCAGGAGAGTCACTAGCCACCCGGCAGGCATCAGGCAAAGCGCTTCAAGCCTTGAAAAATGCAATTCCATGGATTATAGGTGGATCTTCCGATCTAGCCAGTTCAAATGAAACCCCCACACAAAGTGATATCAGCTTTCAACCCGGTCATTACGGAAACAGTAATATCTGGTTTGGTGTAAGGGAACATGCTATGGGATCTATCCTAAATGGAATGGCCTCTCACAGTGGTGTACGTGTATACGGAGGTACTTTCTTAACCTTTAGCGACTACATGCGGGGAGCTATTCGTCTGGCTGCCTTAACTCAAGCACCCGTTACCTATATCTTCACACACGATAGCGTAGGCCTCGGAGAAGATGGACCAACACATCAGCCCGTGGAACAAGTTACGGCCTTACGTGCCATTCCAGGATTAACAGTAATCCGTCCGGCCGATGCCAATGAAACCGTTGAAGCATGGCGCATTGCGATCCAAAGAACTAAAGAACCTGTTGCGCTCATCCTTTCCCGACAGAAACTCCCTAACTTGGATCAGGGTAAATATGCTCCAGCCAGTAACGTAGCTAAAGGTGCATATATTCTGAATGACGCAACCGGTACTCCCGATGTCATCCTAATTGCTACCGGATCCGAAGTACAGCTCATTTTAGCTGCACAGGAAAAACTGAAACAAGACGGTATTGAAGCCCGGGTGGTAAGTATGCCTTCGTTTGAGTTATTCGAAAAGCAGGATCAAGCCTATAAGGAAAGTGTTTTTCCACCAAGCATCCATGCCCGTTTAGCTGTTGAAGCAGGAATCACACAAGCCTGGTGGAAATATGTAACCGCAGAAGGCGATGTAATCGGTATTGATCGTTTTGGCGAATCAGGAGTAGGAGAAGAGGTACTTATCTACTTCGGCTTTACCGTAGAAAACGTATACAATAAGGCAAAGGCACTTGTAAAATCCTAATCCTATTATGAAAATTGGTATAGCAGCCGACCATGCCGGCTTTGAACAAAAACAACAATTAATCGATCTCCTTACTGATGCTGGTTACGATGTTACTGATTATGGAGCTCATGCTTACGATGCCGCAGACGATTATCCGGATATTATCGTTCCTTTAGGACGCGCAATAGCAAAAAAGGAAGTAGACCGTGGTATTGCAGTATGTGGTAGTGGCGTGGGTGTTTCCGTGGCCGCCAATAAAATCGCTGGCGTACGGGCAGCCCTAATCACGGAAAGCTATTCTGCTCATCAGGGAGTGGAGCATGATGATATGAACCTGATCTGTCTTGGCGGAAGGGTAATTGGCCTGGCTTTAATATGGGAACTTGTTCAAACCTTTGTTCAGGCTAATTATGATGGCGGAGAACGATTTGAACGTCGTTTAAATAAAGTAATTGCATTAGAAAAAAATCAAACAATATTATGAAAAATCCATTAGCAAAAATTCCAACATTTGGCCAAAGTATCTGGCTGGATTACATACGCAGAAAATTTATAGCTTCCGGTGAGCTTAAAAAACTGATTGATGAAGATGAATTAAGGGGACTTACTTCAAACCCTGCTATTTTTGAAGAAGCCATATCAAATAGTGACGACTATGCTGACACCATTAAAAAATTAGCTAAAGCAGGTAAGTCTGCAGAAGAGATTTTTTTAAATTTAGCCATTGAAGATGTTCAAAGCGCTGCGGATTTATTTAAAGGCGTGTATGAAAAAACAAATGCGCTGGATGGTTATGTGAGTTTGGAAGTATCTCCCGGACTAGCGCTAGTGACCGAAGGCACGATCACAGAAGCCCGTTCTTCATGGGTGACCCTCGATCGTAAAAATGTGATGATTAAAGTTCCTGGAACAAATGAAGGCTTACCTGCTATCGAGCAGTTAATCAGTGATGGGATTAACATCAACGTCACTTTATTGTTCGGATTGGATCGTTATAGTAAAGTAGCCGATGCCTATATCACAGGATTAGAAAAACGTGTTGAAAAAGGTGAATCAATAGAAAACGTAGCTTCTGTCGCCAGCTTTTTCTTAAGCCGGATCGATACACTGATCGATCCTATGTTGCAAGAAATCGTAGATCAAAAGAGTGACCATTCCACTTTAGCAAAGGGATTGTTAGGCAAAATTGCCATCACCAGTGCACGGTTAGCTTACAAGATCTTCAAGGAAAAATTCTCCTCCGATCGTTTCATAGCGCTGAAAGAAAAAGGTGCAAAACCGCAACGCTTACTTTGGGCCAGTACCAGTACTAAAAACCCGACATACAATGAATTGATGTACATTGAAGCATTGATTGGTCCCGAAACGGTCAATACGGTTCCCAAGGAAACTTTAAATTCATATCGCAAACACGGTAACCCTGCAAACCGCTTGGAAGAAGGAATAGAAGAAGCAGAGATTTCACATCAACAATTAAAAGAAGTAGGTATAGATCTGGATGCTGTAACTAAACAGTTAGAAGAAGAGGGGATTCAAAAATTCATCAAGCCATTTGATAGTTTAATGAGCGCGTTAAATGAAAAACGGGAAGAAAAGTTAGAATCTAAATAAAGACGATTGTACATACGACATGGAAATATATGATTTTGGAATGGTAGGTCTCGGTGTGATGGGCCGGAACCTGCTATTAAATATGGCAGACAATAATTTTGCTGTTTCAGGACTTGATATTGATCAGGAAAAAGTAGATTTTCTTGAAAAAGACGCCAAAAGCGGGCAGCAGGTTAAAGGAACTACCTCGGCTAAGGAATTTATAGAGTCTTTAAAAAAGCCACGTGCTTTGATGCTTTTGGTTCCGGCAGGAAAACCCGTTGATACAGTGATACAGAACTTGCTTCCATTTCTGGAAAAAGATGATATTGTTATTGATGGAGGAAACTCTCATTTTATGGATACCAACCGTCGTGTTACGGAACTCAATGAAGAGGGAATCCACTTCTTTGGGATGGGCATATCCGGTGGAGAAAAAGGAGCCCGCATGGGTCCAAGTATGATGCCCGGAGGCGATAAAGAAGCGTACGAACGTCTCCGTCCAATCTTTGAAGCCATCTCTGCCAAGGTAAATAATGAACCCTGTGTGACCTACATGGGGATGGGTTCCGCTGGTCACTATGTCAAAATGGTACATAATGGAATTGAGTATGGCATTATGCAGCTTATTTCTGAAGCGTACGATCTGTTGAAAAGAGGATTGGGTTACAGTGATGTGGATCTTCAAAAAACGTTTGAAGAGTGGAATCAGGGAGAACTCCAGTCCTATCTTTTGGAAATTACAGGAGAGGTACTGAATAAATTTGATGACATTACGGGAATCAGGTTAGTAAACCTCATTTCCGACCGTGCCATGGCTAAAGGAACCGGTAAATGGACCTCTCAAAATGCTATGGATCTCCAGTCACCTATTCCGGTGATTGATGCAGCAGTTACCATGCGCGATTTGTCCACTTACAAAGATGAGCGGGTTAAAGCATCTACTGTACTACACTGGAACAATCCAAAAGATGGAATCTCTGATACGAAACTGGAACTGATTAGTCAGATCAAAGATGCCTATCATTTTGCTATGATCACCATATATGCACAGGGGATGGCTCAATTGCATAAAGCATCGAATGAATATCATTATGGGCTGAATCCGGAAAACATTGCCCGAATCTGGAGAGGTGGATGTATCATCCGTGCATTGTGCTTAGAAGATTTCAGAAAAGCCTTTAACAAAAACAGGGAACTCCTCAATCTGATGCTGGATGAGCAGATTGCCGGTACCCTCATGTCCAAACAGCAGGCTATACGTTCGACCATTAAGCTGGCCGTAGATAAAGGTGTTCCTGTTGCCGCTTTTATGTCCTCTCTTGCCTATTTTGATGCTTATAGGAGTGCAACTTTGCCAACAAACCTGGTACAAGCACAGCGCGACTATTTTGGGGCGCATCTTTATGAGCGGATTGATCAGGAAGGTACATTTCATACGCATTGGGATCAACAGTAACCTTCATCAAATACATTTACCATGAAATCGAATAAAAAGGCAGATGCCACGATCATTATAATTTTCGGAGGCACAGGTGACCTGGCGAAAAGAAAGTTAATACCCGCATTCTATAATTTGTTCCTTGAAGATTGGATGCCTGATAAATTCGCCATTATTGGTTTAGGTAGAACACCATTAGATGATGAGCAATATAGGGAACGCTTGCATGAGGGGCTCGTTGAGTTTTCCAGAACCAAACCGGAGAGCTCAAAATGGGACTCTTTTAAACCAGCTGTTTCCTATTTTATATCTGAAATAAGTAAAGCAGAATCTTATAAGGATCTTGCAAAAAAGCTGGATGATCAGGATATAACCTGGGGAACACGAGCGAACCGCATATTTTATCTTTCTGTATCTCCCCAGTTTATTGAGGCGGTAACGATTAATATCAGTAAGGCTAATTTAGCTCCCAATCCGGAAACAGACCGCATTGTTGTTGAAAAACCATTCGGGCACAATAAAGAAACCGCCATAGAACTAAATAACCTGCTTACCCTAACTTTCCAGGAAAAGCAAATCTATCGCATTGACCATTATTTGGGTAAAGAAACGGTGCAAAACATCCTTGCTTTTCGCTTTGCCAATGCGCTTTTTGAACCTATCTGGAATCGTAATTATATTGATTATGTGCAGCTTACTGTAGCTGAACAGGTAGGTGTAGAGGAGCGGGGCGACTATTATGAAGGTTCGGGCGCACTGCGTGATATGATTCAGAATCACCTCCTTCAGGTGCTTTGCATGATTGCGATGGAACCACCTATATCTTTTGAGGCCGAAGAAATACGAAACCGAAAAGTTGACGTATTGCGTGCTATCCGCCGTATAAAACCGGAAGAAGTTCATCAATATGCGGTAAGGGGACAATATGCAGATGGATGGTTAGAAGGAAAGAAAGTACCCGCCTACCGGAATGAACCTGAAGTTAATCCCCGCTCCAATACGGAAACCTATGTAGCGATTAAATTCTTTCTAGATAACTGGAGATGGCAAAGCGTACCGTTCTATCTCCGTACTGGTAAGCGGATGCAGGAGAAAACTTCCTCCATTACTATTCATTTTCGTCCGGTGCCACATTCTACGTTTTCAAACAATCAATCGGACAGTTTCATGAACAACAGGCTGACAATTGACATCCAACCACATATGGATATCCGCCTGCGGTTCATGGCAAAAAAAGCAGGTCTGGAAATGAGCCTGAATCCTGCAGAAATGGTCTTTGATTATGATAAATGCTCCACACAAACTCCCGAAGCATATGAAACCCTGCTCCTGGATGCCATGTTGGGCGATGCCACCTTATTTATGCGTTCCGATCAAGTAGAGGAAGCATGGGATGTAATCAAGCCTATTCAGGAAGTATGGGAAAACAGGGAATCGCTTGATTTTGCTAACTATGCCGCAGGAACCTGGGGACCCGAAAGCGCCGAAGCCCTGATTGCCAAAGAAGGGCACGTTTGGGCGGTTAATTTACATTCAAAGTAAAATAAATGATTGGGATTTATAAAAACCAACAAGATTTAAGTAAAGCGGCTGCGGATCTGTTTACCGCTTGCGCAAAAGATGCAATTACAAAAAGAGGATCTTTTACTGTTGCTTTAACCGGCGGTAATTCCCCTGCATTATTATATACCCTGCTAGGCGACAGTCCATACCAGGAAGAAGTTGAATGGGATAAAGTATTTATATATTGGGGAGATGAACGCTGGGTTCCTTTGGATGATGAAAAAAGCAATGCCCGTATGGCATTCGACACCCTACTCAATCATGTTCCTATTCCACATGATCATATTTACCCGATGTGGGAAGCGGGAGAGTCACCTCAGCTGTACGCCATTAAATATGAAGAACTCCTGGATCTTCATGTTACGTCAGGCCAATTTGATCTGATCCTTTTAGGCATGGGAGAAGATGGTCATACAGCCTCTTTATTTCCAGGGACAGCTGTACTGCAGGAGAAGAAAAAAGGAGTTGCTGCTTATTATCTGGCTGAACAGGAAATGTATCGGATCACACTTACTGCCCCTCTGATTAACAAGGCACGCACTATTGTCTTTATGCTTTACGGATCAAATAAGGCAAATGCACTGCATGAAGTGCTGGAAGGGGATCGCAATATCGAGAAATATCCGGCTCAGCTGATTCAACCCCTCGATGGAGAAGTGCATTGGCTGGTGGATGAAGCGGCAGCTAAAAAATTAGCCTCAAGAAAATAATTTAAGCGAACTGCACAATTTTATACATATAAAGTACAAACTATATATTCTGTTAAACTATTATACGCAAAGATCGTAATTATATAAACACATGACCTTTCATATGAAACGCTTTCTTTTTACTTTATTAACTACGTCTATTATTTGTGGAGCCTGTAAAAAGGATGAAAAAATTATTGCTGACCCAATAATAACGTCCTCTGCACTACATGATGATCTGCTTTTTGTAAATAAGCACGACTTTCAGATCACAGCAAGTGAAGCAGCCACTTACTCTTCCTCCGATCCCAGTATTACTATTTCCAAATCAGGTTTAATTAGCCGGGTTACCTCCGGCGAAATTGTTATTGTAAATGTAAGCTGGACCAGGACAGGCAAAACGGAAAAATTACACGTTTTAGGCTCTACTGATAATGAACATGTAAATCCCTTCGAAAAGTTTCGTGGTGCTACATCAGATAACCCAGACGGGCAATATATTAAAGGTTGGGCAACACTTCGCAAACTGGCCGAATCAGGTCAAACTTATTTCATTGTTCTTCGGCATGCAGATGCTAGTCTAGGAATGGATTACAGCTTAGGTCATCAGGACCCAGTAATACCAGCAAACTGGTGGAAATCATGTGATACTGCTTTGGCCAGACAGCTCAATCCGCAGGGAAAAGTCAGAGCCACTGAGCTTGGAGTTGTGTTTAAAGATTTAAAAATGCCTATCACCCGCGTGATCAGCAGTGAATTCTGCCGGGCGTTGACTACTGCCCAATTAATCAATTCGGGCCCATCTATCAGTATAGATAAACGGATCAATCATCCTGAATATCTCAAGACTGGTGAAACATTGTTCCAGGGACTTCAGCATATTATCAGTGAAACTCCAGTAGACAATAAGATCACGTTGATTTCTACCCATCATCCGATTAATGAATTCAATGATAGTGGCATTGCTAGCTTTCCAAAGGTTTCTGTATATAATTGGACAGCTGCCTATTTTGTAAAAGTAAACGCCGATAAAACCTTCACCTATGAAGGAGCGGCCTCATTTGGGATGTTTAAATATTGGAGGGATTTGAAGCTAAATAAAATTTAATTGGCTACATTTGTCCTGAAATAGGGTAAAACATTGTTTAAAATAGGTTTAATAATGGTTTTAGTCATGTCCATCATGGCACATACGGTCAGCAGAAGTCTGCTGCTTGCAACCTATTATACCAATACTGCTGCTTACGAAAAACTTTGTATCAACAAGAAATTGCCGATATTACATTGTAACGGTAAGTGTGCGTTAGCAAAAAAGATTAAACAGGAAGAGAGTAAAAAAGATAAAAGTAATACCAAAACAGCTTCCGATACAGAAATACTCCTGATGAATCAAAAGGCCTTTAGCCCGATTCATCAGGTAGTTCAATCCTACAGCCTTCTACAACTTCTATATCCCCAGTCCATAGGGGAACCTACTGCTTTTAACGAAATTGTATATCATCCACCATCCTGTTAAGAAAACTCCAATTCTTATTCAAGACAAATCAACTGATTGACATTCTTTATTTTGAATGTTGCTATTGGCATTAATACCCATTAGAAATCAGTGTATCAATTTCTTTATTTGATGTCAATTCCTTCAAAATGGAATGAAGCATCTGTTGCTAAGCATTTTAAAAAATGAAAAAAATTATAAATATATTCCTCTTAATAGTAGGAATCACCTTTTTTGCTGCTTGTTCTAAAGACACAGAAACTACACCTGATCCCGAAAAAACAAAGATTGCCGAAAGTACCACAACAAGTGGCCTTACCGTTTCACTATGGTCCGATCAAACCAGTTATTTGGTAGCCTACAACAAAGTATACGTCCAGGTTAAAAAGGCGGATGGATCATCCGTAACCAATGCAACGGTTACCTACAGCCCGTTAATGGACATGACGACCATGAAACATTCCAGTCCGGTCGAACAACCCGTTTATAACACTTCCGATCAACTTTACGAAGGAGCAGTCGTTTTTTCTATGCCATCAGGCATGATGGGCAGCTGGGGCCTGACCGTCAAGGTCAATAATGAAAGCCTTGTATTTAATGTATCCGTTAACGCTACGGTTACGAACACGAAACATACCGGAACATTTTTAGGAACCGACGGCAAAAGTTATAGCGTATCACTGGTACAGCCATCAACCCCTAAAATAGGGATGAACGATCTGGAAATCCTGGTAAATGTAAAACAAGACATGCTAACCTTCCCTCCGGATGCAGGTCTGACTATAGAAGTGACCCCTGAAATGCCATCAATGGGACATGGCTCACCCAACAATGTAAACCCGGTAAGCAGTAGCAATGGGCATTACAAAGGGAAAGTTAATTTCACCATGTCAGGTGACTGGCGTTTACATTTGAAATTGCTTCGAAACAACACTGTTATCGTTGAAGATGCTGCATTGGATCTTTTGTTCTAGAGAGTATCCTCATGTACAAAAAGCAAATTTTAAGTTATTGTTGTGCCCTTGCTATTTATACAGCATCGGCGCAACAAACTGATAGCTTACCTGGTTTAAAGATAGACCGCACTTTATTGTTAAAGGAAGTGACTATTCAGCCGGAAAAGGGGATCAGCCAATCCTATCAAGACCAACAACGGAGCAATTTGCAGGTATTAACAGACAAAATACTCGAGTCCACCCCCGGAATAAACATGATTCGGCGGGGAAACTTTGCCATGGAGCCTACTATCCGAAGTTTGAACAATGGGCAAATTACGATGACCATTGATGGGATGCGAATTTTTGGTGCCTGTACCGATCGGATGGATCCGATCAGTTCCTATGTAGAGCCAAATAATCTGGAAAGTCTGTCTTTTAGCGTCAATCCAGGAGGTGCTTCATATGGTTCCTCAATAGGAGGAGGGATAAACTTCAAACTGAAAAGCCCGTCCTTTACTTCAGAAAAGAAAGTTTCAGGAAGTGCCGGTTTAGGTTTCGAAAGTAATGGGCAGGCCTATCAAAGTTTGGCTGGAATTGAATACAGTGCCCCGAATTTCGCTATTCAGGCTAATGGAATCTTTCGTCGCAGTGGTAATTACACGGCAGGCAATGTCGAAGAGATCTCCTTTTCGCAATACAGGAAGTGGAATGGAAATGTTTCCGCCCTATTTAAAACCTCCGAGCATACTTATTTAAAAACTGATTACATTCAGGATGAGGGGTTTGATATCGGTTATCCCGCTTTGACAATGGATGTTTCGTTCGCAAAAGCAAAAATAGGAGCGCTATCCTACGTTTATTTTCATCCCGAAAAAAACATCTACTGGGAAACTAAGGCCTATTACAATTACATCAACCATGCCATGGATGATACCAAGCGGCCAAAGGAGACGGTGCCTATGCACATGGATATGCCAGGAACATCAAGGACAATGGGTGCTTATTCCGCTTTGACGTACCAGCCAACTTTAAAGCATCATATCAAAGCAAGACTAGATGGGTTCAATAATCAGTTGAGTGCAGAGATGACCATGTATCCCGATGATGGAGCAGCGATGTTTATGTATACGTTGCCGGACTTGGCGCGGACCGATATTGGGCTGAATCTTTCGGACGACATCAGTTTAAATGACCAGTTTAATCTGCAGATTGGCGGTAGATTTGACTATGCGCACGATTATATTTTCAGCGAGGTAGGTAAGGAACAACTATCGGGAATGTTTGTCGGTGATCTAAGTCGCAATCGTTTTATCACTAATCTGAATCTTGAATTGGGCTATACTTTGAGTCACGCCTGGAAATTCTCTGCAGAAGTAGCCCGTGCAGCACGATCATCCACGCTTCAGGAAGGGTACAGCTTTTATATCTATAATCGGTTGGATGGATACGATTATATCGGGAATCCTGATTTAAAGCAAGAAACTTCTACAAACGTCAATTTAAGTACCCGTTTTCATAGCGCTCGATTTGTTGCAGAGGTTAGTGGGTTCGGTTATTTCTTTAAAAACTACATCACAGGCAGTTTATTGCAAGGGTATAGTGTAATGACCATCGGAGCAAACGGAGTAAAACATTATGTCAGTCTTCCATCAGCTAAATTAGTTGGCGCAGAGTTAGCGCTGAAATGGTCGCCTTTAGACAATCTAATTCTAACCAGTTTGAATACGTATGCCAGGGGCTCCGATAACCAAGGGAACGGCTTACCAATGATTGCACCACTAAAGACGGTAAATGCTATTCTTTATAACTTTAAACAGGTTTCTTTGCAGGCAGAATCGATCAGCTATGCCGCACAAAACAATGTCAACACAGCTATTTATGGGGAAACATCTACACCTTCATCCACGATTTTGAATTTAAGTGTAAGTAAGGAGTTTAAGTTCAAAGGTTCTCCAGTTTTGAGAGCAAATGCTGGGGTGGATAATTTATTAGACCGTGAATATGTGCAGCATCTGGATATAATGAAGATTGCAAGACCGGGGCGTAATTTCTTATTCCGGATGACGGCTCTATTTTAACAGGATTATTTTTAACCTATTTAAATATATAACATGAAAAATTATAGTTTACTATTTCTGATGATTTGTGGGTTGGCTGGTACTTCTCTTCAGGTGAAGGCTTCTCATGGAAATCATCCCTTTTTAAAAGGCAGGGTTGTTGTGAATACTTCTTTATTGGATACGCTTAAAGCGGATTCAAAAGATCCGATTTGTGGAATGCCTGTTAAAAAGGGGAGTACGTTGACGGTTTCGTATCAAGATAAGGTTTATGGCTTTTGTGGAAAATCGTGTAAGGCCTCTTTCTCAAAGCAGCCAGAAAAGTATGTAAAGAGTAAAGCCAAGAAGTGATTTGGCTACTATTGATTGCAAAATAAATGCAGTATGCATCTAGTATAAGTCCGACTTAAAGTACCTAAAGTCGGACTTATCTCGGAATCTTATCCCTATCATTCTGGAATTTTTATATTTGAATATATACGGATTGTACTTTACACAAAGAAAGAGTATAACGGAATTACCTTTACACCATTATAAGGCATTGACTTTTTGTTGGGGAAATAATTGCTACAAATACAAAACACGATATGAACGATTACAAAAAAACAAGTATAGTACAAACGATCGCACGAGTAGTACTTGGCGCATTTTTAGCTTTTGCAGGTACCGGTCACCTTACCTGGTCGAGGGTAGAATTTTTAGCACAGGTTCCAAAGTGGTTGCCACTGTCCGGTGATTTGGTGGTTGTATTGTCAGGAATTGTAGAAGTTTTGTTGGGTTTAAGTTTGATCTTTTTATCGAAGCAGCGAGTGCTGGTTGGTTGGGTCGTTGCCTTATTTTTTGTACTTGTTTTTCCGGGAAATATCTCTCAGTTTATTACGCATACAGATGCGTTTGGGTTAGATACTGATTTGTCGCGTGGGATCAGGTTGTTGTTTCAGCCGGTGTTAGTGGTTTGGGCATTGTGGTGTACGAATGCCTGGAAAGCTTGGAGGAGAAATAAATAAAATAACATTTAATAAAATTGAATCTAAAGAAATTAATCTATTTTAGATAAATATTCTGTTAGATGAAATCCAGGCTGCCCAGTAAAGACTTTATCATATATTCCATTAAATGTAGACACCAAAATTAAACCAATACTGATCATCACTTATCAACATTAACTTAAATAAAACTATGAAAAATTCCTTATTATCAGGGTTGCTGCTTTCGTTTGTAATTATTTTTACGACAAATTGTAATGTTCATTCTCAGTCATCTAAAGAAATTACCTTCATTGCATTATTGAAAAATTTAAGCATAGTAGATGCGCTCAAAGATTATAAGGACAGGAGTGCTCTTACTAATGATTTTAGAAATAAATTAATCATTTCTGATTTGAAAGAAACCCCGATTTTAAATAAATTGGTTGAAGAGAATGATTTTATTGTGGCCTCTTATGCTAAAATCGTTAAAAGCAATCCAGACTTTTATGTATTACCCCAAAAATTAGTCATAACCAGTAAGTTAGCATATGTTGAGTTTGATATAATTAATAAGTATAAACTAAAATTGAGTGGTAAATATACCTTGTTCAATGATGATCCAAACAATACAAATGGTGCTATTACATCGGGGGCACGTTCTGAGTTTACTATATCTAAACAAGACTGATAATTAGAACTTCATTCTTGGATAGATCTATATAATTAGATGGTAAATTAATTTATACGATTTTATACATTTATATACAAAATGTAAACGTACATTAGAGGCCACTTCTCAATTATGCGCTTTTATTTAAATTTAAGCCCAGTAAGGACTTTATCATATATTCCATTTAATTATCAGTATGCGATATCCGCACTGATTTATAAGAAATTAGCACAGGCTAATGAAGGATACGCTGAGTTTCTTCATGAAAAAGGCTATGCACAGAATCAACACTCCAGACATTTTAAACTGTTTACTTTTTCCAACTTACAAGGAAAGTTTTCTGTTTCTAAAAAAGCGTTAAAGTTAGAGAGTAATGAAATGGGTTTAATTCTGACATGTCATATGCCTGAATTTGCAGAGAACCTGATAAAGGGAGTGTTTACAGACCAGCATATCTCAATAGGTGACCATACAGCCCAGTCAGATTTTACTATTACTCAAATTGAAGTATTACCTAAATTTCTATTTGATGATGCCTCCGAAGTAATCCCTACGGTAAGGTTGAAATTACTTTCACCGATAGTAATGTGCAGAAAGAACAGCAGGGGTAACGACGATTACCTTTCTCCGGAGGACGAAGATTTTATTCCATTGCTTATATATAATCTGAAAGAGAAGATAGCAGTTGCCTATGGTACGGAAGCTGCTGAAGAAGAGGTTTTTGAAGTATTTATTGGTGGTTTGGATAACATTAAATCAAGGCTGGTCACCATTAAGGCAGGTAAGTATGCTGAAACTAAAGTAAGAGGGTTTTTAGGATTTGAGATGGAGATGAAGGGATCAAAAAGAGTAATTCAGTTAGCGATGGATTGTGGATGCGGAGGAATGAGTTCACTCGGTTTTGGATGTGTGGAGGTTTCTTTATAAATGAACCAATATCACTTAATACATGGATCAAGGGAAAATGGAGCGACTTCTTCGCTTACTGATGTTGCTAATAGGCAAACGACTTTATACCAGAATTGAACTAGCAGAACGGTCTGGAATTTCTGAAAGAACAATATACCGATACTTAGATACTATTGAATCTGCTGGATTTATACTTGAGCGTAAAGAAGATAGCTATTGTTTAAAAACAGATACACCTGCAGTGAAAACGTTGCAGCAGTTACTCCACTTCTCAAATGAAGAGGCTTTTTTGCTTTTTAAGACTATGGCGCAGTTGCAAGGTGCTTCGCCTCTTAAAGATTGTTTAGCTCGTAAACTGAATACTCTTTATGATTTTAGGGCACTAACCAAATTAAAAGACGTTAACATTCATGAACAGGTACATATACTGTTTGAAGCAATTACTAGTAAAAAAAAAGTTTGCCTTCATAACTACCGCTCCTCAAACAGTGAAAATATTTCTGACCGTCAAGTAGAGCCATTCGGGTTCTTAGCGGATTATACAGCTGTTTGGTGTTTTGATTTGGAGAGTAACACTTGCAAGCAATTTAGGATTTCAAGGATCCAAGAAGTTCATATATTGGAAAATATCTGGCAATTTGCTGAAATGCACAAAATTCCTTTTACTGATGTTTTTAGAATGTCTGATAGTCAACCGTTGGTAAATGTGGAAGTTTTGCTTACCCTAAAAGCCTATAATCTTCTGAAAGAAGAATTTCCACTCGCTGAACAATTCATAAAACAAGAAGATAAGGGGTATCGGCTATTCGTTCCGATAGCAAATTTTCACGGTATTGGAAGATTTGTATTGGGTTTATCTGGTCAGGTGCAAGTAATTGGACCGGAAATATTTAAGAAATTTTTAAGCGAAGAAATAAAAAAACAAGTACTGACATTAGTTGGCAGTGAATACAGGTATGTTTGAAAAGAAGTATTACTAGATATAAATATAACGGTAAAAATTTAAATATCAGAAGATCAATATATGGATATATCATCAATTTTTGAAGCGCCTAATCTATCAGAAAAAGTTAAACTTATTATAACGCCATTGGCTCCTCTTTCAATGGTAAGTGAAATACCTGGGTCCTATTATATATCCGAGAAAAAGCCCTCGAAATTCCATCTGTCCGGATTATTGGAGAATATTTTAGGATGGCATATTAGTAATGAAGATCGGTTGTCTATACAGAAAGAAATTAAGAAAGTATATTTAAAACAGTATAAAATAAAGGATTACAAAAATGCTGTTTCTAATTCAGGATATATTCCCTTATTGTACCATTTATTCGACATAAAGCTTGTAATGGCTCCAACACCAATGCACTACGATGATATTTGGAAAAAAGCCTTCCGAAGAGCAGATGCTATAGTACATCCAAACGGAACCCCAAATATTGATTTCGACTTAATCAAAGTGAAACGCTCATTAAAACGAAAAGAAGATAAACCTCTTCAAATAGACGAAAAAGAAATGGAGATTTTATTTAAAAGCAATTTGGGCAAATTTCCATATTACTACACCACTGTATCCAAAAGGGAGTATTTGAAATTTGAAGGAGTAATACAAATCTCACTAGAGATGCAAAAGGGTATTTACAATCTATTAGTAGAATCAATTGAAGAAAATAATCTTGTATATCTAGGTACAAATGATGGTTGGACAGATGTAAAAATTGAAATGCTATGAATCTAAATCATCCATATATCAAATATGCATATGCTTTATTATTGTCCCAAAAAGAGGATAATGTTGATTTCAAGAAAGAAACTTTACTTGAAGCATTAAGTTTACAAATCCAAAATGGAATCAACAATTTTAGAGTAAAACCAACGGGAGCGTTTATAGGTAAGGAAAGTGTTGATTTTACTGGGTGTGATGAACAAAAGGGCGATCCTTCAAATGGTGTCTTCTTGTCACCAAGTATATTATCATCAGATAAGGCGGCAGGATATATATATAAAGCTGCTAAATCTTTGCTAGCTGAGCTGCCAATTAATATGGATAAGAATACTTGTGCTTCAATGTCTATTGCACCCATTTCAGGAGAGTATTTAACTTTTAGTAAAAGTGGAGCAGGTCGAGGTAAATCCAAAATTAGTTATATTGAAGCAGCTCTTTGCGCGATAACAACTATGACACCTGATAAACCTTGCCTTGCTTATAAAGAGAAATCAGGTGGAAAAATAAAGCGAATGAATATAGCTATTATTCCTGATCTTGAGAAAGAAGAAGAATTAATAAAATTTATTCTTCTTTTTAATGAGATGAAAAGGAATAATACTTCATCTCTTTTTAAAGGCTCTGTATATAAAGAGAAAAATAAAAAAGGAGAAGTAGTAAAAGAAAAGCCTTCAAGACCTAAAATTTACAATGGAAATTTCCCTAATGCTCCATCATCTTCAGCTCTTGGAGCTGTTGGGTTACTTGGAGCAATCGGTGAATTTTCTAAAAGGGCTGAAATGAAATTAGAAGCTGAAGCTGTTTTGGAATCATTAAAAGAGACAACAATGTATATTATTAGTTATGGTGATGCTAAGTCATTTACCTATAACCACTACATTATTGACTTAGCAAAAGAAGGTAAATTAAGAAGCATTGTTGATAGTATTTATTATATCCAATTATATAAGGGCAAACGCAGAGATGAACCCAATGAATATGAAAAGTTAGATTTGTTTTCTGGCCGCTTTTTGCAAATATTTAATTTACCAGCTTTCAAAGATTTTATGTCTTTCAGAGGTGAGTATCCTGAACCATTGATTACCTTATTATTTACATATTTTATAAAAATTGAAATGATATCAATAGAAATTGTGCAATCGGCGAGAGCTTTGGGTAAGTGGCTTAATTTAGTTGCTTACTTAGTGGCCAAAGAGGAAATAAAACAAGGATCTCCTAATTACTGGGATGAGATAAGAAAGGTTAAGGCGAAAGTGCTAATTGAATTAGAAAGCTCTGCATTTTCAGCGAAAACAGGAGACGCTTTAATTGCTCAAACTGTTGCTCGTGCAGGGAGATTAAGCAAAATGGACGTACCTGAAAGTGCTGCCTTATTCATGGAAAAAGCAAATGAAAATGATCCAAATATTTTGAATTTGGATCAAGCCAAAAATTTATTAATCGCTTTTTCAAGATTACAAAATAGGTTCCAAAAGAAAGAAGAGCCGAAGGTTGAAAAAGTAGATGACGTCGATGATATTTTATCAGAAGACATCGAAAGTGAAGATTTGGAAGATGCTCAAGTTTGAAATAAGTCTAATCAATATTTATAAAAAAAAAATGCAAATCAAAGGAATATTAGTATCCATAGTTGCACCAATGGATAATCACATGGCAAATGGAGGAGAGAAACTACTAGGCAATGCCTCTTCAATAAAAAGGACACCTGATGGAAAAGTATATATATCAGGACAAATGCAGCGACATGTTCTGTTTTCAGCAATGGAACATTTGAATAACTCGGACGAAAATAAGGGAGAAACATTCATATCTAACGGCGACGGTGTTACTAATCTAATCGAGAATGATCTTCGTGCTGACATGGGCGGCTTTATGCACCCATCCAAGGGTGATTATTCGGGCAGAAGAACTGCCCCATTAAGCGCTACCATTGCTATTGCATTAGACAAAAGCGAAGTTGGCCGAGATCTATTGATACGATTAAAGCAAGATTCTGGGACTGATAGTAACAATCAAGCACTAGCTACCAAGGAATTCAGTGAACATGACTTGATGAACATGAACTTTCATTTAGATATTACCAGTCTTAGTATTTCTAAAACCTTTAAGTATGAAGGAGGATATCATATAGCTACCAATTATATAAAACACGTAAATGATGCTGAACGAAAACGACGTTCCTGTCTTTTTTTAGAATCAACACGATCAATGAATGATTATGCTAATCAAGCTAGGAATGCAGTAAGTGGTGAGCCACAAAAAGTACTTATTGTTTTTGATAATAAACTAAGTCGTAAAGCGTGCCGGTACTTCGCTACAAGTAACGAAATCGAAAAAGTCAATATTTTAGATGAACTAAAAGAAAGAGGTGCTAAATACTTTATTGGCGATGATACGATTGGTGAAAAATCTGTTGCTGTTGCGTATAAAGAAGCATTTGGATTTTTGAACTCAGAACATTTATTTGATCCGACCGACGGTCAGCAAGACATTAAAACATTCAAAGAAGCTTTTGGAAAAGACTAACCATTCAGGTAATATAATTTTAGGCAAGCCATCAGGGATTTCTCTAAAAGATCATACGCAAAATGTAATTGATGAAGGAAAGTATTTGATGTCTTGTCTTATAAACACAAACAAAAAATATCTTAATCGTACTGGTAAAGAATTAAGTAGGCGAATAAAAGGTGCTTGCCAATTTCATGATGAGGGTAAAAAAGAATCTAAATGGCAAGAAGCCTGCCAAAAAGATCATGATAACTTTGTAAAATGGCAACTAGGAAATTTAGGAAAATCATTTGAAGATTACACTATTGTAAAACGAGATGAGGCTGGTCAATACCTTCGGAACTCAGGTATTAGGCATGAAATATTTTCTCTTATTTTACATGGAAAAAGCAAATTTTCTAATCCAGTACAGGTAGCTATAGCTGCACATCATGCGAAATTAAATCATAAGCATGAGGAAAGATGGATTAAGAAGAATGGAATAAGTGGGAAAGAGAACTGGAAAGAAGGAATAGTTCTTTGGAAATATTTTACATCTTTAGAAGGTTTAGTAAGTTTATCTGACTTTAAAGATACTATAGCTAAGTTCTATGAGTACAGTGGAGTTCGTAGCTATCTTCAAATTGCAGACCATCGGGCTAGTGCCAAAGAGTCAAATAATCCTTATCCATCCATTGATGCTTTTCACTATTCTTTTAATAAAAATTGGACCAAACGACCTGTGCAGGAAATAGTAGACAAGCACTGGGAGGATATGTTAATGCTATTGAGGGCACCTACTGGTGCTGGGAAAACAGATGCCGCATTGCTATGGGCCTCTAAACAAATCGAAAATGGCAGAGCAGAACGTTTGGTTATAGCTATGCCAACTCGATTTGCCTCCAATGCTTTAGCAATAAATACAGCTTCAAGTCTTTCTAATACTGGTCTTTACCATTCAAGTGCTTGGTTTAACCGTTTCCATAAAAAGGTACAAAATAGAGAAATTAAACAAAAAGACGCAAAAAAAGAGCATGAGTTGGCAAGATTAATATTAACGCCTGTTACTGTATGTACAATAGACCATTTAATGATGGCGATGACATTGTCCAGGGAAGATCAGCACACTATATTATTCAATCTTGCAAATAGCTGTGTTGTTATTGATGAAGCAGACTTTTATGATGAATTTACTCAGGCTAACATATTGGTATTACTGGAATTTTTAAACCTATTAGATGTGCCGGTAATGATAATGAGTGCATCCCTTCCAGAGTCAAGCCTTGAAATGTATCGTAAAAGTGGTTATAAAATTGATGCTATAAGGGAAGATATCTTTGAGATAGAAAAACCGAGATGTGCTATTAAAAGTAAAAGAGAATATTCCAAAGTAAATGAGTTAAGCGATTTGTTAGAACGTTGTATTTTAGAAGGGAAAGCCATCATTTATGTTAATACAGTAGCAAGAGCAATAGAATTTTACGAATGGTTTAAGAAAAAAAAAATTGATGTTATTCTTTATCATAGCCGTTTTACAGAACCAGATAAATTAGCTAAAGAAGAATATTTAATTGAGCATTTGGGCAAAGAAGCTTGGCAAAATGGAACAGCAAAAGGAATTGCAATCCTCACTCAGATTGGTGAAATGAGTGTAAATATTAGTGCTGATATTATGATTTCAGAGATATGTCCGATTGATAGATTGGTGCAAAGAGCAGGGAGACTTTGCCGCTTTAATTCAAATAGGATAGGAGAACTTTACGTAATTATACCTCAAAAGGATGATATTCTTTATCCTGCACCTTATGGAACATTTATACAAAAAAAAGGATGGGAACCAATTGAGTCATTTACCCAAACGCTTAACTTATTAGAGATTAAAAGTTATTCTCCGAAGAATTTCATTGATTTGGTTAATAATGTTTATCCCACTTTTAAGCATTTTTCAACAAAGAGCGAACTTAATGCTAAAAACCTGAAATGGTTATTTTTATACAATTGGGTTATTGGTAGCAAAGAAATTCCTCATGAAGATGAAAACGATACTTCGTTTTGGAAAAGCCGAGATATTGTTAATAGCAGCACTGTTTATGTAACGAAGCCAGAAAGCAACTATTCCTATTGGAGTGATCTTCAGGCTTTCAAGTGTGAGTTTTCAATAGAACTCCCGAAATATTTAATAGAAAAGGGTATTAAAAATTTTTCAATTGGGATTGAAACTGTTTACATAGGTAATTTTGATACACATGAAACTGTGTATTATGCTAGAGAGGGAGTGTATAGCTCTGATTTTGGGTTATTAATCAAAGAACCAGTAATTGATGATAGATTCCTTTAGTTTTAAAAAAAGTAAATAGATTCTATGCTTATCACCGCAACCTTTATTAATTATTACTTTATCTGTCACAGGAAATTATGGTTGTTCGCCAACGGTATCCGCATGGAACACTCTTCAGAAATAGTTGCTGAAGGTAAATTAATTGGTGAAACCACCTATATCGATCGCTCACAACAATATACTGAAGTTGAGGTAGATGGTATTAAAATTGATTTTTATGATGCTAAAAACAAGGTGGTACATGAAGTTAAAAAAAGCAATAAAATAGAGAAGGCTCACATTGCTCAGGTAAAATATTATATATACAAATTAGAGCAAAAGGGGATAGAGGGTGTAACCGGGGTGATTGAATATCCTAAAATGCGGCAAAAAGAGACCGTATTATTAGAATCAGGAGATAAGGAGATGATACAAAGCTGGGAAAAGAATATTGAGGAATTGGTTGAGAGTGAAATCTGTCCACCGTTACTTCGTAAGCCCATCTGCAAGCAATGTAGTTATTTCGATTTTTGTTATGTTGAAGAACCAAAAGATTGAAATATACGTTAGCTCATGAAAAAAACTTATTACTTATTTAATGCAGGACGCCTAAGTCGCAAAGACTATACTTTGAAGTTTTTACCTGTAGATGAGGATGGGCTCGAAGGCGTACCTAAATATATTCCAGTAGAGGGTGTTTCTGACCTATTTTGTTTTGGGAGTCTAGATGCCAATAGTGCTTTGTATAATTTCTTGGGTAAAGCCGGAATTGCCGTTCACTTTTTCGATTATTATGAAAATTATACTGGTAGTTTTTGTCCGAAAGAGTACTTGCTAGCGGGTAAGATGCAGATTTCACAGACTCGTCATTACATTGATTCTAAAAAGCGGATGATTATTGCCCGCAAATTTGTAAGCGGTGGTGCTTTTAATATGACTAAGACTTTACGTTATTATCTTAACAGGGACAAAGATGTGAGTGTCTCACTTAATAGTATTGAACTTTTGATGTTACAGATAGAGCAAACGAAAGAAGTAAATGAATTGATGGGTATAGAGGGTAACATAAGGCAGCGATATTATCAGGCATTTGATATCATTGTAAATAATTATCAGATGGAGGGCAGAAGCAAGCAGCCTCCTGGTAATGAGTTAAATGCAATGATTTCATTTGGTAATATGATGTGTTATTCTGCTTGTCTTAATCAGTTATATCATACGCAACTAAACCCTACAATCAGTTTCTTGCATGAACCAGGCTTTAGACGATTTTCGTTAGCACTTGATCTGGCAGAAATTTTTAAACCTGTACTTGTTGATCGTACAATTTTTAGATTGTTAAATAAAAAGGAGATTTCATCAAAAGATTTTGATATGAACATGAATGGCTGCATGTTAAAAGACTCTGGAAGAAAGGTGTTTGTGAAAGCTTGGGATGAACGCTTAAATGAAACGTTCAAACATCCTGTATTGAATCGGAATGTAAGTTATAAGCATCTTATTAAATTGGAATGTTATAAGTTGGGTAAACATTTATTGGGACTTGATGAATACAAACCGTATAAGGTTAGATGGTAAACAAGCTACTTTTTTAAATATTTAATTATGTATGTTATCTTAGTTTATGACATTGGAGAAAAGAGAGTTGTAAAAATGCTAAAACTGTGCAGACAGTACTTAAATTGGATACAAAATTCAGTATTTGAAGGAGAAATTAGTCTCGTAAAATTAAAAGAGTTACTAGCAAAAGCAAAAATGATTATTAATCCGGAGACAGATAGTATCCTTGTTTTTAAAAGCAGAGAAGAGAGGTGGTTAGAAAAAGAAGTGGTAGGTCTTGAAAAGAACAAGCTAGATAATATCCTTTAAGTTGTCGATGATGATAACACTGTATGTTCTTTGACATTTGAAAATAATGATTAAGGTATAAAATAGTCTTTAAAGGGTATAGGATCCGGTTGTCTGTCAATGCATAAGGATCGGTTATTATACACCGACTAATTTTTATAAAAATAAAAGTAATAAAAACGATGTTTAAGTATATATTAGACCCGTTTTGTTAACGACCCTTAATCGCACCGTACTGGAATTGAAATAACTAAAACGTTAGAGGTTTTAATTGAGGAAAAGCACCCTTAATCGCACCGTACTGGAATTGAAATAACTAAAACGTTAGAGGTTTTAATTGAGGAAAAGCACCCTTAATCGCACCGTACTTTTAAAACAAATGATGCAGAAATTTTAATACGCCCTTAATCGCACCGTACTGGAATTGAAATCATTTTAAAACAAATGATGCAGAAATTTTAATACGCCCTTAATCGCACCGTACTGGAATTGAAATTCAAACTGTACTTGATCTCTACCTATCTGCCGTTGCACCCTTAATCGCACCGTACTGGAATTGAAATACAACCAGAAACTCTATTGTTCTGAAATTATTAACACCCTTAATCGCACCGTACTGGAATTGAAATACAACTGGAGGAGGAACAACAATAGCAGGAAGCGTAACCCTTAATCGCACCGTACTGGTACTGGAATTGAAATTTGATAATCTCTGATAATTTGATACTCTGACATTGAACCCTTAATCGCACCGTACTGGAATTGAAATAATTTTAAAACAAATGATGCAGAAATTTTAATACGCCCTTAATCGCACCGTACTGGAATTGAAATCATAACCGAGGTAAAGGAGGATGACGTAAGCATAAACCCTTAATCGCACCGTACTGGAATTGAAATACAACCAGAAACTCTATTGTTCTGAAATTATTAACACCCTTAATCGCACCGTACTGGAATTGAAATATTATACTGCTGATACATATAATTTCATCGATATACCCTTAATCGCACCGTACTGGAATTGAAATCAGGATGATCAAAGCACATTTTCAGTTGACGCTAAACAAGTCGCTGGTATTGGTCAACTTCCCTTAATCGCACCGTACTGGAATTGAAATAGTGAACCAGTACAGGACACAGACGGTAGCTGGTTGTCCCTTAATCGCACCGTACTGGAATTGAAATAACTAAAACGTTAGAGGTTTTAATTGAGGAAAAGCACCCTTAATCGCACCGTACTGGAATTGAAATAGGATTGACTTTGATCCAGTAACACATGAGTGCAGCCCTTAATCGCACCGTACTGGAATTGAAATAGGATTGACTTTGATCCAGTAACACATGAGTGCAGCCCTTAATCGCACCGTACTGGAATTGAAATAGGATTGACTTTGATCCAGTAACACATGAGTGCAGCCCTTAATCGCACCGTACTGGAATTGAAATAGGATTGACTTTGATCCAGTAACACATGAGTGCAGCCCTTAATCGCACCGTACTGGAATTGAAATCAGGATGATCAAAGCACATTTTCAGTTGAAGAAAATCCCTTAATCGCACCGGACTGGAATTGAAATCTAGTAGACCCAGATGATGATGAAGAAGCGCCGCTACCCCTTAATCGCACCGTACTGGAATTGAAATCACACAGTAATAATGAACTTCATTAAGTATTCAGAGCCCTTAATCGCACCGTACTGGAATTGAAATATAGGCAAATCACGCAAAGGAATAAAATATGTTTTCCCCTTAATCGCACCGTACTGGAATTGAAATCATTCAAGAATGCGACCAACTTTGATGCCGACCAGTCCCTTAATCGCACCGTACTGGAATTGAAATTCTTTCAGCCCTTCATGCTTCATTTTCGCTTTTTCCCCTTAATCGCACCGTACTGGAATTGAAATATTATTGAAATTCTCTGAACTCTTATTATTATTCACCCTTAATCGCACCGTACTGGAATTGAAATCTTTTCTTTGCAGGTGCATAGATTTAGCGTAATACTCCCTTAATCGCACCGTACTGGAATTGAAATTGCTTTACCCTATTAGGAATGATCTCATGTAATTTTCCCTTAATCGCACCGTACTGGAATTGAAATCACGCCTTTTGTTCCTTTAAATTCAGGAGCAACATTCCCTTAATCGCACCGTACTGGAATTGAAATTTTGCAAAGTTAGGAGATGCCTTTACTTCTATTTTTCCCTTAATCGCACCGTACTGGAATTGAAATTCGCCTATCTTAATACCTCCACATTCATCAAATAACCCTTAATCGCACCGTACTGGAATTGAAATATCTAAATCAAACCGACAAACTGCACTACCTAATGACCCTTAATCGCACCGTACTGGAATTGAAATCGCTTAAACGTCTGGTTGATGTTAATATTGGTAACTCCCTTAATCGCACCGTACTGGAATTGAAATATGTAAGTCATATTCTTATCCTATTAAATTTCCTTGTCCCTTAATCGCACCGTACTGGAATTGAAATCGGAACAACCCTAATCGCAACAGTAACCCCAACACCCCCTTAATCGCACCGTACTGGAATTGAAATCGGAACAACCCTAATCGCAACAGTAACCCCAACACCCCCTTAATCGCACCGTACTGGAATTGAAATAAATATAATAGCGGAGATGTCGTAGGCGTTAAACAGACCCTTAATCGCACCGTACTGGAATTGAAATATGTAAGTCATATTCTTATCCTATTAAATTTCCTTGTCCCTTAATCGCACCGTACTGGAATTGAAATATGTAAGTCATATTCTTATCCTATTAAATTTCCTTGTCCCTTAATCGCACCGTACTGGAATTGAAATATGTAAGTCATATTCTTATCCTATTAAATTTCCTTGTCCCTTAATCGCACCGTACTGGAATTGAAATATGTAAGTCATATTCTTATCCTATTAAATTTCCTTGTCCCTTAATCGCACCGTACTGGAATTGAAATATGTAAGTCATATTCTTATCCTATTAAATTTCCTTGTCCCTTAATCGCACCGTACTGGAATTGAAATATGTAAGTCATATTCTTATCCTATTAAATTTCACATGTTAGGATTTATAATATCCAAAAATTCAATCCCTTAATCGCACCGTACTGGAATTGAAATCAAGACGTATAATAGCGGAGATGTCGTAGGCGTTAAACAGACCCTTAATCGCACCGTACTGGAATTGAAATCAATGTATGAACTCACCACAACAATCAGAACCGGTCCCTTAATCGCACCGTACTGGAATTGAAATCACATTTCACTAAGCGTTGCGGCTATGAAAATAAGTCCCTTAATCGCACCGTACTGGAATTGAAATAGCTTAGTTAGGCTGTAGATAACCGTTGCAACCCCTCCCTTAATCGCACCGTACTGGAATTGAAATCTTGCTGAAAATAACCACAATGAGTCAGGGCATCTCCCTTAATCGCACCGTACTGGAATTGAAATTCGTTATAAAAAGTACAACCGTAACCGATTGTAGCTCCCTTAATCGCACCGTACTGGAATTGAAATCAAGACTTGGGTAAAATAATCAACGTCAGCCTGAGAAGACCCTTAATCGCACCGTACTGGAATTGAAATTTTACAGTAACGAGTTTAAGTTAAATGATTTTTGTTCCCTTAATCGCACCGTACTGGAATTGAAATTTAGACGTGCTAAACGCAGGTCACATTCTTATTAACCCTTAATCGCACCGTACTGGAATTGAAATCAAGCTGGAGGAGGAACAACAATAGCAGGAAGCGTAACCCTTAATCGCACCGTACTGGTACTGGAATTGAAATTTGATAATCTCTGATAATTTGATACTCTGACATTGAACCCTTAATCGCACCGTACTGGAATTGAAATTAGGTACAAATATACTAATACGTTCGTTCGTTTGCCCCTTAATCGCACCGTACTGGAATTGAAATCAAAGATTCTGGTTCAAACAAATGTTCTTTTACTTCCCTTAATCGCACCGTACTGGAATTGAAATCACATTTCACTAAGCGTTGCGGCTATGAAAATAAGTCCCTTAATCGCACCGTACTGGAATTGAAATCTAGTCGGCTCAGCTATAACATTAATAGGTGGTCCACCCTTAATCGTACTGGAATTGAAATCGTGAGTACGATAACATAATGTCACAAAATATTGGTACCCTTAATCGCACCGTACTGGAATTGAAATCTAGTCGGCTCAGCTATAACATTAATAGGTGGTCCACCCTTAATCGTACTGGAATTGAAATCGTGAGTACGATAACATAATGTCACAAAATATTGGTACCCTTAATCGCACCGTACTGGAATTGAAATAAATATAATAGCGGAGATGTCGTAGGCGTTAAACAGACCCTTAATCGCACCGTACTGGAATTGAAATATGACTCTTAGCCCCTCGAACAGCGCCCCCATATAACCCTTAATCGCACCGTACTGGAATTGAAATATGACTCTTAGCCCCTCGAACAGCGCCCCCATATAACCCTTAATCGCACCGTACTGGAATTGAAATATGACTCTTAGCCCCTCGAACAGCGCCCCCATATAACCCTTAATCGCACCTAAAATATCAGGATCTATAATCTGATTTACATCCTTAATCACACCGTACTGGAATTGAAATCTAAATGGAAGTTCATCATTATGCAAACGTTTAAATCCCTTAATCGCACCGTACTGGAATTGAAATCAGGATGATCAAAGCACATTTTCAGTTGAAGAAAATCCCTTAATCGCACCGGACTGGAATTGAAATCTAGTAGACCCAGATGATGATGAAGAAGCGCCGCTACCCCTTAATCGCACCGTACTGGAATTGAAATATGACTCTTAGCTGCAAATAAAAGCAACATTAGCCCGTATTGCCCCCTTAATCGCACCGTACTGGAATTGAAATAAAAACAGGGAGCAGTTTTCAGGAAAAAGATGCTTTCCCTTAATCGCACCGTACTGGAATTGAAATATGCACCGCAAAGCCTAATTATGAAGGATGGTGGAGACCCTTAATCGCACCGTACTGGAATTGAGATTCGACACCGAATCCTATAAAATTGGCTATCCTAGACCCTTAATCGCACCGTACTGGAATTGAAATTCCAGCGATACAGACCGCACATGATCCGTATATAAACCCTTAATTGCACCGTACTGGAATTGAAATTCATACGCAGCAGGGCTAATGATCGCTTCAGGCGGCCCCTTAATCGCACCGTACTGGAATTGAAATCACGTATAATATGAACGGATTAATAAAGGTTCATATCCCTTAATCGCACCGTACTGGAATTGAAATAGTATTGACGCTTACATGCCACTTGGAGATATTGCTCCCTTAATCGCACCGTACTGGAATTGAAATATATTAGAAGGTACAAGAATTTTGTTCACTGGACTTCCGTTAAATAGCTCCTTCATCGCGGCAAGATGATCCCCTTAATCGCACCGTACTGGAATTGAAATAGTACTGGCAATGCTGATGCTGTTGCTCCTGTTGACCCTTAATCGCACCGTACTGGAATTGAAATATACGAGCTGATTCCTCAACGTAAAGGTAATCTATCCCTTAATCGCACCGTACTGGAATTGAAATAGTTACACCGAGTGCGTGGTCAGGTACCATTTCGATACCCTTAATCGCACCTTACTGGAATTGAAATCACTCTGGACATTTAGTTATGATCATATGAATAAATGCCTTTAATCGCACCGTACTGGAATTGAAATTTATGAAAGCTCACTTACTATTAGTATTCTTAACCTCCCTTAATCGCACCGTACTGAATTGAAATAGCTTGCACCTGACGATAAGTAAGACCCCTTGTAATCGGTAAGTAATAATTATTTACCGATTTTGTTGCACTATTACGGTTCTTCGCCAATTTTGATGCACTATCCAGTTTGTGAGAGACAGACTTTTCTCCTAAGCAGCTCAAAACCACATCTGCCATACATTTCCCGTTTTTTATTTTTTAACCTATTTACATTTCCCTCTACCAGTCCGTTGGTCCAGTTATATATTATTGCATTCTTAATGGCCATAATATCCTTTTTTAAACCCTCACAAAAACTATCCATTCTTTTTCGGCCAATTGATTGGACATTTTCAATCCAGATATCTAACTGATTGGGGCACCCACCCTTTAAAATATTTCTAAAGTCTATGTGAAACTTGCGCAAACTGAATAAAAGCGGAACCTCTTTTATGAGATTATCAACAACTTCTTTTTCCTTTGAGCATTCTCCTGTATCTTTTGCAACTCCATATTCAGGATTGGTTACAAAAATTGATAGCTTTTTAGGCGAAGGAATAAAATTATTCATAATATCAGCTTTGCTGACTTTTAATGGTTCTGGATACGTCCTATTCCATTTATGTTTATAATCCCGGAAATTCAAGTTAAACCATCTGGTAAAGGATCGCTCACAACATTTTAACCCTATGTCTCTTAAGGATCTATACATGGCGGATTGATTGATTTCCAAACTGCACATGTGTTTGATTTCTGCCATATATCTATTATAATTGACTTGCGTACTCCTGCTTGTCGACGGTATTCCGTGTGCTAGGTATCTTTTTACCGTGATCCAGGTCGCTTGTGTTTTTCTAGCGATTTCAGAGATGCTGTGTCCATTTTTTTTCATTTTGGTAATCTGAACAAGTTTTTCCCTTTTCACCATCATGGTTGAAGAGATCTCCTGCTCAACGCTACGGCTAGCATCATATTGGGCATCCAAAATTACTTCACCGGGTTTTATTTTTGACTTCTTTGATTCATTGCCCGCATAAATGTTTTTAGAAACCTGTCTTAAATAGCTATACTCTTGTCTGATTTCCTCTTGAACAGCATCACTTAGATTTTTTACCAAATGGAATCTATCTGCTATCTGCTTTGCCTCCGGGATAGCTTTCTTGATGGCACTGGCATAAGCCGTGGATCTGTCTCTGGTTACGTATTTTATTTCTTTATGATTGGACAGCCATTCCACAACATCATTAGAATCTCTGCTATCCAAAAGATCTATGGGGCGTCCTGTATCTGCATTAACGATAATTGTACCATAATTTATTCCCTTTCTCTTTGCCCAATCGTCTATACCGATGCAGTTCAGTTTGTCATTTGTTGGCATTCTCATGGATTTGACCATCCTAAGGCAGGTATTATTACTGACAGGTATATTCATTATTTTGGAAAAATAAGCGCCTTTATTGGATGATATCTCAATAAGGAACTTCTTTAAATATTCTGAAGCCCTGATCGTTCGTCTGGAATAGGGCTCGGTCAAATTATTGCACCTTTCTGAAAATATCCGCTTTTCACAAGCTGGATTATTGCAAGCAAAGCGGCGTACCTCAAGCATGACAAGAACCTCATTTGCCGCCAAGGGCAGGTCCGCGAGTGCTCTTACATAGGAGGAACGCACACTGCCACTGCTTTTCATACAACTCGGGCACTTAGAGCGGGTTCCTGCTTTTTTTGCAAATAAACGTATTGTTGTATCCTGTATTTCGGAACGGTATATCTTAATTTTCCGGTCACCATAAAATAAACATACTATTTTTAAGTTAAAAATTTTGGATGGATTTACCCTTAAAACATTTGACTATCAATGCCTTAGGGTACGAAAAAAGAACTGATAAAGCAACCTTTTATTGGTGTTATTTTACTGAATATCAAATATTTAGGTGGATTTTTGAAAGAATTGTTAAGTGCATCAAAATTGGTGAAGAACCACTATTACTTACCGACTACACCCTCAAGGTGCCTGTAAAAGAGTAACCTATATTCAAAAGTTGAATGGCCATTTGGATACCAAGAAAACCGGAGATACCTGTTAGTAATAGTTTCTTTACATTAAGAAAAGTTATGTGGCATATTCGGTTAATTAGAGCCAAATAAAAGGAGTAAAATATTTGTGGTTTATTAATTGTTGATATTATAACATATTTTACTTACCTTTAACGTTAGTAACGTATAGCAAAAGTATGATACTTTCTTTTGGATCTAAGGAAACAGAAAAAATATGGAACGGAATTAGGGTAGCAAAGCTGCCAATGGAGATTCAAACCATAGGTAGGAGAAAATTACGTATGATTAGTAACTCACAAAATATTCAAGATCTAACAATTCCTCCTTCTAACAAACTAGAAAAGAAAAAAGGTGACTTAAAAGATTATTATAGCATTCGAATAAATGACCAATGGAGAATAATTTTTAAATGGTTTGACGGAAATGCAAGCGATGTAGAAATAATTGATTACCACTAATAAGTATATTATCATGGAAAAGCTACCTAACATTCATCCTGGTGAAATATTGAATGAAGAATTTTTGATACCTCTAAATATTACAGCTTACCGCTTAGCTAAAGAAACAAATATTCCTCAAACACGTGTTTCAGAAATTATTAAGGGGAATAGAAGAATCACAGCAGATACTGCACTACGATTAAGTGTTTTCTTTAGTAATTCTGCTAAATTCTGGCTAGGGTTACAAGATGATTATGACCTTGAAAACGAGTTGAACGAAAAGTCAAAAGAGCTGGAGAACATAAAAGCATTTTCGATTGCTTAGACCATATCATCTAACAGCCTCTTTACGGATTCGGCTAAATGATTGTGGCGTAATGCGGAGATAGGAGGCAATACATTGCAATGGGACACTAAGCGCCAGATCAGGGTAGCGCTTAACGAATTGGTCGTAACGTTCTTTGGCTGTACCAAAATGCAGGAAATCATTGTCCTTGCTCGCCTGACTTGAATACTTTCGCATTAAAATTGCTGGAAATAAGTGCAATTTCATCAGTGTTCAGTATTCCGCCGAAAGTTAGTGCCCTTTCCAAGTTATCCATAATGCAGGCTATGTATTATTTTGCTAGTCCCAAGCCAATCAGGCTCTCTGCGCGGAAATTACTGCTTCTTTGTCACCATGTATTTTCTACCTTGAAGCATTCCTCCCGTACCATAATTGATATCGGTAAACTGAATGATAAGGGTTTAATCCATCAGTGGCTGCTCAAGCAAACAGGTTATGGCACCACGGCAGATATGGAACATTTGCAAAAGTTCTGGCATCTGAATTTTGGGAAACGTCCTGATGTTTGATTTCTCCAATCATTAGATTTTCATCCTCGCTATATTCTTCATGGCCCACAGATATAATGTTAATTTATTGCAGACATGCTAAAACAAATGACTTCGTAATTGATTTATCAAGCAGAAATAATAGATTAATCATGATCCCAATAAACGACCTGGTTATTCCAGCAGCACGCAAAGGAGAAGTTCCTGTTTTACAAGAATTAATTAAGCAAGGTGCTGATTTAAACACCAAAGATGAAAAGGGATTTACGCCTTTAATTATCGCATGCTACAACCATCAATATGAAGCCGCAAAGTTATTGCTTGAGGCTGGCGTTGATGTGGATGCAACTGACTTGGGGGGTAATACTGCACTAATGGGTGTTGCCTTTAAAGGGTATAAAGATATTGCCGAACTGTTAATCAGTCATAGCGCTAATTTAAATTTGCAACATGGTAATGGCGGCACAGCGTTGATGTTTGCTGCTATGTTTGGTCGTAATGACCTGGTTAAGCTTTTGCTTGCATCAGGCGCGGATAAACACATTCGCGATGTAAGGGGTTTAACAGTGGTTGACCTGGCTGTTCAACAAAATAACGTAGAAGCTATTCAGATTTTGCAATAATTATTGAGATTATTACAACAAAAAGGGTCCTGCGATATTTATTTGCAGGACCCTTTTTGTTGTAATTGTTCAAGAATGTTAAGCCGGAATTTTTCTTGGTTTTTCTCTTTCCCAGAAGCGATGCTGTTTGATGGCGTTTATAAATTCTGTTGCCAGTTTTTCAGCGTCAGCACTTATGATTACACCTTCATCGTTGTCCATTTTCTTGCTAAAATAAGTGGCATCTATAACCTGTAATGCTTGCTCATCAGCAGCTATAGCTTTGCAGTGTTTAAATGCTTCATTAAGAAAATGCGCGGCATCCGCATCAGCTTCCAATGTAGCTACACTGTTTAGTCCGCCCGGTACATACACTGCATCAAATAATACTGATGCTGCACCAAGCAGGCTCTGATCTACATGAATCTTTTCATCATTCGCCGATGTTAGAAAGCCTAAACGAGGTGCAATAATTTCAGTTACACCTCCAGCAGCTTCAATTGCAGCTTTGACGGCACTCAAAGATTTTTCATCTACACCATCTGCAACAAGTATAGCCACTTTTCGGGTTTGGATGCTGTCTTTAATCGTATTAACCATGCTTAAAGCATCGGATTTAGCTAAAGAGCCTTCTACCTGGAGTGAGGCGTAATCGGCTGGATCAGCATCTGCAGGAATATTTTGATTCAATTCGTTATCCAGCTTTTCTGGAATATGCAAACCGAGAGCATAAGCTACTTCGGCAGCGAGGCCTTTATCTATCTGCGCTAAAAATACCAGCATGCGCTGACGTATAGCTACAGTTTTTACTTTACCCAACTCAAAGCATAAAGCATCGGTAAGGTGATTTTTTTCGGGCTCAGACTGGCTGTTTAGGAACAATCGTGCCTGACTGAAATGGTCCAAAAAGCTTTTACTTCTCGCCCTAACCTTGCTGGCAGAGATTCTTTCTGGGTAAGTCACAAACCCGCCTTCGGCTGCTGTAGCCTGACGTGGGTCATTATTACCGATCGCATTTGGGCTATAGCTAGTTTTTCCTTTGTTAATAGTTTGTCGCATAAAGCCGTCGCGCTGGTTATTATGAACCGGCACAACGGGCCTGTTAATAGGAATCTCCTGAAAGTTTGGACCTCCTAAGCGTGTCAGTTGCGTATCTGTATAAGAAAACAATCGCCCTTGTAATAGCGGATCATTACTGAAATCAATACCGGGTACGATATGACCTAAGTGAAAAGCTATTTGCTCTGTTTCGGCAAAGAAATTATCAGGGTTACGGTTAAGTGTCATTTTACCTACCCGTTGTACCGGTACCAGCTCTTCAGGAATAATTTTGGTTGGATCAAGCAGGTCAAATTCAAATTTAAATTCGTCCTCTTCTGGCACAATCTGTACGCCTAGTTCCCATTCAGGAAATGAACCGCTGTCAATTGCATCCCATAAGTCCCTGCGGTGAAAATCAGAATCTTTACCTGAAATATTCTGAGCTTCATCCCAAGCCACAGCATGCACGCCAAGTAAGGGTTTCCAATGAAATTTAACAAAACAGCTTACACCATCGGCATTCACCAATCGAAAGGTGTGAACACCAAAGCCTTCCATCATACGGTAACTGCGTGGTATAGCCCGATCACTCATCACCCACATAATCATGTGGGCAGATTCTGGGGTTAGTGATATAAAATCCCAAAAGGTATCATGTGCTGATGCTGCCTGTGGTATTTCATTATCAGGTTCTGGCTTTACAGCATGTACCAGATCAGGAAACTTTATAGCATCCTGTATAAAGAAAACCGGAATGTTATTACCTACAAGGTCAAAATTACCTTCCTGAGTATAAAACCTTACTGCAAAACCACGTACATCGCGGGCTAGATCGGTAGAGCCTCTTGAGCCTGCAACAGTAGAAAAACGCACAAATACTGGTGTTTCTGTTTCGGTATCGTTTAGGAAAAGCGCTTTGGTTATAGGCGCCAAAGATTCGTAAACTTTAAAAATACCGTGTGCACCTGATCCGCGTGCATGTACAACACGTTCCGGGATGCGCTCGTGGTCAAAATGCGTTATCTTTTCGCGTAGGATGAAATCCTCTAGTAATGTTGGGCCACGATCACCTGCTTTTAAAGAATTTTGATCGTCATTAATTTTCAAACCAGTGTTGGTGGTCATCAATTCGCCTGTAGCATCTGCAGTATGTGGAGCCAGGTTTTCTGTTTTAAGATTAACGGGTTGTACGCCTTTATCCAAATTCTTGGTATCGCCCGTAGCGTCAACACCTTTATCAGTAACTTTTTTATTTGCCATTATGATTAAATTTTACGCTTCTTCTGAAGCTTTGAAATTAATGTCACTTTCAGCAACATCGGTTAATAACTGGTCTGCCGCTTTTTCTTCAGTAAGCGTTTGATACAGCACTTCAGCTACATCATCATGACCTAATGTTTTCGCAAGTTGAGTTAAACCGCCATAAGTAGCAATTTCATAATGTTCTATTTTCTGCGAGGCAAGTATTATACCTACGTCACGGGTTGCTGTTCCGGATTCTGTACTTTCAACAATGCCTTCGCCTTCTTTCGCGAGACCTTCCATCGCATCACACTTTTTAGCCAGGACTTTTTCACCTAACAACTCGAATACTTGTTCCAGACGGCTTACATGCGTTTTGGTTTGTGCTAAATGATCGGTTATGGCTGTTTTAAGTTTATTTGATGTTGCAGCATCGATCATTTTGGGTAAGTTCTTTACCAGGTGATTTTCTGCCCAGTAAATATCCATAATGCTGTCCAGGAACAATTCTTGTAATGCCGGTTCAGCTTTTGGTGATGTTTTGGTAGTGAACTTTGGTTCGGTACCAGTTTCGTTTTTCATAACTATATTCGTTTTTCATTTAGAAGATGATCTATATAACCATCTGGCAAAATGGTTGTTTTAAATACAAATATTTTTAATGGAACTGCTAACTAACATTCATGATATGTGTGCTCTAAATAAAGGCAGGTATTCGTTGGGAAAATTCAACAGCTGGGTATACTAGTTGTAGCTGTTTCTGTATTCCATTGGTGTGAAAGTGGTTTTAGTTTTAAATAGTTTACTGAAAGATTGAGTGTACTCAAAACCCAACTGGTAAGCAATTTCACTTACTGTTAGGTTGGTGGTCGTTAAAATTTCTTTCGCTCTTTCAATCAATTTTTCGTGTATATGTTGTTGCGTATTTTGCCCTGTAAAACTTCGGAGCATATCGCCTAAATAGGAAGAAGAAACATTTAGTTCAGTTGCTAATTTTTGAACAGATGGTAGCCCCAAGTTTGAATTGTCATGAAAATAGCTGTTTAAGGCTCTTTCAAAGTTGGTTAGCAAGTCGTTAGTCGCCATTTTCCTGGTAATAAACTGCCTGCTATAATAACGGTTGCAATAACTTAAAAGCAGTTCCAGGTTCGATACGATAACGTCCTGACTGAAATTATCTAATCTTGAATTAATCTCTTTTTTAATGCTTTGTACGATTACTTCAATTGTTTTTTCTTCTTCGTCTGAAAGATGCAGTGCTTCGTTTACTGCGTAAGAGAAATATCCGTAATTTTTAATTGCCTTACCTAGTGGATATTGCCTGATTAGATCAGGATGAAATAATAGTGACCAACCATCTTTATTTCTTTCTTCTTCACTATCTATGCTGATTATTTGGTTTGGTGCTATAAAAGACATTGTTCCATCGTCAAAATCATAGAGCTTTTTGCCATATTTTAATTTCCCTTTGAAACTTCTCTTGATGGAGATATTGTAGAAATCTAACATTAAATTTTGATTTGTAGATTGACTTTGAGGTGTTGTTTCTGAATGGTCAATCAGGGTTATCAAAGGATTTAATGGACTTGGCAAACCCATGAAAGAATGTAATTCTTTCATGGAGCTTATCTTCTTTATATTTTGCGCTGTGTTTTTCATTTAAAATAATTATCTAAGCATTCAAGAAATCTACTCCTGAACTTCTATCTGATGTCATTGCTTCAATTACATTGGTAGGATATTCAACGGGTAATTTACTTACTTCGTTCAGCTGATTCAATTCCTCTTGCGTAAATATAACATCAACGGATTTTAAATTGTCTTGAAGCTGCTGAATTTTAGTTGCACCAATAATTACACTACTCACAACAGGCTGATGTAATAACCATGCTAATGCCAACTGAGAAATGGAAACTTGTTTATGCTCTGCCATGGGTGCAAGTACATCTAGAACATCATAGGCTCTTTCTTCGTGAAAAGGTGGAAATGGAAAATTATTAAGCCTGCCTTCTTCTTTATTCCCGTCTCTTTTGTACTTACCAGTAAGTAAACCTCCACTTAAAGGGCTCCAAATCATCATACCCACTTTTTGGTCTTGTAATAAGGGTACAATTTCGCGTTCGGCATCTCTTACGTCTAATGAGTAGTTGGCTTGAAGGGATGCAAACTTGTCTAAATGATTGTATTGTGAATATGCTAAACCTTTCATCAGCTGCCAGGCTGAAATATTGCTTGCACCAAAATATCTGATTTTTCCGCTTCGCACTAAATCATTTAGGGTTTTTATTGTTTCTTCAATAGGGGTTAAAGGGTCTGCTGTGTGGATTTGATAAAGGTCGATGTAATCAGTATCAAGTCTTTTTAAACTGGCTTCAACTTGTTGAATGATATGCTTTTTGGATAGTCCTCGATCATTTTCACTTTTCCCCATTGAACCCCTGACTTTGGTTGCTAATACCAAATCGTCTCTATTAATAGATAGGTTTTTGATCGCCTTACCTATCATAATTTCGGACTGTCCTTCGGAATAAATGTTTGCAGTGTCAATAAAGTTAACGCCTGCTGCTATAACGGTTTTAATTTGTTCGTCAACGGCATTTTGATCCAGATTACCCATATAACCAAAAAAACCTTTTCCTCCATAGTTCATCGTTCCCAGGCAAAGCGTTGAAACTTTTAAACCTGTTTCTCCTAAAATTTTATACTTCATCTTCTATTTGATTGTGAAGTTCAAATGTCTGAAGTTTTGAAAGTACGGTTGTGTCCAAAATGCAGTTGTTTGTGTTCAAAATGAGCTCGGGTAGATTTGTTGCTTATTTTTCTATTCCATATTCCATGCTTCCGTTCCATTTTCAAGATAATAAATATTTCCGAATCCATGCGCCTTATTGAGTTCTACTGCAACTTTCTTAGCGCTTACGCCATCTTCGGATAATAAAATCACAGGTATATCCTGGTGGACTAGGTGCAATTGGTTAAATATCTGTCTGTTCGGTAAACTCAAGATAGTCTTATCATCTTTATTTCCATGATTAGGAATATTCCTGATATCAATTAATTGTAAAGCTTCCTTGTATTTGATTTTGAGAGTCAACATTTTAGAGTTTATAGAAAGTATGGGATCTGCTTCAGTTTCTGTTGATAATTCAGGCTCATTAAACTGATAAAGGGACTTTATTTCCAGATTTTCTGGTATTGCAGCAATGTTGACGGATTTAAGCTGGTTACTCATATAATTAAAGATGAGTAACTTATTACTGGCTACATCACCAATTTCGCCTACAATCTTAATGGTTTCATTGGCCATCCAGCAACCGGTAATACCAGCAAATGTAGAAAGGCCTTGTTTCTTTTCCTCTTTTAAAAGCTGCCATATGTCCTTTAACTGAACCAAACACCTGTAAGTTGCGTTCTTTTTATAATTAAATACGCTGATATATCCGGATGAGGCAAATAGTGCTCCAAACACCATTGGCTTTCCTGTGATTACACAAGCGTCGTTTATCAATAAACTTTGTTTATTTTGATTACCTGTATCGACCACTACGTCGTAGTTTGAAATCACGGAGATGATATTACCACTGCTTAATGCCTTTTCATGCACGATTACATTTACTTCAGGATTGATTTCTTTTATTTGACGGGATGCGGATTCTGCTTTAAGCTTTCCCACCTGATTACTGAAATAAAGAGGGGTTGCTGGCAGATCTTCCAATGCAATTATTTCCGTTGAAGCAATACCAATTGTGCCGATTCCCATGGAACTGAGGTAGGATATTACCGGAGAGGCTAATTCTCCAGCCCCAACTACCAGTATTTTGGAATGGGCAAGAGCTGTTTGTCCCGGAACTCCAAATCCTGTTGTTTGAATATGCTTATTATAACGGTTAAGAAAATGATCAGTATTTTTCATTGCTTTATACAATTTTCGTTTTATTTAAATATTTATATCCCTTAAGTTCAAAGCTATTTAGTTTAAAATACAAAAATCAAAATCGTTACAACCATTTGAAATTTAGAACAATATAATTACTTAATATCAAATTTATATTATAATTTTAAAGTATATATATGTATTTTTATCTGCGCTTAATACTTTACTACCTATGGTATTTTCACTAAATAAAAAAGCACTTACTAATGCTATTGTAGTATCACTTATTACAATTGCATTGGTTTTTTATGGCTCCAGGAAACTTCAAAATTTTGATCCTGCACTTATTGCCTATCTTTTTGGTACTGTTTTCGCTTTTTTTGGGGTGGTGTACCGATATTCCGTATGGTTGCAGCGTCCTCCGACTAGAATGTATTTCCGGCGATCTTTAGAACTTATATATAACCGCAAATTCTTTTCGCACCTGGTTTTTTTTATTAAAGACTTTATTCTGAACATCGGATTTCAAAAATTCATTTACCCTCGTGGCCGAAGCAGATGGATAGGCCACTTTCTAATGGCCTTTGGTTGCACGCTTGCCTTTGCAATTACTTTCCCTTTAACGTTCGGCTGGATTCACTTTACCATGAACCCTGCTACCAGTATTGATCCTGAATCGATCCGCTTATATGAAGCTCACTTCTTTGGCTTCAAGATATTTGAATTCGAACTCGGTTCATTTATCGCCTTTACGGTTTTTCATGCGCTGAACTGGTCATCATGGATGGTCATCATTGGCGTGTTGATTTTTATGCGGAGGCGGCTTACTCAACCGGGTCTTATCGCTACACAGTCTTTTGAAGGTGACCTTCTTCCCCTGGTACTTCTGCTGGCAATATCCATTACTGGTTTGGGATTGACCTACAGTTATGAATTCATGAAAGGTTTTGCTTACGATTTCATGGCAGTTACGCATGCTATCACTGTGATCATGTTCCTGATCTGGATTCCATTTGGTAAGTTCTTTCATATCATACAACGTCCGGCACAGCTGGGTGCACATATTTACAAAAGGGAGGGAATTAAACGGGGTATGGCTGTATGTCCGCATACAGGTAAAGAATTTGCCACTCAGATGCATATTGATGATCTGAAAGTGGTGACTAAAGAACTAGGGTTCGACTTTACGTTAGAGGATGGAACATCTCATTTAGATCTGAGTCCCGAAGGAAAGCGCTCCCGACTGGCAATGGCACATCTGAAAGCGCGTCTGGAAAACGGAGGTAAGCTTTTCGGCTAAAGTACTTTAACTTAAGATTATATCGCTTTTATGGCTAAACTTCCTGTTTCAGAAGAGAAACTAATAGAACAATTTGGACCACATTTAAATTATCCTCCCCGTGAGGGGTATGCCGGAAGAGATGAACCGGATAGAGAGGTGAAAACGCATTGCTGCTTCTGTGGCATGCAGTGTGGAATGAAATTATTAGTTAAGGATAATAGAGTGGTGGGATTTGAGCCATGGATGGAGTTTCCTTACAACCAGGGCAGACTTTGCCCGAAGGGGGTGGAACGTTATTTGCAAAACAATCATCCTGATCGCCTGATGCATCCTTTGCAAAGGGAAGAAGGTGTTGGATTTAAGCAGGTTTCCTGGGATGCATCTATGGAGAAGACGGTTTCGGAGATTAAGCGCATACAGGAAAAGTATGGTAATGATGCATTTGCTATGTTATCTGGTGTTTCGTTGAGCAATGAAAAAAGTTATTTGATAGGGAAATTTGCCCGTGTTGCGTTGAAAACCGCTAACCTGGATTATAACGGAAGGCTTTGTATGGTAAGTGCAGGGGCAGGGAATAAGAAAGCTTTTGGACTGGATCGCATATCCAATACCTTCGAAGATTTGGAACGGGCAGAGGTGATTTTGATCAGTGGTGCCAATGTGAGTGAAACGTTTCCAACGCTTACGCACTGGATTTGGAGGGCACGGGATTATGGGGCCAAATTAATTGTAGTGGATCCCAGGATGATTCCTTTGGCTCGTACGGCTGACCTTCATTTGCCTATTCGTCCGGGAACTGATTCTGCCTTATATGGTGCCATGTTAAAATATCTGGCCGATCATGATATGCTGGATCATGATTTTATTGATAATCATACGAGCGGCTTTCAGGAAACTCTTGATGCGGTTAAAGATTATACATTGGAATGGGCGGAAGAGGTTACAGGGATTGAGAAGGCGAAGATTGAGCTGGCATCCCAGTGGTGGGGGAAGGCGAGTACGAGTTTCCTGTTGCATGCGAGGGGAATTGAACATCATTCTAAGGGGGTTGATAATGTGGTGGGTTGCATCAACCTGGTGCTGGCTACTGGAAGAATTGGAAAACCGTATTGTGGTTATGGAACTATTACGGGTCAGGGAAATGGACAGGGGGGACGAGAGCATGGTCATAAATGTGATCAGCTGCCAGGAAACCGGGATATTACGAATCCGGAACATCGTAAGTATATATCGGGCGTTTGGGGAATTGATGAAAAGGATATGCCGGGAAAGGGTCTTACCGCATGGGAATTGATTGAAGCAATTCACAGAGGTGAGGTGAAGGGTTTGATATCGATATGTTTTAATCCGTTGGTATCGCTTCCAAACAATAATTATGTGCGCGAGGCTTTTGAAAAGCTCGAGTTCTATGCATGTATTGATTTCTTTATGTGTGAAACGGCTCATCATGCTGATATCGTTTTCCCTGGCTCGCTTCATGAAGAGGAAGAGGGTACGGTGACTTCAGCTGAAGGTCGTGTAATCAGGATCAGGAAGGCTGTGGATTGTCCTGGAGAAGCGCGTCCGGATACTTCCATTATTCTTGAGCTGGCAAGGCGTCTTGGTCAGGGTGATAAATTTAACTACGAAACAAGCGAAGATATTTTCAATGAACTGCGGGTTGCTTCTAAAGGGGGAACGGCAGATTATTTCGGGATCACATACAAAAAGATTGATGACAATATGGGGATTTTCTGGCCTTGTCCTACTCTCGATCATCCAGGTACTAAAAGACTTTGGGAAGATAAGAAATATTGTACTCCGGATGGAAAGGCTCATTTTAACGCCGCACCATACCGTGAGCCAGGAGAGGTTACGGATAAAGAGTATCCGGTTGTGATGACCACAGGAAGGGTGGTTTCGCAATATTTGAGCGGCACCCAGACACGTAGAATTGGTAAGCTGGTCGATTCGTTTCCCGAACCAAAGATTGAGATTCACCCTCAGCTTGCACAACAGTTTGGTATTAGGCAAGATGAGATGGTAAGGGTCAGCACGCGTAGAGGCTCTGCAGATTTTCCTGCTAATATTGTCGAGACGATCCGTACGGATACTATTTTTCTTCCCTATCACTGGCCTGGTAAAAAGTCGGCTAACCAATTTACTCCAGGCACACTGGATCCGGTTTCTAAAATCCCTGAATTTAAAGTCTGCGCTTGTAAGCTGGAAGCATTAGGAGTGTTCGCTACGCCTTCTATAGCTCCAAAAAACGTTGCAAGAAATTAATTAATGGTACATACACGATTTTATAAATAAATTATGCCTGTTACTAACTATAAAACCAACCAGGAATTTTTTGTCGATATGCAGCGATGCATAGGATGTAAAGCATGCGAAATGGCCTGTGCTGAATGTGAAACAAATGGACATGAATCTATGATCCATGTGAACTACATTGATCGCGCAGTAACTATTCAGACTACTGTTCAGGTTTGTATGCACTGTGATGATCCTGCATGTGCCAATGTATGTCCTGCCGATGCTATTTCTAAAGACGAATTTGGGGTGGTTCATACCGCAAATACTGCCCGATGCATTGGTTGTTCTAACTGTGTCATGGCTTGTCCATTTGGGGTGCCTAAGAAAAATGAAGCGTATGATCTGATGATGAAATGTAATATGTGTTATGACCGTACCAGTGCAGGAAAAAAACCAATGTGCGCTACTGTATGTCCTACTCAGGCCCTTTATTATGGAACAAGGGAAGAAATGGCGATGATGCGCCCTAATAGTAGTCCGGTTAATAATTTCATATTCGGCAACGAAAAAGTAAGTACAAAGGTGAACATCATGATGCCAAAGGGGGCAACTGAATTGAGAGTTGATTAATACTTGATTAATGAGATATGGCAAGAGATACTAAAGACAATCACTGGAAAGAAGATTTTCCTATACCTGAGCTTGAGTCAACACAGGTAAGTCGCAGAGATTTTGCTAAATTCCTCTGTCTGGTTTCTGGAGGATTGGCTACAGGAACAGGTTATGTAGCGATAAAAGCAAATTTCTTTCCTCCTGAAAAGATAGTGAATGAGCATTTCGTGTGTAAAAAGGACGAACTTCCGATAGGAGGTACCAAGGCTTTCGTGATTAGCGGAAGTGATATCCCTTATATTTTGATTCATCTGGAAGATGGTCAATTCAGATCTTATGAACAAAAATGCACACACCTTTCCTGTGCAGTTTTTTATTTACCGGGGAGTGGCAGGATAGAATGCCCTTGTCATAACGGATGGTTTGACGCTTTGACAGGAGAAGCTCTGGAAGGGCCTCCTCCGCGTCCTCTTCCCCGACTTGATGTGGTGATTAAAGGAATGGATGTTTATGTAAAAGCGTATGAACCAAGTAATAAAGCCGTAGTTTAAACTTAAAACCATGAGTACTTTCAGAGAAGGACAAGATCAGGCACATCCAAATAAAACGAGCACGCTAATATTAGCTCTCATCCTGGTATTAATATTAAATGTAAGTATACAGATCTGGCTCTTATATACCACTTTAAACAATGCGCTGGCTCAACATGCAGACATTGCACTTCCGGCATTTTTAGCTTCGCTGGCTTTATTTCTGGTTGGTTTCTTTTGGTTGTACTACCTGCCGGGAGGAGGAAAACAAAGAAAGATCGTAAAGAATGTAAATTTTTCAGACACCTATCATTGATTTTTAGTTATGAAGGACACATGGTTAAGCACCTGGACTCCGGAAGATGAGTCCTTCTGGGAAAATTCAGGTAAAAAAATTGCCTGGAGGACATTAACTATTACCACCATATCGCTGGTGATTTCTTTCTGTACCTGGTATATTATGAGTGTAATTGTGGTGCGCCTGCCCCAGATTGGTTTCACTTACACCAAAATGCAATTATTTTGGCTCGCTGCAATGCCTGGTCTGGCTGGTGGAACTCTACGGATAATTCATACCTTCCTAGTGCCGGTTTTTGGAACCCGCAAAGTGATCATTGTGGCCACACTCCTTAAACTGATTCCTTGTATCGGAATCGGAATAGTGGTGCGGGATGTGAATACTTCTTTTGCCGTATTTATGGTTCTTGCATTCATGCTTGGATTTGGAGGAGGAGATTTTTCTTCTTATATGCCCAGTACCAGTATCTTTTTCCCTAAGCGTTTGCAGGGAACTGCCTTAGGGATACAGGCTGGCATCGGAAATTTTGGTGTAAGCTTAGCCCAATTTTTAACTCCCTGGATTATTGGGTTCTCTGTTTTTGGAGGCTTAGGGGGAGGACCGCAAACACTCACAAAGGCGGGCGAAACGTCATCTGTATGGCTCCAGAATGCATCTTATATTTACATCATCCCATTGATCATTATGACGGCGGTCAGCTGGTGGAAGTTAAAAAGTGTTCCTATCAAAGCCTCCTTCAGGGAACAATTTGATATCTTTCACATCAAACATACCTGGTTTTGTACGGTGACCTATTTGATGACTTTCGGGATCTTTGCAGGACTTTCAGCTGTATTTCCACTCCTTACCAATATATTATATGGTGGATTTGATGGAGCACCCGACCCATTGAAATATGCCTTTTATGGGCCGCTTGTAGGCTCCTTAACGCGAATACTATTTGGACCTGTGACTGATAAATTTGGTGGAGCGATCCTTACCCATATTACAGGCATTGCCTTGATTATATGCCTGTTTGCACTTATCTTTATGGGGCTTTTAACGCCTGTCTCCGTTGATCAGTTTCCCGCTTTTTTGACGGTGATTTTATTTATATTCTTTTTTACCGGGATTGGCAATGCCGCGACTTTCAGACAATTTCCGGTTATATTTTCTTCTTCCCCCAGGCAAGCTGCCGGAGTAATAGGATGGACAGCGGCAATTGCGGCTTATGGTCCTTTTTTGTTCAGCATATTAATCGGGTATACCATTGAAGCGGCAGGAAATACTATTCCATTCTTTTATGGGCTGATTGTATTATGTGTGATTGCAACCAGTATCAATTGGTGGTACTATACCAGGAAAGGATGTGAAAAACCGAGTTAAACACTTATTCTATTTTTTGATAAGAAGATTGGTGATGATATGTTGAATAATAAAGATAGACCAAAACAAGCATTAGAAAATAAAGTTTTTTTGAAACATTGGCTCTTGGAACAGTCTTTTCTACTTTCGTGGGAAACAAAAGAACTGGTTTTAGTACAATGGAAACAGATCGACATGGTTCTGCTCAGAGTAAAAATGGAGCGCTACGTAATCTTGCTGCTGATCTTCAATCTAAAGATTTATTATGGCGAACGATGCAGAATATAAATGAAGGCCCTGAAACAAGGCATGCCTGCTTTAATACCCTCACATTCTCACGTTGTTCTTTTTCTTTTGACATGGATTATAACTCATTGCCTTTTGGTTCAACTATCAAGAACGTAGTTTTAGAAGATCAGAATAAAGAAAGGTTTCGTTTTAATGAATTTTTTAAGGGAACGCCTTCCATTGTAGCTTTTTTCTATACACGATGTAATAACCCGAATAAATGTTCGGCTACGATTACAAGATTAGTTCAATTACGTAAAGCGGGAATAAACCTTTTACCCTTTTTATAAATGCTAACCGTCGAAATGGTCTCTTACCATTTTATATTAGTGTAGTCGGAGCGCTGTTTATTTTATTTTAGGACTTATTTTAGAATTAAGCCAGCCTTCCTGGTGGTATCTCTTGTTTTATTGGAGCTCTTTTGAAAAGCCTTTCATTTAGATTATAGTCAGTTATTACAGGAAGGCTTAAATTAGGTTCCATATTTAAACGTTTCTCTATCAAGTAGAAAGGGGAATCTATATGAATGAAGACATTCAATCTTCCTTTAAAGAATGTGTATTTAATATCACTGCTTAAATCTCTATTATTTATACATGTGAATAACTGTTTAAGAATTAACCTATTCGGTACAGATATTGTTTATATATTTATATATTATGAGTAATATATAAATATATATGTGATCTTTGTCATCATGTACGATGTGATGAGATAATAATTGAGCAAATAATTACACATATGAAGAAATAATTACCCAAAACGTTTAATAAAGTATAAAATAAAAAGTAAAAATAGAAATAAATAAAATTGGTCTTTAAATAGTTAAATTAATCACGCTCTCAAACATGTTAATTCATCACGGACAAATTATCGAAAAAGTAATAAGAAGAAACGGACACTCTATAAGCGATGTAGCTCGTTTAACCAACGTAAACAGGCGATCAGTCTATAACTGGTTTAACCAGCAACAGCTTAAACCAGAGATTATTTACAGGATTGGTTGTGTCATTAATCATGATTTCTCAGAAGAACTACCTCAGCTCTTTACTTCAGAGGATTTTCAAAAGGGATTCAGAAAGTCGTCCTTTTTGAATACTTCAGCTGAAGAGCCAGATTCCCCTCTTAATAAAAATCTGTGGAAAGATAAGTATGTGGATTTACTTGAACGCTACAATAGCTTACTTTTACTTAGAATATCTGTCGCATAAAAGAATCGGCTCCATTTAATTGAAATATTCTGATGTGCTGTTATAACTAATACAACCCTGTTTGTTATAACAGCATTTATATTCTCATAGCTAAATACTATATTGATCGGTCTTTCAGTACTCATTGTCTGCGTCCTATGATCTGTGAAAGTACGTAGAATTGTTACAGCTTAATTTTGATTTCTTACGTAAACTTCAGTATTCTCCGCAAGAAGCTTAAAAAAGGAAAGTAAAACTTTATAATAAAATTGATGCCACGCTATGATTGAACTTGTATTTTAAATCTGGCAAAGGCTGAAATGATGTACTTCCCTGTATTCTATGGTCGTGATGAAATGAAAAAGGTACGTATTAAGTGAGGGTATTAGTTTGGATACCAGTTCCTTAACCGTACTTCTATTTTAGGATTTTTATCATTAACTAGCTTTTTAAACGCCTTGATATCTTGTCCCTTGTGATGGTATGGGTAAATAATAGCGGGTTTAAAGGCCAGAACACCACTTGCAGCGTGATTAATATCCATGGTATAAGGAAGATTCATACATACAAAGGCAACGTCGATATTCTTAAGTGCACGCATTTCCTTTGTATCTCCGGTATCTCCGGAAATGTAGATGTTTTTGCCACCTATGTTTAAGATATAACCGTTACCACGACCTTTAGGATGCCTGGAATCGGGGGTTTCCGGAATATTATACATGGGAATTGCTGTTATTTTAATGTCAAGCTTGGTTGCTTCATTGCCATTATTTAAAACGGTAATTTTTTCGGCCTCTACTCCGGGAAGTAGATCTGCTACTGCTTGAGGTACTATAAAAAGTGCTTTGGAAGTATTTAGTGTGTCTATGATTTTAGGATCCAGATGATCGGGGTGAATATCAGTAATCAGGATTAGGTCGGGAGCTTTAAAGTTTTTATATGTTGCTGCCGTACCTGTGGGATCAACATAAATGGTCTTATTATTCCAGGTGATTACCAAGGATGCATGTTGCACTGGCGAAATTGTAAGAGGACCTGTGTTTGTCTTGATTTTGTCAGAGGGTTGCTGTGCGGAAGCTAAAAATGTGATACTACACAATACGAGGCTGCTTAATAGGTTTAATTTCATGTTCTTCAAGGTATTCAATGAAGATAGAGCATTATTATGAAATATCAAATAGGAGTGAGTATTTAATACGTCATAATAATGCTAGGAAATTTATTCTAGAAAAGCTTGTTATTCTTCATTTATTTTACAGGAATTTCCCGAAGGATATGTTGTAGGTATTCGTAAAATTTCCCAACTGAAGAAACTTGAACTTTTTCATTGGGAGAATGTGCTCCGCGAATGGTAGGACCAAATGAGATCATATCCATACCGGGGAAATGACTTCCTAAAATACCACATTCCAATCCGGCATGACAAGCACCTACCTGCGGTTCGTGGTCGAAATGATCGGGATAAAGCTTCAACATTAATTTCAATAGGGGAGAATCAGCATTAGGCTTCCATCCGGGATAATCACCATTTTGGGTGACTTCACATCCTATGCTTTCAAAAGTGCTGCGAACAGAAAAGGCGACGTCTTCTTTGCTGCTTTCCACACTGCTTCGCTGCAGGGATTGAGTGATGAAAGTTCCATCCTTAACCAGTACTCTAGCCAGGTTAGTGGAAGTTTCTACCAAACCTTCGATATCAGGACTCATGCGAAAAACTCCATTTGGAACTGCATAAATAGCCTGTGTAAGTTTTTTGAAATAGTCAGGATCCATGACTAAGCCAGGTTTTTCTGCTTCTTTGCAACTTATTGTAAGGTTCTTTTCAATGGTTTTAAATTCATTTTTCAGGAGATCGGTAAATTGAGAAACGAAAGTTAAGAAAAGCTCATTATCTGATTTCGGAATTAAAACTAATGCTTTTGATTCTCTTGGAATCGCATTGCGGAGGCTTCCTCCATCCAAACTTGCTAACCTAAAATCAAAGGACTGCAACGCTTTATAGAGTATGCGATTCATAAGTTTGTTTGCGTTCGCTCTGCCTAGATGTATCTCTGTTCCGGAGTGTCCACCAAGTAAACCCTGGATTACAATTTCGAACGCGACATAGCCTTCTTGAACCGGAAATTCTTTGTAGGAACCTTTGGTATTGGTATCTATTCCTCCAGCACAGCCAATAGTCAGTTCATCTTCCTCTTCAGTATCCAGGTTCAATAAAATGCGACCGCTAAAGTTTGCCGGATCCATTTGCATGGCACCAGTCATTCCTGTTTCCTCATCAACTGTAAACATAGCTTCTAATTCTGGATGTGGAATATCTGTAGAAGCAAGCAAGGACATTATTGCAGCTACACCAATCCCGTTATCGGATCCAAGTGTAGTACCTTTTGCTTTAACCCAATCGCCTTCTACATACATGTCGATACCCTGGTTTTCAAAATCAAAGGTGATATCACTATTTTTCTGATGCACCATATCCAGGTGTGACTGGAGGACAACAGTTTGACGGTTTTCCATTCCTGGCGTGGCCGGCTTTTTAATCAACACATTACCAATAGCATCTCTCCGGGTTTCAAGCCCTAAACTTTCACCATAACTCATTGCAAAAGCAATAACACGTTCTTCCTTTTTAGAAGCCCTTGGTATTGCATTCAGATCTGCAAAGTTTTCCCAAAGAGCAGTAGGAAGTAAATCTTTTAATTCCATTTCTTGATTAATTTATAAGAAGCTGAAAATATGCTTACTGCATATCATTTATATATGCATTTATGGTGCTCAAGTTAGGGTTTTTATTTTTCAATCTAACTCTTTACTCAAGTCATAAATCTTTAGATTGCTGACCTGCGGGTTTGTAACTTCTGAAAACAAGGAGAAACCTATGGCTTTCTGATCAGGATAACCCATTGTGGGTTTTGTTAAGGGAAAAATTAATACAGAACAACTTATGCTAAATAAGCTATAAATGAATAATTAATGTTCATCTTTACTGAAAGCCACAGTAGATAAATAGTCCTTCATCAGCTAGTATGAACTTAACAACGATGAGTGGTATGGTTTTTCCGTCTTTATTAAAAAAAATTATTCTTAAAATTCATATTTATGAATGCGTACAATGTTGATCTGACTAATTGTGATATAGAGCCCATCCACATACTAGGCCAAATTCAGTCACATGGGTTTTTAATTGCTGTTAACGCGGAATCACACATCATTACCTATATAAGCGAAAATATTAATAATTATATTCGGGACGAGGGGGGGAATTACCTTGGAAAGTCTCTTTCTGAATTGGAAGACAGGCTTAAACTGGATACATCAGGATCGGAATTAACAATCAGTCAGCTTATCACTGTTGGGAACTACGCAAATGGTTTGGAAGTGGTCAACCCTTTCCTTCTTCAGCTAAATTCGGAGCCATATTTCATGATTGTAACTTCTTCCGATGAAAACAAAATACTGGAATTTGAGCCTGCATCTACGGATGCCAGTGTTGATGTACAACAAACCATAGGGCGTTCCATATCCGAAATTCTTTCTGTGAAAAAGTTGGATGCCATGTTACAAAATGCTGCTACTGAAATTAAAAGGATTATCAGTTATGATAGAGTAATGGTCTATAAGTTTGGTGATGACGGGCATGGAGAAGTAGTTGCGGAGGCTAAAGAACATTCTTTAGAGCCTTTCATGGGTCTTCATTATCCGGCTTCGGATATTCCAAAGCAGGCAAGGGAGCTTTACAAAATTAATTTAACTCGTATTATAGCGGATGTAGATTCTATTAGTTCTTCTATCATAACCGATAAGGCAAAGAACGTACCACTCGATCTTACTCATTCTTGTTTAAGGGCAGTATCTCCAATTCATATTCAATATTTAAAAAATATGGGGGTTCAATCAAGCTTTAGTATTTCATTGCTTGCCCATGGTAAATTATGGGGCCTTATTGCGTGCCACAATTATTCTCCAAAGTTTATTAATTATAAAGCTCGTGATGCGGCAAAATTATTAGGACAGATACTCTCGTCAGCACTAGAGTACAGGCAAGGAGAAGAAGATAGTGAAAAGTTTACTTTTTTAAACCAAGGAGTAAATCAGCTTATTGAACATCTTGAAAAAGAAACTAACATCAATGATGCTTTATTTCGGGATAATATATCTATCAAGGACATCAATTCAGCAACAGGGGCAGTATTAGTATTCGAAAATAAGATAACACATATCGGCGACACTCCTAATGACGAACAAATAGAAGAAATTGTTGATTGGCTTAAGATAAACATGTCTGACTCTGTTTATTATACGCACCGATTTCCTCAAATATTTTCACCTTCAAAAAGCTATAGCCAGATTGGCAGTGGTATTTTAGCTTGCATGCTCTCCAGAGAACTTGGTGAATTTATAATGTGGTTTAAACCGGAGCAGATTCAAACTTTAACCTGGGCAGGCAACCCTGAAAAGCCAGAAATGCAAAGTGAAAACGGATTGTTAACACTTTCTCCCAGAAAATCATTTGATAGTTGGACCGATATAGTTAAGAATACTTCAGAAAGATGGAACAGAGCAGAAATTGCTGCCGTTGTAAATTTGCGCGAACATGTCATTTATGTGATAACTCGAAAGGCAAACGAGATTCGCCTGTTAAACGAAAAGCTTAAACAAGCTTATGATGAACTAGACACTTTCAGCTTTACTGTTTCTCATGACTTGCGTACACCTTTATCTTCAATAAAGACCTATTCTGAGCTTTTATTAACAAATAACAAAAGCCTTGATGATAATGCAAGAAAAGTGTTGGATAGGATAAAAGTATGTGCCGATAAAATGGATTTGCTAATCAAGGAAATATTAAAATATTCCATGATAGGCAAGGCAGAAGTACAAACTTCCCCTATTGATATGACTCATTTGATCAATGAAATTAAAGAAGATGTTATAGAGGGTTTACAACCGAAAGATTTGGAATTTGAAATTGGAGACACACCAGATATTCTCGGAGATGCTGTTATGATCAATCAGGTATTTACTAATCTGATTAATAATGCTGTTAAATATTCATCAAGATCTACACCATCAGTGGTGAGTGTTAAGGGTATTAAACTAGATAAAGAAACTATTTATACGATCTCTGATAATGGAATTGGAATTGATGATCGATATTATAAACTTGTATTTGAGCTGTTTAAGCGTATGGATAATGTAAAGGATTTTGAGGGAACAGGAGTGGGGCTGGCAATTGTAAAGCGTATTATAGAAAAACACCATGCAAGAGTTTGGTTTGAAAGCAAATTAGGTATTGGGACTACATTTTATTTGTCATTTGTAAACTCTTAATGGAAAATAATACAGACTTGTTTTTTGTGGAAGATGACACGGATTTTTCGTTTATAATGGAAAATGCGGTGCAAGAGTTAAAAAATGAAGTATCCATAAGGATAGTTGATAATGGGCGAGCGGCTTTGGACATATTAACTTATATGGCTTTTAAAAATTTAAAACCTAAGCTTATTTTATTAGATCTAAATCTTCCAGGTATATCGGGTATAAATCTGCTTAAAGAAATTAGAGATATTCCTTACTTCAGGTATGTACCTATTGTGCTTTTTTCTACATCGGAGAACCCAAAGGATATTAAAACAGCTCTTGACTTTGGTGCTAATGCTTATGTAGCTAAACCATCAGGGTATTTGAACCTGGTAATTTGCTTACAGTCTTTTTATGATTTTTGGTTTGTGCAGAATTCAACTCTTGATTAATCATATGAAAAAGATTTTAGTTGTCGAAGATGATTTTGATATTGGCTTAACTGTTGAGATGGCACTTGCAGATCAGTATGTAGTGAAGATCTTGAATGAAGCTTCTCATATTATTCGTGCCTTGCATGACTTTTTACCTGACCTTATTTTGATGGATAATTCTATTGGTCAAAGAGAGGCTCCTGAAATTGTAAGGGAAATAAAAAGTTTTGATACTTATCGGAACATTCCATTCGTTTTATTTTCTGCACATCCCGATATAGAAAAAATTGCAGATGACATTTTAGCAAGTGCATATTTGGCAAAGCCTTTTAGTTTAGAAGATCTTTATTCTTGTATTGAAGGAGTATTAGGGTTAAAAAATTAGTATAAATTAACTATTGAAAGAAATTTATTAAATAGTGTAAATAAGAATTTTATCTAACTATTTAAGGAGAGAATCTAGCAGGTTAATTAATTACTCATCAACTTTAAATTTGCTGCTAAATTCAATTGTAACTTTCCATTGTAATAGGCATTGATTTACTAATCAAAATCATCTTCACTGATTGTATTGCTGATAAATGCGATGCGTTTACTATCCGGAGACCACGATGGTGTATTGATAGAACCCTGACCTCCGTACAGGTAGGCGAGCACTTTTGGTTTGCCCCCTATGATTGGTAGTAAACGAATATATACTTGTTTATAAGGAGGATGAATTCCGGGTTCTACATCTTCTTTTAGAAAAGACAAATAAACCATCCATTTGCCATCTGGAGATATATGAGCAAACCAATTATTGAAATCATCGGTAGTTACCTGTTCCTGATCCTTACCGTCCGGTTTCATTCTCCATATTTGCATTAATCCTGAGCGTACTGAATTAAAGTAGATATATTTTCCATCAGGGGAATATTCAGGACCATCGTCAAGACCTTTGGTGTTCGTTAACTTTTCTTCTTTGCCACCTTTAACAGCTATCTTATATACATCAAACTCGCCATTTCGTTCAGCACAATATACCAGGTTTTTTCCATCAGGAGACCATCCATGCAGATAGGATGGACCCACAGGAGTAATTTGCTTGGGTATGCCACCCACAATTGGTACAGTATATATAATTGATCCTCCTAATTGATTTACGTTACTGCTTAATCCTATCATTTTCCCGTCAAAGGATAATACATGATCATTATTGTTGTTTTTAATAGTTCCGGTGTTAAGAACAACAGATTTTCTGCTCTTTAAATCAAAAGTGTAAAGCAAACCTTTACTATCATTGAAAATGAGACTTCTATTATCTGGTGTCCAGTTGGGCGCTTGTATAGAATAAGGTACCGAATAAATAATTTCACGATTTCCGGTTGCAATTTCCATTAATTCCAAATTACTTCCTAAAGTCATTTGCGTGCTTTGGTCTGCAACTCCAGCAAACGGTATTGTAATGCGTACATCTTTGAATACACCGGTTTCCACAACGTTGGGATTATGTGAGCCTACAAATAGTCCTACATAAACTTCATTGCCCAGATCGAGGTCTGTCACTTGTTCTGTAACAAATGGTTCGCCATATTTAGCAACTCGCATGGTATATGTATTCCCTTTTCTTTCTAGTTGAATAACATTTGCATGAGTGATTTTTGAACGGATTTCTTGTGTGCTGTCACCTGTTTTTTTTCGAAATTGCAAGGAGGTGAGCCCATCGCCATGCTCAACAGCATTTATTTGGGGGGAATTGCCATCTAACGACTTTCGTACCATCCATCCGATTTTACGATGTTCTTCTACTCCGTTCCATCCAACAAAATCAGCACGGGTATACAGTATGAAGTCACCTTCTATTTTTTTATAAACATAATGAAACTCATCATGATCAAACCAAATATTATAACCTGCACCGGAAATAACATATTGCTGACTTTGTGGCAAGTAATTTCCTGAACCTGGTTTGGTGTTTGCACCAATATCAAGTTGTCCATCAAAAATGCCAATTCTTTTTTGCTGAGCGAAAGTGGAAATACCAAATAAAAATAGTGAGGTTATGGTTGTGATCAATTTTTTAGAGAACATTTAGGTTATTGTTTTAGGTAAAGAATAGATATTAATATAGGAATAAAATTGGAATTACCAATACTATCGTTTAAAAATACGATAATTTAACAATATCGACATATTAACCGATATTTTGTAGAATAACTTTTAAGCTGTTTTTCTTATGAAGGAATTATATTTCTGCTTGTACGAAACTTTGTGTTCTAAATTTGGGAAATGGCTGGCTATTTTTAGAAGGTATGGTAAATAAAGAGGGATTGATGAATTGGGAATGTTCAATAGGTTTGCGATCTTGTCTCCTAATAAATAACGCATCAACTGATGCGTATCTTTAAGTGAAATATTCGATGGAGTGACGCTGTCGAAATAGGAGATTAACACCCTTGTTAGCTCAGATCCTTGTTCTGAGGTCTTGAAATGTCTATTACGGATCGCCAACTCAAGTGCATGAGCAGATTTGCCATCCTGAGTAATCAGGTCATCTTCAAGACCAAGAAGATAGCCAATTACGTTCCACAGGTGCAAAAATGACTGCTGTTCTTCATAAGAAATACTATGACCAAGTTTACGAAGTCCGCGAATAACGATGAGTGAAAAAGATAAATTAGTACCAGCCATGTCTTCCTGGTTAATGGGGAACCCTAAAGTGCTATCCCACTTACCACTCCTGAGCGTATAATACCGGGCAGCTGCATGAGTAAGTCTGATTTTTAGACAACTGGCAAATCCTTTTCCCTCTATTTCAAATGCATTGGGTGCCATCACATCCCAGATAAATCCAGCTGTATCAGTAAGGCGTTTGCCTGCATTGCTTTTTAGACGCTCAGTAAGATAAAGAACCATTGCTCCATCGGCAGCAGCGTAACAATAAGGCAGGGAAAGTAATCCCAATAATTGCATAATTTGTTCTGCGTGCTGCACAAAAAATCTGGAACCGTTTTTCATTCTCTTTCTATCTGCCCATAACGGTAAGGTCTGGGCATTCCTCATGAAAGCTTCTCCCAAATACTCATCTGGAAGGGGAGTCATTGATGAGTTCTGCTGAACCTGACTTAGCCAGCTGGAAAGTGCTGTTTTTGTTATGAGATCAGAAAAATTCCTATCTATGAATGATTCGACTTCAACATCGCCTTTTAACCTTTTGATAGATAAAAACTGGTTGGAATACTGCTGCTGCTGTGTGTTCATAAAAAGATATTAATCTTGTAATGATAGTTGCGGAACATAGGTATCTGTTTGTACTATTGCCTTTAGCTCATGAAGAATATTGTATAACCCAAAATTAGTACGGTTTACGTATATGAAGTGTTTTACTCCGCGTACTTGCTTAAATTCGGGCATTTTTGACAGCATTTCACCAAACTTATAAAGTTTATCAAAGAACGCATTTTCGCTAAAATCAAAAGTATTACTCGTGTAGGGTTTGGCAAATAAGGTAATCATTTGGCAATATACTTCATGATAGAATTCAATTTGAGCTGGTGTATCGTTTGGTTGAATCATTTCCAGCTCTCTGAAAGCTTTTAGTGTCTTTTCTTTACTTTCAAAAAAGCCATTAGAAGACAAGGAGAAAAATGGATTGTAAAAATCGTCGGGTAGCACCTTGATACATCCAAAATCTATTACACCAAGCTTTCCATCAGGGGTAATCATAAAATTTCCAGGGTGCGGATCTGCATGGACGGCACGTAACTCGTGTTGTTGGAAATTATAAAAATCCCATAGAGCCTGACCTATGATGTTGCGCTCCTCCTGTGATGGATTAGTCTGCAAATATTCTTTTAAATGTTTCCCTTCCAGCCAATCCATCGTGATCGTTCTTTTGGTAGATAATTCGGGATAATAGGTTGGAAAAACAATATTATTTAAAACAGAACAGGCTTTAGAAAATTCAATAGACCTTTTGAGTTCCAACTCATAATCTGTTTCTTCCAGCAAACGCTCTTCTACTTCGTTCATATATATATTTAACTCCTTTTCACTCATCCCTAATAGACGAAATGCAAAAGGTTTAACAAGCTTCAGATCCGAAGAAATAGAATCGCCCACACCTGGGTATTGAATTTTAACGGCAAGCTTCTTTCCATGGAGTTCGGCCTGATGTACCTGACCTATGGAGGCGGCATTACTGGATTTTAGGTCGAATTTATCAAATATCTGATCAGGAGTCTTACCATATAATTTATGAAAGGTTTGCACAATAAGCGGACCCGATAGGGGTGGTGCATTATATTGAGAAAGGGAGAATTTATCTACATATGCTTTTGGCAATATGTTTTTATCCATACTCAGCATTTGAGCTACTTTCAATGCACTGCCTTTTAATTTACTTAAAGATTCGTAAATATCTGCTGCATTTTCTTCATTCAGTTCATCCTTAGATAGATTCGGGTTGAATAATTTTTTCGAATAATGTTTTACGTAGTTCCCGCCAATTTTAAATCCTGTCTTTACAAATTGAGTGGAGCGTTCTACCTTACTGGTGGGTATGCTGTTTTGTTCTTTTACTTCTTTTTCAATCATCTAAAATGGCATTTTAACATTGGTGTTTTTAGCAAGAAATTTTCCGTAGTCAAGTAATTCATCTAGTGGTGACCGCTGGAAGAGATTGTACGTAACATTCACTCCTTTTTCTATTGCCTGATCGGTTTTGTCAAATCCTGGGGAGGTATCTTTCAACCAGAAGTTGAGTACAAAACCAAACTGGATCCAGAGCGCATCTTTATATTTATTGGCAAAAAAAGGACGATCCATTAGTTCGCCTGATTCAATACCTTCTTGTATGATTTCAGCGCTGAATACTTCAAATTTAGACTTAAGTCCCTGCAGTAATTTTTTATTGCCGATACTACCTGGGGCCTTTTTTAAACTAAAAATAGCGAAGCTTCGCTTTCCTTTTAGTAATTCAATGAAGCTGTAAAATAAGCTAAGGGCTTTTTCTCTTGAAGTATATTGGCCCCACACCTCCTGAGCTTTCACTTCTGCGACAGTTGTGTTCATGAGTCCTGCCCAGATGCTGATCTCCATGCTTTCGAACGAGGTGAAATGGTTATAAAACTCTTCCTCTGGCATATCGTTTTCTTTAGCAAATATAAATACGGTTTTAGGTTGTTCGCCGTTTGTTAATACGTATTTAATATATGCTTCCTGTAGTTTTTCTTTAGTTTCCATAGTATATGAACGTTTTTTGATTAGCTAATTGTATTTCTATATAAATATCGGGATAACCGACAGCTAAATAGCGCTTTTTTTAGTATTCGCAGGAATATGAGATGTGGATGAGAATTTCATTTTATTTCTTTTTAAACTATTTTGGGTATCCTGAGTTTGAAGAGCACACATTGTTTATATTGCAGAACATGGAAAATACTTCTCAAGAAATGAAAATACTATCTATAGATATTGGCGGGACTAACGTAAAAGCAACGGTTTTAGATCAAAATGGGGAACTATTACAGGAGTATAAAAAGGTTAAGACTCCTGACCCTGCAACTCCTGAAAAATTATTGGAAGCAATTAATATACTGCTGAAGGGTTTTATTTCTTATGATATGGTATCTGTCGGGTTTCCAGGATATGTAAAAGACGGTGTTATTTTTACCGCTCCTAATCTGGATACTAATTTCTGGAAAGATGTAGATTTTAGGAAGCTGATTAGCGACTCTTTAAATAAACCGGTACGGTTGGTAAACGATTCAGATATGCAAGGCTTAGGTGTTGTAAGCGGAAAAGGTCTGGAAATGATAATTACACTCGGTACAGGTTTCGGATCGGCTCTGTTGTTAAACGGACATTTACTCCCTCATCTTGAAATTGCACAGCATCCTTTTACAAAAAACAAAACTTATGATACTTACATAGGTGATGAGGTTTTAAAAGATAAAGGTTTAATAAGATGGAACAAGCGGATGGAAAGGGTTTTGAAAGTTTTAAAAAGAGTGTTTAATTATGATCGTCTTTATATAGGCGGAGGAAATGCAGATAAACTTAATTTTAAACTGGATGAGAATATAAAGATTATTACCAACAAAGATGGGATCAAAGGGGGAGCAAGATTATGGCAGGAAGATGGCCTGAAATAGCTGTTGTTAATCTGGGCTATTAAATTTTCTTTAGCTTAAATGAGTAGTTTTTGGCGAACATTACATCTCAATGAGGATATCTTCCTTTATTTGATAAAAATGGGTATTTGTACATTCAATTATTTTGGCCTCCAATTTTTTAGTATTTTGAATAAAGTTTCTATGAGGCAAATGAATATTTAGATGGTTTATGTAAACAGCTACAGGATGTTCAATCAAGCAAGTTCCTGAAGCAATCTTTGAGTTTTTTCTTTACAACTATTCATGATAATTTGTTGTACTACTAATAACCACATGGAAATGAATAGATTTTTAATTTTATGTTAAAAAGGAAAGGCTAAACGGGCCTGATTGAAGACCTTAACAAATAGGGCTATAGAGAATAATGTTAGCTGTTATACACCTTGGATATATGGGTTTCACAGCCATATTAGTATGCTGATTTTAATCATTCAATGATTATTATTAGGAGAGAACTGAACTTTCCTGATACTGCTGATATCAAATTCTTAGGATAATGACTGATTGATTGTCAATTAGACATCTTACATTTTTACCTCAATAGCTAATAGCAGCTGTTGTGTTAAAAAATTCTCATCGCCTAACTAATTGTCGCAAATTACCCCTTTATCGTCCTGATCAACCCTTCCAGATTGAAAATTCCAATTGTATATTTGTTATATTCCAATCTGAAACTTAACTATTATTTATCTTAACTAAATCATTAAATATGTTTAAACAAACAAAAATATTCAGCAGTTTCTCCATCGACGACCTACAGGCAGCTAAAAAGTTCTATTCTGAAGTTCTTGAATTAGAAGTGGTTGAAAATGAGATGGGCTTTCTTGAATTGGAACTTGTATCAGGATATAAGATACTGGCCTATCATAAACCCAATCATACTCCTGCAACATTCACAGTACTTAATTTCCCCGTTGATCAAATTGATACGGCTGTAAAAGAATTGTCTGAAAGAGGTGTTACATTTGAAAAGTATAACGAACCAGATTTAAAGACTGATGATAAGGGTATTGCCCGTGGGGATGGACCTAACATCGCTTGGTTTAAAGATCCGGCAGGAAATATCCTATCCATCCTGGAAACAACTTAAAAATTTATTAATAATCTTAAAACAAATAAAAATGGAGTTACAAACAGTAAGCAGCAGATTGTCTTCTCTCCTTGTGCTTTATGACATGCACACTGCTTTTTTTGAAAGCGCGCTTGAAGGAATTTCAGATATTGATGCACATAGAAGACTGGATACGAAAGCCAATCATATTGCCTGGCTCACAGGTAGCCTTGTACAAGAAAGATTTGAATTGGCTAAACTATTGGGTGCAGATCACAAGCAGAAAGCAAATGAACTTTTTAAAGATCATAAGGGTATTCAGGAAAGCATTGCTTATCCTCCACTTGATAATTTTAAAAAGGACTGGAAGTTTATATCACCGATTCTCAAGGAGGAACTTGTGAGTGCTGACGACGAAAAGCTCGACAGTTCTTTTGAGATGATGCCAGGACAAACTATGACCAACTTCGATTTAATTGCTTTCACTACTTATAGAGAGGCCAATTGTATCGGTCAAATTGCCTTGTGGAGAAGATTGCTCGGCTACGTAGCAATGAAGTATATGTAATTATGTAAAGAACTTCCTTATAATTATACTTTTGCAAATCAATTAGGTATAATTGAAAGAATACCTAGTTGATTTAGGGTTAGACCCAGTAAAATTATAAATATGAAATATAGAAAGTTTAAAGAGGTGCAAATCTCAGAAATTGGGCTTGGTACTTGGCAACTTGGAAGTGCAGACTGGGGGGCGGTTAATGAAGATCATGCACTCCAAATACTTCAGCAATTTGAAGAATCTGGTGGTAATTTTATTGATACAGCAGATGTATACGGTATGGGTGTCAGTGAAAAGGTGATTGGCAAATTTCTAAAATCAACAAATACAAAATTCTTTGTCTCAAGCAAATTAGGCAGGAGAGGAGATAATGGAAATGGATGGCCCCAAAATTTCACTTATGATAACATGCGGAAGCAGGTTGAAGATTCACTAAGCCATCTTCAACTTGACACATTGTTTCTGGAACAATTACATTGTATACCTACTTCAGAACTGGAAGCTGGTCACGTATTTGATAACTTAAGACGACTTCAGCAGGACAACCTAATCACGAATTGGGGTGCAAGTGTAGAAACAGCTGAAGAGGCACATTTATGCTTACAACAAGATGGAATTGCCTCCATACAAATCATATTCAATCTATTTCGCCAGCATTACGCTGAAGATTTCTTTGTTGAGGCTAAACAAAAAGGGATCGCTATTATAGCAAGAGTACCACTTGCTAGTGGACTTCTAAGTGGAAAATATACAAAGGACACTCATTTTCTACCTACTGATCATCGTAATTATAATGCAGATGGGGCATCCTTCAATGCGGGAGAAACATTTTCTGGAATTGAATTTAAGAAAGGTGTTGAACTGGCAAAACATATTTCAGGCATTTTCCCTGATCAGCATACTGCGCAATGGGCGATCCGTTGGATCATAGACCACCCCGAAATTACTGCAGTTATTCCAGGAGCTTCGAGTGTTCAGCAAGTAAAAAATAATATGGCAGCTTCTTCTTTTAATCCTTTATCCACGGAGATTCATCAAACGCTGGATGCATATTATAAGTCGAACATAAAACCACTTATAAGAGGTCATTTCTAATACAAACCGGTCAAAATAACATCTATTTTGACCGGTTTATACTTCATCTGTAACATGTTGCTAACCTTTGCCTGCATAATATGCGGCATGGTTATTAATCAGACTATTACTGCTTAGATAAACCCCTTTTTTAACTAATTTATTGAATCAGCTTATTGATAAATTCAGCTACTTTCGGATTACTATAATCTGCACCTCCAACATGATGAAAGGCAATATTTCCCGATTTATCTAAAATTACCGTCGTTGGCATAGACCCTGAAAAATATTCAGAGGGCATTTCACTCGCTGGTATATAAACAGGTAGATTAAACTCCTTTCTTTTCATAAATGCAGCAGACTTTTTCATCTTACTGTCTACATCTACCAAAAGGAACAATACTTTTTTATTGTCCTTGTATTTTTCATATAAGTTATTGATGCCAGGCATTTCAGCAATACAAGGAGGGCACCAGGTGGCCCAGAAATTAATAAATACAACTTTCCCTCTTTGTTCTGAGAGCCGGATCCTATTACCCTTTTCGTCAGTAAATAGTACTTCCGGAGAAGCGGCTTGTTGAACGACTGCAACATTATGATTTGCTGTTGGATTAGTAGGTATATTCGGTTGGAATAATCCCACCTTCATTAAACCTTGAATTACCCATCCCTTCACATTGGGACTTATGAATAGAGTAATTACAAAAACAAATAATATAACCGTGCTAATATTTGAAAAAGTAAACCATTTTCTTTTTTGAAGGCTTGAAAATTGTTTTTCCTGTGTTTTGATTGTGGACATGATATGCTGTTTCTTAATTAAGGTTTAATCCATGCTGTAATCTTGCTTCAGCTGAAGAAAATTTACTTTACAAACTGATTAACCTTATTCCAAGTACCTCCGTTAACCACATTCGTAAGTCCGCTTTGTTCCAATATAGATTTAGCCTGACTGCTTCTGCCTCCGCTCTGGCAAAAGACAACAATATTCTTCTTATTTTGAAATTTAGAGAGTTGTGCGTTTACCTTATCTAAAGGTATATTTACAGAGCCTTTCACATGGCCAGAGGCAAATTCTCCCGGAGACCTTACATCAACTAAAAAGGCTCCCTCATTAATAATATTCTCTAAATCAACAGTAGCATCGCCACCAAATATCTGTTTAAATAAATTCATCATTTTGTTCTCTATTGTTAATATTTACCTGTATTGGTATTAAACCACTTCATCATAAGTTGGGTCTTTTTTTGATGGAGTAACATTTTTGGTCTTTACTGCACACCCACCTGAGCCACAACAACCTAAATTGAACACAGCCATTCCAGTAAACAAAAGTCCTACTAAACTAAATGCCACGTCTCTTGAGAGGATAGCTTGAACAATAATCCCGATTCCTATTATCAAACGAAATCCTCTACTAAATGTCCAGTTGGTTAAAATGGTTTGCTTCATGTTTGAGCTCATAATTATTTTATCCTATTTATTATTGTCAATTCTTACCGAAGGAACCTTTTGGTTAAACGCTAGCCCATTCATATCTCTGGTGTAACCCAATTCGGTTATTACTTAAAGATACCCAGTGTTGAATGTAACCCCGGTAACATTTGTTACAATTGACTTTGTTTTTCCTCTATAAAATTCTTAATCTGATCACCCAGATCAAAGACCTTATCAGAGGCCCTTTCAGCAATGATACTACTTGCAGCAGCACTTCTATATCCTCCAGCACAGTGCACTACTATAGGTTTACCTGTGGGGATTTCGATAAGTCTTTCCCGCAATTCAGGTAAAGGGATATTGATTGCATGATCGAAAACAGGTTGCTCTTGAGCTTCAGTACGACTGCGTACATCAACAATAGAATATGCATTTCTCCTATTGTTAAACAGAGCCAGATCTATTTCTTCCATTCTAATAGAACCATTTTCTATAAGAAAAGCTCCCTTAATAAAAGACTCATACCCAATTTTCGCTGTGCGTTCTATTAATTTGTTCAATGACACCTGACTGTCTGCCACCAGATAAAAATACTCCTCTGGAGATACTAGAGAACCCAACCAGGTTTCAAATTTTCCATTTGCCATCAGGTTGATCGACATAGGTAAATGTCCCTTCTTAAATTGATCAGCAGGACGTGTATCGATAACCACGATTTCAGAATCTAAAATCAATGGATCCACCTTTTCATAAATAATATTAACCTCCTTAATGGACAAAGCGAACGAAGGAGCGCCATTTCTATTCAGTTCTACATCATAAGGAAAGTATTTGGGCACAAATGGCTGATCTTCCATCAAAAGATGACTAAACTGATCTTCAGACATAAGTTGCAGTGACCAGTTGCTTATTTTTTCAACACCTATAGTGCTGTGATTTGCCTCACTTAGCGCTTTTCCACATAGGGATCCGGCGCCATGAGCCGGGTATATCAATACATCATCAGCCAGTACCATAAGTTTTTCACGTAATGAGTGATACATCAGTCGGGCCAGTTCAACTCTTTTCATGGTAATGTTACCCGCACTTTCCCGAAGGTCAGGCCTGCCACAATCCCCAATGAACAAAGTATCACCCGTAAAAACCGCTTTATCTACACCATTATGTTCCAGAACAATACTGATACTATCCGGTGAATGACCAGGTGTATTTATCGCTTTTAGTTTAATTTTCCCAAACACTAGAAAATCACCATCATCAAAAGGAAGGTGTGGATAATTAGCAGCAACTAGTTTAGAGCAATAGATTGAAGCTCCCTGATTTTCGTGTAGTTCCAGATGTCCACTAATGAAATCAGCATGGGGATGTGTTTCAATTACACCTATAATTTTAGCTTCATTTTTTTCTGCATAATCCAAATAGGAAGCTACATCTCTGGAAGGATCTATTAAAACTATTTCCTGTTCACATTCGCTTAATATAGCATACGAATAATGGGAAAGTTCTTTATCTTCAAATTGTTCAATTTTCATAGCTGTATTTATTTGATAGTCAAAGTTCGTAACATGTTTTATATCAATTAGTAACTTATGTTACATAACAGTGTTTATAAGCATTATTTTTACCGAATACTTATAATTTCAGTGTAGTGATGAGAACAAAAATACCCATAACCAGTACAAACCATCCGAATGCAGGTCTTAATTTATTCTCCTGAATATACCTGGTCAAATAGCTGCCAACAAGTATCCCTATAATAGCAAAAGCAGAAAAAGAGGAGAGAAACATATAATCAATTGGTTCATGGCGACTTACATCACCTAAAACACCAAGAAGTGAACTCAGAGTCATGATCATCAAAGAAGTTCCAACTGCCATCTTCATTGGTAGTTTAGCGAAAATCACCAGTGAAGGTATAATTAAAAAGCCTCCGCCCACACCTACAAACCCTGTAATTATCCCTACCACAATGCTTTGCACTACCAATTTTATATAGTTAACAGGGTTATAAGCTACTAACTTTCTATTCGTATTCCTGATCATCGAAAATGCAGCAACAATCATTAAAGCTGCAAAAGTAAGCATGAGCAAGGTAGGCTTGGTAAGCTCAAAACTACCGATTGTAAATAAGTCAAAGGGAATCATAGGCATGATCCATTTACGCATTGTAAAAACAGAAACAAGAGAAGGAATTCCGAAGAGAAAGGCTAATTTAAAATTAACATTACCTTTCTGGTAATGGCTAAATGCACCTACTGAACTGGTAATGCCGACAACAAACAGGGAATACGTGGAGGCAAGGACAGGGTCAACATAAAAGAAGTAAACCAATATTGGGACAGTGAGGATGGAACCACCACCACCAATTAATCCCAATGAAAGGCCTATTAAAATTGAAGCTGCATAGCCCGTTATTTCCACCATAGTCTTGTTTTAAACAAAAATAGCAGGATTAATGGTCTTCCTAAGTAACTTATGTTACGTAGCCTAGCGAAGCGGCGATCAATTAGTGATTTCTTCTTCCTTCATGATGGCCTTTTTTCCCATGTCTGGACTCCTGGCGCTCATCAAAATTAAAAATTGGAGCAAACACAGCGTTAAGCTTTTCCTGTTGGTCAGGCCTGCATATTCCCTTAACATGAAGATAAAACCGGTACGTTTTTACCTTAAGCACTTTATGCAAAACTCCTATTTCATCAGATATACGATTGCAAGCAACAGTATCGGTATTTGTCTTTCGCAGTTCGGCAAATAAGCTATTTTTATGTAGGTCCAGCTTTTCATTGATATCCTTTACTGATGCTCTGAACGAGTCGTTCATCAAATGAAACTGCTCTTTTTGTTCATGAGTAAAGTCTAGTGTTTCCATGAAATCCTGACCCTTCAAAGGCGAAGCATAACGCTCAGATGATTTACTCATCTCATTTTTTTCTGTTATGATATGATATACGATAGTTCCGATGGTAGACAGATTCAATAGAGCCAGTACCACCACAGACCATGTTAAAAATTTATTTTTATCTTCTATACGCATTTTTAGGTTATTTATTGAACGGTTAGAACATCCAGTCGCTCGATCTGTGAATCATCAGCCGAAATCTCATACTGATGGGTGTAAATTGTGTCATTGCTATATTCATCACCTAGGAAGATCCCCAAAGAGACTGCCAGGAGTATACAAGCCGCAAATGCTGCAATTTGAAAGACCTTTTGATATAGAGGAACAATGATCATTGGTTGACCTTGTATTCGGAGCATGACTTTCTCCGCCATAAAGGAGTTGAAAGGGGTTTTTTTGTCCAGTTCAATTACCCTGTCCATTATCTCCTGCAGTTCTTTTATACTTTTAGACTCATTTAATCTCATCTGTCCACTCATTAAATTATAAAATCAATTTCCTATGTCTGGCAATAATTTGTCTTGTAATATACCAGAAGTTGTTTCTGCAGGTTACCTTTTGCTCGTTGCAATAATTGCTCTACAGCACCAATGGACAACTTCATGATCTCAGCAATCTCTTTTTGGGAGAGTTCTTCATATTTACACAATACAAAGGCAATACGTTGCTTTTCGGGAAGTCCTCTTATTGCCTGATGCACGTAATCTGCATTTTCTTTTTCAATTAATAACTGCTCGGCACCTGTATCCTGCTCATTAAAGAGCCTGTCTGTTTGCAGCGATATTTCCTCCAGTTCACCGTAATGCACTAAAAAAACATCTTTGCAAGCTTTTCGCTTAAAGTTGAGACAGGCATTAATGGCGATCCGGTATAACCAGGTAGAAAAGCCAGCCTTCTCATTAAACTTAGGAAGCGCTAAGAAAACCTTGATAAATACATCCTGACTCAGGTCATCCGCATCATCCTTTTGGTGTACAAAACCTATGCAAACCCGAAAGATCATTTGCTGATATTTATTTACCAATTCCCCATAACAACTCACATCGCCTTTCTTGATTCTCTTAATCAGATCTAGATCACTCATGCGTTATATAAGAGCTATCTAAAATCAAAATTTTCATAATGAACCAAGTGCGGAGAAATTCCCATTTCTTTGAAGTTTTTTATAAAAGACCTAGTCATTGTTTGAGGGCCACAAAGGAAAATGTCCTTATTTTCCAAATCAGGAATGTCTTTAATCTTCAATTTACCATCTACTGCTGTACAAATTAAATTTAAATGAAAACCTTTGAAGTCCTCCTCAAAAGATTTCATCTCATTCGTATAAATAGCATCATCTCCCTGATGAACGCAATAGTACAATTCAGCATTCAAATCGGGAAAAGGCCGTTGCTGTAAATCTTTTATCCAACTGATAAATGGAGCAATGCCAACCCCTCCAGCAATCCATACCTGATCCTTTTTCCCTTCTCTAAAATCAAAAGAGCCATAGGGACCACGAAGCAATACCTTTGCCCCAAGTTTAAGCGTGCGATGTAATACATTTGTATAATCACCCAAGGCTTTTACCATAATTTGTACTGAGTTACCATTTCCTGTGGGAAATAGGGTATAGGGATGGGATTCTTTTGAAATACCGGGATAACAGAAATTGAAAAAACAGAACTGACCCGAGCTAAAATGTAATTTCTTACCTACCGGACTGAATTCTATGGTCATAATTCTTTCATTAACCCTTTCAATAGCATCTACTTTATAGGAATAACCGCTATTAAATATTCCGAAAAATACCGTCTGGTAAAGAAATGCACCCACTCCAAGACCGGAAATAAAGCATAAATATATCCATAGTAATGGATTGTCAGAAAAAGATATCAAAATAAAGGTATGTAAGAGGGCAACGATCAGAAATAAGCCCATAAACTTATGACTTATCTTCCAGGTTCTGTAAGGCAGCTTAATTACAAGCGTAAAAAGCATGAGCAGGATGATTCCCCATAATGCATAACTTCCCAAATTTACCTCCAGCCGACGATGTAAAGGAAAAATGGATAAAAGAAATCTAACAAAATTATTAGGGATCCATCTGATCGCTAGTAAAAATGGATGCGACAGCAATAATATAAAGGCTACTAAAGCCATCTTGTGATGCATTTGATACATCTTATCCAGTCCGCCAAAATAATGCTCCAGCCATTTAATTCGAGCACACAACACGAAAGAAAGAGTAAATGTAGAATAGGCCAACAGGGCGATAACCATATTCAAATAAATCATGGCAGGAGACATATCATGATGTCCTTTTCCCCCTCCAACCGATAAGAGAGAAAGCGGAATGACCAGTAGTGCCAGAACCCATATTACATAATTTCCAGGTTTTAAATTTTTCATTCTATTTCAAGGATTAGAGAACACAAGAACTAAGATTGAACATGTTCTTTAACCATTAGACGCCTGAACTTCTCAAATCCTATGCAATGCCGGATATAAATATCGTTTGCTTATCAACTCCTGCTTTTTATTGTTGCTATATTTGTCTATAATGTCATTTAGGCATTTACAAGCTTTCTTGGGCCTTTAAACATTAATAAAATGGATTAATATTCAAAGAAATTCCAACTAAACAACACTATACATGTCTGATTTTACCCCTAAGTGGCTTACTATTTCGTTCTTTAATTTACTCCTTGTTGCCAGTCTGGGCATTATTTTAAGGTATAAAATTGCTTTCTATCTACCATTTGTAGAACAGAAATTTGCTTTGCACAGCCATTCTCATTTTGCTTTCTCAGGTTGGATTACACAAACACTGATGGTTTTAATGATCCATTACCTTAGCTTAAACCACGGGCCCCAGATAGTAAAAAGATACCATTGGCTACTATATGCTAACCTGATTACGGCCTATGGAATGATGATTAGTTTTATGCTCCAAGGTTATGGTATATATTCTATTACTTTTTCCAGCCTTTCTATTGTAGTATCATACTTCTTTGCCATTTATTATTGGAAAGATTTAAACCATCTGAATCAAAAAAATGTAAGCCATCTCTGGTTTAAAGCCGCATTGTTGTTTAGCGTAATTTCGTCTGTTGGCGTTTTTTGTCTGGCTTTCATGATGGCAAATGCTATAATTAACCAAAATGGACATTTATCCTCTATTTACTTCTTTCTTCATTTTCAATACAATGGCTGGTTCTTCTTTGCTGGTATGGGGCTCCTTGTTTCCCGATTGGAACAAATTAAGACAGCAACTAAAACGTTACGCCTCATCTTTATACTGTTTTGTTTTGCCTGTATGCCGGCCTACTTTTTATCGATTATGTGGATCAAAATTCCAGGCATTACTTATATCACTTTAGTGGCAGCTATTGCACAGTTAGTTGGGTGGGGACTCATGCTGAAATTGATCTCAAATAATAGGGCATTTATACGTCAGGAGTTCTCTAAATCTGGAAAGGCACTATTACTGCTTTCTGCAATCGCATTGTCAATTAAACTCCTGTTACAATCTGCATCAGTTCACCCGGCCTTGAGTCAATTATCTTATAGCTTCAGACCAATTATTATTGGTTACCTGCATTTAGTTTTATTAGCAGTAATAAGTATTTTTATAGTAGGTTATATACTGTCCTTTAAACTCGTCCCTGTTACAAAGAAATTTATAACAGGCGTATGGGTTTTTGTTGCCGGAATCATAATCAACGAATTACTTTTAATGATGCAGGGGATAACAGCCCTGAATTATACTATTATTCCCTATATTGATTTGATGCTTTTTACTGCCGCAATTATTTTATTCGTTGGTATTGCTATGATGTTTTACGGCTGTATTAAAAATAGAGGGGATGTGGTTCAGGAGGATGATTAAAAGGTTATTTTTTATTAGATTCCTGAATATTTAATTTTTCTTTAATGGTATTTGAGATACTAATTCCCCGTTCTTTAGCCAGATTAGCTTTTGGTCCTTTAAACAATTCATCTATCGTGCAAATGAATAATTTATTCCAAACGTTAAAATGAGTCTCATTTAACGGCATAATATGATGCAGATGTTTATGTAATTCCATTGGATTACCCTCATAATTTCCTGTAAATAAAATAGCATTTTCCCAAAAATCGTACAGAATAGGCAAATGCGTGACCAAATTTACTTTAGCTAATTCTTTAAAAATATATCCGAGCTGTTTGTCATCCATCACTTTGATATAGAACTGATCCACAAGCAATTGAATATCGGACCTGTTTTCAATATCTTTCATCACTTATTCGCTAAAGATTTATCAATGGCAATCATCATCTCTTCAGTACAGGTTTCCTGAATCATTGGAAATAATTCACGCTCTTCTTTACGTACATGCTCCTCTAGTTTCTTTCCTGTTTCATTTAGATGAGCAGCTAAGTCTGGATTATTATTTATTAGCTTAAATAGCGAATGAAGCTCCTGATGCTCGCTGAAAATAGTTTCTATCATTACATCAAGTGCTGGTTGAATCCCAATAACCATTTTAAGGATCTTCTCTTCTTCTGCAAAATGTTCTACCAAATCTTCCTTATAAAAGTTTAAAGCATAAACAGCTTTCTCATCCAGACCCGTTGGAAGTCCTTTATATGCCGGAGCGTCTTTCTGCAATAATTTAGAAAGTATTAATGCACCATGATGTTCCCGTGACAGGTGCGCAAGTGATGGATGTCTTTTCATATTTATAAATCTTTAGTATTGAATTTATGGGTAGAGTACCAAACGGGCAAAACTATCCATAAAAGTAATACGATGATAGAAAATGATATTCCAGTGTAAGTGCCAAAAAAATCTTTAAATATTGCTCCTGTATAGCCCATCATCGCAGATATATCTAATTGAAGTAGAATCATTATCCTGCTGAGATCTATTGGGTTAAGCGCACTTATTCCGATCATCGGCTTTTCAATTGGATAATCGGCGAACTGAAACAAAAGGAATAATACCAACCCGTCAAACAACAAAGAGAAATAAAGCCATAGCATAATTACTGCTCCTATACCTTTCGCTTTATCACTTGTTTTCACTGCGGCCAGCATCGCTATGGCCACAAAGATGATGCTTAGCATGATCCCCACTAAAATCATCGTTAAGCCTATCATATTCGCCTGGTAAATTAAAACTGGAATCCCTGCTCCAATAAAAAAAGCAATAGAAAGCGATGCAGCCAATCCACCAAAGATACTGAGCCAAATAGATTTACGTTTTAAAGGCTGACTGACCAGCAGTTCAATAAACTCAGCACTGTTGTATACATAAATACTGGAAAATACAATGCTCACCAAGGGAACCACGATCAGGATAATATTTAACAAACTGAGTAATCCTTTGCTGTTGCTATCTTCCAAACTAAATACACTAAATGAAGAGGCCAATAGAAACAAAGTATAAACCATCATTGTCCTGTTGCGCAATATATCAGTGATGACAAATTTTATAATTTTCTTCATAGTATTATATTTTCATTACCTGAGCAATCGCTTTAGCTAATTTTACTTCTCCGGTATCTTGTTTCAGGTCCTCGATGCTTTTATTAAATAGCAGTATTCCATCCTGCATATAGATGATTCTGGTCACCACATCGTCCAATTCGCTTAATATATGGGATGTGATTAAAATAAGTTTACCCTTTTCTTTAATGATTTTCTCTTTTAATATTTCAGACGCCATAGGATCAAGTCCAGCCGTCGGTTCATCCAGAATAAGCACGGCCGGATTAAACAAAAAAGCAAGAGCTGCACTTACCTTTTGTCGCGTTCCACCCGATAAAGTTTTCATTCTTTTATCCAGTATATTATGCAACGAAAAGGATTCGATAAGATCTTCATCCAATGCTGTTTTTTTATTCCTGATGTTTTTAATCATATCAAGTACCTGTCCTATAGTCATATTATCTGGATATCTGCCAATTTGAGGCATATAGCCAATCTCATCCCTATATTCCCATTGGTTTTTAATATCTTTTCCCCTAAATGTAATGACCCCGCTATCGGGCACTACCATTCCCAGAATGGACTTAATTAACGTTGTTTTACCACAGCCATTCGGACCAATCAAAGCGATACATTCTCCTTCATTGCAAGTGGTGGATACATTATCAAGTGCTTTTAATTTGCCAAACTGTTTGGTTATATTACTTGCAATAATCATATTTTTTAAAATGCTTTTTTCATTAAAGGTGCATTATCTTTTAAATTCTCAGGAGTAAGGCTTGGCAATATTTTCTCTGTTTTATCCAAAAGAGTGGTAATAAAACTTCGGAACAGTATCATAGCTGTTGGATATTTTTCAACTATCATAGAAAACATACTTACCGGACGGTAGGGGATGTCCCCTATTCGATCTTTATTCAGGTCATAGCCTTCATATTTGTCCCAATAATTATTCTTAAACGTATTCAGCACCAATGAACCATTTGTACCAACATCAAAAGTATTACCAATAAAATTATTTCGTTCCAATACTACACCCATGCAACTGGCCTGAATTTTTAATGCCCATCCATTGTTTTGGAAAGTGTTTTTTTTCATGTGAATCCGATTGGCACCTTCCATATAAATTGCACTCGTGTTTTTAGTGAAGCGATTACCCTCCATATATCCATCCGATATTTCTTTTAGTAATATGCCATAAGCAGCGTCACCCCAATTTTCCAGAAAAGAATTATACAACATTCTGATCCTGTTTGAAAACATAACAGACACACCTGAACCATTATTACTAAAAACATTACTTAGATATGTATCGTCATTCGAAAACATAAAATGTAAACCATATCTGATATTATTAGTAGAAGTATTGCCTTTAATAAAAGATTTATTTACAAATTCAAAATATATTCCATCCCGGTGGCCTGTAATTGTGTTGCCCATGATGCGCATTCCTTTAGCCTGCCAGCAGTGAATTCCGTTACCGCTTTGCTGTTCGGCCTTATTGAAGGCCGTAATTCTGTTGTTTTCAATTGTACAGTTGTCGCCTTTTTCAATAAAAATGCCAAAAAAGGTATCCTCCAGAATATTATTCTTGATAACCACATTATGACCATCATAAATCTTAATACCACTTAAATCTTCCAGACTTGAGATTCCCGAATGTGTGATTTTGAAGCCATCTACGACTACTCCCTTAGCCATTACAGATACAATCTGATATCGCTTTTCTCCATCTAAAACAGGATAGTTCAAGCCTTTCAAGACGATGCTTTTCCGAATTATCAGATTTTTTTCTTTATAATGACCCGCATCTACAAGCACGGTATCACCAGATTTTGCCGCCTGAATACCCGCTGTTACACTTTTATATTCCCACTTTGCCCCAACATGTATTGTTTTTGCTTGAGCAGAATAATAAATCAGGAAGGGGATGACGAAAAGAAGAAACTTCACTTTTGCATATCCTCCCAAGATATCTTGTTTCCTCTAAATTTGGGCAATGCGTTAATCAAACTATCTTCATTATTAAACGCTGCTATATTTCCATTCATTGGACTTCTTAGAGTAGGGCTTTGTAAAAAAATAGCATCTTCCACTTTTATTAAATCATGTGGATGAAGAAAGTTTGTAAAATATATAGCAGCAATATCTTGTGGTGTAACGGTTTTTAAATTAATAAAGCCGATTATACAATGTTCATCATCAAATTTAAAAGTTTTCCCTTTTTTAGTTACTATTTCAGCGCCAAACCTGTTATCGCTGATAGTCATTTTACAAAAATCGCAATTATCCTTTCCAATTTGAATTGGTAAAGGTTGTGTATTACAACCGGTAATTAATAAGAAGAAGAATCCAGCACTTACAGCCAAAATATTAGTCTTAGTCGCTAAAGTTTTTCCCTTTTTCCATTCATAAATCACGCAACCTAATAAAATAACACCTACAGCAATAAATATGAATCCGCCTGTTGCAGGTATCGAGTAGGCGCCAAAGTTTAATAGTTGTTTAAAACCTATTAACGGTGGCTGGTAAGCCATACCAGGAACGATAATAGCTGCATTAGGATTTAAGTTATGGCCGTAATCATACTCCCATCTCCAGAAATCGACCATGGCCAGAATACCAAAAGCTACAAAAAGGACAAACAATAAGTACATCCACTTTCTTCTTGCAAAATAGGCTACAGTTAGAAATAATAAAGCATAAAAAATAATTATACCTGGCAACACTTTAAATTCAACAAAATCATCTGCATGCAGCGTTTTCATTCCGATATAATGATTTAAGCCGTTGATGATGTCAACGTTTCCAGATAGTTTATTCGCATGAATAAACATCTGTAGCCCCTCCGGATATTGAGGTGCATCTAGATCTATTCGCCAGATTGGAGTAAATAAAACAGCTATTAAACCAAGTCCGCATATTAAAAGCAATGCTCTGACTTCCGTAGTAATTCTAATATTTTTCATAACATAATTGTAAAAAGAGAGAAAGATAAATGCAATTATGAGATTGCAGGTTTATCTATCTCTCTTAGTTAATGTTAATTTGAAGCCGTATTTTGTGTTTTAACGGTATTTGCTTCCTTCGGCAGGTTGGTACCTGTACTAAAAGTTATTGGAACATTACTTCCAGCAGGAGATACTCGTGCATAACCCGACATTTCCTGGTGTAATGCACTACAGAAATCCGTACAATAGAATGGATACATACCTGCTTTTTCAGGAACCCATTTAAGAGTAGAGGTTTCGCCAGGAAGTACTAATAATTCTGCTGTTTTTGCACCTTTAATGGCGAAACCATGAGGTACATCCCAATCCTGTTCGATATTGGTAACATGGAAATAAACTTCATCGCCTACTTTGATACCTTCAATATTATCAGGTGTTAAGTGGGAGCGGATGGCAGTCATGTAAACATGCACTTTTTTCCCTTCTCTAACCACTTTAGTAGCACCCTCACCCATAGATACAAATGGATTTTTATTATTCTCTATTTTAAAGAATTTAACAGATTGATCACGGATCACACTAGCTTTAACCGCTTGAGCATAATGAGGTTCACCAATTGTAGGATAGTCCAAAATTAATTTCATTTTATCACCACTGATGTCAAACAACTGCGCGCTTTGAGCTAATTCAGGTCCTGTCGGTAAAAAACGATCTTTAGTTATTTTGTTATATGCGACCAAATACTTCCCGGTAGGTTTTCTAGTATCACCACCTGGAATCATTAAGTGACCCGGAGAATAATAAACTGGATGGCGATCCAATACCTTTAAATCTTTAAGATTCCATTTTACAATTTCACTTGAAACAAACATCGTTGAATAGGCATTGCCTTTATCATCAAACTCAGTATGTAATGGACCTAATCCAGGTTTTTTCACTTCACCATATAAAGCAGCGTCATACTTAATAACTGGGATTCCATCATAGGTACCTTCAAATGCTTTGCTAGCTATTGCTTTCTGGATTTTAGAAAAACTAAATACAGGAATTAATGCTGCCAATTTACCGCTACCAACAATATACTCTCCAGAAGGATCTATATCACAACCATGAGGAGATTTAGGACAAGGAATAAAGTAAACCAATCCAGGGAAATCTTTCACATCCAAAACAGTTACCTCATTTTTGATAGTAGAGGTTGCTGTGTGCGTTTTCTCGTCATAACGATTACTTGCATATTTTACAGCTTGCTTGCGTCCTTTGCCTGCTTTAATTAGTTCAGCTGCTTTTTTCCAGTTTACAGCCATAATAAAATCCTTATCTCCCTTAGATGCATTTACTTCTAATAGAGTGTTTGCTTGCTCTGTATTATAACAGCTAAAGAAAAACCATCCGCTTGATACACCTTTTCCAGCATGACTCAAATCGAAGTTAACGGCAGGGCATTGCAGTTGAAAGGCAATATCCATATTCCCGCTTGTTTTATCTACGCTGATAAAACTAATAGTACCTTTAAAGTTTTTCTTGTAGCTATTTATAGGAACATCACCATTTTTATCATCAGGAGGAACACTAAAACGTGTACCTGCAACCACATATTCCGTGTTTTCAGTTATGAAAGGAGAGGAGTGATTACCAGCACTATTAGGAAGTTCAATAATTTCGTTGGTATGAAAGGTTTTTAAGTCGATCCTTGCCACACGAGGTGTGTTATTAGCATTTGCAAACAGCCAGCGACCATCAATTTCACCATTAGTTTGCGACAGGTCTAAGTGATGCTGATCATCCCAGGGAATCATTCCATGAGAAGTGTTCAACATCGGTTTAGTTTCTTCCGAATAACCCCAACCATTTTCGGGAGCAACAGAAAAAACGGGCATTACTTTAAGGAGCCTTCCACTAGGTAATCCGTATACACTAACTTGTCCGCTAAAACCACCGGAAACGAAATTGTAGTATTCATCGTATTTCCCAGGAGCAACATACGTCTGGGCTGCAGCATCTCCGCTTACCACGGATCCTGCATTTTTTGGCTTGCATGCATTCATGCTGAATAATAGTGCAAGGGCAGCAAGTCCAAGTACCTTGTTTTTGTTTAGTATCATTATTGAATTATAGGATTATTTGAGCATATGATATCATTGCCCTGGTTTTTATTCAAAATAAAAAATTATTTAACACCATCATTTTTACGCATAAACTCAAGCAGGTTTCTTGCATCATCATCAGATAAATTTTGATTAGGCATTCGCACAAGACATAATTCAAGTTGAGCCTGAACCTTAGGATCTTTATCAATCATAGCATCAGTGTTTGTAATAAAGTTCATAATCCATTCTGGAGCATGACGAGTGGTAACACCAGCCCATCCCGGTCCAACTAATTTTTCATCTGTAAGTTTATGACATGCTCCACACTTAACGAGGTAAACTTTATCGCCGCTTTCAGCTTTAGCTGCATCAAGAGAAGTACCTAAATCGACGCTTGAAAATTTCCCTTCACCTCTATTGGGATCATAAGACGGATTTTCAGTCCCTTCTTCTTTAGATGCTGCTCCATCAGCATTTGCAATTGAGTCAGATGTAGTTCCCGAGTTGTTACTACCTCCGCAAGAAGCGATTATAGTTATAAAAAGAACCAAAACACTGAGTATAGTAAGTTTTTTCATAAGATGTAAATTAGTGATCTGTAATTTGTGTACAAAATTACTCAGTCCTTTCTCGTTTTTTTATGCGTTGAATCATAAAGAGAAAGAAATATTTACGTTGTAATTACATCATGGGCATGATTATTGATTATGACTGCACAAGTGCCTATTTTTCGATTTAACACTGATTTCTGTGTATATAACTTGACATAACAGAAAAAAATAAGTCATTTATTTTTTCATAGTTTTACATCACCTTTTACAGCATAATGATTGATATTAACTTGTTACTGGTTTGGGGAGCCACTTATAAAAAATTCAGTATCGGGAAAACTATTTTTACTGAAGGTCAGTCATGTACCTACTATCATCAACTAGTAAGCGGTAAGGCCAGATGGGTAAATGTAGATAATGACGGTAAAGAGTTTATTCACACTCTTGTTGAGCCTGGAGAATCATTTGGTGAAATCCCTCTATTTGATGATGGAACTTATGCTGCTACTGCAATCACCGATGAAGACAGTTTAGTGATACGGTTATCAAAATTAAAATTTCTCAAATTAATCAAAGAAAATGGAGAAATAAGTTTAGCCTTTACCAAGTTGCTTGCTAAAAGACTTAGATTTAAATTCTTAATTATAAAATCTTTTTCCTCCCATAGTCCGGAACACCGAATTGCTACTTTACTAAATTATCTAAAGTCCGAAAATAAGAACTTTTATACGGATGGAACTCAGCTCAAATTAACCAGACAGCAAATTGCAGATATGACTGGTTTACGAGTGGAGACTGTTATTCGGACAATGCGTGTGATGCATGACAAGGGGGAGTTGGTTATTGCAAAAGGAAAAGTCTACTGCAAGGATATGATTGAAATCTTATCACTTTGAATTAAAAAATGAAGCCATATCTATAGATGTGAGTTTTTCCATGTTATCAAACTAAGCGATAAAAAGATAATTAATATTGTGTAAATAAGGATTTTTTAACAATGAAGTTTGTATCAAATCAGGGGAATTAATTCCTCAAATTAGGGAAGAAAATAAAGGGCACTGCTTATGTTATCAGTCAATCCTTATTAAACCTGAACAATAATATTAACTATTAATTAAGCCTTATTTGCTTCATCTTGACACCGCTAATTTGATTTCTAAAAGCTTTTTTTAACGCTACAATACTAGTAAATGTTGACGTGTTTTTAATGTATATGATGTTTAACCCTAAATTATCATTATAACTTAATCCAGCAGCAACCTTATTATTAGTGAATATATAAATACCATCACTTTCGTCTAAATAAGTATATCTTTCCATTAAAAAGCTAACAGACTCTGTTGAAACAGCATCGGTATTAGCAAGTAAAACAATAGAGCTTTTTAGTAAACTTCCTTCAAAAAGATACATTACATTTCTCACCTTAGAATTTTCACCACTATAAAGTAAACCATCTGATGCTTCATTATTTAACGTTCTTGATTCTTTGCTTTTTATGTAGGCTAGGGTCTCACCAAAATCCAAAACAGGCTCCTTATAGATTGTATTATAAGGGGTAATGAATATTTCAGAAGTTACATTTATACCAGTACCCTTTGCTTTAATCGTTGTAGTACCAATTCTATTAGCTACGAATAATCCTAAGGAGCTTACCGTACCTACGGTTTCATCGCTTGATGTCCATATTAATGAGGAAGCATCAATACTTTCTGAACCTTGAGTTATTATGAATTGATGCTGACCATCGTACTTCAATTCAACTATTGTTTTGTCAATTACTGTAGTAGGTTTAAGGTCATCTTTGTTACACGATACAAATAGTATCATGAGTAATAGTAAGAGATATAGATTTTTCATTATTAAAGAAATTAATATTGGTTTTTTAGTTAAGCCGGTGTCATTGTTTGATTAAAGTTTAAAAAATAAAATTTCACAGTGCAAAAGAGATTCTAAACAACTAGAATAGAAAATATATTGATCCAATAACAGCTTTTTATCAACCATTATTACTTCTATTTACGCAATAAACATACCAACTATACCATATACAAAGCAAGACCACCAGATCAACCCTGTCTTTTAATATCATCCTTGTAATGATACACGCTTTGAATGACCTTAAACCCATTTATACCATTCATTACCGTACTTTTGCAGATGGAAATTTTAATAATTGCTTTGCTGATCTTGCTAAATGGCATTTTCTCCATGAGTGAGATCGCATTGGTGTCCTCCCGCAGATTTACTTTAGAAAGTGCTGCAAACAAAGGGAATAAAAATGCACGCAAAGCACTTGAACTTGCAGGCAACCCAAATACTTTTTTATCTACAATTCAAATAGGTATCACCCTTATAGGTATCCTAACCGGTATTTTTAGTGGCGAAAAATTAACCACTGATTTTATCTTATATTTAAACCAGATTTCATTTTTGGCTCCTTACTCTCATACGCTTTCGGTAGTTCTTATCGTTTTTATTGTCACCTATTTCTCCATCGTATTTGGTGAATTAATCCCTAAACGGATAGGTTTAGCCTTTCCTGAAGCTATATCTATGCTGGTTGCCAGTCCCATGAATATTCTTTCCGTAATTACTAAACCTTTTATATGGCTTTTAGCAAAAAGCAGTGAATTCGTATTAGGACTACTAGTTATTAAGGAAAAGCAGGATGGAATTATAACAGAGGAGGAAATTAAATCAATTATTGCTGATAGTACCAGTGTAGGGGAAATCCAGGAGATTGAAGAGGATATCGTTAACCGCGTATTTGCATTAGGAGACCGGAAAGCAGGTGAACTCATGACGCATCGCTCCGATTTAATATTTTTGGACATAAATGACGATATAACAGAAATAAAAAATAAGATTGAAGCAAATCCACATATTATTTATCCTATAATTGATAAGTCTCCAGACATCCTCATAGGACTTGTATCTGTTAATAATATTTTCACATCAAGCTTTTCAAGTCCCATCTTCGACTTAAATAGTATTATAGAAAAGCCACAATACGTGCAAAAAAATATGCCTGCCTATAAAGTTCTTGAAAAGTTCAAGAAAAATAGAATTCATATGGTTATCGTGGTAGATGAATATGGATCCATACAAGGCGCGCTTTCGATAACGGATGTAGTGGAGGAGCTACTTGGGGACATGTCTACTGATTTAAAAGTGGATGATTTAGAGATCATTCAACGTAACGACACATCCTGGTTAGCCGATGGCCAATATCCCTATTATGAATTCATAAACTATTTTGGTATAAGAAATGAAAAGGACCCGGAAGGGTTTACTACTTTGGCTGGATTGGTGCTAGAAAATCTTCATCATTATCCTGTAACTGGTGAAAAGATTAGATGGAACAAGTTTGATTTAGAAGTGGTGGATATGGATGGAACCCGGATAGATAAAATAATGATTACTCAAGTTTTGACAAGTGATTAGTGATGATAATTTTTTGTTAGCCATTACATTAAAGAAGCACTTTTAAGTTTCCGCTTCCTTTAAACTAGGTCTGACTGCTAATTAAGTAGTCAGACTTAGAAACTAACCATAAGTATTCGATGTTGCTCACACAGCTTTAAAAAATTTAAACCAATATTAATGAACAGTTTTGTTTACCCCTTATTTAGCTAGCTTATCAATAAATGCTGTCACTTCAGGGTTTCCGTAATCTGCTCCCCCTAAATGATGAAAAGCAAGATTGCCAAATTTGTCTAAAATCACTGTTGTCGGCATAGAACCCGAAAAATATTCCTTTGGAATTGCACCGGCGGAAATATATACTGGCAGGCTTAAATTTTTCTTTTTCATAAATGCCAATGAGGCTTCCATTTTTCCATCAACATCAACCATGATAAACATAACATTTTTATTGTTTTTATACTTAGCATAAAGCTTGTCAATAGATGGCATCTCAGCAATACATGGTGGGCACCAAGTTGCCCAGAAATTCATAAATATAACTTTCCCTTTTTGATCAGAAAGGTTGATCGTATTTCCTTTTTGATCAGTAAAGAGTACCTGCTGATTTGGAGCCTGTTGTACTGGGACAGAAGATGCTTCAGAAATTTCCGGAACATCAGGTTGAAATAGCCCGACTTTCATTAAGCGCTGGATTACCAGTCCTTTTACTTCAGGTCTGAAAAACAGGATAAGCACAAAAACTGTCATTACAATGGTACTTATGTTAGAAAAAGTAAACCATTTCTTATTATCTTCTAATCTTTTCATGATATTCTTCTTATTTAATATTTATTTTAGTTCCTTCTGTTAATTCCTCTGTACCTGATATTACAATTTGATCCTCTGTATTTAATTCTCCAAAAACTTCCTGCAACTCCGCTCTTCTTATACCAACAGAAACAGGGATTCGTGAAATAATTTGATTTATGGCCTTGATCACAAAGGTTCCTGATTGCGCCGTCACAATACTACTTACAGGTAGCCACATGGTAGGGACTGCACGTTTTAAATGGAGTTTGACCTGAGCATACTCACCGCCTCCCAGTTCTGCTGAAATATTTTCAACATCAAATTCTGCTGTAACTGATCTTGATTTTTGATCAAGAACCCCGTTCTTCCTTGACAACTTGGAATGAAATACCTTTTCAGGATGATTAGCTACAATAAAAGAAACTTTTGTATTATTATTTATTGATTGCCCGTGTTTTTCCGGGATGGCCACAGTAAGTCTTAGATTTTCAGTTTGAGCTAAAGAAAAAAGAGCAGTTTGTGATCCATCGCCAACTAATGCACCAACCGAGACATTTTTAGCTGTCACTACCCCATCGAAGGGGGCAGTAATTTTTAAATAATTTTGCAATTGCGCAGACGCACCTGTTTGTGCCTTTACAGAAGCAAAGGCCGCGCTATCGCTTCTGAATATACTTCTGGCTCTGTCTAACTCAATAGCTGATACTGCACCTACTCTTGCAGCTGCTTTTTTAAGCATGTTATAGGCCTGACGACTGTAAAGATAATTTTCATGAAATTTATTTTCGTCTGATCTTGCTGCAAGATATTGCTGGCTGATTTCTGGCGCTTCAAGTACGGCAAGTAGTTGTCCTTTGCTAACCTTACTACCCCTGTCTACCAGGATCCTTTTGACAAACCCCTTTACTTTGGAGTACAATATGACTTCCTCGAAAGCCTTAAGCTCACCAGGTAATTCCAAAGTATATTCAGGTTGATCCAATATTGGCTTAATTACCCCAATAGCAGTCGCTTTCTTGATCAGTGATTGGCTTTTCTTAGGATTTTTATTCGTACATGCACCTATAAATAGTAAAAAAGGAAGCAGGTATACTAGCTGATGAGTGTATTTGCAATTTATTTGTTTCATATTTAATTATTGAGATTTAAAGTCAAGACCAGTGTTTGATTTATATTTTCAGGATCGTCAGGATCTAGTGAGGGACTAAGTATGGTTTTGTTTTTCATGACCAAAGCATATAGATGCGGCAGCACCAGCAATGAGGACAAGGTTGAAAGTAACAGTCCGCCAATGACTGCCTGCCCAAGTGGAGCAACCTGTTCGCTCCCTTCCCCCATTCCTAAAGACATTGGGATCATCCCGGCAATCATTGCAAGCGTAGTCATGATGATAGGCCTAAGTCTGGAAGATGCGGCCAGAAATGCCGCCTGTCTGGAAGAAAGTCCATATTTTAAACGGTTCACTTCTGCTTGATTGATCATCAATACCGCGTTGGAAACAGAGACACCAACTGACATGATGATGCCCATATAAGATTGCAAATTGAGTGTACTACCTGAAATGACCAGCATAATCAAACTTCCACCAATCACTGCAGGAACAACCGCTAAAATTATTCCAGACACTGCAAATGATTGATAATACGCAGTAAGCATCAAAAATATCACGACGATTGCTACAAACAATCCATTTTGAAGGCCTGAAAGCGTATCCTCTAATAATTGCATTAACCCCTCGCTGGATACGATTACCCCTCTTGGCGGTTTGCCTATCTCTCTAATTGCTTTTTTTACGGCTTTTGATGCAGATCCAAGATCTGATTGATATGTATTGGCAAGTACACTGACATACCTGTTAGGCCCCTGTCTGTTCACCTGGGCAGGCAATTCAACCATTTTCAGCGTGGCCACATCTTCAAGTACGGGACGGGGATTGCCTGATTTTAGAGGGAGCGATCGTAACCTGTCCAAAGAGTTCATCTCCGCTTCAGGGATTTGCACCTGAACCTGAAAGACAAGACCGGATTTAGGATCAACCCATAGATTCTTGTTAGTAAAGCGGGTAGAAGAGGTGGCCATGGTGAGTGTGCGCGCGACATCTTCCATTGTTAAACCAAACTGAGCAGCAAGCTCACGATCTACGTTGATCTGCACACTTGGCGAATTTACAGGTTCAGCAATTCTTACATCCCTTAATGATGGTATTTTATGTAATTCAGCTTCAATCTTTTTAGCAAACTTTTCAGCCCCTTTCAATTGTCCTGCAGCCACCTTGATCTGTATCGGAGTCATTGCCCCCTGACTCATGATCTTTTCAACAAGTTCTATCGGCTCAAAATTTACCTTCAGTTCCGGCATGCTGGTATGAATCTCTTTGCGGATAGATTCTTTTAAATCTACTATGGAACCTGTATAAATATGCTGATCTATGGATGCCTGTAATACTGATTCATGGGAACCGCTGGTAAATAAAAATATTGGGTTAATCGCTGTAGCAGATGGCTGTAATCCCACAAAGGCTGAACTAATCTTTATAGCGTTATCTGGCAACTTTTCCTGAATGATACTGGTTACTTTTTTCAAGTATTCCTCAGATTTCTCTAAACGGCTCCCTTCAGGAGCAACTATCCTTAACTGAATGTCTCCACTATTACTTGCTGGAAGTATATCGGTTCCAATAATTACGCCTCCTGCCGCTATAAGCATAATAACAAATAATATATAAATACTAAGAATTTTACTCGTTCTATGCTGTCCATATCGGGTTAGAATAAGATACCGGCGCTTAAATTTTTCAAATCTCGTTAGCTTTTGCTTCTGGTTGTTAGGCTTATTATGTACCAACAATTCAGGCTTCATCATCCAGTTGGCTAAAATGGGCACAAATGTTTGCGAGGCAATAAATGAAGCAATCATAGCAAAGGCAACTGCCATAGATAAAGGCATGAACATATCCTTAGGGATTCCCGTCATCATAAAAGAAGGGATCAAAACTGCAAGAATACAGAACAGGATCAGAATTTTAGGAATGGAGATTTCAAGCAGTGCATCCAGAATTGCCCGTTGTTTGGGTTTTTTCTTCTCGAAATGCTGATGTATGTTTTCTATTGTCACTGTAGCTTCATCAACCAATATACCAATAGCCAGGGCGAGTCCACTTAAGGTCATAACATTGATCGTTTGTCCAAACATATACAACATAATGACTGCTGAAAGAATAGCTATGGGAATGGTGAGTACCACAATTAGTGCCCCCCTTGAATCGCCAAGAAAAAGGAAAACCATGATTCCTGTAAGCACCGCACCAAGAAGGCCTTCATGAATCAGGTTTTCCAAAGAGCGTTCAATGTACCCTGATTGGTCAAAAACATATTTAATATCTACATCTTCAGGCATAGCTGCCTGCAACCTGGGGATCGCCGCTTTAAGATTTTCTACAACTTTTAAAGTTGAAGCATCTGCTTTTTTTATAACAGGTAAGTAGACCGATCTTTTCCCATTAATAATCGCATATCCTGTGGTTACATCTGCTGCATCTTCTACAGAAGCAATATCTTTCACAAAAATGGTATTGCCAGTAGTTAGCTTTACCGGTATATTCAGAAACTCCTCTGGATCCTTAGCAATTGAATTTAAAGGGCTCATCAGATTTTGGTCTCCGATGCGGATATTTCCAGCTGGAGAAGGAAAGCTATTTTTAGCAATAGCCATAGTCACTTCCTCTGCTGAGAGTCCATAGGACTGCATTAACCCCGGATCTACTTTCACAACAATCGTACGTATATTTCCTCCAAAAGGTGCGGGAGCTGTAACTCCTGGAATACTGACAAACATCGGTCTGATCTTAGTTAAAGCGAGTGTTTGAAGTTCTGTTATGGAGCGTTTTGGACTTTCAAATACCAACTGCCCAATTGGAAGTGAACTTCCGTCGAATCTGACTACCTGCGGAGGTACCGCTCCTGGTGGGAGAAAACCCATGGCTCTGGATACTTGCGTGGATACCTCAGCCGATGCTTGAGCCATATCAGTACCCGGATAAAAGCTCAGTTTCATCAAAGTGAACCCTTGTACACTTTTAAAGTCAATGCCATCAACACCACTAACAAAAATAAGCACCTTCTGAAACTCGTTGGCCATAAATCCATCCATATAGGCGGGGGTAAGACCACCATAAGGCATTGCAATGTAGATCACGGGAAGTTCCACTTCAGGGAATATATCTACATTGATATTACGTATGGCATTAAAAGAAAAATATGCGATAGCAATTACAGCTACCATTATCGTGAGTGGCTTTTTTAAAGCAAACCTAATCATATTCATAAGGTTTAATTAAAATGGTTAAGTAAAGAAGAAAAGTCACCGGAAATTTCAGCTTGTTCATTGATCATATTCCAATAGTTTTGTCCAGCCTGAATATACTCCCGATCTGAAGTTTGTAGTAATAACTGAATCTGAAGTAATTCTGTTAGATTGATCAATCCTCCTTCATATCGGGACAAATAAAGATCGTAAGCATCAACAGCTTTTTTAAAGGCCTTATAACTTTCTTCAAGCAGGTTTTCTTGTTGGGCAATCTTTAATGATAAAGCCTGTAAAGAAGTGCTCATTTGTAACTTTTGAAGGTCATATCTCGCCTGAACTCCCTGAATTGTTTTCTCTGCTCGCCGCTTTTCCAGTGAACTGGTATAAGCTCCGCTAATATTCCAGGTCAGACCTACCCCTATAAGATAATTGTTCGAAAAATTTTGATAACCTGAGCCAATACCATATTCGGATATGCCATTTGAATTTATACCGTTGCCCCTTGTTGAAACACCTCCTAATATGGATAGAGAGGGAAATGTTTTGCGTGATACAACTTGCTCTAAAGCTCTTTCATAACTCAACTGTTTATCGATGAGCTGAAGATAGGGATGGCTTTTTGGCACACTGTCCGCAATCTTGCCTGCTTGATTGACCCGTTCTGATACTAAACCAGGAAGTGACCAATTTTGTGCAGGAACAACCAAGGTAAAACTTGTTTTGCTTGCTTCATATTTCCCCAACCATTCATATCGGATTGCCTTAGACTGAGAATAAGCTGATGAGGCAATTGATGTATCTGCACCAGGCTTTAGTCCTGCTAATGCTAAACTTACAGATAGATCAAGAATCTGCTTAACCCGTTTGACGTTCAGTTCGGCCCAATTCAGATTGGCATGATTGTAATATATATCAAGGTAGAGCCGGCTAACTTTAGCATGAAGAGATAATTTTTCCGCATCATAAACACTTTGGGCACCCTGGATCTGAAAATCGGCAGCATCTACTGATTTTCTGTGTCTTCCAAATTCAAAAAACTTCCAGTCCACCAGTACTGAACCGAATGTATTGCCTATAGACTGATCTTCGCCGTCTAAAACAGCGTTATTACCTGTAACATTAAATACACCTGGTACCGGAAAGAAAGCACCGCTAGTTCCCTGAAAAGTGCCATACGAATTTTGTGCCTGGAGTTGTACCTGAGGGATGGCCCTACTCTGAACTTCTTTTTTACGAATCTGGTATTCACCTATCGTAGCAGCACGTTCAATAAGTCCGGGATATGTTTGATCAGCTTGATTGAATGCTTGTTTCAGTGTCAATATGTTTTTCTGTTGGGCTTTTAGCTGTATCGTAAATGCCAACAGCATGAAACAAGACAATTGAAGAGTATACTTCATTCTCTTTAAAATTTAATAATAGAATTGAGCAAATAAAACCTGTACTGGGTTTTCTTCCAATACAAACGAGTGTTTAAAATTGTGATTTGCGAATTCTATATTAAGAGAAGCCTGTTCTGAAGAAAGAGCGAAAGCTGAGGCCAACGTTGTAGCGAATAGGGAACGGGTAACTGGCTACTAGCTTTAAAGACAATAGGTAGCGGAAGCAGAAAAGCTGGAAGCAGGAAATATAATGCAGGAAAATTTGCATTGCCTGAATCATGCTGAAGAACCAATGAGAACAGGTCGCTTTTAGTATCAACCAGATTTTGACAAGTAGTAGAAAAATTATCTGCTTGATCACTTAAAATTAAAATGACTTTACTTGTCTTACCACTGAAGGTATTTGACATGGAGTCACCTAACAGAAGATATTGTAAGCCTTTCCTTACTGCGCAAGACGAAAACACAACAAACAGAATCAACAGGGAAACACATAAAAGCTTATAGCTTTTATGACCGATCCTATTTAATTTGTGCTCCCTTGACTTAATCATCATGCCAAACCTAAGATTTTAAATCTAAACAATGTGAATTTATTGCTTTATAAAGGGCTAGTATTAGGTATTATCCCGTAATTGTTACTTATTGTAGAAAAAAAATAAATTCAAGTTTGTTTATTAGTATTTCATTAATTGCTGTACTTGCAACCGCAATTACTCTTATTAACACTCCCGTAGTGTAGGTAACATATGTTACTGATTCCGGCTTTTAAGCATGTTACTTTTGTTTCAAATAAAAGTAAATGAACAAAAAAGAATATTTGAATTGGATAGCAGTGGCCTGTTTTGTGTTTCTAAATGCGTTTGTTACAGAAATTACAGCGCAGGATGTCACTACAAATTTAAGCCTATCTGAAGCTGTTACCGCTGCATTAGCCGCAAATAAAGATTTACAAGCAGCTGAGCTGGATGAAAATATTGCTCTAGCAAATTATAAACAAACTGAGGCTGTTTTCCTGCCTCAGGTGACGGCATCCTATACCGCTATGAGCACCGATAACCCCCTTAACGCTTTTGGCTTTAAGCTGCAACAAAGAACTATTACTCAAAACGATTTTAATCCCGACCTTCTAAACCATCCTTCAGGTACTAAGGATTTTATGGGCAAACTTGAAGTGCAACAACCTTTAATCAATTTAGATCTGCTTTATAAAAGGAAAGGTGCAGAAAAACAAACAGCGCTCTACAGGTTTAAAACTCTACGTACGAAAGAATATTTAACTTTTGAAGTACAGAAAGCTTATTTGCAACTGCAATTAGCATATGATGCAAACCGTGTCTTAGAGGAAGCATTAGTAACGGTAAAATCGGTATACAAATTTACAGCTAATCATTTCCAACAGGGATTAATCAAAAAAACTGATCTGTTAAATGCTCAAGTTCACGTTGCAACGGTTGAAAGTAATCTGTCGAAATCAAAAAGTGCGATTCATAACTCATCTGATCACCTTGGTTTATTAATGGGTCGAAAAATGGGTTTGATTTACAAAACAAGAGACGGTTTCAACGATCAAGTAAGTAAAAGCGATATCACTCAACTGATTGATTCTTCAAGGGCAGATTTTATGGCTATGCAAAAAGCGATTGAGTCTTCCGATTTGATGATCAAATCTTCTCAGATGAGTTACCTGCCAAAGTTAAATGCGTTTGGAAATTATCAGTATAATGATAGCCATTTAACAGGTTTTGGAGCACGTTCTTATTTCGCAGGTATCCAACTATCATGGGATATCTTTAAAGGAGGCGGAACAAAAAATACCATTGTGGCGCAAAAGTTAGAGCGTGATAAGCTCAGTATCCAACTCACGCAGCAAAAGGATCAAAGCCAGCTAGATTTGAATAGGTCTTTCCGCGCACTGGCAGATGCAAGATTGGAAATCCTAAAGTTAGAAGAATCCATTGAACAGTCTTCAGAAGCGCTACGAATTTTACAAAACCGCTATCAGCAGGGACTAGAGAACACGACCGATGTGTTAATGGCAGAAACTCAGCTTTCTCAACAGAAATTCGACTTGGCACAAGCCGTTTTTACGTCAAATGTCACTAAAGCATACATGCAATTTTTAACCTCATCCACTACTAAATAAATCATTTACATGAAAGCACGAATTAAATTATATCAAACTGCAGTAGTTTGCATAGGTACAGGGTTGTTATTACTAAGCGCCTGTTCTTCTGATGATAAGAAATTAGCACAGAAAAAAGACCAGGGAACAGCTATACAGGTAACTATTGGAACCTCATCCTCTGCCAGACAGCAAGGTTTTATACAGGTAAGCGGTCAGGTTGAGGCAGTGCAATCCGCAAATATCAGCACAAGGGTGATGGGATATATCACTAAGCTGAATGTAAAGGTCGGTGATCAGGTAAGTAAGGGGCAGTTACTGGTAACGATTAGTAATCAGGATATCCTGGCAAAAAAGGGGCAAACGACTGCGATGATCTCTGAAGCAGAAGCTGCATTTAAAAATGCACAAAAAGATCATGAGCGTTTTACTGCATTATACAAACAGCAAAGTGCTTCGGCAAAGGAACTTGACAATGTAACGCTCCAATACTTGGCTGCAAAATCAAGACTGGAGGGCGCTAAGCAAATGGGTAACGAAGTGAATGCCATGCTAAAGTATACGAATTTAACAGCGCCCTTTGCCGGTACGATTACACAGAAGTTGGCTGACGCAGGAAGCATGGCCAATCCCGGAATGCCCATATTGACCATTGAGCAAAACGGTAGTTATCAGGTTAGCGCATCTGTTCCTGAAAGTATGATCAATCAAATTCATCAAGGTGAGACTGCAATGGTTCGTATTCAAGCGGCAAATAAGTTAATTCAAGGAGAAATTACCCAGATTAATCAATCTTCGCAATTTACCGGTGGCCAATATATAATCAAGGTGCAGATCCCTGATCAGAAAAAGCAAGGCCTGTATGCAGGCATGTATGCCAATATTTCTATTCCTGTAAAAAATGCAGCTCTGGTAAAAGATGCAAAAGTTATGGTTCCACTCTCCTGCATTGAAAATAGAGACCAGCTAACAGGCTTATATACCGTTAGCGGCAGCAATACAGCCCTTTTGCGTTGGGTGCGACTTGGAAAAACGGAAGGAAATCAAGTAGAAGTCTTAAGCGGATTGGCTTCCAATGAGCAATATATTATAAGTGCAGATGGCCGGTTATTCAATGGCACTGCAGTCAGAGTAAATAATTAGATCAGATGAAAAACGGATTCTCAGGAAACATAGCAAAGGCATTTTTGCAGTCTAAACTGACCATATTACTGATGTTTGCCTTTTTATTGATAGGCGGTTACAGTACTTTTTTAATACCCCGTGAGGAAGAACCACAGATACAGGTACCGATGGCGGATATATTTATTGGTTATCCAGGTGCTTCTCCAAAGGATGTAGAAACTAAGGTTTCTGCGCCTTTAGAAAAAATGATCTCTAACGTAAAGGGGGTGGAGTATGTGTATTCCAGTTCCATGCAGGGGCAGGCAATGTTAATTGTCCAGTTTTATGTGGGGGAAGATGTAGAACGCTCCCTGGTGAAGCTTTATAGTGAGCTGATGAAAAATATGGATAAAATGCCCCAGGGCGTGACGCTTCCATTGATCAAAACCAGAGCTATAGATGATGTACCTGTACTGGGTTTAACATTATGGAGCGAAAAAGTAGACGATTATCAGCTGAAACAAATCGGACAGCAATTAAACAATGAAATTAAAAAAATTCCTGATGTATCGGATATCACTGTATTAGGCGGTCGCAGTAGAGAGATAAAAGTGATACTGGATAAGAATAGAATGGCTGCAAACCGGGTTGACTTCTTATCCCTGGGCAAACAGATTCAAGGAAGTAATGTACAGCTGCATAGCGGCGACCTATTAAAACATGATACCGCATTTTCAGTTGAAACCGGTAGTTTTTTAAGTAGCGCAGATGATGTAGCGAATTTAGTGGTAGGTATTAACCAGGGACAGCCTGTTTATTTGAAGCAAATCGCACAGGTAGAGGAAGGTGCTGAGACGCCTAATCAATATGTTTTATTTGGTTATGGAAAGGCAAATCCTGAAGATGCTGAGGCGTATCAATCTAATTATCCGGCTATAACCTTGTCTGTTGCCAAGAAAAAAGGTGCAGATGCTATGAAATTATCCGAACAGATCCTGAATAAGGTAGAGCATCTAAAAAAAGAACTTTTACCTGATGATGTTCACTTAACCGTTACGAGAAATTATGGGGAGACGGCATCGGATAAGGTATCTGAATTATTATTTCATTTGTTTATAGCTATTGTCGTTGTTACCTTGTTTGTGATGCTAGCCATGGGATGGCGTGGAGGATTGGTCGTATTTTTATCCGTTCCGGTAACATTCGCACTTACCTTGTTTGCTTATTATTTCATGGACTATACGCTAAACCGGATTACACTCTTTGCCCTGGTATTCATAACGGGTATTGTGGTAGATGACTCGATTATCATAGCGGAAAATATGCACCGGCATTTTAAAATGAAAAAGCTGCCACCATTAAAGGCCGCCATCTATGCGATAAATGAAGTGGGTAATCCTACTATACTGGCCACATTTACGGTAATTGCTGCAGTATTGCCTATGGCTTTTGTATCGGGCATGATGGGTCCTTACATGAGCCCGATGCCAATTGGTGCCTCTATAGCGATGCTTTTATCACTTATTGTCGCGCTAACCCTTACCCCTTATCTGGGGTATATATTCCTCCGTGAGAAAGAAAAAAAGGGTGCTGTCCATGAAGAAAGCAAAGCGGAAGTTTTAGAAGATTCGCGCATCTATAAGATTTACCGTTCTTCTATTTTACCTCTACTTGAATCCCGTATAAAACGCTGGATTACTATCCTGAGTATCGTGGTGGTATTACTGCTTACACTTTCCATGTTTTATACCAAAGCCGTTGCTGTAAAGATGCTGCCCTTTGATAATAAAAATGAGTTTCAGGTAATTATTGACATGCCTGAGGGGACTACTTTAGAAAAAACACAGGCGGTAGCAAAAGATATTGCAAGTTATGTTTCCAGTCAGCCTCTTGTGATTAGTTACCAGTCCTATATCGGTACATCTGCACCTATCAGCTTTAATGGATTAGTTCGTCACTATGATTTGAGGCGGGGTAATAATGTGGCTGATATACAGGTAAACTTAGTTGCTAAAGAAGACAGAAGTTTGCAAAGCCATGCTATAGCTAAAGAAATGCGAATCCCTATACAAAAGATCGCTAAAAAGTATAACGCCAATGTTAAAATTGTAGAGGTGCCACCAGGTCCCCCTGTACTATCCACATTAGTAGCAGAAATTTATGGTCCTAATTATAAGGAGCAGATCAAAATTGCGGATCAGGTCAAAGGATTATTAAATCATACCAATGACGTGGTAGATGTAGACTGGATGGTGGAAGCGGATCAGCCCGAATATCATATTGAAGTGAACAAAGAAAAGGCCATGCACTATGGCATAGCAACTGCACAAATCGTTGCAACCGTTAATGGGGCCTTATCTGGTATGACTGTAGGAAATATAGCACAACCTTCTTCATTCAATCAAACTGCTATCCGACTACAATTGAGTGATGCAGACAAATCAGATTTAGATGACGTACTAGACCTGAATGTAATTGGAATTGCAGGTAATGCGGTGCCAATCAAAGATTTGATTACAGTAACAAAGCAAATTAAGCAAAAAAGCATTTATCGTAAAAACCAGAAAGAGGTTGTTTATGTACTTGCCGATATGGCAGGTGACCTCGAAAGTCCTTCCTATGCAATCTCCACTGTTTCGGATCAGCTAGGATCAGTGAAAGTACCTAAAGGCTATTCGTTAAAAGAGGAGTATACCCATCCACCAGAAATGGAAGACAATTATAGTTTGAAGTGGGATGGCGAATGGCAGATTACTTATGAAGTATTCCGTGATCTTGGGATTGCCTTTGCCGTGGTAATCATTATGATATATATATTAATTGTAGGCTGGTTTCAAAACTTCACTGTGCCTTTAGTCATGCTTGCTGCGATTCCGTTGTCATTAATAGGCATTGTTTTAGGTCATTGGATGTTTGATGCTTATTTTACAGCAACATCCATGATCGGCTTTATTGCACTGGCAGGGGTGATGGTTCGAAATTCCATATTGCTAATCGATTTTACTAATATCCGCTTAAAGGAAGGTGTTCCTTTGAAGCAGGCCATTATCGAAGCGGGAGCAGTAAGGACCACGCCAATCCTGTTAACAGCTGGAGCTGTTGCCCTGGGTGCAGTGATTATATTATTTGACCCTATCTTTCAGGGCTTGGCCATATCCTTGATGGGAGGGACGATTACATCCACATTTCTAACCTTGCTTGTTGTTCCCCTTCTTTATTATAAAATGATGAGAAAGACAGTTAAGTAATTCAAACAATTAAAATATTCAAATGAAAGAACGTATTATCAGAGCCGTTGCCGGCTCACTTGTTTTAATCAGTGCTGTATTGACCTATACAGTAAGCATGAACTGGCTATGGTTGGCTGTATTCATTGGGTTTAATTTGCTTCAGTCTTCTCTTACACGGTTTTGTCCTCTGGAAAAGGTACTTTGTGCCTTAAAAATTCCTTCTTATTCTGAAAACGTTTCCAAAAAAAAGTAGGAACAAATGCACCATAATTAAAAAATCCATCATGATGAACTTAAAACATCATGATGGATTTTTATGCTAGTCCTCATCTGTTTGCTTTTCAATGATCACTTTCAATATATCAAAAGCATATTGCTGGTAATGTAATAACTCAGCCAAGTTTGTCCATCCGCCTGTATCGTATTGTGCAATTACAGTTTTTGCAGATACCGTTACTTTTCCTGCACCAAATACATTTTTAACAAAAAATAATTCCACATCACCTATATGCCGGAAAAGAAAACCTACACTGTTTTTTGTATTAGCCAACTTTTTAGGCAGATCTTCTTCCTTTAAATCTTTAAATAAATTTATAAACTTGGTGTAGGCTTTTTTCTATGTTTGCAGGTATACTTCTGAAGTAGTCATAGCTAAAAAATTTTAAGATAAATATTCAAATAATACAGGCCCGTTAATAAAAATGTAGCCCCCGCCCCAATGCGCATTACCTTTTCTACTTTTTGTACGACTTTAAAATAGTCGCCCAATTTCCCCATGCTAAAAGCAATTATATAAGCAAAGAAAATAACGGGTAAGCCTGTGCCTATCGAAAAAAAAATGGGTAATACTAAACCCGCAGAAGCAGATAAAGTCATGGGTATGAGCATGGCAAAAAATAAGGCACCACTATAAGGACAAAAAGCCAAGGCAAACACCAGGCCTAGTAGAAAAGAGCCCAACATCCCTTTGTGTTTAAATTTATCGGAGAGCCTTTGCGTTAAATTTCCCTTTGAAAGAATGTTCAGTTGAAGGAGATCCAGCATAATCAACCCAATCAGGATCATTACCGGACCAATGAATTTCGCTGCATTACCCTGGAATAATTTTGCAACCTGGAACTTACCCGCTCCAAAATAAATTAAGGCACCCAATGTGGTATAAGTAAACATTCTACCCAAAGTGTACAATAAACCACTAAGCAGAATTTTCCTCTTACTGTTAATTGATTTAGCGATATAAGCGGTGGCCGTAATATTGGTTGCTAAAGGGCAGGGGCTGATAGCTGTTAGCAAGCCCAAGCCGAAAGCGGCAAAAATAGGCATTTCCCCATTTTGTGCCAGATTGTTTAACCAATCCAATACTAACCTTTAATGAAATTCGCTATGTGTTTTTTAAGCTCAGCCTCAAATACTGCTTTATTTCCAGCTTTCATAAAGGCAAAGCTGGTCAGGTCCTTTTTCTTGCCTGTTGATGGATTGTACAGAAATAGGGCAGTCCCGGAAGCCTCAAACTGTTCAGCCATTTTTGCATTGCTCTTTTCACTTACATTGATTAACCTGAAAGGGATCGCTTTAAAACTACTGGCTAAAGTGGCTTTAGTGAGGTCTTCAATTTTATGACAAGTCATGCAACGATACTCAGAGTGAAACTGAATCACTTCGATGGTTGCATTTTTTGCACTAACGGGCTGTTTTTTTTGTTGTGCTTCGATCGTACAAGAAACAAACATAAATACAACGATAGCAAATAGGGTAAAACTTAAATTTTTCATAATATTAATTCTTAAAGGTTTATAAAATGATATTGAATAAATAGCCTGAGATGATGATACAAGTAGCTACGACCGCAAAGAAGATTAGAAGCATTTTAGTTGACATTACTTTTTTAAGCAAAAGCCCCTCAGGGATGGATAGGCCCACAACTGCCATGGAAAAAGCAATAGCAGTACCCAGTGGAATGCCCTTTGATACTAAAACCTGCATAATAGGTAGGATTGCAGCTGTATTACTGTACATTGGTACGCCTACAAGTACTGCAATTGGTACGGCAAAAGGATTTTCTTTGCTGATATAAGCTTCGAAGAATCCAGTCGGAATAAAGCCGTGCATCAAGCCTCCAATAGCAATACCTCCAATGATGTACAAAGAAACACCTTTAACAATCCCAATTGATTCTTTGATAATTGCAGGAAACCGCTGATAAATACTCAAATGCATTTCATCCTGTTCTTTATCGGCCATCTTTTTGTCTTTTAATAGTTCTTTCACCCAATCAGTCATCAATGGTTCCAGTTTCATCTTACCAAGAATAAACCCTGCAACCATGGATAAAATTATTCCGCTCACCACATAAATCAGTGTAGTCTTCCAACCGAACATGCCAATAAACATGGCAACTGTAACGGCGTCAACCAATGGGGAAGAAATTAAAAAAGCTAGAGTTACACCAAGCGGGATACCGCCTTTTACAAATCCGATAAATAAGGGCACTGAAGAGCAAGAGCAAAACGGTGTGATTGTCCCAAATAACGAGGCCACAAAATAATCAAGGCCATACCATTTTCGTTTAGTTAAAAAATTCCGAACCTTTTCAATAGGGAAATAGGAATTGATGATGCCCATCAATAAGGTAATGAACATCAGCAGGATGAAAATCTTGATGGTATCCAGGACAAAGAAGTTCAGCGCCTCTCCCAGGTGGCTTTGAGCCGATATGCCAAGGACTGTATAAATCAGCCAGTCAGCAAAGTGTTGTAACCAGTCAAACATGATAAATTAGGATAATCAATTTTGGATTACTAAAGAGCTACCTTTATTGCAGTAATATTTTTTTTATTTCATTAACATCAGCTACCCGGCCTTTCACCACGATTTTATCATCGATCATCAATACAGGTGTTGTCAGTACATTGTATTTCATCATTTCTTCGATGTCATCAATCTTAGTTACTTCCGCTTCAATACCTGTTTGCTTCAAAGCTTCCAGCACGTTGTTGTAGGTTGTTTTGCATTTTGGACAACCCGGACCCAATACTTTTATCTGTTTCATGGTTTAATAATTTATAAAGTTAAAGATTGTTCGTAATTCGTAAAACTACGAACAATACAATCAAAAAAAATCTATTTTAATATATTGTTCACTAATTTTTTAGCCAGTTCCCAGTTTTGATGATTGATACAGTATTTGATGGTAGGAGGTGTTATGTTGCCTTGAATTAATCCTGCATTTTTTAATTCCTTAAGGTGTTGAGACAATGTCGACTTTGCAATAGGAAGTTCTTCTACCATATCACCATGATAACAACATGATTTTGAATCCAATAATTGTAAAATAGCTATTCTTATAGGATGCCCCAATGCCTTAGCAAACCTTGCTGTTTGCTCTTGCTCTTTGCTGAAATAACCCGACTTACTAATTACAGGCATTGTTACTTTTTATTGTTCGTAAATATACGAATAATAAATTTCCTTGGTTTAATATTGTCTTTTTTAAGAATAATATATTCAATTTCATTTCGCTAATCTTAGAGCTTCCGCGAGTTCATTGGGTAGAAGACTGGATTCAATGGCCTTTGCAGCAGTTTCAACATCGTATTCAACTCTTCTAAATTCTACCAGTAGGCTATCTTTCTCCCATATTGAACTGTCTGCATGAATAGTTAACAAGACGTAACACGCCCTTTGATCTTTATCCTTTGGTTTCCCTACCGAGCCAAGGTTAATGATATGTTTAAACCTACCATCAGCCGTTTTTAAAATCCGGTGATAGGGTTTGTGCGAATGACCAATGAAAAGTAAATCTGCATTTGCTTCCTTCATCATATCCAGCACATCATTTTCCGCGGTATCTTCCAGCACATATTCATCTATCTTTCGGGTACTTCCATGAGCAAATACTATATTTATCTGACCATGGTTTAACTTATACTCTAATCTGATATGTGCAGGAAGGGTTTTTAAATATGTTCTACCTGCCTGATCTATCAGGTGATAAGCATAGTCTTTTCCTGGTTCTTGCAGACTCTGTGTTGTTGTTATTATTTTTTCAACTTTCTCATCGTGATTACCCATCAAAGTGGCAATTCCGCGTCTGCGGATCTCCGCAATAACTTCATTTGGCCATACATTGTAACCTACTAAATCTCCAAGGCAATAAGCTGTATCCGGCTTTTGGCAGTCCATATCCTGCAACATAGCTTCAAAGGCAAGAATATTGGCATGTATATCAGAGAAAAGAGCAATCTTCATATCGTTAATTTTTATTTTTTATTCAGCTGGTTCAGACGATTAAATAATAAACCCATTAATCGTGTTTCTCATTCAACGGCTTAATCCGGTTAAGCTAGCAGAACCAAGCCTCTACAGGTATCCTAGTCCACAAAAAGGTGTAAATATAACCTGTCAGGTAAATTTTAATTTTCCAATCTCAATTAGACAACAGGCGCAGTTTTAAAATATTTCTTTCTGAACCAGAAAGCCAGATTCACTAACGCAATTAAAGCAGGCACTTCAACCAAAGGCCCAATTACTCCTGCAAAGGCTTGTCCTGAGTTGATACCAAATACGCCAATAGCCACTGCTATAGCCAATTCAAAATTGTTTCCTGTTGCGGTAAAGGCAATTGAGGCACTCTTAGAATAATCGGCACCAAAGTATCTTCCTGCAAAAAAACTAAGCACAAACATAATTGAAAAATAAATTACAAGCGGAATGGCTATCCTTACTACGTCCATAGGAATTTGCACGATTAATTCGCCCTTCAAACTAAACATCACCACTATGGTAAAAAGTAGAGCAACGAGTGTAATGGGTGAGATAAGGGGTATAAACTTGTTTTGAAACCAATCTTCTCCTTTAAGCGCAATCAATGTATATCTGCTGATTATACCCATTGCGAAAGGAATCCCAAGATAAATCCCTACACTTTTTGCAATCTCGGAAATCGTGATATTGACGTCTAATGCCTGTAGACCAAAATAGGGTGGAAGCACAGTGATAAAGATGTAGGCAAATACACTGTATAACAAGACCTGAAAAATGCTGTTCAAAGCAATCAATCCTGCGGCATATTCCCGGTTTCCTTCTGCAAGTTCGTTCCAGACTACTACCATTGCAATACATCGTGCCAAACCGATCAGGATCAATCCAACCATATATTCAGGATAGTCCCTCAAAAATGTAATGGCCAAAAAGAACATCAATAATGGACCAACTACCCAGTTAAGGAACAACGATACACTTAATACCTTGGTATCCTTAAATACCTCGCCCATCTTGTCATACTTTACTTTTGCTAATGGTGGATACATCATTAAGATTAGTCCTATAGCTAGTGGAATATTAGTTGTACCACTGGAAAAGGAATTGATGAAACCAGATGAAGAGGGGATAAAGAACCCAATAGATACACCAATAGCCATGGCCAAAAAGATCCATAAGGTGAGGTACCGATCCAAAAAGCTTAATTTTTTTCTTTCACTTGCGGGTGCGCAATTTGTTGCTGACATGTTTAGAAATTATAGTTATATATTGCAATATTACGATATATAATTATTCATTCCAAATTATTTAATGTTCAGAATTATAATAATTGCTTATTTGCCGAATAGGATAGCCAAGGTTTTGGATGCCATTTTCCTAAACGACGCTAGTGGAGGATACGGCAACATATGATGTATAATACGCAACTGGATTTTTGTCATTTATTGTATACTCGTAGTATTACAAGACCTTAATTCTTTATATTATGAAATGCCAAGTGGATATTAAATCAATTTTGACTGGATCTTTAAGTGTAGCATTTTTAGTTGCCAATTATGTATCAGAGAATAGAGAAGTATACACGTGGTTCAATCTATACACCAGCTAGTGCAAAACGTTATTTAATAAAATTAGTAAACGATCGGCCGTTGCGAATTTAACATTCTCCTTATTCAACCGCGAAGATTCTGTTACTGCGAACTTCCTGTATGACTAATCTATTTATTATCTATTGAATCTCTTAGGTTTTTCACAAAGTCTTCTGTAACCCCAACCAGGCTTGCAATTTTTAATACGCTCAAATCTGTCAGGTTGAGTAGGTTTATGGTAAACTCAGTATTCTTCTCTACCTCTTTCAAAAATGAGCCTTTTTCAATTCCTTTTTCTATGCCTTTTTCTATACCTTTTTTTTCGGCAAGATCCAGTAACTGTTCTTCAAGTCCCATAGTTGTATTTTTATTTGTTAAATCAGCAAGCTCTTTCTCAAAGATAACACTTGTTTCAGGGTTTTCAAAGTGTATATAATGTCTTAAAAAATTGATCAGTAAACGTATCCGTTCTTTCTTTATATCCTTTGACAGCAATAACTTTGCCAGTCCAATCTTAATCTGTAACAGGTGTTTGTCTTGCTCTTCAAAATCCTTGATTTTCTTAACCGAAAGCGACCGTTTCGCTGTCAGTACCACCAGGGCAAACACGTTACTGCTGGCCAATAATTCATCATCATCCTGCAGTGCTATCTTATACGTATTAAATACATAACTCAGACTTGTGCCCATAAAATCTGTATGATACGTATTGGAGCGATCCTTAATAATTCCGTCGGTAAACATGGCAAAGGCGGTAATTCTTTTACGGTACTTATCAAAAATACGTATGTAATACATGAACATTCTTTCGCTAAAAACCAGGCTATACTGATCTTGTACTTCAACATGTACCAGGATCCATTCCTCCTTACCCTCCAGCGTAAAAACCTGGATTAACTTATCAACCTGCTGAGGATAAAGCGGATCCTCTGTTGATGAAAATATCTGTTTTAATTCTTTATCCAGAAATGTGAAGCCTTTATCCTTATCGAGTATTTTCCATACATTAGGGTAAAGGAAAACAAGGAAGTCCTCAAAAACATCTTCGAGCAAGCCCTTCCATAGAATATCTTGTCTGGCCATTGGTTATAAGGTTCAATATTAGGTCTGTGGTTGTTGATTGGTTTATTTCAAATCTCAGCTTAGGAGCTATAAATTTGAGGTACAAGTATAGCAAAAGAACTAGAGCGTAGAAAAAACTTAAGAACTATTTTTGCTATACCCTTTTTATTTAATACACAAATATGAATGCAATAAGCCTCCAAAATAAGTCCGATTACAGCTAGTTTAAGTCGGACTTACAGCGGAATTTTATTGCTTAGTTTTTGCTTTGAATTATACTTATGTATCCAATTAACTTGTTTTATTTTGATTTGGGTATTTGGTTAGGGGATCAAAATTCCCTTTAGTGAAGGTCAACTAATTGCAGAAGGTCTGTTTTAGGAGGCACAGGGGGAAGTGAAAAGCAAATAAAGAGAAAGTAAATCACTCCTCGAAAAAATACCTTTTTAAGCAAAATTATGCTGTTTCACGGAAGTTTTAGGAAGATTTTGTGTTTCTTTCGCTTTAAAATCCTTAATGGAGTACTTTGCCAAAATATATAATAATCATGGCAACAGTAGATATGAAAGGAATGATTCATGGAACCGCAGGTTCTGTAATTTACCGTGCGTACCGGGGAAAGAACATCATCCAGGGTAAAGCAAAGACATTTAAGCAAACCGAAAAAACAATCAGGAGTGCTACCGAATTTGGACTTTCGAGTTCAGCCGCCGCTGTAATTAGATCGGCATTCGAACCTGCTTATTTCTTTAAAGACGGAACGGCAGCTTACAGGAGCACCCAACTGGTGTACCGGTCAATATTAAATAATGTAAGCGGAGAGAAAGGGATACGGGATTTGCATGATGGAGACCTTTCTTTGATGAACGGAATGGACTTTAATGCAAACAGCAAACTGCATGAGGTACTGCAAATGCCCCATGAAGTCAGTAAAAGTGCAGGCGGTTTAGTAAGTGTTACTCTTGGTCCCTTAAACACCCAAACAAACATTAAAAGGCTACAAAACGCAAGTGGAGCGTATACGAAACACCGTATAAGGCTGATGCTGATTGCTTTTAACTTCAGGGAGGAGTATTATGAAAATCTGGGGGTAAAAGATATCGACATCGAAGGGTACCAAACCATAGAAGGACAGGTCGTCACTTTTACAGAAACAGTTCCTGATGATTGTTTGACAATGGTGAGCATGTCGTTAATGTTGTACTCCACAATCAACCAAACTAAGGAGAGTATTCTTTTAAACAGTAAAAAGTTCAGTCCTTGCGCAATCATCGGAACATTCCAATCAGAAAAGCCTTCGGAATTCCCTACAAAAGTGGTTAATACACAACCTTCCAACTATCCGGACAAAGGAGAAAAGATCATAGAGATGTTTTATAAAGGCAATCTCCTAATGCTGAACCTGGCTAACAAGATAAAAACTCAAACAAAAACAAATAATAAACAAACTAATTCAATCACTATAACGTCCAAAGAAAAGAAAATCAACAACGATCTAACCCTACGAAAGCGAATACCATTTAAGTAATTCCATAACCAGCAAAACTAGCTTCCAAAGTGTTGCAACCGATACTGAAACGTAAGCATAAAATACCTGGCAAGCCTGTTACTTTGAGAATCTACTATCACATTATCGAAAACATCACGCGATATAGCGGTGTTCTGGTTCATGATGTCATATCCTTGAAAACGGATATTGGCTGCATTACCCTTTAAAAAGCGATAATCGAGGTATAAATTTAAAAGGGTAGGGTTGGTGGCATTGGCATTAAAACCGGTATTATAATCTTTTGAGAAGTTATACCCAAGTGTCAGATCCTTATGGAAATAAGTTCTTCCTGATAAACCCATACTATAGGTTCGGGTCTTGCGGTCTGAAAGGGAACCGGAGCTATACCGGGTTTGATTATAAGAGAAGGAGGTGTTTATTTCGGCATTCATTTTATCCTGAATGTCTAACCTGAACTTCAATCCCTGGTTCAACTGGAGATTCTTACCTGTGATCCGGTCATTGTTAGTGAAAGCAATGTTATTGCTGAAGTTTGAGCTACCGGAATAAGTCAGCGTAAATTGCCTGTTCGAGAAGGGTTTGGCAAAGGAGTAGTCAGCCCTGGCATTGTAGAATCCGTCGGTATTGATATAGGAAGAAATTTGCTTGATACTATCGGGAATAATTACTTTAGTGGTTACAATTTTATTATTCGTCTGGTTGAAATCCACACGAGAGTTCATAACCAATCCAGATGTCCAATCTGTTTGTTTATACTCCATTCCTAAACTGTTTGTAAACTCTGGTTTCAGGTCAGGGTTTCCGACGAGCACATTCTGTATGTTTGAATTATCGGTAATAGGCTGCAGCTGACCGAATCCGGGTTGATTGCTTCGACCATGATATCGTGCGGTAAAGGATCGCTTAGAAGAGAATTTATAAACCAGGCGGGCACTTGGAATCCAGTTTAATGTCTTTTTTAAGGTTTCGTTACCCCTTGTTAAATCCTGTCCTTTAAGCACGGAAGGCATCACGGCAACTCCGGCAAAATAGTTCAGTTTGGTGTCCACATGACGGAAATTCAGCCCTGCACGGTTGGTGATAAACTGATAATTATAATTATTACTCAGGTTTTGGTTTAAAACCTGTTCTGAGGTAACGGGGTCAAGATCCATGGTATTTCTAACCGTTTGTGTAGCGCTACGGTTCCACTGGTAGTTGATCTCAATCATAGATTTAGCGTTAAATGGTTCAATATACGCCACTCTTAAACGGGCATTGGTGTTCTTGTTATTATTGTTGCGATATTGATATTGTTGTTCAAGTGTGGTATTTTCCACTGAATCGGTATTGGTATAGTCATTTTTAAGGTCGCTGGAATTATCACCATGTGTGCTGTTGATATCTGTGCTTAGACTGAAATTTCTTCCTTTTTTAATAAACTTGTGATTATAATAAAGTTCGGTGCCGAAGGATGAGGAAGTGGATGAGGTGGCAGAAATCCTTTGTCGCAATGAACTGGCCGATAAAAGTTCTGTTGTGGTTGTTCCGGTACTTGATGTATTTCCTAATTGATAGGAGAGGCGAGGTTTTAGTTTGAAGTAATTGACGCTATCTGGCCGGAATTCCAAATTCCAGTTCAAATTATGATCAAAGTTCTTTTTGTTGTTATTACTGTTATCAAACTCATAGCGGGTATAATCTTCAAAAGCACTTTCGGTAACTTGCTGCTCTATAGTATTGTTATCCGTTTTTTGAAAGCGGTAACTTCCGTAACTTTCTATTTTGGTTCCCCAGTTATCGCGATAATTTAGTTTTGCCTCTGTATTATCTGTTGTTCCTTTTGATCTTCTGGAGGTGTTGTTATTGGTTGCATCTAAAGAGATCTGCTGATCTTCCTTGAAGCGGTTAGCTCTGATCCGGCCATTATACCGGTCTGTAGATCCCATACCACCTTCGGCACGGGCAAAGTAGCCGTTCTTCTTGTCTTCTTTGGTATTGATGTTGATGATCTTTTGCGGCTCGCCACTCTTAATTCCTGAAATGTTTGCCTCTTCGCCATAGTCATCTACGAGTTGGATGTTTTTTACGATATCAGCAGGCAGGTTTTGAAGTGCTGCTGAGGCTTCGTCACCAAAAAAGTCTTTTCCATTTAAACGGATTCGTGTCACTGGTTCGCCTTGTGCTTTCACATTTCCATCTTTGTCTACTTCCATTCCGGGGAGGCGTTTCACCATTTCATCTACAGCATCTCCTTCACGTACAGGGTATGCACGGGCATCATATTGTACGGTATCTTCCTTAATGACCACAGGGGTTATAATATTGATCACCACCTCGTTCAATTGGTTGAAAGAATCTTTCAAATGGATAGTGGGCAGGGTAACGGAGTTTTTTTTCTTATCTGTCGTGTATTCCCTGATAAACTTTTTAAAGCTGATGGAGCTTACTGTAAGCGTAAATCGGGTTGACTTGACTGTTGGGAATGTAAACTTTCCATTCTGATCCGTTGCGGTATACATGGAATCGAGTTTGGAAACCAGCTTCACGGATGATCCGGGTAATGTAATCCCTAATGAATCTTGCACTACTCCGTGGATGGAACGTTGAGATTGTGCTGATGCATTGAAGCCATAAATCAGCATGACAAATGTAAAAAAATGAAGTATGTGCATCAGCGTTTAAGGAGAATCAGAGATTTAAATAAAATAACCAGTCGCTTTACACGACTGGCTACCAAAAACTAAAAAAATATTATTTTGAAGGTATAACGGTCTTCACATTAACCAGGCTGTTTAAGTAACGCTCGATATTGGTGTATCCGTCTTTAGCATATTTCCCTGAATCAGATTGATCTTTTGGATTCAGTCCATTTTTCTTTTCCCAGGCATCAGGAATCCCATCGTGATCTGCATCTAAATAAGGAGCTCCTGCATAAACAGGGTATCCTCCTACCTGACTGATATCTGTAATGATTCCACTTTTGTAAACATCCATCGGTAATCTGCGTATCTTGAAGTTGGTTTCAGGAAGTTTTACATTGGGCAGGTAATCAATTTTACCTGTTTTTACCTGTTTCATAATACGTACATCAACAGGGTCTCTTCTTGGTAAAGTGGCACCTGCATTTTCCAATACATAATTATAGGCCTTTTCTGCAGGAATGATCGTCATGGCAGGCATAGGAAATGGTTTGTCAACACGCATAGCAGCAAAATAAGATTGTGATTCTTCGTAAGTCATCAGCTCACCCTTTTTGTTTTCTAATTGAACACCACCGTCCCAGTTATTATCAGTCACTTTCTTATTGCCATCAATGATGTTACCAGCTACGTGTGCACGACCGAAAACAACATAAGGTAATTTACTTCTTCCAGCCTCTGGTTTAAGAATACGGTAGCTGATGGGCTGATTTAGATTTGTTAATGGTCCCGGTTTCCAGTAGTTGTTAATTATATTATATAAAGCGGTATAATCGCCACCATCTGTTGAACGATGCACCCAGTTAAATACGACGTTATTGGCAAAGTTGAAGATGCCGTTCCAACCTATAGAAGGGTTACGTGCTGCATTATTCGCCCATAAATTACGCATAAATGAACAATTTTCGCCACCTAGTGTACTTCCAAATGAGTGGTTCCAGGTATCAAGGGCTTCAGAGAAGATGGAATTTTGAATGGTAATGTTAACCGTTCCGAGTTTGATCTCGGCCTTACCGGTACTGTCATTAAACATATGGCGGTACATAGACATATTTTCATCCAGTCCCCAGCTGGCAGAAACGTGGTCAATCATAATATTTCCTACTGGATTTCCTCCGATAGCATCATCTCTGCGACCTACAAAAGTTTCACCTCTGCGGAAACGCATAAAGCGAATCACTACATCATGGGTATTGATCCAAACGGATTCTCCTGCAATACATACGCCATCACCGGGGGCAGACTGTCCTGCGATCGTAATGTAAGGGGCACGAATAATTAAAGGTGTTTTGATGCGGATGATACCTGATACATTAAATACAACGGTACGAGCACCACCTACTTCACAGGCTTCGCGCAATGAACCGGGACCATCGTCGGCCAGACTGGTTACAACAATAACTTTACCACCGCGACCTCCAAAAGAGTAGGCGCCACCACCTTCGGCACCTGGGAAAGCGATGATTTCTGATTGTGGAAGATCTGTCGGGCGACCTGCCCATGGAATATAGGGTTTGCCTTCTCTTGCTTCTTTTTCGATCGTTGGGAGTGCCTTCAGCCAGGCTACATCAGATTTTGCGCGTGCAGCATTCATCATATCGTTGCTGGCTTTGCTAACTTCCGATGAAATATCAGGGTATTGGGCTGATGCCTTTTGATTACTGTATAATACTAAAATACATGCAGAAAAAAGCAGGAGTAGCTTTTGATTTCTGGTTTTAATTGTCTTCATTAAATTATGGTTACGTTAGTCTATTTTACTAATGACGTAATTTATTAAGTCTTAAAAAAGAGTGTAGGGATACAATGGGATTTAAGTATCCTGAATTGGGATATAATTGGAATGGATTAAAAATGATCGGGGGCTTATTGATCGAGCCAGGTTTTGAATAGTGGGGTCTTTTGACTGCTGACAATAAGCTCCTCATCTAGCTTAGGGTCTAGAATAAGCTTCAATCTGCCTTTAAAATAAGCGTGGATCTCTTTAACGGCATCAATATGAATGATGAGCTTTCTGTTAATATGAAAGAATAAAGTTGGATCGAGCAGCTGGATGAGATCGTCGAGGGAGTAGTCTACCGGATAACGATCTCCTTCTTTTGTTACTAGTAAGTTAAGTTTATCGTGAGAATGAAAATAAGCGATTTCACTGATCTTGATGGTTCTTATTTTTGTGCCTAACTTGACTAAAAATCTTGATTTATAGGAAGAATCCTGATTCTTCATTAAGTTGATGATGTCCTCGATCTGCTGATTGGAAACCTCCGGCTTTTTAATGTACTGCATATCTTTCATCTTATTTAAACTTTGCTCCAACTTAGCGTACTGAATGGGTTTTAGTAGATAATCGATGCTATGAAGTTGAAATGCTTTGAGGGCATATTGATCATAGGCTGTACAAAATATAACGGGGCACTTTACTTCTACTTGTTTAAAAATATCGAAACATAAGCCATCTGCCAGATGAATATCTAGTAAAATCAGATCGGGGAGTGGATTCGTCTTCAGCCATGGAACTGCTGTTTCGACGGAAGCAAGCGTATCGCAAATTACAATAGTAGCATCATAAGTGAACAAGAATTTAATCAGCTTTTCCGCTGCTAATGGTTCATCCTCAATAATTAAAACCTGCATCATTTAGTAACGATTAGTGTTTTTAAAACATTTCTAACAAAGGCAAACGTACGGTAAAATAACTTTCATCCTGCAGGACTTCAATTGCGGTATCGGAAAGATACTGATAGCGTTTACGGATATTATCCAGTCCGGTTTTAGCAAGTCCCGGGTTTTGTTCCGGTTTAGGATTATAGGTGTTCTGTACTTTTAGATATTTATTAGTTTCTATGAATACCTTGATAAATAGTGGATTTTGAAGGGATATTTTATTGTGTTTAATTGCGTTTTCAATTAACAATTGAAGGGAGAGGGGTGGAATGCAAATGTGATCAGGTACCTGATCTGGAATACTAATTTCTATTTTAAGCTGTTCGCCAAAGCGTCTTTTTAATAAATATACATAGGCTTTAATAAATTCCACTTCAGTATTTAGGGGAATTAATTCTTCCTTTTTAAACTGCAGCACATAGCGGTAAACATTGGAAAATTCATCCAGAAAGTTTTGTGCTTCTTTAGGATCCTGTTCAATAAGAGAGGAAAGTATGTTTAAATTGTTAAAGAGGAAATGCGGGTCTAATTGCATCTTCAAAGATTCCAGCTGGGTACGCAGGTTTTCCTCTTTCAGCTTATCCGATTGTAAATGGGCTTTTTTCCATTGAGTCATAAAATAGATGCCGAAACTAATGGAAAGTACTGGAATAATGAAGAGTAATCCATAAACATTGAGTACAAAAATCTGAGCCAGATCAGGAGCTACTGCTGTGGTATGGGTCTTGAAAAAATAATAGGTTCCGTTTATGCAAAGCAGGGAATAAACCGAACTCATAAATAATTGGAGAAAGAACCTTCGGGTGGTCTGTTTGGACCAGGTTAGCCGTTCATCCAGTACATGAAAGATTAGTTTATTGCCAAACCAAAGCAGTACAATTACGGTTAGGATCCATAATAGGGCTACCACATACACGAAATCGAGTTTGGCAAGGTAAACGGTATAGCTAAAGGAGAGCGTGACCAATAGCAGTATCAGCACCAGTAAGCTGGTGATGTTCCTATAGTTTTTTCGCTTTACTTTGCGTTCCTGTGAGAGATACATCATGAATTATCTGAAGGCTATTTTATTTACGTTATTCCAGGGGATATATTGATATTTTGAGTTGGCAAGCCATATAATTATTCCCCAATTTTTATCTGTTATGTCATTATGATTGCTCATGATCATAATCCGTTTGTCTTTTAAGATCACTTTTGATTGATCCTTATTCAATACCTCGATACTACTGATATGCTTAAAGGGAATCTGATACTTAATGCCGTTGCTACTGCCTTCTAAAAGCTCCATATCCCATTCTTCATCGAGGTCAAAGGAACAATTGCCTTTGAAAAGCTTGTTGTCCGTGGTGCTCACAGTAGCATAGATCCTTTTTGGTTTTAGATAGCTCTGGTAACCCAAATTGTCGGGTACAGGGGTAAAAACAATGCATTGGAAAGATTCCCAACTCACAATTGCTCTACCCCAAACCGGGTTCATGACTACAATACCCCGATTGGTACTGTTTACATCCCTGTTATTTTTAAGAAACACTTTTTTATCGGTAATGAACTTGATGAGGGCTCCTTTATCTCTTTTTTCTATGCCTGTCAGGGTTTCGAATTTATAGGCTAACCTTTCGTTAAGGGTGTTGGTTTCTCCCTTTATTTTTTGGGTACTAAGGAACTTGTTTTTATCCCATTGAATAAAGCCCTTTAAGGTTCCTCCGGATGTTTTTATAGTACCGTATAGTGGTTTTCCGTTAAAGGGCTTGAAGTTTTCGGGGGTCCGTTTGAAGTTGATCCAGCTGATGTTGCTCCATTTAATCTTTCTGAGAAACTGATCATAAATATATATATCTTTTCCCAAATGCCTGTTTTCGTTATCATTTGTGGCTACTCTTAACTTATTGCCACTTTTAAAATACAGTTGAGCCTGGGTACTTCCGGTTACATGAACAGATGCGATATCGCCGAACCGGCATAGTATTTCCTTTTGCCGTTCGGGTAATTTATCTTTCCAAAGACTCATAAACTGCCAGTCTAACCCTGTTGTAACTTTCTTATCGCTTAACTCGCTGAGCTGTTCTTTATTTAAGTATTTGATCACGTTTGGGTTAGCTTTGGATACGAGTAGAATATCGGTCCAGAGCATTTGTCCACCGCTCCAACGAATTGACCCAACCAGTGAAGTTTTATCTTTTAATACAATTTCTCCATACATGAGTCCCTCATATTGAGACCAGGCAGGGGAGACTATCGTTAGTGTAATAATCAGGGTTAATACATATCGGAGTGAATATCGCATAGCTTACAGATGCAGGAGCTGAATGTTGTAATTGTGCAATTTATTCAAATGATTACAGCTTTACAAGAGATTAGGATTGAAAGGGGATTTAAGCAGGTTGAAATGGGAATAAATAATACCAATTAAAAGAGAAGAAGTTGGTTCGGTCTTATTTGAAATAAAAGCTTTAATGGGAATAAAATTAAAAATATTATACCTTAGCGATTAATGAAGAAAAGCATTTACAACAGCCCTATTACACCACCTTGAGTTTTTCATAAATTCTGTTAATTTATTTTTTCCTTTCACCATTTTCCCCATTAAATTTATTTGTTATATGAGAAGAGCATACTTGCGACTATTTGACTTTAAACAGAAGGTTGATTATAAAATTGAAATACTTGCCGGCCTTACAGTAGCACTGGCTTTAATACCGGAGGCTGTTGCTTTTTCCATAATTGCTGGTCTGCCCCCCTTAGTTGGTTTATATGCTGCTTTCATGATGGGATTGGTTACTGCAATAATAGGTGGACGACCGGGAATGATTTCAGGTGCCACCGGTGCAGTTGCCGTAGTGATTGTGGCATTAGCTAAAACCCATGGGATTGAATATGTATTTGCTACTGTTATATTGGCAGGGCTGTTTCAAATGATAGTGGGCTTTTTGAAACTTGGGAAATTAATACGTCTGGTTCCTCATCCTGTAATGTTTGGATTTGTAAATGGACTGGCGATTATTATATTTTTATCTCAGCTGGTACAATTTAAAACTGTAGTGAATGGAGAACTGGTTTGGTTAAGTGGTCAGGCCCTATACCTAATGCTGGGATTGGTAGCCTTAACTATCGCTATAATAGCTATTTTGCCACGTTTTACTAAAGCAGTGCCAGCTTCACTGGTGGCCATTATTATTGTGTTTTTAATCGTAGTGGGCTTTAATATTGATACCAAAACGGTAGGCGATATTGCTTCTATTAGTGGTGGTTTTCCTCCATTTCATATTCCTGCTGTTCCTTTTAGTCTGGAAACATTGCAAATTATTTTTCCCTATGCGGCTATTGTAGCGGGGGTAGGTTTGATTGAGAGTCTGCTTACATTAAACTTAATTGACGAAATTACTGAGACGCGTGGGAGTGGTAATAAGGAATGTGTTGCACAGGGCAGTGCAAATATATTGAGCGGATTGTTCTTCGGAATGGGAGGATGCGCCATGATTGGTCAAAGTTTAATCAACATTTCTTCTGGTGCCAGAGCGCGTTTATCAGGCATTGTTGCCGCGGTGATGTTGTTGGTATTCATTATGTTTGGTGCTCCTCTGATAGAAAAAATGCCTATGGCTGCGCTAACAGGTGTAATGATCATGGTTGCTATTGGAACATTTGAATGGGCGACTTTTAAGCTGGTTGGCAAAATGCCAAGGCATGATGTCTTCGTTATCTTGGTAGTGGCGGGAGTAACGGTGTTATTGCATAATCTGGCTTTGGCCGTATTGATAGGCGTAATCATTTCTTCCCTGGTATTTGCATGGGAGAGTGCCAAACGGATCAGGGCCAGGAAATACATAGATGAAAAAGGAATCAAACATTATGAAATATATGGCCCCTTATTTTTTGGTTCAGTTACTGCTTTTAATGAAAAGTTTGATGTTTTAAAGGATCCTGAGGAAGTGATTATTGATTTTAAGGATTGCAAGGTTGTTGATATGTCGGGAATTGAAGCATTAAACAAGCTGACGGAGCGTTATCGAAAAGTAAATAAAAAGCTTCATTTAAGGCATTTGAGTGATGATTGCCGAGTCTTGCTTAAGAATGCGGATCAGGTTATTGAAGTAAGCATTTTGGAAGATCCTACTTACCATGTGGCTACAGATAAAATGTTATGATCCAGGTGTTTTGATATGGGCTACGAAGGAATGGGATTTTTCTTTTGCTTTCTAGTTTTGTTGAATTTTTGATATTTACACTATTAATATTATCATCTTTGCAGTGTGGACTCGCATTTGCTCCTTAATTTTGTGATTTTCTTAACTTTTACCTGTTGAAACGATTTAATACGATAAAAAAATACCATAATTTTTTGCGCTATAGAAGGAATTTTACTACATACAGCGTAAATAAAGTATTTAGCTTTGAGATTTTTTTACACTGGCTAAAAAGTAAGCTCTCAAGAAATCAATTTCTCTTATTATCAGGAATTCTTGTAGGCCTTACTGCGGGTATGGCAGGGGTATTGCTGAAATCATTGGTTAGTTATATTCATTATTTTATTACAGGAAAGTTTCATTTTACGGATCAGATCTTCTTTTATATTGTTTTCCCTTTTCTTGGTATTGTATTAACTACCATCATCGTGATCCTGTTTTTTAAGGGTCAGGATAGGAAAGGCATTCCTGCGATACTTTATGAAATTGCACAGAACTCGAGTCATGTATCGCCAGTAAAAATGTATTCGCAAATTATTCAAAGTGCGGTTACTATAGGATTAGGTGGATCAGCTGGTTTGGAAAGTCCTATTGCTGTGACTGGTGCAGCTATAGGATCAAATTTCGCGAAAACATATAACCTGGATTATAGGAACAGGACCTTACTGCTTGCTGCGGGAGCAACTGCTGGAATTGCTGCTGCTTTTAATGCACCGATAGCGGGGGTGATGTTTGCTTTCGAAATATTGCTTACAGGAGTGGTGTTTACCGATTTTATCCCTTTGGTTGTAGCTGCCGTGTGTGGTAGTTTATTGTCTAAAATGATCCTGAATGAAGATGTGCTATTTCACTTTAATGCCAGGAATGAGTTTAATTATGGTAATCTGCCATTCTATCTGATATTAGGTGTTGGCTGTGGTTTGTACTCCCGGTACTATGTGGTGGTCTCTATTCGGGTTGAACGTTTCTTTAAAAAATTGAATTTTTCAAAATTAAATAAGGCCGTTCTAGGCGGATCCATACTTTCGTTATTGTGTCTGCTCTTGCCGCCACTTTTTGGAGAGGGCTATCAAACGCTTAAAGACATCACAAATGGTCATACGGCACAGGTATTAGATAATAGCTTTTTTGGGTATATAAACTCGAGTGACTGGATTTTGATTCTTTTCCTTGGACTGATCTGTCTTCTGAAGGTATTCGCTACTGCTGTTACAATTCACGCTGGTGGAAATGGTGGAAATTTTGCTCCATCACTCTTCGCAGGTGGTATTTTGGGTTGCTTTTTTGCCAGCCTTTTTACTTTGATCGGAATTAATAATGTTCCGGAAACTAATATGATTCTGGTGGGTATGGCTGGCGTGATGAGCGGTGTGATGTACGCTCCATTAACCGCTGTTTTCCTAATTGCGGAGTCCAGCGAAGGTTATGATCTTTTTATTCCGCTGCTTATTGTTTCGGTTACATCTCACCTGATTGGAAAGTGGTTCTCTCCCATATCTCCGGATCTGAATGAAATGGCTGTAACGGGTAAGATTTTCACTAAAGAGTATGATAAAAACCTGTTATCTCTTTTACAGACTGCTGATTTAGTGGAGACTGACTTCCAAACAATATTTGTTGACGGCACCTTTCAGGAGCTACTTGAATTGGTAAAAAAGGGAAAGAGAAATTATATTGGTGTTGTTAATGAAAACGGCATATTGGAAGGTACGATCTCACTTGACGATTTAAGGCCTTATATGTTTCTCAACCATGAGGCTAGTGTGCTGACGGTTAGAGAAGTTATGAAAGCACCTATTGTAGTAATTGACGCACGAAATGACATATTTAGTATCATCAGGCTCTTTGATCAGTCGGGTACCTGGAATCTTCCGGTGACTGATAAGGATGGAAAATTTATCGGTTTTATATCTAAATCTGCTATCCTTACGAAATACAGACAGCTTCTGAAGGATTATTCATAATCATTTCTATTTATATTCAATCCGGAGTCAATTCATATGAACCATTTTTGTCTTCCTGCGTTATGTAATTGAACTTATTGTAAATTCTAAATACTAAAGGACCATTTTTGTTGCAAATCAAAGCAATTAAGTACTTTTTTTTTCTTAAATAATACTAGAATTTCCAATATACATCATGTCATTTTAAAAGATAGAAATTATGAAACGCAGTGTTAAAAGTTTAGTTGGTTTTACTATAGGTGCTACGGATGGAGAAATAGGAAAAGTTAAGGAGTTTTATTTTGACGATAAAACTTGGACGATCCGTTATTTAATCGTAGATACAGGGAGCTGGCTCTCAGGAAGAAAGGTATTGATTTCCCCGGAGGCTGTCATTATGCCGAACTGGGAGTTAAACACATTTTTTGTTAATTTAACCATGGATCAGGTTAAACAAAGCCCGGATATTGATACTGAAAAATCGGTTTCTCGTCAGCATGAAATTGAACTCTATAAACATTACACCTGGGGAAGTTATTGGGGCAATATGGGCCTTTCAGGTATGGCGTCTTCTTTTCCTATCTCTGTTGAGGAGGAAGTACAAAAAGATAATGAGGTTCCTTTAAATGATACTTCTGATTACGATTCGAATTTACGTAGTACAGCTAACATTAAAGGTTATAATATAAAGGCTTCAGATGGTGAAATTGGTGATGTAGTGGATTTTATATTTGATGACAGTAGCTGGAAGCTTGTTTTTATGGTTGTGGATACTGGAAGTTGGTTTCCGGGAAGAAAGGTGCTGATATCGCCTGAATGGGTTAAAGAGATTAATTGGTATACTTCAACGGTAACTGTTAATTGTACGGTTGATCAAGTTAAGAATAGTCCTGAATACCAGCCATCGGAGGAAATAAGTGAATCATATGAAGCGAATTTACAGAATTACTATGGTAAGGTGATCGATGATAAGGAAGACTCTTAGTTCTTAATGTTTTGCTTCTTAAGGGGTATTGAGGTAGTAATTCGATGTGTTTTGTAGGGATGTTTAAGCTGTCATAAAGCTTTTCTCTTCTGGAGATAACTTGCTGTAAAGCTCATCGTAGGCTTGCTTTGCAGATGGGGTACTCGCATAACGATCATACGAAGTATAGAAATCCTGAAGGGAACCGTCTGCTTCAACGGCGAACTTTTGTCCTTCACTTTTATTGCGCATACTGCTGATATTCTGCCTGTCCCTTTCTTCAGTTTATCGTTTGTTTTGATTTTCAACATCAGGACTTTGTGCTACACGGAAAAGTTTAACGCTGTCGATGGGGATATCCACAGCATCTGTACATAAAACCATCCTCTCCAAAACCAATCTAAGTCAACAGCAGAGGCGTCTTCCATGGTTCTGAAAAAATGAGAAGGAGTAGGGTGTTTAAAAGCCCAGCGTTTTGCATAGGTTTTGAATGCGTAATCAAATAACTCTTTCCCCATGACGGTTTCCCGTAAGATATTTAATGCAGATGCGGGTTTTGCATAGGCATTAGGGCCAAAACGGACAATGTTTTCAGAGTTGGTCATAATGGGTTCCAATTCATTTTTAGGAAGCTTCATATAATCAACAATATTGAGTGCTGGTCCTCATTGAGAAGGGAAATGGTTATCCCATTCCTGTTCGGCCATAAACTGGCAAAAGGTATTTAACCCTTCATCCATCCAACTCCACTGGCGTTCACCTGAATTAACAATCATGGGAAAGAAATTATGACCTACCTCGTGAATGATCACACCGGTCATTCCATTTTTTTCTGCACGGCGGTAAAGAGGATAGCATAATAGGACATGACCATCACTTTTTTACCTCCTTCAATATTTGTTGCCATGGCATGGATAATCCTGATGACAGGGCTTCTTTTGTATTCTAGCAGAGGGATTTTTGTCTGTTGAAATCAAGTAAGGTTTAACGATCCTATGTTGCATGTCGACAATTTTCATTGTATGATGCATGATATCCGGTATTGAACTAATTTGTACGAGTAGGACGTTATTTTGTCAGCCAAACGTTACTGTAAATATCATTCATAAATTCAAACATACATATTCTACAAAATGAGGAACTCAATTAGACTAGCTTCAGCAGTATTATTAATAAGTGCAGGTTTATTGGCCTGTAACTTTAATCAGGAAGAAAAAGATAGCTCTAGAGATTCTGTCTCTTTAAAGCAATCCGACAATAAAACAGCTTCCGTTGATACGATAAAAGAATTTAATGATCAGGACTGGCTTTTAATTCCAGGTAAATCTGCCGGTAAAACTATGCTTAATGAAGATGCTGAAGAAGTGTACAAGCGATTCGGTCGACCAGATTGGGGAGATGCGGCAATGGGAAAATCGATTGCGCTTTGGTACAGTAATCATGACTCAACGTTACATTCCGTAGCAATTTACACGGTAAGAGATATGGGGAATGACCCGATAGCGCTGGTATCCCAAATCAGGGTAACGTCGCCTCTTTTTAAGACTAAGGAAGTGATTCATACCACTTCTAATCTAGACGCAATCAGAAAGGTTTTTAAAGTGGAAAAAACAGAAGATTATGACGATGAAGGTAAAAAATATACGGTTTATGATTGCAAGTCAGGTATCTCGTTTGAAATGGATCATCACAATTTATGCGTAGCAATTATTATTCATCAATTTGGACAAGTAGGAAATGGCACTTATTTAAAGTTCAGGACAACAAACAAATTTATATCAAGATAAGTGATTATGGTTGTGCTTGAATGTCTATCACAGAAGATATATACAGATTAAGTCTACTTCATGTTAATATAGTACATACAATCGGTTTTTCTAATTATAGGTGTTGTCTAATTTTAATCCTATGCAAAAAATTAATTAGATTGACTAAAAAAGAATATTAATATATTAGCGACATTGCAAATTTTAAAGAACCAATCGTATAAATTTATTAAGCTTTTTATTAATGGACTTTTTATTAACAGATAAACGTATCACTATGTTTAAATGGTGGTTTTTTATACTGCTTTTGACAACCGGTACAATGTTACATGCACAGCAGGCATCGGATATCCTCAAAGCACCCAAAACTGTTTTGGCAGGAGTTTATGCAGATCCTCATATAGTGGTATTTGGAAATAAGTTTTATATCTATCCGACAACGGATGGTTCTGAAGGCTGGATGTCAGATTATTTTACTTGCTGGTCCTCTAAAGATTTAGTGAAATGGAAAAATGAGGGAACTATTCTTAACCTGAAAAAAGATCTTACCTGGGCAACTGAGCGGGCATGGGCACCAGCCATAGCTCAAAAAAACGGGAAGTATTATTACTATTATTCAGCAGATGTCAACATTGGAGTGGCGGTTTCTGATCAGCCTACAGGGCCTTTTAAAGATCCCTTGGGTAAGCCTTTAATACCAAAGGGATCGTTCAAAGGGCAGATGATTGACCCGATGGTTTTCGTTGACGATGATGGATCAGCTTACTTATACTTTGGTCAGGGTAATTGCAATATGGTGAAGTTGAATGAAGATATGATATCCTGCGACTTATCTAAAGTTGTCGTCATTACGCCTCAGGGTTATAACGAGGGGCCATTTGTTTTTAAAAGAAAGGGCAAGTATTACCTGACGTGGTCTGAGTATGATACCCGCGATCCGAGATATTCAGTGGCCTATGCTACCTCTGATTCTCCCATGGGGCCTTTTGTAAAAGCTGTGGGAGATCCTGTACTGAAAGGAAAGGGATTAGTGCAGGGAGCCGGACACCATTCTTTGGTTCAGGTTCCTGGTAGGGATGAATGGTATATTGTTTATCATCGGTTCAGAATTCCAGATGGTAATGGATATAACCGGGAAACCTGTATTTCGCCAATGCGTTTTGATGACCATGGAGATATACAACCGGTAGATGTTTTTGAGCAAGTAAAGTCTGTTAAAATAAAGTAAGATGATTCGTATAAAATATATTGCTCTTGTTATGCTCCAGTTTATGTTGGTATTTCCGGGTCTGACTCAGACGGTTAGAAAGGAATATCTTCTTGATCGGAACTGGAAATTTTCCAAAGGAGATCATCCTGAAGCTGTCCAGCCACGCTTTAATGACATTAAATGGGAAACGGTCAGCGTTCCGCATGACTGGGCAATAAAAGGCCCGTTTGATGGGAATAATGATATCCAGAAAGTAAAGATTGTTCAAAATGGCGAACAGGAAGAAAGTGTAAAATCAGGACGAACTGGTGGTTTGCCCTATATTGGTGTCGGTTGGTATCGAAATAAGTTTTTAGTGCCTTCTTTCAGTGCCGGTAAAAAAGCGATCATACTTTTTGACGGAGCAATGAGTAACGCGCGCATTTATGTAAATGGAAAGGAAGCCGGATATTGGCCATATGGTTATAATTCATTTCAATTTGATATCAGTTCCTTGCTTATTCCAAATGAGGTGAATACGCTGGCGGTTCGCTTAGAGAATCAGGAGCAGTCTTCGCGTTGGTACCCTGGAGCTGGGATTTATCGTAATGTTCATTTATTTGTTACTGAAGACACACGTATCCCTGTATGGGGAACCTATATTACTACACCTGAAATAAATACAGACTTTGCTAAAGTTAAAGTGAGAACGAAAGTAGAAACAGCATCAGGTAAGTTTCAACCGCTTCGTTTGGTTACTGAGATCAGAAATGGAGCAGGAAAAGCTGTTGCATCTTCAACGACAGATCTTACCGAAACAGATGGAATGGAATTTGAGCAGAACCTTATTGTCAGGGAACCATCCTTATGGTCACCTGAAACTCCTTCGCTTTATATTGCTGTGTCAAAGGTGTTTGAGGGAACAGTGTTAAAAGATGAGTATACCACTCGTTTTGGAATTCGTACTATTAAATTTGAAGCAAATAAGGGCTTTTCGTTAAATGGAAAGATCAGGAAGTTTAAAGGGGTGTGCAATCATCATGACCTTGGCCCCCTTGGTACCGCCATCAATACAGCTGCATTAAGAAGGCAGTTGACTCTTTTAAAAGACATGGGATGTGATGCAATCCGTACGACTCATAATATGCCTGCTCCTGAGCTTGTTGCTTTATGTGATGAGATGGGATTCATGATGATGGTGGAAGCTTTTGATGAATGGAAAGCGCCGAAAGTAAAGAATGGCTATAGTCAGTACTTTGATGAATGGGCAGAAAAGGATGTTGTGAATATGATTCACCGGGACAGGAACAGTCCTTCTGTAGTGATGTGGAGCATAGGAAATGAAGTTCCAGACCAAAGCAGTAAAGGCGGGAATAAGATTGCCAAAATGCTTCAGGACATTTGTCACCGGGAAGACCCTACACGTCCTGTTACTGTTGGAATGGATCGGATTGATGCAGCACTTACAAATAACTTTGCTTCACTACTGGATGTTCCCGGCTTTAATTATAAACCTGCACGCTATGAAGAAGCCTATAATAAACTTCCTCAGGGAATGATTCTTGCAACAGAAACCGCTTCTACGGTAAGCTCCAGAGGAGTTTATAAATTTCCAGTCCTTATTCAAAAGCAGAAACAGTATGATGATATCCAAAGTTCATCCTACGATGTGGAATATTGCAGCTGGTCGCAGATCCCTGATGATGAATTCGTCAAACAGGACGATCTGGAATATGTAATGGGTGAATTTGTGTGGACTGGCTTTGACTATTTGGGTGAGCCAACCCCTTATGATGGCAAATGGCCATCCCATAGTTCATATTTTGGGATTATAGATCTGGCAGGAATGCCTAAGGACCGTTTTTACTTATATCGCAGTAAGTGGAACACAGCGAAAGAAACGCTTCATATTTTGCCTCACTGGACATGGCCAGGTCGGGAAGGGGAAGTTACTCCTGTATATTGCTATACTAGTTACCCTTCAGCAGAGTTGTTTGTAAATGGCAAGAGCATGGGAAAACAAAGTAAAAGCAATACGACTAATCAAACCCGTTATCGCCTGATGTGGAATGATGTAAAGTATGAACCTGGTAGTATTAAACTGGTAGCTTACGATAAAAATGGAAATATTGCTGCTAGTCAGGAAGTGAAGACTGCCGGTAAACCCCATCATATTGAACTGACTGCTGACCGGACTGAACTAACAGCAGACGGGAAAGACCTGGCTTTTATCACTGCTAAAGTATGTGATGAGGAAGGCAATTTATGTCCGGATGCTACAAATATGCTTCAGTTCAAAGTATCAGGAGAAGGTTCTTACAAAGCGGTAGCAAACGGTGACCCTACTAGTCTGGAGTTATTTCATCTCCCCCAAATGAAGGTTTTTAGTGGTATGTTGGTAGCAATTGTACAATCTTCTGAAAAAGCAGGTACGCTAAAATTGACTGTCAGTTCTAAAGGACTTAAGTCGGCCCTTACCCAACTATCAGTCAACTAATTAAATTACTTAATTAAAGTTGAATGTCAGTTCAAAAGCATTTTCCTACCCTTAATTAATTGACCAAAAAATAATTAGATTACTCATTTAAAAATGATAGAAGTTTGATTAAGGCCTTTTTACATCGGAATATTATTCAATTAATATTCCGATGTAAAAATTAAAGGTATCTGCTTCAAAGTTTTCTTTTGTTGCTCCCGGTAAATCAATTGCAGTAAAAATAGTTCCAGGTTGGATAAACTGATACGAACCACCTTTAATTCTTACTTTTACAGGCATGTCAAAGCCTTTTACATCAGCAATCCAGCGACATAATGTTTTACCATTTTCAAAACGGACTTCTAAAACAGGGATATTTATGTGTTGCAGGTATTGATCAAAAACCGTTGTTAAATTTTTGCCTGATCCCTTATTGATATAAGCGACTATCTGTTTGTAAGTCACTGTTTGATGATAAAAGGTCTTATTCAGACCACGAAGAATTTGTCGCCACTTCTGATCGTCATCAATGATCGTTCTGATCATATTGAGCATATTTCCACCTTTATCATACATATCACCCGAACCTTCATTATTTACCTCATAGGCTCCTAAAATAGGTTCTAGGTTGTCAATTCCGCCTCTGGTACCATGGACATATTCCAGGCCAGCTTTTTTACCATATCGGCTTTCAACAAATAAAGATTCAGAGTAATTGGTAAAGCTTTCATGGATCCACATATCAGCAATATCCTTTGCGGTGATATTGTTGCCAAACCACTCATGTCCGCTTTCATGCACAATAATAAAATCCCATTTTAGTCCCCATCCTGTACCTGAAAGATCACGTCCTTTATAACCGTTTTTATAGCCATTTCCATAGGCTACAGCACTTTGATGTTCCATTCCCAAATGTGGGGCTTCTACCAATTTATAGCCGTCCTCGTAGAATGGATAGGGGCCAAACCAATGTTCAAATGCATTAAGCATAGGTTTTACATTTTCTGTAAACTGGATCTTTGCTTTGGTAAGATTTTCTGGAAGCACCCAATAGTCAAGCGTTAATATTCCTTTTTCTCCCTGATACTGGTCACTGAAATGTGCATAATCTGCAATATTGATTGCCACATCATAATTGTTAATCGGGTTCGCTACAAACCAGTCATAACGAGTATATCCATCCTGTAGTTTCTTAGTTCCGCGTAATCGTCCATTGGAGACGTTCTTCAATCCATTAGGAACTGAGATGCTGATGGTCATACTGTCGACTTCATCGCTCTGATGGTCTTTAGTCGGCCACCAGATACTGGCGCCCACACCCTGACATGCAGTAGCAACGAAAGGTTTGCCTGATGCATCTTTAGAGAACACAAAGCCGCCATCCCAAGGAGCGTTCTTTGCAACAGTAGGATAACCGGAATAAAATACCTGGAAAGAATCCTTTTTGTCTTTATTGATTACCTTAGGAAAGGTAACAAATACGGCGTTAAATTCACGTGCATAAGTTAGCGCTTTTCCTTTGTACATAATCCGTTCAATCTTCATGTTTGCAAACAGATCAAACTGTAGCATCTTAAAATCAGCAGTAGCTGTAAATTCAAACCAATTAGAGCCGCTTATAAAACGATCATCAATGTTCACTTTCACATCCAGGTGATAATAATTGATATCATAACAGGTTCGTAATGGCGTCAGTTCTCCACGAAGCGAATCGCCACGGCTGAATCCAGGTACGGGTGGTTTTACCTGTGCTTGAGCTCTAAACAACACGGAGACTAACAGAATGATCGATAAGTAAAGGAAGAGCTTCATGATAAATTGTGTATTATAACCTGGTGTTTCTGAAATTAGATATGTGCAAGAAGAACCTTTGTAAACCGAGTCCTTTTAACAATTAGGCTCTTTATTACGTCAAAGTATACTGCTTTATTTTATTGACTTCAATAAAATAAAGCAGTATACCCTAAATCAAGATCCAAATTTTCTCTTGATTTAGGGTATACAATTTATAAATGTTCGGTACTAAAAGAACGACCTCCCGGAGGACAGTGTTCCTTTAAATAACGCGTAAATAATTCTGCTAAATGCTCTGAAGTTTCATCCCCTTCGTTAATGGAGTGAGAACGGTTGGGGTAAGACATTAAACTAAACTGTTTTTTATTTTTAACTAACTCATTGATTAACATTTCTGCATTCTGGTAATGCACATTATCATCACCTGTACCATGAACATATAATAAATTGCCCTTTAGGTTTTTTGCATGCGTAATCGGTGAGCCATTTACAAAGTCTTCCCTGTTTTCCTGAGGAAGTCCCATATAACGTTCCTGGTATATGTTATCATACATAAGTTGATTTCCTACTGCAGCGACAGCAATCCCGGTTTGGTAAATATCCGGATATTGAAACATTAAATTCAACGTAGAAGATCCGCCACCGCTCCATCCCCAAACTGCAATGCGTTGCGCGTCAACAAAAGGCCATTTTGAAATTTCCTTTGCAGCCATTGCCTGGTCACGAATATTCAGCATTCCAATTTTCCGATAAATAGATTTACGCCATTCCCTGCCTTTAGGTGCAGGGGCTCCCCGGTTTTCAATGGACATATAGATATATCCGTCTGATGCCATATCTCCAACATATTCTCTGTTAGAACCAGTACCAAAGCGATCTGTTACCGTTTGAGAAGCAGGTTCTCCATACACATAGAATAAGACAGGGTATTTCTTTTTGGGATCAAAATTAAGTGGCTTAACCATCCAGCCATCCATTTCTACGCCGTCAATGGTTTTAACTTTAAAAAACTCTGTTTTCGCCGAATTAGTGCTTGTTGTAGTATTCCCACTTAAGAGTTCTCGATGTTCAGGTAAACTGACAACCTGAGCGGTGGTGCTCATGTTGGTATTACTAAACGAATGAAGTGAAATCTTTCCGTTAGGAGATACATCATATTCATGTGTTCCGGACTGAGAGGCAGGACTAATTCGTGTAGCTTTGCCACCCGAAAGGCTTATCCTATACAAGTACTCTTGAGTTGCATTATCAGGTGAAGCCATAAAGTAAACATATCCCGCTTTTTCATCGATCAAACTGATGGTGATCACATCAAAATTACCTTTAGTGATCAGGGTTTCTTTGCCTTCCAGGTTGACGCGGTAAAGATGTCTCCATCCGTCTTTTTCACTTACCCAGATAAATTCTTTTCCTTTATTGATCCATTCCCAACCAGTAGGGTCATCGGCACTCCATCGTGATTTAATATCAATCCATGCAGCGTCTTTTTCTGTGTAAATTACTTTCGAAGAACCATCTGTTGCATTGCACATTAAGATCCGGCTTTCATTCTGTTTACGGTTAAGCTGCTGGATAATAAGTTCATTAGAACCAGAGCTCCATTCCATTCTAGGAATATAATGCTGTATAGGATCGCCAGGAACATTCATTACGGTAGATATTCCTGTATTGACATCTACTACTGCCAACCTGCAGGCACTTGGATCTTCACCCGCCTTAGGATATTCAACTGGAATGGTGAACGAATAAGTAGAATCGGTAGTATTCAGCATCAGGTAGTTCCGGATACTGCGGGCATCTATCTTCCAGTAAGCAATCTTTGCACCGTCTGCTGACCAGCGAAATCCATCCCTGCAGCCAAACTCTTCTTCATAAGCCCAATCAAATGTACCGTTGATCATTCGATCCGTTCCATCCAGCGTAAGTTGTTTAATTGTTCCGGAACTAAGCTCTTCTGTAAACAGATTATGTCCACTTACATAAGCTACTTTTGTGCCATCCGGGGAAAACTTAGCGAACATAAGTGAAGACTCCAAACGGGATTTCCCTAACTTTTTAAGTGTTTTTGCAGCCCTGTCATATACCCAGTAATCCCCACGGGTATCATAACGCCACACCTTTTTTGTATTGGTATGAATAAGGATTTTGTTTTCATCAGTAGAAAACTGAAAACGACGTACATTGAGAGGGGTTGAACTGCCAGTAGGCGTTAGCATCGCGTTATTCAGTACTGTAATTTGTTTGGAAGGATCTTTTACGTCCTTTTGCACAATCTCGTTTCCTGCAATACCATAAAAGCTGTATCCATCTTTTGTCCACTGCGTTTTTTGGCCAAATTGTGCATCAGCACAATAAAAAATAGAAACAACAAGGAATAACGTTAAATAGGAAGTCTTAATAATGGGCATATGTAAGTATGTGTATTTAAAAATTTACTTTTTGTGTATTATTTTCTTAAATATTCGTTTTAAACTATCATAAAGGACAATCATGCTCATTAATGCCACTTTAGTCCTCTTAATATCTGTTATATTGCCAAAATTACAGTAATCTTTAACTTTCTCGTCATTTATATCCTACTTATTACAACTTCGGAAGCAAAGTAGCATTTGTTTACTGTTTATAAAAATTGGCTTAAAAACGCTTAATTAATTTTTATGATTTATTTATGCGCAATAAAGAGAATTAATGTTAACATTGGTTTAAATTATAACCACACTCACACATGAAAAAAACTTTATCATTTCTCTTGTTGGCTTTCGCATGCTCTAACCTCTCCTATGCTCAAACTGAAAAAGGGACAAAGAACCTCGGATTTAATTTTAACTATCGTTCCTCCAATGAAAAAGCTTCAATTGCTGATAACTACAATAACACATCTTATCCTGTAGAAACCACTGGTAGCTCATATTTTATCGGACCATCCTTCAGTTACTTTATTGCCAATAAATTAGAAATAGGAGTTTCGGCTGGTTATGGATACTTTAAAAATAAAGTAGACTACAGTCAAACGGCAGAAACCTTATTTACAGATTTAGACTTGAAACAAAACCAATATATCGGTACTTTATTTTTAAGAAAACATATTATGTTTACTGATCAATTTGGATTAAGAACAGGCCCATTTATCTCTTATACTCATGCTAAAATAACTACCGACGCAGGATATCACAATGTTACAAAGGATTATTCAGGAGGAATTAATTTGGGTATTGAGTATTTCCCTATTAAGAAAATAGGTATAGCTGCTAATTTGGCTGATGTTAGTTATAATCACTCGGAACAAAATATTACTGAATCCAATACTTATAAGTCCAATTCTTTGGGATTTAACCTGACAAATTCCTTGAATCTTTCCATAGTATGGGTCTTTGGTAAGTAATACGTTTTGCAATTAAACATACAACATGAAATATATATCTGCATTATTAATTATAATATTATTTGGTGCAAACTCTTCCATTGCACAGACTTCCAAAGGCACCCAATATCTTGGCTTGACAGTCGGATTTAGCGGAAGCGACACTAAATTAACAAGTAATTACCCGTATAAGAACACCAGCTTATCCTTGGCTTTTGCACCACAATACAGCTATTTCATTGCTGATAATTGGGAATTGGGTGGAAGTGTTGGGTACTCCTACTTCAAATCAAAAAATACCCAGCTGGGAGATAATTATTCTACTTCAGAACATAAATTGAACAGTTACAGTTCAGGCCTGTTCATTCGGAGACATATACCAATCACTGAAAAGATAGCTTTCCGGTCGGGGCCATTTGCCAGTTATTCTCACGGAAAGGTAAGTAATGACCCTAAGCAAACAGATCCTCAATATAATCCCATTAGTAAAACATTTTTAACCGGAGTGAATCTAGGCATTGAATTCTTTCCGGTTAAACGAGTTGGTCTATCAGCTGATCTGGCAGATATTTCATACCAATACCAAAAAACGGCTGGTTTACCCAATGATAGAACAAGCGATCATAATTTTAATGTTGGGCTTACCAATCAATTGAATTTGTCTGTATTCCTGGTATTTTAGGATACATTCATCACCCAAATATCAAGGCATCTTTAACAAAGGAAAAAGGGGCTGTCTCATTAGCTTGAAAATAGCCCCTTTTTCTTTTGTTGGGGAAAGCCTTTCTTCTAGTCGTCTCTCCTTTAATTTAATACAGCACTGACTCAAACAATCATTTTACCAATTCCCCGGATACAGATTCTATTTGGGAACTGACCCTACAGGCAGCGAGTTCTCCCTAATCTGGTCTTGACGAATTAGTCTTTCATTGATCACTTTTATCTTTGCTATATCCACCTTTGATACCCGATCATATGTTAAAAAACCATTCACTTCCTGTTCAACATCAGTAAGCTGGGTAAATACAGCACCACTCATGCCATTTGCAGACTTAAATTCAGCAAGTTTATTGATGTAACCTTCATAAGTGTCTTCCAAGGCTTTTTTTGTCTTTAACATGATCATGCTCACTCCCGAATCAGGTACCCACTCATGATCTTTTACAGATAATCCAATACTGCCAAATTCACCGCAAGCCGTTGCCATTGTTTTACTTTCAATGCTTTTAGGTCCGGGATAAGAGTGATAATCCAGAATATCCCCTATATAATCTTTATAAATATTATCACTGGCGGCATTAATTAATCGTGTAGGATCTTTTGCTCTGACCACATCAAACATTCTCTGGGTTAAATTAGTACCATCTTTTGCTTTTTGTCCCTGCGTTTCATTGAAAAGAATCCAGCAGACAACAGAAGGACTATTATATCTACTTTCCACCATACGTTCCAATTCTTTTCTATATTGCAGTGTATCAACAGCAGGGGGATTATGTTTATATGAGTTAGCCGAAGGCATATCCTGCCAAACCAGGATCCCTAATTTATCAGCCCAGTAATACCAGCGCTGAGGCTCCACTTTAATATGTTTGCGCACCATGTTATATCCAAAATCCTTTTGAATCTGCACATCGAATTTAAGCGCTTCATCTGTTGGTGCGGTATAGACACCATCTGGCCAAAAGCCCTGATCCAGAAAGCCAAGGTTGTAAACGAACTTATTGTTCAGGAAGATCTTTTTATGATCACCCACTTGTTCCACACTTATTTTCCGCATGCCGAAATAACTATCTACAGCATCTAGGTTTTTAGAGCCACTTTTTAATTCTATCTGAAGGTCATACAAGAAAGGGGAGTCCGGTGACCATAATTTCGCATGTTTAATTGGAATAATTAATTCAATTCCCGCCTTTCCTGTTCCTTTTGAAATAATGTTTTTTCCGTCTTTAACTAACGCTGTTACCGTTACATTACCACCCATACCAGTGGTATCTACCCTTAGTTTTAGACGGTTTCCATCCACATCTGGAGTAATCCTTAGTTTGCTGATACTGCAATTTTGTACGGGTTCTATCCATACCGTTTGCCAAATTCCGGTGACCGGAGTATACATAATCAGATTTCCATGAGGCGGGTTCTCTTGTTTGCCGCGAGGCTGACCTGCTGATTCAGTAGGGTCATACACCCGCACTATTACTTCCTGCTCTTTCTTATCTTGCAGATACGGTGTAATATCAAGCGTAATTTCATCATAACCACCCTGATGTTTTCCAAGACTGCGACCATTAATAAATACTTCCGATTCCCAGTCAATAGCACCAAAGTGCAGTATTATATTCTTCGCCTTCCATTGGGTCGGAACAGTAAATAACCGCCTGTACCAAAGCCTGTCATGGTGTTTCATCACACCGGATAGTGCAGATTCAACCGGATAAGGCACGAGTATTTTACCAGGCAGTGTTTCTCCCAATGGTGCTTTATCATTGATTTTTCCACTCTTATACTCCCACAAACCATTCAAATTCAACCAATCTTTCCTAACCATCTGAGGTCTAGGATACTCTGGTAAAGGGTTAGTAACAGAGACGTCCTTTGCCCATTTAGTCATTAATGGAGCCTTTTTCATAGCCCATTCCTGCGCACTCGATTCCGTACCTGCAAAAAGAATTGAAAGCAGAGCACATGTTTTAAAAAATTGGAGTTTATGTTTGTTCATCATTTAACTTAAATTTTATGTTTATCAAAATGTTATCATCTCATTGAACTATTAAAATGGGCTTCGAGGCAATTATCGGTTTCCATGATTTCTTATAAATTGTGTCTGTATGACCATATCGATCATTTATAAATCAAACTGACTGATCAATAATTCTCATTACCACACGATTCCTGATTAATATTGCCTGTATGATCGTATCGATTGGTATTACTTAAACAGACTAAGAAATAATTCTCATTACCCCATAATCCATTTTGCTTTTCCAGGGATTAGCATATACATCACTGCCGTAAAAAACCAGGCAAAGGCAAAGGTTAAACTAGCAGCTACAAAAATCTGAAAGGGGATAGGCACGTGCATAAAATCGACGATCATAAAACTTGGTCCTACCAAAAAGTAATGAACCATGTAAATTCCAAAACCACACTTCGTCAAATTAGCAAAAATGTTTATCCAAAACGGATTATCTATTTTAACTTTCTGAACAAGCAGGAAAACTGCAATAGTCATCATAACCACATTTGGGGTTCCATAAAGGAAAAATAGCTCAATCTGCTCTTCCGTTGATTTAGGATCAGCAACCATTTTCTCGAAGCCAATATAAGTTATGGCATAACCAACAGCAAAAAGTACGAAGCTGATTAATACCGTTTTACCTATACTCCAATCATTAACTTTAGATAAATAGTGACCTAAAAGCAAATACCCATTAAATCCGGCGAAATAATAAAACAGGTTGAACCCGGGGTTCCAGGGACAAGAACCAAGAAGATATATGGTCAAATATTCATAAGCATAAGGGAGAATGAGCGTAATGCCCCAAATGTACAAGTACATTCTTTTCTGATCCGCTGTAGCACTCTTAACCCAGGCGGAGAAAATAGGCATGAACAAATACAAACCAATCAGCATATAGATATACCACATATGCGTGCAAAATGGTGTAAAATTAATAGGGATCATTAAAATGTTTCTGAGACTGTCGCCAAAGGCTTGTGAGGGTGCATCACCTGCATAAACAAAAAACTTTGTAATGATGGATGGATCCAGCCCCACTAGTCCTGTAAACCAGGGAAACAAATCATAAAGCACAGACCAGATTAAAAAAGGAGATAATATCCTGAATATTCTTTTTTTGTAAAACGGACCCATTTCCAGTTTAACAGGGAGCAACAACATCCCCGTGAGCATTACAAACAAAGGAACGCAAGGACGCAAAACAGATCCATAAATAGTTCCCCAGAAATTGTATTCCGGATTCAGTCTCGCGGCCGGTGATATATTAAAAGGATCGGTACAATGCACAGCAATCACCATAAACATAGCAATAAATCGAAGTACATCAGCCCACACAATCCGTTCCCGAGGAAAAGGTGTAGAAGAAGTCATAAATTTGAATCAGTTTATTTGAATCAAAAGCACATACTAGAGTGCTGATTAAACATTGGTTTAATTAGGACGAAAGTAATTAATATGAAAACTTTAAAGTATTCATTACCTCTCAATTTTTCGCTAATTAGTCTTATCTAAACCTCAAATGGTGTGGCAGACATCAAAAATCATAAAAAACCCTTTTATGAGAACAGGGTCAATTTGCTAATACACGCATTAAATTATACTTATTTCTATATTCATTAGGTGTCAATCCGGTTACTTTTTTAAAGGTTGTCCGGAAAGCTTTTATATCCTTATAGCCCACATCATACATGACTTCATTAATATTCTTGCGACTTTTTTCAAAGCTTCTTTTAGCAGCTTCAATTTTAATGCGCTGTATATATTCCAATACCGAATTGTTGGTAGCTAATTTAAAGCGTCGTTCAAAACTCCGGCGGCTAACCACTACGATGTCGGCCAGTTCGCTAATACTGATCCTTCCCTCAATGTTTTGTTCAATATAGTCCTGAGCCTTTTTAATCGCTTCATCCGCATGTGCTTTTTGACCTTTGAAAATAGCAAAGGCATTTTGAGAATCCCTGTCAATATCAATAGCAAAAAACTTAGCTACCAATATGGCCATCTCCCTGTTTGTATATTTTTCAAGAATGTATAACAACAAATTCCAGATGGAATTAGCACCTCCACTAGAATAAATACTCCCCTCATCGGTGATGATCGTACCATCTACCACTTCAATATTCTTATACATACATCTAAACTCATTGTAATAAGCCCAGTGTGTGGAGCATTTTTTTCCATCTAAGAGCCCCGTAGCTCCTAATAAAAAGGCACCCAGGCAAAGAGATGCCAGCTCAGTACCTTTTTTATGCAGATCTTGTATGTAAGGAATGGCGGCTTTGTTCAACGCTACGGCTCTACCCATGTCACCTAATAACGCAGGAATGATAAACAGATCAGTTTCTTCCACCACACTCAATAAACGTTTTACGGTTACTGTATATTCACCGTCCAGCACCTTAACGTTTTTGGTCAGGCCTACAAACTCGACATCAAACAAGGGTTCTTTACCCATCGACTGTAAAAATTCATTAGCACTATTAAATACACGATATGGGGGCGTAACCGATTCTATTACTGAACTTTCGGGTACATACACAGAAACTTTAATCATAGTAGAGTGCCTAAACTGGTTAAAAAATACGCTATCTTATACCAAGATAATGATAAAAAGTATATGTCGCAATTCACCCCTTTTATGTCGTTGTTGCACTTGATAAAAGAGAATCCGCAATTGTATTTTTACTTTATCAAATACAAATGAAATGAATATAACCCAATTATCCGAGGATATTCAAGTCCATTGCATTAAAGCAAGCTCTTTCCCCGATGGTATCCAGCAGGCACATGAAACTTTGCATCGTTTACTTCATGATGATATCCATCATAATTATTTCGGACTTTCCTGGCCTGATCTGGATGGATCTATCATTTACAAAGCAGCTGCAGAAGAAGCGAAGGAAGGAGAATTAGCTAAACATTCCCTTGAGACTAAAACAATTTTAAAAGGCGGATATCTATATATAGATATTCCTGATTTCATGAAAGATATCCCAGCCATTGGAACCGCTTTTCAGGAATTAATTCAGGATGAAAGAGTAGCTAATGACCAATTTTGTATTGAATGGTATCTAAATCAAAACCTATGCCGCTGTATGATAAAAACTAATGAATATGAAAATAAATAAAATTATCTATTGGGTATCAACCGTCATCATATTTTTATTTGAAGGCGTAATGCCTGCGTTATTTGGCGGTTCGGAAGAATCAAGAAGCGGCATGTCACATTTGGGGTATCCCTATTATTTCGGAGTGGCGTTAATCTGTTTCAAAGTTGCGGGTGCTATAGTATTGATACTTCCTGTATTTAAAGGCCGCATAAAAGAATGGGCTTACGCCGGTTTTACCTTTGATTTCATCTTTGCAAGTATATCTCATGCTGCCATTGACGGAATCGGGATGATGGCATTCTTTCCTATTATTATACTGGCAATATTAGGCGTTTCTTACTTCTACTATCATAAGATTCAAAAGGAGAGCCATCGAAATTAGTCTACGATAAAATCAATCAATTATGAACAATTCAATCTATCCCTGCCTAACGATTAAAGGCAAGACTGCTGAAGCAGCCGATTTTTATATCAACACCTTTGGTGAGGGTAAAATACTACAAACCTCTTTTTATGTGGTTCAAATTCAATTGAGTGGACAACGGTTCATGCTACTGAATGACGGGCCCTCTTCATCACCAAATCCATCTATTTCTTTTATGGTTATCAGCGAAACTGCAGAAGAAACTGAACAATACTGGAACAAATTGATAGAGAACGGAAAGTCGCTTATGCCGCTGGATACCTATAACTGGAGTGCAATGTACGGATGGGTACAAGATAAATATGGAGTCTCCTGGCAACTATATACTGGTAGTAGAACCGATACACCGCAAAAATTCACTCCAACTTTCATGTTTACCGGATCCCATGTAGGTAAAGCAGAGGAAGCTGTAAATTATTATACCCAACTTTTTCCGCAATCTACCATTCAAGGATTTTTAAAATACAGTGAGGGCGAAGGTGAAAATACAAATTATATAAAACACGCCCAATTTGATATCAATCAGTATATTCTAATGGCGATGGATAGTTCTGCGGATGATGGCTTTGTATTTAATGATGCCATTTCATTAGTTGTGGAATGTAATACACAAAAGGAAATTGATACCTATTGGGAAGAGCTTACTACTAATGGCGGAAAAGAAGTAATGTGTGGCTGGCTGATAGATAAATATGGAATATCGTGGCAAATTATCCCTAAGGTACTAGGCGAATTAGTAAAAGAGCCTGAACGGGCACAACGGGTGATGGGTGCACTGATGCAAATGAAAAAACTGGTAATAGCGGATTTGGAGAACGCCTAGAACCATTTTGAAGAAGGTCTAAAAAAATGCACTTCTTCTTCAACCTTTAGAAATTACTTATATTATTCATTTTTTGTTCTAATTGAGATGATAGAATTGTCGTAATGCTGGAACCTCATGAGGTTCCAGCATTACTATTAAATGTATCACAAGTAGTTACCTTTAAAGAGTTGATGTTAAAATTTCATATACGCTCCGAGAAACACTACAATAAGTAGCCTGTCATTATAATATCCATTTGCAAAAAACATTTAAATAAACAGCTTGTTCAAATAACAATGGATAAGTCAAACGAAGATTCGCAAAGCAAAAAATCAGTTCAGGTCAGGTCTGGATCAGCTAAAACCAAAGGCATTTTAATAACCATCGTTGTTGCCTTGGTTTTACTTTCTGGAGTATGGATCTGGAAAACCATAGAAATAAGCAGTTTAAAGAAAAATGCTATAAAAGATAGGCAAACGCTTACTGAGCAAGCAAAGACTCAAATTGTGCAATCACATGAAGCTCACCTAAAATTATTAGCTAAACCATTTGTTTGGGCAATCCGGAGTGAAATGATGCAGGGCAATATCAGTCAGGTCAATCTCTACATGAATGAAATGGTCAAAGAGAAGAACTTTCAGAGCATTATTGTAGTAAATGATAAAGGAATTATTGTATCCTCAACAGACAAAAAAAATGAAGGAAAGTCATTCTCCGTAATAGGTAAATCTTCAGACCTTAGTAATAACGGCACAAATCTGGTTAACCTGAATGATAGTATTCTGGTAATGACTAGTCCGATAATGGGATTCAACAACCGTTTAGGAACCCTTTATTTAAAGTATTCCGTACCACCTTCCTCATTAAATAAATAAATATTTGAACACATTAACCAGATGCACAGATAGTATATGCTTTTGCATTACTCAGTCAAATGTTAAAAGGTTTTTGTACTCAGAACTGCCTGCGATCCAGGGTAGTCTAAATTTGAACGGTCTTCAGCGGTTATAAAAACTCTCTTAGGCTTAAAAGGCGTTACAGCTTCCAATGTTCCGGTAAGTCCACTGGTAAAAAAACCGCTTGAACTTTTCAACTGCCCCAGGTTTTTAGTGCCATTATTAGCGGTTTCCAGCCATACCACATAAACAGCTTTTGGGGGTTGCAACCGTGTGGACTCTGCAAGATTTTCAATCTCAATCTCAATAGCATAATTTTTATTATCATCACGACTTATCTTTGTATATCCTTGAGCTGCCGGAACTACTTGAGAAGTAATAAATCTTACTTTTTTGGAGCATGAACTCAAGGAAAAGCTCAACAACAAAAAAGCTGTTAGAAGAAATTTGAAGTTAAACTTTTTATAAGTAGATATTTTCATTTTGAGTTTGTTTCAATGAGTAATGGAATAGTAGCTTAAATTCTATTATTTTGAAACTACTGCGTATTAAACCTCGCAAGAATTAAATAGTTTATCTTATTTAAAATTTATGCAAAGACCGTTCTTTTTAATCATAATCTATGGTAGAACTGATCTTCAATTTCAGTAAATAAGCACTAAATGATTGCAATATGAGAGCAATATGAATCCAGTATGAGTCCGACTATACAGTGATTAAGTTGGACTTTTACCGGATTCTTATTGCATTATTTTTTCTGTCAATAAGTAATAGACCCCTCCTAATAGAAAATATTACCTTACTCTGATATCTTAAGAGGAACAAATAGTATAAATTAGATCAATATAAAAATCAAGCTAAAATTAGATATGACAATGAATAAAAAGGTTGCCTTGGTTACGGGGGGGAGTAGAGGTTTGGGTAAAGACATGGCCCTAAATCTTGCCAAAAAAGGAATTGATGTAATCCTAACTTATAAAAGTAAAAAAGAAGAAGCACTTGCTGTTGTAGCCGAGATTAAGCAAACAGGCGTTAATGCTGAGGCGTTGCAATTAGATACAGCAGACATTAAAAGTTTTGATTCATTTTTCGCTTCATTCAGCGCATTATTACAAGCTTCCTTTAATACCGATCATTTTGATTTCCTGATAAATAATGCCGGGATTGGGATCCACGCTTCTTTCGCTGAGACCACTGAAGAGCAGTTTGATCTCCTGATGAACATTCACTTTAAAGGAGTATTTTTTCTAACTCAGAAAGCGCTTCCTTTAATTAATGAAGGTGGACGTATTATTAATCTTTCTTCAGGACTTGCCAGATTTAGTACCCCTGGATTTGCTGCTTATGCTGCGATGAAAGGTGCTATCGAAACCTTAACTAAATATATGGCTAAGGAGCTTGGAGCTCGTGGAATTACGGTAAATGTAGTTGCTCCTGGAGCTATTGAAACTGATTTCGGAGGTGGTATGGTGCGGGATAACGCAGCGATGAATAAATTTATTGCTAGTAGTACCGCCTTAGGCAGAGTAGGTCGTGCAGATGATATTGGAAGTGTGGTTGCTTTTTTATGTTCAGAAGATGCTAAATGGGTTAATGCGCAACGAATTGAAGTTTCGGGAGGGGTAAACCTGTAAAATATTTAAAATTTTTTGAAAGATTAACACCCGCTTTTTTAAGTGGATGTTAATCAAATTGGGCTCATGCTTTAATATTATTATAGATTAACCTAAAAGCTGATACTCTCACTATCAATCGTATTGATCAATTTGCCCATCTTTTTTTGAATAACACCAAAGTGATGCAGCTCTTGAGGACTTACCAAAGAAATAGCATCACCGGGAGCCTCTGCACGTCCGGTTCTTCCGATCCGGTGAATGTAATCTTTAGGTGAACGGGGTAATTCGTAATTAATCACATAAGGTAGAAAGTTGATATCGATCCCTCTAGCCATTAAATCCGTTGCCACTAACACTCTTAGTTCGCCTGATTTAAAATCCTGCAAAGCTTCAGTTCTTGCACCCTGACTCTTTTTACTATGGATAGCTTTAGCATCTATTCCATTTTTGCGAAGTTTATCCGCAATATTATCGGTTTGGTAAGTAGATGCTGCAAATACCAAAACCTGTTTCATATCGTGATGTTTGATCAGATAGCGTAAGAGGGGACCTTTTTTCTCATCGGGTACCAAATAACCTACTTGAGTTATGGTATCGATCGTATCCTGCTCAGCATCTATCTTAATAACAAGCGGGTCGTTGAGTAATATTTGATTTATCTGTTTGATATCATCAGTCAGTGTAGCAGAAAATAGTAAATTCTGACGCTTTTTAGGTAAAAGAGCAATGATCCGTGTCATTTCTTCCTTGAAACCCAAATTCAACATTTTATCTGCTTCGTCAAGCACCAGGGTATCAATATCAGATAGGTGTACTGCTTTTGAATCCAGTAATTCCAATAATCTACCGGGAGTAGCAACCAGGATATGCACACCCTGTAAAGCTATCATTTGTGGATTTATAGAAACGCCACCAAAAACAGCTAATGTTTTAATCGGATGAGTAAGGAAAGGACTAAAAATCTGAAATACATCTTTTACCTGTACAGCCAGTTCGCGGGTTGGTACCAATACTAAAACATTCACATGCCTGTTTTTTGCCTCTACAGTATGTTGAAGATTCATTAGAATAGGCAATACATAACCAGCTGTTTTACCTGAGCCTGTTTTAGCAATACCTAAAACGTCTTTTTTATTCAATATAGCGGGTATAACCGCTTGTTGTATAGGAGTGGGTAATGTATAATTCTGATCTGCCAATGCTTTTAATAAAGCTGGAGATAAACCTAATGAAGTAAATGGCATGTTGTCTGTTATTTGAGGATATTACGAAATACTGCGGTTAATCCAATGCCAAGTATAAGCCTTTTTAAATTTAAACAGGGTATAGGAGGTGATTTGCTTTGGATAATCATCTTAGAGAAGATGCAAATTGGTTTAAGAATTATTATCTTTCAGTCTTAAATCTTTCAATCATAGGCAAATTATCTTTCTTCAAAATGTTCTTTACTTTAATCCTAATGCTATTTGTTTCGGTTACTAGCTTTTTCCAGAAGAAAGGGCGGAAGCAGAACTTCATGGTATTATGAAAGAACTGGATGTTGCCGGACTTTCTCTTGTCGTTGTAAAACATAACAGGATCATTTATGCCAATTGCTTCGGTTACCGACACATTGAAAGGAATACGGCACTTAAAAAAATGCATCATTCAGAATTGCGTCGATATCTAAATCTTTTTCAGCTACTTCAATAATGTAGTTGGTTGAGGCAGGTAAGCTATCGCTGAGCGATGATTTTAGCAACCTTGTAGGCTGTGAAATGAGAAATTCAAAATTTCCGAGTACAATGATTGCTCTAAAAATGATCATGTCCCATACTTCCAATATCAATGATAGGCAGGGCTATTTCAGGAGACAACATTCGGTATATAAAACTTCTGGAACCGTAAGGGGTTAATGTCTGAAACAGGAAAAAGAAAATGGCATTTTTTACTCTTTAAAACTTTTATAATGCCATGAAAGAAAAATATAAATAGCACAGGAATTAAGCCACACAAAAATGAAAATTTATAAACGATTATTCGCGGTAACGCTGCTATTGTTATTCGCCGCTTGCTCAAAAGAAAATACTGTCACTACGATACCTTATATCACTCCTGAAGAATCTGATGGAGTATCATTAAAAAGTAGCGCTCCATTTCCATGGGGTGCTGCAGTTAATGTAAGTTTAATAAAAAGCAATGCTGCTTACAGGGCATTAGTGGAGAAGGAGATGAGCAGTTTGACTTCTGAGAATGAAATGAAGATGTCGCGCATCCGATCTTCGCAAACAGCATGGTATTTTACTGATGCCGATTATATTGTATCTTTCGCACAGGAACATAATATCCGTGTACATGGTCATACGCTTATCTGGCATCGCTCTCCCGCATGGCTTGATACTTATCAAGGTGATGCAGCAGCATGGGAAGCTATGTTTAAAGAGTATATCCAGACTGTTGTGGGCCGTTACAAAGGAAAAGTTACTTCCTGGGATGTTGTGAATGAAGCAATTAATGAGGATGGCACCCTCAGGACAAGTATCTGGCAACAAAAATTGGGTAATGACTATATAGCCAGAGCTTTTCAATATGCACATGAGGCAGATCCAGGTGCATTGTTGTTTTATAATGATTACGGAAATGAATACTCCACTGTAAAACGTGAGGCGATACTAGCACTCGTGAATAGTTTAAAAAGTAGGGGAATTCCGATTAATGGTATCGGGCTTCAGATGCATACCCGCTATAATCAATCGGATGTTAATCTGGCTAATGCGATAAATTCTGCTGCTCAAACCGGATTAAAAGTACACATTGCCGAACTTGATATTGCTGTTAACCCGGATAATAATCAAAGTTTGACCTTTACTTCTTCACTTGCGCAACAACAAGCGGATAAATATAAGTTCATTGTAAAAACATATAATGCAATACCAAAGGCTCAGCAATTCGGTATAACTACATGGAATTTAACGGATGGAGATACCTGGATCACAGGTGAGTATAAGCGCCCGGATTGGCCACTTCCTTTCGATAGTAATTACAAACGGAAAGCTGCTTATCAGGGAATTTTAGATGGGCTTAAATAAATAGTAATAAGCTAATTAAACAAGCTCAAGATGAAATACGCAATACTTAATACTATTTTCTGAACCTTAAGTTTATCGCTGTTAACATCAGTGATGGCACATAAGAAACCCATTAGTGAACGGGTAGATTATTTGTTGAAATTAATGACACTCCAGGAAAAAGTGGGTCAGTTAAATCAATATTCTGGTAGGGAAGTTACAGGACCGGTTACCAGTAAGCAAACCTATTTATTAAAGGACATAAAAGATGGAATGGTGGGTTCCATGTTAAACGTTAAAGGTGCAAAAGAGACACGCGAAACTCAGGCCGTAGCCTTACAATCGCGACTTAAAATTCCATTATTATTCAGTATGGATATAATCCATGGCTATAAAACTGTTTTTCCTATTCCTTTAGCGGAGGCGGCATCATGGGATTTAGCTGCGATTCGTCAATCTGCTCATATTGCAGCTAAAGAAGCTGCAGCTGTAGGTTTGCACTGGACGTTTGCGCCGATGGTAGAAGGTGCAGGGGAAGATACTTACCTGGGATCGGCAATTGCCAGGGCAAGAGTACTGGGATTTCAGGGAGATAAACTCGGGGATACTGATGCGATAATGGCCTGTGCCAAGCATTTTGCTGCTTATGGATTAGTTATGGCTGGTCGCGAATATAATGCTGTAGATATCAGCAATCAGCTTCTATGGGAGACTTATCTTCCTCCATTTAAGGCCGCTCTTGATGCGGGTGTAGCTACATTTATGAACTCCTTTAATGCTATCAATGGCATCCCTGCAACTGGAAACAGTTATTTACAAAGAGATATCTTAAAAGATAAATGGAACTTCAAGGGTTTCATGGTTAGTGACTGGGGATCGATAGGAGAGATGATTCCATGGGGATACGCCAGTGATCTAAGTGATGCCAGTTTGAAAGCAATTACCGCAGGCAGTGATATGGATATGGAAAGTGAGGCCTATAAGAAAACGCTTGCTCAGTTGGTTATTGATCAAAAGGTAGATATAAAACTGGTAGATGATGCTAGACAATAACAATCAGCAACTTATAGCTGCACCTTACGGGGATATTTTAACAGCGAGTGGACATAAAGCCTTATTAAATAATATTTTATTTGATAACTGTTCGAAAAGAAAAGATGTTCTGGATGCACTTACCCGTCAAGCCAATAGTAAACTAACCATGCCTTATACAAAATTAAGGGTACCTGGGATTATACAAGCGGTGGATTATGATATGGGACGTGAAGGCATAGCTTATCATGACCTTAGGTCGGAACGCTTACAGATTGATGAACCCAGAGATTGGAATGCTTCTAAAACTCGTGGTGGATATTACAGGAACGATGGAGTTGATATAGAAACCAATTCAGATGAACATCCTGCTAATGGATACAATGTTGGATTTATGGATGCAGGTGAGTGGATGAAATATACGGTATGGGTAAATAAAAGTGGTATTTATCAAGTGAAAGCGAGGATTTCTGGTTCTAAAGATTTCGCTATAGGAAAGTTAAGTGTAGAAGTTGATAACCATACAGTTGCCTCATTTAATAATGTAGCATCTGACAAATGGATCTCATCTGGCACTATTGCGCCTTATAAGCCTTTTTATATGAGTAAGGGAGCACATCAAATGATGATTAAAGTGGAAGCAAAGGGTTGCAGGCTTAACTGGTTAGAATTTATATCAGAGGACTGATTTTTGAGGAATTTCACTATTCTGCTATCATGGCAAAACCTTAACAGTCACTATCAAATAAAATAAGTTAGTTTTGTTTTTTTTAATAATGTTATACTTCAAAAAACAATTTTCAAAATACTTCTTTCTAGTTCTGTGCATTTTTTTAACATTTATTGCAAGTCAATCGAATGCTCAAGGGAATTTGCTTTTAAACGACACAGCTGAAAAGGTAAAGCAAGAGCCCTCATGGCCCAATGATACACTTGGCAGACGTACCCCCCGGGGAACTGTAGAAGGGTTTATTAAAGCGGTTTCACAAGAAGATTACGCTAAAGCTTCCTTATATCTTAGCATAGACTCAACCTTAAGGAGAAAGCAAGACAGAGTGCTACAAGCACAAGGACTTCAGCAGTTGCTGGATCAGAAAGGAAATATATTTCCTTATTCCATGATTAGTGATAATGAGGAAGGACAGCAAGGCGACAATTTAGGTGAGAATTTAGATCATATTGGGGACGCTAGAGTTAACAAAGAAAAGTTTGAAATCTTATTGGAGAATACAAAAGGATCAGATGGCGGACCTATTTGGTTATTTTCCATACAAACTATTCAACGAATACCTTTACAACTTGATTCTGTTTCATCTGCACCTCTTCTCAGTAAATTAGCACCGAAAGTATTAGAGGAAAATAAATGGGGAGGTGTTCCTTTAGCACACTGGATGGCCATGCTCTTGATCATTATAGTGGCATACCTGCTAGCCTTGGGAATTACCAAAACAGCTATTATTTTAATACCTCTTTTTTGGCATAAGGCAAGAACTGAGCCTATCTCTGGAATTATTACTGCTTTCGCTCTGCCGATTCGGTTGTATCTTGCAGTTTGGCTTTTCGTAATTGGCGGTCGGCAGGCAGGAATATCGATTATTGTCCGTCATCGTTTCAGCGATATTACCGTAGTCGTATTACTCGTTGCCGTACTTCTTCTTATTTGGCAGCTGGTCGATTTTATTTCCCGATACGCAGAGAGGCGGTTAGCCCGACACGGTAATCAGGCGGGTGTATCTGCTGTGCTTTTTCTGCGTCGAGCAGCTAAAATTGCTCTTGTAATCATGTGTGTGATCATGATACTGAGCACTTTTGGTTTTGATGTCACCACCGGATTGGCTGCGTTAGGAATTGGAGGTATTGCATTAGCGCTTGGTGCACAGAAAACAGTAGAAAACTTTGTTGGCAGTGTAACGCTTATTGCAGATCAGCCGGTAAGAGTTGGAGACTTTTGCAAGGTAGGGGATGTGGTGGGTACGGTTGAGCAAATTGGAATGCGTTCTACACGCATACGTACTCTTAATCGTACAATTGTTACCATTCCTAACGGTGAATTTTCATCTAACATGATTGAAAATTATGCACATCGTGATCGCTTTTGGTTTCATCCAACATTTGGTTTACGCTTTGAAACCACTCCAGATCAAATCAGGTATCTTCTTGTAGAATTACGTTCAATTTTATACGCGCATCCAAAAGTAGATCCATCGCCAGCAAGGGTACGGTTCGTAGAGATTGGTGCTGACTCCCTTAAACTGGAAGTTTTCGCTTATGTTCATGCTGTTAATTTTGATCAGTTTCTGGAAATACAGGAAGATTTGTATTTACGCATGATGGATATCATCACGGAAAGCGGTACTGGTTTTGCCTTTCCCTCTCAGACATTATACCTTGCCAAGGATCATGCTCCGTCACTTGAAAAGGCTGAAGAAATACATGAGACAGTTAAAAAATGGCGCGAAGCGGGGGATATGTCTATACCTACTTTTAATCCAGACTATATCGACGATTTGAAAAATACAATTCCTTATCCACCAGAAGGTTCAAGTGTATATAAGAATGATAATTCATTTAAGGCTGTAAAAAATTAACATGATGATTGTGTCAATGAATATTTAGCTCAAGAGCAGCCGATATGATTTATTCAACCTGAACTGAAGATCCCATTTCAGGTATCGATTAATCTTTAGCGTGATCAATAATATCTTTTACGTCGATAATTTGTTTAGAATACCCTTCTTACTATATTGATTATAGCCCTAAATAAATCTTGTAAGGTACAAAAGCCTGCGGGGGAAGGTGCCCTCCCGATGGGATATAGCCAACATATTGCAAGTTGTCAGCGGTGCCTAATCATTATTATTCCCATATGCCTATCCTTTATTAGTTACATTATTAGATACTTAACTTCATATTAACATAGAAGGTATACTTTTGAATTGTTACAAGAGAACGGCTGTTTCCTTGCGGGAATGAAATAAAATCATAATGACTAAAAAAAGTAATATCTTAAAAATGAAAGTATTTATGCTTGTGGCATTAGTTTGCAGTGTTTCTGCTCTATATGCCCAAAAGTATGAAGTGAACAAAAATACACACTCTCACAATGACTACTTGCAGAGCCAGCCTTTCTACACAGCACATGCAAATCATTTTGCTTCTATGGAAGTGGATCTCTTTCTTGTCGATAATGAACTTTACGTGGCACATAATAAGGAAGATATTGATCATCAACATACTATTGAACGATTGTATATTGAGCCTTTGTTGAATCGGATTAAGCTCAATGGCAATAATAAAGCTTATAGAGATGGGGGTAAATTACAAATCCTTATTGATCTTAAAACAGTAGGGGAACCTGCAATGCGATGTTTGGAGGCTAAGCTGAAACCCATTCGCCATTACTTTGATGTAAACAATAATCCAGACGCTGTTCGATTGGTAATTAGTGGGTCTGAACCTGAAGCGGATCGTTTTAAAGAATTTGATGAAATCTTTTTTTTTGATGGAAAGAGGAATATACCCTATACTAAGGAGGAGTTGAAGCGTGTAGCTTTTTTTAGTGCCGGTTTACAAGACTTTACGAAGTGGAACGGACTCGGCCGTATGGTCGATGAAGATTACACGAAAACACAGCATTTTGTGGATTCAGTTCATCAAATGGGCAAACAGGTACGGTTTTGGGGAAATCCAGATACTAAGACCTGTTGGCAGGCCTTTATTAAAATGGGTGTGGATTATTTAAATACAGATTCGCCGGCTGAAATGGCTAAATTTTTAAATAATTATGAAAAAAACACGTATACCGCTTCTAGTCATTATAATACGTACATGCCTACCTATAAGAGTGATAAAGGGAAAGCCAAGCCAAAGAATGTAATTTTATTGATTAGTGATGGAGCAGGCTTCTCCGAATTTTGGGCCGCTGCAACTGCAAATGGGGGATTTCTTAACGCAGCTAACTTTAAACATATCGGTTTTTCTAATACTGCTCCGGCAAATGATTATACGACGGATTCTGCTGCTGGCGCTACTGCGATGGCTACGGGTGAAAAAACAAATAACCGTTTTATTGGGATGGATGCAGAAGGCAAGAAGATTCCTAACCTTCCGGAGATGATGTCTGATATGGGGATCCGTTCAGGAATTATAAGTAACGACCGGATTACTGGTGCTACTCCTTCTTCTTTTTATGCCCATAGAACAGAGCGTGATCAAAGTGATAGTATTGCTTCCGATTTGCGTTATAGTCCAGCCTCACTTGTTATTGGTGGGTATCATGATGCTTTTGGTGCAAACCAGAATGCTATTTTGAATAGCGTTAAAGCTAGCGGATTTGAGGTGTATCAAGGCATCGGCAATCTTGCAAAAGCCGGTAAAAAGACAAGGGTTATTTGTTTTGATGAGGACCGTCCAGAAAAGAATTTTAGATTAATAGAGTCAGCTTTTGATGAAAGTATCAATTTTTTGGCTGCAGATAATAAGAAAGGTTTCTTTTTAATGGTTGAAGGTGCAAAAATAGACCAGGGTGGACATACAAACAATATCCAGATATGTATAGATGAATACCTAAGTTTTGATAAGGTGGTTGGTAAGGCTTTGAAGTTTGCAGATCAGGATGGAGAGACGTTGGTGATTGTTACATCCGATCATGAAACTGGTGGGCTTATAATTTATGACGGCAATTATAGTAAGGGTTCAGTTGTGGGCACATTTACTACCAATGATCATACTGGTCTACCTGTGCCACTATTTAGCTATGGACCAGGCTCTGAGAATTTTACTGGATTTCTACAGAATACAGATATCCCAAAAAGGATAGTAGAAATTATGAAATAACAGACTTCCAAAAGAGCTCTAACTCTTACTTACTGTTTTTGCTGATTTATCTCGAGATGATTTCTTTTAATAAAAACTTATAATAGAACTAACCTTTAATTTACATATAAACCCGTATTTGTTCTACCCTATACTATGAAAAAAATACTTATATTTTTCGTTGCTTGTATACTGGCTATAAGCAACGGTTTTGCTCAGAACCCTGATCCTAAATATAAACTGATTACTGCGGACAATTGGGTGCAATCAAAAAACTATTACCTGCTTACTTTACTACAACAGGACAAAGAGGTTGCTGAGCTATTTCAAAATGACCCACAGCTGGCTAAGCTTACCAAGGACAAATTAGTTGCCTTGCAAACTTCGCTTACTAATTGTAAGGATCCTTTATGTTTGTCTTCGCAGCTTAAATTAATGGACGAAGATATAAAACTAGTAAGTACACGCCTTTCCGCCTTGTACAAAAGTGGAAATGCATTAGACCGGCTGGTTAAAAAGCATCTTATACCTTCAGGCACCTACATATTATACAAAACTTTAACGCCTGTTGAGCTGCTTATCAAAGCATGGGAACAGGATGCTGCTGCTATAAATAATACAATAGAGATTTATGCTGAAGGCAAGAAACCAAATTATCCTGCTATAGATTCTATCAGTTTTAATATTAAAGATAAAGCATATTACATATTAATGTATGATTGCTCTACAGTAATCTTAGCTGATGTTAAAAAGACTTCCTTGTTTTTCGAACCAGCACTGCAAGCTGCACTAACCTATTTAGAGATAAATGAAAGGCAAGATGCTGGCAATTATGAGCCTATGTTTTCCTTAGCTAATCAAGCTGCATTTGATAATGTAAGGACAATTGATTGGAATAAGTTTGATTACTCGCATATTTTAGTTCCTGGTGCAGGGCCCGAGAATTTAACGACACCTCTAAGTGGTGAAGGGATGTTGAGATGCCGACTTGCAGTTATACAATATAAACTAGGTAAGGCACCTTTTATAGTTGTTTCCGGTGGTGCTGTGCACCCGTTCAAAACAAAGTATAACGAGGCCGTTGAAATGAAAATCTATTTGATAAAAACGCATCATATTCCAGAAAATGCCATTTTTATAGATCCCCATGCCAGGCATACTACAACTAATTTACGTAATGATGCCAGGCTGGTATTCAGGTATGGCATACCATTCGCCAAGCCTGGGTACATTGTAACTGACAAATACCAAGCAGATTTTATCATGAATATGGCCGAACGCTGTGAAAAAGAGTTAAAATATGTACCTTATAAACTTGGTAAACGCATCTCTGAAACTGAACTGGAATTTTATCCGCTAATAGAATCATTGCAGATAGATCAGGATGAACCGCTTGATCCATAAATGATTATTAAATAGAAAACAACATCACGTTCACTCGTTCGTATTGGTAACAGGGGATCATATTTAAGACAAAAAAGGTCAGGCATAACGTCTGACCTTTTTTGTTAGGGTTAATATAAATTTAACTATTTTATAGCTTTCTCTTAAAATTGGTAAACTAGTTTTGCTGCAACATTTACAAAATCTACATGTGCTTGATATTAATTCGTTAAAAGAATCTTTATTATTTGAAAAATATTAAAATAAATCTACACTTTAAGTTTTTGCCTATGTAAAACAAAAAAGTCAATCTGGCTTTTTCTTAATCCTTCTTATTCATTGGAAAGGGTTCAATTAAGCTGTTTAGATCAATACTTATTTATCTGAAATCTCACAGCTGCCCATCCTTAATCTTTAAACAATTAACCTCTAAGACTATGAAAAAAAAGATTACCTATGATCTTTTAACAACGTTTGACATGAAACGTTGTCTCTCATTATTGTTGCTTTTTATTGCACTAACAAGCTATACAGTTAAAGTTTATGCCTTACCGACTAATAAGGCCGCACAGATAACAGGTACTGTTATTGACGAAAAAAATCAAACTTTACCGGGTGTAACTGTACGGGTTAAAAATTCCACTCAAGGCGTTACTACAGATGCTAATGGTAAATACACCTTAACTGCTGATCCAGGTGCACCATTAATCTTCTCCTTTATAGGATACATTACGCAAGAACATCTGGTAGGTAATTCCAGTATTTTGAATGTTAAGTTATTGCCTCAGGCCAATATGTTGAATGAAGTAGTAGCCATTGGTTACCAAACTATTCGTAAAAGCGATGTTACAGGTTCTATAGCGAGCGTTAAATCAAGTGATTTGAACTTATCTGCCCCCACGTTAGGGCAAGCATTGGCTGGAAAAGTTGCTGGTGTACAGGTATCGCAGACCAGTGGTGCTCCTTACGCAAGTACTAAAATAAGGGTAAGGGGAATAGGCTCATTCAGTGCCAGTTCTAATCCTTTATATGTTATAGATGGTTACCCTGCCGGTAATGATATCTTTATCAATCCAAATGATATTGAAAGCATTGATGTGCTTAAAGATGCTGCTTCTGCTGCGATCTATGGATCACGTGGATCGGGCGGTGTGATACTAATTACAACGAAAAGGGGGAAAGAGGGTAAAGGTAAGTTTGAGTATGATGTGCAAGCTGGAAGTAATCAGCTAGGCAAAAAAGTGAAACTTTTAAATTCAAACCAGGCAGCTCAATTATTAATTGACGGTCGTAACAATAGCTACCGTGACCTATGGGTTAACGCTGGTAAAACCTGGAATGATGCGATGTACTCTGATTTAAATGCTACCCGTATTGCTAACGTCGGTAATGCAGGAAGCGTGAGCATCCCTTTAGAACTTTATGACTTTGGTTCACAATCACTCATTCCTCAAACTATTAATACCGACTGGCAGGATGAGCTCTATCAGAACGCTTTCTTTCAGAAACACAGCCTTTCGTTTTCTGGTGCTTCAAGCGGCATACGCTATTATTTAAGTGGGGCTTATCAGAATCAAGACGGTATCATTCTTTCTACAGGCCAGGATCGTCTCAACTTTCGCACAAATATTGATGGCGATGTTAGTAAAAAACTGCATGTAGGTGCAAATATAGCCTACACTCAAAACACCAACAGGGAAGCTCAAGAAGGTCGTTTTGATCATGGAGCTGTTTTAGGTGCATTAATCTATATGCCATTTTTTCCTGCATACAATGCAGATGGAACATTAGCAACCAATGCGGAGGCTTCGCAAGCTGCTGCATACGGTTACCAAAGTATTGAAAATCCGGTTGCATTGGTCACTCGTACAAAAATTAACCGTAAAGGTTACCGCAGTACCTACAATGCGAATGCAACATATAAGATAATGCCTGATTTGACTGCCAAGGTAAATGTGGGGACTCAAACCTACAATGAAAAATATGATTATTATTTACCAACAAATTTAAGTAGCGGTGCTTTTGCTCCTGGATCTACGCAATCTATCGCGGCAGCAACAGCAACAGCTCAAACTGTTACGCAGTTAGATCGTTTAGCCGAATTTACCTTAAACTATAAAAAGGATGCAGGAGAACACCACTTTGATGCTTTAGCGGGATATACTGTTCAAAAAACTACTAGTGACTCAATCAGTGTTTCGGCTAAAGGTTTTCAAAATAACAATATTCCGGAAATTACAGGCAAAGGAGCTGATGCAAGTTTCTTCACACTAAACCCCGGTACAGCTAAATCCGCTTATACTTTGCTATCTTACCTTGGCCGTTTAAATTATAACTATGCGGGTAAATATTTTCTTTCAGCTTCGTTTCGTGCAGATGGATCTTCTCGTTTTGGCCCTTTAAATAAATATGGTTATTTCCCTTCAGTAGCTGCTGGCTGGACTGTATCTGAAGAGCCTTTCTACAATGACCTTCTGGGTGATCAGTCTACCGTTAAGATTCGTGGAAGCTGGGGTTTAACCGGTAACTATAATATTCCTAATTATGGTGTTCAGCGAACGCTGGCTAGTCCTACAGGTGCGGTATTTGGTAATAACACTATAACTACAGCTACTTATGCCGGTGGTGTAAAAGATGAAAAGTTAAGCTGGGAATCAACCTCACAGTACAATGGAGGTATCGATGTAGGATTGTTTAATGGGCGCCTTTCCGTCATCGCCAATTATTACTTAAGCTATTCGTTTGATCTGTTATATAATCAGCCCGTTTCGGCTATTTCCGGTAGTACAACTATTTTAACCAACTTGAGAGATTCAAAAATCCGTAACACAGGTTTTGATATACAGCTGGATGGAAGGATTATTAAATCTGAAGATTTCAGTTTTAATGTAAGTGGTAATTTTGCATTAAACCGCAATAAAGTGATTAAACTTCCAGGCAATAATACGATCATTATTAATGGTGCAGAACGATCCTATTTAACCAATATCACTACACAAGGACAGCCAGTAGGTATGTTTTACGGGTTTAAAGTAGCCGGTATAGCAACAGCTGAAAATATTCCTACATTAGCTCCATCTGCTTCATCAACCAATTCAATTAAACCTGGAGATCTTTATTTTGAAGATACTAATGGTGATGGTAAAGTAAATGATGCTGATAAAACAGTGATCGGTTCGCCTTATGCTAAGTTTACTTACGGTTTTGCATTCAATAGTACGTATAAACATTTTGATGCAAGTGCTTCTTTTAATGGCTCTTATGGTAATAAAATATTAGATGGACAGGATTACTATCTGTATAATATGGAAGGCTCTGGTAACCAGTATGCAGATGTAGCTGATCGTTACAGAAATGAGGCTAACCCTGGAAATGGAACAGTTTACCGTGCCTCACGTGGTGGCACACAAAGTAATAGCACACGTTTATCCACATTTTATTTGCAAAACGGATCTTACCTGCGTTGTACCAACTTGTCATTGGGTTATAGCCTGCCAACCTTTCTGCAAGGCACATTGGGCATCAGCAGAGCCCGTATTTTTGCGAGTGTGGTAAACGCCTTCACGATTACCACATACAAAGGATATAACCCAGATGTGGATTACAACTATTCAGGTAGCGCATCAAACAATACACAACCGGCTAACCTTGCCCCGGGTATTGATTATGGTGCTTATCCGTTAGTTAGGTCTTATAATTTAGGTGTAAATATTACTTTCTAAGCATATTTAAAGAATACAGAGATGAAAAAGAAACTTATAGCTCTATTTTGCATGGCCGCGCTTATATTTATCAGCCCGTCTTGTAAAGAAAGCTTTTTAGAAGAAACAGACCCAAACGCAATACCACTTGCAGATTCCTTTAAATCACAGAATGATGTTTTACTGGCAGTTAACGGGATCTACGAATCACTAAGAAGCGGTAATAATATTGGCGAAAGCAGTGACCTTTGGACCGACCAACGTTCAGACGATACGGGCACAAACGATAACCAGTCTAATGCTGGTGAGCCATTCCAATTCAATAACTTTTCTATTTTACCTAGCAATACCTATTTAAAAAGGCACTGGGTATCCTTATATGCCACAGTTACCCGTGCAAATGTGGTATTGTCAAACATTGATGCGGTAACTTTTACAGATGAAAATCTGAAGCTTCAATATATGGCTGAAGCCAAGTTTTTGCGTGCACTGATCTATTTTCATTTGGTACGTTTATGGGGTGATGTTCCACTCGTTACCAAACAACTGTCTTCCACAGAGGTAGCAGTAGCAACATTCCGAGAAAGTCAGGCTCTCGTTTATGTTCAAATTATAACTGATCTGAGCGATGTAATTACTAATAGCCCGATACCTAATCTGCAAACAGGTGCAGGTCTTGGTCGTGTATCTAAAGCTGCCGCAAATGCTCTATTGGGCCAGGTTTATTTAACCATGGCAACAACACAGGATCAGACTAATCGTCAAGCTAACCTCACAAGTGCAAAAACGTATCTAACAAATGCTTATAACATGCGTACTTTTGCTGGATTAAGCACTATTCCATACACAGATGTTTTTGATGTAACTAAAAAATCAACCTGTCCAGAAATTATCTTCCAGATTGTAAACAGACAGGGAGATATCAATTACAGTTCAGTAATAGCAGCAAATTTTCAGGCTAAAGGTGAAACTATAAACTCTCAGAAAACAGCATCAGGCGCTGGGTACAATGTGACCCATGACCTGATTAATGAATACGAAACTGGAGATGCTCGTATGTCATATTCTGTTAAATATGCGAACGATCCGATAGTGAAAGACTATTTTGTTACTAAATTCAAGGATGTAAGTGACGCTGCGGGTAAATTAGGGTATGGCGGAAATGACTGGATCCTGATGAGATATGCTGACGTGATCCTGATGCTGGCCGAGGTAAACATGTACTTGAGCGATAACGCATCTGCCATACAGTACTTAAATGAAGTACGTGCCCGTGCAGGCATGACTCCTTATGCCGTAGCTATGGCTACACCATCATACAGTAGTAAATTCCCAACATTGAAGCTGGCTCTATTACATGAGCGCCGTGTAGAGCTGGCTTTTGAACACCACCGCTGGTTCGATCTGCAACGTTTCTTTACGACAGAAGAACTGGTAGTTTACTTTAAAAGCAAAGCTCAGGCTGATTTCGGTTCTGCACAGTTGTCAAATTTTACTGCAAAAGATCGTTACTATCCGATCCCATTCGATGAGTATAAGCTTGATCCAGAAAAAATGTATCAAAATCCGGGTTACTAATAATTTACTAAAGCAGAAAAGGTAGAATTTATTCAACCTTTTCTGTTTTAGTTTAAATGCTTTGATCCCTGTATGATCTTAAAATAGGCCGAACAGATATTCAGCATTATCAAAACATCAATCCACTTGACCCTGATAATCTGATAATAAATAAACCGAAATTATTTTTGTTCTTTTTCCCCCTCTGTACAATGGAAATACTTTCAACAGCTTAATAGAAGAAAAGTAACTTGAATATACTTCCTTGACATTTTCAGGGTAATTTCCAGGTACAATACAAATGGCTTTTTCACCTCTTTTTAAGCCTGTCCTATACTGGTTAAGCCAAACATAGTGGTGTAGGTTTTTTAAACTGCCAATACCTATTACTTCATTTTGAAGTGGTCTTGCCACATAATATTCAATATGTGCTGCAGGAAACCATTTATTACATACAATTTTTCGTGGTAAATCATTTTTTAATATCTTTTGTTGGTTTATATAAACAGCATATTGTTTTTCAAATTCCCTCCAGCCCCACATATCAAGCGTAAAGTCGCCCTTTCCAAACTCTTTTTCATTAGTTTTTCCTAGAGTTCCCGGATAAACGTTGATGACAGACACGCCTGCTATAATTACAGTTATGATCATTATGATACTTGATTTTAAGATTAGAGTGGTTTGCTTTAGTGATGTTAATGAAATTGTATCCAGGTAAGCTGCTGCTATAAAACTTAGCGTAAGAAAGCCAGGTCCGCTCCAATGCGGTAAAACGTTATTAAATAAAGATATATATATGGTGACAATGATAATTGGCAGACCTAAGCATATTAATATTTTACCTGAGCTTTTTTCCAATAAAGCGACCTTGCGTAAATGAAATAAAGCAACAACTGTAAGCACGACATTGATAGGGTTGTTATAAAAAAGTTGTCCCATGAAAGCTTTGGTAAATGTTGTCAGATTAATCAAGCTGACAGATTCATTTATTCTATTACTATGAAAGTTCCAGGTTACGAATTGATTGTTTATGTTCCATATAATCACTGGACTAAAAACTAATATAGAAATAATAGCCGACACATATAAAAGTGGTCGACCTAACAATTTTCTGTCGTACAGTAGGATATATAAGCCTAATCCAAACCAAAGAAATACGCCATGTACCTTGCACATCATGCAGAGACCGCAAGTGAGTCCAAATAATAACCAAATCAGAAGTGGTATGGGTTTCTTTTGCTGTGAAAGAATAGCTATTTTTAAAGCTAGCCCAATTCCGCATAGCCAAAAGACTACCTGCGGACTGTCAGGCAATATAAAAACACCGGAAATAATACTAGTATATATGCTGGTATTATATAAAATCGCTGCATAATATCCAGTTTTTATATTCTTGATTAGATGACCAATCTTATAGCTGAGTAAGGTTCCAATTGCCGAACAAATAATTGGACCTAATCTTACAAAAAATTCATTCTGCAACAAAAGGTTTAAAGTGGACAAGCGGATTAACAAGGCAACACCTGGTGGATGATCAAAATAATTACTCTGCAGATGCAAGGCATAGGTGTAGTAATACACTTCGTCGTTACCGAACTCGATCAGAGATGCTATGCACATGCGTATCAATACACTAATCAGGATTAATAAGGCTAATGGGGATATTTTCATTCACTAAAAGTTCAGGAAATTATTTGCTGTGAAATTCCAGATAAAAACAATCGCTATTGCTAAGACTTTCGAGACGTAGAAGGGAACTAAAAATCTTTCATTAAATAAGTAAATAATTAAGGTATTCAGTCCAAGGCCGATAACTGCGAACAAAAGAAACTTAAAAAAGAAAATGTGTATATTTTTCTCTTCTGCATGAAATGTCCAAAGGTAATTTAGAATAAAATTGTTTACAACAGCTACGGAAAAGCCGATGGTATTTGCAGCATATTTATTTACTTGGAGTTTTTCTTTAAAAAGCCATGTTAGTCCAAAGTCTATACACATACCTATTAATCCCACGAAACCGAACAGGAAAATTTTTCTTATCAGTTCCATATAAACTAAGTAAGTAAAGTGGGTTTATTTCTTTTCTTAAATCTCTTTTTTAACATAGAATCAGGATTGAAAGGAAGGGTAATATAGATGGTCCTTTTGCCCTGAATAAATACAAATACACCAAATAGCCAAAATCCTGCAAAGCTAAAACCAATTGTACGATAAATTAAGGTAGTCCTGATATTAGGATATACAGCTGTTTGAGCCAGATTAGTAGAATTCGTATAGAAGACAGGATTTAAATAAATGCTCGTTCCGTTTGGATAGTCAATTGAAGCTCTTGCATAATGATCTTTTTCACGGATCACATATTTCGCATTTGCAGTTTGTGAAAATGATGCAAGGATCTGTCCATTTTGACCTGTAAAGCTTATAGTTGAAGCCTTAGTATTCATTTGAAGCTGAATGGTGTCTTTTTTCAAAACCAGATAGTTCAACATAGGGATAGAATCAGGATGTTGTGTAGGGCCAATAATAACGCCAAAACCTCTTCCTTTTTTGAGTGCATGTAACACCTGATGTTGATTGCGTTCTTTTACATTAACGTATGTACACATTCGACCAAGCCGATCTTTGCTAATTATGTTATGCAGGTCATCATCACCTACAATAAATATGGGTTTTCCTGCTGATAATGCGGCATCCCATTGTAGAAATGAGTTACCTGCCGGATTTAAAACCTCCATACAATGATAATTACTGAGGTATGAGAAGTCTTGACAACGATACCCATTTCGTATTTTTGGATGATTGAGGATTACAAGAGACTGAGTATCAGTAGCAAGATAATTTAGCACATCTTGCTTGTTACTTAAAGTTTGAGGGAGAATGTAATCTAACCAGCATACCTTTTTATCTCCCAAAACTAACTGATGTGTTTTAGAAATATTGTAACCATGTTCATATGCAGGGATATAAATCTGCGAGTTTATTGATGTCGAATCAATAGAATGATAGTTTGATATGCAATGGACATCATAATGTAACGAATCATACGCATGGTGAATCTCTTCGGCTGTGCCTTTACCATTTGTTATACCTTTCCATGCGTTTGCGTGTGCATGAAAATTACATTTTAACCAGTTGCCTGAACGCAATGAATCATACGGATTATAGAGCGTTTTTCCTTTGAAAGATGTTGATGATTTGAAAGTATATTGTGTACAGAAAAAGAACTGTGTTAAAAAGAAATAGGCAATAATAGTAAGCACAGATATGATGAACAATCGAAATATTATCATATCCAATTTTAGCCAACTCATGTTACTATTATGTCATATTCCCAAAAAGAAATGATTAAATGTAGAACATTAAATTGGCCGGCGACTACAGGTGTTAGGTATTATTTATACCTAGCCAAATGGTCTTAACGACTTACCTTATCAGATTTAATAATCAATGTCTGAAAGGCAGCAAGATCTCCTTTAAAAGCGTTAAAGTCTACAGCATGATTAATTCCATTAACTTTAGCTATATCAGAATGTTGCCAGAATTGCCAGTTATTGACATGCCTTGTTTTTAATTCTTTTTTGTAATAATGTGCAATCCATAAAATATGATCATCGAAATACCCTTGCAGGTAGTCCTGATAAAAGCTTAAACCTGAATATATGATCGGTTTAACATGTGTTTTTGCTTCAATATGTACAATAAAATCATTAAGCTCCTTTCGCATTGTTGCAGGGTCCTTTCCGTCAAGTGTTTCTACATCAACCACAACTGGCAAATCGCCATTTTCTACATTTACTGTCTGCAAGAAAAAGCGAGCTTGTTGTTTACCGCTTTTTTTCGGACGAAAGTAATGATATGCCCCGCAAACAATTCCAGCCTTAGGAGCTTCCCTCCAGTTGCGCTTAAAATAAGGGTCAACGGTTAAAAGTCCTTCAGTCGCTTTTATAAAAGCAAAAGTAATTGAGACATCACCTTCCTTCATCGCTTTAACTTTTTGCCAATCTATTTTTCCCTGAGCATAAGAGACATCAATACCATGTATGGAATATTTTTTTGGAATTCGGATATCAAAATCATAATAGTTCGGGTAATTACTATCTTGTCCAATGTCCTTAATCCATTGCCAGGTTGATGTTCCAATTTTTAATACGTACCCATAATAAAATGGGGATAACAACACCAGAGTGATTCCTGCAAGAACTAGTTTCAAAGCTAGAGGCCATGCTTTCCTTGTTTTCTTTTTTACTGAACTCTTTTTCCTTGTTTGCTTTACAATAGGGTTCTTCTCTGGTATCCTGGTTCTTTTAGTAGGCACAGCTACAAATGTATCAAATTGAACAGCAGAAGAAAATAGATTCTACTTATAATCAGGAATATCAATCCCCAAATGAATGTGTTTATATTAGTTTAGGACCCTTTAATACTAAGTTGGTACCTGTTTAACAGAAAAGCCGCCTCATACTTATGGGCGGCTTTTCTATTAAATAAACTAGTTTTAAGATTTGATTAATACAATGTAAATTCTACTCTTCTGTTCTGTTGGCGACCAACAACTGTTTTATTAGTAGATATTGGTTGATTTGGACCATATCCTGTCGCTTCAATACGAGAAGCATTAGCTCCTTGAGAAACCAAGTATGCCTTTACTGCTTCAGCTCTTTCTTTAGACAAACGAAGATTTAAAGCCATTGAACCTGAATTATCAGTATGACCAGCTAGTTTCAAGCTAAAGTCTTTGTCTACTAATAATCTTGCAACGCGATTTAAAGTTTCGTAAGATTTAGCTTTTATAGTGGCTTTTCCAAGATCAAACTCTAAATTCTTAATCGCTTCACCCACTACTTTTCTATCAGCTTCAGTTACTATAATTTTTTCTCTGATAACAGGAGCGGGAGCTTTTAAAGGACAACCAGCACCATCTACAACAGTATTGGGAGGAGTTCCAGGGCATTTATCAAATTTGTTCGCTACACCATCAGCATCATCATCACCCAAATCGGAAGCGTACTGTTCCTGATCACGAAGTCTATTTTGTTCAGCAGTAGATAACTTACTTCTTAAATCAGCACTTTCAGCAGCACTTTCTTCACGTAAGGCAGCTAAGGCGCTATAGTTTTGTAATTGTGAAGTACCCTTTTTACCTAGTGCAATCTCTAAACCAGCGTGTGCATATGAAAAACGATCATTGGCATCACCTACAACACCATCAAGGTTATTCGTTTTCATAAAGTTTACACTGTACCCTAAATCAAGGTTCACACCTTTAGATAAGCCTAATTTAAATCCGGCTCCAACAGGTATAAACCAGTTTTCATCATAGTTGTTAGTAGTTGCATCAGTAACCCCATATGCATTTCCTTTAGATGACATATATCCGGCACCAGCAGTGAAATAAGGAGATATGAAGTTTCTTTTCTGATTTAAACTTAAGTTGGCAATAGTAAAATTACCACTTAATGCAGCTGACCAGTCGATACGCGAATTAAATCCACTGTTATTTTGTGCATCAGGAGTTGTAGCCAAGCTGTTAGCCCTCATTCCTTTCAATTTACCAGCAAGAAAGTCTGCTTGTATTCCAAATCCTGGAACAATTTGCTTTTTAATGTAACCACCATAACCCCAACTCTCTTGAGGAGTCATAAAGTCGCCATTAGTTTTGCTGTTAAAAGGAGTATAGTGTGTCAACACACCGCCATTTAAACCGATTGACCAAGTGCGAAATGATTTCTTATCAAAACGCGTTGTAGAATCCGAACTCATTTCCTGGGCAAATAATGATGAAGATATCCCTAATAAGGATAGTATCATTGCAGATTTTGTAATTTTCAGTAACATAATTTTCTTATTAATATTTCAGAGCTAATTAATCTGATTGAACAACCTATTTCTATAATCCTGCCAAAAGCAGTTATAGAAGTACAAAACATCTCAAATAATTGATTATCAAGAAGAATAATCTATTATGAAAACTTGATTATTATGAAAAGCGTCATTTTTATTATACAAATAAGTATGAATTTTAATGCATAAACTCCGTATAGACACCATCAGCGCATTTTAATTGATCCTATTTTGGTAGTTCAGTAAGGAAGGAGGGGTATTAAAAAATATGCAAAACACATCATTGTAAAAAAATACATTAAATATTTTTTACGCTCCAATCTTGTAATTTTAAAGTAAAATCTATGCTTAAATAGAAATAGGCAAAGTACCGTTCTATGCTTTATGCTGTCTATTTTAATAGACACCGCAACATATTTGATCAATAAAACAGATAGGAATAGGTTTTACATGCATTAATTAACTAGTTACCAGATTTGAACTCAAACACATTCTCACCGTTTAAATATGTTTTCAACACTTTGTTTTTTAAAATTTCTTCAGGTTTAGCGGTCATAATATCCTGATCAAGGATGACAAAGTCAGCAAACTTACCTTTCTCCAAACTGCCTTTTTCTTTTTCTTCGAAATTACCTTTTGCAGCCCATATAGTTATTCCACGTAAGGTTTCCTCTTTAGTTAATCCATTTTCAATTTGAAAACCGTTTGCAGGATAAGCTTTGTCATCTCGTCGAAAAACTGCTGCATAAAATGTTAAAAGCGGATCAATTTTTTCTACTGGAAAATCAGTACCCAATATAATCCATCCATTTTGCTGCATAAGCTGTTTATTGGCATAAGCCCCTTTTAATCGTTCTGCACCTAATCTTTCAGCTGCCCAATACATATCGGAAGTAGCGTGGGTTGATTGAACGGAAGGGATAATAGAAAATTGCTTAAAAAGCTTTAAGTCCTCTGGAGAGATAACTTGCGCATGCTCTATTCGCCAACGCCGGTCATTTGAACCTTTAAGGACCTTCCCATAAACTTTTAATATTTCCCGGTTTGCAGAGTCTCCTATAGCATGTGTACACATTTGGAAACCCTTAGCAAAGATCTTTTCTGCAACCTCTGCAAAGTGGGCTTTTTTACTTAATAAAAAACCATAATGGCCGGGCTGATCTGCATAAGGTTTTAACAAACAAGCCCCACGAGATCCTAGCGCACCATCGGCATATACTTTAAACGATCTGACGTCAAGTCTGTCTGTTTTAAATGCCCCATTTTTAAATAAATAATCGTAGTTAGCTGGTTTATCAGAGAGCATCATGTACATGCGCATTTTTAACTGATTCGCTCGCTGCAAGCTATCGACAAAAGCAATAGCCGCATAATCGACTCCGCAATCCGCTACAGTAGTCAGTCCCTTCGCAAAACAGTTTTTTTGAGCGTCAAGAAGTTCTTTAGTTCTTTGTTTGATTGTTCTGGCAGGAATAACCTTTGCTACCAATTTTGTTGCATTATCTATCAGAATGCCTGTTAACCTGCCATCTTTTGTTTCCACTTCACCACCCTCAAGTTTAAAGCCTGGCATTAAACCTGCCTTTTTTATTGCAGCATCATTCACAATAGTTGCGTGTCCATCTATCCGGGAAAGAGAAACAGGACGGTCTGGGAACAATTTGTTGAGCTGCAAATTGTCAGGAAAACTTTTATTTTCCCAATCATTTTGATCCCAACCATACCCGATGAGCCAGCCTTCCTTATTGTTTTCAGCAAAAGCAGCCAACCTATCCACTGCTTCCTGCCAGCTTTTAGTACCCATCAGATTAACTTGTTGCAGACTTGATCCGTAACCAAAAAAGTGCGCATGTCCATCAATGAAGCCAGGGTATATTGGCTTTCCGCCAGCATCCAATTCTTTTGCTGCTTTATAGGAATTCTTAATATAATCAGAGGTGCCCGTTTCAATAATTTTACCATCCCTGACCGCAAAAGCTTCTGTTAGGCTAAATCTATCGTCTACCGTATACACTTTCGCATGGTAAACTAGCATATCAACTTCTCTTTTCGTTGAACAAGAAGTTGCGAGCAAAACAATAAAAGCAAAATAGAAAAGTCTCATCCTGTAAATATCCTACAAATTATGCTCATCGTAAAATAGATTAACCAGCATTGTTGTTCCTTTAAAATACCCAATCGTAAAGAATAAAGCTTTATTATTTGACTCTTATAGTCCTTTTCCCCTTTTTTAAAATTACTTTTGCCGCCAATGGCGATAAATACACAATTACAGAACAGAAGTAATCAAACCTGTGAACTTTGCATGAAGCAGGACAATGACCTACATGCATATACTGTACCTCCTAAAAAGGATGAGTTGGTAGAAAACCAGGTAGTACTTTGTACTGAATGTTTTGATCAGATTAAGGCTGGAGATTATTCAAACAGTCATCATTGGCGTTGTCTTGAAGGCAGTATTTGGAGTGAAGTACCCGCAGTACAGGTTCTTTGCTATAAAATACTGAAGAAATTAACTTCAGATGAATGGGCAATGGATGCAGTTGACGCTGTATTTTTAGACGAATCGCTTATAGAATGGGCCAATGCTGAAGATACGCAGGTAGCGGAAAAAGTAATACATAAAGATGCCAATGGTGTAGTTTTGGCAACGGGAGATCACGTTATTCTCACTCAAAATCTCAATGTAAAAGGAACAAGCTATATTGCTCCAAAAGGAACTATGGTTCGAAAAGTTAGATTAGTGGCAGATAATGCTGAACAACTTGAAGGGAAAATTAATGGGGACACCATTGTGATTCTTACCAAGTTCGTCAAGAAATCCGTATAAGTTCCTGATAATTACGATCAAAAGTAAAGTTATACTTCTGAGGAAGCTCAGTAAGATTTATTAGCTATCTAAAATAATGAGAGAATCAAATCATAGCAGATTAATCTCATTATTTTAGATTCTTACAAATGTTTTTTCCTAAAGCAAATTACCTCTTAATTCAATTGCACTGTCCTTTCCTTCTTTTTACTGTTTGTTATGGTTATTCCTGTAACGTCTTTACCTATACTCAAAAACCTTCCTGATTGCGATAGAAACGAGGAGCCATAGTAAAACTCCTGCTTTAAGCTGCTTCCATTCTTAAACTTCAACACTGCGCTTGCATCAGAAGGTTCAACCTTGATATTCTTAAGCCCTGATTTTAACCGAAGAATCTGAAGTTTCCCTTTGTTTTGACTAGCTGCTAACAAATACCCATTTTTACTATCTTTCAATTTAACTAGTGCGCGTCCATTTCCAGGTAAATAAATTCCACTTTGTAAAATGGTAAGCGGCTTAAACCCACCTTTACCATTGCCTTTTAGCATTAAGCCATTAAGCGCATCGTAACGACCGGTAGCCACATCAGTGCCAAAGTCATTACCATTTATAGCTACATCCAAATTACCATCACCATCAAAATCATCTACAACCATCCCGTTAAGTACCGAAACCTGCGCTTCTTTAAGAAGAGGGATCATAGTAAACTTTCCATTGCCATCATTTCGAAGGAAGCAAGATTGCAACATATTCGCCTGCAACTTAATGGCACCTTCCATTTGTTCAGGAGATAATATTTTGTCCATTGTTGCTTCAGCATACGATTTATAATTAGTAAACTTTTTCTTCAGACTAATCATTTGTTTTAGCATGTCCTCACGGCCATGAATAGGGTAATCTCTCCTCACGCCGTTTTTATCAGGAAAATACATTGAAGGGATCGCTATGAAACCACCGTTCTTGTCAAAATCATTCGCAGTAATAGAAACAGGAAATTCATCACTGGCTTTAAAGAGGGTATTTAAACCTACATTGCCTACAATATAATCCATCCGCCCTGTGTGTCTAAAATCACCTGCAATAATGGTATTCCACCAACCGGTCTTACCTTTTAAACCCGTAGTTGAAGTTACATCTTCAAACTTACCATGATTATTCTTTAAGAAAGTAATAGGCATCCATTCGCCTCCAAGGATCAAATCAGGTTGTTTATCGTTATCAAAATCTGTAAATAAAGCGTCACAAACCATCCCCATATTTTGCAAAGCAGGGGCAACGCTGGAGGTAACATCTGTAAACTTACTATGTCCTTTTTCACTGTCATTCCTGAAGATAAAACTGGATACAGGTTTAGGGTAATTCCATGGATTTACACGTCCGGAAACAAAAAGATCAAGCTTGCCATCCTGGTTGTAATCACAAGCACGTACACACAGTTTGCTTGTGTTGTTAAGGGGGAGTGCATTTGAAGAAAGTGTAAAGTTGCCTTTACCATCATTCATATAAAGCCTGTCCTGATAAGCCGGATTATTCGATTCATATTGGTACCCTCCACTTGAAGCATACAGATCTAAATTCCCATCACCATCTGCATCAAACAGAAGCAAGCCCGCATCATTAAATGGTTTTGAATAATCGACAGGAGTGGTCACTAAAGCATGCTGTTTAAACTTTCCATTTGGAAGTTGAAAGAATACCTGTGCCGTATTTGAAGAACTACCACCGATAACAATATCATCCAAACCATTTTTGTCCATATCACCAACTGCTAGTGCAGGGCTATATTCTGACAATTTATGGGGCAAGAGTTTTTGAATGGTAAAGTCAATAAAATCGGCATCATGACTGAAGTAATTTATTCCCACAGAATCAGTAACTTCTTTAAATAAAGAATTTGAAGCATACTGAGGTACATTCCAGGAATACCCAGCTTTTGCGTCTGCCTCTTTTACATTAAGCTTAATGTCAGCCTTTACATTGGTCAGTTTCTGTTTTTTACCATTTTGCCATTTAATGATCACCGAGTCTAGTTGACTTACTTTACCTAAACCAAATTGCACCGTACTTTCAACAGTTGAGAGATAGCCTCTGAATGTATTATGCTCGTAGACCTGTTTCTTTCCATGGTCGTAGTATATTTCTGCTGTAGCACCCAGTCCACCTACATTTTGCTCATTCCCAATAAAATTTATTTTAAGATAATGAAGATTGTTTAAGTTGTTTTTATCGTCCCTGGAGGTATTACGATATAGAGAGGCCTCATCATTTATATTATTGATCACCATGTCCAGTGCCCCATCATTATCCAGATCTGCATATACGGCACCATTAGAAAAATTTTTAACTGTAAGACCCCATTCTTTACTCACATCTTTAAAGGTCAGATCGCCGTTGTTGACGTAGGCATAATTATGCAGCTTGATTTCCGGAATCTGTTCCAGTATTTTTTGTTTTGATGCCACAGCATAAGCCTCCTGACGATAGGTCATAAAATCATGATCAGAAACGTCTTTAGGAAAGCCATTGGTAATAATGATATCACGGAAACTATCATTATTGAAGTCTGCCACAACAGGAGCCCAGCTCCAGTCTGTTTGTGAGATCCCACTCAAAAAGCCAACTTCGCTAAAACCAGGACTACCTAATTGACCTTGTTGTTCGGGACGGGGTCCTTGGTTTACCTGCAATGTATTACGTACATATTGATATTGAAAACCATACTGATCAAAATTTTGATTCGTTTGATAGCTACTTGGCCCAAGCATCATTTTTTTGCGGTAGTTATCTTCCGGATTCATATCCAGTTCAATAACATCTGCCAGCCCGTCGTTATTGATGTCTACAATATCATTTCCCATCGAATTGAAAGAGGTATGCTTAAAATATTCTTTCGAACGATTAGTGAATGTGCCGTCATGGTTATTGATATACAAAATGTTATTGGATACAAAATCATTCGAAACATATATGTCCTTCCAGCCATCATTGTTGATGTCTACCGTAGTTGCAGCATGTCCATAGCCCTCCAGTGTAATGCCTGCCTTGGCGGATACATCATGAAAGACAGGGTGTTTTAGCTGACCCTCCCAATCATTTTGGTAAAGCTTACCAATACTATGATTTGGTGTGTATTTAGCGCTGCCGAAAACGTTAGGGTTATAGCTTGAGTTGGCTGTATTTACTGTAAGATACATATCCAGATCGCCATCATTATCATAATCGAAGAAGCTGGCCATTGTCGATTGTTCATGTGCATCCAATCCGTAGGCTGCAGCCTGATCTTTAAATACAGGAATCCCATCTTTATTCAATCCCTGGTTTACGTACAATAAGTTGGTGCGACGTAAAGAATCTGCATAAATAGTATTACAGACATATATATCCATCAAACCATCGTTATTGATGTCTATAACTGAAGTGCCACGACCCCATCTGCCCATTCCTTCTACCTGTGCCACCTCTGTGATATCTTCAAACTTAAAATCACCTTTATTTAAATACAAACGGTTTGGTACCATATTGCCCGTTAAATAAACATCGCTCAAACCATCATTATTAAAATCACCTATTCCGACACCTCCGCCATTATAAATATTAACTACATCTAAGGGATTAATCGAGTCAGATTCAGTAATTGTATTACTAAAATGAATGCCTGAATGTGAGGAAGGTACTTCTTCGAAAAGTGTCTTCTTCTTGCAGGAATTAAAAAATAATGCACATAAAATAAGGGTGACAAGGGGGAAGTTCTTCATTTACATTGGTTACTGAGAAATCTTTGATTAAGATAACAATATTCATTCATAAAGAATGTAAATAAAAAAAGCATGAAAACTTCTCTTCTAAAGGAGGAGCCTTTCATGCTTTTTATATTACAAAACAAGTTTAATAACCTGCGTTTTGTGTCAAATTTGGATTAAGACCGATCTCTATTTGAGGAATAGGGTAGAGTTCATGTCCAGCAGGGATATCAATATTATATACCTCTTTAATAAACGATGTAGCTACACCAGCTCTGCGCAAATTATAAAAAGTAGAGTATTCACCGGAAAGTTCATGTCTGTATTCATGATAGACCATTTGCAATGGATCAGCTACAACTTTCCCTTCGCTCATATAAACAGCAGGAGCAGTACCACCAAATGCACGGTCCCGAACCAATTTCATAGTAGCTAAACCACCAGCAACATTTCCAGTTCTGATCTGACATTCCGCTTTATTTAATAATACTTCACCATAGCGTACTAGAACCTGATTCTGTGCTCCAAAAATAGTACCATCCTCTGAATTTCCGTTAAGCGTTGGATCGCGCCACATCTTTTCATTGTAATAGCCACTTCTAGGAATGGTTAAATCTGTTCCAATCCATGGTTTTGCTATTGTTCCACAGGTGTTAATGATATTTCCATCGGATCCTGTATATTTCAATTTAACAACTGGATCGGTACTTGCAAAACCGGCTTTTACCAAAGCATACGATTTAATTCCCCCTCTGGCAATAATACCCGGACTAGGGTTAATATCACCGGGACCAATTATGGTAGCTGCTTTTCTTTGATCACCTGTTTGGAAACCATCATAAAGGCCCTTATTGCCATAATCGTAACCAAAATTGGATACTTCTTCGGGCATACCAAAAGAACCAATCCAAGCTACTTCATTACTGGCACCCCAGCTTTGTGTACCGGCTACAACAAACTGAACTTCAAATATAGATTCAGCGTTGTTTTCTTTATCCGCTTCATGAATGTCAATAAATTTAGGTATCAACGTATATTTTCCTGTTACCTGATTAAAAGTGGCTAATGCAAGGTCATATTTTTTTAACCACATTTGTGCTGCACCTAAATAACTCAAAGCTGCACCCTTTGTTGCTCTGCCAAGGTCTGTGGGATCGTAGCCTTCTTTCCATGGAAGCAAACCTGCTGCAACAATGAGGTCTTGTTCTACCTGCGCAAATACTTCATCTTGAGTGCTTTTTGGTCTGAGGCCATCATTAGCACCTGTTGTTAATTCTAAAGGTACACCTCCAAAACTTGCAGCTAGATAATAATACGTCATACCACGCAAAAAGTAGATTTCACCGGTCAGCCGATCCGCTAATGCCTCTGTCAATACGCCGTTCTCTTTCATTTGTGCTATAATTACAATAGCTGAATTGGCTCTTGCTATACCAATGTAAGCGCGTTGCCAAAATACCTGTATCCCTCCGAAGGTAGATGGAATAGCATAAGTATTATAAAAGCGGTCATTTCCCCAATTGAAAAAATCATGCGATTGAAAGTTGGCATAATACCAAAGTGATTTTTTTAACAGATCTGCATTTTGATAAGTATCATATATAGCATTTACAAGTGCGATACCATCCGCTGGTTTATTAAACAAAACAAACCTCGTTGGATTTGACGAATCCGTCTGATCTAAAAACCCTTTTTGGCAACTTGAAGGAAGTAATATGGCGAGTCCTACTGCCAATACACTTAAATATTTTTTAATTTCCATTACTCTTTTCTGTTATTTTAAATATTATTTAAAATGTCACATTTAAACCTACCGTGTAAAACCGGGAAGAAGGATAGGTGCCAATATCAATTCCAGATGCTGTAGGGCTAGCTGCAATACTGTTATTATTATTAGGATCTGTACCTGTTGGCTGACCAATTTCTGGATCCAATCCAGAATATTTGGTTATGGTAAACAAATTTTGAGCAGCTACATACAATCTTACTTTAGATAGCGTTAACTTATTACCTAATGCTGCTGGTAGGGTATAGCCTAATGTCACATTCCGCAAACGCAAGTAACTTCCATTTTCCACGTAAATGCTTGATACCACATTGTTAGCACTCACATCATCATTGTAATTGACCCTTGCAAAACGATTAGATGGATTAGTTGACGTCCATCTGTTCTCATAATATTCCTGACTTACGTTTTGGATCCCAACAAAACCCGGGGCCTGGAAACTCTCCAGGTTACGTGCCTGGTAGTTAAAAATTTTGTTTCCGTAGGTGCCATAAAAAAACGCATTAAAGTCGAACGCTTTATAGGAAAAATCCAAATTGAAGCCTCCATAAAATTTGGGGATAGGACTTCCTAGGCTAGTTCTGTCATCTGCAGTAATCTGGCCATCGCCATTGATGTCTTTGAATTTTCGATCGCCTGGTTGAGTCGGTTGAGCAGCATTACCCTGATAGTTACCATCAGGCGCTACTTTATTCAAAGCGTCAATTTCAGCTTGTGTTTGGAATATACCTTGATTTACGTATCCGTAAAATTCACCTACAGGCTGTCCAATGTTGGTTTGACTAAATTGAGCCCATCCATTTGCAGGCGTAGTCAAAGCGACAAGGTTACCTATAAATGCAGTGCTCTTACTAATGCTCAATAGCTTATTGTCAACAGTAGTAAAGCTTAAACCCAGACCATATGAAAATTTCTCTATAGTGTGCCTGTAGTTTAAGGATGCCTCTAAACCCTGATTCCTGATACTACCTGCATTTTGTGCAGATATAGTTACGCCTGATTGAGACGCTGTTGGAATTGGCAATAAAAAGTCCTTAGAGTCTTTTCTATAATATTCAAGCGTTAAAGTAAGATCATTGTTTAAAAATCCTGCATCCATACCGAAGTTAGTTTGCCTGGAAGTTTCCCAAGACAGACCTTCGTTGTCAAGGTTCACATAAGCAAGACCATCTTGATAGGTACCGCCGAAAGGATAACCCACATTAGAACCAGAACTAGCAGGGCCACCAGAACTGTATCTTGCCAGGTATAAGAATGGCCTGATACCCCTGTAATTCCCAACTTCACCCCAGCTACCTCTAAACTTTAAATCTGATATGAAGTCTACATCCTTTAGGAATGATTCTTCTTTCGCTTTCCATCCAATTGAAGCGGATGGGAATACGCCATATTGGTTATTTTTATAAAAATTGGAAGAGCCGTCTCTTCTAACAGTAGCTGTAAATATATACCGATCATTATACTTGTAGGTTACCCTGCCAAACTGTGATGCAAGAGAGAACTTTTGCTGATTACCAAAAACAACCAGATTTTTAACCTGTCCCAAATCCCTCATGGCATCACTTATAAGACTATTTCCATTTCCCCCAACCTGTCGGAAAGTATTTTCTTGTTGAGAAATACCTCCAACTATATCTAAAGCATGAAGGCCGAAAGTCTTAGTATATGAAATTGTATTTTCCCATAACCATTCATACGTGTTGTTGGCACTCTGTGAATAGGTGTTTAGAATGTTAGGACTTGCCACATTATATTGTGCTAAAGAACGAGTATCCGAAGGCGTAAAATAGTAACCCGAATAATCAGATGTATTTATTCCAAAGTTTGTTTTGATTCTAAAGCCATCAAATAAGCTAGCTTCCAGGGATGTTGTTCCAAGAAAATAGTTACTTAAATTTTTAGAGTCTTGAGTCTCTATCGTATACAAAGGGTTGCCCCAGCCTCGTGTGTAGGTATTTACCGGGTCAAAAAAACCATAGTTGCCATTGCTATCCTTTGCCTCACTAGTTAGTTTATTGCCTGCAAATGTAGGTATCAATTCGCTTAAAGTAGCTAATGCGCCTGTACCAAAAGGATTGAGGTTATCTTGTCTGGAGTATTTAGCACTTGATGATGATTTAAGCCATTTTGTAGCCGTATAATCAATATTCATTCCCAGGTTCATTCTTTTGAAAAAAGATCCTGTGACCACACCTTTTTGATCAAAATATCCGGCTGAAAATGCAGATTGAACTTTTTCATTCCCTCCACGCACAGCTAAATTGTAGTTTTGTCTTAAACCTGTTCGGTATACCTCATCCTGCCAGTTTATATTGCGCAAAGCAGATGGATTGCTCCATTCCGGCAATCGGGAAAAACCAGGAGTTTCATTAGCAAGAGTGGCCCACTGCTCTGCATTCAGTACCTTATATTTTTTGGGTTCGGATTGAAAAGAATTATAGGCATCTAAAGCAACCTGCACCCCATTTTTGCTTCCCTTTTTAGTTGTAATAATGACTACTCCATTAGATGCACGCACACCATAAATTGCGGTAGCTGAGGCATCCTTTAAAATATCCATTGTAGCAATATCATTTGGATTAATGTTATTGAGGCCACCTGTTACCGGATAACCGTCAACCACATATAGCGGTTCATTGTTTCCAAGGCTTCCCACACCTCTAATTAATACGGTAACGCCACTTCCTGGCGCACCATCATTGTTGGTAACCTGTACACCTGACGAGCGCCCTTGTAATGCCTGATCCAAGGAAGCAACAGGTACCTTTTCAATTTGAGCACTAGATACAGAGCTTACTGATCCTGTTAAGTCCTTACGATTAGCAGTTCCATACCCAATAACAACGACCTCCTGCAACGACTTGCTGTCTGTAACAAGTGTAATATTAATCGTTGATCTATTTCCAACAGCGATCTCCTGTGTTACATATCCGGTGAAACTAAATACTAAGGTTGAATTTTCAGGTGCGTTTATACTATATTCACCTGATAGCCCAGTAATGGTGCCTTGTGTTGTACCTTTAATTCTAACACTAGTTCCTATTATAGGACCAGAATCGTCAGATACATTACCGGTTATTCTTTTGCCTTGAGCAAAGGAACTTGATAAGGTAAGAATAGTAAGCATTAGTGCTAGTACAGCTCTGAAGTACTTACTATTGTCTTTAAACAGTAGTTTTTGTTTCATAAACATCTTAATTGGTAGTTAAATTTACTATGGTAGCTTGATTGTAATAAAGATAATACATGTGTAACCATATAAATGATATTAATTTATCCTATTCATGTATGATTTAAACAAAATTATAATGGGCAGAATCCTATATAAGAAGAATATATAGTAGGGAAATCTCCCTGTTTAAAGCGATTAGCAACCCATTGAAAACAAAAACATATTGACTCTCGAAAATGATTTTCAAGTTGAAAATTTGAATATCTGAGCAATTTTGACTTTTAAAGTATGGATCGTAAAGAGAATTTTAATACTAAAAATTCGATCTTCTCAATTATCTATCAGGTTAATTAATGGTGCTAAAACGCTTTAAGAAGAATAATACTAAACAACCTCATTGTTCGATCTTATAAGTAGAAAAGATGGAGGCACAAACTTGTTATGCCAATTACTGAGCAATGAATGTGAACTTATATGATGCTTTTGTAACCTGCCAGAATAGGTTTCTGAAGATGCAGAATAGCTAATTTTTAATACACCCGATTGAAGAACAAAAAAACTACAGCTATTTTGATATATGCTTATCTATTTAAACAACCCTGCATACCATTATCTATTTATCTAAAAAGGATTTAACTTTCACCTGTTTCGCAATTAATTCGCTTTCAGAGCGTACAAGGTGCGGAGAAGGTGCGGAGAAGGTGGGTATCAGGTGCGCTAAAATTAATAACCAGTTAATCAAAAAAGCAGTACATGTATAAAGGATTAAGCGCTCTTTTTAAATTTGCTTAAGGGCTTTATTTATTCCATAAATTTTTTTTCTTTATTGAAAAATAGGTTTCTGCACAAAAAAAGAAAAAATACCTCCTTGTTATTTTTATCAGCGTCCTGGTAATTGTCGGAGGTGTCGGTGCCGTCCGGTACTTTTTTAAGCCTTCCTTAACTCGTAGAGATTTTACAACCGCCAAAGTGGAATGGGGAATGATTGAAAATACCATTAATGCTACAGGAGAAGTATTGCCTGAATTTGAAGAAGTGCTATCGGGTCCCATCAATGCTTCCCTGACAAAAGTCCTTCTGGATGCAGGACATCCGGTTAAAAACGGAGAATCCATACTTGTCCTTGACAAATCTGTTGCTCAAACCGATTACAATAAACTCCAATTTCAAATGGAATCAAAGCAAAATGACATCCGTAAGTTAAAGCTTGATCTGGAAAAAAGCTTTTTTGATATCAAATCCAGCAATGACATCAAACAACTGCGGATCAGTAATTTGAAGGATGCTGTTGCTGCATCAAAGCGCTTATTAAAAGCGGGTGGTGGTACTAAAGAAGATGTGGAACAGGCGGAGTTAAATTTGAAAGTGGCCGCAATGGAGAAACTCCAATTGGAAAATGAAATTAAAAGCAAACAGCAAACCATGAAAATTGAGATTAGAGAGGCTGAAATTGCATGGGCTATTCAACGCAATGATTTGGATGCCTTGAAACATAAACTTGATCTGGCAGATATTGTGGCCACACGGGAAGGGATAGTTACCTGGGTAAATAAAAATATTGGAACCAGTATTAAGGAAGGAGAAGTATTAGTCCGCATTGCCGATTTAAGCGGATTTAAAGTGGGAGGGAGTATCTCAGATAACATGATAGATAAGATCAACAATCATATGCCGGCCATCATCCGTATAGGGGATACCCAGCTGAAGGGTTCGATCGTAAATATTTATCCGGCAGTACTAAACGGAATCGTCTCCTTTGATATTCAGTTAAATGATAAAAAGAGTAAAGAACTTCGGCCTAATCAAAAAGTGGATGTATTTCTGGTTACAGAAACCCGAACTCATGCTCCGCTCTTTTATATAGTTGCAAATGGTAACTCCAGCTTCGTGGAGGGCATTATTATTAAAACATGTCTTATTCCTGATTTTAACTCATGTAATTATAACAATAATTAAATTTTTTATAACTGAAATAGAAGTGCTTATACTCAAACTACTAAAAAAGACCTGAAAATACTTGCACTGTATGCGCTGTAGCTGTATCTTTGCGTCACTTTAACGGAAACGGAGACAGTATAACAGCTTAAACGGACAAGAAAAAGTATGATTCCGTAGCTCAGCTGGTAGAGCATTAC
>NZ_MDFN01000050.1 GCF_001730525.1 Arcticibacter eurypsychrophilus
AATCGTGGAGGGCGTAGCCCGTATGCATACGTATCAATTATCCTAAGTGCGACAAAAATCATTGAGATAATGGAGAGCTTTAGCGGCAAAATGCTTATTCATGAATTCGTTTTTATAAGATTCACAACCTATGATATAGTCTATCACTATTCCCTGGTTTTCTTGTAAAGTGTGAGATGTCTCAGGAAAAGACCGTTTATTGATAATAATCTTGGTACTTAGATGGATAGCTCAGACATGATCGACTTCGCTTTCTGACTAACACTTTCACGAGTCCATTAATATTAAGAATTATCATTGCACCATCTTTGAATATGAAGTTCAGACTTGCAATGTCTTATGATACCACATTTAAGCACCCTGTACATTTAGTAATTTCAACCTGTGGTGCTGCTAACGGCTCTTTTCTTACTCTTCCATAGAATAAAGCCTGTAATGGTAAGTGTCGGAGCGCTTAAACCCGCAAAAGAAAATAATAGTTTCATTAAAAAGCTGTCAAACTCAACTAGATGAATGACACCAACAAAGCTAGCAATTTTAGTTTTCAGGCTACCTTCTGAAGTAAGCTTTAGCGGATTAATCTTACCTGTAACAAGGTCCACTGTAATCTCATTATAGTATTGTGTCCAATAGAATGCAGCCCCTTTCACTTTGCCATTAATCATCAGGGGTTGGCCTCCTCTTTTAGGAAACCTGATATAAGTAGGTGTAAAGTTTGGATATCTTGACGTGACTACCCGTATAATGCTATCTAATGAAACCTTAACTGGTTGAGATGATGCTGTGTTGATGGTCCCGTGGTGGCTTAGGTTATCAAAGCTTATCAATAAACCAGTTACTACCAAAAGTAAGTTTAACAGCAATGCCCAAACCGCGACATACCTGTGCAGGGAAGAGCTGAATGCCTTTTTGGGTCGCCATTTGAACGGAGCTTTGAAAATCAAGACTTTTAGAATGTTCTTTCTGTAAATGAAAATGCCCGTAGTAAGTGAAGTAAAAAAAATAAGCCCGAACACAAAAATGGCTAATTTTCCGAAGCTGCCACCTTGCAATGAATAGTGAAGGTCGAGGAGCCAGGTTGACCAGGTTGTATTCTTATCCTGTTGTTTTAAAATAGAGCCATTTGAAGGGTGAGAAATGACTATCCTACTTTCCCCTTTCTTTCTGATACTAAAGACCAACGCCTGACCGGGAGTAGCTGAATAACGGGTTAACCGGGTTTCATAATCCGGGAATCTTAACTGAATAATTCTGTACGCTTTATCAATTGAAACAGGTGCCTGATTTTTTATTTGCCAAACAGCCCTATGTTCTAATGAATCAATTTCATTATGAAATACTAATAGTGCTCCGGATAAACCAAGTAAAAGAATGAAGATGCCAGCTATCAAGCCACACCATTTATGTATTGAGTAGAGCTGCCATTTCATTACGTGTAAGATGCGTTATAAATTGATATCTATAGACTTAAAAATTCTCGTTTTCGTAGACAATATAAGAATAAACTTTTCATAAATGCGTTTTGCCTAGTTAAATGAATTTGTTTTAATCGTTGCACAGTGTAGGTGTTAATACGATCTTACCCTCGCATTATTCCCTCCTTACTTGGTAATATTTAAGCCAGAGTCTCATTATTCCACCGTTTCTTGATAATTGCAGTTTACAATATATATGTGCATTCTAATTCAATTTCAAATCATTTGACGCACTTGGTAATTAGTTTCCCCAATAAATTTTAATGGATTGTTTTAGATTTGATTTATTAAAAGGATTTAACTTATTAGACCTGTACTCCCAAATTGAGTGGATAGGTCTGATAGCTTCAGACCTTTCTATAAGTTATGGGCAACCATAGGACGACACGTAGCCAACGAAAATAATGACAACAGAAAACGAAAATAATTGCATAGATAAAGACGATTTAATCAATAACACCACATTGAACATTGACAAATTTGGACTTCAGGTGATTATGGTTGGTTCGACAAGTTATAACCCTTCGTTCGCTTACAGTATTGGTTTGACACAGACATATAAACACGCAGAAATTATATGTTTTGGACTTCCAAACGATCTTGGACACGCTATCATTAACGACTTAGCCGAAATAATTAAAAAGGGAGAAAAAATAGATACGGGGAAGATTTATACTGAAATTTTCCAGGACAGCAGAGCAGCATTTATAAAAGTTGATAAAAGAAACATTGCAGATTATTTTGGTGCAGCCTTAAACTACTATGGGGACAAAGGTTTTGACGCATTGCAAGTTGTTTGGACAGACCGCAATGACAAATTCCCTTGGGAAGATACTTTTGAAGAAGAGTTTTTATACAAGCAACCACTTCTTGACAGGAACAAAGATTTTAAGTTTTACGAATCCAGAAACTTGACAACATTTACAACTCGACAATGGCTTGACGAGAAGAAACCAATTTTAAGGGTTGTTCACGACAGTGACGGAGACTGGCAATTTTTGACAGGCGACCAATTTCCAGAAGACATAAAAATCGTTGCATTGGAAGAACTAATTAAACGGGACAGCACATTAAATGATGTGTTTGACCTTGAATATGGAGAAGAAGCTGAAAGAGATTTTATTGGCGGACAATGGATAATAAAAAAATTTGAACCTGATGATGAAGATTAGAACGGCACTGCGTAACAGGCAGAGAATCGAGTATTTAAAAGGAATGCTAAGAATAAATCCTGTGGCGAAGCCGTGGCGCTTTTGTACTTTCTTTTAATTTACCCCAATACTGTCAAATATCAGTTATTTTTACATACATTAAACCACTCTTGTCACTCAGATACATATGATTAAATTATATATCGCACTTTTTGCTTGCTTAACACTAACCCTTGCCTGTAAGAAATCAAACAATGAACCTGACTCGGGATTTAAGTGCAAGTTAAACGGCAAAAAATGGAGACCTTATAATGACGATTTCAAATCCCGGGAAGCGGAAATTCATTTGCAAAATAACGGACAAGAAATTTTCATACTGGCTACAAACTCACGCTCCCTTGAAGCTATTGGTGTAGGAATTTATACTCCGGGCAAACGCATACTCCCGGGTAAGTACACTCTGGATGGTAAAACGGGTCCTAGGGGATTTTATGATAATAACGCAACACATGAGTCTTTTTATACACAAAGTGGCTATGAAGGGGTATTGGAAATATTAAAAATAGATACTGTAAAATTACGAATTAGCGGCACTTTTTATTTTAAGGCTTATGATGAAACTACAAAATTGTCGGTAGATGTTACCAAGGGAGAATTTAATCTTGCATATGTAACGTATTAACATACCAATACTACTGTAACGCCTATCTGTATCATAAAACCCTCCTTTTTTGAAAATCGATTGTTGTCCCTGAGGTACCGCAACTGAACATACCAAATCTCTCCCTATTAAGCCTGATCGATCTTTTTCTTTTTTGCCGATTATCATAAACTCATTCCATTAATCAAAGCGTTTTTTAGTATTTTTGATAATGAGTTTTTGATAATAATTTTATTACATGAAAATAGGCTACGCAAGGGTAAGTACATCAGATCAAAATCTAGATCTTCAATCTAGAGCGCTTACAGAATATGGATGCACAACAATCTATCAGGAAAAGATTTCTGGGAAGAATACAGACAGACCGGAACTTAAAAATCTTCTTAATAATCTTAAAAAAGGCGATCAGGTTGTTGTTTGGAAATTGGATCGGCTTGGCCGTTCTCTAAGGGACCTGGTTGACCTGGTTGCACTTTTCAATGAAAAGGAGGTGAATTTTATCAGCTTGCATGACCACATTGATACCACTACAGCTACCGGTAGATTTACTTTTAATATTTTTGCATCTTTAGCAGAATTTGAAAGAGAAATTATACGTGAGCGTACTAAAGCGGGGCTTGATGCTGCCAGAGCAAGAGGGAAAAAGGGAGGGAGACCAAAAGGCTTATCTCCTGAAAACCTGCAATTGGCATTGACCGCACTTGATCTACATGATACAGGAAAATATGCAATTTCTGAAATAGCTAAAAGGCTACAGATGCCTATAGCCACCTGTTATCGATATATCAAATATGTAAAAGAAGATAAGGTAGCTGACGTTTAAATAACTTGCTGAGCGGTGATTCGTTTACCCAACAGAGATTTTATTTAGAGATGGTCAAACCTTTAACGTGCCGTTTTATAATATGATGTAAGAATGAACTTTTATGAATTCGTTTTAACCGTTACACATGTGTTATTCTTTTGGTTGTTGATAATGTAACAGACCCGCTTTTATTTTATAGGCTAAATCCAGACATCGTTTGATACGCGTGTCGACACTTTTTGCTGTGCGGATATAGTATAAAATTCCACGTTTATGGCCCGGTAATAAAGCATCGAACATAGACCTGAAATGATCGTCCTGGTTTAATACTTCCAGAAGTTCGTCCGGGATTTCCAGTCCGTCGTTCAAATCTGAGCGAATCGATACTACAAATGGAACGTCCGTAAGGAGTTTATGTTTTTTAATAAGCTGTTTGCTGGCCATGATAACATAGCGGTCTTCCCGGGGGTTGAGGGCACAAGGGAACTCCTCTAGTCCTTTTATGGAGCACAGGATCCTGATCGCCCCTTTATTTTCCCTGAAGAGGGTACAAACATCTAATGGAACAGGTATGACATGATGGACCATTGACCCTTCAACAGGTTGAAGGACTGCCTGAAACTCCGCTTTTTTATTAGTGATAGACGAACTCACCAAACTCAGATTGAATGGTTAATTGTTTTTTATCTGAAACCTCTACATGGCCAATGATTTGTGCAGCTACATTGAAGCTTTCTGAAATGGCAATAATCTCAGCTGCTATTTCTTCCGAAACATAGATTTCCATGCGATGCCCCATATTGAATACTTTGTACATTTCTTCCCAGCTGGTGCCTGATTCGTCTTTGATCAGTTTGAACAATGGGGGAAGAGGAAACAGGTTATCCTTGATGACATGCAGATTATTAATAAAGTGCAGCACTTTGGTTTGTGCACCACCACTGCAATGTACTAAGCCATGGATTTGTGAACGGTATTGTTCTAAAACTTGCTTCAGAATCGGAGCATAGGTACGCGTAGGAGAAAGTACCAGTTTACCTGCGGTAATGCTTTCGCCATGTCCAAGATCTATTTTATCAGTCAGCTTTTTGTTGCCGGAGAAAACCAGGTCGTAAGGAACAGAAGGGTCGTAACTTTCGGGATAGGCAATGGCTACGGATTTATTGAATACATCGTGACGGGCAGAAGTTAATCCGTTGGATCCCATTCCTCCATTGTATTCGGTTTCATAACTGGCCTGTCCGAAGGAGGCAAGTCCCACGATAACATCTCCAGGTTGAATAGTATGGTTGGATATGATGTCGGCTCTTTTCATGCGGCAGGTTACGGTAGAATCGACAATCAGGGTGCGCACTACATCGCCCACATCGGCAGTTTCGCCTCCTGTGGAGTGAATACCAATTCCCATTTCGCGAAGTTCAGAAAGGATTTCTTCAGTACCATTGATGAGGGCTGCTACAACTTCACCAGTAACCAGGTTTTTATTTCGCCCGATTGTAGAAGAGAGTAAAATGTGGTCGGTTGCACCAACACATAACAGGTCATCAAGATTCATGATGATTGCATCCTGCGCGATGCCTTTCCACACAGAAAGATCACCCGTTTCTTTCCAATATACATAGGCCAGAGAAGATTTGGTACCTGCGCCATCTGCGTGCATAATATTACACCATTCTTCATCGCCACCCAGGATATCCGGAATTACTTTACAAAAAGCTTGTGGATAGAGTCCCTTATCAATGTTTTTTATGGCATTATGCACGTCTTCTTTTCCAGCAGACACGCCTCTTTGGTTGTATTTAAGATCTGACATCAGCAGCAAAGATAAGCCTATGTGCTAAAATAAAAAAGCCGGCATTGCCGGCTTTTTTATTAAATATTAGTAAATCGTCTAAAATGAAGGACTATTTGATAAATAGGAGCTCACTTAGCTTAGGAAGAGGCCAGCATGAATCGGCAACAATCTGTTCCAGTTTATTTACATGGTAACGGATTGGATCAAAGAAAGACTTTACTTTTTCGTCATAAGCGATTGCTTTGTCACGTGAATCTTCCACTTTGTTCGCTGTCTTGCGCTCATTGATCATATCAGTCGTGCTCGTTTTAATGAAATTGACATGATAGGAGATCTTTTTAATGATTTCCATTTGAGCGGCATAGGTTTCTTCGTCCAGACCAAGGTCTTTTAATCCTTTAACGTTATCGATTAACGTAGTTTGGTAACCAATAGCTGCCGGGATGATCACGTTATTTACCATATCGCCCATTACTCTGGCTTCAATCTGTAATTTCTTGAAATAACTTTCTAAAAGAATTTCATGGCGGGCCACTGCTTCGCGTTCGGTATAGATGCCTAAATCTTCGAAAAGGCGTTTTGTTTTATCGGTAAGCAGAACATCTAAAGCTTTCGGAGTGGTTTTGATATTAGAAAGTCCTCTCTTCTCTGCTTCAGCAGTCCATTCATCCCCATATCCATTACCTTCAAAGCGGATTGATTTGGATTCCTTGATATAACGTTTGATCACGGTCATCAGGGCAACATCCTTTTTCTCGCCTTTTTTCAAAAGCTTGTCCACTTCTACTCTGAACTTATTCAGCTGATCAGCAACAATCGTGTTTAACACAGTCATCGGATTAGCCGAGTTTGCAGAAGAACCAACGGCACGAAGTTCAAACTTGTTACCAGTAAAGGCAAAAGGTGAAGTACGGTTACGGTCGGTATTATCTAAAAGTATTTGAGGTACTTTAGGAATATGTGTCCATAAAGCAGGTTCCTGCTTCATTTTGCTGGTTACGCGGGAGGTTTCAATTTCGTCTAAAACGTCGCTTAACTGACTTCCAAGGAAGATCGAGATGATTGCCGGTGGAGCTTCGTTTGCACCCAGACGGTGGTCATTACCTACAGAAGCAATAGACGCGCGAAGCAAATCAGCATGTTCGTATACCGCTCTGATTGTATTAACAAAGAAGGTAAGGAACATCAGGTTGTTCTTTGGTGTTTTACCCGGAGCAAGCAGATTTTTGCCTGTGTTGGTAATTAGCGACCAGTTATTATGTTTTCCGGATCCGTTTACACCTGCAAATGGTTTTTCGTGCAGCAACACTTTAAAGTTGTGGCGACGGGCAACTCTGTCCATAAGATCCATCAACAATTGGTTGTGGTCAATAGCCAGGTTAATTTCTTCATAAAGAGGAGCACATTCAAATTGAGAAGGTGCAACTTCATTATGACGTGTTTTTAAAGGGATACCCAATTTCAGAGATTCTGTTTCGAAGTCCTGCATGAAGGCGAGTACGCGTTCAGGGATAGATCCAAAATAATGATCTTCTAATTGTTGATTTTTAGCGGACATATGTCCAAACAATGCTCTACCTGTGATATACATATCCGGACGCGCATTAAATAAGGCCAAATCAACAAGAAAATATTCTTGTTCGATACCCAGAGAAGGAGTTACTTTCTCAATTCCTTTATCGAAATACTGGGCAACGGAAACGGCAGCTTTATCCAGCGCACCTAATGCTTTTAGCAGAGGAGCTTTGTAATCCAATGATTCACCCGTGTAAGAAATGAATACGGTAGGGATACACAAAGTTTTACCCATTACGAAGGCTGGGGATGAAGGGTCCCATGCGGTATATCCACGCGCTTCGAAAGTAGTTCTTATGCCACCATTCGGGAAGCTGGAAGCATCAGGCTCTTGTTGAGCCAATGTTTCGCCAGAGAATTTCTCCATACCATAACCGTCACCGGAAGGTTCAAAGAATGAATCATGTTTTTCTGCGGTTGTACCGGTTAAAGGTTGAAACCAATGCGTATAATGTGTTACACCCAGACTCATTGCCCATGCTTTCATGGCTGAGGCTACTTGCTCTGCAATGTCACGATCTATTCTTTCGCCATTATTAATGGAATTATCTATACTTTGATAGGCATCTTTAGAAAGATACTCTTTCATTTTTCTTTTGTCGAAAACGCTTGAGGCGAAATAATCAGAGATTTTAGACGAAGGAGAATTGACTTCAGGAACAGTCCTGGTTAGAACGGCATTTAATGCCTGGAATCTAAGACTTGACATGATTGTTAATTTTTTTTAAAATATTTAAATTAAATATTCGAGATTGGGTCAAAAGTTAATAAAATCCAGTTAAAAAGCTAATAATGTTTGAAAAAAATGATGAATGTTACTAAATTAGGTCAAAATAGTGGAGGTTAAGGTGTATTACTACCTGATTTGATGAAAATTGGAAAACCATTTGTAAGATTTGATGATCAGTTCAATTCATCTTTAGTGCGTGTGTTTTGTTCCGTGTTTCATGCTGATTTCCAGTATTTGAAAATCAGCTTTCTATAATCAGCTTGTTTTTGCTATTTTTGCGCTTCCCATCAAACGTTATTGCTTTGGAATATAATCAGCTTACAACATTAGAAACAGCAAATGACCTTGGTTTAAGACCAGAAGAATTTGAACGTATTAAAGAAATATTAGGCCGCACGCCTAATTTCACTGAACTATCTATATTTTCAGTGATGTGGAGCGAACATTGTTCCTATAAGAATTCAATAACCTGGTTAAAGACTTTACCAAAAGACGGACCCCGGATGCTTGCTAAGGCAGGTGAGGAGAACGCCGGTATGGTTGACCTGGGTGATGGTATTGCTTGTGTATTTAAAATAGAATCTCATAATCATCCTTCCGCGCTTGAACCCTATCAGGGTGCTGCAACTGGAGTAGGAGGTATCAATCGTGATATTTTCACTATGGGTGCCCGTCCGGTTGCTCAATTAAACTCACTTCGTTTTGGTGATATTAATCAGGAGCGTACCAAATGGTTAATTAAAGGTATTGTAAAGGGTATTGGCGATTATGGCAATGCCTTTGGAATCCCAACCGTTGGTGGTGAAGTATTTTTTGATGAGTGTTATAATGTGAATCCGCTGGTAAATGCCATGTCTGCCGGGATTTTGAAGGTTGGCGATATGGTATCAGCCACTTCATACGGTGTGGGCAATCCTGTATTTATAGTAGGTTCTGCTACAGGAAAAGATGGGATCCATGGTGCCGCTTTTGCTTCTAAGAATATTACGGAAGATTCGGTAAACGATCTTCCATCCGTTCAGGTTGGTGATCCTTTCCAGGAAAAGCTGTTATTAGAAGCTTCGCTGGAGGTCATTAAAACTGGTGCTCTAGTGGGTATGCAGGATATGGGTGCTGCGGGAATTATCTGTTCGAATTCAGAAATGTCTGCAAAGGGTGAACATGGAATGCGGATTGACCTGGAGAAAGTTCCAATGCGTCAGCCGAACATGGAGCCTTTTGAAATTCTATTGTCTGAGTCACAGGAGCGCATGCTGATTGTGGTGGAGAAGGGTAGAGAGGCTGAGATTCATGCGGTGTTTGACAAATGGGATCTGAACTGCGTACAAATAGGAGAGGTTACTGCAAATAGACGTTTAGAGTATTACGTGAATGGCGTACTGGTAGCTGACGTTCCTGCTGACGACCTGGTTTTGGGTGGTGGTGCTCCGGTTTACGAACGGGAATACAAAGAGCCAGCCTATTTTGAAGAGAATAAGAAATTCAATATAAACGATATAACAGAGCCTGAGGATTTGAAGGTTGCAGCAATGCACCTGATCTCTCATCCAAACATTGCATCAAAACGCTGGGTAACTGAGCAGTATGATTCTATGGTTGGAGCGGCTACGATTACTACTAATTTTCCTAGTGATGCAGCGTTGACTAGCATTAAAGGAACTAATAAGGCTTTGGCTTTAACGATCGACTGTAATTCAAGGTATGTATATGCTGATCCTCAAAAGGGGTGTGCGATTGCAGTTGCTGAAGCGGCCAGGAATATTACCTGTGCGGGTGGTGAGCCTGTTGCGATTACGAATTGCTTGAACTTTGGTAATCCTTATGTGCCGGAAGTATACTGGCAATTTGTGAGTGCTATTAAAGGAATGTCTGAGGCTTGTATTAAATTTGAAACTCCGGTTACAGGTGGTAATGTTAGTTTTTATAACCAGTCTACAGATGACGGTCCCGTTTTTCCTACTCCTGCAATTGGTATGTTAGGGATATTGGATAATGTAGAAAACAGGATGTCCCTTGATTTCAAAAAAGCAGGTGACTTGATTTATCTGATCGGCGAAAGCAAGAATGATATTTCTTCATCTGAATACCTGGCCTCATTTCATAAAGTATCGGCCTCTCCGGCTCCTTACTTTGATTTGGATGAAGAGTATGACATGCATCAGGTAGTTAAACAACTGATCCTTTCGAAAGTGATTGAGTCGGCACATGATGTGGCTGATGGTGGTTTATATATCACGCTGCTGGAATCTGCGATGCCTCGGAATTTAGGTTTCACTATTGAATCCGATGATGAGGTAAGGAAAGATGCTTTCTTATTCGGTGAAGCACAGGGACGTGTATTGGTTTCTGTACAAGCGGATAAAGAAGAAGAGTTTGTGGAATTGATGGCAACTTCGGAAGTGGAATTTAGTTTGTTGGGAACGGTATCGGAAGGTGACCTTTTGGTTGACGGAGAATTGTTTTCTACGGTTCAGGAATCGAAAGAGGTATTTGATAATGTGTTGCACAATATATTAGGACAGGCATAAATGTTAAGTATAAACGCAGTACATCATGTGGCTATAATTTGTGCTGATTATTCAGTATCAAAGCGTTTCTACACGGAGGTATTGGGTTTTAAGATTATAGCGGAAACGTATAGAAGTGAAAGAAAATCGTATAAGCTCGATCTGAAAGTGAATGAACACTTTCAGATCGAGCTTTTTTCGTTTCCGGATCCGCCGGCGAGAGGATCCCGACCTGAGGCATGTGGATTGAGGCATATTGCTTTTTTGAGTACAGATATTCATGGGGATGTGGCGGCTTTGGAAGCTTTCGGAATCTTTGTGGAGCCTATTCGAACAGATGAGTTGACGGGTAAGTTGTTCACCTTTTTTGCAGATCCGGACCAGTTGCCTATTGAGCTTTATCAAAAATAGAATTGAGAATAGAGGTGGTTTCATACTACTATGCTCAATCGCTTAGTTTTGTTTTATCAGAAATAGAATGAAGTTTAGAGGTCTTTTTATACTAATTTACACCATCGCTTAGGTCAGCTTTATCAAAAATAGAATGAAGAATGTATTTCGCTTTAAGCAGTTTAGTGTAGATCAGACTGGTTGCGGAATGAAAATCAATACTGATGGCGTGCTTTTAGGTGCGCTGGTTGGGAGTCCGTTATCTGGCCGAATTTTAGACATCGGTACGGGTACAGGAGTGATCGCTCTGATGCTTGCACAGCGCTTCCCTCTTTTAGAAGTTGATGCGGTTGAGATAGACGCCTCGGCAGCTGAGCGAGCTTCTCAGAACTTTTTAGAATCTCCTTTTTCTTCCAGGCTTCAGTTGGTCAAGGGATCCTTTCAGGAGTATTCCAATTCTAATCCTAGTGTTTCGTATGACCTTATTGTAAGTAACCCTCCATTCTTTCTGAAATCGTTAAAGAACCCTGACTTGCAAAAACAAGTGGCGCGGCATGCGGCAGAAGGGTTTTTTAAGGAGCTGATTGCGTTTGCTGAACAGCATTTGAATAAGTTGGGAGGGGAGCTGTGGCTTATTCTTCCGGAAGAGGCTTATTTGGAGACTTGTAAATTGGCTATAGTTGCCGGGCTTTCGTTGCATAAGCGAATTGAGGTGCGATCATTTAAAGAAGATCTTCCGCATCGTCAGGTAGTTTGTTTTGGCTTTTCAGAATCTTTTGAACGTGCCGATTTAACTGTTGAAGCTTCGCTGGTCATTTATGATGCCCCCAAAATTTATTCTGAAGCATATAAAATGGTGCTTCGTGATTTTCTTATTATATTTTAGCTTTATCAATACCAGGATATGAAACGTATAGGTCTTTTGTCGGATACCCATGGGTATCTGGATGATGCAGTGTTCAAACATTTTGATGAATGTGATGAAATATGGCATGCCGGAGATTTTGGCAATATCGAATTAGCAGATCAACTGGCGGCCTTTAAACCCTTGCGGGGAGTTTATGGAAATATAGATGGGAAGGATGTCCGGATCTCCTATCCTGAAGATCTCCGGTTTAAATGCGAGGAAGTAGACGTATGGATGACGCATATTGGTGGATATCCCGGTAAATATGATAACAGAATAAGGACAGAATTATACAATAAGCCCCCCAAATTGTTCATTTCTGGACATTCGCATATACTAAAGGTAATCTTTGACAAAAAGATTGGTACTTTACACTTAAATCCCGGCGCAGCAGGAAAACAAGGATGGCATAAAGTGCGTTCTCTGCTTAGGTTCTCTATATCTGAGGAAAAAATTCATACCTTAGAGATCATAGAATTAGGGAATAGATAATGTAAAAAATACACTAAGTATGTCAGTAGTAAAAACACTAGGTCAGTTTATCATTGAAAAACAAAAAGACTTTCCCTATGCAAAGGGTGAGCTATCCCGCTTATTACGGGATATCGGTATTGCATCTAAAATTGTAAACCGCGAAGTAAATAAAGCAGGCCTTGTAGACATCCTCGGAGAAGTAGGTACTTATAATACACATGGGGAGTCGCAGAAGAAACTGGATGTATTTGCAAATGATCAATTCATTTCTGCGTTAACGATAGGCGGAGAATGTTGTATTGTTGTGTCGGAAGAGAATGATGAACCGGTTTATATCAGTTCGGATGTTTCAAAGAATGCGCGGTACATTGTGGCTATTGATCCACTTGACGGTTCTTCTAATATTGACGTAAATGTTTCTGTAGGAACTATCTTTTCTATCTATAGGAGATTATCTACAGAAGGACCCGCAAAGATCGAGGATGCCCTTCAAAATGGCACCGAACAAGTAGCTGCAGGTTATGTAGTATACGGTTCATCTACGATGTTGGTTTATACGACAGGAAAGGGCGTGAATGGCTTTACTCTTGATCCATCGATTGGTGAATTCTGTTTGTCCCATCCGGATATGAAAATCCCTAAGGATGGTTTCATTTATTCCCTCAACGAAGGTAACTATGTCCATTTCCCTCAGGGCGTAAAGAATTATTTAAAATATTGCCAGGCTGAAGATATCGAAACGAAGAGGCCTTATTCTTCGCGTTATATCGGTTCTATGATTGCTGACGTGCATCGTAATTTGCTGAAGGGCGGGATCTTTATTTACCCAAGCACAGCAAGTGCCCCAAGAGGGAAATTGCGCTTGGTTTATGAAGGTAATCCTATGGCGTTTATTATTGAGCAGGCGGGTGGTAAGGCTTCCAATGGGTTCCAGAGGATATTGGATACTGAGGTGGAATCGTTGCATCAGCGTTCTCCTATATTTATGGGCTCTGAAAATATGGTTTTGAAAGTTGAAGAGTTGATGAGTATACACTCTCCTGAATTAGCCCCAAAAGAAATGATGTAACTCTACTTGGATTCAGATTCGAAGACTTCATCAATAAGTAACTTGTCTCGTTGTTGAGCTGCTGCGACCGCTAAACGGTCGCAGCGTTCGTTTTCAATATGTCCGGCATGACCTTTCACCCATTGAAAAAATACCTTATGTGTTTTATAGATTTTTAAGAAACGCATCCAGAGGTCTTTATTCTTTTTACCGGCAAACCCTTTAGTTACCCAGCCAAACACCCATTTCTTTTCAACCGCATCAATCACATACTTCGAATCCGAATAGATGACTACTTCTTGTCCGGGTTGATGAATAGACTCCAGACCCGTAATAACAGCCAACAGTTCCATCCTGTTGTTTGTAGTCTTTCTGTACCCTGCTGACAGCTCTTTGTAATGTGGTCCTGATTTTAATACCACCCCATATCCACCGGGACCAGGGTTACCACTTGAAGCACCATCAGTAAAGATTTCGATCATTTGTATTGAATTTAAGGTGGCAAAAATAGGAAAGTAAAGGGGGTTTCGGAAAAATAAGGTACTGTGGAAGATGAATGAGGTTCAGGATAAGGGAGTTAATAAAAAATTAAAGTTAAATTTGGATTATGTAATAAATGCACTATTTTTGCAGGACTAAACACGGTGGTTTTAGCTCAGTTGGTTAGAGCGCCTGATTGTGGTTCAGGAGGTCATGGGTTCGAGACCCATATCCCACCCCCGGTTTATAAAGCCCTTCATCGTAAGATGAAGGGCTTTTTTTATGGGTTAGGTAAATATTTACAATTGAGAATTGCGACATACACATCAAGTGGGGTGTTATACTTTTTTAAATAATTTCCGAACATGATAGTAGTGTATTACAGACATAGCCAAAGGTATCATATGTTTTTTAACAATATGAAAGACAAATTATGAATGGATTTCATATACTGAATCTAACTATTCAAATAAAGACATTTATAAAAGATTTAAACCTATAAGTAACTACTTGACGTTTAATTCACTCATATTATATATATTTTATTCATATTTGGCTTAATCTAAACACTTACTATTCCTAAGATTACACCAATGACACTATCATTTTCTGATTTAAACTCAGGCGCGAAGTTCGTTCGTGCTGATATGCACATTCATTCCTTCGGCGACGAGGGCTCATTTGATGTTACAGATAACACAATGACTCCTGAAAATATCGTAGATACGGCCATCCAAAAGAAACTTTCCATAATTGCAATTACTGATCATAACGAGGTTGGAAATGTTAAAAGAGCTGTCAAACATGCAGAAGGAAAAGATCTAATTGTTATTCCCGGCATTGAAATAAGTACTACACAAGGTCACCTTTTAATTTATTTTGAAAATTATCTCAATTTAAGAAATTTTTTTGGCAAATTGACAATTGCGCAGAATCGAGAAACTTGTTCTCAAGGGATTTCTGAATGCCTCACTTTAGCAGGACATTTTGGTGGAATTGGAATACTTGCGCATATTGAACTGGGATCAGGTTTTGAGAAAGTAATCAATCGTTTTGGCCCACCGATGGAGGAAATCATAGTTCACCCAAATTTGTGGGGTCTTGAGATTTCAGATAAAGACAGTGTAAATTTCTATTCAGATCAAGATAGTAGCCCTGACCGCAAAAGGTTATTAAACCTAAGACGAGAAAAGCTATTATTATCTAGTAATTGGGAATTTCCAATATTGATGTCTTCAGACTCTCATATGCTAACTAAGTTAGGTATTAATGCAGATGGTGACAAGAGATTGACTAGAATAAAAATGGATAGTCTTTGTTTTCACGGCTTCAAGATTGCTTTACAAAATTGCACCTCCAGGATAAGATTGGAAAATTTTATCCCTGACAAAACTCCCTGCTTTGTAGGTATTCAAATCGATGGTGGTCTGCTCGACCAACAAAGAGTTTTTTTGAATAAAAATCTCACCTGTATCATTGGGGGAAGAGGAGCCGGTAAATCTACTTTGCTTGAATGTATTCGGGAAACATCAGGTAATACCTCACTTTCCAGTGTAGTCGATAGTGAAGTATGGCCAGACAAGATATATCTTCTATATGAAGATGAAGCAGGACAAGAGATTCTCTTATCTCGGGAAAAGAATGGCGAAGTTACCAATGTTAATGATCCTAATAATGGTATAACTAAAATTGAAATAGAAACATACGGTCAGGGTGAAACTGCTAGTACTGTTCAACATAGCGATAATGACCCAAGCTCTTTGTTAAAATTCTTGGATTCTTTCATTGACTTAGATGTGTTGATTTTTGACCAAGAGGAAGTAAGGCAACATTTACTTATAAACCAAAGTGAAATAAATAAGCTTCGGGTTGATGTTATCAATATAGCAGAGACTGATAAACAAAGACTTCACTATGAAGGAAAGTTGAATCAATTAAAAAAGGACAAAGTTGGCGACTTGGTTCGATTACAAACCGCTTTACTACAAGAAAGAGCAATTAGGAAAAATATTATTGACGACTTGAGAAAACTTGTTTCACAGTATAAAGTCATACTTGAAGATACTTCCATATTTATAGAATTTTCTCAATTAGTTGATACTGAAATTGTTGTAGGTAAGGAGAATTTTACTAATGTTAAACGCATTGTTAACGAATTTTCAGTCATAGTAGCTTCTAAGTCTTCTGAGTTAAAAGTGTCATTAACAGGCAAAATAGCCGAGCTTAAAGTTCAACTTGATGAATGGGGAGCGAAAGAGACTTCAATACAAATTGATATAGACGCCAAAAGGGCAGAATTAATTTCAAAAGGCATACCATTCGATCTTGGAAAAATAAATCAAATCGCTGCTGATGTAGTTCATTATCAAGAAAAACTAAAAGGACTCAAGCTTAAGCAAGCGGCGTTGGATCAATTAATAAAAGAGCGTGCTATACTTTTACAAAAAAGATCAAGAATTATTACAAAGATTTATCAAGCTCGATTAGGATTTGCCATCACAATTAAGGAAAACCTCAAAAATTCTGTTGATGGCTTTTTTGTTGATTTGAAGTTTCTAGAGGGTAAATTTTCTTCCTCTTTTGAAGATGCGATAAAATTAGCAATGGGATGGCGTACATCTCAAGTGCCGAAGGCACGTTTGATTTCTCGTGAATTATCACCATTAGCATTTGCTGCTGGTGTAAAAAAAGGAAATTTAGATTCATTGAAATTAGTTATCGAAAAAGATCAGCGAATTTTCTCTGATCAAGATATAACTAACATACTTCAAACGATTGCAACGAATAATTCTTACGAGGATTTCGAAACGATACCTTTTGACGACTTGCCAATCCTTACTGTTACAAAATTGGTAGATCAAGGTGATGGTACAAGAAAACCTGTTTCTAAAAGCATAGCTCAACTATCTTTAGGTCAGCAGCAGTCTATAATACTGGCTATTTTATTGCACTCCAAAAGTACAATGCCACTATTGATTGACCAACCAGAAGATAATTTAGATAGTGAATTTATTGCTAAGACTATTGTTGAAAATTTGAAAAAGATTAAAGAAAAGCGACAAGTTATAATTGTGACTCATAATGCTAATATTGCAGTATTAGGTGATGCAGAACTCATTGTTCCATTAAAAAGTACAAGTGTTAAGTCTCATATTACATGTATTGGTTCGATTGATAGGGAAGATACGAGAGCTATTTGTTGTGAGGTGTTAGAAGGTGGTGCGCAAGCATTTAAGAAAAGAAGTGAAATTTACGGTTTCAAGCTTTAACCGTATGCATACGCCCAGAGCCATCTATGATC
>NZ_MDFN01000051.1 GCF_001730525.1 Arcticibacter eurypsychrophilus
AAAAGTTCTTTAAAAGAAATGTCTAGTAGTATAACGGGTAACGAAGGTTATCCGTTAGAACACAAATGATAACAGAGAAATAACCTAGTTGATTCAGCGAATAGCATTAATACAAAACGATTCTATTTGAATAAAATAGGGTCAGAGAACAAAACTTCATTACAATGGAGAGTTTGATCCTGGCTCAGGATGAACGCTAGCGGCAGGCCTAATACATGCAAGTCGAGGGGTATGGGTTGCTTGCAACCCAGAGACCGGCGCACGGGTGCGTAACGCGTATGCAACCTACCTTGATCAGGGGGATAGCCCGGAGAAATCCGGATTAACACCGCATAACATTGTGATATGGCATCATATTATAATCAAATATTTATAGGATCGAGATGGGCATGCGTGACATTAGTTAGTTGGTGAGGTAACGGCTCACCAAGACTTCGATGTCTAGGGGATCTGAGAGGATGACCCCCCACACTGGTACTGAGACACGGACCAGACTCCTACGGGAGGCAGCAGTAAGGAATATTGGTCAATGGGCGCAAGCCTGAACCAGCCATGCCGCGTGCAGGAAGACGGCCCTACGGGTTGTAAACTGCTTTTGTACCGGAATAAACCTGCTCTCGTGAGAGCAGCTGAACGTACGGTAAGAATAAGGATCGGCTAACTCCGTGCCAGCAGCCGCGGTAATACGGAGGATCCAAGCGTTATCCGGATTTATTGGGTTTAAAGGGTGCGTAGGCGGCTTTTTAAGTCAGGGGTGAAAACTTGCGGCTCAACCGTAAGCTTGCCTTTGATACTGAGGAGCTTGAATACACTTGAGGTAGGCGGAATGTGACAAGTAGCGGTGAAATGCATAGATATGTCACAGAACACCAATTGCGAAGGCAGCTTACTAAAGTGAGATTGACGCTGAGGCACGAAAGCGTGGGGATCAAACAGGATTAGATACCCTGGTAGTCCACGCCCTAAACGATGAATACTCGATGTTAGCGATATACAGTTAGCGTCTAAGCGAAAGCGTTAAGTATTCCACCTGGGGAGTACGCCCGCAAGGGTGAAACTCAAAGGAATTGACGGGGGCCCGCACAAGCGGAGGAGCATGTGGTTTAATTCGATGATACGCGAGGAACCTTACCCGGGCTTGAAAGTTACTGAAGTTCCCAGAGATGGGAGCGTCCTTCGGGACAGGAAACTAGGTGCTGCATGGCTGTCGTCAGCTCGTGCCGTGAGGTGTTGGGTTAAGTCCCGCAACGAGCGCAACCCCTGTGAATAGTTGCCAGCACGTTAAGGTGGGGACTCTATTCAGACTGCCTGTGCAAACAGTGAGGAAGGAGGGGACGACGTCAAGTCATCATGGCCCTTACGTCCGGGGCTACACACGTGCTACAATGGATGGTACAGAGGGCTGCTACCTGGTAACAGGATGCCAATCTCATAAAGCCATTCACAGTTCGGATTGAGGTCTGCAACTCGACCTCATGAAGTTGGATTCGCTAGTAATCGCGTATCAGCAATGACGCGGTGAATACGTTCCCGGGCCTTGTACACACCGCCCGTCAAGCCATGGAAGCTGGGGGTACCTGAAGTATGTAACCGCAAGGAGCGTCCTAGGGTAAAACCGGTAACTGGGGCTAAGTCGTAACAAGGTAGCCGTACCGGAAGGTGCGGCTGGAATACCTCCTTTCTAGAGGCTGGATCAACACCCGTTATACTACAGATAATTTCTTAATGACACACAAGATGGAACCCAGAAGATGAGCCGGTCAGGTGGGTAGTGCAAAACAGGGATTAAGGCGAAAAGCTATAGTAATATAGAATAAGCCCGAAAGCAAACAACAAGCACGGAAAGACAGATAAGGGAGGCAACTTCAACATCATCCAGTCCCGTAGCTCAGTTGGTTAGAGCACTACACTGATAATGTAGGGGTCAGCAGTTCAAATCTGCTCGGGACTACAATAAACGGAAACAAAGGAAACCAGAGGGGGAAGGAATAAAGACATCGATTGTCAATGTCCAACCAAATAACCGAAGGGATCTAAATAATCATCAAACGGGGGATTAGCTCAGCTGGCTAGAGCACCTGCCTTGCACGCAGGGGGTCAACGGTTCGAATCCGTTATTCTCCACGTTTGTACAAAGACTGTGAAAAGCAACCGAAAGGGAGCATAGAAACAGAGCCTGTATAAAAAGTTCTTTGACATATTGGAAGAAGTAATTGAAAACAAGAAAACAACAGAATAAGTTGTATAGGTTTTTGGCTATTAGCATAGGATAACTGTAAAGTACGCAAGGAAATATAGGGAGACTGGGCCAAAGAAACGAAAACCGGAATACACTTATAACAAAGCATTCCATACTGAGCAAAAGCAGTATAGGAAGAAGAAAGTAAGAAAGGGTACACGGGGGATGCCTTGGCTCTCAGAGGCGATGAAGGACGTGATAAGCTGCGATAAGCTGCGGGGATTAGCAAATATGAATTGATCCGCAGATTTCCGAATGGGGAAACCTAACTAGTTGAAGACTAGTTGCAATAGCGCAAACGTGCCGAACTGAAACATCTAAGTAAGCATAGGAAGAGAAAATAATAATGATTTCCTGAGTAGTGGCGAGCGAAAGGGAAAGAGCCCAAACCGGCTATGTTACGGCATAGCCGGGGTTGTAGGACCACAACATGAATATGTGATTGAAGTCGAACAGGATGGGAAGCCTGGCCATAGCGCATGATAGCTGCGTAGACGTAAGAGAGCATAGGATAGTGGTATCCTGAGTACCGCGAGGTCGGAGTGTAGGATAGTGGTATCCTGAGTACCGCGAGGTCGGAGACGCCTTGTGGGAATCTGCCGGCACCATCCGGTAAGGCTAAATACTCCTGAGAGACCGATAGTGAACCAGTACCGTGAGGGAAAGGTGAAAAGAACCCCGAACAGGGGAGTGAAATAGAACCTGAAACCGTGTACTTACAAGCGGTCGGAGCGGACTAGTTCCGTGACGGCGTGCCTTTTGCATAATGAGCCTACGAGTTACTCTTCTCTGGCAAGGTTAAGTGGTTCAGCCACGCAGCCGAAGCGAAAGCGAGTCTGAATAGGGCGTACAGTCAGAGGAGGTAGACGCGAAACCTTGTGATCTACCCTTGAGCAGGTTGAAGGTGCCGTAACAGGTACTGGAGGACCGAACCGATAAACGTTGAAAAGTTTCCGGATGACTTGAGGGTAGGGGTGAAAGGCCAATCAAACTGGGAAATAGCTCGTACTCCCCGAAATGTTTTTAGGAACAGCGTTGATATTAAGTTTTATAGAGGTAGAGCTACTAATTGGGTGCGGGGGAGTCAAATCCTACCAAATCCAGATAAACTCCGAATGCTATAAAATATGATCAGCAGTGAGGCGCGGGGTGCTAAGGTCACGCGCCGAGAGGGAAAGAACCCAGACCATCAGCTAAGGTCCCCAAATTACCGCTAAGTTGAACTAACGAGGTCCGATTGCACAGACAGCTAGGATGTTGGCTTGGAAGCAGCCATTCATTTAAAGAGTGCGTAACAGCTCACTAGTCGAGCGATCGGGCATGGATAATAAACGGGCATTAAGCGGTATACCGAAGCTATGGATTGAACGCAAGTTCAGTGGTAGGGGAGCATTCCAATAACAGAGAAGGTATTGCGTAAGCAGTGCTGGAGTGATTGGAAAAGCAAATGTAGGCATAAGTAACGATAAGGCGGGAGGGAAACCCGCCCACCGAAAGACTAAGGTTTCCTGATCAACGCTAATCGGATCAGGGTTAGTCGGGACCTAACGCGAACCCGAAGGGGATAGTGGATGGACAACTGGTTAATAATCCAGTACTTTCTTTAACTGCGATGTGGAGACGGAGTAGTGACACTGCCGCGATCTGACGGAATAGATCGTTAAAAGGCGTAGGTATTAGACACACAGGCAAATCCGTGAGTTTAGCTGAAACCCAATAGTACTGCGAGCCTTCGGGTAAGTAGATAGAGCAGGTAATCAGACTTCCAAGAAAACCCGCTAAGCTTCAGGTTAAAGAAACCCGTACCGTAAACCGACACAGGTAGTCGAGGAGAGAATCCTAAGGTGCTCGAGTGAATCATGGCTAAGGAACTCGGCAAAATGGCCCTGTAACTTCGGGAGAAGGGGCGCCTCCAGCAATGGAGGCCGCAGTGAAAAGGCCCAGGCGACTGTTTAACAAAAACACATGGCTTTGCAAAATCGAAAGATGAGGTATAAGGCCTGACACCTGCCCGGTGCTGGAAGGTTAAGAGGGGATGTTATCTGTTAAAGGAGAAGCATTGAATCGAAGCCCCAGTAAACGGCGGCCGTAACTATAACGGTCCTAAGGTAGCGAAATTCCTTGTCGGGTAAGTTCCGACCTGCACGAATGGTGTAACGATCTGGGCGCTGTCTCAGCCATGAGCTCGGTGAAATTGTGGTATCGGTGAAGACGCCGGTTACCCGCAACGGGACGGAAAGACCCCATGCACCTTCACTACAACTTAACATTGATATTGGGTACAGGATGTGTAGGATAGGCGGGAGGCAACGAAGCGGTGGCGCTAGCTATCGTGGAGTCAACCTTGAAATACCGCCCTTTCTGTATCCGGTGTCTAACCCCTAAACAGGGGGACATTGTTTGGTGGGTAGTTTGACTGGGGTGGTCGCCTCCAAAAAGGTAACGGAGGCTTTCAAAGGTAAGCTCAGTACGCTTGGTAACCGTACGCGGAGTGCAATAGCATAAGCTTGCTTGACTGTGAGGCAGACAAGCCGAGCAGGGTCGAAAGACGGATATAGTGATCCGGTGGTTCTGCATGGAAGGGCCATCGCTCAAAGGATAAAAGGTACGCTGGGGATAACAGGCTGATCTCCCCCAAGAGCTCATATCGACGGGGAGGTTTGGCACCTCGATGTCGGCTCGTCACATCCTGGGGCTGGAGAAGGTCCCAAGGGTTCGGCTGTTCGCCGATTAAAGTGGCACGCGAGCTGGGTTCAGAACGTCGCGAGACAGTTCGGTCCCTATCTGTTGTGGGCGTAGGAAGTTTGAGTGGGGCTGTCCTTAGTACGAGAGGACCGGGATGGACAAACCTCTAGTGAATCTGTTATGGCGCCAGCTGTACTGCAGAGTAGCTACGTTTGGAATAGATAAGCGCTGAAAGCATCTAAGTGCGAAACTAGCCACAAGATGAGACTTCCACATAGGGTCGTGAGAGACTATCACGTTGATAGGCTACAGGTGTAAAGGTGGTAACATCATAGCCGAGTAGTACTAATAACCCGAATCTTTCAACAGCAATGGTTCTGTAAGTTTAACCTGTTTTCAAAGACTTCTTTCAATGCGTTAAAAGTTTAAAAGCAAGCGTTAGAAGGGAAAGCATAGCAATATGTAATCACTTTTAACACTATACTTTAAAACTTGATGATATAATGAATAAAAATCGAGCAATCGATGACGATATTAAACGAGTTTGGATCAGTATACAAGAATATACATAAAAAGATCCAGACCAGTTTACACCTTATTTAGGTGCCTATATCGGCGGTGTCAAGCAAGGGCAATAGCCTAAGCGCGTTTACACCTTATTTAGGTGCCTATATCGGCGGTGTCCACCTCTTCCCATTCCGAACAGAGAAGTTAAGCCCGCCAGAGCCGATGGTACTGCAGTAACATGTGGGAGAGTAGGTCGGTGCCAAATACTTTAATCAGCCCGGTAGTTTCAGTACTACCGGGCTTTTTTGCGTCTATAGGTTTTTGTGCTGAAGCGTAGATGAGCTTTTACAGCATAAAAGAAATCAGAAGCTCCTTTTATATCCTGCATGTTTATCGTCCTGAATGCTGATTCAGCGACGATCGTCCTTACCGTATTTATTTCAACTAAATTAGTATCCATAATATCTTTCTGATAAAAACCACTCCGTATTCCAGACCACGCTTCCTCCTCTTGGACTTCAGTAATGGTTTTTGGAAGGAGCTTCGTTGAGCAGGATCAGGCAAAAGCATCTTTATTTAAGAAGATATGAGAAGATACAGGTTAACAATCGTACCCTTTGAATACCCTTTCTATATTTAAGCAATAAAAAGAGGAACGGTTTCATTCTGGAAAGGATATGAATTGGTTTATTCGGAAGCAGCTTAGTAATAAGGGCTGGATCGGGAGCGGGTAGAATCGTCTATAGCGCAGGTACCGGGTTCGGTAGGAAGGAAGAAGTAACCCATTTCTGGTTTGGCACATAACGGAATTATTGTACCGGGATTGTAGAGATGGACAGGAATGTTCGGCCTGGTACAAATTTAAATCAATCTTCAGGCCGATCAGCGCATCACAAGACAGTTTAAACTTAGTAATTTAAGTTTATATCATTCTAAATACGATGTAGGTAGGGTGAATATTTTAAATCAATCTTCAATGCGCATCTTTGCCGTTAAACCAAAAGATTTATTAAACTTGCTGATTCAAGGGGAGAAAATCAAGGAATTAGGCTGGGATGCGGTTTAGTTCTTTAACACTCTGCATACAATCGACTGGTTTTATGTGAATGAATTAGTTGATTGTTGGTTAAAAGTTGATTAAAATCACTTGCTAGGCTTGAGAAGGATACTTCCAGACACAATTGGGTGTTATATAATACTACCAATTCAATGAAAATGTTGAGATATTATAGGAAGTATACGATTTAATTTAATAAAACGTTGATTTTATGACTGATCATTATGTCAATGTAAAGGGTGACTAATTTTAACATAATTGTCATAATTAGCTTAACTTAATTAAAGGTGTTAAGGGTTGCTGTGAATAGTAGTATATTTATTTATAAGGATTGCCATTACATCTAAATTATTAAAACAATATAAATTATTAGATCATTAACTATGGAAACACTTAAAAGAAGAAAGTTTATAGGGATGGCTGTAGCTGCTGCAGGTGCGTTGACTGTTGGTAGTGTAGGCGGATTATCGCTGAACGCATTTTCTGCTGAGACTAACGATAACGTTCATTTAAAACCATTTTTATTTTCTCAGATTCTCCTGCCATATCCTTATAATGCACTGGAACCTTCAATTGATGCGCTGACTATGGAAATCCACTATACCAAGCATCATGCGACCTATATCAAAAATGTCAACGAAGCCATCACAGCAGAGAATCTTAGCTATGCTAATGCCGCTGAATTTTTTGCTCATTCCACAGGAATGTCTCCCAAGGCAAGAAACAATGCAGGAGGAGCTTGGAATCACAATTTTTTTTGGGCATCAATGGCTCCTTCTTCAGGACTTACTGAAGGAAAATTAATGAAAGCGATTGAAGGTGCTTTCGGTTCGATTGATACTTTCAAGGCTGAATTCTCAAAGGCTGCGCTTGGACAGTTTGGCTCTGGTTGGGCATGGTTAATTTCCGATAAAGGAAAGTTGAAGATTGTTAGTACACCTAACCAAGACAACCCACTAATGGATAATGTCTCTGTGAAAGGAACACCACTGCTCGCCATTGATGTTTGGGAACATGCCTATTATCTGAAATATCAGAATAAACGCAACGAATATATTACTGCATTTTGGAATGTGGTCAATTGGAAAGAAGTGGAGAAACGGCTAGTTTGAGCCTGGAATTAATTTAAATTAACTAACTTCTGAAATGGTCAGATATTTGTCCGATACTTTGAGAAGTTAGTGTTTATTACTAAAGATTGATTCCTATAACTTTTTCTTATAATTGTTAAGGAAAGAACCGATTTGTATTATTTCTATTCAAATTATAAAATTGTTTAAATTTACTTTGTAAACTTTTTATTCATGACTAAACCATTTGTCAACCTAATATTTATTAGCCTGCTTGTTAATGTCTTATCTGGATTTACTAAAGGTCCTGAATGGAAAAATTTGCTGGATAAAAACCTTTCACAGTGGGAAATATATTTAAGTTATCACCATAAAACTGATTATAAAGGACAAATTCCAGTTAACGACAAAGGGGAACAAATACAGCCCATTGGGTTGAACAAAAATACAGATCATGTATTTACGGTAATTGAAGAAAAAGGCGAGCCGGTTTTAAGAGTTAGTGGTGAAATCTATGGATGTATTTTTACCAAAGCTGAGTATGCGAATTATCACTTAAAGGCTAAAGTAAAATGGGGCTCAAAAAAATGGGTACCACGTACTGATAAGCTGAAGGATTCTGGCATTTTATACCATTCGATTGGTAAGCATGGTGCTGACTACTGGCGTTCCTGGATGTTAGCACAGGAGTTTCAGTTGATGGAAGGCCACATTGGAGATTACTGGAATATTGCCAACTCAGCGATAGATGTGAGGTCATTTATATCTGAAGGAATAATGAACCCTGTTGCTAATGAAAAGCAACCATTCCTGCCTATAGGAACAGGTACTGGTATAGACGGTTTTTGTCTACGTAAAGAAAACCATGAAAGCCCTTCCGGCGAATGGACCCAAGTAGATCTTATTTGTTTTGAAGGTAAAAGTTTGCATATTGTAAACGGTCACGTGATAATGGTACTACAAAATTCACGCTATATAGAGAACGGTAAATCGTTCCCTCTTACTAAAGGGAGGATACAGCTGCAAAGTGAGGCTGCCGAAACATATTATAAGGATGTTATGATAACTGAGCTTAAGTATTTGCCTGCGGAATATGAAGCCTATTTTAAGTGATGTTACAACGAGCTTGTACTAAAAATTTTTCTAATATCTTCGATAAATGCCTCATTAACCCGCGTAACTTCGGGGTCAATGTAATATCAGATTTTGTCAACTTCAAAAATTTTCGACACTTCAATGAAGACATCACGAATTGACCAGTTTTTCGATACCTAAACATCTTTCTGTGATTTAGTACGAAGTTTTAATTCATTCTATTTTATCAGACCAGGATACAATTGAAATTACCAGCTTACTTTTTACTGTAATAAGAATTAAGACCAGGTAGTTTGGCTTTTTCTCAATATGGGTTTCTTATTAACTTAAGTTATTTTATTAATGATTAAAATAAATAGGTACAATAAAAAGAATTAGCGATATTTAGTAATGTACTCCCCATTGTTAGGACAATAATTTGTACAAAGTTAATTATTCAATATTATTGTTGTTGCTTGAGGTGTGGGAATGTTGTAAACTCTTCTTAGAGTTTTCCACATTTCCACACCTTTTTCTTCTCTTGTTTTTCTTTTTTTCTCTTATGCCGCTATAGGTGTATAACTCTCTTGCGGTGTGTGCCTTTTTAAAGACTTAATCCTCCTTTCTTTATTATAGAAATTGATATAGACCTGTATTCCCTTGAATAGCTCTAATCCATCCTCTGCCGGTTTTAAATACACATGTTCGTACTTCAGGCTACGCCAAAATCTTTCAATGTAAATATTATCAAGGGCCCTTCCTTTACCATCCATAGATATCTGTATTTCATGATCTGTCAATACCTTTTGAAACTCATGAGAGGTAAACTGGCTGCCCTGATCCGTGTTCAGGATATCCGGTTTTCCATATAAAGCAATGGTTTCACTCAGGACCGCTGTGCACCAGGCAGCACCCATCGTATTGGAAACACTCCAGTGCAGGACATAACGGCTTTTAACATCAATAACAGCCATCATATACATGAAGCCCTTTTTCATGGGAATATACGTGATATCCGTTTGCCACACCTGGTTGACTCTTTCAATCTGAAGGCCCCGGAGCAAATAAGGATAAAGGGTATGACCCTGATCAGGGACGCTCAGCTTTTTGCTTGGATAAATGGCCATAAGCCCCATCAGGCGCATCAACCGGCGTACGCGCTTGACATTGATGGTAAAACCTTCACTCAGGCACAAATAAGCACAAAGTGTCACCACTCCTGTATGAGGATGTTTAAGAAAATAGGCATCAATAAATTGCATCAGCACCAGATTAAGGGCACTCTCTCCCTCCGGGACGTAATAAAAGCCTGATCGGTGAATCCCAAGCATTCCGCATTGATCGGTTATACTAAGCGTTCCACTTTTACTGACCATCATTCTTCGTTCCGGCAGGCTACACTTCATAATAACTTTTTTTTTAGCCAATCGTTCTGCATCTGAAGCTTGCCGATCTGCTCATATAATCGGGACTCATTGGCGTCATTTTCCTTATTATCGCTTTGTTTTTCGGCAAACAAAGCAGAACTATTATCCAGAAAATGCTTTTTCCAGGTGGCTATCTGCGTGGGATGGATATCATATAAAACAGCCAGCTCTGCTACTGTCTGTTGCTCTTTGATTGCTGCTATCGCTACTTTTGCTTTGAATTCTGCACTGAATTTCTTCCTGCTGACCTTTTTCATATGTCTTTAAATTTACGGTTTTTTTATACCTTAATTTACCGACCTAATTTTGGGGAGTATTATAATAGTGACCAAACCAGGTCTGCCTTTATTATGTGTTACTTGGTAACTAAATCTCCAAACTTGGTCCCAAAAGACCGCGTTAAAACAAATGCCAGCCTCAAAAAACAATAGGAAATATTTTGCTGGAGTAGCAGGCTAAAACAATAAGTAACAAAAGCCCGCCAACAAGCATTGCATTTCCAGAATATTAAAAGCCATATAAGACAATTTACAGAGTGTTGTACGACAAAAAGGACACATAAGTATTCATGTTTATCTCCTTTACGTATAAAAATGATTTAGGAATGGCTCCTTCTAAAATTCGGTAAGGTTAACTATAAAATAAAAAAAACGGCTTATATTTCTATTAGCCGTTTTTTTTATTTTAAAACTATTTCACACGCTCAATATACTCTCCTGTGCGGGTGTCTATTTTTATCTTATCACCTTGATTCACAAACAAAGGTACCTTTATCTCAATCCCTGTTTCTGTAGTAGCATATTTTTGTGCTCCTGAAGAAGTATCCCCTTTTACAGCTGGTTCCGTATAGGTTATTTCTAAATCTACACTGTTAGGTGCCTGAGCAATAATAGGTTCTTCACTTTCGAAAGAAACGATTACATTCATTCCTTCTTTTAGAAATTTAGCAGAGTTTCCAAACAGTGATTTAGGAATGTTAAACTGCTCAAAAGAAACATTATCCATGACTACAAAATCACTTCCTTCTTCATATAAATACTGATAATCGTTACTTTCTACACGGCAAATTTCAACCTGCTCGTCAGTTGCTAAACGCGCTTCTACAATTTTTCCGGTTTTAATGTTACGAAATTTTCCTAAGTAAAAAGCTCCACCTTTACCTGGTGTGCGATGCACTAATTCTGTAACTGTTACCAGTTCGCCATTGTAACGTAAAGTATTTCCCGTTTTAATTTCAGATGCTTTTGCCATAAAATATAATTGTAAAATTTGAGCCCAAAGATAGGTGCTTTTTTATATATGTGATCGATATGTCTGAAATTTATTCATTATTCAATATTGTTCAAATTATAGATAATCCTCCTCAAATCAGAATATTGGCTAAGATGAAAAATCGTAACTTTGGACAAATAAATCATGCATTATTTCAAATAACTCTTTCTATGGAAGAAATATGGATAAAGCATAATGGAGAAATTAGTATTAAATGGAGCAAAAGAATAACCCACTACACGGTAAAACGCTTGAAGTGATCTTAAATAGTTTGGTATCGCAATACGGATGGAATGAGCTGGCCAGACTGGTTCGGATCAATTGTTTTGTCAGTAATCCTTCTATTGGATCGAGTTTGACATTTCTGAGAAGAACACCATGGGCAAGGCAGAAAGTCGAGGAACTATATGTTAAAAAGGCAACTATTCAGGCATAACAAATCTACAATCCCTGAAACCTATCA
>NZ_MDFN01000052.1 GCF_001730525.1 Arcticibacter eurypsychrophilus
AATCGTGGAGGGCGTAGCCCGTATGCATACCTTTAACCTACTCTTATATAAAGCTAGGAGCGTTATTAATCGGTATATTATTAATATTAATGCTTTTCCAATAATACAGATGGATAATGGATTACATAATCACAAGACTCAGTTAATTGATATTGAGTATGTAAATTTCAAAAATTTGTGTAATGCCAGTAGTCATCTTTGAAAAGTATACCAACCTCAAAAGAATGATATTCTAAGTTGTAGTTTTGTGTTAATATGAAGCATGTATATAAATATTTAGGTCTAGTATTCTCGTAACTATTGACACTCCATTTCAGCTTAATGATTTTAAATTAATCTTTAAAACTAATGATGAACACCTTAGCAACCGAACAGTTACAGCCGGCCCTAATTCACTTTTTAACATCTTTCCTTAAGGAGGAGCATGGTGATCTGCATAAATACCATGGATCAGCGTATGACACAATTGATATCTACGCAACTTTGCGAAGGGACATATCCGATAAAACCTGCTTAATGAAGATTGGAATTAACCATGTTCATCAGCAAATTTATATTCCAAATATATTCATTACACAGCCTTTAAAGCATAAAAATATAGGGAAAACCATGATTGCCATTACCTATAAGCTTGGGAAAGCCTTTGCATATGAAGTCTTTGTAATAGACCTTACTGATAGTTTCCGTGAAAGGCTGCTTGAAAGGGGGGCAGGAAAGACAGATATCTTTGATACACTTGAAATTTTGGAGACTACAAACCTTAGTTGCAGAGTTAGGTAATTAGAATTGGTTACTACTCAAGGTTAATGTTGTTTAATCTGCTTACGAAAGAGAATTATGTTTTAGGGTAAATTCCTATGTGAGCTAAAAATCGGGACTATTGTTTTTGAACTAAATATTTGCCTGCAGGGCAAAATGCTATGAGCAGATTATCTTAAGTAGGTGTCTAAACATTTGCCAGATTGGAAAGCGCTTGATGAGCGAATGGCGGTGGTGAAGTTGTAGGAAGTAAGCACTTACCAAAGCGATTAGATTTTTATTGGAGAAATCTTATAAACTTTTAATGTATTTATATAAAAAGGAAGTATGCGCTTTGCGATAATTGATAAACAACTTCTCGATGCGGAATTTGGTTTCAAAGAATTTTGTCCTGGATGCCTTCAATCAGTCATTGCAAGATGTGGTACAGAAAAGATTCATCACTGGGTACATCTTAAAAATAAGGTGTGTGACAGTTGGTGGGAACCGGAAACTGAGTGGCATAGCTTATGGAAGATAATTTTCCAAAGCAATGGCAAGAGATATATTTGCCTGATAGATCTACGGGAGGAAAACACATTGCAGATATTTGTACCATTCAGGGCCTGATAATCGAATTTCAACACTCTAATATTATTCTTAAGGAGCGAAGTGCTCGCGAGAGATTTATCAAAATATGGTATGGGTCGTTGATGGTACACGCTTAAAGAGGAATTACCCACGTTTCGTTAAGGGCAAAAAAGAGTTCAAAAAGACAGACAAGCAAGGAGTATTTCGAATAGAATTTCCTCATGAATGTTTTTCTTCGGCATGGCTCAATAGTAATCTTTGCAAGATCCGCACCTGAGTTAGAATGGCATTTTTCGTCCTGAACGTGTCTAAATATATCCAAAGTGTAATAGAGGAAGTAGATTTTACAAACCAGCATGTAACAAAGCAGGTTAATCGAATGAGCTTCAAAGGTGTCTCAACAGTTTACCTGTTTAAAAGATCCTTTGTTGGTCAGCCTTAATCCCAGGGCAAACCGAAAAAGGAAAATCTTCGTTAAATGAGACAGTTTTGTACGACATACAATGTTATTGGGTAGATTTGGACAATCATAGTCGCGTATTCATAGTAGCTGTGTTTAATCTCTGCCAATGGTTGAAATAAAGATAGTAGGAAATAAAATAAATAATAGCTATTAAATTAACAATAATAAAAATTAATGACAAACATAAATCAAAGAGCTGAATTACAAGCTAAAATATGGAAAATAGCCAACGAGGTTCGTGGTTCTGTAGATGGATGGGATTTTAAACACTTTGTATTAGGTACCCTTTTCTATCGGTTTATCAGTGAAAACTTTACTAATTATATTGAAGGAGGTGATGATAGTGTTGACTTTGCAAACTTATTAGATGATGTAGTAACTCCAGAAATAAAAGATGATGCTATAAAAACTAAAGGGTATTTTATATATCCTAGTCAACTATTTGTAAATGTCGCCAAAACAGCCAATACCAATTCCAATCTGAATACGGATTTAGCAGCCATATTTGCCTCTATCGAAAATTCTGCGAATGGGTATCCATCCGAAGGAGACATAAAAGGATTGTTTGCCGATTTTGACACTACCAGTACGCGACTAGGTAATACTGTTGAAAATAAAAATAGCAGATTGACAGCCGTTTTGAAAGGGGTGGGAGAACTAAATTTTGGAAATTTTGAGGACAACCAAATTGACCTTTTTGGAGACGCCTATGAATTTCTTATTTCTAATTATGCTGCCAATGCGGGCAAATCTGGAGGTGAATTTTTTACGCCACAGCACGTATCCAAACTCATTGCACAGCTTGCAATGCATAAGCAGACTACAGTAAACAAAATTTATGACCCTGCAGCGGGTTCAGGCTCCTTACTTTTACAAGCTAAAAAACACTTTGATAACCATATTATTGAAGAAGGTTTCTTTGGGCAGGAGATTAATCATACGACCTATAATCTTGCACGTATGAATATGTTTTTGCACAACATTAATTACGATAAGTTTAATATTGTTCTTGGCGATACTCTTCGAGATCCTCAGTTAAGAGATGACAAACCTTTTGATGCGATAGTTTCGAATCCTCCTTATTCAATAAATTGGATAGGGAATGATGATCCAACTTTGATTAATGATGACCGTTTTGCACCTGCTGGTGTTCTTGCTCCTAAATCAAAGGCAGATTTTGCTTTTGTACTGCATGCTCTAAGTTACCTTTCAAGTAAAGGCAGAGCTGCCATTGTATGTTTCCCTGGCATCTTTTATCGTGGTGGTGCTGAACAGAAGATTAGAAAGTACCTTGTAGATAATAACTTTGTAGAAACCATAATCTCTTTAGCTCCAAATCTATTCTATGGGACTTCAATAGCCGTAAATATTCTAGTTCTTTCAAAACATAAGATTGATAATAAAACCCAATTTATAGATGCAAGCGGTAAAGATTTCTTCAAAAAAGTAACCAATAACAATGTGCTTACAGATAAGCACATTGAAAAAATCATGAAAGTATTCGATATCAGAGAAGATGTGGAGTATGTGGCAAAGTCTATCGACAATGACAAAATTGCTGAGAACAATTATAATCTGTCTATAAGTTCCTATATAATAGCAAGAGATAAAAGCGAAGCTATTGATTTAGCTAAATTAAATGCAGAGATTTCGAAAACCGTGGAGAAGATAAATATGCTTCGTACTGATATTGATGCCATAGTAAAAGAGATTGAGGCATGAGCTATATAGAAAAATTATTGGAAAACGTTGAGGTTGAGTGGAAACCAATAAGTAATGCTCTAATTCGTACTAAGGGTACAAAGATTACTGCTGAACATATGAAAACACTGCATAGTAATCAAGCACCTTTGAAAATATTTGCAGGTGGTAAGACGGTTGCATTTGTTGATTTTAAGGACATACCTGAAAAAGATATTAATAGGGAACCTTCGATTATTGTTAAGTCTCGCGGTGTTATTGAATTTGAGTATTTTGACAAGCCGTTTTCACATAAAAATGAAATGTGGTCATATCATTCTATAGATAAATTTCTTGACATAAAATTCGTTTATTACTTCTTGAAAATAAATGAACCTTATTTTCAGAATATTGGCAGTAGGATGCAAATGCCGCAGATTTCAACTCCTGATACTGAAAAGTTCAAAATACCCATTCCATGCCCAGGTGATCATGAAAAATCCCTTCAAATTCAAAAGGAAATAATACGTATTCTGGACGCCTTTACGGAGCTCACAGCAGAGCTCACAACAGAGCTCATAGCAGAGCTTATAGCTCGAAAAAAACAGTATAGCTACTATCGTGACCAGTTATTGAATTTTGAAGACGGACAAAGCAGACAGATTGAGTGGAAGAGTCTATCTGAAGTGGCAACTATTGGAACGGGTAGCCGTAATACAAATGAATCTATCATAGGCGGTAAATATCCCTTTTTTGTTCGCTCCCAAGAGCCTCGAACAATTAATGAATATGAATTTGATGAAACAGCAATTATTACCGCTGGTGATGGAGTTGGAGTAGGTAAAGTATTTCATCACATGATTGGGAAATACGCCCTTCATCAAAGAGCTTACAGAATTGTTATTACCGATAAGCTTGTCAGTTCTAAGTACTTATTTCACTTTATAAGAAATAATTTCGCAAAATATTTAGAAACGACTTCAGTTCATGCTTCCGTCACATCGCTTCGGAGACCGATGTTTGAAAGATATCAGGTTCCAATCCCTTCAATGGACGAACAAGAACGTATTGTTTCTATCCTAGACAAATTTGACACGCTCACTACCTCAATAAGTGAAGCTCTTCCTAAAGAGATAAAGCTCAGACAAAAACAGTATGAATATTATCGAGATATATTACTAACATTTCCCAAGGATAATTTAACGGCATAATATGGGACAATCATTAACAGAGATAGCACAATCACTGAAAGATAGTGGTAAAAAAGTGCAGTTAATCTATGCCTTTAATGGTACGGGGAAAACACGGCTATCACGTGAATTTAGACTTTTAGTTGCGCCTAAATACATTGAAGCTGAAGAGGAAATAGATGAGAATACAGGAATTAAAGTTCTTTATTATAATGCATTCACCGAAGATCTTTTTTATTGGGATAATGATTTAGACGCTGATATAAATAGGAAACTTACAATACGAGGCAACGGTTTTACTAATTTGGTACTTAAATTTCTTCAAGATCAAGGTCTTGATGGTAATATAACTTCAAATTTTCAGCATTTCACTAATCAGTTTTTAACACCAAAATTTAGTCCGGACTTTTCAGAAGTAACGTTTTCAATTGAACGTGGTGATGACGAAACTTTAGATAATATTAAAATCTCCAAAGGCGAAGAAAGCAACTTTATATGGTGTATGTTTTATACTCTACTCGAACAAGTTGTTGAAGTTTTAAATGTTCCAGAACCTGTAGATCGCACAACCAATCAGTTTGACAATTTAAAATATGTTTATATTGATGACCCAGTCAGTTCATTAGATGATAACCACTTAATAGAATTAGCAGTTAACTTGGCAGAGCTCATTAAGAGATCAAGTAATTTGAAATTCGTAATTTCAACACATAACCCGCTTTTTTATAATGTCCTTTACAATGAACTCGCAAGTAAAGTTTGCTACATGTTTAATAAACTTGAAGATGGTACATTTGAACTTATAGAAAAGTTAGGAGATTCAAACAAAAGTTTTTCTTATCACCTTTTTCTAAAACACACAATTGATGAGGCGATCAATACTAATAATATCCAAAAATACCATTTTACGCTTCTACGAAATCTCTATGAGAAAACCGCAAATTTCTTAGGTTATCCGCGATGGTCAGAATTATTACCAGATGATAAGCAGACATACTATAATCGGATTATTCAATTTACAAGTCACTCTACATTATCAAACGAAGTAGTACCAGAGCCTACTGAATCTGAAAAACAAACCGTCAAGTTTTTGCTTGACCATCTCACTACAAATTTTAAATATTGGAAAGAGGTATGAATATGACAACATATAAAGCCATTGCTGAATCAAATAATTTCATTGTTCTCGATAAATACACCAAGTACTCAATGGTGGATGAAGCATCTCCTGTTTATCAGACAGAGTTGGATCTAGAGCGCGAATTTATCCGAGATTTAATAAATCAAGGTTATGAAAAGCCGTCTAACCTTACTACTGTCGAAGCAATGCTTGCTAATGCAAGATTACAGCTTCAAGCAATTAATGACATGGTGTTTACAGATAATGAATGGGCTCGTTATTTGGAGGAGTATTTGGATAAACCAAGTGATAACCTTGTTGAAAAAACAAGAAAAATACATGACAATTATATTTACGATTTTGTTTTTGACGATGGACATATACAAAACATCTACTTAGTAGACAAAAATCATATTGCTCGAAATAAAGTACAGGTAATATCACAATTTGGACAAAAAGGAGTGCATGTAAATCGTTATGACGTCACCATATTGGTTAATGGATTGCCTTTAGTGCAGGTAGAGCTAAAGAAGCGTGGGGTTGCTATCCGAGAAGCATTTAATCAAGTACATCGTTATACCAAAGAGAGTTTTAATAGTAGCAACTCACTCTTTAGATACGTACAGATTTTTGTTATCTCAAATGGTACGGACAGCCGTTATTTTGCAAACACAGTCGAGCGAAATAAAAATAGCTTTGACTTTACCATGAACTGGGCAAAGGCTGACAATACTCTAATTAAAGACCTTAAGGATTTTACAGCAACCTTTTTTCAGAAACACACACTTCTAAATATATTACTCACCTATTCGGTTTTTGACACTAGTGATACGCTACTCATCATGAGGCCCTATCAAATTGCTGCAACTGAAAGAATCTTGTGGAAAATTGCAAGTTCTTTTCAATCTAAGAACTGGTCTAGAACCGAAAGCGGCGGTTTTATTTGGCACACCACAGGGTCTGGTAAAACCCTTACCAGTTTTAAAGCTGCGCGATTGGCAACACAACTTGATTTTATTGATAAAGTCTTCTTTGTTGTTGATCGTAAAGACCTTGATTTTCATACAATGAAAGAATATCAAAGCTTCTCACCGGATAGTGTTAACGGATCAGATAGTACAGCAGGTTTAAAAAGAAATATTGAGAAAGAAGATAATAAGATTATAGTCACAACTATACAAAAATTGAATAACCTCATGAAAAGTGAGAGTTATCTATCTATTTATCAAAAGCAAGTTGTATTTATCTTTGATGAAGCACATCGTTCTCAATTTGGTGAAGCTCAAAGGAATCTGAAGAAAAAGTTCAAACAGTTCTATCAATTCGGTTTTACAGGAACACCAATATTTCCTCAAAATGCATTAGGTTCGGAAACTACTGCAAGTGTATTCGGACGTGAATTACACTCCTACGTAATTACAGATGCTATTAGGGATGAAAAAGTAGTAAAATTCAAAGTAGACTACAATGATGTACGACCTCAGTTTAAGGGTATAGAAAAAGAACAAGATGAGAAAAAGTTAAGTGCAGCAGAAAACAAGACAGCTTTACTTCATCCGGCTCGTATCAAAGAAATTTCCCAATACATTTTACGGAATTTCAAGATAAAAACTCATAGAAATCGAGGAAGTAATAAAGGATTCAACGCCATGTTTGCAGTAAGTAGTGTTGATGCTGCCAAATGTTATTATGAGGAATTAAACCATTTACAAAAAGACAGTGATAGGCCCTTAAAAATTGCAACAATCTTCTCGTTTGCAGCCAACGAAGAACAAAATGCCATAGGTGAAATAGTTGATGAAACGTTTGAACCCTCTGCTATGGATAGCAGTTCTAAAGAATTTTTAACTAACGCCATCAATGACTATAACGCTATGTTCAAAACCAGTTATGGTGTTGACATTAAAGAGTTTCAGAATTACTATCGTGACCTTGCCAAACGCGTAAAAAGTAAAGAAGTTGATCTTATAATTGTCGTAGGCATGTTTCTTACCGGGTTTGATGCACCTACACTCAATACACTTTTTGTAGATAAGACCCTGCGTTATCATGGTTTAATTCAAGCTTTTTCACGTACTAACAGAATCTATGATGCTACGAAAACCTTTGGTAACATTATTACTTTTAGAGATTTAGAAAAAGCTACGATCGATGCCATTACTCTATTCGGGGATAATAGCACTAAAAACGTAGTCCTTGAAAAGAGTTATAAAGAATATTTAGAAGGCTTTACGGACATCACTACAGGAGAAGCCCGTAGAGGTTTTATTGAAGTGGTAAAAGAATTAAATGAAAAGTTCCCAAACCCTGATGGAATTGTAAAGGAAAAAGATAAAAAAGAATTCGCAAAACTATTTGGGGAGTACTTACGCGTAGAAAACATACTCCAGAATTACGATGAATTTATCAATCTCAAAGCACTTCAAGCTTTAGACATAAACGATACTAAAGCCATTGAAGCATTTAAAAAGGTTTGTTTTGTAACAGATGAGGATATAGCTGCAAGTCAAGAGATAGAAATGCTATCAGAACGAACTATTCAAGATTATCGATCCACTTATAATGATATTCGAGACTGGCTAAGACGTGAGAAAGGTGGTAGAGAATCAGAAGAATCAAAGATTGATTGGGATGATGTAGTCTTTGAAATAGACCTACTTAAATCGCAAGAAATAAATCTTGATTATATTCTTGAAATAATATTTGAGCATAATAAAAAGACCAAAGACAAATCCACCTTAATAGATGAAACCCGTAGGGTTATTCGTGCTAGTATTGGCAATAGAGCAAAAGAGAGTCTCGTAGTTGACTTTATTAATGAAACAGACCTTGACAACATTCAAGATAAAGCGAATATCATAGATTCATTCTTCGCATATGCACAAGGAAAACAGAAAATAGAGGTTTCAGAATTGATCGCCGATGAAAATCTGAATGAGAATGAAGCAAAGCGATATATAGCAGCTTCTTTAAAGCGCGAATTTGCTAGTGAGAATGGAACAGCGCTCAACGCCCTTTTACCTAAAATGAGTCCTTTAAATCCTCAGTATTTGACTAAAAAACAAAGTGTATTCCAGAAAATTAGTGCCTTTGTAGATAAATTTAAAGGAGTTGGTGGACAATTATAAAATGATAAAGAAATTGGATACTATGGATCGACTTTTGCCAAAAATTATTTCAGATGATGCAAGATTACATTATCACTTAAATAATCATACACTTGATTGTTCTGGCTCTGTACATTTTAAGCCGAATGTCAAGTCAGATCTAAGCAATGTCAGTAGCGAATTCATGGTAATTCACTGATCGTGTTAGGTTGTAGAGAAATTCTAAAGACCATTTTGGATTCAGGAAAACGGTTGAGATAGGATCAAAACCAAGTGATCAATTGAAGATATTGCGTTAAGAGGGTCCACGCACCGCAAGAAATAACATAAACTTATGACCAAATCAATCTTAGATAACAACGCAAACATCTTATTTAATTACTCGTTCAGTTCAGGCTTAGGTTGCTACGAACACGGACGTTTTGTAACAGATATCGTACTGGAGATTGTTCTTACCAATGATCTGGATGATAAAATAGAAACCATAGGCAAAATTGATTTTTTGATAGTCCATATTGATGAAGCTTCGCAAGGCCCTTATAGTTTATATGAGGTTTTAGATGCACATTCTGAATACCTTGCGAGATATGCGTTCGAATTTTTTGATTGGAAAAGCGGAGATTACACTAAAAAAGTGGAAAATTATTATCATGGAGACTTAATGAGCCGTAATTTTTGCCTCATCGAAAAAATAACCATCCTACCCAAGTATCGAGGCTACAGTATTGGTGCTAAAGCCATACGGGATCTTGTTTTCCATTATAGTGCTGCATGTGGTTTATTCGTAATACGTATGCATACGCCCAGAGCCATCTATGATC
>NZ_MDFN01000053.1 GCF_001730525.1 Arcticibacter eurypsychrophilus
TCCGTTTATTTTTATCGGACAACAATGATTTGTTTAAATGTATTAGATCACGTACATTTGGATGTACCATTAATATAGCTATGAAAGCAGTCACTATTTCCTCCTTACGAACAAATATGAAAGCCTACTTTGATGAAGTAAGTGAGACTGAAGATATTTTGATTGTTCCCCGTAACAACAATGAGGACGATGCTGTTGTGGTAATTTCCATCAAGGAATATAACGCCCTTGTAGAAACTTCGCACTTGATGTCAACAAAAGCAAATCGTAAACGACTTGAACATTCTATGGAGAATCTAAAAAAAGGTGATACAAAGTTATTTTCTCTTAATGAGGATAGCAATGTGAAAGCATAGACTATGAATATAGTATTTACGCCTGAGGCCTGGGAGGACTTTGAATATTGGATGGACAACGATGAAGATGCAGAAAAAAAAGTTAGAGACTTATTAAGAGAAATAAAAAGGACGCCATTTCATGGATTGGGAAAGCCTGAAGCTTTGAAGCATAATCTGAAAGGTTTTTGGTCCAGACGTATAATCGGTGAGCATCGCTTGGTTTATCAGGTATCAGGAACTAAGGGTAAAGACCAACAATGCGCTATTATTCAATGCCGGTTCCATTATGATGATAAATAGTTAAGCGCATCCTTTTTAAGGATAAATCTACTTTTGATTTGAATACTTAGGTAATCACTAATACGAAAAGAGAAATAGAATTAATGATTGACTCAGAAAACGACCGATTTTTGATAATAATAATAATAGGCTTAGTCATCTAAACCTTTTCCGCCAAGGATATGCTGTAAGTATTTTTCAATTCGCGCTTCTCTAGTTTTCACTTGTTTAGCAGAAGAAAAACAAAGCAAGTAACCTCTTTGTCTGCCAGGTGTAAGCGAATAAAAAGAATTCTTTAATTCAGGCATATCATTTAACGCTGTTTGGAATTCTTCAGGGATTCTATATTCTGCTGTGTTTTTTAATTGAACTTTCAAGCCTGCTGTATCAATTTTAATAGCCTCTTCTATATAAGACTTGATAATTGATTTACCTTTAAGTATTTCTTCAACATTTTTGAAGCGGAGTTGTCGGGGGGATTGCACATTTACCGTTTGTTGAACTAAGAATCCTTTGTCGTCCTTCATTAAAGCACCTTGCATAAATAACAACGCACAATAGTCTTTGAATCCGTGAATCAAAACAACGTTGCTTTTATCCATTGAGTAACAAGGGCATCCCCACTTTAATTTTTCTGTTAGCCCACAATCTAAAGCCAACATTCGTAATTCTAAGTATTCTTCTTGCCACTTTGTGGTTTTCGTAAAGAACCAATTGACGTCTGAATTCATATTTTGCTGATTAGTTTTTAAAAGTTATTTTTCTATCGATGGGACGGTAGTACCAAGATCCAACAATCACAGTTAGTAGTAATACGGAAGGTAATATATCTCGTACGGGATCTCTTAATGCAAGATGTGAAAACAATGCTCCAGACATAACAAAGAAAAAGCCAGCATAAGCCCATTCTTTGAGAAGAGCAAAACCGGGAATAAGAATAGCGATAGCACCAAGAATTTTCCAAATACCTATAATAGTTAAGAAATAAGAAGGATAGCCTAATTGCACTACAATCAAATCAACAAAGCTTTTCAAATGTAGCGTTTGTGTGAAACCTTGGGCAAGCATTCCAAAAGCTAGAAAGCCTGTTAGTACCCAATATAAAATTGTTTTTGTTCTTTCGTTTATCATGCTATGCTTAATCAAATATCAGAGTTTGAAGTGTATTGTGGGCCATGTTTAGACCATAAGCAAAAGGAAGTTTTAGCTGTTCTGCGCGATGCTTTTCCGACTTATATATTATTTTGATGGTGAGTCTACTGGTCTCATTTGTGAGTTCTTCAAAGTCCAGGAATTCAAGCTGGACACCGATAGGCGAATCTTCCATTTCAAAGGTTCGTATGATGCTATGGTTTGCTTCAACTTCGTGAATAGTTCCATTTGCTTTAAACACAACATTGCCATTGTAAGAAGTTTCAAATTGATAACTTCCATGAGTCTTGTTCTCGAGCTTCAGCACTTTTGTTCCCATCCACTGCTCTATAAATTGAGCTTCCGTATATGCTTTGAAAAGTAGGTCCACAGGTAAGTTAAACTCCCTGGTAATAATCAATTCTTGTTTGCCGTCTTGGGCTTTAATCTTTGTTTTTTGTTCCATTCTGAGTTGTTTTATATTTATTCATTACTGATTCGAGCTTATCAAATTTAACATCCCAAATTTGCCTGAAGGGTTCAATAAAGTCAGCTATCTCTTTCATTTTATTTGGATTGAAATGATAATAATTTTCTCTCCCTAGCTGCTCTTGCTTGATTAATTCACATTCAGTCAGGATCTGTAAATGCTTTGAAACTGTCGGTCTAGCAGTGTTAAAATTAGAGGCTATTGCACCTGCTGTCATTGATTGCGATGTTAGCAATAGAAGTATTGCTCTTCGTGTTGGGTCTGCAATGGCTTGAAATACGTCACGTCTTAGATTCATTATGAAGTTATTTGACTACAAATATAAGTGTAGTTATATAACTACACAAGTTTTTTTAAAAAATATATCGCAGTATTTATGATATTTAATTGGAATACTCAAGTGTATCAAATTGGTTTCAGATATAGTAATCAAGACTATTCAATCGCCTTGTTAGCTTTTTGAAATAGACTAAATAGAAAATTATTGTTATTGTGATAATTGAATAAAGGTACTCGTATACTCCATTATCACAGTTCCCTCGTTTTTTGATAATTGATTGTTGTCCCTGAGGTACCGCTACTGAACATACCAAATCTTTCCCTATTAAGCCTGATCGATCTTTTCTTTTTTGCCGATTATCATAAACTCATTCCATTAATCAAAGCCTTTTTTAGTATTTTTGATAATGAGTTTTTGATAATAATTTATTACGCGAAAATAGGCTACGCAAGGGTAAGTACATCAGATCAAAATCTAGATCTTCAATCTAGAGCGCTTACAGAATATGGATTGCATAACAATCTACCAGGAAAAGATTTCTGGGAAGAATACAGACAGACCGGAACTTAGAAACCTTCTGAAGAATCTTAAAAAAGGTGATCAGGTTGTTGTTTGGAAATTGGATCGGCTTGGCCGTTCTCTAAGGGACCTGGTTGACCTGGTTGCACTTTTCAATGAAAAGGAGGTGAATTTTATCAGCTTGCATGACCACATTGATACCACTACAGCTACCGGTAGATTTACTTTTAATATTTTTGCATCATTAGCAGAATTTGAAAGAGAGATTATACGTGAGCGTACTAAAGCGGGGCTTGATGCTGCAAGAGCAAGAGGAAAAAAGGGAGGGAGACCAAAAGGCTTATCTCCTGAAAATTTGCAATTGGCATTGACCGCACTTGATCTACATGATACAGGAAAATATGCAATTTCAGAGATTGCTAACAGACTACAGATGCCCATAGCGACCTGTTATCGATATATTAAACACGTAAAAGAAGCTAAAGCTTAAATCACGTTCATGGATACAGGCAGCTCAAATCTTACCATAATCAGAAACCACTTAATGAGGGAATAATGATAGTATCGCGTTTAGTGAAAACCAATTTTTATAATTTTTCAGTCGTAATATAATGTCATCTATAAGTTTACCCCTTAGATAACAACCATAGTATAAACTGCGATTTCCGCTGGTTATACTATGGTTTAATGGTTTGTTAAAATGACTGGTCGACTTCAGAGCCGTCTTTGGGCGGATCTGATTTGCCCCCTTAGAGTCCGTAACTATCCTAAAAATTCCAGCTCGTCTTTAGATAAAGAAATTCCGGCTCCTTTGATGTTTTCCTCCAGGTGCTGAACAGATGTCGTGCCAGGTATTGGCAGAATCCATGCAGACTGATGGAGCAGCCACGCAATATTTAGCTGGGCGACCGTAACACCTTTTTTTCCCGCCAGTTCCTGCATCTTGTTCGGCCCGGCCGGCAATGAGGTTTGCAATGAAAAGAAAGGAATAAATGGAATCTGGTGTTTCTCGCACAGAGGCAGTACTTCGCCACCCTGAAACCCAAACGGGCTGGCCGGATCGGTAACGCGTTGTGTATAGCTGTACATATTTTCGACGCTGGCGATTTTAGCGGTTTTGATAGCTGTACCAAATTGTTCTACGGATGCGTTGCTCAAACCAAGATGCAGAATTTTACCCTCTTTCTGAAGTGCAATCATGGTTTCCAAACCCTCTTCGTAATCACCTGGACTGTGTGCGGCCTTACCATAGTGTACCAGGGAAAGTTGCTCAAGTTTCAGTTCTCTAAGGTTATTTTCAACGCTCATTCTAAGCTCTTCGGGTTTTCCATAAGGTAACCAGCTTTTATCAACTCCACGTGAAGCTCCAACTTTTGTCGCAATGATAATGTCAGCAGCATAAGGATATAACGCTTCTGACAGAAGCCTGTTGGTCACGCCCGGCCCATAAAAATCAGCCGTGTCAAAAAAGTTTACGCCCAGTTCTGCTGCTTTTTTTAACAGTGCTATAGCACCCTCCCGGTCTTTTGGCTCGCCGTAAAAACCTTCACCTGTCAGACGCATTGTTCCGTACCCTGGTTTACAAACGGTTAACGGCTTTGCCGTCCCTGCTCCGATTATTATTGTTTTATTATTCATTTTTTTATAGATTACTTGTTTTATCCTGCGGTGTGCATCCGAACTGATTATTCAGGACGGCTGGCTAATGATTTTCTGAACGAAGAGGGTGTCGTTCCTGTAAATTTCTTAAAGAACTTTGTAAAATTCGATACGTCGTAATCAAGCATATGAGCGATTACGCCTATGGGCGACGCTGTATCAGCCAGAAGTTTCTTCGCTTCAACCAAGATGCGCTGCTCATAAAAATAGCAGGCATGTTGACCGGTTTCTAACTTAATTACTTTACTCAGATGACCGGAATGAATTCCGATGATATCAGCGATCTCCCTTATTTCGTACATTTTCTCAGTGCGACCCGCTATAACATCATCAAGATGACTATTGAGGATCAGCCTGAACTGAGTTACGATCTGAGCATTACGCGAAACATCTACATCTAAAATTTCAGATTTCATTTCTGTCTTTTATAATCCATGCAATATTACACTAAAGGATTAACACAAAATGGTGAAGAGTCAAGGTACAACTGCAGGTTATCAAAAAAGGGTCGTTTTCTTAGATAATATAATATAGAGTTTTCATGCATTCGTCGTGGCCTAATTCATGAATTCTTTTTAACCGTTAAATAACTAGCTAGATCTGCGAATACTCCGTAGGCTGAAGAAATGTAGACGTTATATTGGATATAAGCTTTGAGTTTGCATATTCCGGAATTACACTTATTTTCATCCATTCAGGATCAGTACCAAAAGATTTCCAGTGCTGGTCGTGAGCGGCCATATCATCGAAGGTAACCATATAAATAAGGTTAGGGCGAGCCTCTCCTATGATCGTTTCTCCAAAGAAAACTGGCTTAAAACCTAGCCGTTTGAAAATGTTAATCTCACCAGCATCATTGAACATCTCACGTTTCTTTGTTCCTGCCGCCTCATTCGCATGCTCATATCTACGCAGCTCGAAAATACGTTTATTCTTCGGTGGGAGCTCTAGGCCAGGCATGTTTTTAAAGGCTTTAAGTAAGGAACTATTTATACGCTCATAAGCCGGTTCTGTTGCCGGAGCATTCAAATATGCAGCACCTTCAGTAATATACAGTTTATCCTGTTCAAGCCTATTATTTATCGTTTCAAATTCCTGTAGCGATTGATAAGGGATTAGCGCAACCAATATCGATTGTCCTGAAGGCTTAAGTTCGGTAAATACACCGACGTTTTTGATACCTAGTTTATTCAAGGCAGGAATTGCCGCTTTTTCAAAATAGTCTTCCACTAGGCTCTGCTGGTTAGCATCCTTTAATGTATAGGTTCTAAGTTCATAATATAGGAGTGTCTTATTCCTTGGTTTAAGTTGAGCAAATCCAATCCGCGGTAGTAATGCTGAAGCAGCACTGCTTAGGATTGTTGTCTTTACGAAAAAACGTCTTTTCATATTAGATGTCAATTTAACAAACATGAATTTTACAAGGATAACGATTGTATTTATTTGAAAGTTTCAATTCACCAATTTATTATTCAAATCTAATCTATACATTACTACAGCCGTATAAACTTAACTTATCTTAAAAAGATGAGCCTGGATCATCTTCTATATTAATTTCCAAGGCTTTCTGTACTATTGTATAAGCCACAAAACCCTGTTTGATTCAGTCTTTTTTAACCTTCTTTTAATAAAAGGTCATACTATCCAGTTCCTACCCTGCTGTATACTGAGAACGACCCGGCTATATCCACTCACCCTCCCATGCTCGCTACTTGCTCCTCAGTCCACCCTTCTAGCTTCGCCTCGAGACGAACAACTAAGAGGCAACCAAGCCAGAAACAACGAACAACCAAAGAAGCAAGTATACAGCCGTTGTCTCGTCCTAATATAGCTATACACTTA
>NZ_MDFN01000054.1 GCF_001730525.1 Arcticibacter eurypsychrophilus
GGAGATATTTCCATGCCCTTTTGAATGAATGTATTGGCATATTCAAAATAAATAACGTGGTCGCGTATGGCCAGTCGCCCCACAGCCTGAATTTCTGAACCAAAGTCTAAGCCAACCCTCAATTCTATAATTGGTTGTGTCATTTTTTACGCCCTCTTTTTCTGGATATGGTATCTGTATCTTTCAATACCTCATCTATTGACGTAAAATTAGGCTTTGATGGTTTCAATACCTCGATTATTTCTTCTATGCCACCAGTAACCATCAGGAGCTTCAAAAACGATCCTATGGAGATTGCACCTTTCTGCTCAAATTTGCGCAGCGTTGCAAGGGGCACCCCTGAGCGTTCTGCCAAACCTTCCTGGGTTAACTCCATGGATAGTCGTCTGGCTCGAATACTATCAGCTATTTTTAACTGAGCTTTTGACGGTGATATAAGTGATATCATTATAGCAGTAATCGTTTAATATAGTCAATACTAATACTATAGTATCACAAACTTAATCATTTGAATTATAAAAAGCTAATTTTTTCGTAACTGTAACGGTTAAAACAAATTCATGAAATGCCTATTCTTACAATGTCTAAAAAACTACCGTTTTTTGAGTATAATCATCTTTCAACACACATCTGTAACGGTTAAAACGAATTCGTGAATTTGGCCAAAACGAATTCATAAAAAGCCCATTCCTTACATAGTATTATATACAAGTCCTTCTATAACATTTATCCTCATTTTCTGGTAAACCTTAAGGATGGCTTAGAACTAACTCATCTATAATGGGTCTATATTACATAAATTTGTTGGTTCACTTTAACAACTGTATGTCTTTGCCGTCTACAAACACCTTAAAATCATCTAACCACAATTTTCCTTTTCCAATTAATATTCCACTAACACATATTTTTTTTCCTTCCGGTTGTATTGGTAATTTTAAAGAGTACAATTTCCAACTTCTTGATCCATCAATGGCCCTGTTTGTCATATTATCAAACTCCAATACTTCGGATAAATTAAAGAAAGGTACAAAATCGGTCACGACTTCGCTGTAGCAATTATCTCGGGACTCTTATAAATAAATGATTCAAGCGATCTTACCTTACAAATTCTGTGGGGTTTACATTAAACGTTCTTACTAACGTATCAGTTAAGTTTTCAGGTGTTATTTTTTCTTTATAAGAAAACACATTCACCCCATCTGTGTATCTGAAATATATAGTATTTGGGCGATTAGGAATTAATTTAAGAATTAACGTCGTGTCAGCCCTGACTTTATCTAGTAAATGACTGGATAGAGTCCAATACGGGATGAAATCGGACTGTGTGAAAACACCCAGAGGGGGCTTTGGATTTTCAGAATATATTACTCTGGCTTTTAAAAAGGATGCTTGATAGGCCGTAACGTTCATCACATTATTAGAACCTATTATTAAGTTTTTTTCGGGGACATATTGGTAATAATAATTACTACTCAACTTAAAATTCGCTATATAGGCCCCGGCCGATACTGACGATTTGAAACTTAATGAGTAATTTCCACTTTTATCGGTTGTCACCGAGTCAACAAGTTTATGTCGTATCATGTGCGACTTAAATAAATCATTGGTTTGCCTGTACTCCCAAACGTATACTTTACCATCACTAATAGGAAGGCTAGAGTAAGCCTCCACCATAGTTCCACTTAAAGTTGTAAGTGTGTTATCCTTTTTACAACTGATGAAAATAAGACATATAAAGTAGATCAACCAGAATTTATGTTTCATTTTATCAATATCTCATTATTTAAAATCTCTATTGAATATCCCTTATTATTAAGGTCAGCACCATTTGTGAAATACCCAAACGATTTTTCAACCATCTTTCCATCAGCTATGACAACCTCGGCTCTGTATGAACCATCGCCCTCTATTTTAAAAGAAGATAAATTGATAACTTCTGTCTCCTTCTTATTAATGGCGAGATTAGATAACCTAGTGACGTCAATGAAGTTAAAGCGGTGAAAAATCACACCACTTTGTTGTAGTACATCTGTTAACTCATCAAATATATCAGAAGTAGGGGTAAATTAAAGAAAAATACAAAAATTACCACGAATTGGCTGTAGCATTTTTTCTTGGGAGTCGATATTATTAAGCATACTCTAAAATAAAAAATCCTATTGCGCCCAAGTTTATATCACAAAACCCTCGTTAATTGATAACATATTGTGAGCAAAGTTTCATGTGTAACGGTTAAAACTAATTCATGAATTTGGCCAAAACGAATTCAGGAAAAGTCTATTCTTACATTGTCTAAAAAACGCCTAATTATTTGAGTTCTGCAACAGCCAAGAGGGTATAATCAGAATTTGAAACTGTGTCTTAATGTCGAAGATTTAATTGATGATGTTAGATTAATGCTTGGTTAAAATGTGTTAAATAATTGATATATAGAAAAATGAAGTATAAATTACTTACAAAGGTCAGCAAATGAAATTCATACCGGTCACAACTCTTCTTCTCTTAGTCATGTTTCAATTCTCAGTAATTGCGCAAGACATGAATCAATTTCACAAACTTCGAAAGGCAGCTGAGGGTTTTGCGAATACTAACGAATTAGATAAATCAGAAGCAACGTATTTGAAGGCCATTAAGATTTATAACCATGATCCTATTACTTATAAAGGTCTTGCCTCTCTTTATTTGAAAATGAACAAATTAAAAGAATCTGATGCATTCATAAAGCTGGCGATAAATAACGGTGCAGATATATCTATGTTGCTAGCTGAAACAAACATATCTGCATATTTAGAATTGCACCCTGAACACTACAATTTATATAATGACTTACACAAGCAGTATAAAATATCCCAGCAAATTCAAGATAAGAAAAGATGGGTAGATTATTTAACAACAACATTTTAGACTGCTAGAATACCAGAGCATCAGTAAGATGCGATGACGGTTTATTTTACTGCCTCAATAAGTGCTGCTTCAAAAACTTCATCCCTTTGTTGCATAATCCCTTTTATTGTTCGCTCGACTTTTATATCAGGCACTATCCCAATCAGATGGTGTTTACTTCCGTCATTATTTGTCACCAAAGACCCGGAAAAAGACATGGAATAACGTCCTGGTAAATAAATAGTATTGATATTTCCGTTGGTACCTGCGGTTGCACTTCCTACTAAAGTGCCAAGATTAAAATCTTTTACTACTCCCAAGAACGACTCGGAATAGCTCATTGCACTTGCATCTGTTAGAAAGAAGACTTTCCCCTTATAACGCTTTTCTACGGGGTTAACTACAACGCTATCTGTTTGATAATTTACTTGCGTATAATCAGGGTAGATGATCTTTGGCGTATGAAATGGCCGTGATACTATCTTTTTATTGGTAAGATGAGAAATGATTGGATAAATGTCTGCTTGTGGATAGCCTCTTAAGTCAAATATTATAGCCTTAGCACCTATAAGTTTATCTTCAAAGCGATTGACCTGATCAATGATTGAATCTGCTGAAAGGTTAAAATAGTAGATATTTGGTTGAACCAGCCCGTTCTTCCTTGGTATTTGCCGATACGATCCGTTTCTATATTCGACACCTGGTAACGTTCTTTTGAGTTTTAGCGATACTCGTTTTCCTTTGTGATTTATGATCAATTCTTGAAATGTGTTTTTGGGACCATTTGTAAGCGTAAAAAGGGCCTTATGCTCTTTCCATTGCCTAGAACCGGAAATGGTATTTTCTAATAAGCTCAGAAAAGAATTGGACGGACTACCGTCTATTGATTCAACGAGATCTCCAGGAGCGATAATGTTATTAAGTGAGCTATCTAATATGGAACTTAGGACTATCTTGTTTTCGGCTTTGCTAAAAATCAAGGGTACTGAAGCGTCGCCTTCCTGATTTGTAGGATCAGTGAGATTGGCAAAAACGTGCCCATCATTCAGTTTTTCTCCCATAATTTTTAACGTTTGGTAAAAATCTAAGGCAGCCTTATCGGTAAAGGCCTTTAGGAAAGAGTCGCGGAGCATTTTTTCAGGAGTAGTTTTAGCATCTTCCCAATAAGGAAAGAAGTGTCTCAAAACATTCCATGCAATCACGATATCTCCTAAGCGGAATTCGAGTAAGCTTCCTCTTGAACCCCCTGTATATGCACTTGGAATTGCTCGTTCAATATCTCTTAGCAGTCGATTAAGTTTGATGGAATCCCCTTCAGGGTAAGTATGTTGCGTATTACTATAAACAGTTAAAGGGAGAACGCATGTTATTCCAGGAACCAGTTCTTTCTTTAGAATATCTGATGTTTTAGGAATCTCGGTAAATACTGGCGTAGCGAACTTCAGGCTCGTTACTTTAAAGTAGAATCTTGATGTAGAAGGGTTTGAAAAAGGGTCCGGAACTTGAGCAAGAGAGTTGTTTACTTCTATTTGTTTACCGTTATCGTTTATAAACAATTGGATATTGTCAAGAGATATGGGAGACGTTGGATTGAAAACTACTCCCAGAACTGTATTTTGTATTGAGGGAATCTTTCCTCCGAAGTTAAAGGTTCTTTTGCTTTGATCAATGTAAAATATTGAACTTATATTCCTTAAGGAGCTGTTATCACTTGATTGCTGTTCTATCTTTAAAGTAGGAGCGTTGATCGTAGTATCACCTTTCATGTTAATTTTGAATGTAAAAGTCTTCCCTGCATAGTTTTGACTATTACGCATTAGAAATAGTGGAATAAACTGATCTGATTCCCGTTCATCAACGGTGGGCGGCCTGTTTAGTCGTACACTTTTATATAGTGTATTAAACCCAGGTAGTTTCACTCCTAAGTGTTGCCAACAAGCAACTTTAAAAGAATCTGGTTGTAAAGGAGTATAGTCAGCAACCGGGAGTATAATTTTAGTTTTCGATGAACTAATTCTTAATAAGGGAGCTATAGGGACAAAAAGGGAATTTAAGGTATTTAATAATTCCTGATCATTTTTAGCGTTTAAAACCTTTTTCGCACCATAGATAGCAAAATTGTTCCAGTCTATTTTCTGGGCTTCGTCTGAAGGATGAAAGAATCGAACATACCCGTATAGTTTACAGAAAGCATTAAGGTTTCTTTCTGCTCTTTCATTGAACTGACCGAAGGCATTCTGGAAAAACAAAGTTAGGCATAAAAAGGTAAATGAAAATTTCATTGGTCAACGATTTTTACTGATAAATAACTGTGTAGGTTAGTGTTTAAGTATTAACTAAAATAACACTTTTTTTTTTAAAGTTGAAAGCTTTGAATAGATTTATCATCCTGATAACTTAGCCTAATGTTGGGGTAAATTAAAGAAAAGTACAAAATTTACCACGACCTTGCTATAGAATTTTTTCTTGAAAGTCTCCTTGAATATTTAATTCTCAGCGATTAGGTTTAAATGCATTAAGGCATTGAAGTCGAATATTTATAGTCTTTACCTTCTGAAAGTCACATTCACCTACCAAATTGATAAGCAGTGTGGATGCACGAACGATATTTTTAAAAAGATTATTTCCCCCGAGAAGATGTGTGTTGGCTGAATTAGGCTATACGAACTTTTAACCAAGGACTCTTTAAACTCATATATTGCTATTCATTGTTGTCCGATAAAAATAAACGGACTA
>NZ_MDFN01000055.1 GCF_001730525.1 Arcticibacter eurypsychrophilus
GTTTAATTTTTATCGGACAGCAGTGATTATTTATAAGTCAAATTCCTGATACTATTAACCTTAAATGTCTTTTAGTCCATTTGTATGACTAAGTTTCTAAGATATATAATGAGCTTTCCAGCTGATTGCCTATAATAAACTTAATGCGTTCCTTCTCTGCATCAATCTCCGGCAAATAACTTGATATGGTCTCAGGAAATTTAGCAGCAAAAACCTTCAGGTCAACGCCTTCTTTGAGCTGAATAAGGACTTCAGAGCCCCGGTCATAAACCTCAAAAACATCTTTTCCTTCCTGATGTAAATTGTCAGATAATAAGTTTAACTGGTCAAGTACTTTTTCTTTAAAGATTCCCATCTTAATTAAAATTTGATTTTTAAATCTACATACAAAAAAGCAATTTTTCTTTAGGAATTTTCTGTAGGATTTTAAGTTTGTGTTTTTAGTTACAAACTAATTTCTGGGCTAAGACGAAGGTTAGTGTAAACTCTCACGTTACCGAATTTGTTTGTAAAACAGAAATTCTTAAGCGTACCAGCATATAAATAAATGCAGAGAAAAAGCAATAAGATACCCACAAAAGTCCGACTTAAACACCCTCAGGTCGGACATATATGGGTATCATACTGCATTCTTACCAGACTTTTTAATAAGGAAAGAGTAACCTTTATGATCCAATCACCATTCAGGCTACTCTCTTAATTTTTAATAACCCGGATTCTGAGTTAGAACAGCATCCTTATTCAACTGTATTTCTCTTAGCGGAATTGGCAACAACTGATTATTTGCGGTTATACTCCTAATCGGATTAAAGGCATTGTTAGAATTTAAGCGTGTAGCCCTTTCCACTAATGTTCCGGTACGCATCAATGTCATTCGTCGGTTTTCTTCACCGATCAATTCTCTGGCACGTTCATCCAAAATAAAATTCAGGGTCATATCAGCTGCTGTTACCTTTCCATTTAATGGGTAGTCAGGATAGGCTCGTGCTCGAAGTACGTTGATACTTGTAGCAGCATCATCTAATTTCCCTTGTTTAAATTGAGCCTCTGCCAATAGTAAATAGGTTTCTCCCAGACGCATGAAAATGAAATCCTTTACCATGGCATATCCAAATGTATCATTCGGATCGAACTGATACCATTTTGTGGTATGTGGGGCAATATTAAATAAAGTATCTGGCCCGGTAAAAGGAACCATTTTACCAAATTTGGCAGGTTGGGTACGATCATTATAATAATACCTTCTTTTGATGTTATACTGTGAATTACGGATATCATTACCCTTATAAAGGCCATACAACACCCAGTTACTCAACCGCAATCGACCTAATGCACGGCCACCTAATGAATCTGCAAGTGCCATACCATTAATATTATGATAAGCTGCTCCCCAAACCCTACGTTGTTGCGGATTATCGGTAATACCTCCAACAACAGTACTTGGATTTTCTTGTTCCAATACCCAGATGGCTTCAGTATTCCCTTGTATCCGTCGTTGATTACCATACACAAACATATCGGAATAGTAATCTCCTGCAAGCCCTGTCTTAATGCCAAATCGCTGTTTAATCAGACTGAAACGGCCGCTGCTAATAATTGCTTGCAGCTGCGGCTCAGCCAATTCTGGTTTTCCCATTCTCAGGTATACCTCCCCTAGTAATTGCATGGCCATAAATTTGTTAGCACGGCCAAACAGTTTACCCTTGGAGTTTGACTTGACACTTTCAATATCCGGAAGATGTGTTACTGCGTAAGTAAGATCACTTACAATGAGCGCATTTACTTCTTCTATAGGTGCTCTTACAAAATCAGTCTTAGGACCTGTAAGTGCAGTAGTAATAATTGGAACTCCCCCAAAGCAGGTGGCCAGGTTATTATATGCATAGCCCCTGAAAAACCTGGCTTCAGCATTTATCTGGTCTTTACCGGCCTGACTAATGGCAGTTACGGTAGGGTCTTCTACATTATTCACAATGATATTGGTCAGATTGATCAAAATATAGTACCTGTTCCATGTCCGTTCGGCTGCAGCATCAGTTGAGGTAAGTGTAGCATAATTATAATAAGGAATCTCAATGCCTTGCTGATTGGCTGTTGCATTGGCTACATCAGTCCCTACCTGCCAAACACTTGGCCAACCTTGATTAGACGACCATGAATAAATGGTACTAACATGGTTATATAATCCAACCAGAGAGGCCTCGAATCCAAGAGAGTCTTTCAACGTTTCTGGTGTATAAGTAGAATAAGGGTCCTCATCGAGGTATGATTTATTGCAGGAGATCGTAAACAGAACTCCGATAATAGTAATTGCTAAAATATAACGTTTCATAACGAGTTTTTAAAAGATAAGCAGATTAACGTAATGAGATATTTGCACCAAAAACAAAAGAACGGGTTACAGGGTAATTATCTTCCCATGTAGTTCCTGCATCGGAATTGGTAGTTCCTCTCTGAAAGTTATCACTCTCAGGATCCCAGCCTATCCAATCGGTAAAGGTGTACAGGTTACGACCGCTTGCGTATACAGTAAGGCCTCCAATATGTAATTTTTCCAGCATCTTCGGATTGAAAACATAGCTTAAAGTGACATCTTTGATTCGGGTAAATGCGGCATCAGAAGCATATCCATATCCCCTTGGATTTTTAAATGCCAATGAAGGTCTGGTCGTACTCTTATTTTCGGCGGTCCAATACCCAATGTCAATAGGCGTATTTCGCTTTCCGGTCTCATCCGCATAGTTCAAATCTGAATTATTCTTCGTCATTCCCTGTGCGGTTAAAATAAACACATTCAAATGGAGATTTTTATAATGAAAGGTATTCGTAATTCCACCCGTCCATTTCGGTGCGGTCTGGCCTATAACCTCACGGTCAGCATTAGCGGTAATCTTTCCATCACCATTCAAATCTGCAAACTTTAGCTCGCCGGCTACAGCTCCTGGATCTTGTGTGGAAGCATCTTCTCCTTCCTGCCAAATACCTTGCAAATGATAATCATAGATCACATTTATAGGCTGACCAATGAACCAACGGTTACCAAGATCGCTTTGCTTGTCGCCATAGAGATCTACAATCTTATTTTTGTTTGCAGAAAAGTTCAATGTAGTTTCCCATCTAAAATCAGTTCCATTGATATTGCGGGTGTTTAATGTAACTTCAATCCCTTTGTTAGAAGTTTCTCCGAGATTATCAAATACTGTAGAATACCCTGTAATAATTGGTATGCTCCGCAATAGCAAGAGATCTGTAGTTTTCGAATCGTATACATCAACGGTTCCATAGATTCTGTTTTTCAAAATGGAGAAATCAACTCCAAGGTTCTTGCTATATGTATTTTCCCATAGAAGATTCCTGTTTCCCAGATTTCCAGCTACAGCACCTATTGTACTGATACCATTGAATGGAGATCGGCTGGTTAATGAAGTGGAAATAGTGCGGTATACAGGGATTGCTTCGTTACCTGATTTACCATAGGAAAGACGTAACTTCAGGTTATCTACAAAAGATTGGTTTTTCATAAACGACTCATTGCTGATGTTCCATCCAATAGCAGCAGATGGGAAAATACCATGTTTGGTAGTATTGGAACCAAAAACAGATGAACCATCTCGTCTTGCGGTAACAGTAAATAGGTATCGACTGTCATAAGAATAATTTAAACGTCCCATTTGAGAGTTAAGCGCGTACTTATCAGTATACGAATCACTTGTTTGAGTGGCTCCCGCAGATAAGCTATTAAATGAAAGCTCATCGTTTACAAAACCCTTCGCTCCTGCTGTACTTCTATCATATTTCTTTTGCTGAGAACTATACAAACCTGTAAAGTCAAAATGATTTTTGTTCCAGTCTTTGGTATATGACACTATATTTTCCAGGGTATAGCTATTCGTTTCGGCACTAACGATTTCTGCAGTACCGATCAAATCATTGGCCATTCTGCCTGTATAACTTGACCTCCGTTCCGGCAGGAAAGAATACCCTGCATTTAAGCGATATTTCAATCCAGTGAGTGCACCTGAAAACTTCAGTTCTGCATACCCATTACCGTTGACATTCGTAGTACGTCTTAAACGATCGGTAACCAGGCCAAGCATCGGGTTAGCAAACAGTTGTTCCGGTTTCATAGGATATATTTTATAGGTCCCGTCGGTATTATACATTTGGCCATAAGGACTCATTGCCGATGCATTCAACAGATTTGCCCTTCCTCCATCTGTATTATTATTAGTATAAAAGACAGATGTACCAACGGTTAGATAATTGGTCACATTTACATCGAGGTTTGACCTTAAATTAACGCGTTTGTACTGGAATCCTTGTACAACTCCTTTTTGATTGAGGAATTCACCAGATATATAATATTTTGTATCTTCTGAACCACCAGATATACTGAGATTATGATCCTGTAGAGTACCCGTTTGCGTAACATCATCCATCCAATCGCGGGTAATACCAGCATTGTAATTTTCCAGTTCACCAAAATTCGGAACTGGATTGGTTTGGGGGATTTTGCTCTGCTTAAGCCAATCGGCATACTTTTGAACATATTCTTCCCCATTTCTTGGAGTAAGCATGTGAGCGATATTTTCAACACCTGCATAAGCATTATAGCGGATCATTGGCTTTCCTGTTGTCCCTCTTTTAGTAGTGATCAGAATTACTCCATTTGCTCCGTTTGTACCATAGATTGCAACAGATGAGGCATCTTTCAGTATTTCCATAGAGGCAATATCATTTGGGTTGATATCATTCAGAGTTCCCCCTGTTTTAGTTAATGGAATTCCATCTACTACGACATAAGGGCCAGAGTTAGCGTTGATTGAATTTTGACCTCTTATCAGTGCTGATGGTGCTTTACCTGGTACGGAAGACGTTTGTGAAACTGTAATTCCGGCAACTGCACCTTGCACGGCCTGAAGCACATTAGTTATAGGCAGTTGTGACAGTCTGGCTTTGGGTACCGACGTAACAGAACCCGTAACATCAGACCGTTTCTGAGTTCCATAGCCTACTACAACTACTTCGTTTAAGTTGGTCCCAATATTGTCTACAACCAGCTTTACCTGCACCGATTGACGAGAATTAACCTCTACTGTTTGCGATTTAAATCCTATAAATGAGAAAGTAAGTGAGGCTTGTGGCAATACTGAAATTTCGAAATTGCCTTTTGTATCTGTAGCGGTTGCGGATGTTTCTCCTCGAACTTTTACACTTACACCAGGCAGCGATTCTCCTTTGTCATCGGTCACGTTCCCTCTTACTTTTATTCTTATGTCTACCTGTGCCTGTAACAGGTTTCCAGAATAGAAGAGGATACAGATTAGAATCAGCAGATGCCGTAGGTTTGGTAAAGTATTCCTTTTCATATAATTTAGTTATTTGGTTTATTGCATTAAGGTATGGTGGATATTTAGAATTAGCAGGGGGCTAATCGATCTATTTAACTGGTTAAATAGGTATTTTTTCCTTATTCTGATTCATTGTTGTCCGATAAAAATTAAACTCATTTAAAAACAAGCCTTTTTGATAAGTCTGTGTGCAGTTTT
>NZ_MDFN01000056.1 GCF_001730525.1 Arcticibacter eurypsychrophilus
GCTCTAACCAGCTGAGCTACTTAGGAGTATTTCTGGTTATTATTGACTTGCCAATTTATGCAGCAACCCTTTTTATTTGAGATTGCAATATTCGGCATTAATATCTAATATTGAAAGTGCTCTAGATTAAAAGTTGCATTAAAAGCCGTTAAGTATTCATAACTAACTGATTAAAATTTAATCTCAAGCTGATTATGGCGCAGAAAGCTCTAATTTTAGTCCTAAGATCCTAATCTGACATCACAGGATAGTTGATTTGAACCTCGATTCAGTCTGGATACTTACTTTTATCAGCCACAGCAAATCACTTATAACAGGTGTTGCTTTGAAAATTTTATCGTGACCAACACCTTCGTAACAGGTAGAAGCAACTGAAGGATTTTTTAATAAGAATTCGGCAATATAAGCATAAGGGGAAATAAGGTCTTGCGAATCAAAAGCGATCCAATGTTTAACATCCGCTTTCATCTGATACAAATCAACTAAGTTATAGGTGGATGCCTGACCTTTGAATAGCTGCTCGAATCTTTCAAAGAAATCATCTTGATCTGATTTTTTCACACCCACACTGTCCATGCTAAATTGAAAGTTTTCTTTAAGCCGGATAAGAGGAGTTAAACTGATTAATAGAGATGGAAGAATTCCTATTTCATATATTGCCAAAGTATTGGCCATGGCACCCAGGGAATGGCCTATTACTATCTCGGGAATAAAGCCATTTCGTATTATTGCTTCTACAGCTTGTACATAGAGTCCTAAATTAGAAAGATCCCCTTCAGAACTTCCATTACCAGGAGCGTCAAATGCCACGATCTCTGCGTCTGGCAGGATCCTTAATGCCGTAATCAGCTCCGAAAAATCAATTGCTTTTGATCCCCATCCGTGAGTTAAAAGCACTTTGTGTTTTCCAGAACCCCATTTGAACGCATTGAACCTGAGTTCTTTGGCACTAAATTCTGCATCGTACACCTTTAAACTGAATCTAGTAGCCTCATCAAGAAGATTTTGTTGAAGTAAGCGAACAGGCATTTTAGGCGAGTAACAAATCAGCTGCCAAAGCAGGTCAGACTCGACTGCTGTTCCATCTTCCTGTGCGGCTTTAATATCTTTAATGATCTGCTTTAACCTTTTCATAATCGGAATAAGCGCTATTTTAAGGTATTTATGTGGGATAAAGAAAACTATTTAAGGTCTTTAAGTTATCAACCGCATCACCCATGGTATTATTAAAATAGACATAAACTGCTTTTCCGTCATCCATCCATTCCTGGATATATTGGGCATACTCATATAAAAAGGACTCAGCATAACTTTCTCTATAGTTTCCATTTGGCCCATGGAAGCGTACGTACACAACGTTTCCAATTACATCGGTAAAAGGTGTTACTGAGCCTGTTTTATCATGGAATACCATTCCGGCATGGTATTGATTTAATAGATCATAAGTACTCTTCTGGTACAAGGAATTGTTGCGGAATTCCAGTGTTACGTTCCATGCGCGGCTAGAATCTGCATCTTGGATGCACATCAATAATTGGTTCACTTTTTCTATGCTTTGTATCTTGAGACTGGGGGGAAATTGCACCAGCAAACATCCCTTTTTATGTCCTGCTTGCGAGATGGTATTAATGAAACGATCAACATCTTCAGGTTTAAATTCAAGTCCTTTGCTATGCGTTATTTCCTTCCACAGTTTAAAGGTGAAACGAAAATCCTCTGGAACTTCAGATGCCCATTTAGCGACAGTAGACGCCATTGGTACTTTGTAAAACGAACTGTTTATTTCAACACTGTTAAACAAAGTGCCATAATAGGTCAACCGGCTTTTGTCCTGAAATTCCAGAGGGTAAAATTGCTTATTTGGAAAAGGCAACACGATACCACTGGTACCTGAAAAATATAAAGTTTGATCCTTACTTTGTATTTGATCCAAGCCACTTTCTCCCAAAGTACATTAAATTATAATGTAGCTAGGTCAATTACAAAACGATAGCGAACATCACCTTTTACCATACGATCATATGCAGATTGAATATCTTTTATATCAATCATTTCTATATCCGAAACGATATTATTTTCAGCACAAAAATCCAACATTTCCTGAGTTTCAGCTATGCCACCGATACCTGAACCAGCTATACTTTTTCGTCCACCTAGTAAACTAAATGCTGCGAATTCATTAGGTTTTAAAGTAACACCCACACAAATCATCGTACCATTCGTCTTTAACAAGGATAGATACATATTAAAATCATGGTCAGCTGATACCGTATCCAGGATAAAATCAAATGATCCTAGTGCAGCCTTTACTTGCGCTTCATCAGAAGTGACAACAAAATGATGTGCTCCTAATTTTCTGGCATCTTCTTCTTTTTTAGGAGAGGTACTCAAAACGGTTACTTCTGCACCAAAAGCAACACCAAACTTAACGGCCATGTGTCCTAGTCCGCCTAATCCTAAAACAGCTAATTTATGACCTTTACCTACTTTCCAATGTCTTAACGGAGAATAAGTGGTAATACCGGCACATAATAAAGGAGCAACTGCAGCCAGATTTAACTTGTCGGAAACGTGAAGAACGAATTCTTCTCTGACCACAATCGTTTTGGAATAACCACCATAGGTAGGCGTTTTACCATCCCATTCATAGCTATTATACGTTCCAGTATTACCTTCAAGGCAATATTGTTCGAGATCCTGTTTACAGTTTTCGCAAACCTGACATGAATCTACCATGCAACCCGTACCTGCTAGATCGCCAACTTTAAAATTTTTGACATGATCCCCTACTTTAACTACCCTGCCAACGATCTCATGACCAGGAACCATTGGAAATATTCCAGGGAACCACTCATCTTTAATCTGAGATAGATCCGAATGGCAAACCCCACAAAACAAGATATCAAACTGAACATCATGAGGGCCAACTTCCCTTCTTTCAAGGGTCCAGGGGGCTAAAGGAGTATTAGGATTCTGTGCTGCGTAAGCTTTAGTTTCTGTCATTTTATATTATATTTAATGATTTACAAATCAGATAAAGACTGATATCAACTCATTTGGCTGCAAAGCTAGTTATATCGCGCGCGCTGCTTATGAAAAAGTTAAAACATGATATTTAGATTATTAACACACTACATTCATTCTTTTATGAACTAAACGTATTTTTCAACTTGAAGTTTTGTTTATAAAAGTAAAGGCGATAATCAGTTATTTGAATCTAGTATCTAAATTGCATTTTATATTAACGGTTTATCCCATGAACAAAAAGCTATTCATCATACCTGTATTAATCATTCCAATATTGCTGCTTAGTTGGAGTATCAGAAGAAAGTTTTCACGCCCGGAGATAGAAACAACCACTATATGGCAAAACTATTCACGTTATAAGGAACCTGCGATAAAAAACAGGATGTTTAAACATAGCGATCTACTGCCGCTTATTCAAAAGCATGTCAGCTCTAAACTTTTCAAATCTGAGATCATTGGCAACTCCTTTCAGGGAAGAAGCATCAGTCACTTAAGTATTGGAAAGGGCAAAATCAAAGTCTTATTATGGTCTCAAATGCATGGAGATGAATCTACAGCTACCATGGCCTTATTTGATATCTTTAATTTTCTATCCGTTAGTGATGATAATAATACCTTCAGAAGGTTTATCCTGAATAACCTGGAATTGCATTTCGTACCTATGGTTAATCCTGATGGAGCAGAAAAATGGAAAAGACGGAATGCGCTTGATATTGATCTTAATCGTGATGCCCGTGCGTTAACCACACCGGAAGCTAAGATCTTAACGTTAATTGCGGATCAGATCAAACCTCAATTCGGCTTTAATTTGCACGATCAGAGTAGTCTTTATTCAGCTGGCAACACGAAACATCAGGCGACAATTTCTTTTCTTGCACCGGCGTATAATTATTCGAGAGATTTAAATGAAGTGCGGACCAATGCGACTAAACTGATCGTAATGATGAATCGTACCTTACAGAAATACGCGCCTGGTGAGATCGCAAAGTATAATGATGCACATGAGCCAAGAGGTTTTGGCGATACCTTTCAGGGTAAAGGTATTTCAACTGTACTGATTGAATCCGGCGGCTATCCTAATGATCCGGACAAACAATATATCCGAAAACTAAATTTTTATGTTATCCTGAGTGCATTACACTCCATTGCGCAAAAGTCATATGAAGATGAAGATATCGAGGATTATGTAGCCATCCCTGAAAATAGCAGATTCCTATTCGATCTGGTCATTCGAAATGCAGAGGTCACGAAAGATGGCTATAAATACAGAGCCAGTCTGGGCATAAACCACACAGCAACAGTGGATTCTAATTACAAAAGTTTGAGCTATCGCGGTAGTTTAGAAGAATTGGGTGATATGGAAAATAACTTTGGCTATAAAGAAGCTGACGCAAGTTTATTACTATCTGTGCCTGGTAAAATCAAAGTATTGAAGAAAGCAGAATGGGATAATATGGCATTTGAAGAAGAAAAAGCACTTGTTCAACAAGGTTATCTGTTTGTTAAGTTTTCGGACAAAAGATCCTCTTCTGGACCTATCAAAAACAGATTATTAAACCTAACAAATAGTTTAAATGCAAATCCAGAAGCTATTGGTTTAGGTCGCTATCCTAACTTCATTTTAACAGACCAAAATAAAAAACCTGTTTATGCTGTGTCAAATGGGTTTTTAGTTGATTTGACAAAAGACATTAAAGCTTTGCCTAATTCATTTGGCTATTGATTTACTTTTATCGGAAATGCTTTTTAAACAGCATACATACGGTACTAAAAAAGGGCAAGCGACCGTTTTACCGTGCTTGCCCTTTTTGCTCCCAAGCCTGGACTCGAACCAGGGAC
>NZ_MDFN01000057.1 GCF_001730525.1 Arcticibacter eurypsychrophilus
GTAATGCTCTACCAGCTGAGCTACGGAATCAATCCTTTTGTTTAAGGAGGTGCAAAGATAGAAATTAAATGCTGACTTGCAATTGATATTGTAAATCGCACGAGTGACTCCTATCATTTAATCTGCCTAATCTTATATAACTATATGATATTTAATATCTTGAAGGTATTAATAAATTTATATTTAAGATCAGATACAACTCATTCAATTGCTTTAGGAGCCAATTAATGTGTCTAAAATGCACTTATATTGATTAAGGTTTATAAATAACAGGTTAGATTTTTGTACCAAAGGGAAATTTTTAGTTCGACCTTCAGTCTGAAACAAAGATTATATCCAATATAACCCTTGTTTTAATAATCTGAGTTAGGTATTGTCTCATAGTAAAATAATTATGAATATTTTTGCTGAGAAATATGATTCCATTTTGAATACAGATATCTTCCTTGTAACTCCCCCATTTACTCAACTGAATACCCCGTATCCAGCAACTGCTTATATCAAAGGGTTTTTGAATACTAAAAATATTTCTTCAACGCAGGCTGATTTAGGTATTGAAGTGATATTGGCCTTGTTCTCCAGGAAAGGTCTGGAAGAACTATTCTTTCATGCTGAGGAGTTACAAGATCAAGCAATAAGTTCAAATGCCAAGCGAATTCTAGCATTAAAAAACGAGTATATCAAAACTATTGATGTAGTTATTGCTTTTTTACAAGGCAATAACCCAACCTTAGCTTTGCAGATTTGTCAGGATGATTTTTTACCGGAAGCATCAAGATTTACTCAATTAAACGAGTTAGATAAAGCATTCGGTTCAATGGGAACGCAAGATAAGGGCAAACATCTGGCAACACTATATCTTGAGGATATTTCAGATTTTATTATTGAATGTATTGATCCAAACTTTGGTTTTAGTCGTTATGCCGAAAGATTAGGTAGGAGTGCAAACTCATTTGATGAGCTTTACACTGCTTTAAATCAAGAGTATACCTACATGGATAAAATTCTGATCGAAATTCTAGAAAGGAAAATTGCCCTTATTCAACCTAAGCTATTGTTGATTTCTATTCCATTTCCTGGGAATTTGTATGCCGCTTTTCGATGTGCACAGTATGTGAAACAAAGTTATCCTTATATTAAAATAGCCATGGGTGGCGGTTTCGCTAATACAGAACTTCGTTCCGTTTCTGATAAGCGGGTATTTGAATTTTTCGATTATATATCCTTAGATGATGGGGAATTACCAATTGAATTAATCTATAATTCGATCATAAAAGGTGGAGATTTCACCCTGTATAAAAGAACTTTTTTATTAGAGAATGGTGAGGTTGTTTATAAAAATGATGCTTTAAGAAGTGATTACAAGCAGTTTGATGTAGGAACACCAGATTATAGCGATTTACAATTGGATCAATACATTTCGGTTATAGAAATTGTGAATCCAATGCACCGCATGTGGAGTGACGGCCGTTGGAACAAATTAACCATGGCACATGGTTGTTATTGGGGGAAATGTACATTTTGTGATATTTCTTTAGATTACATTAAGGTCTATGAACCTGTTGCAGCCAAATTGATTGTCGATCGTATAGAAGAGCTTACTGAAAAAACAGGTCAGAATGGCTTTCACTTTGTAGACGAGGCTGCACCACCAGCCTTGATGCGAGAAGTCGCGATAGAAATTTTAAGAAGAAACATTTCTGTAAGCTGGTGGACAAATATTCGGTTTGAAAAAAGCTTCAGCAGAGATTTATGTATATTGCTAAAAGCATCGGGCTGTATCGCTGTTTCTGGTGGTTTAGAAGTAGCATCGGATCGGTTATTAAAGCTGATTGACAAAGGGGTATCGGTTGAACAAGTAGCTCAGGTTACCCGTAATTTCACTGAAGCTGGGGTATTGGTTCATGCCTATTTAATGTATGGGTATCCAACACAGACTATCCAAGAGACCATAGACAGTCTGGAAATGGTGAGACAATTGTTTGAAGCTGGTGTTTTACAATCTGGCTTCTGGCATCAATTTGCGATGACTGCACATAGCCCTGTTGGTATGTATCCAGAAAGATTTGGTGTAGTCAAAGAGACCAAGACTATTGGAACTTTTGCTAATAATGACATCAATTATATCGACAAAACGGGAATAGACCATGATCAGTTTAGCTATGGCTTAAAAAAGTCGCTTTTCAATTTCATGCATGGCATTTGCTTCGACTACAAATTACAAGAGTGGTTTGATTTTAAGATCCCTAAAGTAACAATTCCTTCAGATTTTATTGCGAAAGCATTAAGGGACGAAAGTTTGTTCAACACTAAACCTTCTGCTAAAGTGATTTGGTTAGGAGGAAAACCAGATATTGAAAGCTTTACCAAGCATAAAAAGGGTAATTCTTTCGAGATGACTGTTTTAACTTTTTATGATAAAAAGGAGACCTTCAACATTCAGACCAATAAAAATGAAGGAGAATGGCTTGCTTTAATCTTGAAGAAAATAGCAGTTTCCAATACGCAGGTTTACACCTTTCAGGAAATTAAAGCTAATTTTGAATCTACAATGGACAATTTTGAGCTGTTCTGGTACTCAAAACCAATTCATATTTTAAGAGATTTTGGGTTGTTGGTTCTCTAGCCAGTTCAGATTTTCTTTTTCGGTTTGAATTGTAAATGATATTAATCGTACACAGATTTAGTAATTACGCCCAATACTCCTTTTGATGGTCAGACAAGTAAGGTCCATGAATGATCTCCCTTTCTATTGTTAAAAAAAATAATCACTTTAGTAGAATTACAATGTGTTTTTAAAAAAGGAAGCATGATAATATATACCAGGAACCTGTTTTTATATGGCGTTTTACTAATCAGCCTTACTTCTGCTAAAATAGCACTAGCCCAATCTGCAAAACTACCCACAAAGTGGACAAAAGCAGCTATGGAATCAGTACTTCCCCTTTCTGAATATCCGCGGCCACAACTAGTACGTAAGGATTGGATGTGTCTGAATGGAAAATGGGACTATATTGGCGGCAAACAGATGGCTAGTGCCTTGAATCCTGTAAAGCCAATCAACTTCGATGACAAAACGGACAAAATACTCGTCCCTTATTGTCCTGAATCCATATTATCAGGAATTGGGCGAAACCAGGAAATTAATATGTGGTACCACAGGAATGTTGAAATTCCATCGTCCTGGAAAGGTAAACAAGTCATTATTCATTTTGATGCAGTTGACCACGATGCAACGCTGTTTGTAAATGGGAAAAATGCAGGAAGTCACGCCGGTGGTTATGATGCTTTCAGTATCAACATCACCACATTTTTGAACCCAGGTTTAAATACGATAATTGTAGCCGCATATGATGCAAATGACGGAAGGACACCTTCTGGTAAAAATGGACCGCGTGGAGATTATACATTTACTTCAGGAATCTGGCAGACGGTATGGCTGGAACCGGTAAATAAAAATTACATTCAGAATATTCGTTTAATGCCCGATTTGACAAACAGTCGTCTTAAAGTAATGGTGAATGCAGCTTCTGCAGAGGTATCAGCAGTGGCACTTGACGGAAAAAAAATAATTTCTGAAGCGAAAGGAGAAGCTGGAATTGCATTTTATATACCCATAAAGGATCCCAAATTATGGTCACCTGATGAGCCTTTCCTTTACGACCTAAAATTGTCCTTGAAAGATAAAAGTGGTAAAGTTACAGATGAAGTGGACAGTTATTTTGGAATGCGTGATGTTAAGCTTGGTAAAGTTGGTGATGTTATCCGACCACTATTAAACAACAAATTCGTGATGCAGGTAGGTTTACTCGACCAGGGATATTGGCCAGATGGTATTTTAACTGCCCCAACTGAAGAGGCTTTAAAACATGATATAGAGTTTACAAAGAAGGCCGGGTTTAATTTGATCAGAAAACACATGAAAACTGAGTCTAAGCGATTTTATTATTGGGCAGACAAACTTGGAATATTGGTATGGCAGGACATGCCGGCCATCTGGTATCAGCATGAAGACACCGCAAAAGTGCGGACAGCTTTTCGCAAGGAACTAAAAGCCATTATGGACGATCATTACAACTCTCCTTCCATTATTACCTGGGTTCCATTCAACGAAAACTGGGGAGCTTTTGATGTGAAAGAAATTACGGACTGGGTAAAGCACTATGACCCGTCGAGGCTGGTAAACGGCAATTCAGGCTTCAACAACAACCCTGGTTATCAGAAGGCAGCAGGAGATCCAGGTAATGGTGATTTTGTAGATACCCATATTTACATCGGGCCATATGATGCTTCAAAACCGGATAGCAAACGGGCAGCATCATTAGGTGAATTTGGCGGTGTAGGTCTTTTTGTAAGAGGACATATGTGGCCTGTAGAGAACAATGCTTATGGTTATGAACCTACAATAGCCGCATTGACTGACAAATATGTTCTGCTGATGGATCAAGTCGAACAGTTGATGAAATACCAAGGTTTAAGTGTTGCTGTATATACGCAAACGACCGACGTTGAACATGAAGTCAATGGCCTTTTGACGTATGATCGTGCCATTGAAAAAATGGACATAAATAGAGTCAGAGAGGTAAATCAAGCGGTTATCAATGAAGGTAAGAAAATAAAATAAAATTAACCGGAATTACAAGGTGTAAGCATCTTAAAATAATAATCCAAAAGCTGTAGGAACAACTCATGTGTTTTCATACCAACCGAATCATGCCTGTTCAAAAAACAGTTCAACCCAATCCTTCTGCTTAATTCGCAGTAATCTTAAACAGAAAAACCTCAAACATTTGTTTGAGGTTTTTCGTGATCCCGCTGGGATTCGAACCCAGGACCA
>NZ_MDFN01000058.1 GCF_001730525.1 Arcticibacter eurypsychrophilus
ATCAAATATGTAGTTCATAGGACGGATACATTCATTTAGCACCATTTTTTAAATGGCTGTTAGTCGTGAAGGACAAGGATGACAATAAATTTGTTGACCTAATAATCGCAGGCAATGCTGATTATTTAGTCACGAATGACAAGCATTTTAATGAACTTAAAAATATTGATTTTCCTAAGCTAAATATCGTTTCCCTTGATGAATTTAAATGGATCATTCAGGGTAAATAATTGTTTTGCAATGTACTGACACAACGATAATGCTTATCAGACATAAGAACCTAACCCACAATATCTAGTAGTAAAATTAGAAACTTCAATAGTTGGCAAAAAACAGTAAGTTGCACAACCTTTATCAGTACACCAACTCTAAAAATTAGTTACTACTTCAGAGAAGTAATGAGACAACGTGTCTAAGAGGGAAATAAATATTCAAAATCAATTATGAAAGGAATTATACATTGGATTATGCTTTTTTCAAGCAGCTTGATCTTGATTTTTGCTTCTTGTAAAAAAGAAGGTACTGGGATTGATAGCTTACCAGGCGCTACACAGGAAGGCAGACAAACTTTTGGTTGCATGATTAATGGAATAGCTTTTAAAACTAAGGGGGTTTTATTTCATGGGCCAGGCCTAGATCTTGCTTATCAGCCTGCTTATGGTATATATGATTTTTATTTAAATGCTGATCGTAAAAAGAATGATAGAATTTTGGGTGTCCAAATTAATTCAGAGGATATTAAATTAGAAGCAGGAATGACAATTCCCTTAGTAGATAGTAAAAATGGAAAGGCATCAGCTTCTTTCCACGATTACGGAAATCTGGTGTTTAAAGATTACAATACTAACGACCAAATTAAAGGTGAACTTATAATTACGCATCTCGATTCGGTGAAAAGAATAGTATCCGGAACTTTTTGGTTTGATGCAGTCGATGATACAGGAGAGATAGCGGAAGTAAGAGAAGGTCGCTTTGATTTGTTATTTCACTAGACTTGAATACTTTTTGTCAATATGCCCAAGCACCAGATTTTAACACTGTGCTTAATGAATGAGCCATCCCTATTTACAGCGAACCTAAAGAACTATCAATAACATGATGATCTTTAGTTGGTTAGAGATGGTTATTTGCCAGGTGTTATAAATTCACAGTTTTTAATACAAGATTATGCCCAAGCTAAATTTTCGTTTCTTTGCGAACCAATCTCATGCACATGGAAATATTTCCTGTTATCAGTTCAATTCTTTCAGCCGATCACATAGGCTTGTTGGTAGCAAATAAATATGGCCTTGCTGACGATGTTTCATGCACGTTACTAAAAACAGGAATTAATCATAGTTATCTAGTTGAGGATATAACGAGTAAATTCGTGTTCAGGCTGTACAGCTTAAACTGGCGGAGCGACTTAGAGATAAATGAAGAAATCCGGTTACTTAATGTCCTTAAAGAAAAGGGCATTTCTGTTTCTTTTCCTTTAAAGGACGTTGATGATAACTACATTCAATATCTAGAAGCGCCTGAAGGAATGCGACAGGGTGTATTATTCTCCTTTGCTGAAGGAAATAAACAACTCAATTTCTCTGCTGACTTACACCTTAAAGTGGGTGAGGAAATGGCTCGAATACATCAAGCGACGTTCAACTTGAAATTAGAAAGGGTTACTTACACACCAAAAATTGTGTTAGAAGATTCATTGCTAAAGCTTCAAAAGTTTCTTGCCGCCGACTCAGATGAGATAGCTTGGATGGTAGCTGCGCAACAGTATTTATTAAACGAAATCAATAAAGCAGATCTCACTCAATTGAGGTCAGGATCCGTTCATCTGGATATTTGGTTTGACAATATGAATATTACCAATGACGGACAGATAACGATCTTTGATTTTGACTTTTGTGGTAATGGATGGCTATGTTACGATATTGCCTACTATATTTTACAACTGCATAGCACTGAAAAAGATATTAGCCAGAGTGATTTGAAAGTAGAATACTTTTTGAGAGGGTATGAGTCGGTGACTAAAATTACTGATGAAGAAAGGAGAATGTTGCCTATAATTGGGGTAAGTCTTTATTTCTTTTACCTGGGTGTACAATGTCAACGATATGATAACTGGTCAAACGTGTTCTTGAGCGAAACTTACTTGAAAAGGTTCATCAACGTCATGGTGAGAAAGTTTTTCGAAGAGAATGTTTCTACAGATGTATTGAATTGACTAAGATCGATTATGCATGAGCGATGCCATACGAAGATAGCTTTGGCTGATGTAGCTGTAGCAGGCCGGGATGTTTTCGGGATTGGGGAACATCATAAAAAAGAGTTTCTGGATTCTGCTCCTGCTGTAATTTTGGCCGCTGCTGCTTCAAGAATCAAACGAATTAAACTGACCAGTGCGGTTACGGTATTGGGATCATTCGTAGAAGCTTATCCTTTGCCCAATTTAAGCTCATTTTAAAATTTAATCTTGGCTAGCCAGAGGATACAACGGTTAATTTATAGACCTGCTCCGATTTTATAGAATAAAAGAACATTAATGGGCGTACATCGCCTGAAGCCTCTCTTTAAAAGAATTGGCAATTACGGCTTTGATAAAAGGGGAAGCATTCTTAAAGGTGGTATGCTCTTTCACTACAGGAAGGTCAAAGTGAAGCATTAACTTAGCGAAACATTCATCCGCAAAAGAATTGGAAACAATATCAACACCGGAAAAATCAAATACAATTTTTTCCTGCTTTTCAATTCCATCTATGATCTTTTTACGCAAAGCAGCTCCTGCCACTCGTGTGGAAAGTTGTCTGCCGGTATGTGAGAATGTAATGTGTATCATCTTAATTTATACAATAATACAAATAATATCTACCAAAGTTCGTTATTCTCTCCGAAATATTTGTCAATAAAAAAGTCATAATCGTCTGGTAATGTGTGATGGGCAGGCATAATCGACTTATAATCGACGGGGATATCTGTGTATATTCTCATGGATACCAGCGTGCCTTTATAAAAATCGCCCTCATGTACCTTGTTGTAATCAGTAAATACAACTGCACAGAAAT
>NZ_MDFN01000059.1 GCF_001730525.1 Arcticibacter eurypsychrophilus
TAATGATGTCTTTTATACCCTAAAATTAATCACTAACTTCAGTCCTGAATAGTTACTTTTAATTAGATTTAGCTCATTTTTTTGATTACCCTATTTTCCGGGTATATAAATATGTCATTAGGCTACACTTTATCACAGATGTTAGTCTATTGATACTTTGACCTATTTATATTACTGTAACAGCAAGTACTTATCGAGCGTCCCTGCTAATAATCTCTTACCATTATTCCCTCGTTATTTGCTAAGCTTATGCCTGTAATATCATTATTCCACCGTTTAATGATATTACATTGTACTGCTACTTTTTAATAATGAATGCTTTAAAGTGCATCATGGAATTCCCATATAGCAGAATTTTATAAACAATTAAAAAATGCTATCAAGTACTAAGATTTTCAATAAGTATCTTATTTAACAAAAGGATTTTTGTTTTTACTCTATAATATTGCCCAGCTTAATTTTCGTAAAAATGTATCCTTATTCCGCTATTATGTATAAATGCTCCGTCTGTGATCACAGTAGATTTGTCTAATCAAAAGGGATAAATAAAACAAAAGAATAATGGCAAAAACGATTTTTATTACGGGAGCATCTCGTGGATTTGGTAAAATTTGGGCGGAAGCCTTTTTGGAGCGTGGTGACAACGTAGTTGCCACTTCAAGAAGTGCCGGCGGGTTAAAAGATCTTGTGGTAAAATATGGAAGCGTAGTGCTGCCGATGGAACTAGAAGTGACTAACAGGGCTGCATGTTTTGATGCGATGGCAAAAGCTAAATTTCACTTTGGCAGTATTGATGTCGTAATTAATAATGCAGGAACCGGTTTGTTTGGAACCGTAGAAGAACTTGACGAACAAGCTGCCAAAGACATAATTGATGCTAATCTGTTTGGCACCCTGTGGATAACGCAAGCTGCATTACCCATCATGAGGGCTCAGGGAAGTGGTCATATTGTGCAGCTCTCAAGTGCTCTTGGCATTTATTCCTTCGCTACGGCAGGAATGTATTGTGCCTCAAAATTCGCTGTAGAGGGGCTTAGTGAAGCACTTGCTCAAGAAGTAAAAGGGTTCGGTATTAAGGTGACCCTCGTGGAGCCTAACGGCTATGCAACTGACTTTAATAACTCTTCTATTCAAAGCAATCCCATTTCAGCTTACGATAATATGAAAGCTGAATTATACGCACTACCGGAGTTTGCTGCAGCCGATGCTTATGGAGATCCTAAGGCTACTTCGGAAGCAATTCTGGAACTAGTGGATACGCCGAATCCTCCTTTGCGATTGATTCTTGGAAAGAAAGCGTTGCCGTTAGCACAATACATCTATGCAGAACGATTGGCCACTTGGGAAGATTGGAAAGATGTTTCGGTTAAAGCGCATGGTTTGTAAAAGAAATAGTTGTAATTTTATACAAAGACCAGCCTATAGGTAAAGCATAGGCTGATTAATTATCAAACGATGCATTTTAAAAGTCTGAGCGATGTTCATCGCTGTAATAATTATCCGGAACCGGAAAATACTTTGCTTACGCTGTTTACATGCAATCCACTACGTAGTGTAGCCAGCTACGAAGTGACCACTAATTTTTTTATTATAGCTTTTAAAAAGTTTAACTCCGGAGAGATCAGGTACGGTAAAACACATTATGACCATGAGAGCGGTTCCATGTATTTTCTAAAGCCGCATCAGACTATACAGATGAAGGACATAGCGTTGGATGGTGAGGGTTTCGAAATCTGGTTTCACGAAGATTACCTGAGCGGACATTCGCTGCATTCAGAAATTAAAAAGTATAGTTTTTTTAATTATGAACTTAATGAAGCGCTGCATATTTCGCCAAAAGAACAACAGATCATTTGGGAATTGTATGAGAAAATAGCACACGAGTAACATAACAACCAGGATGAATTTACCAGGGATATTATTCTAGGACACATTGAATCAATCCTCAAGTATTCCCAGCGTTTTTATAAGCGGCAATTTATCAACCGCTTTATCCTTTCAGGCACAACTGTCACAAAATTTGATAAGGCACTAGCTGCCTATTTCGAACAGGGACAGTTGCTGGAAAAAGGATTGCCTACGGTCGCCATGTTAGCGGCAGAACTGAATTTGTCCCCTCGCTACCTGAGTGACCTGTTGAAGCAAGAAACGGGAAAAACAGCGATGGACCTGATACAAATATTCCTTGTTTCTGAGGCCAAAAATCTTTTGAATCAAGGGGAATTAACAGTCAATGAGATTGCCTACTTGCTTGGCTTTGAGACCCCCCTTACTTCTCCCGCTTATTTAAAAAGGAAACGGGGTTAAGTCCCAATCAGTTTAAAAAGCAGTACTCAAATTGAGTTTACCAAACTAATAAAGGATCAGTGCATTCTTAGGAAGTGATCTCAAATTTGTGTTAAAATCCCAGCACATCGAACAAATCGTGGGGTTGCAATAGTATTTGGACGAAATGTATCGCTAAGTCATGAGAATTGAATATTTAAAGGGGAATAAATTATCTCAAACCGCCCTAAATGACCAGTTAGGTTAAAGGTTGCATTCCCATTAAACCCTCCTTTTGTGATCAGCTGAAGACTTTCA
>NZ_MDFN01000005.1 GCF_001730525.1 Arcticibacter eurypsychrophilus
TTAGTCCGTTTATTTTTATCGGACAACAATGTATCGATATAATATATTGATATGAATTTCTTCATTAGAGACCACCGTGTTTTGGTGTTGGTAGTTCGGGAATGGGCCTGTATCATTGACAAAATGGTACAGGCCCTTTTTATTTACGTTCATTTTTGGAATGTGAGTTGCCAGATTGAATTCAAAACATTACTACTGATATTTCAAAGCAAATTCAGGCTGAAGTGGCAAAATGCTGTGGTAATTTAGGTTACATTCTATGGAAAGAGCCGGAGCTGTAGAAAGTTACATCAACTGTATGGACACTAGCCATCAAAAGCTTAAAAGAAATTTAAAGAAGATTTTATACCTGTTTTATCAACAGGAAACCCAATGAAGTGTAAGATAACTTTATCTATATTTGTTTAAACGTTAGCGCTACAATTATAACCAAATCCGTCAATTCCCTGAGTTGTCATAACGAGCAACGTTGAAGTAAACTTTGCTATCTGAGAATTGGTAATTTGAAATTAACCTATACTATCTTATGATTAAATGTCTTTCAGTACTTGTTGCTACCCTACTTTCCTTTGTATGTTATCTTATTGGCAATGCCCAGGATGCGTTAACCACTGAGCGGCGACAGCTTTTCGATTACAACTGGAAGTTTGCTCAGGGAGATTTTCCGGAGGCAAGTGCGACGGCTTTTAACGATAAAAGCTGGAGATCGCTTGATCTTCCGCACGACTGGAGCATAGAAGGTCAGATAGATCCTAAAAATCCAATGGGTAATGATGGGGGATATTTTCCGGCAGGAACAGGATGGTACCGTAAAAGGTTTGTCGCCCCTTCTATCTGGAAGAGCAGGCATGTTTCCATATATTTCGAAGGCGCGTATATGAACGCTGAAGTCTTCATTAATGGTAAGCTTTTAGGCATACGTCCGTATGGATATTCCTCATTTGAATATGATCTTACGCCTTACCTGCTTTATGGAAAAGAAAATGTTATATCTGTTCGTGTTGATAATTCGCAGCAAAAGAATAGCAGATGGTATAGTGGCTCTGGGATTTACAGGCATGTGTGGATCAATGCAACTGCCCCCTTACATATTGACCATTGGGGTGTAACCATTACGACTCCTGATGTGACTGAAGAAACTGCAACTGTTCAGGTGAAAACACGCATAAAAAATGAGGAAAAGTCAACACAGCGGTTTAAAGTGTCAACACAACTTATGGATAGCGGTAATAAAAACGCTGGCTTTGATAATGTCGAGGTTGAAGTCCCTGCAAATGCGGTAAAGGAAATTGTTCAGGATATAAAAGTGAATAAACCGCTGCTTTGGTCTCACGGGTCGCCTAATCTCTATCAGGCTCAAATTAAATTGACTAGCAAAGGTAAAACTATTGATAAAGTTGTGAATGCTTTTGGAATCCGTAGCCTGAAATTCAGTACCGAAAATGGGTTCCAGCTAAATGGTCGCAAAGTGATTCTTAATGGAGGCTGTGCACATCATGACAATGGAGCCTTAGGTGCAGCAGCATATGACAGAGCTGAAATCAGGAAGGTGGAATTACTGAAGTCAGCTGGCTTTAATGCGGTTCGAACATCACATAACCCTCCATCAGAGGCATTTTTAGATGCATGCGACAGGCTGGGACTTTTAGTGATCGACGAGTCATTTGACGGATGGAGGACGGCTAAGACACCATATGATTACGCTAGTTATTTTGATAAGTGGTGGCAGCAGGATGTTGAGGACATGGTACAACGTGACAGAAATCATCCTTCAATTATTATGTGGAGTACAGGTAATGAAATAATTGAAAGGAAGGCGCCAGAAGCGATTGAAACTGCCAAAAAGCTTGCTGGTTTGATTCGGGAAAATGATCCCACACGTCCGGTAACTTCGGCTATGACTACATGGGATAAAGACTGGGCGATATTTGACCCCCTCTTTGCGGTACACGATATTGCAGGATATAATTATCAGTTACACAGAGCGGCATCTGATCATGTACGTGTCCCGTCCCGTATCATTGTCCAAACAGAATCATATTCACGTGATGCATTTGCAAATTGGAAACTTGTACAGGAAAATGAATATATAATAGGGGATTTCGTTTGGACAGCAATGGACTATTTGGGCGAGTCAGGTATTGGCCGCTACTACTATCCGGGCGATCTGGAAGGAGAACATTGGGAAAAGAATTTCTATCCATGGCATGGAGCTTATTGCGGAGACATAGATTTGATTGGCTGGAGAAAACCCATATCACACTATAGAGATATGCTGTACAATGGCCATGAAAAGCTTTATATGGCTGTAAGAGAACCAAATCCGGCTAATGGTAAAATTAAAGAAACGATGTGGTCGGTATGGCCTACCTGGGAAAGCTGGACCTGGACTGGGTATGAAGGGAAAGATATTCAAGTTGAAGTGTATTCCCGTTATCCGAAAGTTCGGCTTTACCTGAATGATAAGCTCATTGGAGAGCGGCAGACAACTAAAGAACAGGAATTTAAAGCAACGTTTACATTGCCTTATACCGCAGGGACGCTAAGGGCAGTAGGTGTTGAGGAAGACAAGGAGGTTGGGCCAAGGGTGTTAATAACTGCAGGAAAAGCTGCTAGGATAAAAATAGTTGCAGACCGGACAACAATCAAGGCAAGCGGACAAGACTTATCGTATGTTACAGTTGAGATAACCGATCAGAATGGAAATGTCCAGACAAACGCAGATAATCAATTGTTGTTTACCTTAAAAGGTCCGGGCGTTATTGCTGCTGTTGATAATGCAAGCTTAAAAGACGTTGATCCTTATGTAGCTAATCAGCGCAAAACATGGCATGGCCGTGCCCTTGTTATAATAAAGAGTACCCGGAATATAGGAGATATTAATCTTACGGTTAGTTCGCCTGGATTATCTGAGGCAAGTGCCGAGATCAAAGCAAAGGATTAACCAGTGTCAATTAATGAGCTTTTGCGTTTTATCGTGATGCTGATTATAGAAATTATTTTGTACGGAGTATGAATATAATACGTTTGGGCAATTTCGAATTGCCCAAGCCAGCTTGTGTATTTAATGTGCAATGAAAGTCTTATATCAGTTAAAAGTAAACATCACGTTGAAGAAGCAAGTAATACTTAATGTTTAATAGATTTGCAAGTAGTGCTTAAATTAATTAGCAATTTAAATTGATAAATATGAATGTAGGAATTATTGGATCTGGTAATATTGGTAGTGCGCTTGCCCGGTATCTAAAAAATCTTGGACATCACGTTATTATTGCAAACTCACGAGGTCCTGAAACTTTAAGTGAAGTTGCTAGCGAAACAGGTGCAACTCCAGTGACAGCAGAAGAAGCCGCAGGCGCTGAAGATCTCGTCATCATTTCTGTCCCTGAAAAGGCGGTAGTTAACCTTCCGATATCTATTCTTGCTGCTTCTAAGGCCGTCATTGTTGATACGGGTAATTTCTACCCATCTCGAGATGGCAAGATCGCTGATATTGAGGGTGGATTAACTGATAGCGAATGGGTAGCTAAAGTAATTGGCCATCCGGTGATCAAGGCTTTTAACAACATTTATGCCGCAAGTCTAGCATCGAAAGCTGTTCCAGTAGGAACGCCAACTCGAATTGCTTTATCAGTGGCTGGTAATGATGAGCAAGAAAAGCAAACTGTATTAGAACTTATTGATAAAATAGGCTTTGACGCAATTGACGCCGGCTTACTGTCTGAGTCTTGGAGACAGCAACCAGGTACTCCCTCATATTGTCAGGATCTTGATATAGATGCGTTGAAATCTGCGTTGCAAAAAGCAGATTTAAGTGAGCGTGCGGCTAACCTTGAGAAAGCCGATGAACAGTTACGCCCATATCTTTAGAGCCTGGAAAGAATACTAAACTGTTAAGAAATTGGCAGTATGGAGCATTGAAATTTGATGTTGAATCCTTTGATTGGTTCGATTTAAAAGCCCTTTTCCAAAAGAAAAGGGCTTTTTCTATGCCTTTGAGAGTAGGTTTCTAGAAGAATCATCTAATCGTCGTTACATGCTGACTGAACTAGATAACTGGATGCTTAGTTTCCGCATTCACAAACTGCGTATTCCCGATTCGTATGCTTCAGATTTGTTTTACACATTATTGCATCTTTTTTAGACATACCTGCTACCTCCCTTTACCTTTTTATGATAAATTTGATCCATAATGGGAGCAAGGTAGAACCCATTTTATCCGATGTATAAACTAAATAAACCAAGGGCAGAATAATGTTTGGCTTGTATTATATTTTAAAGTTATGCCTTTTTTATGCTCCAATATTTTTTAATCACAGAGCCCCTAACAAATGAATAATATAATAAGAGTAAGAATTCAAGCCGTGATGTTGCTTTTTTTAACGACCATAATAGGTGCGGGGAAGGTAAATGCACAAAATCCAATTATTCAAACCATTTATACTACCGACCCGGCCGCACTGGTATATAAAGACACTTTGTTTCTATATACCGGGCATGACGAAGAAAATTCAACCTGGTTTACGATGAAAGATTGGCATGCATATTCAACAACCGATATGGTTAACTGGGTTGATCGTGGCAGTCCATTATCGCTTGAAACTTTCAAATGGGCGGAGAAAGACGCCTGGGCTTCTCAATGTATCGAACGGAACGGAAAGTTCTACTGGTATGTTTGCGCAAATGATAAAAATTCCCATGGAATGGCTATTGGTGTTGCCGTATCCGACAAACCAACAGGCCCTTTTAAGGATGCCATTGGAAAGCCGCTTATTTCAGGCGGTTGGGGGTACATAGATCCATCCGTGTTTATTGATGACGATGGACAGGCTTATCTATATTGGGGCAACCCTCATTTGTACTATGTTAAGCTCAATAGTGATATGGTTTCCTATGATCCAAGCGCGGGTCCTGTAAAAGTTTCTTTAACGGAGGAGGGCTTCAAACTTCGGATCTTAAATGCAAACAACACATTTGCATGGGCGAAATCAATTAATGGACTTGAATCACACACCGTTAAGAGTAAGACGGACGATAAATATTATTGGTATGTGAGCGCAACCGACAAAATTACCAACAGAAAAGTTATAGGTGTCGCCGTAAGTGATAAAGCAATTGGCCCTTTCAAAGATGTCCTTGGTAAACCACTGATCACTGAAGATCTTGAAAAAGGGAATATCAATCCAACAGTCATTTGGGATGAGTCAAAGCAACCTTGGCTTACCTGGGGTACATCCGAACTCCGGTATGCAAAACTCGATAAAGATATGCTCTCGTATGACCAGCAGTCAGGGTTGCAGAGAATTCCGGCTGATAAGCAAGAATGGTTTAGTAATCAGATCAAAGGAACCTTAAATAGTACAGAAAAAAGATTTACTACTTTCGAAGAAGGCCCATGGATTTATAAACGCAATAAACTTTACTATCTCTTTTATCCTGCTGGAGGCGTGCCTGAGCACCTGGCGTATTCTACAAGCCAGAGTCTTTCAAATCCGCATTGGGCTTACGGCGATACGGTGATGGCCGTGATTGATAATAGAGGTGCATTTACTAACCATCCCGGCGTGGTTGACTATAAAGGTAAAACCTACTTGTTTTATCACAATGGAGCATTACCGGGCGGCGGTGGTTTTAACCGTTCTGTTTGCGTGGATGAGTTAAGCTTTAATGCAGACGGGTCCGTTCGCGAAGTTGCTCCAACTGCAGGTATTAAAAAAGCTGCAGGCAGTATTAATCCCTTTATGCGTGTGGAAGCTGAAACCATTGCCTGGGAAGTAGGTGTCGAAACGGCCGGCGATCCCGTTAAAGGAGTTTATGTGACGGAAATAGATCATGGCGATTACATTAAAGTGCGCAACGTAGATTTTGGGAATGGTGCGAAAACGTTTGAAGCAAGTGTCGCTGTCGACTTAGGAGGGAAGATTGAAATAAGGCTTGACAGTCTGAACGGAAAGGTCGCTGGCATTTGTGTGGTAAAAAATAGTGGTGGTTTACAGAATTGGAATACAAGGACTTCGCGTGTTACCGGTATAAGCGGGATACACGACGTATATTTTGTTTTTAAGGGGGGCGAAGGACAGCTTTTTGACTTTGACTGGTGGAGGTTTAAAAAATGAAGAACTTATTTTTATTGGCAATAAGCCTAAATTTATGTGCCATTTGTTTGGCTCAAAATCCAATTATTCAAAACAAATTTACCGCAGATCCTGCTCCATTTGTTTATCATGATACTGTTTTTCTTTATACAAGTCATGATGAAGATGATGCGCCCGTAGGCATGGGAGGATTCAGAATGAAGGACTGGTTGTGTTATACCTCAACCGATATGGTAAACTGGACGGACCATGGTCGTATTGCATCTCTAAAAAACTTCAAGTGGGCTGATAAGACTAAAAGTGGATGGGGTGGTATGGACAACGGAGCCTGGGCCCCTCAATGTATTGAACGTAATGGGAAATTTTACCTGTATTGCCCGGTTCAGGGAAGAGGTATTGGAGTGCTTGTAGCCGACAATCCTTTAGGTCCTTTTACAGACCCTCTTGGCAAGCCCATAATTGGAGATAAGTACGACAGCATTGACCCGACTGTTTTTATTGACGACGGGCAAGCTTATTTATACTGGGGGAATCCTAACCTGTGGTATGTAAAACTTAATGAGGATATGATGTCCTATACCGGAGAACCCATTAAAGACAAATCTTTCGCCAAAGTTAAGGACCGTGATGATCCATATCATTATCAGGAAGGACCGTGGGCTTATAAAAGAAATGGTCATTACTATATGGCATACGCATCTACCTGTTGTCCGGAAGGGATAGGTTATGCAATGAGCAACAGCCCTGAAGGACCCTGGGAATACAAAGGATATATTATGAGGCCAAATAGTAAATCGTCTGGTAATCATCCGGGTATTATCGATTATAAAGGGAAATCATATGTTTTCGGTTTTAATTACCGACTCAACTTTATGCTGACGGACAAACATCATGAAAGACGTTCAGTCTGTGTGGAGGAGTTTCAATACAATGCTGATGGAACTATTCCAGAATTGCCCTGGTGGCGGGAAGAAGGGATTACTCAAGTTGCCAGCTTGAATCCTTATATTCGAACTGAAGCTGAGACTATTGCATGGTCATCTGGTGTTGAAACAGTCAGGGATAGTTCTACCGGAGGCATTTATGTAACGGATATTAGCAATGGCGATTATATTAAAGTCAAAGGGGCTGATTTTGGCAAAGGAGCAATTTCTTTTGAGGCACAGATTGCGAGTGTTAATGGAGGAGCAATGGAAGTACGTCTGGATAGTCTGAATGGACCTCTGGCCGGCTCCCTGTCAATTAAAAGTACTGGGAAAGCAACTAGCTGGAAAGCATATTCTGCTAAATTGCGAAAGATTGATGGTGTACATGATATATTCTTTGTTTTTAAGGGGAAACAAGATGAGTTGTTCAATTTTGACTGGTGGAAATTCACCCATTAGAATGATTGTAGAAAGCCAGATTTTTGCTCATTTAAATGGACAAAAAACCATAGGAGGCAAAATAGACAATTACTAATAGCATTTGTCTACTTTGCCTCCTATGGTTTTTACCTATCTTAAGCATAAAACAGCAATGGCTTAACTACTTTTCTTTACCGTCTCTAGGGTTTCAGGCGCTCCATCCAATAATCTGGAAATTGTTTTGGTAATTAATTCCACATGGCTTATTTCTTCAATTCCGGCACCCTGAATCAAATCCAGGTAGGGAATCCCGTCCCCACAGAAACTGGAACTTTGAAAAAGGTATTGCATCATAGTACGCATTTCTCCAAATTGACCGCCTAGTCCTTCTTGAAGTGTATTTGCTGCTGATGAATCTGGTTGATCAAATTCTGAACATGATAAAACATATTACTTAATTTTAAAGGTATCGAGGAAGAAAGTTTAGCTTATCTATCTGGCCGATTTTATCGTACCAATACCAATAAAAACAAATATTAAGGCTTAGGACTGATATTGTATATTTTTTCTAAAATCGTTAAAAAGGATGTTGGTGAAATGGGGTTTAAAAGCACGATAAGCAAGGGAGCAACATTCTGGTTTACTATATGAGATGCCGAAGTTTTGGACTAAAATTACATTGATCTAAGATGAAGCCCATCAGGCAATGTAATCTTCTTAATACAAACTGATTAATTTTTATATTGTTGATTTAATTAGCTAATAAGTCCTTAATTTAATGATGTAGTCTAAACTAATTCGATGAATCAAGAAAATGAAAATCCAGACTTGACAGAAGACGAAAAGAAATTGTTTAAGGATCTCATGCCCGAAGATCTTAAAGAGATCATGGATACAGGTTTTAGTAGAAGACACTTTCTTAAACTCATCAGTATAGCGGGGACTGGCGTATTGGCCTCACATCTTCTAGGTGCAGAGCAGCTATTGGCGAGACCATTGGCGCAACCTAGTTTAAACGAATTAACAACTGCACAAGTTGAAAATGGAGTTAGAGTATCTTTTAAGGTGAATGGATTTAATAAAAATTTATTGGTTGATTCCCGAATGACTCTTTTGGATACTGTTAGGGAAAGAATGGAGTTGACGGGTGCAAAGAAAGGGTGTGATCATGGCCAGTGTGGCGCTTGTACCATGATCGTGGATGGAAAGCGGATCTTATCTTGTCTCACCTTAGCTGCCAGTTGCGAAGGCAAGTCAGTAACCACGATTGAAGGAATTGCTAATGGCACTGATCTTCATCCGATACAGGCTGCATTTATCAAACATGACAGCTTTCAGTGTGGCTATTGTACACCGGGACAGATTTGTTCGGCGGTCGCGTTATTAGCTGAAGCTAAAAATGGCGAAGTTAGCTACGTTACCGATCAGGTAAATGTCCCCAAAAAGCCTCTTCAGCTGTCCGAAAATGAGATCAGAGAACGTATGTCTGGAAACATTTGCCGTTGCGGTGCCTACCCCAATATTGTAGCCGCAATACGTGAAGTTCAATCGGGCAAATCAGTAGAGCAGAAGTGGAATTTCGCAGGTTAATATACAGGTACACCATATAAAATAGTATCATGAGGCCATTTAAGTACACCCATGTAAATACAGTTCAATCAGCAACACAACTTGTTAGCACGCATTCAAACGCGAAGTTCCTTGCTGGAGGTACCAATATCTTAGATTTGATGAAAGAGGATGTTGAACGGCCGGATGAGCTGCTTGATATCACCTTTTTGAAAGTAGCAGACATAAAAATGATTACTGAGGGACCCAATAAAGGCGGTGTATCTTTAGGAGCGCTTTCCAACAATACGGAAACTGCCAATCATGAACTTATTCGTCTCAACCATCCATTACTTACCCAGGCTATCCTTGCAGGTGCTTCAGCGCAAATCAGAAACATGGCAACCAATGGGGGAAATTTAATGCAAAGAACCCGTTGCCCGTATTTTTATGATGTGGATATGCCTTGCAACAAACGTGTGCCTGGGTCAGGTTGCGGCGCTATGGAAGGCATTAACCGGATGCACGCCATTTTCGGATGGTCATCAAAATGCATTGCTGTTTATCCATCAGATATGGCTGTTGCACTGGCAGTATTAGATGCAACAGTTCAGGTTGCAAATTCAAAGGGCCAACAGCGGCGTATCGCTTTTACTGATTTCCACCGTTTACCGGGAGAGAACCCTGAAAAGGACAACAATTTGCTGCCCGGCGAACTAATCACAGCCATAGAGCTACCTCCAAATAAGTTTGCAAGTCATTCATATTACCTCAAAGTGCGCGACCGTGCCTCTTATGCTTTCGCACTGGTATCTGTAGCGGCAGGTCTCGAACTCAATGGCAACAATATCGTGCAGGCGAAAATTGCTTTAGGTGGTGTGGCCCATAAACCCTGGCGTGCGCTCAGGGCCGAGGAATTGCTAAAAGGAAAGGAAGCCACAGAAGCCAATTTTCAAGCAGCTGCAGAAGCTGAAATGAATCAGGCAAAACCTTTAGAGTATAACAGATTTAAAGTTGAACTGGGTAAGCGGGCAATTGTCCGTGCGCTTGATATGGCAATGAATAATGGAAGCAAATAAATTAACCGGAACGCCTGTAGATCGGATCGACGGGCTCCTGAAAGTAACAGGAAAAGCAACTTATGCCACCGATTATCCGGTGAAGAATATGGCTTATGCCTATTTGTTTAAAAGCACTATTGCTGCAGGAACTATCACTAAAATAGACTCAACTGAAGCTTTAAAAGTTCCCGGAGTTTTATCTGTCATTACGCATCTAAATGCACCCAAACTTAATGAAAAAGGTGGATTGCGCGGTGGAGCATTATTACAGGGACCTGATATTGAATTTTACGGTCAGCATATCGGTATCGTGGTAGCAGAAACCTTTGAACAGGCCCGTCATGCATCCCGATTGGTAAAAGTTGAATACCATAAATCCGAGGCAAAAGTAGATTTTGAAAAATTAAAGAAAGATGCCGTTCCTTCAAAGAATGAAGATTTAAAGAGGGGAGATGTAGACGCAGTATTTAATCAGGCAGATTTTGCAATTGATGAGTTGTATGCAACACCTATCGAACATCACCACCCGATGGAACCGCATGCAACCATAGCAGTATGGGAAGGCGAAAAAGTGACGCTTTACAATGGCTCTCAAATAATAAATGGAGCGCAGTCTTCGGCTGCTAATACGTTAAATATCAAGTCGGAAAATGTACGTATTGTATCCCCTCATATTGGAGGAGGTTTCGGATCTAAAGGAGGACAATGGGCCAACTTAGTGCTTGCCGCAGTTGCTGCAAAAATGATAAGCCGGCCAGTTCATCTTGCGTTGAGCAGACAACAAATGTTTAATTCAGTAGGGTTGCGCCAGCATAACGACCAAAGAATCAGGCTTGCGGCCGACAAAGATGGAAAGCTGTTGGCCCTTGCACACCAAACAACCACGCATTGCGCAATAAACGATGAATTTGTTGAGCCTTGTGGCGATTGTTCAAAGGTTATGTATGAGGTTCCGAATTCACTGATCAGCTATCGTGTGATACCCATGAACATCATTATCCCTACATACACCCGTGGCCCTGGAAAATCTACCGGAAGCTTTGCATTAGAATCAGCAATCGATGAACTTGCTTTTAAGCTAAAAATGGATCCTATTGATTTTAGACTAAAAAATGAACCCGCAAAAGATCCTTCAAACGGTAAACCCTGGTCATCACGCAAACTAGTAGAATGCCTTAAAGAAGGTGCCAAAGCCTTTGGTTGGGATAAACGGAGTGCCCAACCGGGAGTAACGCAGCTAGGTGATTATCTTATTGGTTATGGTGTAGCTTGTGGAACTTATCCTGCCAGACAGCGCGATAGCTCTGCCATCATTAAGCTGATAAGAACAGGAAACAAAGTGAAGGCTATTGTGGAACAGGCAGCAGCGGATCTGGGTACAGGTACCTATACCATTCTGACCCAAACGGCAGCTGATGGATTAGGTCTGCCCATCAGTCAGGTTCAAGTTACCATAGGCGATTCCGATTTACCCCCAGCTGCAGGTTCTGTTGGCTCGGTTGGCGCAGCCAGTTATGCAAATGCAGTGAATGAAGCTTGCGAAAAAATCACGAATGAGTTGTTGGCAAAATCAGGAAAACAGTTTTTTGTCCGGCCAACTGCCGCTCAGCTCATGCTGTCTGAAGGAATAGACGCCTTTCAAACAAGAATGGACGCGAAGTCTCCTGAAGGAGCAGATGCCTATTCTGCACATAGCTTCAATGCCAACTTTGCCGAAGTATGGGTAAACCGCTCAACTGGAATGACAACAGTTAAGCGGTTTCTCGCTGTCACCGCAGCAGGTAAAATCTTAAATCCAAAAACCGCAAGGTCTCAGATTATAGGTGGAAACATTTGGGGAATAGGTATGGCCCTTACCGAAGAGTCTATCATCGACCCGCGCTGGGGTAATTTCATCACCCGTTCTCTTGCTGATTACCATGTTCCTGCAAATCTTGATATTGGTGATATGGAGACCATTTTTATCCGGGAAAATGATATTATCCCGAATAAGATGGGCATAAAAGGTATTGGCGAGGTTGGTATTGTGGGCGTCGCAGCCGCTGTGGCCAATGCTATTTTCAATGCCACAGGAAAGCGGATCCGTCACTTACCAATTACACCGGATAAACTAATCTAACATCAGTTCCATCCGCCCCCTAAAGCTCTATAAAGCGCAACCCCTGCATTCAGTTGCGCATTTTTAACTTCAGCAAGATCCAGTTCACTTTGCAGTGCATTACTTTGCGCTGTAATTACTTCCAGATAATTAGCCATACCACTGCTGAATAGTAGGTTAGCGTTCTTCAGTCCACTCTGAACAACTTTAACCCTTTGCTCGGCAAAAGCATACCGCTCCTTTAACTTCTCAATCTTAACTAGTTCATCAGAAACTTCAGCAACGGCATTCAAAACAGTTGACCTGAATGCAAGAACAGTCCGGTCACGGTCAATCATAGCCACCTGATACTGTGTTCTTAGTTGTTTACGCTGCAAAAGAGGTTGTGCTATCCCGGCTCCAACCACTCCAAATAAGGAAGCGGGGATAGTAAACCAGTTGCTTGCTGTGAATGTATTGAGACCGCTAGTTGCTGTAATAACCAATGAAGGGTACATACTCGCCTTAGCAATACCTGTTCTGGCATTTGCCTTAACCAATTCCAGTTCAGCAATCCGCACATCCGGCCGAAGACTAAGCATTTCGGCCGGAACCCCTGTATTGATCTCCGAAGGAAGAATCATATCATTTAATTTCCCTTTACGTAAGATCTGTTGAGGAAAAGATCCGCTGAGAACGCTCAATGCGTTCTCTTCTAAAATGATGTTTTGCTGCAATTGTGTAACTATGCCGGCAGCTAATAATTGCTGTGCTTCAGCTTGTTGGACCGCTAAAGAGGTCACTTGTCCGGCATTAAACTGCAGCTTGATTATATTCAGTGTACTATCATTTAAGGCCAGGTTTTTCTGGGCAATTTCAATTTGCGTGTCCAGCATCACCAATCTGTAAAACCCCTGTGCGATATTAGAGGCTAACCTGGTTTTTACAGCTTTGCGGGCCTCTGTGCTTTGCAGATAAGAAGCGCCTGCCAGATTCCGCTGATTGGCAATCTTCTTCCAGATATCGGCTTCCCAGCTTAAACCCAACGATGCAGTATAGTCCTCAATATGTTTGGCATTCGAAAACTGACCAATCGTTAATCCATTCAAGCTATTATCAGAGGGCCTGTTGGAATTAGCAGTTATCCGTAGATTAACCTCAGGAACATTACCCCATTTTGATTGTCTAAGAATCAATGATGCTGATTCTATATTTTTCAATGCAATCTGCATATCATAATTTTTCACCAGCGCTGTATCAATCAGCTCTTTAATCATAGGCTCCCTGAAAAAATCTTTATAGGGCCTGTTTGCAATACGTGATGTATCTGCATTTGTGGCCAAGCCATTCCTGTAACCCTGAGGCAACATATTGGAAGGCCTTGCTACATTTTGAGAGACCGTACAGCCGCTTGCTGTTAGAAGCAGGGCTATAACGGCAAGCGATATATTTCTAAACGATATCATATTCTTTAATGCTATTTGTTGTTTCAATGGATCCTAAGTGTTCCTTAGTGATCTTGTGTGCTGGATTACCAGTGATTTTTTCTTGTAGATATTGGAAGATGACAAAGAGCACCGGGATAATGAAAAGACCAAGAATAACTCCTGTGATCATTCCTCCTGCAGCACCAATACTTATGGAATGGTTACCCAGTGCAGAAGGTCCGGTTGCACGCATCATCGGTATTAGTCCTACCACAAATGCCAGTGAAGTCATAATAATCGGGCGTAATCTTAATTTCGCAGCTTCCAATGATGAGGCAACAAGTGACTTACCTGCTCTTCTTCGCTGGACAGCGAACTCCACAATCAGAATGGCATTTTTAGCCAGCAGGCCGATCAGCATGACCAATGCGACCTGAACATAAATATTGTTTTCAATCCCGGTTAAGCTTATTGCTATGAATACACCAAAGATACCTGTAGGGATAGAAAGGATCACGGCTAATGGAAGTATATAACTTTCATATTGAGCCGCTAAAAGGAAATACACAAATACAAGACACAGTAGGAAAATGATAACCGACTGACCTCCTGATGTAATTTCTTCCTTAGTAATTCCGGAGAATTCATGAGAGAATCCAGACGGCAATTGCTGTGCAGCCACTTCATCTACTGCCCGGATCGCATCACCAGAACTGAATCCAGGTTTTGGTATTGCGTTGACGCCTATTGAATTAAACAGGTTGTAACGTGACGCTGTTTCTGTGCCATATACACGTTTAAGTTTAATTAAAGTGTTTATGGGTACATTTTCGCCATCCTTATTTTTAACGAAAACACCATCCATAGAAGAAGGATCAGCACGATTATCTATATCAGCCTGTACCATCACCCTATAGTACTTCCCAAATCTGTTAAAATCAGATGCCTGGGCACTTCCAAAATAACCCTGCAAAGTTTGCAGTATATCTTTTGTCGACACCCCCAGCTGTTCTGCTTTGTTATCGTCCAGTTCCATTTCCAGTTGCGGGTAGTCCGCTTTAAAGGAAGTAAAAGCCACTGCTATTTCTGGACGCTTCATCAGTTCTGCGATAAAGTTATTAGCGATGCCGCTGAAACGGTCTAGTTTACCACTTGTTTTATCCTGCAATACAAGGTCTAGTCCGTCGATATTACTAAAGCCCGGCACAGTAGGGAAGGTAAAGACAAAGAAATTAGCACCTTTAATCGTAGCCAGCTTTCCCCTTACTATGTTCATAATGGCTGTAATATCTTTAACATCACCACGTTCCTTTGCAGGCTTAAGCAAAATAAATAAACTTCCTGCTGAAGGACTTGTAGATGAAGTAAGGAGACTAAAACCGGATAACCCGTTGAATACCTTAGTAAAAGGTAATGGTCTTAGCAAGTCTTCCGCTTTCTTCACTACTTCTGTACTTCTTTCCAATGAAGCACCGGCAGGTGTTGACATGGCAATAGCTATGAAGCCTTGATCTTCTGAAGGAATAAATCCTGTTGGCGTTTTCTTTACCATCCATACGGTTGCAAGCACAACGATAGCCAAACCCGCCAGTCCAATCCATTTAGAACGGATCAGGAACCGTAAGCTGCCTACATATCTTTGAGTCAGTGAATCAAAACTTTTGTTAAATCCTGCGAAGAACTTTTCTTTAAAGTTTCTTTTGACTGTGCTGGAGGAGTCTGTAGAAGGAACCTCTTTCAAAAATAAGGCGCATAAGGCAGGACTTAATGTCAATGCATTAACTGCTGAGATTACAATCGCTATGGCCAGTGTAAAGGCGAATTGTCTATAGAATACACCAGTTGAACCTTCCATGAAACCTACAGGTAAAAATACCGCACTCATAACCAACGTAATGGAGATGATTGCACCTGTAATCTCATGCATTGCAGCTGCTGTAGCTGGTTTTGGCGCCAAATTCTTATGATGCATCTTGGAATGCACGGCCTCCACAACCACAATGGCATCATCGACCACAATTCCAATGGCTAATACCAGTGCAAACAACGTCAATAGATTAATAGAAAACCCGAAAAGGTTCATGAAGAAAAACGTCCCCAGTATAGCTACCGGAACCGCAATGGCAGGGATAAGTGTGGACCTGAAATCTTGTAGAAAGATGAATACAACAAGAAATACCAATATAAAAGCCTCAATCAATGTATGAATAACTTGTTCGATAGACTGATCCAGAGAGACTTTAGTACTGTAAAGAACTATATACTTAACGCCTTTTGGAAAGTCTTTTTCAGCTTTCTGCATAAACTTTTCAACCGCAATCTGAATTTCATTCGCGTTTGAGCCACTTAGCTGCTGTACAGCTATATTCAACCCTGCCTTACCATCAATACGAGTTAAACTCGAATACGTATAAGACCCAAACTCGATTCTAGCTACATCTTTAAGTCGCAAAAATGAGCCATCCGAGTTAGAACGAATAATGATGTTTTCATATTCAGCCGGTTTAGTCAACTTACCCTTGTATTTCAACACATATTGAAAAGCATTCTTGCTGCCTTCTCCAAACATACCTGGAGCTGCTTCCAGATTCTTATCTTTTATTTTTGAGATCACATCATTTGGGACCAGATTATAAGTAGCCATCTGAGCCGGGTTAAGCCAAACACGCATGGAGTAATCTTTACTCCCACCGAAAATAACAGCCTGACCAACACCCTGAATACGTTTAATTTCAGGAATAAGGTTGATTGCCGCATAGTTAGCCATAAAAGTCTGGTCATAGCTCTTCTCATCGTCTGTGAACATACTCAGCACCATGATTAGACTATTCTGCTGTTTAGCCGTGGTAACCCCTGCTTGAATAACCTCTGCAGGAAGTTGACTTGTTGCCTGAGATACACGGTTTTGAACATTTACGGCTGCCTGATCGGGATCCGTTCCCAACTTAAAATACACCGTGATCACTAAAGAACCATCGTTACTGGCAGTAGAGCTCATGTAACTCATGTCTTCTACCCCGTTAATCGATTCTTCCAAAGATGGCGCTACTGAACGTAAAACTGTTTCTGCATTTGCACCAGGATATAGAGCCGTTACCTGAACCGCAGGAGGTGCAATATCCGGGAATTGTTGTAAAGGCAACTTCAGTAATCCAAGTACGCCAAGTATCACCAGTAAAATGGAGATGACTGTTGCTAAGACGGGTCTGTCTATAAATTTTTTAAACATGATGTTGGTATATTATCTTGATGCAGTTTTGTTATTTTCTGCTGTAAATACTTGCGGTTGGATGATATCTCCTTCTTTTATTTTGTCTATTCCATCTACGACAATCCTATCACCGGAAGCTAATCCGTTATTTACCAGATAGTTTGTGCCGCTAGTGCCTGAAACAGTTATAGGTCGCTTACTTACTTTATTGGACTTGTCAACGGTAAAGACAAACATCTTATCCTGTACTTCTACAGTCGATGCCTGTGGTATCAGCAACGTATTCTGATGTTGCAGACTAAGTCTGATTTTACCCGTATTACCAGATCTTAACAAACCTTGTTGATTAGCGAAAGTAGCTCTCAGTAGAATAGAACCGGTTTGCTTATCAAACTGTCCGTCCACCATGTCGATTTTTCCTTCTTGTGGATATACACTATTATTCGATAAAACAAGAGATACACCAGGTAGTCCCTTCAATTTTTCGGCTAACGTTCCCCCGGGGTGTTCTGTATTAAAGTCTGCAAAATCATCTTCTCCCAATGAAAAGTAAACATGTACCTCATGCACATCGGAAAGCTGCGTTAATGGTAGAGGATCTGTAGTAGATACTAAACTTCCTTGTTTTTTGGGCAACAGACCTACATAGCCGTTAACCGGCGCTTTGATGAGTGTATAATCTAAATTGATGTTTGCTGCCGCAACCTCAGCTCTAGCTTGTTTTACTCTGGCTTGTGCCGATTCATAAGTCGCCTGTGCACTTCTTAGCTGGAAATCTGAAACAACTTTGTTTTTCACTAAAGGGGTTAACTTGTCAATTTCAATTCGGGCATTCGTCACTGATGCCTGAGCTGCAAGCAATGAAGCCTGAGCATTATTTAATGCTTCTTTAAAAGAAAGCCCATTTAATTTAAAAAGTGGATCTCCTTTTTTAACTAAAGCGCCTTCATTTACATAGATCTTATCCAGTACGCCTGATACTTGTGGACGTATTTCCAGATCTACAGCTCCTTGTATTGCAGCCGGATATTCAGTATAAGTAGTCTCCGTACTGCTTTTGATTGATACTACAGGAAGGGACTGCGGTGCAGGTGCCTCAACTTGCGGGGTTTTGCCAGCACAGCCGGCTAAAAATAGGGATAGGAGGATTGTAGTTTTCATAACGATATTCAATTGTTTAACAGTGTTAAGGGGTTTAGTAAATTTTTTTAATTATTGATGCTTACTTGATGGAAGAGAGTTTCTTAACGTGTGTATAACTACTTAACACTGTTAAGTGATGATGCAAAAAAAGGTTTATTGAATGGGAAACTCTTCTTCTTGAGTTTGAACTTATAGTGAATAGATAATTTAACAGTGTTAAGTACTCCATAAAAAAAATATTAGTCGTTTATTGATTTAATAATGCCCTTAATTGCATCTTTTAAAATGTGTTGATTCATTTCTTCGTTTGTCCCTTTTTGTACTAAATTAATTGAGATTAATCCATGAATGATAGACCAGAATGTATAGTATTTTCTGCATATTACTTCTTCAGATGGTGGATTTGAAGTCATTATCTCTGCGATTGAATCTTGAACCAGTTTCCTGATTTCTACAACCTCAGCTAGCATCGTCTTTGTTTCGCAACAGTTAGTATCCACACCAAACATCAACTTATATAATTGTTGATTTGTAAATGCGAAATTCCAGTAAGCGATCCACATTGCTTCAAGCTGTTTTTCTGCGGAGTTATGTTGAGCCTTTGCCGCTTTGAATTCCTGTAACAGTATTATATTCCCTTTGCGTGTCAACTCTAATAAAATACCTTCTTTATTGGAGAAGTATTCATAAATGATGGGAGCAGTGTATTCAATCTTATCTGCAATCTTTCGCATGCTCAAAGCTTGCCATCCGTCTTCATTTACAATTTCTAAGGCAGCTTCAAGAATATTGCATCGGGTGTCTTCCTTAAGTCTTTGAATTCTATCTTTACTAGCCATTTGAATGTACAGTGTAAATAATCTAACAGTGTTAAGCAAAAGTATTACTACATTTTGATATATCCATCAAAGTAATGTCAGTATTCGCATTTATTCAAAAGTAGAGGTATATTGAATAATCAACTTGACACGCAGCTCAGAATGCCTGTACACAGTTTTGTTTTTAATAAAACATTTTTATTAAATAGCTCTTTACATTTCGCAGGACATTCCTTTTAAAATGTGTCCAACCCTATTTAAAACTTAAACATTAAAAACATGGCAGAACTGAATGTTCAACCCAAGCGATCAAATTCAAGCTGGATCTGGATTGTACTTGCTCTGATTGCTTTGGCAATCTTATTCTTCTTCTTCAAAGGATGTGACAAGGAAAATGTGAAAGTCGGCCCTGGAGACTCTACTGCAATTACCAGTATGAATGACGCAAATGTATTGGCTACTACAGAACCCGATTGGGGCAGTGTGGACTTCAACGCACCTAAATCGTCTTATGATGAGGTAACCGACCAGGACATTTCAGTAAGTGGGAACGATGCATACACCATTTACACACTAGGGGAAAATGTTCTTTTTGCGACAGACCAGAATGCATTACAGGAAAGCGCGACCGCTAAGTTGAAACAAATAACGGCATCATTAGACAAACGCTTTAAAGGCGCGGCTATAGGGATTTATGGAAGCACAGATTCAACCGGAACGGCTGGACATAATAAGCAACTTGGAGCCGAAAGGGCAGAAGCAGTAAAGAGCTGGATGATAAAAAATGCTTCTATTCCGGAAGATAAAATATCAGTTCATTCTTTAGGCGAATCTAGACCAGTGAGCGACAATGCAAGCGCATTAGGAAGAAAACAAAATAGAAGTGTACAAATTGTAGTATTCGCGGGAAAGGCCGTAAATCAATAAATACGAATTATTAATACTCTAAAAAATAGAAATGATGGCTTTAGATGATCAAATAAATGGAAATAAGCATCTGATTGAATTGGGTGGAAGTGATTTTGAAATTGTAGACGGACAGCCTAATGTAATAAGCTGGAATGTGGTTAATGAACAAGGACAGAAGATTGGTGAGGTAGAGGAATTGCTCTTTGATCCGGAATCACGCAAAGTACGCTATCTGGTTGTAAATCTTGATGATCCAGGATCAAGTCTGCTTGACACTAAACCTGATGCGAAAAACGAAGGTCCTGTTTTAATTCCAATAGGACTTGCAGAGCTGCATGAACAGGATGACGAGGTAGTTTTGCCTCATGTCACTACAGACCAAATTTTTGCACTCCCTGCATATGAAAAGGGGAATGTGACGCCAATCACAGAATCGCTTATCAGAAGTATTCTGGCAGGAACGGCGGTTGGTGATGCATTGGCCTACAATGCAACCGACTTCTATACGCACGACCATTTCAACGAAGAAAATTTCTATGGCAACCGCAGGGTTCCTCAAGATAAGGAGACGATCCCTCTGGCACAAAGTTTTGACGACGAAGCCATCTCTTCAGAAAGAGGTTTTACCGAAACGCCAAGATCCAGTGATGCACTAGTAGATTCGGATTTTCAAGAAGGGGATATCAATAAAGAAACAATTGGAGATACATGGCAAACAGCAGATGAAAACCTGCTTAATGAAGATCCTTATAAAAATAAAACCATGTTTGGCACCATCAATGAGGATGAAGAGCAATCAAACCCTGATGATATCCGGTTAGATGATACAAAAAGAAGTGATAAAGATTCAAATCCGAAGATAGATCCCTTTTAATCATTTATTCTTTATGTAAAGTATATAGGCTGACCTGATAAGATCGGCTTTTTTTGTTTAATACTGACTTGATTCAATCGAAAACTTTAAAACGGTATATTTATTTTAGAATTTTATGGTTTGAATCTTTAAAATTCATTAAAATTATACTTTGAAATGTATTTGTGATTTAGCAACCTGGGTTTCCCTCTATAATTCAAATAACACTATACTAAATTTTATCTCTCATGCTTAAACGTTATAAATTAGCCTTATGTTTCCTCAGCATATTAACCTGTCAATCTCAGGTTCAAGCACAAAAGACACCGGCAAAAACTAAACTGGTCGAAAAGGTAGTTCGGAAAGGCGATGAACTGGTTATCCCATACGAGAAGTACCTCCTTCCCAATGGTCTAACCGTAGTCGTTCATGAAGATCATTCTGACCCCATCGTACATGTGGACGTAACCTATCATGTAGGCTCAGCACGTGAGGAAGTTGGAAAGTCAGGTTTTGCGCATTTTTTCGAACATATGATGTTTCAGGGATCAGATAACGTAGCGGACGAAGAACATTTTAAAATCGTTTCTGAAGCCGGTGGTGACTTAAATGGATCAACAAATCGCGACCGCACGAATTATTTTGAGACATTGCCAAGTAACCAACTCGAAACCGCTTTATGGTTAGAAGCAGACCGTATGGGCTTTTTAATGAATGCCGTTACCCAAAAGAAGTTTGAAATACAACGTGCTACAGTTAAAAACGAGCGTGGTCAAAACTACGACAACCGTCCCTACGGATTAGTATTTGAAAAAAACTCAGCAGCTTTATATCCTTACGGTCATCCATATTCCTGGACCACCATTGGCTATTTGAGAGACTTGAATCGCGGAAACGTACAAGACCTGAAAAACTTTTTCTTACGCTGGTACGGTCCTAATAACGCTACATTAACTGTTGGCGGGGACGTTACCCCAGCTCAGGTTGTCAAATTAGCAGAGAAATACTTCGGCCCCATCAATAAGGGCGTAGAAGTTAAAGATATGGAATTACCCGCTCCTGTATTAACTCAGGATAAGTATATTTCTTATGAAGACAATATCCGTTTTCCATTACTTCAAATGACCTTCCCTACGGTGCCAAACTTTCATCCTGATGAAGTTCCCTTAGATTTGTTGGCCGAAATACTAGGACAGGGTAAAAATTCAATCTTGTACAAAAATTTAGTGAAAAGCCAAAAAGCAGTTCAAGCCGGATCACAACACCCATGCACTGAATTGGCAGGTGAATTTAGCATTTCGGCCTTGCCGTTCCCTGGTCAGACCCTTGCTGAGATGGAGAAAATAATAAGAGAATCCTTACTTGAATTCGAAAAGACAGGTGTCTCAGAGGATGCGCTTACCCGTTTTAAGGTGTCTTATGAAGCCAATGAAATTAACCAGTTATCCAGTGTAGATGGTAAAACCTCTATTCTTGCCAATTACCAGGTTTTTACTGGCAACCCTAATTTCTTACCGAATGATCTGAAGCGTTATAAAGCGGTAACGCGCGAAGATGTGATGCGTGTTTATGCCAAATATATTAAAGGTAAACACGCTGTAATTTTAAGTGTAGTACCTAAAGGTAAATCTGCAGATGTTGCACATGCAGATAACTTCCAGGTCGATTCTTCCGGTTATACTCCTCCGAAGGATCAATATGCAGGTTTGAAATATGTAAAAGCGACTGATACATTCGACCGCAAGAAACGCCCTGGATCTGGTGCAAACCCCGTCATCAAAGTGCCTCCTTTCTGGAATGATAAGGCCGGAAATGGAATCAAAGTTATTGGTACTAAAAATGATGAAGTTCCAACGGTATCTATGCTGTTTTTAGTTAAAGGAGGTCATAAACTAGAAGCTAAAAACCCAGGTAAGGCAGGTATCGCCATGCTTACAGCTTCTATGTTGAATGAATCATCAAAAAAATACAGCTCCGAAGAATTGAGCAGCCAGTTGGATAAACTGGGTTCTTCTATTAATTTTAGTGCTGGTGCTGATCAGATGACCGTATCCATGCAGTCGCTAACCAAAAACCTGGATGCTACCCTTGCCCTGCTAGAGGAGCGGATGCTAAATCCACGGTTCGATTCAACAGATTTTGACCGATTGAAAAAGCAAACATTAGAGTCAATTGCCAACCAAAGCACTCAAGCATCGGTTGTAGCCGCCAATGTGTACAATAAAACAGTTTACGGTAATGACAATATTCTTTCTATCCCGGTTATTGGTACAACGGCAAGCGTAAGTACCCTAACATTGGATGATGTAAAGAACTTCTATCGCGACAACTTTTCACCCACTGTTACGAACCTCGTCATTGTAGGTGATATTGACCAAAGTACAATTATGCCAAAGTTAGGTTTCCTTTCAAAATGGGAAGCCAAACCGGTAGAAATGCCTGCAACACCGAAAGTAGCAAGTATTGAAAAAACAAAAATCTTTTTGGTGAACAAAGACAAAGCAGCACAATCTGAAATAAGGATCGGATACATCGCTTTACCTTTTGATGCAACAGGAGAATTCTATCGGGTAAATATCATGAACTACATCCTTGGAGGAGCCTTCAACAGCCGTATTAACCTGAACCTTCGCGAAGATAAGGGCTACACGTATGGTGCCGGTTCTTATTTCTCAGGCTCTGAATCTGCTGGTCCATATACCGCCTATGCCGGAGTTCGTTCTGATGTAACCGACAGCTCGATAGTCGAGTTCATGAAAGAAATTAAAAGTTTTGAAGAAACGGGCATCACCGATCAGGAATTAGCATTTGTAAAAAGTGCAATGGGTCAAAGTGATGCGCGTAAATATGAAACCGCATTTCAGAAAGCTGCATTTCTGAATAATATTATCAGGTATAACTTAGACCCTGGATTTGTGTCTCAGCAGAGTATCATTTTGCAGAGCATTACGAAGGATGAAGTGAATGCCTTATCCAAAAAATACCTTCCCATAGATAAAATGAGTATTGTCGTGGTGGGAGATAAAGCAACTATTAAACCGGGTTTAGAAAAACTAGGTTACGAAATAGTGGAGCTTGACTCTGATGGAAATTCGGTTAAAATTTAAAAAAATCCCCTCATTATAGTATGAGGGGATTTTTTTTTACTTCATGCCTAGGACAACATATTATAGTATATTGAAAACATGGTATAGCAATACCGGTTGCCGTTGCATTATCTTTGATCTGATCAATTAGTAACCTGAAATTTTTTCCTGAGTAAGTATGAGCAGGTTGATTTTGCTCAAAGCAGGAAAGTGGGAAAGGATGAACCCGGACCAATTATACAGATAATGATGAAAAGAACAATGCAAGTACAAATTCTTGGTATGGCTATTCTGGCTGTTACCCTATTTTCCTTTAATGCGCAAAGCCAGTCGGCTCCAGCCCAACAGACCACGATGACTGCTGATATACGTGCTAAATCAGATTTAGATCAGGAAAAGAAAGCTGCAGAATGGATTGCCGGCTTAGATTTAAATGATGCGGCAAAAGGAGCTCGACTAAAGGCAGCAGTGGTTGATCATTTGAAAACTATCCGCGATTGGCATAATGAACACCCATACACAACCGTTCCTGCAGGAATAAATCCGGCAACAGGTAATAAGCTTTCTGACCTCGATAGACAAGTAATTGCTAACTCAGTTATGCCAGTAACCGTTCATGAAAAGTTGATGAGTAGTCTACGTAAGGAATTAAGCGAAACGCAGGTTGAAGCCGTTATGGATCGGTTTACAGTCGGAAAAGTAGCTTTTACAATGGCCGGGTATAAAGCTATTGTTCCCAATTTAACTGCTGCAGAAGAGTATACAATTTTGAATTTCTTGAAACAGGCTCGCGAACAAGCTCTCGATTATAAGAATATGAATCAAATTTCAGCCATATTTGAGATCTATAAGACCAAGGCTGAACTATACCTTAATTCGAATGGTCGAAGCTGGAAACAGATGTATAAAGACTATACTAATAAGATTAAAGCCAAGAAAGCCGAAGAAGCTAAAAAGAGAGATTAGTTTCATTATACGATCAGTATATTCGTTTAGCTTGAGATGGAACTATACGTTCCTCATATTGCATTCTGAACAAGGGTAGTGAGTAGGCTAAATGTAGACAAATGTTTAATGATAGCAGTAAAAATGCAATATGAATCCAGTTTAAGTCCGACTTAAAGGTCATAAAGTGGGACTTAAGCTAGATTCATATTGCTTTCATTATACGTTCAATCACATGCAGGTCATAAAGAAAGCTGTGTCATTATGTCTACTTTTACGGCTTTTTACGAGTAAGAAATTAATTAATTTATGGTTTGTTGATTTTAAGATTTTGATTTTAAGATGATTAGATAATTTTAGGAACTACGAGCAGGAACTTATCATAAACCAAATTGGAATTTTTTGATAATGGAATACGTTTTACATGACGAACATCATCATTTCTCGCTTAACTAAAAGTATATCTTTGTTTTGGCTGATTTAATCGTCGTAATTTATATACTTCATATCATCCATTAGAATCTGAAAATAAATTTATGAAACATCAAAATATTTTAACCACAATAGGCAATACCCCTCATGTTCGCTTGAACAAACTTTTTGGAGGTACACAGCAAGTTTGGATCAAACTTGAAAAAAGCAATCCTGGTGGAAGTTTAAAGGACCGGATTGGATTGGCAATGATCGAAGACGCTGAAGAAAGAGGTATCCTTACCGAGGGAAGTGTTATCATTGAACCCACTTCAGGAAATACAGGGCTTGGCTTGGCTTTGGTAGCAGCAGTGAAAGGGTATAAATTGATCCTGGTTATGCCTGATTCAATGAGTGTTGAGCGTCGCAAACTGATGCAGGCTTATGGTGCAGAGTTTGTACTTACTCCTCGTGAAAAAGGAATGAAAGGTGCAATAGAAAAAGCAACAGAACTGGCTGCCTCAATTAAGGGTGCTTTTATCCCTCAGCAATTCCAAAATCCGGCTAACGTATCGGTACATAGCAGAACTACAGCTCAGGAAATAGTGACTGACTTTCCCGATGGTATTGATTATCTGATTACGGGTGTTGGTACTGGTGGACATATTACAGGTGTGGCCGAAGTATTAAAAGCTCATTTCCCTGCCATAAAAGTGTATGCAGTTGAACCAGTTCTTTCACCGGTATTAAGTGGTGGAAATTCAGGCCCCCATCCGCTACAGGGTATTGGAGCTGGCTTTATTCCCTCTATTATGAATATGGATATTCTTGATGGAGTGATTCAGGTGAATAAAGAAGAGGCATATGAGTACACACGTAGATTGGCCAAAGAAGAAGGAATTCTATCCGGTATTAGTACGGGCGCATCATTAGCGGCAGTTGCTAAAAAATCTGTTGAATTTCCAGAAGGAAGTATCATATTGACTTTTAACTATGATACGGGTGAACGTTATTTGTCTGTAGAAGATTTATTTTAAAATTTAATCCAGAAGCCCAATAATTCCAGAATATAAGGGGTTAGGATCGCTGTAAAAATACCATTAAGAATCAGTCCCAAACTGGAGAAAGCTCCAAAAGTAGGGCTGATTTCCATAGACTTTGATGTGCCTACGGCATGAGCAGCCGTGCCCATAGATAAACCTTGGGAAACGGGATTATTGATTCCAAATAACTTCATTATCGCATAGCCAAAGATAGATCCGAAGATTCCAACAACGATAACTACAGAAGCGGTGAGGGGTGGAATACCTCCGATTGCTTTTGAAACCTCTATTGCGATAGGCGTGGTGACGGATTTAGGTGCTAAAGACAAGATTACTTCATGAGGAGCTCCCATTGCTTTTGCGATTAGGACTACACTCACAATACCGGCAATACAGCCTGCTAGTTGAGACACAAAGATGTGTAATGTTTGCTTTCTTATTTTCTCTAGTTGCAGGTAGAGCGGTACTCCTAGAGAGACTACAGCAGGTTTAAGGAAAAAATCAATCAGTTTGCTTCCCTCGTGATACACTTCATAATTGATTTTCAGCAGAGATAAGAAAACAATGATGATTATGATGGAGACTAATATAGGGTTCAGTATGATCAGTTTCGTTTTCTTTTGCAGCCTTTGCGATAGGAAATAAACTAAAAAGGTAAAAGAGATGATGAATATGTGCCCTTCTAAGAATGCTTTCATAGCTTTTTACGAATAATCTGATGAACCCAGCCGGTTACAGCCAGAATAATGATAGTACTTCCGAAAGCGGCAACTACTATAGGAAGGAAGGAATCCCGGATTACATCGAGATAGAGCATGATTGCAACGCCTGAGGGTACGAAAAAGAAAGCAAGATTAGAGGATAAAAAGTCTGAAATTCCCTTTACCCACTTAATTTTTACCCAACCAATCTTCAGGAAGACTGTCAGTAAAATTAAACCAATAATGCTCGAGGGGAGTTTCAATCCGGTGACACTTACAATTAATTCGCCCAATGCCAGACAGCCGAATATTATTACGCATTGAATGATCATATCTATTTATTGAAGTTAAATTATAAAAGAAATTAAAGATCATTAATCCCTCATAATAATTATGAGGGTTGAAATAGGAGATTTTTCTTGTATTGGGTCAAAGTTACAACGTGGTTTACCTAAAAACAAGCTTTAATAAGTGATTCTAATCAAATATGATTTTTATTCCATTTAGTCAGAGGAGTACTAAATGGTCTGAGGATTTAAGTTAAAAAAAAACTATCCTGGTTGATTAGGATAGTTGAGGTTCTGAATGGTATCTTTTAGAAGTATTCCACGGTAAAAATTAAGGATGCTAATTTTTCTTTTTGTTGAGCAAAAGACCAACTTTTAAGCCTCCAGTGAATCCTATTCCGCTATCACCGGCGATATTTAATCCGAAATGATTGCCGTTGTAGCTATCATACGTGCTGTTATCTTCATTGTCTGCGCCATAGCCTATCCCTCCGTAAAGGTCTAAAAGAAAAGATTCCCCCAGGATCCATTGTTTACCCAGGTTAATAATAAATGCTCCGAATAATACCGTTTCCTTTTCCACAATCCTATTATTTGATTGGTCATAAAAGGAATTTTCTGCAGGAACTTGTGAATATCCTCCTAAAATAAGTTCTGGTTTTGCATAGGCGCCTTGTAGGATATGGCTATATTTATCTCCGTTTCGCACAAAGTTAGGGAGTTTAATAAACTTATAACCTGCACCAAGAAAAACACCTGCAGCTTTTCTGTAATACGTGTTTGATGTGGATATGCCATCCGAGTAATAGTTGTACTCTTCTGTTTTTTGACGTTTGCCAAGTCCGATAATTCCCATAGTGAGCTCATAGCTCCGTCCAGGCTTTAAATTCTGTTCATAGCTAAGTTGTGTGTACCCTATTAAAGGAGATAGGAAGTTCAACTTAATCGCTTTTTTAGCCTGACCCGTATAAAGAGAGGTGTCTTTTAAGCTATTTTGATAGGTCTCCTCTCTGCCATTGTGGTAAATTATTTTGGAAATCCGGTCTTTATCTACTGAATAAATAGGCCCATCCTGATCGGTAAATACTTTATACTTGATCTCAGACTCAGCAATTTCAATGACTTTTGCTTCCACTATATCTCCATTTTTCTTGTAAATTTTGTCCTGTGAAAAAGCATGAAAGGAGAACAGAAGACTAATAGTTAATAGGTAAATCGTTTTCTTCATATCTAATTGGTTAGGTTCGAATTTAAAATTGTATTCATACCGTTGAAGGTCTTGCGTGTGTTAAATTTCATGCTAAAGCTAAGGTAAAATAGAGAAATAATCCTATTCATTATAGAATTGAATTAAATAATGAAAGAGTATCTGTTATTGCCCGATCATGAGTATAAAATAAAAACAAGTACACTTCGAAGATTTTTCACCATTGAGGGAGGGATATTTCGTTTTCAGGTCAGCCTGGTCGTGGCAGGAAATAAGGGATTTTAAAGTCTTTCAGCTCAAGAGCATGCCTTAACTGCTCTGTAAGAATTCATTTCTATAAAAGTATGCGATTTCAAGATGTTTGCTTTAATTCATATGCACTCAAAATTGTGGCTGAAATAAATGCGGATAATTAAATAAAGTTCTTAATTTGCGAAACTATTTAATCGTTTTAGCAAACTAACATGAAAAGAATTATATTCCTAATTTGCTTTAGTTTTTCAGCTGTTTTCGGCCAGCAGCGTATGGCTCCCGCTTACCCATTGGTGGCGCATGATCCATATTTTAGCATTTGGTCGTCATCAGACAGCCTAAATACAGGTACTACAAAACACTGGACTGGTGCTAACCAGTCATTAACAGGTTTAATAGGTGTAGATGGGAAAATATACAGCTTTTTAGGAAAAACTGAAAAAGTATATAATTCTATTTTGCCCACTACGGATGAGCTTACACTTCCTTTAAGTTTTACAGAAGCTAAACCGGCGGATGGTTGGATGAAACCTGACTTTAACGATAAAGGATGGAAAACAGGAGCAGGATCTTTAGGCAGTGTGCCGGGGCAGGCTATAAGCTTGTGGCGCGGTGATGAAGTATGGATAAGAAGAACGTTTGTACTGGATCAGATTAGCAATAACCCACTATATCTTAAAATTCAGCATGATGATAATGCTACTGTATACCTGAATGGAAAAGAGATATACCATGTAAAGAAACTAGAAGAAAAATTTGTTTATATACCTCTTGACGAAGCCATAAGGAAGACCTTAAAAAAAGGAAAGAATGTATTGGCCGTTTATGCGGTGAATACTGGTGGTCCTTCCTATTTAGATGCAGGATTGGTTCAAGAGTCAGTAGGTAAAGATGTTTTTACGATTGTTGATGCACGACAAACAAGTATTAAGTTCAATGCTACTCAAACCATCTATCAGTTTACCTGTGGAAAGGTAGATTTAACCGTCACCTTTACTTCTCCTTTGTTAATGGATGATCTGGATTTACTTTCCAGACCTGTTTCCTATTTATCAACGAAAGTTGTAGCAAATGATGGTGGTATGCATGATGTCAAGTTATACTTTGGAGCTTCATCAACTATTGCTACACACAATGCTTTTCAACAGGTTGATGCTACGCATTATAGTGCAGACGAACTTTCGGTTTTAAAAGCAGGTACGGTTGACCAGCCTATGCTCATCAGAAAGGGGGATGATGTAAGGATTGACTGGGGTTATATGTATCTGGCTGTTCCTTCACAATATAAAAGTGTTCAAACAATTTCTGCATCTGCTGATGCCTTATATTCTGTATTTAATAAAACGTCGAATACTCCATCAGCAGTGAAAGGCAAAAAGCTGATGTTGAATACCATGATCCCTTTAGGCAAGGTTGGGAGTACAGCTAAAGAACAATTTATCATGCTGGGTTATGATGATTTGTATTCGGTTCAATACTTTAAAAATAATTTAAGGCCTTGGTGGCATACGGGTAATGAAACTATAGAACACCAATTGAGTTTAGCTGCGGATGAGTATCAATCGGTAATGCAAAAGTGCGCTGATTTTGATTTGAAACTATACGCTGATGCCCTGAAGAGTGGTGGTGATGCTTACGCGCAAATTTGTGTATTGGCTTATCGTCAAGCGATATCTGCTCATAAACTAGTAAAAAGTCCAGAGGGAGAAATATTATTTCTTTCAAAAGAGAATTTTAGTAATGGCTCAATTGGCACAGTAGATATTACGTATCCATCAGCACCCTTGTTCCTGATCTATAATCCTGATCTGGTAAAAGGAATGATGAATGGCATATTCTATTATAGTGAAAGCGGAAAGTGGACTAAACCTTATTCGTCGCACGATTTAGGTACTTATCCTTTAGCTAATGGGCAGGCGTATGGTGAAGATATGCCTATTGAGGAATCAGGCAATATGATCATTCTTGCTGCTGCAATTGCGCGCGTGGAAGGGAATGCTGATTATGCTAAGAAGCATTGGAAAACGCTTACGATCTGGGCGGAATATCTTAGTAAAGAAGGGTTTGATCCGGCTAATCAATTATCTACAGATGATTTTGCAGGTCACCTTGCAAGGAATGCAAATCTTTCTATTAAGGCAATTGTGGCTTTAGGTGGTTATGGTATGATGGCCAATATGTTGGGTGACCAGGCTACGGGAGCAAAGTATACGGTTATGGCTAAAGAGATGGCTAATAAATGGGTGCTATTGGCAGATGCAGGCGACCATTATGCCTTGACATTTGATGATAAAGATACCTGGAGTCAGAAATATAATATGGTATGGGACAAGGTGCTTATCCTTGGCCTTTTCCCTCATGAAGTGTATGATAAGGAGATCAAATTTTACTTAACGAAACAGTTGGAATATGGGCTTCCCTTAGATAGTCGTAAAACCTATACTAAATCGGATTGGATTACCTGGACGGCTACGCTTGCTTCTGATCAAAAGGACTTTGAAGCATTGATTGCACCTGTTTACAAGTATGTATTGGAGACGCCTGATCGTGTCCCTATGAGTGATTGGCATGAAACTACGAATGCCCTGCGTTTAAATTTTACAGCACGGAGTGTTGTGGGTGGATTTTATATAAAGATGCTGAATGATAAATTAAAGAAGTAGATAATATGAAGATGTTTAAATGCAAATTAAAGGATAGATGATCGTGTTAATTTCCAATTCCTCCTGCAGAAGCGTCGAGCTGGGATTTGAAAGCAATTGAGCAATCGGCAAGGGTTGTAGCAACAAAAGCTGCCGCATCGGGAAGAGTCATGGAAGGCGCAGGAGAAGATACCTACCTGTGATCTTTAATTGCCGGAGCCAGAGTAAGAGGCTTTCAAGGTAAAGGATTGGGTAATCTAGATGCAGTTATCGCTTGTGCTAAACATTTTTCAGCATATGGTGCTGCTACAGTTGCTGCCGCAATAAAAGATTTAAAAACCGTATTTTTAGACTTATAAACCCTTTAATTATGAAATACCCAATAGGCTTGCTACTGTTTCTTTTTGTTAATACTATTTATGCACAAAAAGTAAACGTTAAAAAGGAGTTCGTTTTTGCACAAAGGCAAACGGACTATATGCTGCAAGAGATTAAAAAAGCGGACCTGAAACCTGATCAGGTATCCCCACGCACATTTGCAGACGGTAAGTTGAAATTAGTCAACTCAAGAGATTGGACAAGTGGATTCTTTCCAGGCGAGCTCTGGTATCTGTATGAATATACAGGTGATAAGAAGTGGCTGGATAACGCTAAAGAATATACGCTAAAACTAGCTAAGGAGCAGTTTAATACCACCACCCACGATTTAGGTTTCATGATGTATTGCAGTTATGGGAATGGCTACCGTTTAACTCAGGATGAAGCATATAAAGATGTCATTATCCAGTCCGCCAAGTCATTATCCACCCGTTTTAACCCTAAAGTAGGTTTAATTCGTTCCTGGGATCAGCATAGCAATCAGTGGAAATATCCAGTTATTATTGATAACATGATGAATCTGGAACTTTTGTTTGAAGTAACCAAACTCACCGGAGACTCTTCTTTTTATAAATTAGCGGTTACTCATGCAAACACCACGATTAAAAATCATTTTAGGGCCGATTATAGCTCTTATCATGTAGTTGATTATGATCCTGAAACTGGTGAAGTACGTAAAAAGATGACCCATCAGGGTTACGCAGATGAATCTGCATGGGCTAGAGGACAAGCATGGGCTTTGTACGGATTTACATTATGTTTTAGGGAAACTGGAGACACTCTTTACTTGAATCAGGCCAAAAATATTGCAAACTTCATTCTGAATAATCCAAATCTTCCTAAAGACCTTGTGCCATATTGGGATTACAATGACCCTGCCATACCCAATACCTCTCGGGATGTATCAGCCGCGGCTATTACAGCCTCAGCTCTTTATGAATTAGCTGGTTATGCTAAGTTGCCGCTCTACAAAAAGAAAGCAGATATTATTTTAAGCAGCTTAAGTAAATCATACCATGCACCAGTTAATGGAAAAGGTGGTTTTATTCTGGATCATAGTACCGGACACCGTCCAGCCAAAAGTGAAATTGATGTGCCTATCAATTATGCCGATTATTACTACCTGGAAGCACTTTTAAGAAGTAAGAAAAAGTAATTAAATGTGTCAACCATGCCCTCAAACACTTGATGGCATGGTTGGATTTGCTATCCTTTAATAGCACTGATCTTTGTACAACTATATAGAACTTTAGGTAAACCTACCAACCTTTAATAGCGCCCCCTTTAAAAGCTTTTTCCGCAGCCTTTTCAACTTCTACAGACTGATAAGCCTTTACGAAATTCTTCACTTTTTCTTGATCCTTGTTATCTTCTCTGGAAACGATAATGTTGACATGAGGCGAATTTTTATCCTCTACAAACAACCCATCCCTATTAGCAACCAATCCCATTGGAGCTGCAAAAGTATTGTTGATCACCGCAATCGTCACATTCTGATCATCCAAAGCCCTTGGTAGTTGAGGTGCTTCCAACTCCAGAATCTTCAAATTCTTAGGGTTCTCAACAATGTCACTTACTGTCGTTAACAGATCCGCACCAGTCTTCAGCTTAATTAAGCCCGCCTTTTGCAACAAAAGCAATGCCCTTCCGCCATTTGTGGGGTCATTTGGAATAATGATCGTATTACCATCTTTAAGCTCGCTTACATTTTTAATCTTTTTAGAATAGCCAGCTAAGGGATAAACAAAAGTATTACCAACAATAACAAACTTATATCCCCGTTGTTTAGATTGAACATCCAGATAAGGCTTGGTTTGAAAAGCATTCACATCCAGATCACCTTGATGAAGCGCTTCGTTTGGCATCACATAGTCATTGAACTGGATCAATTCCACCTCTAAGCCAAACTTCTCTTTCGCCACTTTTTGTGCAGCCTGTGCAACCGTAAATTCTGGTCCTGATTCAACCCCCACCTTAATGTGGTTAGGGTCATTGGTTTTAGATCCACCACCACACCCAGTTACACTACCTAAACCAAAAGCGATTGAAAAAGCCGCTAGTATAACTTTAAATTTCTTTATCATAATTTCTTAAATTTTACTTTCTATGATCAACCTTCTTAGCAGACCATTCCCCTGCCTGTTGAATCAGAATAACCAATGTCACCAGCAAAACCAATACTGTATTCATCACCATTACATCATAACCCACATACCCGTATTGATAACCTATTTGTCCCAATCCACCAGCACCAACTGCACCGCCCATAGCAGAATACCCCACTAGCGTAATTAAAGTAATCGATGCACTATTAATGATAGAGGGAAGTGCTTCAGGCAATAAAACCTTCATTACGATCTGTTTTGGTGTAGCCCCCATTGCTCTGGCAGCCTCAATTAGTCCATGAGGAACTTCAATTAAACTATTCTCAATCATCCTGGCAATAAATGGAGCAGCCCCAATACTTAAGGGAACCAACGCAGCCAAAACCCCTATAGACGTTCCAACCAGCATTCGTGTGAACGGGATCATCCACACAATTAAAATTATAAAAGGAATGGACCTGAAGATATTGACGATAACAGATAAGGTACGGTTGACCGAACGATTTTCCAATACCTGATCCTTCCGGGTCATGAAAAGTAAAACCCCTGTAGGCAGGCCAATTACAAATCCAAAGAAACCGGATACCAAAGTCATCACAATCGTCTCTAATGTTCCTTTAATGATAATCATGATCATTGCTTCAGACATATCCCAGCACCTCCGCCTTAATGTGATGCATTATATAATAATCAGTAGCCTTTTTAATGTTTTGCTCCGATCCTGAAAGTTCAATTAACATTACGCCAAACCTTATTCCTCCTACATAATCCATCTGTGCGCTAACAATGTTATTGCTCACATCAAAAAGTCGTGTAACTTCTGATAAAGCAGGCAATGAGGTTGATTCTCCTGTAAATTCAAGCTTCAACAAGGGCCGATTCGACCCGTCGGAAGATGCACTTAAACGCTTCTGATATTCCGCCGGTATAGCAAAATGAATGGAGGAGGCAATGAACTGCCGCGTTAAGTCTGTTTTAGGATGAGAGAAAATCTCTCCAACCGTACCTTGCTCAATCAGTTTACCCTCACTTATAACGGCAACTTCGTCACAAATAGATTTCACTACATTCATTTCATGTGTAATCAGCAAAATCGTCATGTTGAAACGCTGATTGATATCTTTCAGTAAAGCCAAAATAGACTGTGTTGTTGCCGGATCTAGTGCACTTGTTGCTTCATCGCATAAAAGTACTTTGGGGTTGCTCGCCAGTGTGCGGGCAATAGCAACACGTTGCTTTTGTCCGCCGGATAAGTTTGCCGGATATTCATTTAACTTATCATCCAAACCCACTAAACTGAGCAGATCGGTTACTCTTTTTTTAATCTCCTCTTTTGGCGTATTACTCAGCTCCAGCGTGAAGGCTACATTTTCAAATACCGTTCTTGACGATAATAAATTAAAGTGTTGGAAAATCATGCCAATATTCCTTCTGGCTTGAGTAAGCTGTGCAGGCAGTAAATCCGTCAAGTTTTCTCCATCCACAATGACCTGACCTGATGTAGGTTGTTCGAGTAAATTGACACAGCGAATCAGCGTACTTTTTCCCGCACCTGAAGCACCTATTACCCCGAAGATTTTCCCTTCCGGTACATGCAGCGAAATATCGGATAAAGCCCTGATCGCATTATTTTTCTTATAAAAAACTTTAGTAATATTTTTTAACTCAATCATTAGACGTAGAGAAGATTATAAGACCAAACTTCATGATGATGATTGGTTTGGGAAATGAGTTTTATCATGTGGTTAAAGGTGTAGAATACAACAGGGACGTCTTCATTAGTGCAAAAGTAAATATTTTTTCAATACTCTATAGTTTTGATAGGTTTAATTAATGTCATAACATGTCTGTTTTTAATAGAAAACAACGGTTTAAACCTTATTCGATATAAGTATCAGATCACTTCCGCAATATGTTTGAAGTTCGATTTGATAATTGCAATCACCTCATCCACTTCTCCATTAAACATCATTTTCGTCATTGAGGTAGCAAAACCTTTCATCTGTGTAAAATCAGTTTTTGGAGGCATCGCTAAGGCATTCGGATCTGTCAGGATATTTACTAAAGCAGGTCCTTCAGTAATCTTATCCGTAGGTAATAAATTTCCATTCATGGAACTGTTGGATATTGACGGAAATAAAACTTCTGGGATTCAGGTTAAAAATAGCAAGTACACATTGATAGATTTCTGGTATACTAACTGTGGCCAATGTATTGCAAAATTCCCGGCTTTATCTACTGTATATGAAACCTATCACACTCAAGGATTTGAGATAGTAGGTATAGCTACTGATGCATTAAAATACAAAAAGGACCTTCCAATAACTATTGAAAAACATAAGCTTAAATGGTTGCAGTACTGGGATTTGAACGGTAAAGGTGCTACTGCATTATCTATACTAGCATTTCCTACCAATTATTTACTTAATGCTGAAGGCTATATTCTTGAAAAGAACATCAGTGCTGCTGAGTTAAATCTGTTTTTAAATAAAAATCTTTAATATCACATTCATTCATGGTAGTAGTATCAAATCAGATAGAACATGGAAATTTTCGAGTAGTTGTAGTGGAATTAGCATTCAGCCAGATAACTGAATGTTAGCTATTTTTTGCAAATTGCGATTTTTACAAACCATTACATGAGAACTGACCTAAATACTGAGCTGGCCACCAAGCCACACTACCCCATATTAGACGGCCTTCGCGGTGTCGCAGCCATAATTGTTGTAACATTTCACTTGGCAGAGCCATTAGCTACCGGTCATTTAGATATTCTTGTCAATCACGGTTATCTGGCCGTAGACTTTTTCTTTATATTGTCCGGCTTTGTGATCGGCTACGCCTATGACGACAGATGGCATAAAATGACGGTCGGCAATTTTTTCAAACGCCGTATCGAACGTCTTCAACCAATGGTGGTTTTGGGGATGACCCTTGGCGCTATCGGATTCTATTTTACGGATTCTACGCTATGGCCGCTCATTCATACTATTCCTATCTGTAAGATGCTGTTGGTGATGCTGATCGGTTATACTATTCTACCTGTACCATTATCGCTTGATATACGTGGCTGGGAAGAGATGCACCCCCTGAATAGCGTGGGATGGTCATTGTTCTTTGAATACATTGCCAACATTCTTTATGCGATCTGGATCAGGAAATTTTCCAAAACGGCATTAAGTATCTTAGTAGGCATCGCTGCTATCGCACTTGCACACCTGGCAATCACAAACGGCGATGTCAGTGGCGGCTGGACACTGAATGTGGAACAAGTACGCATTGGGCTAACCCGTACCATGTACCCTTTCTTTGCCGGTCTGTTACTTTCACGTATAGCGAAGCCGACACGAATTAAAAATGCCTTTCTATGGTGCAGCCTTTTAGTAGCTATGGTGCTTTATATGCCGCGCATTGGCGGCGCTGAGCATATTTGGATGAACGGGATCTATGAATCTGTTTGCATTATCATCGTTTTCCCGCTTATAGTATACCTTGGCGCCAGTGGCGTGATGCAAACTCAAAGAGAGACCAGGATATGCAAATTCTTAGGTGATATATCCTATCCGCTTTACCTGGTACATTACCCGCTGGTCTATTTTTACGTTGCCTGGATCGGCAATCACAAAGAGGTAACGATCGTACAGGCGTGGCCCTATGCGTTACTCATTTTAATAGGTGGGATCGTTTTGGCCTATGCCTCATTGAAATGGTATGATGAGCCGGTTCGTAAATGGTTACGGAAAAAGTTTGCGTAGGATCAGAATACGTCAATATGGTAGCCGAAAAGTAACTATTGGTATCCATTCAAAGTTCTTTTAGGATGGATACCATTTTTGACAATTTTTAGCGATCCAAGTAGACGAGCGATTCACGATTTGGTTTCAAGAAGTGTAATCATAAAATTATAGTATACAGGGGATAAGCATTAAATTAGACAATACTTGCTCGTCAGCGGAAACTCTAAAACACCTTTAAACTTATAATAACGAAGGTTAACCACAGTATTGACAAATAACTGGTGAGTATAGATTGAGGTAAAATATAGAATTTAGAAGCGACTAAGCAGAAATCTATGGTTCACTACTTTGACCTATCCATCTTTATTATATAGTCAATAGTTTGGTTAAGCCAGTTATCTGACTTAAGAAGTATATCTGGTTGAACACCCACACCTTCAATTGAGCGTCCGGCTTTTGTTGTGATTTGACAATTTGGTATAAACATCCAGAAAGCGGTACTGGAATCAGGAGATCGTTGGTCTGTAAATCTACCAGGGTTGCCAGCGCCAGCTGTTATTTTTCCTAAAATGGTTGCCCTTTTCATTTCGTTTGCTGTAAAGGCAAAATATTCGGCTGCTGAAAAGGTATTATCAGAAACCATAATATAAATAGGGATGTGGAAAAAAGTAGGGCCTTCAGTGTAATCAAAGACGACCTCGCTTTGATGCCAATTGGCTTCACCCGTACATTTTTTGATAAGAAGGGTTTGATAATCCTTTGATTCGTATAAAAATTGGTTGATAAAAGCGCTGCTAGCTCCATCTCCACCCGGGTTTTCAGTAATATCAATAATTAATTGCTTACAATCTGCTACTGAATCCAATGCAGCTCTAATTTTCTTAAACGCTTCTTCCCCTGCAATACAAGCATCCCACTTTAAATAGCCAATATTATTTTTCAGTATCATTATGCGGCTGATGCCTCCTGTAAATGGCAAAGGTTGCAAGGCTTCCTGATCACTTTCTGGTTTAATTTGGTAAGAAATAACGTTAAAATGTTTGTCGTGTGTTTCTTTTCTAAGCATTGTGGTAATCATCTGAGCCGCAACCTCAGCTGAAACGCCCTCAAATAGTTTTTCGCGTTCCATAATCCTTAGCTTTTCTGATAGGAAATGAGCTTTAATTTTAGCAAAATATTGCTGCTCTAAATTATTTCGCACTGCATTAATAAGCAGTGTAATATCCTGTTCTGTCGAATTTTCTTGATTTTTACTTGATGTGCAGGATGGTATACTAGTTATGATGACAAAGAGTAAGATAAGAATCGGTTTAATTTTATAGCGCATTAGTACGGAAATTGTATAAGGACATCTGATAATGAAAACTAAATAAAAATAATAATTATGCAACATTTTATCAATTTTTGACAGATAAGGTTACTTTTTATATTCAGTAAATCAGATATCTAAACAAAAGGTGAAAATCAAACTGTTTTTTTTAATGTAATTGCAATAACACATATGCAAGTACTAGGAAACCACTGTAAAATAGGAGCGATGGGGTACACAGAAATAGCCCCTGCTTAACTCTAAATAACTTTACACCAGAGACAAATTAATATCAAATCAGTTTATCAGGCGTAATAGGCAACTCCCGTATCCTTTTTCCTGTTGCATTATAAACCGCATTCGCTATAGCAGGAGCAACACCGATCAGGGAGATTTCTCCAATACCTTTTGTTCCCAGTGGATTGGTATGCATATCAGGTTTATTAATAAAAATGGCTTCGATTTGAGGAATATCCGCATTTACAGGTACGTGGTAATCTGCCAAGTTACCGTTTACCAGGCGGCCAAATCGGTCATCTATAATGGCTTCTTCCGTCATAGCCATTCCTATACCACCTACAGCTCCACCAATCATTTGACTACTTGCGGTTTTATTGTTCACAATTTTTCCGGCATCTACTACAGCGACCACCTTTTTAATTCGCCATGCACCGGTTAAAGCATGTACATGTACCTGTACGAAATGTGCAGAGAAGGAATACATCGAATAGTTTTTAGCTTCATCAGTACCTTCTGACCCTTGCGTTAACTCGATGAAAGGTAAGTTTTGCTGTTTTAAGATCTTGGCATAATCAAGGTCTTCGTTATTTTCCGGTTTCCCGGTAAGGGTATTCAGCTTCTTTTTCAAAGCTATGCAAACATCATGTACTGCAGATCCGACAGATGACACTGTAGCTGAACCACCTTGTGTGGGAGCCTCAGGGAGTGAAGAATCACCGAGGTCAAAAGTTATTTTTTCAGCAGATATTTTCAATATGTCAGCCGCAATCAGCACCATGGAAGTACCAGTTCCGGGACCGATATCACTGGTAGCACTTTTAATATTGACCGATCCGTCAGCCAATAATTTAATATATGCCTGGGCTTTATTGCGATAGGCCCCAAATGCACCACAACCAATACCGTATCCCACTAGCCAGTCGCCTTCGCGGTTAGTACCTGGTTTAGAAGAACGCTTTTCCCATCCTATTTTATCAGCACCTTTTTGATAACATTCCTTGAGGTATTTGCTTGACCAGGGCAGGTTCTTTTCAGGGTCGGCATCTGCATAGTTTTTTAACCTTAATGCGATGGGATCCATATTTAGGGCATAAGCCAATTCATCAAGGGCACATTCTAATGCAAAGGCGCCGGTAGCTTCACCTGGTCCGCGCATAGGGGCTGGTACCCCAACATGTAAAGGCACTACTTTATAACGGGTGTTGGCATTTGGACTGGCGTATAAAAAACGGGAAACATTCACCGAACGCTCTGTGAATTCTTCATATACTGCTGATTGTGAAAGTGATTCGTGTGTGATACCTACAAGCTGACCGTCTGGAGTAGCACCTATACCCATTTTTTGAATGGTTTGTGGCCTATATCCTACCAGTGTAAACATTTGTTCCCTGGTTAATGTAAGTTTGACTGGCCGGTTAAGCATTTTAGCAGCTTGTGCAGCTGCAATTTCATGTGGCCAGGTACGAAGTGAAGAACCAAATGCTCCTCCAACAAAACGGGAGTTAATCTGTACGGTACTCTGCTCAATTTTAAATGCATTAGCAAAAGCTTTTTGAGAGCTGATAACACCTTGTGATTTGGTGAATACCGTTAACTTTCCATCTGTGTTCCAAAATGCGGTGGTGACATGCAATTCCATTGGATTATGAATTTCGGAAGGTAACAAATAAGCTTGTTCTATTTTAACAGGGGCATTTTTATAGGCATCCGCTTCACCGCGGATGTAGTCTTTATAATTACCACCTTGTGGAACCATGCTATTGTCTATGTTCTGGTGGAAGTTCGTTTTGAACGGCTCTTTCTGGTAAGTGGCTTTAATTAAGGATGCTGCGTAAGTGGCGCGCTCAAAAGTATCTGCTATGACAAGAGCGATTGGTTGCTGATTGAAATGGATCTTATTGTCGTTAAATAGCTTAAGTCCTTTAGAGGCGGGCTTTGACTCATCGGGTTGATATCCGGGTACTTTAGTCGCATTTAGGTAAGTTATTACTTTTAAAACACCAGGTGCCCGTTCTGCTGCTTTTGTATCAATACTGGTTATGGTTCCATTCGTAATTGTAGCAGGTACTAAAACGCCGTAGGTTAGACCAGTGATTTTAAACTCTCCGGAATATTTTGCTCCACCTGTAACTTTTAGTCTTCCATCTACACGGCTTAACGAATCGCCTATTGCATCTTTTTTCATGCTGTCTATTAATTACGGTTTACACTTATGCTTTTAAGCCTGATGCTGTTTTTAATGCTTGCAATAATGCATTGGGAGCTAGTTTTAACTTGAACTTGTTGTGCTCATAAGCTTTAGCACCTTCCATGGCTATCTGTGCTGCTTGTTTAAAAGTTTCTTCACTTACTGTTTTGCCTTTAAGAAAGGTTTCGGTAGCAATAAGACGCCATGGTTTATGTGCCACGCCGCCCATGGCTAAACGTACATCTTGGATGGTATTATTCTCAATATTTAAGGCCACAGCTGCTGATACCAGGGCAAAAGCGTAAGATGAACGATCGCGGACTTTTAGATAATATACATTCTTGGTAAAAGGAACGGTGGGAATATCTACAGAAGTGATTAATTCTCCTTTTTGTAAGGTAGTATCCAGTTCAGGATGGTCACCCGGCAGGCGGTGAAAGTCTGCAAATGGTATCGTGCGTGCAGCTTTGGGACCACTTACATGAACCAGCGCATTCAATGCGGTAAGCGCTACGTTCATATCGCTGGGATTAACCGCAATACATTTATCGCTTGCACCAAATATAGCATGCATGCGGTTATATCCTTCTAATGCACCACAACCACTTCCGGGTACTCGTTTATTACAAGGCATTGTGGTATCGAAAAAGTAAGGACAACGGGTCCGCTGCAGTAAATTCCCTCCTGTAGTAGCCATATTTCTTAACTGCGGAGAGGCACCTGCATTGATAGCCATGGACAACAGGGGAAAGTTTTCCTTGATAAACTGATTTTCTGCGACTTGGGTATTGGTAACCAGTGTGCCTATGCGTAGGTGACCCGGAATATTTTCTATAGTTTTTAAGGGTAGATTGTTAATATCCACAAGCCTTTCGGGCGCAATAATCCCCATCTTCATTAAGTCAATGAGATTGGTGCCGCCAGCAAGGAAATGGGCATTGGTATCCAAGGCGATAGATTTGATTGCACCTGATGTTTCAGCAGGTCTTACATATTGAAACTGATTCATGATAATCCTCCCGTTTTAACTTCCTGTATGGCATTTACAATGTTGGGATAGGCACCACATCTGCAGATATTACCACTCATGTATTCTCTGATCTCCATTTCGGAACCGGCATGTCCTTCTTTTATTAATGCGACGGCTGACATGATCTGTCCCGGCGTGCAGTAGCCACATTGAAATCCGTCATGTTTGATAAAGGCTTCCTGCATGGGGTGAAGTTCCTGGCCTTTAGAAAGGCCTTCAATGGTAGTGATCTTTTTACCTTCGTTTGTTACGGCCAGACTGAGACATGAATTTATCCTCATGCCATCTGCATGAACGGTACATGCACCGCATTGGCCTCTGTCGCAACCTTTTTTAGTTCCTGTTAAGTTGAGCTGCTCGCGAAGCAGATCTAATAACGTCGTGCGAGGCTCAACAGATAAATTGAGGGCTAAGCCGTTTACTTCAAGATGCAAGGAAGTCTTTTCAAAAACAGATGCTAGTTTTTCATCCCACTGATTTACTGCGGCATTTACTACGGTAACGGGCACAAAAGCTGCAGCAGTTAGGAAGGAAGACTTCTTAAGAAAGTCACGACGGGTTTTATTGGGAACACCATCTGAGTCAGGCGGCATGCATGGCTTTTTACTTGACATATAATATAAATAGGTGTAGATCAAGTATAACTATCTCCACTATAAGTTGTTTTAAAGAGAAAGCTGCAAATTGGAATTTAGTAAGATTCTAAATAAGCTTTTTCCGTGCCAAGGTTTGTTAATCTTGAGCTACAAGTTTATTCCATTTAGGGTGCCGCTTTAAAAATACTTGTATATAGGAACAAGAGGGCACCATTTTGAAGTGATTCTCTTCAAGGTATTGTAGCGTTTTTTCGACAATAGCTTCTGCAATACCTTGGCCATGTTGTGATTCAGGAACTTCGGTGTGGAGAAGATTATAGGTTTCCTTTATGTGATTGTAATCAATGAAGGAACGCTTTCCGTCTACCGTTAACTCAAAACTGTGCTCCTTTTTATTATTTACTAGTTCGATATCCTGATATTTCATCTTCTTAAATGAGTAGGGATAACGTAATTAAGCAAAAATGTGTTTGTTTGCAAGAATAATTTCTTCCAGGGATATGGTGTGCGATCTTCCTGGGTATATTTTTAGATGTACATCAGCATTTAGCTCTTTCAAAACTTTCACCCTTTCTTCTACCCGTGTTAAGGGTACATGTACATCGGGATTTCCGGTGGTGGTCAACACTGGTGTTTGATCGAAATCACCTTCATAATTGTTGGGGTTAAGATGTTCGCCTACTAAACCGGTAGCTAATTCAAATTGTTTGTTGATCAAAGATCGGAATTGTGGAAATCTTATTTCTTAACCCAGATTAAGAAAGGAATGAAGGCAGTTGCAGGTATAAAAAAGAGGGTTTTTTTGCATAATATTATTGATGCTTTTGCTTAACCACTAATAGTTTTAGTAATTTTACAATCAATAAAAATAAATACATGTCTGTTTCTATAGCATCAATCAATTCGGGGAGTAATGGTAATTGTTATTATGTTGGTAATCAGGAAGGTGCTGTTTTAATTGATGCTGGAATATCGTGCAAAGAGATAGAGTTGCGCATGAATAGATTGGGATTGGCAATGAAATCGGTTAAAGCCATCTTTGTATCTCATGAGCATTCGGATCACATCAGAGGTATTGATGTGTTATCCAGAAAATATCAGATTCCTGTTTACTTGAATCTGACGATGATTCATAATGGTTGTGTGCGTGTTGAAAAGGAACTGGTGAAGGTTTATGAAGCGCATATCCCGGTTACGATCGGTAATATGCAAATTACGGCATTCCCTAAGTTCCATGATGCTTGCGATCCGCATAGTTTTATCATTCAATCGGAAAATGTAACGATTGGTGTGCTGACGGATATTGGAAAGGCTTGTGAACAGGTTATCAAGTATTTTAAGCTTTGTGATGCGGTTTTTTTGGAGGCTAACTATGATGAAGAGATGCTTCAAAAAGGGAGTTACCCGTATTATCTTAAAAATAGAATCCGGAGTGATAAGGGGCATTTGTCCAATACTGAAGCGCTTAACTTGTTTGTAAATCATAAATCGGCACTGTTAAGCCATTTGCTTTTGTCGCATTTGTCGAAAGATAATAATAGTCCGGATTTGGTTTCCCGATTATTTAATGTGCATGCCCAACATACAAAAGTGGTGGTTGCATCCAGGTCTGTAGAATCTGAAATTTATCAGATTTCGGGGGCTGATAGTACTTTGTTGACCGAAATAGTCGTTAAAGATAAATTAACCCAATATAGTTTGTTTTAACATCGATCTTATTGTTCAAATGAAATGATTTGTCCTGTTCAGTGTTGAATTGTTGCAAAACAATCAAAATATAGGATGGTTTTATTTATTTTATATTTGTATGTTATTGATTATTAGATTTTTATAATAAAAAAAATGTGTTATTTAATTCACGTGAAATATTTTGTAGATGCAAAGCGATTAATTATATTTGTATGCCCTCTCAAAGGGCATGTTTTTCATAGGTAGATGTAGGGTCGAATACTTGTATTCGACCCTTTTTTATTACAACTAATTCGTGCAGTTATTTGTTAAGTAGAAAATGGGAAAAAGAAAAGTCGTTATTGCCATAACCGGAGCCAGCGGAGCAGTGTATGCAAAGGTATTATTGGATAAATTAAAGACCTTGCAGCAAGAAGATCTGGAGGTGGGTTTGATTATGTCTGATAATGCTTTAGAGGTCTGGAAATTTGAACTAGGCAATGAATTGTATCATGATTACCCCTTCAAGCGGTATGGGAAAATGGATTTTTATGCACCTTTTGCTTCGGGTTCGGCAAAGTATGATACAATGATTATATGTCCTTGTTCCATGGGAACGTTAGGTCGGATTGCTTCGGGTGTATCAAATGATCTGACTACCAGGGCGGCGGATGTGATTCTGAAAGAGCGTAGAAAGCTCATTGTGGTTACTAGGGATACGCCATTGAGTTTGATCCACATCAATAATATGAAGACCGTTACGGAGGCAGGGGGGATTATTTGTCCGGCAACTCCTTCGTTTTATAGCTTACCAAAGACATTTGAGGAACTAGCTGCCACGGTAGTCGACCGGGTACTTGATCTCTCCGGTTTGGAAGTTTCTTCTTATCGCTGGGGTGCGTAAATCGCAAATTTAACTATCTTTGGTTCTTGATTATGAGTAGAAAAGTTGCCTTTTACACCTTAGGTTGTAAACTTAATTATTCTGAAACTTCTACAATAGGAAGGTTGTTCAGTGATGCGGGTTTTCAATCTGTTAATTTTACAGATACACCTGATGTGTTTCTCATCAATACGTGTTCAGTGACTGATCATGCGGATAAAAAATGCCGTAAGGTGGTTAAGGAAGCTTTGAAACAGTCTCCAAATGCTTATATAGTGATTGTAGGGTGTTATGCGCAGTTGAAACCTCAAGAGATTTCAGAGATCCCGGGTGTTGACCTGGTATTGGGTGCTGCAGAAAAATTCAGGATAATTGAGTATCTGACCGATTTAACGAAACAGCCCAAAACAATTATCCATAATCAGCCAATTTCGGAGGCAAACGAATTTATTCCTTCATTTTCTTATCGTGACAGAACGCGTACTTTTTTGAAAGTGCAGGACGGCTGTGACTATTCATGCACTTTTTGTACCATCCCACTGGCACGTGGAACAAGTAGAAGTGATTCTATCGAAAATGTGATGGCTCAGGCAAATGCTGTAGCGGCATCAGGAGTGAAGGAGATTGTGCTTACAGGGGTTAATATTGGCGATTTTGGTATTCGTAATGGTGTGCGTGATGGTAAGTTTTTTGATTTGGTGCAGGCACTGGATCATGTGGAAGGGATCGATAGGATTCGGATTTCGTCTGTCGAACCTAACTTGCTGACTAACGAGATCATTCATTTTGTGGCAGGTTCCAATAAATTTGTTCCTCATTTTCATATTCCTTTGCAATCGGGCAGTAACAAAATATTAGGTCTGATGCGGAGAAGATACAAACGTGAACTGTACCAGGAAAGGGTAGAAGCGATTAAAGCGATTATGCCGGATTGCTGTATTGGGGTAGATGTGATTGTTGGTTTTCCGGGTGAAACACGTGAGGACTTTCTGGATACCTGTAACTTTATTAATTCATTAGATGTTTCGTACTTGCATGTGTTCTCCTATTCGGAAAGGGAAAATACACCGGCTGCAGAAATGACTGGCAGTGTACCAGGAGCTCAGCGGGCTGACAGAAGTAAAATGTTGCATATCCTATCTGATAAAAAGCGGAGAGCTTTTTATGGTACACAAATAGGCAAAAGCTACGACGTGCTGTTTGAGCAGGATCATAAAGATGGCTTTATGCACGGTTATACGGCTAATTATGTGAAGGTAAAAGTTAAATTTGATCCTTTATTAGTGAATGAAACGCGACATGTTTTGCTAACCGCTGTTACAGATGATGGTGATGTAGAGATAACAGAATGCAATACAGAGCTATTAATCCATTAAAATAATATAATCACCTTAAAATCAGACATGTTTCCAAACTTATCTCATCTTATCGAATACCTTACAGGTGTCAATATTCCATTACCCATTCAAACATTTGGATTTTTTGTAGCCCTTGCTTTTGTGGCGGGTTACTGGGCTTTTAGTGAAGATCTGAAGAGAAAAGAGAAGCAGGGTTTAATTCATGCGTTTAAAACTAAGGTAACTATTGGTGAACCTGCATCTACTTCCGAAATGGTGTTTAATGGTTTTTTTGGCTTTGTACTAGGCTTTAAACTTGTTGATGCCCTATTTAATTATGCTGCTTTTGTAAATGATCCACAGAGCTTTATTTTGTCTTTGAGGGGAAGTTTTATTGGTGGTATTGTTGTCGGGATTGCGTTTGCTTTCATGGCTTTCAATGATAAAAAGAAGGCTCAACTGCCTAAACCTCGGATTGTGGAGGAAATGGTTCATCCTTATCAGTATATGAGTACCCTGATTGTATGGGCTGCGGTATGGGGTTTTCTTGGTGCTAAAATATTTCATAACCTGGAGTATTTTGATGATTTTTTGAGGGATCCTATTGGGGGACTGCTTAGTTTTAGTGGCCTCACGTTTTACGGTGGGCTAATTTGTGGTGGTGCTGCGGTACTATATCTCGCAAATAAAAAGGGTATAAAACCGGTACATATGCTTGATGTGGGTGGACCGGGTATGTTGCTGGCTTATGGAGTGGGTCGAATGGGATGCCACATGTCTGGAGATGGCGATTGGGGGATTGAAAATTATAATCCTAAACCTGGTTGGTTAAGTTGGGCGCCTGATTGGGTTTGGTCTTTTAAGTTTCCGCATAACGTAATCAATGAAGGAATCCCAATTCCTGGATGTGTGGGAAGATACTGCAGTGAACTTCCGGTAGGGGTTTATCCGACTTCTTTTTATGAATTTTTTGCTGGTGTAATTCTGTTTTTTGTACTGTGGTCACTTCGTGATAAGATTAAACCGGCGGGTATGATGTTTTCTATCTATCTGATCATCGCTGGAGTGGAACGATTCTGTTTGGAGTTGATCCGTGTGAATTCGAAGTATCATGTATTGGGATTAGGTTTTACTCAAGCTGAACTAATTTCGATCATAATGGTGATTCTGGGTATCATGGGAGCGATATGGTCTATTTATAATTATAAAAAGTCATCTCCGGAGATTACTCCTCAATAGGATTTTGGGCTCTTTAATTAGGATCTGCTACAAATGGTCCATGGAGCTCCATTTAAGCATGTTTATTAATAAAATATGAATTTTGAAGAACTTACGGGTCAGGTTGCTGCATTAGCTAAAACGGTAGGCGCATTTATCCGTCATGAAGCATTAAGTTTTGATGCGAAAAAAATTGAATACAAAGGGCTTAATGATATGGTTTCTTATGTGGATAAAACTGCTGAAGAAAAGATTGTTGCGGGTTTAATTAAACTTTTGCCTGGTGCAGGATTTATTACCGAAGAGCAAACGGTTAATAAGGTTTCTGAGGAGTATACCTGGATCGTTGATCCTTTGGATGGCACAACAAACTTTATTCATGGTCTGCCTTCTTTTTGTGTGAGCATTGCACTTCAGCAACGTGATGAACTGGTTCTCGGTGTGGTTTATGAGATAAACAGGGATGAGTGTTTTTATGCCTGGAAAGATGGTGGGGCTTATTTAAATGGACAGGTCATTCATGTTACGCAGAACAAGGAATTTGCGCAGTCGCTACTGGCAACAGGTTTTCCATTTTACAACTTTGAAAAGTTAGAGTGTTACATCAATGTGTTTCGCGAGCTTACACAGGTTAGTCATGGTTTGCGAAGAGTAGGGTCTGCTGCGATGGATCTTGCCTATGTAGCTTGTGGACGGTTTGATGGTTTCTTTGAATATAATTTGAATTCGTACGATATTGCTGCAGGTGTTATTCTCGTGAGGGAAGCAGGGGGGAAAGTGGTCAACTTTAAAGGAGGGGATGAGTTATTTGACTCAAGGGAACTCATTGCCGGTAATTTATTTATTGCTCCGGAGTTGTTGCGTGTAATCAGTAAGCATTTTGGAAAGTAAACAGTGAGATCTTTTAAGGTTTCTGAGTTTTAAAGTATCAGTATCAGTAATTATAACTTTTGATGTGGGTGCTTTTTCATAGCCAAAGGATTACAAAGAACTTAATAAAATAAGTATGGCTTATATTTCAGCGTCAAATGACCAAGCCGTTTTGCTGAAATAAAAGCCATATTAACATTTTTTTATTTCTTTTTATTCTAATTTTATTCGTCTCTTTATTAGAAAAAGATCTTAAAAATCATATAGATTCTTGTCTCTAAATTAAAGGGCTTCTGAAACTACTTCTGTTACTTCAGGCACCATCCTTTTTAACAAACTTTCGATTCCTGCTTTCAGTGTATAGGTGGAGGAAGGACATCCGCTGCAAGAGCCTCTTAGCTCAACGGTAACCACCCCTTCTTCATATGACTTGTAACTTATGGCTCCACCATCCTGCTCTACAGCAGGGCGAACATAGTCATGAAGGATTTGCTGGATCTTGATTTCGGTTTCGGATCCCTCGAAAGAGGTGGTTTCATCGGTAACAACTGTCTTGATTTGAATTTCAGATTCTGTAGCTCCTTTTACAAACTCTTTTAAAATAGGTTCGATATCAGCCCATTCTGCGTCCTCAGTTTTAGTAATGGTAACAAAATTACTAGCGAAAAATACACCGTTTACAAAGTTGAACTTAAACAGCTCTTTTGCAAATGGAGATAATTCAGCACTTTCTTTAGTTGGATAATCACTACTTCCGTTAAGTAAAAGCTTGTTTACCAAAAACTTCATAGACGCCGGATTAGGTGTCGTTTCGGTATATACGTTTATATTTATTGCCATGGGATATGTTTCTACTACAAAAATATCAAAATAACTTATCGAATTATCATTCTGATCGCTTTTTACGTGTGGATGACCCAGATTTGCAGGGCTTTCGGACTTGTTTTATTTAGATGCCGACATAGGTAAGGGGACTAATTTTCCTGATTTCTTCTTTAACACTTTCTGAAACATTTAAAGTTGATACAAAATTAGCTATCGTATTTGCGCTTACTTTTTCGTTGGTTCGTGTTAACTCTTTTAAAGCTTCATAAGGGTTCGGGTAGCCCTCCCTTCTTAAAATAGTTTGAATGGCTTCCGCTGCAACTGCCCAGTTTTCGTTAAGATGTCTTTCGATGACACTCTGATTTAACAATAATTTACCAAGTCCTTTGAGGGTAGATTTAATGGCAATCAAGGTATGAGCGATGGGAACTCCAACATTACGGAGCACTGTAGAATCGGTCAGATCCCGTTGGAGTCGAGAGACTGGTAGTTTAGCTGCAAAGTGTTCAAATAATGCGTTAGCGATGCCTACGTTACCCTCAGAGTTTTCAAAATCTATTGGGTTAACTTTATGAGGCATAGCAGACGATCCGATTTCACCGGCTTTGATCTTTTGGCCGAAATAATTCATCATGATATACATCCACATATCGCGATTTAAATCAAGTATGATATTATTAATGCGCTTAAAGGCGTCGCAGTGAGCGGCAAAATTATCGTAGTGCTCAATTTGTGTGGTGTATTGAGAGCGATTTAATTTCAACTCATCGTTAACAAAGTTATCCGCAAACTGCTTCCAATTTATTTCCGGATAAGCAACATGATGGGCATTAAAGTTACCGGTAGCTCCACCAAATTTAGCTGAAAAGGGGATATGCTTGAATTGTTTTAGCTGTGCTTCAATGCGTTCAACAAAAACATAGATTTCTTTGCCAAGACGTGTTGGAGAGGCAGCCTGTCCGTGGGTGTGAGCGAGCATAGGGATGTTCTCCCAAGTTGCAGCAAGCTCTTTAAGTTTAGCAAGCAATTCATCTACAGCCGGAAGATAGGATTGTTCTACAGCAAGTTTAAATGAGTATGGAATTGCGGTATTGTTGATGTCTTGGGATGTAAGTCCAAAGTGTATAAATTCTTTGTAAGCATGAAGATCTAGCTTGTCAAACACTTCTTTAATAAAGTATTCTACTGCTTTAACATCATGATTGGTGATGCTTTCTATATCTTTTACCCGTTGAGCATCAGCTTCAGTAAAGTTTTCGTAAATGGTTTTTAATGCGACATATTTACCGGCTGGAAAATCTTTCAGAGGAGGGAGAGGAATGGAACATAATTTTATAAAGTACTCCACTTCAATAAATACTCTATAACGTATTAGAGCAGCTTCAGAAAAATAGGCAGAAAGTTCGCGAGTTGCTTTATTATATCGACCATCTACAGGGGAAATGGCACTTAATGAAGTTAATATCATGTTTTATTTTTGGCAAAGTTAATCTTTCCGGATGAAAGCTTAAATAGTATTTGTTTATTAATGAGTATTACAAAGGTAACCTTTGGCGTATAATCCGGGGAATACTGTTGGTACTGCAACTTTAATATGTTATTAAAAATCAATAGTGTTCGGGACTTGGTAGTAAAGTTTTAAGCAGGTAAATGTATTTTTTTTATCACTAATTTTAGAAACACCTATTAGTTCATCTTTATAGAAGTAAATGACTTGTGATGGTATGATATAATCTGTTATAGTAAATAATATAAGACAAAAAAAATGCAACTAATCTGTTGATTAATTGCATTACATTGAATCTTAGAAAGACCAATAATTTAGTTCTTATTTAACTGAATCAACAGTAGCATCTGCTGCAGAGTCAATAGTATCAGTTTTAGCTGTAGCGCTAGAGTCGATAGAATCAATGCTAGCTGATGCGTTAGAATCGATAGAATCAGCAGTACTGCTATCAGTTTTAGTTGAATTACAAGCAGCTGCAGAAAGAGTAATAGCTAGAGCTAAGAAGCCGAATTTAAATAGATTTTTCATATTTATTTTTTTAATAGTTTATCGTTAATACCAAAGTTTTCAAAAGGTAACCTTTATAAAAAACAAAAACTTTGAGTATGAGTCAAAGTTTTTGTTTCAAGGGTAAGTGAATTACATGCCAGTTGAGTCAGCAGCTGCTGAATCAATAACTGCAGTAGTATCAGATAACATTGTAGTATCAGTTGTAGCAGAATCTACAGATGTAGAGTCAGTACCATTTTCAACTTTAGTAGAGTTACATGCAGATGCTGATAAAGTGATTGCTAATGCAATGAAACCGAATTTTACTAGATTTTTCATCTTGGTGATTATTATTAATTTAAACAATTTACAGATTAATACTTAAGATTGTAAAAAGTAACCCATGGGATTGAATATATTTTTTATTTATTATTTCATTTATCATTGGGTTACAAATTTCATAATTAAGTATAAATAGTGAGCAGAGAGGTAAAAAGGTTTGAACCAAGTGATAATGAGGTTATACTTGGAATTCTTAATGACTCGAAAGGCGTTCTGGATAAATTGTACGAGGCATATTTTCCAATGATTTTACAACTTGTTGTCATGAACAATGGAAATGATGATGATGCCAAAGATATATTTCAGGAGTCTGTTATCGTTCTTTACAATAAAGTTAAAAAAGGGGACTTTGTACTGAATAGTAAATTGAAAACTTTTATTTATTCAGTTTGCAGAAGGCTTTGGTTAAAAAGGCTATCTCAAAAGAGTCGGGTAACGGGTAATATAGTTGATTTTGAAGAGGTGCTCTCTGTAGAAGATGATATTGAGCAACATGAAGAGAGGGATAAACAGTTTGATTTAATGGAACTTGCTCTAGGTCGTCTTGGTGAACCTTGTAAAACGATTATAGAGGATTTTTATATGAATAGTAAGTCAATGCAAGATATATGTGAAAAGTTTGGTTATACCAATGCAGATAATGCAAAAAACCAAAAGTACAAATGCCTGCAACGCTTGAAAAAGTTATTTTTTCAAGCATAATCAATAAACAATGGACATAACTGAACAAATTGAAGCTTATTTGATGAATGAAATGTCTGATGAAGAATCAGCTGCATTTGAGCAGTCAAGGGCTATAGATCCTTCTTTAGACCGGAAGGTGGTCCTGCATGAGCAATTTATGAAGCAAATAAAAGAGTATGGGGAGCATCGAAAGTTGATTTCCGATATGAATGCAATACATGCTCGATTAGATATTTCTGCCATTCGCGAAGAGGTTATTCCTACATCGGTAAAAATGAAGGTATTATGGAAAAAGTATCATTCTAATGTTGCTGTAGCGGCTTCTATAGCTATATTGGCTGTCTTAACTACTTTATTGTCTACAGGATCTTTCAATCAGGCCACTTCTATCAGATCAGATTATAATGCCTTAAGAAGAGAATGGAGCAGAGACATCAATACGAAGGTTAAGCGCTCCCAAAATGAAATCTTACAAAATATTAATGCCTCTTCAAAAAGCCCATCTACTCCTTCTTTATTTAGTGGTACCGGGTTTGCATTAAATACAGATGGTTACGTTATAACTAACTATCACGTGGTTAAGGGTGCTGATTCTGTATATATTCAAGATAACGATGGTATTTCTTATAAAGCGACAACGGTATATATTCATCCTTCTTACGATATCGCAGTCTTAAAAGTGATTGATCCTTCTTTTAAAACATTACGATCTTTACCATATTCTTTCAAGAAATCAGGCTCTGATCTGGGGGTTGATGTATACACACTTGGTTACCCGAAAGATGACCTTACTTATACCCGAGGTTACTTAAGTTCTATGAGCGGTTATGCTGGTGATACGATTGCTTATCAGGTAGATATTTCTGTAAATGGTGGTAATAGCGGAGGCCCTTTATTGGATAGCAAAGGAAATGTAGTTGGTATTGTTAATGCAAAACAGGACAAGACAGATGGTGCTTCATTTGCGATAAAGTCAGCGTATTTATTAGAGGCTATACAAGCTATGCCTAAAGATAGTTTAGGCAGAAAGGTTATATTGAACACTAAAAATACGCTATCTTCATTGAGTAGAGGTGATCAGATTAAAAGGATTGAGAATTATATTTACATGGTTAAGGTTTACTAGTCCATTATCGGTCTAGTTCTCCTAAAACGATGTCTACAGAGCCAATAATAGCCACCATATCTGCAATTAATACGCCTCTGGAAATCTCTGAAATGACAGATAAGTTGCAAAAGCTGGGTGCTCTAGCTTTAACCCGCTTAGGGATTTCAGTCTTTCCATCGGTGATGAAATAAAAGCCTAATTCACCCCTTGGATTTTCTGCTCTCACATAATAATCCTGGGCTTTAGGAATGATCTTTTTAGGTAGCTTAGCTCTCGGGTCAAAATCAGGCGTTCTTTTTAAATCGGTTTGTAAGCGCTCCAGGCATTGACTTATTATATGTACAGATTCTTTTATTTCGTCGGTACGAACTTTGAATCTGTCCCAACAATCTCCTGTAGTACCCATTTCTCCTTTACCTACGGGGATTTCAAATTCCAGTTCCGGATATGCGGAATATTCATCAACTCTTCTAAGATCCCATTTTAAACCTGATCCACGTAACATGGGTCCTGAACATCCATAGTTTACAGCTGTTTGAAGTGGCAATATTCCTACATTTGCGGTGCGCGATATAAATATTTGATTGCCAGTAAGCAGTTCGTTTAACTCGTTCATCTTGGGTTTAAAATACGCAATAAATTCCTTGCATCTTTCTTCAAAACCAACAGGCAGATCGTAAAAAAGACCACCTACCCAGATATAGTTGTATAACATGCGGGAACCTGATGCCCACTCTAGCATATTCATAATATGTTCCCTGTCTCTAAAACACCAAAGAAAGGGAGTAAAGGCTCCTATATCAATACCATAAGTGCCTAAAGCGATGAGATGAGAGCCAATACGGTTTAACTCGCATACCAGGACCCTGATGTATTCGATGCGCTTAGGAATGTCGCCATCTATACCCAGCATTTTTTCTACACCCATGACCCAGGCATGACTACTATTCATCGAAGCGAGATAATCTAGCCGATCTACAAATGGAATAGTTTGTTGGTAAGTGAGATTTTCAGCATGCTTCTCAAAACAACGATGAAGATAACCTACATGTGGAATTACTTCTTTTACAATCTCTCCATCAGTAATCAGTTCTAAACGAAGTACACCATGAGTGGAGGGATGCTGAGGGCCCATATTGAGAATCATTTCTGTTGGCTCAATATTAGATATGAGTTTTTGATAGCGCGTTGATTCCATTAGTCGACCTTAATACCGTTGTAATATTCTTGTACTTTATAATCTTTGCGTAAGGGGTAACCTTCCCAGTCATCAGGCAATAATATTCTTCGCAAATCAGGGTGTTTTTCAAACCTGATACCAAGCAGGTCATATGCTTCCCGTTCATGCCATTCTGCGGCTTTCCAAACATCCGTAACCGTTTGAAAAGATGGAAGTTCATCTCTGCTTCGATCATGATACTGCTTGACCTTTAAAGTAAGTGTAGTTTTGTAAGGAAGTGATGCCAGATGATAAACAATTCCGAATATATTCTCATCCACACCATAATCTATGCCGCTAAGGCAAGAAAGATAGTCAAACCAGGTCTTTTCGTTGTCTCTTAACTCTAAGCAAATCGCTGCAATAGATTTAGATGCAATAATTAAAGCCGGCTGATGTCCATTGGGCTCCTCCTGTACAATTACTTCTTGCCCAAATTTTGCTATAAGTAATTCTTTTACTTCTTCAAAAGTCATTCTAAGGTGCTAAACGTGTAATTTTCCAATTTTGATTTCCCGCCAACTTGTAAACAATACGGTCGTGCAACCTGCCATGCCCTCCTTGCCAAAATTCAATAAGGGAAGGTTTCACAATATATCCTCCCCAATGGGGAGGTTTAGGAATTTCAGCAATGTCCTTATATTTTTCCTCCAGCAATTGGATGTTATTTAGTAAAAATTGTTTATTGTCTATTTCTCGACTTTGGGGAGATGCAAGTGCTCCAATCTGACTGGCTTTAGGGCGCGAATGAAAATAAGTTTCAGATTCCTTTTCATCTAGTTTTTCGAGAGTACCCTCAATTCGTACCTGACGCTCAAGATCCTGCCAGAAGAAAACAAGTGCAGCCTTAGAATTTTTTGTTATTTCCTGACCTTTTCGACTCAGGTAATTGGTGTAAAATACGAAACCCTTATCATCGAATCCTTTAAGCAACATTATACGCGCAGAAGGTATTCCGTCTGCAGTAGCTGTAGCTAAAGTCATAATATTTGGTTCATGTATTTCAGAACTCATGGCATCTGAAAACCATGTTGAAAATTGGCTGATAGGATTTTTTGCAACATCTTCTTCTGAAAGTGTAGCAGCCCGGTAATCTTGCCTTAAATTCTGGATAATTGCTTTATGTATGGTCATAAGTATACAAATCTACTCATTGATTAATTTTAACTATTATATTTTTGTATAATAAGTTGTAAAAAACATATAATAGATTGATATTGTTAGAAAAATATGTTAAATAAAGCTCAACCATTAAAAGGAAGTTTGCTTATATCCGAGCCATTTATGATGGACCCTAACTTTAAGCGTTCCGTATTATTACTTACAGAACATAATGAAGAAGGAACTATTGGTTATGTATTGAATCAAAAAAGTAGTTTTTTTTTAAATGATGTTATTCCGGATTGTCCTGATGCAGATTTTCCTATTTTCATCGGGGGGCCAGTAGGAGCAGATACACTTCATTTTCTTCATATATGTAATGATAGATTGGATGGAGGGTTAGAAATTGCCAAAGGGATATATTGGGGAGGTGATTTTGAAATGCTTATGCTTATGATTAATGCGAAACATATTGAAAAACATGAAATCAAGTTTTTTATTGGATACTCTGGCTGGGAACCTGGTCAACTAAATAAAGAGCTTGAACAGAATTCATGGCTTGTTCAAAATACGTATAAACCAGAGATGATTACTAATAATAACATTGATAATTTATGGAAAGAGATTGTTTCGCAACTTGGTCCCAAATATGCTCATATAGCTAATTTTCCAGAAAATCCACTTTGGAATTAAAGAGTCTTATAGTTCAGAAAGTTGAAGATTTAATGTCATTTTAATATTTGAACTGCAAAGATCATACAAATCTGGTCTCGATATCTTTATGCTGGAGGTAGGTTGTATTGTGCAAGGATAATGCAATAGAACATTTCCCAACTAAGAAGCATTAATAACAGGACAGGATAATGCAACAGCGACATCACCAAAAAGAAAATCTATTGGATAACGATTGTGAAAGAGATTACAATAGATAAAATAACTACGTGACAAATGTAAAAGATCAGTAAGCAAATTAAGTTTAGCAGATTGTGTGTTGGTAATAAAGCTGGATTCGCTTATAATCAAGTTGTTGCTTTCAGCAAAATAGGGAATAAACACCCACAATCCCAAATAATTCGACTTCGTAAATATTAACTATTTTGAATTAAAAGAAAGCTCCATTTCTCTAGCTGATTCTTCCACTTTAAGTTTTAAATCTTCTTTATAAGTTTTTAGTCGTTGAGTTAAGTCACAGTTTGAAAGGGCGAGTATTTGAGCGGCAAGAATTCCTGCATTTTTAGCAGCATTTAATGCGACAGTAGCTACGGGAATACCGTTTGGCATTTGTAAAATTGATAAAATCGAATCCCATCCATCTATGGAGTTAGATGATTTAATTGGAACGCCTATAACAGGTAAATGCGTAATAGAGGCCACCATTCCTGGTAAATGAGCAGCACCACCAGCTCCCGCAATAATCACCCCAATACCTCTTTCTGATGCCGTTTTAGCATATTGAAACATCCTTTCAGGAGTTCTGTGAGCCGAAACTACTGTGATTTCAAACTCAACACCTAAACTTAACAATATGTCCGCTGCATCTCGCATCACTGGTAAATCAGATTTGCTGCCCATTATTATTCCAACCTTCATCTTATTTGTTATGCTTTAACTTTAACTATTTCCTGAATCATACGGGCTTTTTCTATCGCCTTTTCCCTGATCTCATCTATAATGGTAATATGTCCCATTTTTCTGAAAGGCTTTGTAAATTTCTTTCCATATAGATGGACATATACCCCGTCCATCTTCAGGATATCGTTTAATCCTTCATATACAGCTGGTCCTTCAAAACCGGGTTCTCCCAAAAGATTAATCATCACCGCATTGCTTATCAATCTGATATCTCCTAGCGGTAAATTAAATATAGCCCTAAGGTGTTGTTCGAATTGAGAAACAAAATTCCCTTCTATAGTATGGTGTCCGCTGTTATGCGGGCGTGGCGCTAATTCGTTTACCAATATTTCTCCATCTTTAGTAAGAAACATTTCTACAGCAAGCAGCCCTGTTATCTTTAGCGCATTAGCAATTTCTAAAGCGAGAAATTCTGCTCTTTGCTGAATTTCTAATGTTAATGTAGATGGAGAAATAAGAAACTCTACGAGGTTGGCTTCACTATTGAATTCCATCTCTACACAAGGATACGCTTTTGTTTCTCCGTCATTATTTCGGGCAACAATAACTGCAATTTCGCGATCGAAATCTATCCATTCTTCAATGATACTAGGCTCATCAAAAGCATGTTTGAAGTCCCCTTCATTATTTATTTTCTTCACTCCTTTTCCATCATAACCATCTCTCCTTAACTTTTGAATATAAGGGAATGGGATAACAGCAGTCTTAAGAAATTCTTTGGATGTGATGAGCTGAAATGGAGCAGAAGGGATATCGTGTTGTTTGAAAAACTCTTTCTGCAGCCCCTTATCCTGAATAAGGCGGATAACACGCGGCTCTGGATAAACTAATACACCTTCTTCTTCTAACTTTTGAAGGGCATCTACGTTTACTTTTTCGATTTCAATAGTTAACAAATCTGTATTTTTTCCAAATTCATACACGGTCTCATAATCGGTTAAAGAACCAACTACAAATTTGTTACACAAGTGCTTGCAAGATGCATCAGGGTCAGGGTCTAAAACTCGGATGTTGACATTGTAGTTTATAGCTTCCTGAATTAGCATACGGCCAAGTTGACCGCCTCCAAGAATTCCTACACGCAAATCACCATAAAATGCTTTCATTGTTGCAAGTTTAGTTTAAATCTGCGAAAAAAACTAATTTAAGTCTACTACCTGAATAGGATTTAGTATGTTCACTTGAATGTTAACTAGCTGGAAGTCAAAAGACTCTCTCCCCTAATTTTTTTTTGCAATTCGATGATTCCTCCAATTAATGCTTCAGGTCGGGGCGGACATCCCTGCACATAGATATCAACTGGTATAATCCTATCAACTCCTTTCACCACATGGTAGCCATATTGCCAATAAGGCCCCCCGCAATTTGAGCAGGAGCCCATTGAAATAACATATCTGGGTTCGGGCATTTGTTCATATAATCTACGAATACGCTCAGCCATTTTAAAGGTAACCGTACCTGCGATGATGATCACATCAGATTGGCGGGGAGTAGGACGTGGAAAAACCCCAAGCCTATCCAAATCAAAATTGGCAGAATAAGCACCCATCATCTCAATTGCACAACAAGCTATACCGAAACTTACAGGCCATAAAGAAGAAAGTCTGGCCCAATTCAATAAATCATCCAGCTTCGTAACTATAATTCCTCCATCCTGGGACATTTTATCAAGACTCATTTCTGTATTCTTTTAAAAGCAGGCTTAAATGCCGGCTTTACATTAGGTTGTGTAATTACATTTTCTTTTTCAGCCACTAAAGGAAAGGAATCCATTGAAAATGATTTTACTGTATATATTTCTGAATTAATCCTATCATAAGCACTCAATGGAATGCCAGTATCAATCACAGTTAAAATAGGGTTGGGTTTGATCCAATTCAAATCTTTACGCATCCAGACATAAACCAAACCAAGTAAAAGAACACCTACAAAAATAAACATTTCAATTAAAGTAAGCCAGCCCCATGCATGGTCTGCCAGAATAAGCTCCTTTTGACCAAAAACAGTTGACCAGGGGAAAATAAATATCATCTCTACTTCAAACAATAAAAACACCAATGCTATAACGTAAAAACGGGTATTCACCTGAATCCACGCATTACCTGTAGGTTCTTCACCACACTCATAAGAGCTTAACTTAGTTTCGTTTGGTTTGGAGGGAGCAAGAAAACCGGATAGTAATATTGTGCCAGACACGAGTAGGAGACCTGTGATGAGGATTATAAATACTTTTCCAAATTCGGTTAATTGAGATACCTCTTCCATGCGCTCAAAATTACATAATAATTGCTTGAATACAGACTGGATAAAGATCAAGTTCAGAGGAGTGCTAAATTTGAATAGAATAACTAAATAACTATGAGCACATCAAATAGTTGTGTTGTATACTTGACATACACGACATTACCAATAACTACTGAACAGATCAGGTAAAGGTCGAGTTCAAAGAAATACCAAATTGAAAATGTATGGAAAACAATGCTATTTTGAGCATTTCCAGATATAGATGATGTCCCTGGATATAAGAAATTAATAAAAACACCTTATTATTACTACAAAATTTGACAATAAAAAAAATCTCCCTATATTTGCGCTCTTTGTAAGAATAGAGACACATTTTATATAAGTCATGAAAAGAACATTCCAGCCTTCCCAAAGGAAAAGAAGAAATAAGCACGGATTCAGAGAGCGTATGAGTACTGCCAATGGTAGAAGAATATTAGCTTCAAGAAGAGCCAAAGGTAGAAAAAGATTGACAGTATCAGACGAACGTAGTCATAAAGCATAGTATTGATCGTAGCTATCTCCCTGCGGATCTGCAGAGTATCTGCATTTAGGCTAGCGCAATCAATATATGTACACATTTAAAAAAGAAGAACGGTTATGTAATAAAAGGCTTTTAAAAAAGCTTTTTACGAACGGTTCTTCTTTTTTAGTTTACCCGTTTCGAGTTGTTCATTTACTCGAATTACTACCTTCCAGCTATCCTGTTCAGGTACTTGTTGCCGTTCCCAAACGCAAATTTAAGCGCGCCGCTGATCGCAATTTGCTAAAGCGAAGAGTCCGTGAGGCGTACAGATTGCATAAAGATTTGTCTTTATATTCATTTCTAAGCAAGAAAAATCAACAGATTATGCTTTCTTTACATTACATAGGCAACGAAATTGCCGATTACAGTGTAATTGAGAAAAAGCTTTTATTGGTTTTAAAGCAATTGAATAAGGTGTATGGTGAGGAAATTAATTGATGCAGTTTTATGGGTTATCGGCCTTACATTTCTCCTGTTAATACGGTTCTACCAGTACTTTATATCACCGCTATCCGGTGCATCCTGTAGATTTACACCAACCTGTTCCCAGTATGGTGTGGAGGCAATTAAAAAGCATGGTCCCTTTAAAGGTGGTTGGCTAACGCTAAAACGAATATCCAAATGCCATCCATGGGGAAGTCATGGTCATGATCCCGTTCCTTAACTTATATTATTGTCCCAATTTATCTTATTAAAATGGCTTTAATTCTTCAAATTGAAACTTCAACCATCTCCTGCTCTGTAGCTCTTTCAGAAAACGGACAAACTCTTTCATTCAAAGAGGCAGCCGAACGGAATATTCACGCTTCCAGTATCACTTTATTTATTGAAGATGTCATGAAAGTGGCAGATAAGAAATTGACAGACCTTGATGCAGTTGCCGTAAGCATGGGACCTGGATCTTATACAGGCTTACGTATAGGCGTTTCTACGGCTAAAGGACTTTGTTATGGACTAAGTATTCCACTGATTGCTATTGATACCTTAAAAGCAATGGCTGCTAGCATAAAAATTAATTTAGGTAGTGGAGAGCATTTATATTGTCCAATGATCGATGCCAGAAGAATGGAGGTGTATTCTGCGATATACAATGCCGAATTAGTTCCGATTAGCCCTATAGCCGCAAATGTCATAGAAGAAACATCGTTCTCTTCTATTCTAGAAAAACATAAGGTTGTGTTCTTTGGAGATGGAGCAGAAAAGTGCATCGCATCACTAGGAAATCACCCTAATGCAATTTTTATTACTGACTTTACTAATTCCGCAGTTGATCATAATGCACAGGCTTATGACAAATATAATACGCAATTATTTGAAGATCTAGCCTATTTTGAGCCCTACTATTTAAAAGATTTTGTCGCGACAACTCCTAAAGCCGTTTAATCCCTGTTTCCAAATAGCTTACGTAAGATGCCAGTTCCTGGCATTCTATGATTAATACCCGGAATATAGTTTTCATTTTGGGGATAACTAACTACTCTTCCAAACTTTAACGCAAAGCCGATATAGGCAGATGCACCTGCAATGCCCTCATTGAAATTCTCCTTTCTGGACTCTTCATTCTGAGTTAATAATACAGTGGAATGATAAGATTGCAGAATATTATCTGATCCAATAAAAAATTCCACATTTGGCGATTTTAACATCACCTGTCCGCCCACTTGAAAATATTCATTCAAGTTATAAGCTCCAGAAACGCTTAGATTCAAAACCTTATATCGATAAGAATTCATTAATACGATATCACCACTATGATTGAAAAGGCTTTTAGAAATCAATATTGATGGTTTGAAAGCACCTATTTCTTTATTGACAAGCGCTTCAGCCTTTCCATTAATTAACGTTGTGTAACGTTGCTGGACTAATGAATTTTGTATATAATTCAGTTGGTCATTCGAATCTCCAAGAGGATCTATGACAATGCTTCCGTCGTTCCTGTACGACTTTTTCCCCCATCTTATAAATCCTATATCTTTCAAATTGGTTAACACATATAATCCATTTTTAAGCTTAAAATTACCGCTAAGGGATACCGACATACCTGGATTTTTAAATCCAGGGTTTAAATAATCCCGATCAATATCATGATAATTATAGCTGCTCTTTAAATCGCCATCAATATTAAATGTGTTAGTTCTAGGAATTAACACCACAGATGAAACCTTTATGGAGTTTTGAGCAATTCCACTCAGATAACTTACTTTTACTCCATAACTGAACATCTTGTTATATTGCTCCTTGTATGTAAAACCGATCTGATGGTAGGATTGAGCCTCTATATTTGTTGCCGACAGTTGATCCTTACCCTTCCTATCCATGTATTGTATCACTCCATTTTCACTCGTATCTGTTCTGGTTTTAAAAACAATCAAGGCTTGATTATGCAGTTTTCCTTGCGTTTCAGCTCTTGTTTGCCAGGAGAAGCCCAGTTCACGTTGATATTTAACCGTTTTAAGAAGGCGAAACATGAGTAAATAGGTATTTGTACTGACATTAAATCTGTTAAACTTTCGGGAATCCACATCAAGGGGCGTATACGATAAACCGTTATCATAAAGTATACTATTTTTTAGTGCTGCTTTACCAGGACCCGAAAAACTAGCATTAACCCCGCTGTTAGGAAAAAAAAAGTTAGACGCAAACTGCCTGCTATTATCAAGTTCAAAAGACTTTTGAGAAGGATTTTCAAATGAGTCCCATAACGTTCCTGTTCCGTATAGCGAAAACTTTTGTGCAGCAACAGGATGGGCCCAAGCAAATGCTAAAGTTGATAAAAGAATACACCTAGCTGATTTACAATTTATAAGCATACAGGTTCCCATCATTACTTCCGCAAATGAGGTAGCGTAAACCATCATTCCTGATTGTACCCATATAGAACTCTCCCGTGCCTTTAACCGGAAAACCTTTAGAAAGATTGCCTTCATTGTCAAATAAGTATAATTCATTTTTTTGGTAAGAAGATACAGCAATATTCCAGGTCCCTTGATCCACAGAAAAAAACTGTAGATTGTTTTTAGAAGAGTTTTCGAAATCATAACTAAAAACAGTCGTATTGTCCTTATTTAACACAGATAAGCTATTATTGTCCAGGTAAATATACTCAGGATTACTATCACCTGTTATATTTTTATAACTAAAAATATGATTTTCATCCCACACGCCAACACTCGTACGTGTTATTGCTCCATTAAAAGGTATTTCATGCAACACCCCCGCCGTATCCGTAGTCACAATCCAGGAGTCGTTAAGATTCTCCGATATAACAGGAAAAAGATTATTTTTAAATTCAGTGACAACCGTGTTTTCCTCTACATGATGAATTAAAGAACCATTCATAGCATTAAAAAAGAAGAATTCCCCCGATTGAGTGCCCACAATGATATAATGTAATTTCCCAATTTCTGCGTAAAGAGGAGCTGAACACAGTTTCGATGGCATGTTTTTATTCCAGCCTTCCAACTCTTTCCCTGCTAAAGTATAGGCTAATATCTTGTTCTGAGCAGCAATTAATAGGTATGACTGAGCCGGGTCTGTTCCTGTTAGCGTTAAGCCATATACCGTTTTTTGTGGAAGAGAAAGCGGATAGCCTTCTACAGCAGTACCATCAGGATGGATTCGGTATATTTTATCTTCTGTATTAAACAAAATAGATTCATCATTTAATTGATGAAGTTCCCCACGTATTGTTCCCGGAAGCTGTGTAGCCCAAATTCTCTTTCCCTCGTCCGAAAGCGCATATAGATTATACACGTTATCCTGAACCATGATAATTTTTCGGTCCCCATCATTAAATACTGCAGGTGCCGAAGCGATCCGGGCATTCATTTTAAACGACCAAACCTTTTTAAAAGCCTTTTTTGCCAGTGTATTGTAATTGGCATATATATTAGTTTGAAAATAACTGCCTGCCGAACTCCATTGTACGGAAAGGCCATAGAAGTTATTCAAACCTTCTTCATCCTTAAAAAGTGCAGCATATCGATTCTTTAATCTGGAACCAATCACACCTGAAGAGTTTTGTGTTTCAGCAAAAAACGAAATATTACTTTTTGTTGCTACGAGCTGATCATGATCCTTAAACTCTTTTGATTTTGCTATAAAACTACCCGCATCATAATTATCCATGTATCTCGTTATGGCGCCCTGGGAATTTGCGATAATCAAAATGTTATCAATTATTCGAAAATAGGGTTTCGGAAAAGCCCTCATTGGCTCGCCCAGGCAATAATAAAGAATGTTCGAATAATTCATCTGGCTGATAAATGCGGAACTTTTACTGGATATCGCTTGTAAGGATGCATCAACCGCTGTTCCATTGATGAGTTTAATAATACCTACCTTTTCTTGTTGGACAGTTTCAAAAATCATGAATTCATTCCCAAATTGAGGAAGTAGATCAAGATCTAAATTAAGGCCTTTGTCTGCATGTAAGGCTTGTAATTGGTCCTGCATTTTTTTTACTTCCCCCTTCTTGGTAAAATAGTGAGTTAAATCCTGATGAAACAGTTTGAAATTTGATATACCGAAAGTGATAAAATTAGCTGTATTGACTGGAAGAAAAGCCTTTAATTGGTTTTTTACCGGACGCTGATGTAAAAAGGTATTTAAATAATTTACCCCTGTGGTATCTGGAATACTATTGCCATTAAACATTAAGGCATCACTCTTAAAGTTCATGCCAAGCGACGAATACCCGCTTAGCCCCTTTAATAAAAGCGTATTTCCTATTGCTTTTCCTTTCATAAAGGACAATACAAACGACGACAAGTTGCTTTTATTTACAAATAGATTGATGGGAGTACTTTGCGTTTTTGCTATTTCCTTATTAATCAGGGAAACAAATTCGGATGAAATTTTCGGAGATTTGCTGTCTGCAGCCTTATCCAATAATTCACTGGAGTAACTTCCCAGCACTGCTCCCTTAAAAAAATGAAGGTAGAACGGACGTTTCAGATTCTTAAACTCCAGCTTATAGGTATCGCTCTTAGGCATTAAGCTATATTTAACCCCTGTGCAGTTTTTTAATAAAAGCTCCGCTTCCTCTTTATTCACTGCTTCATTCATCCCCATTGAAAATAAATAGTCCAGCGAATCAGTATGCATCTTATGAAAAGAAATGAAAATCTTCCGACCCTTAACTTCTTCTGCTATAAGCGGTTGCTTAAGCAGCATTGCCCGTAGTTGAGAGATCTCCACACTCCGTTTTTCTCCAATTAATTCATCAAAAAGAGAATAGTCTTTTATGATGTCATAGAAGTAGTCATCATTGCTGAAATTGACAATCAGTGTGGCGTCCGAAGGAATATATTTTAATACTTTTGTATTGTTATTTGAATTACCTGTTAGCTCTGAGAAATATTTTACCGCAATAACTGCGATAGCGATTAACAAAACTGAACTTAGAATTATTATTTTCTTCATCGTTTGCTTACAAACTTAGATAATTTTGCCTTTAACTTGATAAGAAAAAGCTTTTGATTTTAGCTAAAAACGAGAATAAAATTAAAGCAAGTACTATTTTACAATCGGATTAAAACAGGATGACTACATTAGCACTTTAGATCATTTATGAACAGAAAAATTATCATAACAGCCTGTGTGTTCGGAATCATTGCCGTTATATCAGGAGCCTTTGGAGCGCACGGATTAAAAAATCTAATTGCACCTTCTGATCTTGAAAACTGGAAAACAGCTGTTAATTATCAGTTTTATCATATCCTGGCGCTACTGTTTTTATCTGCAGTACCACTTAAGAGCAGGTATATCAATTTTTCCTATTATACTTTTTCATTAGGAATAATCTTATTTTCCGGATCCTTATATCTTCTTGCTACACGCTCTATAACAGGTCTTCCAGTCAGTGTACTTGGTCCCATCACTCCATTAGGCGGTCTAATGTTTATACTAGGTTGGGTGTTTTTATTACTAGCTGCAATTAAAAATAAATAATGCTTGAATTTAATGAAGCCCCTGGCGAACATAAAACCTTTTTTATAGAAGTAATATTACCACTTTCTATTTCCCGAACCTATACCTACCGGGTACCGCAGTCTTTTAATCAACAGATTGAAGTAGGGAAACGTGCTGTGGTTCAATTCGGTAAAAGTAGAATTTACACCTCTATTATCTATTCCATTTCAGAAAAAGCTCCTTCTTTATATGAAGCTAAGTACATTATTGATATTCTGGATGACACCCCGATAGTAAATGCGAAGCAAATAAAACTTTGGGAATGGATTGCTTCTTACTATATGTGTACAATAGGGGAGGTGATGCAGGCCGCTTTACCATCTGCCTTGAAATTAGCCAGCGAAACAAGGGTTATCTTGTTGAAAGACGCTGAATATGATAAAGCCGACTTAAACGACAAAGAATTCTTAATTATTGATGCCCTGGAGATCCAGCCTGAACTCAAGGTAAATGAAATTGTTAAGCTCTTAGGTCAAAAGTCTGTTTTCAAGCTTCTAAAGTCCCTTTTTGACAAAGGAATTATCCATATCTCCGAAGAAGTAATTGAACGGTATAAACCCCGTATGAAATCATTTTTCCATTTAAATCCTTTTTATAAGGACGATGCAAACAGAAAGGCTTTATATAACGTACTAGAACGAAGTCCAAAACAACTGGAAGCTTTCCTCGCCTTTACCAAGTTAAGCCGTTCCAATCCTTCTGTTCTCAAAAAAGAGATCATGGAAGAATGTGGTTGTAGTGCCGCCATTATAAAAACGCTTGTTGATAAAGAGATTCTGATTCAGGACAGTATAGCCGTAAGCCGCCTGCCTGAAGGAGACACTGAGTTAGATGAACATTTCCTTCTAAGTCCTAAACAAGAACTGGCTTATGAAGAATTACATACTCAATTTACTCAAAAAGAAGTCGTATTACTTTATGGCGTCACATCCTCCGGTAAAACCCAGCTGTATGTACGCCTGATTGAAGAAAATCTCAAGCAAGGAAAACAAGTATTATACCTCCTTCCTGAAATTGCATTAACCACACAGATTGTTGAACGTTTGAAGAAATATTTCGGAAACGCCATTGGGATCTATCATTCCAGAATGGGTGATAATGAGCGTGCAGAAGTATGGTCAAAGGTATTAAAGAACGAGTACAGCATTATTCTAGGGGCACGATCAGCTGTTTTTCTACCCTTCTCAAATCTGGGTTTAATCGTTATCGACGAGGAACATGAAACCTCATATAAACAACAGGACCCTGCTCCCCGTTATCACGCACGGGATACCGCTATCTACCTGGCGCATCTTCATCAGGCTAAAGTGTTGCTTGGATCCGCAACGCCTTCCCTCGAGAGTTTTTACAATTCTAAAACCGGAAAGTATGGCTTTGTTCAGTTATCTGAGCGTTATGGAGAAGCCGGACTCCCCGAAATACAAGTGGTTAGTATTGGGGATGAAACCAATAAGAAGACTATCCAATCTAACTTTACTAGTGTTTTAATTGAAGCGATCAAAGAAAATCTGGAGAAAAAGGAGCAGGTAATCTTATTTCAGAACAGAAGAGGATATACGCCTATGTCTATCTGCCGCACCTGTGGGTATATATCAAAATGTATCCACTGCGATGTTAGTTTAAATTACCATAAAAGCACCCATCAACTACATTGTCATTACTGCGGCTATAAACAGGATGTTTTATCTGTTTGTCCTGCATGTGGTTCGGTTCATATCGAGCCCAAAGGTTTTGGTACCGAAAAGATTGAAGACGACTTGAAATACATTTTTCCCGATGCCCGTATCGCAAGAATGGACCTCGATACTACGAGGGCAAAACACAGCTTCCAGCATATCCTGACAGAGTTTGAAGACCAGAAAATAGATATCCTGGTAGGCACACAAATTGTTGCTAAAGGACTTGACTTCAGTCATGTAACCCTAATAGGGGTTATTAATGCCGATAGCTTATTAAACTTCCCTGACTTCAGGGCATTTGAAAAAAGCTTCCAAATGTTATCTCAGGTAGGAGGAAGAGCAGGTCGCCGTGACAAAGCCGGAAAGGTCATCATTCAGGCCTATGATGTAAAACACCGGGTTATCGACCAGGTGATTCATCACAACTATGAAGGCCTTTTCAAAACAGAAATTCAGGAAAGGCAGAACTTTAAGTATCCGCCCATTTATAGGATGATCCGTCTTGATATTAAACATAAGGATCAGGCCGTGTTAAATCATGCCTCCCAACGTTTTGCAACGGCCATTAAGAAAGATCTGGGGATCCGTGTACTTGGGCCTGAAGACCCGATGATTACCCGTATCAGGAACCTGTATATCAAAACTATTTATATAAAGATTGAGCGGAATGGAATTCCTGTTTCAAAAGTCAAAGACTATCTCAAGACCGCATTGATTGGTTTTGAAGCTGATAAATTAAATAAAGGAACCTTTATCCAGGTCGACGTTGATCCGTATTAAAGACAATTTTATAAACCTGATTCCTAATCTACTAACCATGAACCCGTCTTAAAATAGCGCTGTTCATAGAAATAAGCTTATTTTTGAAGAAGGATGGCTTACAAGTTTGTTGATAATTACAGAGAAAAAGGTGCACGTAAAAAATTAGTGAATCTGCTTAAAGAAGAAAGAAAGATTGAAGACACTAACTTATTAGAAGCAATAGGTAAAGTTCCAAGGCATTATTTCTTTGATGAAACTTTTTGGAGTCAATCCTATCGTGACATTGCTTTTCCAATAGGAGAGGGCCAAACCATTTCTCAGCCCTATACCGTAGCCTATCAAACCCAATTACTTCATGTCAGCAAAGGGGATAAAGTATTGGAAATCGGAACAGGGTCAGGTTATCAAACTTGCGTTTTATTGGAGCTGGGAGCCTCTGTATATACCATTGAGCGACAGGAAAAACTATATCACAGAGCAAAATTATTCCTTGGTAAAATGGGCTACCACCCTAATTTCTTTTTGGGTGACGGATCAAAGGGCATTCCCGAACATGCACCCTACGATAAGATCCTGGTTACTGCCGGAGCTCCATTTGTTCCCGAAATTATGCTCAAACAACTCCGTATAGGTGGTACACTGGTCATCCCTGTAGGAGACGAAAAGAGTCAAAAAATGATTACCGTAATTCGTGTTAACGAAAATGACTATGAAAGAATCGAGCTCGATACCTTCCGTTTCGTTCCCCTGGTGGGCGATCAGGCTTGGTAAAAGGGAACCAATAACTATTGCTTCATCGCTCGATTCAATTCAATTTTACTCTCCCTGTCCTTAATGGTATCCCGCTTGTCAAAAGTTTTCTTACCCTGAGCCAGACCAATTTCCAGCTTAGCAAACCCGCGTTCACTAATAAATAACGCAAGTGGAACAATGGTATAGCCCTTTTCTTCGCTTTTGTCCTTTAGCTTCTTAAATTCCTTTTTAGTTAGCAATAACACCCGGTCCCTCTTCGATTCATGATTATAGAACGATCCATGCGAGTATTCGGCAATATGCATGTTTCGTATAAACAGTTGATTGTTGCCCAGGAAAGCACAAAATGCATCATTGATATTGGCCTTACCCTCTCTTACTGACTTAATTTCAGTACCCAGAAACTGGATTCCGGCTACAAACTTATCGAGTATATTATATTCAAAGTATGCCTTTTTATTGCGGATATTAACGTTCATTTTGTTTTGTGGTTGATATGTAGACGTGTCAAACAATCATTATGTTTTCCGCAAACTTTTGCGAAACAGTATTTAATTGATTATCAATGAGGATTTCTATAGTCCCATCATAACCTTGCCTGGATAAAACCTTTATCGGCGTATTTAGCTTTAAGTTCAGCTGACTTACATATTGCAGAAAAGCCGCTGTGTTATCCCTTACAGCTACCATTTTACAGGTATAACCTGGTTCAACTTCAGCAAGGGACTTCCGGGACAAAGGCTTTATAATCCCTTTTGAATCGGGTATAGCATCTCCATGAGGATCAAATTCAGGATACCCAAGGAAATTATCCAGTTTGTCAATCAGCTTTGCTGAATGAATATGTTCAAGCTGTTCGGCCACTTCATGCACTTCATCCCAACTGAAATCGAGCTTTTGAAACAAGAAAGTTTCCCATAAACGGTGTTTCCTCAATATTTCCAGAGCATTTACACGACCCTCTTCTGATAAAGTAATTTTACCATATTTTTCATAATCAATCAGACCCTTCTCTTTCAACTTCCTTAACATGTCGGTCGCCGTTGCCGGCTTCACACACATATAAGAAGCTAATTGATTTGTTCCCGCCTCGTTATTGTGCTCGATCTCATACGTAATATGGAACAGCGCTTTAATATAATTCTCTTCTGTAAAAGAAAGCATGTTACAAAAATACAAAAACCTTAGTCTTTTAAAAGTTCTACAATTTTTTTACGGTTCCCTACTATCCATACGATGTCTCCGGCTAACAAGGTAAGGGTGGAGTCCGGATTTAATATCCGTTCATTAAGCCGCTCAATCCCAACTATTAAACCTTGCGTTTTCTCCCGAACGCCTGAATTTCGTATTGTTTGATTACATACCGGAGACTTGGAAGTAATCACTATTTTTTGAAGTTCCAGGTCTTTTTTTGATGATTGAATAGTCTCATTGTACTGATCAGACACTTCAAGTTGTGCTTTTAAAGCAGCAATCTGATCATCTGTGCCAATAACCGTCAACTGATCATTCGGATAGATGCGCTCGTTCCCTGCCGGCGTGGCAATAACAAGATTCCCTCTCTCTATAAGTGCAATGTTTACACCATGTCTTTCTCTGATCGCTAATTCAATCAAGCTCTTGCCTACCAGTGTTGATTCAGGCGAAACAATAAGTTCAGTTAAATGCGCATCCCAAGGGACAAGATTGGAACGTGTTTTATCCACACTATTTTCCCTGTCGTTCAAATTAAGCAGGAATCTGTTCTCCAACCTTCCGTAAAAAAACTGAAGCTTTTTCGAAAAGATAAACACCACAAGCACAATAGCCAGGATGGCAATGATAATGGCGAATTTTGTATCCAGAACAATAGTGAATAAGAATACAAGATATATAATTGCCAAAGATATTCTTAGCGCTTCCAGAGCCACCAGCGGTCCCCGACTATATTTTTTATTCAGCCACAAATGCGCATAAGCCCTTTTTTCGATTCTTCTTAATGCAAAAGCCCATAGGAAAGGGGCCATCAGTATAAAGGAAATGATCATGGTTAGTCCTGTTCCCTGAATTCCATTAGTTATATTGGTTATAATAAACGGATGCAGATAATGCTGAACCACATATAATAGTGCAATCAAAATAACCGAATGAATAAGGAAGTGCATGAAATAGGCTTTCAATAGGATCTTCCAATCGCTCGTCTCCGAAATCCCTTCTGTGCTGGAACTATATTTACTCAAAGTAGAGATCCATTTTGCCGGTAGTTTCTGCTCCAGGTATTCTGCAAAGGGCCCTGATGCTTTAATCAGATAAGGCGTTGTAAAGGTCGTTAACGCCGATACCGCTACCGCAACAGGATAAAGAAAAGAACTGGTTACATTCAATGTTACCCCCAACGTGGCAATGATAAAGGAGAATTCCCCTATTTGAGCCAGACACATGCCTGATTGAAGCGACGTTCTTAAGGTTTGTCCGGATAAAAGCGCTCCAATTAACGTACTGATTGGTTTACCAAAAATAGAGACCAACGAGATAATTAAAATAGGAATAGCATAATCCATTAAGACAGAAGGATCAATCAGCATCCCGACGGAAACAAAAAACACAGCAGCAAAAAGATCTTTGACAGATTTAGTAATATGCTCAATTCTTTCTGCCATAGTGGTTTCGGCTAAGATTGAGCCCATTATAAAGGCACCCAGAGCAGGAGAGAAGCCAACTTGAACCGCCAGCATTACCATGAGCAGACACAATGCGATAGACACGATCAGCATCGTCTCATCATTCATCAGCTTATGCGTTTTTTTAAGAAAGGTTGGGATCAGAAATATTCCTCCTATAAACCAAAGGATCAGGAAAAATCCAAACTTTAAAATGGAAAATAGCATTTCAGTTCCTTCAAACTCCCTGCTTACAGCCATAGTTGACAATACCACCAGGAGCAATATGGCTACCAAATCTTCAATAATCAAAACACCGAAGACAAGGTTGACATACTTTTTATGCTTGATTCCAAGCTCATCAATAGCCCTTATAATAATTGTAGTGGAGGAAATAGCCAGCATTCCACCCAGAAAGATACTGTCCATGGTAGACCAACCCAGCATCACACCAGCTGTGTAACCTAATAAAAGCATGATACTCACTTCTGTAATACCCGTTACCGAAGCTGCCCCTCCAACTTTTGCTAGTTTCTTGAAACTGAATTCGAGTCCCAGGCTAAACAATAAAAAGATCACACCTATTTCAGCCCAGGTAGAAATACTGGCTTCATCACTTACGGAGGGGAAAAAATTAAAATGCGGTCCAACTAATAAGCCGGCAATGATATAACCTAATACAAGAGGTTGTTTGATTTTTTTAAACAGGAGTGTTGTAAATGCCGCAGCGGCAAGTATTAATCCGAGATCGGTTACAAGTTGTGGAAGATGGATCATAAATGTTTTTTCAGGTCGGAAGGTTGCCCTTTCAGAAATGAAAAAAGCGATAAGAAAAATAAAGCATACAAAAACCCCCAACCTTGCATATTGCTAATATACAAAATTAGCGTTAAACGCTTACTCGGGGCTTTAACCCAGTCTCAGTTTTTCTTAATGAACCATTTTGTTTGCACAGGCAGAACTGGCAAAAGCTTCAGGTTTTGCTTTAAAAACGAATCCCATACTGAGGATGTATCCCATCGCATCATGAAGTGCCTGGTTTGACTTAAACATTGGATTCGTATTGATATCCGCATGTACTTCCAGATCGACATGATACAGGTCCAGCAAATCGCATAGTGAATAGGCTACCTCAATAGACTTTTGCACCTCCGTTAACATGCGTTCCTTGATACTCATCTTAATGGAACTTCGGTCCTGATGGATGAACATGAATGCTCCCTTCTTTTCCCGAATAAATACGATTACTGTGGCATAATCCGTTACAGGTCCTTTCACCTGTGAATCTGTACCAATACAAACTTTTAATTTGTTTCCTTGTCTATACTCTCTTTCAATTGCGTTTTCCACTGCCTCATGTATAGAACTGGAGATGACTTCTCCACTAAATTTTTTCCAGGTCATGATTTTACGATTACATATATGAAAGAACAAAAACTTAAAAAGCAATTGTTAATCCTGATATAAAGGTAGTTAAAAGGAGATACACAATAGGTCTAATTTTTGTTAAGATTCAATCATCTTAAGATTTCGATATATTTCCTGCAAAAATTAATGACGCAATCATTTCCTCATAAATTAGGTGGCTGTATTCTTTCAGATCTTGCAGGTAAATATCCAAACTCTATTAGTTCACTGAACTCTTTGATCACTCTGGTATTTCCATTATCCATTAAAATAACCGTTGACGATATATCTAATACATTTTCATAATCATGATCAGTAATTATGAAGCCCTTATCTTTTGAATGTTCTTTGATAAGACTTTTTATGATTTCAACATGCAATGGAGAACTCCCATTGAAAGGTTCATCAAGCAATACATATTTCGCATCGGAATGAACCACTAGCAAAATCTCCAAAATCCTTTTTTCACCTCCTGATAACTGATTTACTTTCTTTTGCAAAGAAGGTACAATTAAATTATTCTCCATTACCAGGGCAGCATTCTTCTTGTCACAAAAACACTGGATTATATTTTTGATTTTTACATGGTTAGGCAAGAAATTGTCCTGAGCTAAATAACGAATTAGTTTTCTTTTTTGATAAAGCGAATCTATCTTCCTGTCATCAACTTTAATAAATTTATTATCGGCACTCAACGACCCGAAAATTATCTTTAATAATGTAGACTTTCCCGATCCATTTCTTCCTAAGAGGGCTATAATCTGCCCTGGCTTACAAGAGATGAAAATATCATTGAGGATTTGTTTATCTCCAAATCGTTTTCTAATGCTATCAACGTGTAATCCGCTCATATCAGCATAAACAACAATCCTATCATTGTGCTAATAACCAGTGTGTTCGTCCATAAAATAAACTTACTAAGGCCTATGTTGTAATAGAAGTAGTATTCATTAGGGTTTTTAAGTTCATAAGTAAGGTAATGGAATGTTGGAGTTAAAAAAATATAGGAGATTCCAATACCAATTAGGAAATTGCTGGCTGCTGTCATTAAATAGGATAGCGCAATTGAAACGACTAATGAAGGGATAATGAGTTTTTTATAAAAAAACCATAGACCATAAACTGTACGCATCCTTTAATTACTATTTTAAAATCCCAATATAGATAATTAAACTTGAAATGGAATATGTAAAGCAGAATGCTGGAGCAAAAGAAAATTCCATAGCCCAAATGGAGAAATAAGGGTAGATTATAAAAAAGAGGTTGATCAATTTTAAAATTGATACAACCTCTTTTTTATGTTAATGAATAAAGAGCCTAAACTCCCAGGTCACTCATAATCGCATCAACCTTCACATCCAGCTCCTTGCTTTTTTGCTCATACGCTAATTTGTCCTGTAAAGGCATTTTAACACTGCAATAGAACTTAATCTTAGGTTCGGTACCAGATGGACGGGCTGAAATAATGCTGCCATCCTGAGTTACAAACTGCAATACGTCTGATGTAGGAAGATCAATCGAAGTTTTTATTCCTGTTATCAAGTCCGTTTGCACACTAAGTTCATAATCTTTCAATGTGATTACATTTGAACCACCCAAAGAAGTAGGAGGAGTATTACGGAAACGCTCCATCATGGCCTTGATCTCTTCGGCACCGGTTTTACCCTTCTTGGTTACTGAAACCAATTTCTCCTTATACAGACCATATTGTAAATACATATCCAATAAGGCATTGTATAAACTGCTGCCATTGTTTTTATAAAAAGCAGTCATTTCAGCAATAAATGCAGCAGAAACCACAGCATCTTTATCTCTTACCAGGTCACCTATCAGATATCCATAACTTTCTTCACCGCCACCGATGAAAACCTTCGCGTCCTTAAAGCGGGTAATGAGTTCACCAATATATTTGAATCCGGTTAAAGTATTGTAACATTCCACATTTTTAGCTTTCGCTATCTCATCAATTAGATAAGAGGTAACAATCGTTTTAACAATGTATTCCTTGCCAGTGAAAAGGCCTTTTTGAGCCCATGCTGTCAAAAGGTAGTTGATCAATAAACTTCCGGTCTGGTTTCCATTTAATAAAATGAACTCACCATCATTGTTTTTAATAGCAATCCCAATCCGATCTGCATCAGGATCAGTAGCCATAATCAGATCTGCATCCACTTCAGCACCTTTTTCCAGCGCAAGCGTTAATGCTTCTTTTTCTTCTGGATTCGGATAAATTACAGTAGGGAAATTGCCATCTGGTTTAACTTGTTTTTCAACCAGGTGCACATTGGTAAAACCAAATAAAGCTAAAGCCTTCGGGATTAGTGTAATACCTGTTCCGTGAATAGGAGAATACACAATTTTAAGATCCCGTTGTTTTGCAATAGCATCCGGAGATATGCTCAGTTTGATAATTTTACTCAGGTAAAGTTCATCCATTTCTTCTCCCAGAAGTTCAAGATGTTTTGGCAGAGGAATGAATTTAACGTCATCTATGCTTTTTATGGCAGAAACTTCTGTCATCACATCGGTATCTGCCGGACTTACAAACTGTCCACCGTCATAACCATATGCTTTATAGCCATTGTACTCTTTTGGATTATGAGATGCCGTTAACATCACCCCACTTTTACATCCCAGTTCCCTTATAGCGAAAGAAAGCTCAGGAGTAGGACGTAATTCCTTAAAGAAATAAACATAAATGCCATTAGCTGCAAACACGTCAGCCGTAATCTCAGCAAACAAAGCTGAATTATTTCTGCAGTCATGTGCAATGGCGACTTTAATCTGCTCCTCCGGATATGTTTTTTTAAGAAAATTAGCTAAACCCTGAGTTGCCGAACCAATCGTATACTTGTTTATACGGTTTGAACCCGGTCCCATTAGTCCACGCAGACCACCTGTTCCAAATTCGAGGTCCTTATAGAAAGAATCCGTTAATTCGGTAAAAGACTTTTCATCTAATAAGGTTTGAATCTGTTGTTTCGTTTCACTATCGTAGCTTCCCTGAAGCCACTCATTAATTTTGTTTAGAACAGATGGCTCTAATTCCTGCATAATTAAAAGATTTAAGTATTTCGTAGTTTATAATACAATTGTACATATCTACTAGCACAAGGTAAAATTAAACTAGTTGTTTTACAAAGCAAACACTTAACCGATAAAAAGCATAAATAATATTAATAAGAGGTGATTTTCAATGAAGAAAGAGAATCCAGCGAATGTTTGATATCCATCATGTGATGATGAAGCATAGTCTGTAATTTAATATCGCTCGAAATATTAGAGAGAGCAGAATCATACTTACGAAGTGTTTGTTTACCTTTTTGCATGCCCCAACGCATCAAAGCCTGACTATCATGTTTAGTAATAGTCTTCTTAAACGCTTCCCATGCAGCCGGATCAGGACATTGCGGAAAGTTAAGTTCATTCAACCGGCAGTTTGATCGAAGCAAATACGAACGTATACCCACAATATGTTCCCCTCTCATCCATAAATATTTGGCAAAAGATGATTTTAATGAAGGAACCTTCACAAGGTCAATAGCCTGATCATAAAATCTGGTTTCATTCAAACTATGAATTAGTAAATGCCTTAGATTTATAATTAAGATATCATCCATATGATTACGATGGTTTAAAATGGTTCTACATGATAGTATTGTAACGTAAGGTCGCTCATATTATTTTATAAAACTATTAATTACCTTATTTGGTTTCTGACCTTTTTGCAAGTTAGATATTTTAACCTGCAAAAATCAAGTTAATTAACCTAATTGCTTGACTTAATGCTTTGTATTAAATTTGTTACCGATTTTAAATGCCTTACAATCCTTTTATATGGTTGATACAAAAACTTATTATATGCCTGTTAAGGCTTACCTTTAATTGATGAAACCGGACTATTTGTTATTAGTTTTCTTATTGGTGCTGGGGATGTATTTTAGTGTATCGACTAAAAAGCTGACAGTTGGGGCATCACTAACCGGAGGTGTAATTGGGTTCCTCCTGTTTGCAGGAATCGGATATGGAGGCTTGCTGATGATGGCTTCATTTTTCATCATAGCAGTTATTGCCACTGCCTGGAAACTCAAAGACAAAGTATTAGCAGGCCTTTCCGAAACAAATAAAGGAAGAAGATCAGCCTTTCAGGTACTCGCAAATGCAGGAGTATCGGCTGTTATTGCAATCATTGCCCTTTTTTATCCATCCAATCAGTTGATGTGGGAGGTGATGCTAGCCTCATCATTCGCTGCTGCAACATCTGATACGGTATCATCCGAACTTGGTAACGTCTATGGCAAAAAGTATTATCATATCATTACATGGCAAAAAGATCTTAGAGGCGAAAATGGTGTAGTGAGTTTGGAAGGAACCCTAGCCGGAATTGCAGGTAGTACATTCATTGCGCTGATTTATGCTGTATGTTTCGGTTCTTTAACCTATGTCTTTTTGATTTTGATAGCAGGATTTCTAGGAAATATAGTGGATTCTATATTAGGGGCGACTCTGGAACGTAAGTATATGTTGAATAATAACCTGGTCAATTTCCTGAATACGCTCTTTGCAGCCTTAATAGCATGGGTATTCTTGTGTAATTAAGGTCAAAAAAAAAGCCCCTGCTATAATGAGTATAGCAAGGGCACCTAAACCTTATCACATCTATTAACGTAGAAACTTATCTTTTGGTTTCAAAAAAATGATTTATTTTTAAATTAATTTTAGAAATGTCCATTTACAGCTGATTCCTTTAGTTCTCAATTAGTGTTTTTTTTGCCCTTTTTATCATAAAAAGGAGCAGTGGCAGCAAGAATTAGAAAGATGACGATAAACGCATAGATGGTTGCATTGCTATGTCCCGAGTTTGAATCTGCTGTGTTACTTAAATCACTATCCACCACATTCACTGCAAATGAAGAGTATGATATAGAAGTAATAAGCAAGAACGTATAAAGTAACTTTTTAAGTAATGAATTCATATTTTGCTTTGTTTGAGTATTCAAATGTATCAATTAAACTTTTTAACAGCAGTATTTTTTAAGAATATTAGCTTTACAAGTAACTAATTTGTAACAAAGAATTCATTGTATTGTTATCTCTATGCTTTATATATAAGAACTATGAAATTATTGATCACAGGTGCTAACGGCTACATTGGTACCCGGTTAATTCCATTATTATTAAATGAGGGGCATGATTTAGTCTGTATGGTACGTGATAAAAGACGTTTCATTCAGAAAGTGGATCTGTCTGAACATGTTCATATCATAGAAGCGGATCTGATTTCCGGTAAGGGGCTTGACCAGATCCCCAGGGATATTGAAGCTGCTTATTACCTGGTGCATTCCATGTCATCTCCAAAAGGCGATTTCAGTGATACAGAAAAAACATCAGCTGAGAACTTTTCTAAGGCTATGGATACGACCAGTTGCAAGCAAGTGATCTTCTTAACGGGTATCGTCAATGATATAAAGCTATCCAAACATCTCTCATCCCGCCTGGCTGTAGAAGATGTCCTCAATAAAAGTAAAATCCCATGTACGGTTTTGCGTGCTGCCATTATAATCGGTTCAGGAAGTGCTTCATTTGAAATTATCCGCGATCTGACAGAGAAACTTCCTATAATGGTTGCCCCCAAATGGGTTCTCACACGATGTCAGCCTATAGGAATTCGTGATGTGCTTCGATACCTCACCGGAATTCTTAATAAGGAAGAAAGTTACGGTAAGGCCTTTGACATAGGAGGACCAGATATTCTGACCTATCAGCAAATGCTTCTAATCTATGCTGAATCAAGGAATTTGAAAAGATATATTCTCAACGTACCCTTCCTCACACCCAAATTGTCCTCTTACTGGCTCAATCTGGTAACCTCAGTTCCGTTTTCTTTAGCAAGCTCTTTGGTAGAAAGTATGAAGAATGAGGTTATTTGTCATGACGACCATATCAAGAAGATTATACCCGGTAATTGTCTGACCTACAGGGAATCTTTAAAGCTTGCCTTTGTTAAAATAGAACAAAATTCCATTGTATCAAGCTGGAAAGACGCATTAAATAGAGGATATCTCGAAACAACCTTTATGAATCAGGTAAAGGTTCCACAAAACGGTACGGTGAGTTCTAAAGTGAAAATAATATTCAAACGAAATACCAATGAAGTGCTGGATAACATTTGGGGAATAGGTGGAAACCGGGGGTGGTATTATTTAAACTTCCTATGGAAACTGCGCGGTTTTGCTGATAAAGTAGTAGGAGGGGTAGGTATGAGACGAGGACGGCGTAGTCCCATTTCACTTCTTGCTGGTGATACCCTTGATTTTTGGCGTGTATTACTAGTTGATAAAGAGAAAAGGCGACTCTTGCTCTATGCCGAAATGAAGTTGCCAGGAGAAGCATGGTTAGAATTTTACATCGATAAGTCGAATCCAAGTGGAAATACTTTAATACAAACGGCTACTTTTCGTCCTAGAGGACTATGGGGCCGTTTGTATTGGTATGCCATGTGGCCCTTTCATTTGTTTATATTCAAAGGTATGGCCAATGAATTGATCCGGTATCAACCTAAGCTTTTAAAACAAAACCCTTAGATTTAAGGCTTTTGTTTTAAGGGCATAGCTTCTTTTTTTCGTTCAATTTCCACTTCAACCAATTCTGCTTCATGTTCTTCAGCAGCAGCAGCTGTAGCATAATTCAGTTTTCTGAAGCGCCATATTGCGAATGCAGGTTCCTGATTCATGTTAATGAGCTTGAAAAACTTTGGAATATTATAAATTTCTTCTAAAAGTACGCCTGTTACAATGCCTTTATTATCCAGGATCTCCCTGATGGTATATTCTTTATCTTTAGTAACCCAAATTTCAAAATCGCGGCTAATCTCCTCCTGTTTATTGGCGTCAATAAGCGCATTAATGCAAATTACTTTGTCTCCTGGTTTCATGTCTTTAAAACGCTTTTTAAGTAAAAAATAATATACAAAAATAAACACGTTTTGTAAGTAAACAAACTGGAAATAAAATTAAATGAATGGCAAGGCGTTTTGAAATTAAATATGTTTATTCATTCTGAATTCAAAACACTCAGCCGATAGTACCTTAAATTTTCTTTGTGCACTAAACGTTAATTTCATTACAAAATGATACTTTCATAAATCAGTGTGTTACATTTGATTTCGTTATTATTTAATCGTAATATTGCAATACGTTATGGGACTTACAAAAACAGAGATCTTCACAGAAGAGCAGAATCAGCTTGCCACCATGTTGAAAGCATTGGCTCATCCTGCCCGGGTAGCTATTCTTCAATCTATTATCAGGGCCAACAGCTGCATCTGTGGCGATTTAGTTGACGAGTTAGGATTAGCACAACCCACTATTTCCCAGCATTTAAGAGAATTAAAGAATGCAGGAATAATTCAGGGAACAATAGAAGGAGTCAAGGTTTGTTATTGCATAGAGCCAAAAGCCTGGAACTTGCTGGCAAAAGAAATGAATGTATTCTTTAATTCCTATCAGGATCCAAAGGGATGCTGCTAACAAAATGATAGCTAGTTGATAAACTTTGTGTTATGATCATCAGAGAATTAGTGGTACAGGACTGGCCACAGGTCAGGGAAATATATATGCAAGGGATCCTTACGGGCAACGCGACCTTTCAAAAGATTGCACCTACCTGGGAGGAATGGGATTCCAGTCACCTGTCTACTTGCCGGTTGGTCGCTTTAAAGGATAATACAATCACTGGTTGGGCAGCATTATCACCTGTGTCCTCACGATGTGTGTATGGAGGAGTGGCCGAAGTAAGTATTTATGTGTCCTCTGCTTTTTCCAGACAGGGGATCGGTAAGTTGCTAATGAATCAACTGATTGCCGATAGTGAAAAACAAGGGATCTGGACACTTCAATCCGGGATCTTTCCGGAGAATACAGCCAGCATAGAGCTTCACAAAAAAACAGGATTTCGGGAAGTAGGTTATAGGGAAAAAATAGGTCAGATGAATGGGGTGTGGAGAAATTCCATGTTACTAGAACGAAGAAGCCAAACTATATTTATATGAAAAAAGTATTAGTATTATGTACGGGAAATAGCTGTCGCAGTCAGATAGCCGAAGGGTATTTAAGACATTTTGCAGGAGATACCGCAGAAATCTATAGCGCGGGGATAGAAACGCATGGCGTTAACCCAAAGGCTATTGAAACGATGAAGGCCGATGGAATAGATATTTCGGCTCATACCTCAAATAACGTGAACGAATACCAGGATGTGGATTTTGATTATGTAATCACGGTATGTGATAATGCCAAAGAAAACTGTCCTTATTTTCCTTCAAAAGCGGTTAAACTCCATTGTGATTTTCCTGATCCGGCTAAAGCGACTGGAACGGAGGAGGAAGTTAGGAAACAATTTAATGAGGTGCGGGATATGATCCGTGACTATGCGGAACGATTTGTTCAGGTTTATATATATTCCTGATTGGTAAGGCTTCTTTCTCTTTTTCGATATACTAATAGTAACAGCATTATTGTTAAATTTTATCAGCTCAATAGTTCAGCAAAAATCTATTATCTTCAATCGATTTGAGTGTATCAAAAGTAGCTAGTTTGCCGGTGTTACCGAAGATTTTGTAAAAAGATCAGTCACGAATTGAAAACAAGAAGATTCTTAATACCCTTATCGCGCATATATTGACACAATCCCCAATTCATGTAATGCAATTCTTATTTGTTCTTGTTCAAAATCTATTCAATTTACAAATAATTGCTAATCGTAGTAAGTGGTGCTGTCGCATAGTTTATTTTACTTTTTCACCAGTATCATTTTATTGATTTTAGTCACTAAGAACCTGGATTTATTGCTTCCCAGGTGCCCATAACTACCTTTTTCGGTTTCAAAAACTCCTATAGCCTCTAAGTATAAGTATAATACAGGATAATTGTTATGCACTTTTTGCAATTTTCTTCTGTACCTTTTCGGTATTTCGCCATAGTCATTAACAAAGTCTAGGTCCACTAGCAATTGTTGACCGCATCCTTTATTTTTTATGGAATTGAGGTTCCAATACTCCTCAACTCCGCTATAACTACATTTCAAGTAAACATTCTGGTTCCTATATTTTGGTAAATCGCATAAATCAACCGTTGGTAGATTTTTATAAGTCGTATAAGATAAATCAGATATCTTAGGCGAGCACCCATAAACAATTAGTAGTCCGAAAGAAAGGTAGGTTAGAAGATGTTTCATTTAATCATGCCTCAGGTTTACAGATTTATATTGTGCCAGATTAAAAGTACTTTACTTTTGCAAGGAACTAAGGTAGTTAAAAGGTGCGTATTTTAACTTCGGTCAAATAACAACGATTTAACAAAAATCTACTATTTGTTTAATAGCTCCTTATAGGACGCCATCATTACTTAGGGTTGATTGGTAAATGGGTGTAGAAGGATAGTAAATGATTCTGATAAGAATGCAATAAGAATCAGGTATGAGTCCAACCTGGGGTATTTAAAGTCGGACTTTTAATGGAATCTTATTAGTTTGTTTTTGCTTGAATTATATGTCTTATAGCGGTTATCCAATTTCATTTACCTTTTATAGGAAAAATATGTCTTTTCACCGAAGATTTAAGAAGTTTTAGTCAGTGTTTTGTTTTTAAGAATCTTTTGTGGTCACTTTATGCAAATAACATAACACTATGGCAACTATAGACAACAAAGGAATGGTACACGGAACTGCAGGTTCGGTAATCTACCGTGCGTACCGGGGAAAGAACATCATTCAGGGTAAGGCAAAAGCATTTAAACAGACCGAAAAAACAATCAGGAGTGCTACTGAATTTGGGCTTTCGAGTTCGGCGGCGGCAGTGATCCGGACTGCGTTTGAATCGGCTTACTTCTTTAAAGATGGAGCGGCAGCTTATAGGAGCACTCAACTGGTGTACCGGTCGATATTGAACAATGTAAGTGGGGAAAAAGGGAAGAGGGATTTGCATGATGGGGATCTGTCTTTAATTAGCGGAATGGACTTTAATGCAAACAGTAAACTACATGAAGTGCTGCAAATGAGCCATTCGGTAGGTAAAAGTGAGGAAGGTTTAGTCAGTGTAACTTTGGGTTCATTAGACACTAAAACAGGTGTCAAAAGGCCTAGAAACGCAAGCGGAGCCTATATGAAACATCGCATAAGGCTAATGCTGGTTGCTTTTAACTTCAGGGAAGAGTATTATGAAAACTTGGGCTTTCAGGATGTCGATCTTGAAGGATATCAAAGTTTTGAAGGACAAGTCATCACTTTTAACGAAAAGGTTCCTGAAGATTGTTTGGCTTTGGTCAGTATGTCGCTGATATTGTACTCAAATGTCAGTCAAACCAATGAATGCATCTTGCTGAATAGTCAAGAGTTTAGTCCTTGCTCTATTATCGGGGCTTTCCAATCCGAAGAGCCATCTGACTACCCATTAAAAAAGATTGATATGAAACTATCCAATTATCCGGGCAGGGAAGAAAAGATCAAAGAGATGTTTTATAAAGGTAATCTACTGATGCTTAAAATAAACAATAGTATCCATAAGCTAAGTATAAGCAGTAATAAGATGAAAACTAAGGAAGTAATTCCCTGCGACTTATTTAAAAAGAGAGTTTCATTCAAAAAAAAATAAGGTATTCGAGTATTAATTCATTAAGACATGAAATGTAATTTTTATCATTTAGATTTAACATAATAAATATAAATTCCTTCAAATCAGAAGCGATTTAGTCAACCGTAATTGCTAATATAAATCTTAAATTAGCAGCCATTGATTGATATTACGTACATAATGGCTAAGACAGCAAAGAACGAACAAGAAGAACCCTTAGAGAAAAAACTTTGGAAAGCAGCTGATAAGCTCCGCAAGAATATGGATGCTGGTGAATACAAGCATGTTGTACTAGGTCTTATCTTTTTGAAATATATATCTGATGCATTTGAGGAATTGCATAATAAGCTGGTTGAGGGTAAGGGAGATTATGAAGGTGCTGATGCCGAAGATAAAAATGAATACATAGCGGAAAAAGTTTTTTATGTACCTCCTTCGGCCAGATGGAATTGGATTCAGGGAAGAGCGCCTCAACCTACCATTGGAAAAGATATAGATGATGCTATGGATGCCATTGAAAAGGATAATCCATCCTTACGTGGGGTTTTGCCAAAAGTGTTTGCTCAGGAGAAATTGGATAAAACATGTCTTGGTGATTTGGTAAATTTGGTTAGCTCGGCAGTATTAGGTACTAAAGAAGCACAAAGTAAGGATTTACTGGGTAGGGTGTTCGAATATTTTCTGGGTGAGTTTGCTTTGTCGGAAGGTAAAAAGGGTGGCCAGTTTTATACTCCCGGAAGCGTGGTGAAATTGCTGGTTCAAATGTTAGAGCCTTATGAAGGTAGAGTATTTGACCCTTGCTGCGGCAGTGGTTGGATGTTTGTGCAAAGTGAAAAGTTCATCGAATCGCATCGTGATCATTATAAAAAGAATGGGGATGTTGGGTTGTCATTAGATCCTGCGGATCGTATTTCTATATATGGACAAGAAAGTAACCAAACTACTTGGCGGTTAGCTAAGATGAACTTATCCATTCGAGGTATAGATAGCAGCAATGTAAAATGGAACAACGAAGGTTCTTTTTTAAATGACCTTCATACCGATCTTAAAGCTGATTTTATCATTGCTAATCCTCCTTTCGATGATAGTGACTGGAGTGGTGAACTGTTACGCGATGATGCCCGTTGGAAAGTGCTTGGTGAAAAACTAGTTCCTCCAGCAGGAAATGCGAATTATGCGTGGATACAACATTTTCTTTTCCATTTGGCACCGACTGGTCAAGCTGGATTTGTATTGTCCAAAGGATCATTAACGACGAATACAACGGGTGAAGGTGATATAAGGAGGGCTTTAATAGAGAAGGGCTTGGTAGATTGCATTGTAAATCTTCCTACGAAATTATTTTTGAACACGCAGATCCCGGCTTGTTTATGGTTTCTATCAAGGAATAGAAGTACGAGTGGATTTAGAAAAAGAGAAAATGAAATATTGTTTATCGATGCCCGTAATATGGGTCATTTGGTAAGTCGTAAAAACAGGGATTTAAGTGAGGTTGATACCGATCTTATAGCAGGGACCTACCATAATTGGCGTAATCCGGATGGTAACTATGAAGATGTGCCTGGTTTTTGTAAGGTAGCTACTATTGAGGAGGTAAGGAAATTGAATTATGTACTTACTCCGGGAAGATATGTAGGTCTGGCAGACGAGGAAGATGATTTTAACTTTGAAGAACGTTTCACATCGTTAAAGACTGAACTTGAAAAGCAGATCGCTGAAGAGGAAGAATTGAATAAAAGAATTGCAGAAAACCTTTCTAAAATTATATTCACTACTCATGCAAAACAATGACATACGCTGGAAACAACGTTTCCACAATTATTCAAAGGCTCTATCGCAGTTGCAGAAGTTTATTGACAAAGGGGAGTTAAATGAATTAGAAGAACAAGGATTGATTCAAGCCTTCGAGTATACATACGAACTTGCCTGGAATACAATTAAGGATTACTATTCTAATCAAGGAGTGATTGATATTCAGGGTAGCAGAGATGCTTTTAAACTGGCGGCTAATCGGGATTTGATTAAAAATGTGGAGTTGTGGATGGAGATGGTGAATAGTCGAATAAAAACCACACATACTTATAACGAAGAAATAGCAAGGGAAATAGCAGATGCTATAGTGGAGCACTATCATCCTATGTTTATTCAATTACAAACGAGACTGCAAGTAGAATTTTTAAGGGATGAGTGAGAGCATGACATTTGGTCTGTCGGAAGATTTAATTAATAGTATTCAGCAGGTGCTTGAGGGCAATGCTAGGATTGATAAAGCAATGATTTTTGGTTCGCGAGCTAAGGGGAATTACCGCGAGGCTTCTGATATAGATTTAGCAGTTAAAGGGTATGGTTTAGATTATGAAGATGTATTGAGTTTAAGTGTTAAACTGGATGCGCTTAATCTGCCTTATGATATAGATTTATTGGATTATGATAAAATAAATGAACCTGCATTGGTAAAGCATATTGATCGGGTTGGGGTTGAGGTTTACAGCAGGTGGAAGGAGTATATATTAGGAGAGGTTATCGAGATAAAGTATGGGAAAGACCATAAAAGCCTCACAACTGGGAACATACCTGTTTATGGAAGTGGTGGAATTATGCGATATGCTGATAAATCTATTTATGAAGGAGAATCAATACTTATACCACGAAAAGGGTCATTGAATAACATCTATTACCTAGATCAACCATTTTGGACAGTTGATACTTTATTTTGGAGTAAAATTAATCAAGATGTTGTTTTTCCTAGATTTCTATTTTATCAATTAACGATCCTTGATTTTGCTAGTTTAAACGTAGGTTCTGCTGTACCTAGTTTAACTGTACCGGTTCTTAACGATATAAAGATTTCGCTTCCTCCCATAGATGAGCAAGTATTTATATCAAAGACTCTTAGTAGTTTAGATGATAAAATAGAATTACTAAATAAACAGAACAAAACCTTAGAACAATTAGCAGAAACTCTTTTTAGACAATGGTTTGTAGAGGAGGCTGAGGATGATTGGGATAAAATGAGCTTATACGAGGCGATCGAATTGGTTGGTGGCGGAACTCCTAAAACTAATGTTTCTGAATACTGGAATGGAAACATTAATTGGCTTTCAGGCGGAGATATTTCTAAGAACCACAAAAGTGTAGTTATGAATACTGAAAAGACAATTACTGAATCAGGATTAAAACGTTGTAATTCAAATCTTTTACCTAAGTTTAGTACGGTAATATCGGCAAGGGGCACAGTTGGAAAATATTGTATGCTTTATGAACCAATGGCATTTAGCCAGTCTAATTATGGAATAGAACCCAAATATGATGATTGTTATTTTTTTACTTATTTACTTATAGCTAACTCTGTAAACGAACTACAATCAGCTGCTTATGGAAGTGTCTTTGATACTATTACAACAAGCACCTTCAAAGAGTACAATATAAAACTTCCTGAGCCTAATGTAATTAAAAAGTTTGAAAAAGAAGTAACACCACTATTCACAAAAATAGTTAGTAACCAAAGTCAAATCTATACAATAACTAAACTTCGCGATACTCTTCTACCGAAATTAATGAGCGGTGAAGCCAAAGTAAAGATGTAAATTTAACAACTGTAGCTCTGAAATGTATATTTGAATAGTACTCAATAACCTATGAAACCCATCACCGAAAGTAATATAGAAACCTTTGCCATTGAAACTTTACAGCATATAGGTTGGACCTATATCCCTGGTCTGATGATAGGACCAGGAGCAGTACAAGCAGAACGCGATAGTTTTGAGCAAATTATATTAATTGATCGGTTACGTAAAGCGGTAAGGACTCTCAATCCGGATATTCCTGTGGAGGCGCAGGAACAGGCTGTACAAAAGGTATTGCGCATTTATTCTCCGGATCTGATACATAATAATGAAACCTTCCATCAATTACTGATTGAAAAAGTAAAAATCCCCTATCATCAGGATGGTTTAGACCGCAGTTATGAAGTGGCATTAATTGATTTTGAGGAGGTTTTAAACAATGAGTTTTTAGTCATCAACCAATATGCCATTTTAGAAAATAATCAGAATAAACGTCCTGATGTATTACTTTTTGTGAATGGTATTCCATTGGTAATCATTGAACTGAAAAATGCTGCGGATGAAAATGCGACACTTCGGAAAGCATATGAGCAATTACAAACGTACAAAGCAACTATACCTTCTTTGTTTACTTATAATACCATCTGTGTAATTTCGGATGGTCATGAATGTAAGGCCGGAAGTCTATCTGCCGGCTTCAGTCGTTTTATGGCCTGGAAAACAAAGGATGGGAAAAAAGAGGCTTCCCGTTTTAATCCACAGCTGGAAATTGTACTGATGGGGATGTTAAATCCATCTACATTTTTAGAGCTTTTACGCAACTTCATTGTCTTTGAAAAAACTTCTCACGAAGATCTTAAAACCGGTATTAGAAAAATACAAACGGTAAAAAAATTAGCGGCTTACCATCAATATTATGCAGTAAAAAAAGCAGTTGAATCGTCCATTATCGCATCAGGAATAAACGGAAATAAAAAGGGGGGTGTAGTATGGCATACGCAGGGATCGGGTAAAAGCTTAAGTATGGTCTTCTATTCAGGAAAATTAGTCACTGCTCCTGAAATGGAAAATCCTACCATCTTAGTGATCACCGACAGAAATGATTTGGATGATCAGCTATTTGATACTTTTGCTGCTTCGAAACAATTATTAAGACAGGAGCCGGTTCAGGCAAGAGATAGAGAGCACTTAAAAGAACTCTTGAAAGTGGCCAGCGGCGGAATCGTATTTGCCACCATTCAGAAGTTTTTGCCTGAAGATCGAAAGTCGGTTTATGATCAACTCTCGTCCAGGAGAAATATAGTGGTAATCGCTGATGAGGCGCACCGTACTCAATATGGTTTTGAAGCTTCAATCAAAGAGGTTAAAGATAAAAATACAAAAGAAACTATAGGGCAACGAATCGCCTATGGCTTTGCTAAGTATATGCGTGATGCCTTGCCAAACGCAACTTATATCGGTTTTACCGGTACGCCAATTGAAAGCACTGATGTGAATACGCCCCAGGTTTTTGGTCAGTATGTGGATATATATGATATCTCTCAAGCTGTGGCTGACGGAGCAACAGTTCGGATTTACTATGAAAGCAGACTGGCTAAAGTAAACCTAGACGAAGAAGGTAAGCGACTGATTGGCGAGTATGATGATGAACAGGAGCAAAATGAAGAAGTTACAGATGATCAGAACGCGAAGGCTAAATGGACCAGACTTGAAGCTATTGTAGGGAATAAAAAACGTATCAAAAACATTGCTAAAGATATTGTGGATCATTTTGAGGCGCGGCAACACGTTTTTGATGGTAAGGCTATGATTGTGGCGATGAGCAGAAAGATTGCTGCTCAATTATATGGCGAAATTATTGAGTTACGACCGTTATGGCATAACAAGGAGCTGAGTAAGGGTATGATTAAAATCGTCATGACATCTGCAAGTGCCGACGGCCCTGATATGCAACAGTATAATACGACTAAACCGGAAAGGAAACAGCTGGCTGAGCGGATGAAAGATCCTGCAGACCCTTTGCGTTTAGTTATTGTGCGCGATATGTGGTTGACTGGTTTTGATGCTCCTTGTCTGCATACGTTATATATCGATAAGCCGATGAAGGGACATTCGCTCATGCAGGCTATCGCAAGAGTAAATCGGGTTTTTAAAGATAAGCCAGGTGGGTTAATTGTTGATTACCTGGGTATAGCCTCCGATTTGAAAAAGGCTCTTTCATTCTATTCTGATGCAGGGGGTAAGGGCGAACCTACCCTTGATTTGGATAAAGCTATTGAGTTGATGGAAGAGAAGCTTGAGGTTGTTGATCAACTTTTCAATGAAAAAGCAAAGACTCAAGGTGATATTTTAGCAGAAGAACCGGAAGCTTATTATGAAAATAGTCTTAAATTTAACTACAGACGCTTTTTTAGTGTAGGTCCAAGAGAGAAGTTATCTATTATTCTGCAGGCTGAAGAACATATTTTGGGTTTACAGGATGGGAAGAATCGTTTTGTGCGTGAGGTATCGATGTTAAGTCAGGCTTTTGCTTTATCTATTCCTCATGAAAAAGCGATGGTTATAAAAGATGATGTTGCTTTTTTTCAGGCTGTAAAGGCCCGACTGGTGAAATTTGAAGGTACTGGAGGATCGGGGAAATCTGATCTTGAAATGGAAACAGCTATTAAACAAATAGTTGATGAGGCTTTAAGTTCTGATCAGGTGATTGATATTTTTGAAGCAGCGGGTATTGATAAACCTGAAATATCAGGATTGGAGGTTCTTTCGGATGAATTTTTACTTGAAGTTAAGGGGATGAAACATAAGAACCTTGCTTTTGAGCTATTAAAAAAGTTGTTAAATGATGAAATTAAAACTCGTTCGAGGACTAATTTGGTTATGAGTAAGAAGTTGCTGGAAATGTTGGAAGGATCGGTTAAACGGTATCAAAACAACTTGCTCACGACAGCGGAAGTGATACAAGAACTTATTCATATTGCGAAAGAGATTAAAGAAACGGATAGGGAAGGAGAGCGATTGGGCCTTACAAAAGATGAAATCGCTTTTTATAACGCATTGGAAATCAACGACAGCGCGGTTCAAATTCTAGGTGATGACCAATTGAAGGAAATAGCCCGTGAAATAACAGATAAAGTACGAGCTAATGCAACAATTGATTGGACGATAAGGGAAAGTGCCCGGGCACGGCTTATGGTCATTGTAAAGCGAACGCTAACTAAATGGGGTTATCCTCCGGATAAGCAAGCGAAGGCAATTGAAACTGTTTTAAAACAAGCTGAATTAATGGCTGATTTTTTTACGGCGGGGTAAACTAATCAGATAGATTTGGGGACCAATATAAGATTACAGTTAAAAGTACATTACATGATAAAACATGTCCAAAAGGAAATTATGAGAATTAATGTGAAGTTTTTTTTAAGCGTTATTGCCTGCTCTTTTTTTGTGCAGTTAAATGCACAGGATTTGCAAGCAGACAATATGTTGCTTTTTCAGCGAGGTAGTGGTGGTTGGTCTAAACAATTTAAAGGTAAAGCCTTTGACTATAATGTAGAATTTACCGCACCTGTGAAAGCGGAGATTGCTATTGCGGCTAAAAAAGAGGATGCAAACATAGACAATGGATCAACTACCAAAGAAATCAGGTACCTGGTTAAGGCATATAAAACAGTCAAAAATCCGAAGTATCTGGCCGCTGCTGAAAACGGGATCCGTTACCTGTTAAAAGCGCAATATGATAATGGAGGGTGGCCTCAATATTATCCTAAGAAGAATCTGTATAGAGCTCAAGTGACCTTTAACGACAATGCAATAATTAATGTGATGGAGGTATTACAGGACGTAGCGTTAAAACAGAACGACCTGGAAGTGGTCAACGCTACTTTAGTCGCACCTAGTGCCCTTGCAGTAGACAAGGGGATTCAATGTATCTTGAAAACGCAGATCGAGGTGGATGGCAAGCGGACAGCCTGGTGTCAACAGTACGATGAGGTAACGCTGAAGCCGACAAAAGCCAGGGCTTTTGAATTGCCTTCTTTAAGTAGTTCCGAAAGTGACAATATCGTTGATTTTCTCATGGTTCAATCCAATCCGTCCCAAGAGGTAAAAGATGCTATAAAGGCAGCTGTAGAATGGTTCAGTGCGGTGAAGATTGAAGGGTATCAAGTTGTCAATGTGGATGCTCCCGGTACAGCGAAAGGAACGGATAGAAAAGTGGTACCTGACAGTTCATCAACCATATGGGCACGATATTATGAGATCGATACCAACAAACCGTTCTTTTGTGACCGGGATGGCATTGTGAAATATTCGATCCAGGAAATAGGTTACGAAAGGCGCAACGGTTATGCCTGGTATGGCGTATGGCCTGAAAAACTGTTAGAAAAAGGCTATTCAAAATGGTTGAAGAAAAATGCAAATTAAATTTTTATTGGCATTGCGTTATTCAAAGCAATGCCTATTTAGAAAGAATTAAAATGTATATTACGTTAGGGTCAAGCAATAAAAGCCCTTTTAAGTAAAATTTATACCTATTCAACCAATTTTTATACCTGGGTTTTAGATCAACGTTTTAAGTTTGTACCAACGTTTGCAGGGATGGGTATGGCTTTTAGCTCGGCTAATTTATCTGCTGAACATGAATCTATTAACGATTTTATTAATCTATCTTACCTCATTAATCAACTGGAACGTTAGGCTCTTAACTCTGTTAAGTAAAGATAATAACTTATACGATAAATACTTTTTACTACAACGATTGCATAGATTTTTAGATGTGATTAGTTCGGAAAGTAATTTTTTAAACCTAAAATTGAAATAATAACAGCCAATATTGGTTTAAGCCAACCCAATAACTAAATTAAGTTAACACTATCATTCCACATGTGCGAAGTTATTCTTTGACTATAATCCTAAATTCAAATGCATCCATGAAGTACCAATTTAAGATATTATTTACAACTCTTCTTTTTGTTTTTTTCGCTGGAAGTATATATGCTCAAAAAGTTAAATACCCTAAAGAAATAACGGTAAGCCAGAATGGGAATAATGATTATAAAACTATTCAGGAAGCTATAAATTCAGTTCGCGACCTTGGGCAGGAAAGGGTTACTATCTTTATTAAGAATGGTACCTATAAAGAGAAAATTTTGATTCCTTCCTCGAAAACAAACCTGACTCTGATTGGTGAAAGTGCTGAAAATACAATCATTACAGGCGATGACTACTCTGGTAAAGTGATTTCAACAGGAAAAGATGCCGTGGGTTTAGATAAGATATCTACGTTTACATCTTCTACGGTGTTGATACAGGGGAATGGCATTACTTTAGAAAACTTGACCATTGAAAATACTGCAGGTAGAGTGGGGCAAGCGGTTGCTCTTCATGTTGAAGGGGATAAGATTACCGTTAAGAACTGTCGCATTTTAGGAAATCAGGATACGTTGTATACAGCAGATGAAAGTAGCAGACAGTATTATGAAAACTGCTATATCGAGGGTACAACGGATTTTATATTTGGGGAGGCCACTGTGGTTTTTCAAAGCTGCACGATAAAAAGTCTTGCGGATTCTTATATAACTGCTGCTGCAACAAGACCGGATCAGAAATTTGGCTATGTTTTCTTTGATTGTACGCTCACAGCAGACCCCGGGGTTAAAGTCGTTTATCTCGGAAGGCCTTGGAGACCTTTTGCCAAGACTGTGTTTATTCGCACGGAAATGGGTAGTCATATTATCCCAGAGGGATGGAATCCATGGAAAGGGGATGTTATGTTTCCGGATAAAGAGAAAACAGCTTATTATGGCGAATATGCAAGTAAAGGGCCCGGAGCGCTTACTGCTCAAAGGGTTGAGTGGTCAAAGCAGCTTTCAAAAAAGGAATTAAAGCAATACACGCTAAATAATATTTTCGGTTCAACGCAATGGCTGAATAAATAGCGCTAAATAGGTAATTGGTGATAATGTATAAAAAAGGTTAGATGATTAATTTTAAAAACATATTCGTATTAAGTATTACCTTGTTGATAGGGATAAAGGGTTTTTCTCAAAATTTAGGCACAGCAAACAATATATCTAAGGTTTGGGTAGCTGATCAGGGTAATGGAACTTATAAAAACCCAATACTGAATGCTGATTATTCTGATCCGGATGCTGTACGGGTAGGGGATGATTTTTATATGGTAGCTTCTAGTTTTGATGCTGTTCCTGGTCTACCGATCCTTCATTCAAAAGACCTGGTTAACTGGACCATCTTGACGCATGCCTTAAAACGTCAGCCTCCTTTTGAACATTTTGAGAAAACACAGCATGGTAATGGTGTGTGGGCTCCTTCTATCCGCTATCATAACAAGGAATTTTATATCTACTATCCTGATCCGGATTTTGGGATTTATATGACCAAAGCGAAAGAAGCGATTGGGCCATGGTCTGATCCTATTTTAGTATCACCAGGAAAAGGATTAATTGATCCTTGTCCTTTATGGGATGACAATGGTCAGGCTTATCTGGCTTATGCTTATGCAGGAAGTCGGGCAGGAATTAAAAGTATTATTGCTGTTAAGCAATTAAGTGAAGATGGGACGAAAGCATTAGATCAGGGAATAATTGTATATGATGGTCATGAACTTGATCCAACGATTGAGGGTCCGAAATTATATAAAAGAAACGGGTATTATTACATTTTCGCTCCTTCTGGTGGTGTGTCTACAGGATGGCAACTAGTTTTACGATCTAAAAATATTTATGGTCCTTATGAACGTAAAGTTGTTATGGCGCAAGGGAAAAGTACTGTAAACGGGCCACATCAGGGTGCATGGGTAGACACACAAAGTGGTGAGGACTGGTTCCTTCACTTTCAGGATAAGGATGCTTATGGCAGAGTGGTACACCTTCAGCCTATGAAATGGGTAAAAGACTGGCCTGTTATCGGCGTTGACACCGATGGTGATGGATCAGGAGATCCGGTTATGGCCTATAAAAAACCTAATGTGGGTAAATCTTATCCTATTGTTACTCCTGCAGAAAGCGATGAGTTCAATGATCTGGCACCGGGACTTCAATGGCAGTGGCAGGCAAACCCGCAGGCAACATGGTCTTTTATGGATGTGTCAAAGGGTGTTCTTAAATTATATACTAGCCAGGCTCCTCAAGATGCAAAGAGTTTATGGGATGTTCCTAATGTGCTGATGCAGAAAACTCCTGCTGATGAATTTAAGGCGACAACGAAGCTTACTTTTAATCCGAATATTGCGATTCAGAATGAAAAGACAGGTCTGGTCGTTATGGGTTTAAGTTACGCCAGTATCAGTTTGAAAAGTAAAGAAGATGGTATTTACCTGGTCTACTCGCTTTGCGAAAAAGCGGATAAAGGTGCTGCGGAAAAAGAAACTGTAATAACTAAATTAAAAAATGGAACTGCTTATTTAAGGGTTAGTGTTAAGGCAGGAGCTAAATGCGCATTTAGTTATAGTACTGATGGGGTTAAATTCAACAATGCTGGTCCGGTATTTCAAGCAACACCCGGTAAATGGATAGGTGCTAAAATAGGATTATTTGCGACTAGAGATACACAGATTAATGATTCGGGATCGGCAGACTATGACTGGTTTAGAATAGAAGCAATTAAATCGAAATAATGCGTTTTAAAATCACTTTAGTAATCAGCTTGTGTTTGGCTCTTCATGTACAGGCACAGGAGTTTATTCCATTGTGGCCTAAAGGTAAAATGCCCAATTCCAAAGGGATGGCATTAAAAGATAGCATAGCTAATGAAAGAATATTCAGGGTTGGAACTCCAGGGATGTTTGCCTATTTTCCTTCTAAAACTGAAAATAAGGGTGCTGCAGTTTTAATCTGTCCAGGTGGTGGCTATGAACGCCTCGCCTATGTGATTAGTGGAACGCAATTGGCCAAATGGTTTAATACTATGGGCGTTTCAGCGTTTGTGCTGAATTATCGTTTACCCAATTCTCCTGATTTAGTGGAAAGGGAGAAGGGGCCTTTGCAGGATGCACAACGGGCAATTAAAATAATTCGAGCAAATTCCATTAAATGGGCTATAAATTCGGATAAAATAGGGATTCAGGGGTCGTCCTCCGGAGGCCACCTGGCTGCTTTAACAAGTGTAGCAGAAATTGACCTCACAGCCATTGGCGATTCACTGGATAAGATCTCTATGCATCCGAATTTTAGTATTTTAGTATCGCCAGTAATTGATCTGGGTACATTTGCTCATGTTGGAAGCCGTAAAAATTTGTTAGGTGAAAATCCATCAAATGAAATGATTAAAAAGTATTCGCCTTATTTAAATGTAACCGCCTCAACAGCGCCTTCTTTTATTGTGCATGCTTTTAATGATAAATCAGTCAATGTTAAAAATAGCTTGTTATTTTTCCAAACGTTAGTAGATAAAAACATTCCATCAAGTCTGCATATCTTTCCACAAGGAGGACATGCAATCGCTTTAAGAAATAATCCCGGCTCAACAGAAATGTGGACAGGTCTATGTGAACGTTGGATGATTGAAATGAATTTTATACTTGAAAGGATATTATCTAAATAATTTACAGATGCCCTTAAGATGAAAGGATTGCATCTATTCTTACGAGCTAAAATATGCCTTTTATAAATTTTAATTAAATGAAATTTAGATACATCTTATTATTTACAGCTATATCATTGCTTTCATTTGCATCTTGCAAAAAGAAACAAACAAGCGGAACGGACATTTCAGGACCCATTGTTTTACCTGTAATCATTCCTGTTGTGGAGGAGGCTTTGGCTTTTCCACAAGCAGAAGGTTTTGGACGGAATACGACAGGAGGTCGTGGAGGTTCTGTAATTATGGTGACGAATTTAAATGACAGCGGATCTGGGAGTTTGAGAGCCGCAATTTTAACTACCGGGCCTAGAATCATTGTTTTTAAAGTTTCCGGAAGAATCATTCTGAAGAGTACTTTGAATATAAATAATGGAGATGTGACTATTGCTGGGCAAACGGCACCTGGAGATGGAATCTGCTTAAGTGATTACACAACCACTATTAATGCCGATAATGTGATCATACGTTACCTACGTTGCCGGTTAGGGAATGAGGTATTGGTGGAAAATGATGCAATGAATGGCAGAAATCATCAGAATATTATTATCGATCACTGTTCCCTGAGCTGGTCAGTTGATGAGACAGGAAGTTTTTATGATAATAAGAATTTTACCTTGCAATGGTGTATCCTTAGTGAGAGCTTGTTTGCTGCTGGACATGTTAAGGGCAATCATGGTTATGGAGGAATATGGGGTGGTCAGAAAGCCAGTTTTCACCATAACTTGATCAGTAGTCATACTAGCCGTACACCAAGATTTAATGGGAGCAGATATTCGGGACAACCGGATCTGGAAATTGTGGATTTTCGTAATAATGTGATCTACAATTGGGGAAATGTAAATTCTGCTTATGGTAATGAAGGTGGATATGTCAACATAGTCAATAATTACTATAAGGCAGGGCCTGCGACTCCCGGTAATCTAACTACAAGCTCAGTCAGCAACAAGAGAAACAGAATTCTTAATTATACCAGTTTTTACTTTGGAACGGATGCTAAAGTTTATCCTGATACCTTATTTGGTGGGAAATTTTATATTAGCGGGAACTACATAAATGGATATTCTGATGTTACATTAGATAATATAGCCAAAGGTGTACAACCAGATAGTTATTATAGAAGATCTTCACTTATGGCATCTGCAAGGCAAGTGTTGCCTGCAGACTTTGGAGTAATAAAAACCCAAACAGCAGAACAGGCATATTTTTCAGTACTTGATAGTGCAGGAGCAATTTTTCCTAAAAGAGATGCGGTAGATTTACGGGTTGTCAATGATGCTCGTACCGGTACGGCATCTTATGAAGGTAAAGGATACTCAACTGTAACTAGCCCCGGAGTTACACATCCTTCAGGAATTATCGACAGCCAGAGCGATGTTGGAGGCTGGCCTCTTTATAATTCTACTGCTGCTCCTTTAGATAGCGATCTGGATGGTATGCCAGATGATTGGGAAAAGGTTAAAGGCTTAAATCCCAATAGTACATCTGACAGAAATGGCAAAAACCTGAGTACTGCTTACGATAATGTAGAAGTGTATATTAACGAATTAAAGAATTGATCGTCATCATTAAACTGAAACTGCAATACTGTTTTACAAGAGATTCCTTACTTTGGAGCTAATCAGAGCCCTATTGTGAAATTATACAATCATAAATTCTAACTATGCAATCAACAAAAAGTAAATCTTTTCTACTCATTACAGCCTGTATAACTTTATTATTGACTTCTTGTGTTACGGCAAATAAAGCGGTTGTATGGAAATCTTCTGACGAGCCATTGAAGGAAATGGAGTTGCTTCGTGCAAAAATTACTCCTCCGAAATTTAAGCAACAGGACTTTTTATTAACAAGCTATGGTGCTGTAGGAGATGGAACAACGAGCAATACGATGGCTTTTAAAAAGGCAATTGAGGACTGTAATAAAAAAGGAGGTGGCCGTGTTATTGTTCCTCTGGGAACTTTTTTAACCGGAGCTATATATCTGAAAAGCAATGTAGAGTTGCATCTTGTTGACAGTGCGAAGATTCTTTTTAGCAGGGATGTCAAGGAGTATCCGATTGTATTTACTCGCTGGGAAGGCATGGAGTGCATGAATTATTCTTCGCTGATCTATGCTTATGGTGAAGAAAATATTGCACTTACAGGAAATGGTACGATTGATGGTAATGCTGATAATGAGCATTGGTGGAATTGGAATGGAAGCCCAAGATTCGGTTGGAAAGAAGGAATGCCTAAGCAGACTCCAGCACGTGAAGCTCTTCATGAATTCATGAAACAGAAAACTGATCCCAAAAAGAGAATCTTTGGGGATGGCCATTATCTTCGTCCTAACATGATTCAGCCTTATAACTGTAAGAACGTAAGGATTGCAGATGTGAAGATGGTGAATTCTCCCATGTGGTTTATCAACCCGGTTTTGTGTGAAAATGTGATTGTTGAAAAGGTGAAGATCGTTTCTCATGGTCCTAATAACGATGGTTGTGACCCTGAATCTTGCAGAAATGTCCTGATAAAAGATTGTCTATTTGATACCGGTGATGATTGTATTGCTATTAAGTCGGGCAGAGATGAAGATGGTAGGGGGATAGGCCGTCCTGCAGAAAATCATATCATTGAAGGTTGTGTAATGAAAGATGGTCATGGTGGTGTGGTTATTGGCAGTGAAATTGCCGGTGGTGCCAGAAATATTTATGCAATCAATTGTATTATGGATAGTCCGGAGCTGGACCGTGTATTACGACTTAAAACAAGTTCTTCACGTGGTGGAATTATTGAAAATGTTTTCATGAAGGATATCAAGGTGGGAACGTATAAAGATGCAGCGATCACTTGTAATATGTTTTATGAAAATTCAGGCAATTTCGTACCCACTATTCGTAATATTTGGGTAGAGAATGTGGATGTGGAACGAGGAGGGAAATATGGTGTATACGTAAGGGCATATAAATCGTCTCCGGTAGAGAATCTTAAATTGATTAATTGCAATATCAGAGGGGTTGAGGTTCCGATGCAAATTGATTATGTAAAGAATCTTCAGTTCGAAAATGTAAGTATCAATGGGACAAAAGTAGTGGTTCCTGATACGTTGAAGAACGATTGATTTTTAGGTTGAAGGATAAGGCTGTTTTGTTAGTAATTGTTTCTGTATCAGATGGAATCATTATTCGCAATGCAGCCTTGTTTGTTTATTTTCTTATTTCACTCATGTAAACGGAAGGTGTTTTGCCAAACTCCTTCTTAAAAGCCTTAGTGAAGTAAGATTGCGTTTGAATGCCAACCCTATATATGACTATAGATAATGGAATGTCCTCATTGGTCATGATTTCTAAGGCCTTACGAAGACGTGCTGTCCGGATCAATTCTCCTATAGTTTGTCCTGTTGCTTCTTTAATAGTTTGATAGAGCTTCGTTCTGCTCATGCCCATTTGTTGAGATACGAAATCAACATCTAAATCTGTATTCATGAGATTTTTTTCAATTACTTGCATCAGGTTAGATACAAAGTTTTTATCTTTTTTAGTATGAACAAGTTCGAGTGCTACTGCATGTGAGCTTTCATAAAAATGTTTTTTAATAATCTCTTTCTGAGCAAACAGGTTATGCAATGTCAGCATCAAGAACGTTATACTTACAGGTTTAGAAAAGTAATAATCAGCCCCCGATCCAAGTCCTTCAATCTTTGATTCTATTGCATCTTTTGCAGTGAGCATAATAAATGGTATATAGGAGGTCTCCGGGTCGTTCTTAATCATTCGGCAGAATTCAATTCCTGTACTGCGTGGCATCATGACATCGCTGATAATCAGATCGGGATAACATTCTTTAGCTTTCAAATAGCCTTCTTCTCCGTCAGCGGCCTCTGCAATCTGATATACAGGTTCCAGACTTTCTTTCAGAAATTGTCTTAATTCCTGATTGTCTTCTACAATAAGAATAAATCCGGCTTTATTCACTGCTGTTGGTTTCTCCTTTGAGGAATGGGGGAAGAAATCAGTGATCTGCTCCATGGATGGCGAATAAATGCTCTCGAGTTTGGTGTAATCGGTATTGCTTGAAGCCCAGTGCTCCTCATTTAAGTAATCTTCTTTTGCTACTGGCAGTGCGATAATTATTTCGGTGCCTTCATTTCGTTCACTGGATACATAGATCGATCCCTTATGTAAAAAAGTCATGACTTTAACAAATGCTAATCCTATACCCGATCCTAAATGTGCGTCTGTAATCCGATAGTATCGTTCAAAAAGATGCTGGATGGAATCTTTGGATATGCCTATTCCATTATCCGCTATCCGGATATAGCGATAACTTTTTGCACTATACTTTCCCTTCAGTACCAGCTGATTGGCAAATGCAGGTGATGGATTATGATCAAGAATATCAAGCTTAATAGTTCCTCCTGTAGGCGTGTATTTAAATGAGTTGTGAAGAAGATTCAAAAGTATTTTTTCTATAATCTGGCGGTCAAACCAATCATCTGTCTGGTCTGCGACTTGGTTTACCTGGAAATCTATTTCTTTGTCGGTTGCTACTTGCTTAAATTCGGTCGCTAGTTCAGCAATAAACAAGTGTAGTTTTCCGGGCATTACCTTTAATTTTAAAGCGCCTGACTCTACTTTTCTAAAGTCCATTAATTCATTGATCAGCGACATCAGTCTTTTTGCATTTCTAAACATGCTATGGTACAAAGAAGTAAATCCGGAATGTGGATCATCTTTTAAAAGCTTTTCTACAGGGCCAATAATCAGACTTAATGGTGTCCTGAATTCATGCGAAATATTGGTAAAGAATTGCAGTTGCATCTGATGTATTTCTTCTTTTTTGCTTTCTTCCATTTTTTGGAGAGCAAGTTTTTTCCTAAAGCGATAGAACCAATAGAGACTACCAGAAAGAATGAGAATAATCAGAGTTCTAAACCACCAGGTAGACCAGAACGGAGGGCTGATGATGATATGCACGGATGCTCCTTCTTCATTCCAGATACCGTCATTATTGGAAGCTTTGACCTTGAAAGTATAAACTCCCGGATCAAGATTGGTATAAGACGCTTTATGTTCATTCCCTACCGCATTCCAGTTTTTGTCAAAGCCTTCAAGCTTGTATGCATACTGGTTATTCTCAGATGCCGCATAGTTAAGCGCGGAGAAGTTGAATGAGAAGGTCGACTGTTTATAAGTCAGCTTAATGTTTTTAGTATAAAGTATGTCTTCTTGAAGAGGGGAGTTTTTGTCTAGGGGAATGATCTTTTTATTGAAAATTTGAAAATCAGTGATATATATGGGTGGTGCAAATTGATTCACTTGTATGGAAGATGGTAAAAAGCGGTTAAACCCGTTGATGCCACCAAAATAGAACTCCCCGTTACTCGTTTTTAGATAAGCATTTGATTCAAATTCAGAACCTTGGATTCCATCTCCTGTGTTATACTTTTTATATTGATGTGTATCAGGATGGTACTTAATCAGCCCGTTTGATGTTGATATCCACAAGTAGCCCTGCTTATCTTCAATAATTCCCTTTATAAATTCGGAAGACAAGTCTGCATTGCTACTGGCCAGCTTAAACTTGTTTTTTAATGGATCAAATCGGTATAATCCAGTTTGTCCTATCCATAATCTACTTTTACTATCCAAAAAAATGACCCTGATATCTGGTAGTTTTTCTTCTTTTTGGAAATATTGGGTTATTATTCCTGACTGGGAATCGATTCGGTTTAATCCTCCATCATCTGTGCCTACCCATAAACTGCCTGCCTGATCTTCATTTATGGTGATGATGTTATTACCGGAAATCTGTCCCGATTTATTTGCATGGCCAATAAATCGGGTGAACGTTTTCGTTTTATAGTCAAACAGGTTTAGCCCACCATAATAGGTTGCAATCCATAACCGGCCTCTGCTATCCTCAAATATTTTTTGGATAAAATCAGAACTTATTGAATGTACATTTCCAGGGTTATTCATAAACCTTTTGAATGTTCCGGTTTCCCGGTTCATTAGGTTTAGTCCCCCTCCCCATGTTCCGATCCAAAGATTTTTCCTGCTGTCTTCAGTAATATCGAGAACGGCATCTGATCCAAGACTTGTCGCATCATAGGGATGATATCTATAGGATTGAAATTTACCCGATAAAGGGTTCAGCAGGTTTAAGCCTCCGCCATCTGTGCCAATCCAGATGTTCTTTTTGCTGTCTTCACAAAAAGCTTTTACATCGTTATAACTCAGTGTGTTTTGAGAGGTTCCCTGCTGGTATAACTTAAATTTATAGGCAAGGGGAGCGTGTAGATTGACACCACCACGATGCGTACCAATCCATAGATTCCTTTGATTATCCTCTAATGTCGATGATACTGTTCGCTGTGATAATGATTTAGGATTATCTGGTTCATTGGTGTAATTATAAAAAGTGGCTGTTTCTTTGTTAAACAGGTCAAGGCCTCCATTAATACTACCGATCCATAATTGACCGCTTTTATCTGCTAATATGGTCCTAACCAGGTCGCTCGACAAGCTATGTTTGTCTTTTTCGTTGTGATGATAATGAATTGCTTTATTGGTTTTTAATGAGAAGCAAATAAGTCCGCTTTCTTCTGTTCCAAGCCACAGATTCCCGTCATGATCTTCATTGATTAAACGAAGAGCCTGTTTATCTGCTTTTAGCATGGATGTGGCCTGGGGATAAAGATGAAAAGAGAACTTTTTACGGTTAAATAGTATCAACCCTTTATCGGTAGCCATCCATAGATTATCAGAACGATCTTCAAACAGATGATTGATATTTTTAGTGTTTTTGATTTGATCTGATGTGGAATAAAAAGATTTAAAGTGTTGCGTCTTTTTGTTAAATAAATTCAATCCACCCCCGTAGGTGCTGATCCAAAGGAAATGTTTTTTATCCTCATAAATAGAGGTAATATGGTTAGAGCTGATACTGAAAGGGGAAGTTGCATGGTGTTTATACCTGATGAACCTATTTTTTCGCGAGTCATATTGGTTAAGTCCATTTATGGTGCCGACCCAAATAATTTTCTCCCTGTCTTCATAAATATATTTAATATAGTTATCACTGATACTGCTTGAGTCGCCGGCAATGGTGCGGTATACAATAAACTGATTTCCGTCATATCTGTTTAAGCCATCCCTGGTGCCAAACCAGATAAAACCTTTGCTGTCCTGAAAAATACATTCAACCGTACTATTAGACAAACCCTGTTCATTTCCTAGATGCTTAAACTGGAGCTTAGGTTGCGCATAGCTTCGCTGGTCAATCGAAAACAGAGCTAAGAGAAAAGTTAAAGTAAAAATTGCTTTCAATAAGTTAAAATGTTAAGTAACTGTAGATTCTATCGCTAAATTAAGAAAAATAGTATGTATTATGCTATATAAGTATGTACAATAGAACTAAAAAAATGGATATATGAACTAAAGTCTGATTGATTTAATGCAGTTATTTGCAAGCTCTAACAGTAAACCGTCCCATGTTCAAAAAGCTATTTTTTACCAGTTGTTGTATCTTATTTACGTTTTCAATATTTGCCCAGAAAAAGACTTTATTTAATAAGGACTGGGAATTTATTAAGGATAGGGATACCAGTTTCTCTAAAAGATTAATTCAAAGGAGTGACGAGGGTTGGCTTGCTATCTCTCTTCCGCATACTGCTAATTTAGAACCGATTGAGAAGAAGTTACAACAATGGCAGGGCATCTGTTTTTATAGGAAATTTTTTAGTGTCCCTTTAGCTGATAAAGGAAAATATATCGCTTTGCAATTCGATGCTGCTATGCAGGAAGCGGATGTATATGTGAACGGAAAACATGTTTATAAACATCTTGGAGGATATCTTCCTTTTTATGTAGAAGTGTCTAAATACATCAATTACGGGAAGGAAAATAATGTGTTGGTTAGACTGGATAACCGTAACAATGCAATTATCCCTCCGGGAAAGCCGTTAGCAGATCTCGATTTTAATTATTATAGTGGCATATACCGCAATGTGTTTCTGATTAAGCAAAATCCTTTACGGATCTCTGATCCAATTTCTCCAAATAGGATTGCCGGTGGAGGCGTATTGATTCATTGGGAAGATGTAAAGAAAGAATCAGCGGTAATGAACATCCGGACAGACATATTCAACGGATTGGCTACTAATGTTGAAGCAAAGGTGCGAATAACACTTATGGACAAGCTGGGGAATGTTCAAAAAGCAATGTTTACTTCTGAAAGTCAGAAACTGGGAAAAGGTGCATACGGAACTTTCAAACAAAGGTGTAAATTAACTAATCCTTGGTTATGGTCTCCCGACAGTCCTTCCTTGTATTCGGTACGGGTTGAATTGATTCAGAATGACAAGGTTCTGGATACTGAGGTTTTAACCACAGGAATTAAAGGGCTGAAATTTGTTAAGGGGGAATTCTCTTTAAATGGTCAAAAAGTAAACATCAGGGGCACTAACCGTCACCAGGAATATCCTTACCTGGGAAATGCACTTTCTGACCGTGCCCAATACAGGGATGCCGTAAAAATAAAAGAAGCTGGATTTAATTTTGTCAGGAGTTCTCATTACCCGCAGTCACCTGCATTCCTTGATGCATGTGATGAGTTAGGGATCATGGTCATGGATGCTATTCCTGGATGGCAGTTTTTTGGCAATGCGGAGTTCCAAAAGAACAGTATTCAGGATGTTCGTGATATGATTCGCAGAGATAGGAATCATCCTTCTATCATATTATGGGAGCCATCGCTGAATGAATCTGCGATGAGCAAGGATTATATGAAGGCTGCTCATACTGCGGCACATGAGGAAATGCCTTTCCCTGACACCTATACAAGTGGCTGGATCGATGATGTTTATGATGTTTATGTTCCGGCACGCCAACATGCAAAGGCTCCTGATTATTGGAAAAAGTATTCTAAAGATAAACCTATTCTGATTGCCGAGTATGGGGATTGGGAATATTACGCCCAGAATGCAGGTTTTGAACAGAAGACGTTTAAGGATCTGAAACAGGATGAGCGGACTTCACGTCAGTTAAGAGGATCGGGTGCTGAGCGGTTACTGCAACAGGCGCTAAATTTTCAGGAATCACACAATGACAACCTGTATGGCCCTTCAGTGGGAGATGCCAATTGGCTAATGTTTGATTATAAGAGAGGGTATGCCGATGATATTGAGTCGTCAGGAATTATGGATATCATGCGTTTGCCTAAATTCTCTTTTTATTTCTACCAGAGCCAGAGGGATGCAGGAAATAAGCCTATGCTTTACATTGCAAACTATTGGAATGCCTCAACCGATTCAAGTGTCACCATTTACAGCAATTGTACCGAAGTAGAGCTTTTTGTGAATGGCCATTCTTTGGGAAAACGAAAACCAGACCAGAACAGTACAACCACTAATTTGGCCCATCCTCCTTTTACCTACACAGGAATCCCTTATGAGGCAGGGACGCTACGCGCTGTAGGTTATTTGAATCAGAAAGAGGCAGTTGTCTCTGAGCGAAAAACTCCGGGGACAGCTGTTGCAATCCGTTTAAGACCAGACTATAGTGAAAAACAATTAGTAGCCGGACAAAACGATATACTCTTTATTTATGCCGAAATCATAGATGAACAAGGAACAGTTCTTTCTGAAAGCACTGCTTCTGTTCAACTGAATGTGAAGGGCGATGCGGAAATTGTAGGAAGCCAAACTATAAATGCAGAAGCAGGGATAGCTACTTTTCTATTAAAGGCGGGAAGCAATAATGGGACTATCCAACTGGAAGCGCAATCTGAAGGATTGAAAAAAGGAATCTTCGCTATTAAATCAGAAAAATAAACAAACCAAATTAATCATTATATGCATCCATTTACTAACCAAATCAGAAGCTGCACGATAATAATAACAGCACTGTTATTCTTTATTTCGGGCAATGTATTTTCACAAGTATCCTCAGTTGTAAGGGGAAAAGTTACAGATCAGGCAGGTGTCGATCTTCCTGGAGTGAGTATCCGTGTAAAAGGGAACAATACCGGTACTTCAACAGATACACAAGGTCAGTATACGATCAGCGTCCCGACAGGGGATGCAACCTTGGTTTTCGTTTACATCGGTTTCTCTACACAGGAATTGCAGGTAAACAATCGCTCCACAATTAACGTCAGCATGACCGAGGAGAGCAGAGCATTAAGTGAGGTGGTTGTGGTAGGTTACGGTACCACAAACAGAAGAGATGTAACCGGATCTATCACTTCCGTGAAAACAGATGATCTTCCTCAGGTAGCCAATGCTTCAATCGATAATCTATTGCAGGGAAGAGCACCCGGATTGAACTTAACCTCAAGAAGCGCACAGCCTGGAGGAGGACTTGACATAAATATTCGAGGTTCTATTTCTCCCCGAGGTAGCAATTCGCCACTTTATGTTATCGATGGTGTTCCAATCTTAACTAATTCCTCACCGGAACGATCAGTCAATCAGGGTAACCTGGGTTACTATGGAGGAGTGGACAGAAGTCCCCTTAGTAGCATCAATCCCGGTGATATTGAGTCCATTGACGTTTTAAAAGATGCCAGTGCTACCGCTATATATGGTTCCGCGGCAGCCAATGGTGTAATTCTGATCACTACAAAGAAAGGGAAGGCAGGTTTAACAACTACCGATTACAGGGGTAGTTTCACTATTCAGACACCAGACAGTTATTTTGATCTTTTGAATGCTACGGAATTTATGCAGCAAAATAATCGCTTATCGTATGATAAATACTTGTACGATAATAATCTGGCGCCTTATGGAAACGCTAACTCATCCGCTATGCCTGCGTTTACTCCCAAGTTCACTGACTCACAGATTAGTGGAGCTGGTGAAGGAACGGACTGGCTTGATCGGATCATGCGAAAGGGATATATACAGGAGCACAATATTTCTGTTTCCGGGGGAAGTGAAAAGACAAAGGTATTTACATCATTCAATTATTTTGATAATAAGGCTATACTTAAAAATTCTGATTTTAAAAGGTTAACTGGCCGGGTTAATCTGGAACAGCAAATAAGCAACCGCGTGAAAGCAAATATTAATTTGTCAATCAGTCAGGTTAATAACAACAACGCTTCTACCGGATCTAATAATGGAGGAGTTGAGGCCTATAACATGCTTCAAACTGCTTATGCATTTTCTCCAACAGTAGGAGTGTATGATGAAAATGGGGATTATTCTTCCACTTTTGATCCGTTAATTACAAATCCTGAGGCTTTTTCTATTATCAAGGATAAGACGAAAACAAAGCGTGTCTTCATTGCTCCGAATATTGAAGCTAAACTACTCAAGAATTTAAAAGCTAATGTGGTCGTAGGTATTGATGATCAGTCCTCCCAACGTAATTTCTTCCTTCCTGCAGCAGTTGGAAGAGCAAACCTGCCAAATGGAATGGCTTTTCTCAGCACCAGTAATATTGGTAATTACAGTGGTGAAGGTTATTTTACCTATGCCAATACTTTCGGAAAAAGCAATCTCTCTGTAGTTGCTGGAGCGGGATACTATAAGACTATCACGGATGGTTTCGGTCTGGAAGCTATTGATTTTTTTACAGATGCTTTTGAGGATAATAATGTTGGAGCAGCAAGTAATAAGGAGCGGAGTAATGTAAATTCAGACCGTACCGAGTTTACGAAGATCTCTCAGTTTGTTCGTATCAATTACTCGCTGGCAGATAAATACATTTTTACTTTCACCGGACGTAACGATGGTGCCAGTAGTTTTGCTTATAACAAGAAGTATGGTTTTTTCCCAGGGATCTCAGGAGCATGGCGTCTTAAGAATGAAAACTTCCTGAAAGACGTTTCTATGCTTTCCGATTTAAAAATACGAGCGGGTTACGGAACTTCAGGAAATGAAATCAGAGGCAATTATGCATTAGCCTTGTATACAACAGGTTCGCCATTTGTTATTGGACAAACGCAATATACAGGTGTGGCACAGAGTCAGGTAGATAACGCAGATCTAACCTGGGAAACAGATGCGACCATTAACCTTGGACTTGATTTCGGGTTTTTTAACAACAGGCTTTCCGGTTCATTTGACATTTTTAGAAAGACGGCTAAAGACTTACTGGATGTCATTCCATTACCTTCAAATAATACGGTGGGTTACATGTACGCTAATGTTGGATCAACCCGTAGTGACGGTGTTGAGCTCGGCCTGAATTCAATCAATTTTAGTGGCGATTTTGGGTGGACTACTTCATTTAACATCTCTACGTATAAAAACTATTGGGTAGAACGAAATCCGGTAACTCCATTAGCCTCTTATATAGGTGATGAAGATCGAATCAGAGAGATATATGGTTGGGAAACCGATGGGATAATTAAAAGGGCAGATCAGATTCCAGCATATATGCCTGATGCTAAAGTTGGAAATATCATATATAAAGACATTAACAATGATGGTACGCTGGATATAAATGACGTCGTGAAACTAGGTACATCAGATCCAAAACTAAATATTGGTTTAGGTAATACCTTTACGTTTAAGGGTTTTGATCTGAATTTTTTCTTCTATGGTATTTTGGGTAATAAAATCTTTAATAACTATTCCGGATACTATGATACCCGTGGTTTATTTTTAGATCCGTATCGACTTGCGGTGCAGAATCCATCCAATACAATTACTGAAGCAAAGAACATCTGGTCGTTCACTAATCCGGAAGGAAGTTTGCCAGGTATAGCGAACAATCCTTATACAGGGTCTAACCCAAGTGGTAATAATGATTTTTATCTTGAAAACGGCAGCTTTATCCGTTTAAAGAATATTACGATGGGGTATACCTTCTCTAATAAAACTCTAAATTCAAGTAAAACATTTAAGGCGATCCGGGTATTTGCTGATGTTCAAAACGTGGGCGTAATCACCAAATATAAAGGTTACGATCCTGAATTTGGTACCAGGGCGAACCCTTATCCAATGGCGTTATCTACCACTTTTGGTTTAAATGTTACATTTTAAGATATCTCACCATGAAACAACTATCAAAAACTATAAAACAAACATTACGGTATAGTTTGGCGGCGTTAATACTAATGTCGTCCACTATATCTTGTAAAAAGGAGCTGGAATCAAAGGTATACACTGAATTGACACCAGAAAATTTCTTTAAGTCAGAGGCTGATTTTAATGCGGCATTAATCACGCTCTATTCTACCATGACGAGTAACTGGGGTAATCCTGATCCAGGTGCATCAACCTGGTATTCCTCTTTTTATTCGCCTGATATATCATCCTATTGGTTGAAAAGTATGATCAGTACCGATGAAATGGGTACAGATGGGCAACCTGATCTTGTTAACTTTACATTTGGACCTTCCACATGGCAAGGAGGTAATGATCCTATTTATTCTAAAGTTCGCTATGTGGCCAGAGCAACCGATATTATTGACAAGATCGGCACAGCAACAGGGGTAAGTGATGACGTTAAAACCAAGTACCTGGCAGAAGCAAAATGCATGCGTGCCTGGATCATGTATAATATCTATGATTTCTTTGGAGCGGTAAACGTAAAACTGGATCCTGCTGTGCTGGGCGATAATGCAATTACCCCTCGCATGAGTGATGCAGATTACGTGAATCAAATGATTGTCGACCTGACGGAAGCTCTACCCGGACTTCCGGATAAGTATAATGCAGATGCACAAAACTGGGGACGTATTTCTAAGGGTGTGGCTCGGATGCTCTTACTCAAAGTCTACATGCATACCCATCAATGGAGTCTGGCTGAAGTAACCGGTAAAGAAATATTAGGGATGGGTTATACTTTGGAGCAAAAATATGCTGATGTTTTTATCAAGAAACAGAATAATGAACTGATTTATGCTATACCATCAAATGAAGCTCTGCCTAATATTTACCCAACAGAAGTACTTCCAACAGACTTTGCAAGTTCAGGGAGTTATAGGTTTTCTACAGGCTGGTATGCCTATTGGATGCCCTGGTCATTTTATGATAAGTATGAGTCCGGAGATCTAAGAAAGAGTACCATATTTGATAGCTATACCAATACGCAAGGTAAGGTAATCAATCGCAGCAATGGATTGCGGGCAGCCATTCCAATGAAATACACAGGTATACAAGGAAGCGGACCCGGATACACAACAGACGTGGTGGTATTCAGACTAGCAGAGGTGCTCTTGTCTGTTGCGGAAGCCATAAATGAACAACGCGGACCTGCCGAGGCTTATCAATATGTCAACCAGGTTAGAAAGAGAGCAGGAATAAATGATTTTTCAGGAATGAACACCGAAACATTCCGAAATGCGATTCTTGATGAGCGTGCACGGGAACTTTATGCTGAGGGTACACGTCGCCAAGACTTGATCAGGCACAATTTGTTTATTTCAAATGCAATTGCACGAGGTAAAACAAATGCGAAGCCGTACATGGTTTTATTTCCTATTCCGAGCAATGTGATGATTGAAGGAGCGGGAACCATTACTCAAAATTCAGGATATTAAGTTTGGTAATAAATGGTTAGAAGGGAGTCTGTATTTATATAGATTCGCTTCTAACTATTCTTAATTTTAAAGAGAATTTCGGGTATAAAAGAGCTGTTTAATAGGCTATTCATAAAAGTGGAGTTTGTTTTTTAAGTTCTCCATCTCCTCTCGCATTTCCTGCATGCGTTGAAGAAGATTTACGATAGCATCTATTCCTGCAATATTTATCTCCAGGTCCTGATGAAGCCTTGTCATCTGCTCAAGTTGTTGCAATTGACTATGTAGAATGAATTTTTCTTCTTCTACCAATTGAAGGTCCAATAGGCCCGATTCTTCCAATAGAAGAATAAAAGAGTAGTCAATCTCATGATAGGTACAAAAAACGGTTGCTTTAATTAATTCTTCTGTTGCCATTTTCTTCATTTATAATTGAGCAAGTTCTTTAAATAATTCTTTTTGTTTATCGGTCAGATTTACTGGTATTTGAATAGAATAGGTGATATAGAGATCGCCAAATTCGTTTTCAGTTTTGTATAGCGGTAGTCCTTTCCCTTTAAGCTTATTTTTTGTTCCGTTCTGCGTTTCAGGTTTTACCTTTACTTTCACTTTTCCATTTAAAGTTTCGGTAACAATCTCTCCACCCAGTATAGCAGTGTAAAGATCCAATGGAACGGTGCTATACAGATCTTTGCCATCCCGTTTAAAGTGGGCATCATCCTGAATTAAAAACGTGATCAACAAATCTCCCGAAGGTCCATTATTTGCTCCAGGTGCTCCATGACCTGTAATTTTAATAACCTGGCCGTTTTCTATACCGGCTGGAATGGTAATTCGAATGCTTTTACCGTTTACAGACAACGTCTGTTTATGTGTTTCGACCGTATCCAGCAAACTTAAATGAAGTTCAGTTTGATAATCCTGGCCACGGTATTTGGCCTGCCTTTTATTACCTGATGTTCTATTATTTCCAAACATAGACTGAAAAAAATCGGAGAAATCTCCACCTTGACCAAAGCCATCAAAATCATAACCTCCTGTAGCATTAGTCCCCCCGGATGTCCCTGGGTTATAAGAAGAGCCTCGTTGTTGTGCCTGTTCATAGGCTTCCGAGTTTTGCCAATGTTCTCCATATTGGTCGTACTTTTTGCGTTTTTCCTTATCGCTCAATACCTCATTGGCTTCATTTATTTGCTGAAACTTTAAATTAGCCTCTTTATTATCAGGATTGAGATCGGGATGGTACTTGCGGGCTAACTTACGGTAAGCGGTTTTTATGTCTTTCTCTGTAGCGTTCTTTTCAACACCAAGTAATTTGTAGTAATCAATATAAGCCATAATATAAGGTTCCTTCTTATTGAACATTTTATTTAAACAATGGTGTTTATTAAATTAATAAGTTTAAGGGCTAACAAGGATTATAAAAGGATGGAGAATTATGAGAATTAACCATCAAAATTTATTAAATAATATGCAATTAGTGATTTTTTAAACGTCCAACTACGGTATCAAGGGCTGCTTTTAGCTTTACCACAGCTCCTTTAACGGCATGCTCAGTACTGTCTCCCTGACCGGTTACAGCAATAGGCTGTAGCCCCTCAAGACGTGCTTCAATCATGCAACGTTTATCATTAGGTCCTTCTTTACTTCCGTTCTCATCAGAAATATGAACTTCTAATCTTGTAATGTGATCGCTGAATCTGGTTAATTCATTAGTAATTAAGGTAGTTAAGGAAGCATCAAATTTTTCGCTTACGGTTATATTTTTGTCTGTATTAAATTGGATTGTCATAGTGTTAAATTTAAATTGTTTTGTTGTTATTTATTGAAATAATATTTTAACAAATTGTACTGTACAGTAAAGGAATAACCAGGTGTTATGTTTGACTTGTTAATGTTTACCAATGTAGACATAATTTATGATTAGGCTAAATCAAGGTTTTATTTGATTGGCAAATTCAATCATTATTTTAAGGAATTCCAAATATTCGCAGAGCCAGTACTTTCTTTGATTGTTTCTATTAGGAAGCTTTGCTTTTTATTAAATCTAAAAAATGAAAAATTGTATGCGTAAATAGCAATCATATTACGAAGTTTGTTTTTATATGAAAGTCCTTCATACCGCCGACTGGCATTTAGGTAAAAAATTAGAACAGTGTGAACGAACAGAAGAGCATCAGTATTTTCTGGATTGGCTGATTGAGGAACTCAATGCCCATTGCATTGAAGTGCTCATTATAGCAGGTGATATTTTTGATACAGGGAGTCCTTCCAATACCTCTTTGGAGCAGTATTATAATTTCCTGTGGAAAGTGAAGGGTACTTGTTGCCGGGAAGTGATTATCATTGGTGGCAATCATGATTCAATCAGCACATTAAATGCACCAAAAGAACTATTGCGTTTTTTTAATATTCATGTCATAGGAGGTGTTCCCTTGGATATTAATGATCAGATCATACCAATCCGGAATGAACAGCAAGAAATTCAATTAGTAATCTGCGCCATTCCATTTTTGCGTGACCGAGATGTACGGCTTTCTGTAGCGGGAGAATCTGCCCTTGATCGTGAAGCACGGATTAAACAGGGCATCTGTGCGCATTATAATAATTTCCGCAAGCATATAGCAACATTCAAACAACAAGGGATCCCTGTCATTGCTACAGGGCATCTCTTTGCTGCAGGATCCAGTACATCTGATAGTGAGAAAGAAATTCATGTTGGAAACCTGGGACAGATCTGTGGTGATCAGTTTCCCGAAGAATTTAACTATATAGCGCTAGGACATATTCACCGTCCTCAGATTGTGAATAAGATGAATCACGTCCGTTATTCCGGATCACCAATTCCATTAAGTTTTTCGGAGACAGAAGATCATAAACAAGTACTTATTCTTGAATTTGACCAAGAGCATAACCTGCATATTGAGGAACTGATCGTTCCTTCCAGCAGACGGCTTATTCGTATGAAAGGAAGTATGGATTCCATAAAAAAACAGATCGAATTGCTGGAAGATCAAGCACTCCGGTTTCCTGCCTGGATAGAGCTGCAAATTGAAACCGATAAATTTATTCATGACCTGGATGAGCAGTTGGATCAACTAATAAAAACCAAACCTTTCATAGAGCGCTTCTTTCCAAGGCAGATTAGGAGCCGACAAAGTCAAAGTTTGAATGAACAGCAAATCATAGCAAGCGCTTTAAATGAGCTTGATCCTAAAACTGTTTTTTTGAAACGCTGTGAATCGGAACTACCCGATGCAGATTACACCGATCTGATGCACATGTTTAATGAAGTGTTGGAGCATATGGATCAAAAAGATTAATAATGAAGATATTAAGTGTACGCTTTTTGAATTTAAATTCGCTTAAGGGTGAACATCAGATTCGCTTTGATGAATATCCCTTTACTGAAAGTGGTCTATTCGCGATAACAGGTCCAACAGGTGCCGGCAAAACGACTATTCTGGATGCTATAACAGTAGCCTTATATGGCCGTGTACATCGTCACGATCGTGATGTATCTGAAAATATGACACGACATACCGCAGAGTCATTTTCAGAGGTTGAATTTGAAGTAAAAGCGAAATCTTACCGTGCTAAATGGTCGCAAAGAAGGAGTAGAGGCAAGGTAGACGGCACACTTCAAACGCATAAAATGGAGCTTATTGATCTAAGTTCTTCTGAAGTCATTATCAATCACCCATTGGCAGAGGTATTACAGTATATTGTGGATCTATGCGGATTAGATTATAACCAATTTCTGCGTTCGGTGATGCTTTCGCAGGGCGACTTTACCCAGTTTTTGAAATCAAAAGAGAATGAGCGGAGTGAACTGTTAGAGCGCATTACGGATACAGCGATTTATTCAGATATTTCTAAATATGTATATGATAGGGCGAGGACCGAAAAGGATAAGCTTGAAAATCTGAAATTGCAGCTCAATAGCACTGAATTATTATCAGATGAGGAGATTCGGGCACTACAAGTTTCCCTTGAAGAGCTAATTAACGCAGATAAGAGTGCCCGGGCTTCTCTGCAGGAAGCGAATTCAAAGCGAAACTGGCTTTTAGGCCTTGTTAAACTCAGCGCACAGCAGATAAACCAGAAACTATATTTAGATGAACAAACAGCCTTGCATCTGCAGCATAAGCAAGATTTTGAACGGTTGTCTTCTCATCATGTAGCGGAATCGTTTAGGCCTGCGCTTAAGGAAATACAAAGCCAGAAGGATCAGCAGGTAACCAAACAAGCTTTATTAGAAAAATTGGAACTTGATTTTCCAATTATTCAGGAGCAATTGACAAAGGCACAGCAAGATCTTTTACTTGCTAAAAATTCAGCTGAACAACAAGAAAGTGTAATAAAGGATGTGGAACCTTTATTACAGGAAGTGTCGCGTAAAGATGCTTCTATAGAGGTGATTAAGGGGCAGTTTCTACGCACCGAATCTTTACTAAAGGAGGCAGGAAAAGAACTGGATCAGAAACAAAAAGAACAGGAGCAGCGATCTGAAGAATTACTAAAAGTAGAAGGTGCTACCAAAGAGCTCGAAGATTGGCTATTGAACAATCCTCAGGACCAAGATCTGGATAAAACGATCCTAATGTTTGAACAGTATCGAAAGGAGTTGCTAAGTGCGGAAAGATTGCTTCAGGTTAACTCATTAAGTATTGCAGATGCTTTGAATGAAGAAAAAAAGCTAAAGGAACTTTCAGTAATCACCAATAAAAAGATTGAAGGATTAAAACAGAATTTAATCATTAAAACAGATGAATTAAACTCTTATCAACAAAAAGTAGCCGAGGGTCAGCCTTTAGAGGAGTTAGAAGTAACGGCATCCGGTTTACCCTCCATCATCGGGATCTGCCAGGGGCAACTTAAACTAGCCAAAGATATCTCCTTAGTAAAACAAAACAGCGAAGACTTAAATAAGCAGCTAAACGAATACCAGAAGTCTTTTGATAGTAAGAATAATCTTTTAACCGGCTTACAACAGGAAAAAACAGCAGCTGATCTGATCCTCGAGGAGTATAAAAAAAAGGTAGAAATTGAACTACGTATTCAGAATTATGATGCTGATCGCGACCAGCTCCAGGTAGAGCAACCCTGTCCATTATGTGGCTCTACGGAACATCCCTTTGTGCATGGTCATTATAAAAGTAAGGTCAATCTGGCTGAACAGGAAAGAGATGCGCATGCACTACGAGTTAAGAAATTAACAATTTTATTAAATGAGGCCAGTCTTGATGTAAAAGGGTTGAGTGTCAATTTATCTGCCACAACCAACCAACTAACAACGCTTAAAGAAAGACTTTCAAAGCTCGAAGAAGAGTTTGCTTCGCAAAATAAGTTATTACCCGTTCCGCTTTCTTTAGATAAACCAGCCGTAATTGAAGCGGTTATCGATAAAAAGCAAAAAGAGCTGGATATGCTACAGCAAAAGATTAAGACCCTAAGGGATTTACAAAAGACCATCGCTCTTTTTCAATCAGCCTGTGCAGATACTCAGCATGCCATTGATAACAATGGCACACGATTGGAATCCAGCTTGAATCAGTTAAAGCAGGTTGAAGATCAACTGCTGAAATTGCAAAAAGATACTGAACAAATCAAGGCAGCTCAAGTAACGGCAGAAAATCAGATCAAAGAACTTCTAACTCCCTTCAAACTAACCGGTACTGGTGCCGAAATCAGTATCACGCTGAATGAAAGGGCAGATCGGTTTCGCAAAAATACGCGGTCAGTACAGACACATTTACTTAAAAGGACTGAGCTGGCATCATTTCTGGAAAGTACCAAAGAAGCTATACTGGAGAAAAAGCTCCTTTATGATCAGCGGTCAAAAGCCTTTAATCAGGAAAAGAATCAGTTGAGTGTGCATACCTCAGAACGAACAGAGCTTTTTGGGGATAAGAACCCTGATTTGGAACGCGAGCGTCTAACCGGTTTATTGCGGATTGAAAGAGATCGGGTAGAAAAATTCAGAGTAATAGAAAATGGCTATACGGGAACCTTGCAGGTTACAGAAACAAAAATAGGGCAGTATCAAACCGACTTAGAACAGCTCCATGTACATATTGAACAATTATATGCACAGCTTAACGAAACGCTGCTTAAAAAAGAGATTTCTTCTATTGAAGAGCTAAATGCTTTATTTCTTGATCCTTCTATTGCTGAACGTTTAGATATCCTAGAAAAAAATATTTCTACTTCCGTTGCAACCGGAAGACAAGTGCTGAAAAGTACTCAAGACGAGCTTCTTAACGAAAGAAACAAGAATCTAACCACCCTTTCTGATGAAGAACTCGAAGAACAAGCACAATCTTTCGAAGTTTTAACCTCTTCTTTAAACCAGCAGATGGGTGTAAATAAACAAAAACTGGATGAAGATACCCGCTTAAAGCTGAAGTCAAAAGACTTAGTGGAACAGGCAAAAGCGCAGAAGTTTGAATATGACAGATGGCAAAAAATGTCTGCATTAATTGGCTCAGACAATGGAAGACGATTTAGCAATTTTGCTCAGGGTCTAACGCTTGCCCGCCTGACAGAACTGGCTAATATTCACCTCTTAAAGCTCAGCGATAGGTATCAGATTCTTAAAACTCCGGCTAAGGATCTTGAAATTCAGATTATAGATGGTTATCAGGCAGATGTAGTGCGACCAATGGCCACACTCTCAGGTGGTGAAAGCTTTTTAGTGAGTCTTGCTTTAGCGCTGGGCTTGTCCGATTTGGCAAGTTGCAAGACCCAAATCAACTCCCTATTCATTGATGAAGGTTTTGGGACATTGGATGCTGATACCCTTGATGTCGCTATTTCAGCTTTAGAAAACCTTCAGGCGAATGGAAAGACCATTGGTATAATATCACATGTGGAAGCACTAAAAGAACGTATAGCTACACAGATCCAGGTTGGCAAACAACCTGGAGGAGTAAGTACTATTAAGGTGATCCATTATGGCACTGAAGTATCAGGCATTTCTGCTTAGTTAAGGCTGTTCATTCTGCCTGGTTAAGCAGTTTATTTAACAGGCTTAACCCCTTCCGAAGTCATAATAATGCGTTTAATGGTTCCATCTTTATTGTAAAACAGTTCATCTATACATACAGAACGGTGAAAACTACCTGCATCCGCTGCTAATGCGCCGTTATGATAGATGAAATAACTTTTGCCTTTGAAATCAATGATGGCCTGGTGATTCGTATTTGAATTACCTGCTATTTCATTAATAATACCCTTGTAAGCCCAGGGTCCGGTGATGCTTTTGCTCATCGCATAAGCTATTTTTTCGGGGAACTCATAGGCATAGGACAGGTAATACCAGTCATTGTGTTTATGAATCCATGGTGCCTCTGTAAAATGCGGCAATTTAACGGTGTTAATCGGACCGTCGAGCTCGATCATATTAGGCTTAAGTTTAGCATAGTAACAGGCCGTATTTCCCCAGAATAAATAGGCTTGTCCCTGATCGTCGATAATAACTGTAGGATCAATATCATCCCAGGAGATAGATGCTGCCTTAGTCATATCATTGGTAATAATGGCAGAACCCCGGGCATCTTTAAAAGGGCCGGTAGGACTATCCGATACAGCAACACCAATAGATTTGCCATGAATCGTGCCATGAGATACCGAAACATACCAATAGAACTTTCCATTCCGCTCGATTACCTGCGATGCCCATGCATCATCTTTAGCCCAGCTGAAATCTGCTGCCCTTAAAGGGATCGGATGCTCGGTCCAATTCACCAGATCTGAAGAGGAAAAGCATAACCAATCGTGCATGACATAGCTATTTTTCCCTACCGGAGCTACATCATTGCCTGTATAAATATAAACCTTATCTTTATAAACAATCGCAGCAGGATCTGCAGTATATTTATGTTTGATAATAGGGTTTCCATCTGATTTGAAAGTGGTATCCTTTAAGTTTGTTTGATTATTTGAAGCAATGGATTGAAGGCTTAACAAAGATAGAGCGCCAAAGACGATCAAGTTAAATTTTTGATTATACATACAGACAAGTAGTGATTTACGTTTAAATGTTGGTTATTAACTATTGTAAAGATAATGTTTTTAAATTAGTGTCATAATGACCTTTGATAATATATGTTTAATTGATCTTAACCCATATCATATTGCAGATGAAGTATCCTAATCGAATTATTTTTATGCTCGTAGCATTGGTTATGAGCTCTTTTTTTGGATCCGCACAGACGAAAATACCACTCGATGCGCAAGTCAGAACCGGTAAACTAGCCAATGGCTTTACCTATTATATCCGTAAAAATACAGAGCCTAAAAACCGTGTGCAACTGTATCTGGCGTTAAAAGCCGGATCAATTTTAGAAAATGATACACAACAGGGTTTGGCGCATTTTATGGAGCACATGAGCTTCAACGGGACCAAAAACTATCCTAAAAATGAATTAGTTAATTATCTGCAAAAGTCAGGTATTCGTTTCGGTGCAGATTTGAATGCTTATACCAGCTTTGACGAAACAGTTTACCAATTGCCACTTCCAACAGATGACCCAGAACTGCTTAAAAATGGGTTGCAAATCATGCGTGACTGGGCACAGGATGCCTTACTTGATCCCTCCGAAATAACCAAAGAAAGAGGAGTCGTTCTCGAAGAAAAGCGATTAGGAAAAGGAGCTCAGGAGAGAATGCAGAACAAGTATCTTCCAGCTATCTTAAATCAATCACGTTATGCCAATCGTTTGCCTATAGGAACTGATGAAGTATTAAACAACTTTAAACCTGCTACATTAACACAGTTTTATAAAGACTGGTACCGCCCAAATTTGCAGGCGTTAATTGTTGTAGGTGATATTGATGTGGCTCAGATGGAAAAAATGATCAAGGATAAATTTTCCGATTTAAAGAACCCCGCCAATGCGCCCAAAAGAATAGAGTATAAAATCCCTTTGCTTAATAAAAATCAGTTTATTGCCGTAACTGATAAGGAAATGCAATATACAGTTGCGCAAGTGATCATAAAACATCCTGGAACTGAAATCATCACCACAACAGATCTTCGGAACAGTATTATCAGATCCCTATATAATCAAATGATGGATGCCCGTTTTTCCGAATTGATGAAACAGGCTGATCCTCCTTTTCTTCAGGGAGGAAGTGATATTGGTAATTTTCTTGCTGGTCTTGATGCTGCAACTGCTGTAGTGGTAGCTAAACCCGGTGAGCTTGAAAAAGGATTCAAGGCTGTATTTACGGAGCTGGAAAAGGTCAAGAAATTTGGTTTTACCTCCACTGAACTGAATCGTGTTAAGGAAACCTACTTAACTGGAATGGAAGCCGCTTTAAAAGAAAAAGATAAAACCAGTTCAGAGAATTATGTTCAGGAATACGTGAAGCTATTTCTAAAAGGAACTGCAAGTCCCGGTATTGAATATGAATTTAACTATGCAAAAAAGACACTCCCTGGAATTTCCCTTGCAGAAGTGAATGGATTAACGAAAAGGTACCTGACGGATGTAAATCGTGATGTAATTATTATGGCTCCAGAGAAGGATCTTGCAAGTTTGCCTAAAGAAGCTACCGTTAATTCCTGGATTAAAGAAGTTACAAGTTCAAATGTGCTGGCATATGTAGATCAGGTATCTGATAAGCCGTTAATGGATGTTAAACCTCAGCCAGGAAAGATTGTTGCTGAGAAAAAGGATGAAAAGGTAGGTTTTACAGAATTGACTCTAAGTAATGGAGTAAAGGTCATTTTAAAACCTACTGATTTTAAAAATGATGAGATCCTGATTAATGCCTTTAGTCCAGGTGGGACCTCTTTATACCCAGATTCCTTATACGAATCTGCCTCTTTTGCCAGTGCTCTTGTTGCCCGGAGTGGTTTAGCTTCTTTCAACTCTATTCAGTTGCCAAAGTTATTGAATGGTAAATTAGTATCTATAAACCCTTACATTACAGAAAGGACAGAGGGTATTGCCGGATCTTCTGCGCCTAAAGATCTGGAAACAGCTTTTCAGCTGATTAACCTGTATTTTACACAACCACGTCTGGATCAGGAAATTTTTCAATCTGTTATTCAACAACAACGAGGTGTATTGGCTAATCGTTCTGATGATCCAAATAGTGTGTTCAGTGATACGATATCCGCTGTTATGGGGAGTCATAACGTGAGACGCACCGGACCTACTCTCGAAAAATTAAACCAGGTTAAGGCCGATCAGGTTCTTACAGTGTATAAAGACCGTTTCGCTGATGCAGGTGACTTTACCTTCAGCTTTGTTGGTAATTTTGATATTGAGAAAATCAAACCTTTACTTGAACAATATCTCGGATCATTGCCTACGACAAAAAGAGTTGAAGAAGCCAGAGATTTAAATATCAGTGCTCCTTTAGGATTGGTTGAGAAAAAGGTCTACAAGGGACAAGAACCAAAAGCAACGGTTCGTTTGGTGTTTGGTGGATATTATACCTATAACACCGAAAATAACAATCAAATAGATGCATTAGCAGAGGTATTGCAAATTAAATTAATTGACCGTTTGCGTGAAGAGGAAAGCGGTGTATACAGTCCGGGCGCAAGAGCCAGTTATACTAAGTATCCAAAAAATAAATTTTCCTTTACTGTATCTTTTGGCTGTGGTCCCGAAAATGTAGACAAGCTGATTGCAGCTACTCTTGATGAAATTAACAAATTGAAAGCAAATGGTGCACAAGCATCAGACATAGGAAAATTCCTTGCTGAAGAAAAGCGGAGTACCGAAGTTCAGCTTAAGCAAAATGGTTTTTGGTCTGGATATTTATCTTCTTCTTATCAATTACAAGAAGATCCGGATCAAATTCTTACTTATGTAGAGTCATTAAAAAAGATTACCCCTGAAAGTTTAAAAGAGGCGGCTAATACTTATTTAAGTGGTAAAAATCTGATCAAATTAATTCTTTTGCCAGAGGATAAAACGACTGCTAAAGCGAAACAAAACTAAAGTATACATGCAATCTTACCTCAGTCTGCAACAATTTCTCCTTAACATTCAGGGAAAACTCAAATATTCTTTCCCTGAAAGTTATTGGATTAAAGCTGAGCTGGCAGGTGTACGCAAAGTGGGCAAACATGTCTATTTTGAACTCATCCAGTTAAGCAGCGGGCAAAAGGTCGCACAAATAAGAGGTACTGCCTTTCATGCAGAAGGTACCCAGGCAATTTCGGAATTTGAAATGACCACTGGTCAGAAATTTGCTGATGGAATCAAGATAGGACTTCGTGCCACAGTAAACTACCATCCCGTATATGGATTGAGTTTAAATCTGCTGGAACTGGATGCTGAACTTACAATTGGAGGTATTGAGCTTCAGCGTAAACAAACGCTGGAGCAATTACTTCTGAAAAATCCAGGAGTTATCATGCTCCGGGACGGCCTTTATTCGACACCAAATAAACTGTTGCCCATTCCTTTGGCCATTCAACGTGTAGCAGTTATCACATCGTTATCTTCAGATGCTTTTGCCGATTTTATGCATTGTCTGAAGACCAACGATCATGATTATCACTTCTATACAGACATCTATGAGGCATTGGTGCATGGTTATTCAACCACAATATCCATCATGGCAGCAATGGATCAAATTTTAGCTTCAGGTAAAAAGTATGACGTAGTAGTTTTAATCCGGGGAGGCGGGGCACCTGCTGATTTCCTTCCATTTGATGACTATGATCTGGCTCTTCGGGTTGCGACATTCTCAATACCCATAGTGACGGGTATCGGACATCAAATGAATCAGGGAATAGCTGATTTCTTTGCGAGGATCCACATGAAAACCCCTACTATGGCTGCCCAGTATATGATAGACTACAATGCTCAGTTTGAAAGCAGACTTTATTTATTGTCTGAATCAATCAATAAAATTGCCCTGGCATTGTATGTTTCGCGCAACAATCAGTTCTTAATGCTCCAATCTAAAATAGTTTCGATCACGAAGGGAGCTCTACAAAATAAGACCTTTCAGCTATTTCAAGTGGAATCTAATTTAGTTCCATCGGTGTTTAGAGTATTAAAAAATGAGGCGTTGAAGCTTGAGCAGAAGTCTTTGCAAATTAGTTTTCGATTGCCTTTTTATTTTACAGCGATGCAGAAAAACCTGTTGCACCTGCAAGAGCATATTCAAAGTTTAAGTCCGCAAAGACTTCTCAAACGTGGATTTGTATTAATAAAGAAGAATGGCACTTATGTCGTAAACGAGAAATTGAACCCTGGTGAAGCGATAGAGATAATTCAAGAAACCAGTATTTACCAAGCTGAAATAATAAAAAAACTATAATATGACTGATGAACTAACTTACGAGAGTGCATATTCCGAACTGGATAAAATATATCAGGAGATCAACAACGAGCAGGTTTCTGTAGACCTTTTAGCCGAAAAAGTAAAGCGGGCAGCTGTACTGATCCAATTCTGTCAGTCCAAATTACGCACCACGGAAGATGAAATTAATAAGATTTTATCCGGAATACCGGATCAGACTAATCAATAGTCTGGATCACTAAATAAAAAGCAGAATAAATTTCACGAAGTAAAATCGGGTCTGTAATGCCCGCCTTTATTTTAAGTTCGAGAAAAGGGGCTTTCTCAGTACTATTTTCCATTGCGTATTCGACAATACCGAAGTCTAGATCCTGATAGCTGAGAAGAACTTTTCTTACCTTTTCATCAGCGAAAACCTCAACTGCTTTTACTTCACTGTTCGTTTTGACAATAAACTTTTCATCGAACTCAAGATAGCCAAGAACGACATCCTGCATGCCGAAAAACTTTCCTATTTCATCAATAAAACCTTGTTTATGAATGGAAAACCGAAATGGACTTCGGCCATACAAATAAGCACTAAAGGTTGTATATGCACTACCACTTTCAAAACCTCCACCTAAATCAATGCCCATATCCAACAGAATCCGTCTGCCAGCTTGATCCAGTACGACGTGATAATCTAAAAGGTCATTTGATGGACTAAAGTCTGCATTTACCTGATTCCATATTTGATCTTCGGTTTCTCCTGCAATTGTACGTTCTTCCTGCATTTTAATATATCGTATGTTTTTACTTAAACTAACAGGATGTGGTTAAGTTTGAAGAAAAAGATAATATTTATCCATGAATACGCATTTTGTTAGGCTATGTTTAAATGTTTTAAGTGAAATTTTAATTTGGGTAAAGCATGTTTAAACCAAAATGTGAAGCTTTTTTCATCTTTCTGTAGAGCCAGTTCAATATCTTCAAACGAGCACCATTTATATGCACTAGCTTCTAGAGGATTAGGATTTACATTCCCAGAGTAATATCCCAATAAAATATGATCATACTCGTGTTCAATTAAGCCATTTTTAAAACTATGCTTGTAAAGTAAGTGGTCAACAAGTTGAATATCGCACTCGAACCCCATTTCCAGGGGTAGTCTGACAGAGGCAGACTCAATAATGGATTGTTGAGGTCCAGGATGGCTACAACATGCATTCGTCCACAACCCTGCAGAATGATACTTTATTTTAGATCTTTTCTGCAAAAGCATTTTACCATCATCATTAATGATGAAGATGGAAAAGGCTCTATGAAGCAACCCTTTTTTATGTGCTTCAAGTTTTTCACAATAACCAACCTCCTTGTCGAATTGATCAACCAGTATGACATGGTGAGAAGCCGTTAAAAAAGAAATATCGTTATCAATCATATAATTTGTGTTGGTATGTAAATGTACTAATTTATGAATATAAATGTACTAATATTTCTTATCATTGTAAATATTCAAGTTAAATAAATTTTTATGTCTTATTTATTACTCCAAAAATTGATTGTCAGGGTAGAAGAGTTTGAAACTGAGAATAAAGATACGCTTAAAAGTGATGATATTCAGCTGTTTGCAAATTGGCTTCATCTTAAATTAGTAAAGGAAGATTCAGCTATTGAACCCGTCTGGGAAGGGAAGATAGAAGGACGGACTGCGGATAGCATTTTGAACAGTTTACTTCTTCATTTAAGCCGATACGCCAAACATTACAGCAAAATGGCCATCCAGGGATCGCCTTTCCGAACTATTGATGAGGTCATATTTTTGCTCAACCTGTTGCATTCTGGTCCTATGGGGAAGGTTCAATTAGTTGATCTTAACGTGTTGGACAAAACAACAGGAATACAAATTATAAATCGACTGCTTCAGCAGAATTTTATTGAAGAATATATTAATGAGCAGGATAGAAGGGCTAAAATTATCCGAATAACTCAGTATGGCTCAAAGGCATTAACTGAGGTGATGGCTAAAGTGCGAAAGGCAAGTCAAATTGTTTCAGGTAACATCAGCAATATGGAGAAATTTGAACTGATCACGCTGCTTCAAAAACTTGATTTGCATCATAAAAGTACTTTTAAGATGCAGGAGATTTAGGATCCAATGAGCATATTTTTTTATCATTTAAGGCACACTTAAGGGTCTTGAAAAAAGCAACATTATAATTGAGAAGGATGTAAATCCGAAATGATCTCCATTTTGTTTTCTTACCGAGCGGAGCAGGTGCGGAGAAGGTGCGGAGAAGGTGGAGATAAGGTGCAAAACAGATATATACAAGATAGTGTCAATATTAGTCAATCATAGCAGATAAATAATTATCCCAGCTTCTCATAATATGGTTACGTTTGCAGTAGAAAAATTACATATAAATATGGCATTATTTGATGGCTTAATGGGGCACGCATCCGAAGTTTCTCAGGATGCAATCGCGAAAGAATTTCAGCCCTTAATGATTGAAGGCGAATTTGTGGAAAAGGCTTTTCGATTGATACGCGACATGTTTGTTTTTACGAATAAGAGACTCATTTTGGTGAATAAACAAGGCATTACAGGTTCTAAAGTAGATTACTTGACTGTACCTTACACCAGCATTAAGAAATTTTCAAAAGAAAGTGCAGGAATCATGGATCTCGATGCAGATTTGAGAATTTGGATTGTAGGGGAGGAGCTCCCAATTAAAAAAGAGTTCAAAAGGGGAGATAGTATTAATGAAGTGTACCAGATCCTGAGCAAACATATTTTATAGCTGCAGAATAAAATTAGTGCGCTTTTATGCGCGCATGTAATCCGGGATCCAATGTTGAATCGCTTGTTTGATGACTTTTGGTTGTAAGTTTTCTTGAACAGTTCTCTTAATTAAAGGTATCAGTTCAGTGTTGGAAGCAAACCGTAAGGCTGCTATCTGGGAAAATGATAATTGATCTTCAATAATTTCAAATGGCTGACCGGTAAGTTGATAATACCGCAATCTCATTTCTAACCGAACAATCCGGTTCTGATTGTTTAGCGCATAATGCTGCCTTGTCATGAAGGAAAGCCATCCGATCAGGAACAGGATGGCAGTTATGAAACTGAATATAACGCGTTCTTCGGGCTGAGTAAATAAATAATACACACTGGAAATGGTAAGCGCCAGAATCAGGGGATAAAATATAAAATGATGAGGCACGTAGAATCTGATATGGTTTTTTATGTTTTGGTCTGACATTTTAGAATGTTTTTTTAAAAAACTAAGGTCGCTTAATTATTTCATACTAAAACAGACAGGAGACAGGTGTTGCTGTTTTAGTTTATTATTCTCAGATTTTCTCAAGTATTTAATTTATTTAAGAGTAATTTCCCAACTTAATACATACTTAAATGCCTTTCAGCTCAAATATGATAAAATTAGCGGGTTTCTTGTGTTTTTTTATCTCAATCTGCTCATTTACCATTGAAGCTCAGTCATTAAACGAAACCAGGGATATAAAAGATGCCTATATTAAAAATACAAGATCGATAGATGGTAGACCTGGTTCTAAGTATTGGCAAAATACGGCTACTTATGCTATTCGTATTAGTGCAGATCCACCATCACGCCTGATAAAAGGAACAGAAAAGATCTCCTATACCAATAATAGTCCCGATACATTAAATAAATTGGTTATTAAACTCATTCTTAATCAGCATAAACGTGGCGCGGCCCGATATGGTGATGTGGGTATGGATTACCTGACAGAAGGAATTGTAATAGATCGTTTTTCAATTGATGGTACCGATGGACAATGGGAGAATAACAATAATACCACATTGGTGGAAGTTCCGCTTGTAAACAGGGTTTTGCCGGGAGCGCATATCAACTTGAATTTTGATTGGCATTATGAGGTGTCCAAACAGTCAGGGAGAGAGGGAATGATAGATTCCACGACATTCTACCTGGGTTATTTTTATCCGCGTATTGCAGTTTACGATGATTATTTAGGCTGGGATAAAGTTGAATTTACTGGTGGTCCGGAATTTTACAATGATTTCAATCAATATAGCTTAAAAGTGAGTGTTCCTGCAAATTATGTAGTGTGGGCTACCGGAGTTTTAAAAAATCCGGAACAAGTATTGCAGACCGCTATCATAAAAAAGCTAAAGGTTGCTGCAACCGCTGATTCCACCATTAGCATTGCGAATAAAGAAGAGCTCAGTCAAAATAGAATTACCCTTCAGGCAGAAAGGAATGTCTGGCATTTTGAAGCTTCCAATGTTTCGGATGTTGCCCTTGGATTGAGCAATCATTATGTATGGGATGCATCAAGTGCAGTAGTCGATAATAAAACGGGACGCCGGGCAGAAATGCATGCGGCCTATTCAGATACTACTTCTGCATTCAGGAGCATCGTGCATGACGGAAGTTATGCCTTGAACTGGTATTCGCACAACTTTCCGGGTGTGCCTTATCCTTATCCTAAAATGACCGCGTTTGAAGGAAATGCGGATATGGAATTTCCCATGTTAGTTAATGATTCCTCAATTGATGGTCCGGAAGGGCGAAGGGTAACTGATCATGAAATTGCGCATTCCTGGTTTCCTTTCTATATGGGAACTAATGAAAGCCGGTATGCTTTTATGGATGAGGGATGGGCAACTACACTGGAACTCTTAATAGGCCGTTCTTTTTCAGATCCTAAGGCGGTAGATAAAACGTATAAACAGGGGAGGGTGAGTCATTGGGCTACTAATAAGTTAGCTGTTTCTCAAATTCCTATAATAACCCCTTCCAGCGAATTGAAAGAGGGCTATCGGCATAATGCATATGGGAAACCTTCGTTAGCTTATTTGGCATTAAAGGATCTGCTTGGTGATGATCTGTTTAAGAAGTCGCTTCATGCTTATATGGACAGGTGGAATGGCAAACATCCTATTCCCTGGGACTTCTTTTATACGTTTAATAATGTTTCTGGGAGATCGCTCAACTGGTTTTGGAATAACTGGTTTTTCTCCAGCAATTATATAGACCTTGCTATTGGTTCAGTTCAGAAAAACGCTAATGGATACACAGTCTCTATTGCTAATATTGGTGGGTTTGTCATCCCTTTTGATGTGTATCTTGAATTCACAGATGGATCGAGTCAAATCATTCATCAAACACCACAGATCTGGTTTGCGAATGAGAAAAAGGCAAGTCTTGCTCTTAAGACTCATAAGAAACTCAGGTCATTGCGGATAGATGGCAATCTTTTTATGGATAGTGATTTAAGGAATAACTCATGGACTGTAAATCCGTAATATTATTATGTAAATTTGAGTAATGCGATTTCTCCAACCTGAATTTTTGTTTGCGCTTTTTATGGTAGTGATTCCTGTGATCATCCATCTCTTCAATTTCAGGCAATATAAAAAGGTTTATTTTTCTAATGTGGCCTTGTTGAAAAGGGTGAGTCAGCAGACCACAGGAGCAAGGCAACTGAAACGTTATCTTCTTTTATTATGCAGGGTATTGACTATTGTGTTTTTGGTGTTCGCTTTTGCGCGTCCCTATATTCCATCAACTGTTGAAGGTCAAGCAGCTAGTCAAAATGTAGTAAGTATCTACATTGACAATTCATATAGTATGGAGGCCATTAATAGAGAAGGAACTTTATTGGATGAGGCAAAGCGAAAGGCAAAGGAAATAGCAGGGTCTTATGCCATAAATGATCGGTTTCAACTGATTACAAATGATTTTGACGGCATCCATCAGCGGTTAATGAGCCGGATTGATTTTACTGAGGCTGTGGATACGATAAAAATAAGTTCCATGAGCCGAAGTTTTAAGCAGATCATCAACAGGCAGAACCTGCTTTTTAAGGGATCAGCCTTTCTATCGACAGTTACCTATCTGCTTTCTGATTTCCAGAATAATATGAGGGATCAGAATACTATGGAGAAGGATACGACAAGTGTTTTTCGGCTTGTGCGACTTAAAGCGAATAAGCAGGCTAATATTTCTGTGGATTCGGTTTGGTTTCTATCACCATTGCATAAATCTGGCGGTGTGGAGCAATTGATTGTGCGTTTAAAAAATAATTCGGATACTCAAGCAGAGCAGGTTTCTTTAAAAGTGCTGATTAATGAACAACAAAAGGCGTTTGCAAGTGTGGAGATTGCAGCAAGGGGCATTAGTCTGGATACCTTGAAATTTAGCGGACTCAGCAATGGTTGGGAAGAAGGCAGGGTTGAGATAGCGGATAATCCGATTACGTTTGATGATCATTATTATTTTAGTTTTTATGTTCGGAAAGAGATCCCCTTACTCGTTATTTATGATCATCAAAAGAACTCCTATATTGATGCGGTTTATAGATCGGAACCCTTTTTTAAGGTTAATACCATATTACAAGGCAATGTAGACTACTCCCGGTTAAGTGAATATCCGTTGATTATACTTAGCGGAGTAGAAGAGATGACGGTAGGATTGGCTCAGCAACTCAATCAGTATGTCAGGAATGGAGGTGATTTAGTAGTTTTCCCTTCTGAAACAAATAAACTAACGGGTTTGCAAACATTAACCACTGCATTAGGCATTAACCGGCCTGTAGAGGTGATCAGGTTCCGCAGGAAAGTGAATAAGATTGATGTGAAGAATCCACTGTTTAAGGGGGTCTTTAAATTGTTACCCCGGAATATAAGTCTTCCATTTGCTTTGGCATATATTCGTTATCCGGGTAATGGCAGGAATCTGCTGGAATTAGAAGATCAGATTCCTTTTTTGTCTCAACATCATGTGCAACAGGGAACGGTGTACTTATCTGCAGTAGCGTTGAATGAAAAAAGCAGTAATCTGGTCAGGCATTCTTTATTTGTTCCTATCCTATTTCAATTCGCTTTCACCAGTTTAAACGATCAGGCTTTATCTTATACTCCGGGAAAAGATCTGTATATTGAAATAAACCCCAAAGGATTCAATGCAAACCAAAGCCTGCGGTTAAGGAATAAGGATAAGGAGATCATCCCTGATTTTAGAAAAACAGAAAAGGGCAGGAGGTTGTTCATTTCAGATCAGGGTATGAAGTCAGGGATCTATAGACTCACAAGTGGAGATAGTTTACTTGCAAAGGTTGCATTCAATGATAATCGTTCAGAATCAGATTTAAGCTACCTGAATGATGCTGAACTGAAGAAAATTTTTAAGAGCGAATCGTTAAAATTATTCGAACCGGGAACGAAATCTTTGTCCTCGGAAATAAAAGCAGTAAATTTTGGTGTGCAGTTGTGGAAACTTTGTCTAATTTTATCGCTGGTTTCCGTTGCTGCGGAAATTCTTCTTCTGCGGTATTACAGGCAGATGAACATAAAAAATTAATGATCAAATGAATAAACTACTCTTTCGCTCAGCCACTCTTATTCATCCGGAATCTAAATTTCATAATCAAGTTGTGGATCTATTGATATTAGATGGAAAGATTGAAGATATAGCCCGTACAATTGATGTAAGCGGTGATGATTTAGAAATTATAAATGCGGAAGGTTGCTTTATATCAACTGGCTTTTTTGACCTGAATGCGAATTTCGGTGAACCTGGGAATGAAACATGTGAAGATCTAATAAGTGGGACCAGCACAGCTGTTGCCGGAGGATTTACGGGTATCGCTTTACAACCGGCTACAGATCCTCCCGTACATTCGAAAGCAGGAGTATCTTATATATTGAATCGGACGAGTAGTTATTTGACAGATGTTTATCCACTGGGGTGCATCAGTTATAACAGGGCGGGTAAAGATCTGGCTGAACTGTATGATATGAAGCTTGCCGGGGCAATGGCATTTACGGATGGCACGAGTCCGATCAATGATTCAGGACTGATGAGCAGGGCGTTATTATATGTAAAAGGTTTTGGCGGACTTATCTTTTCATATCCTGAGGACACCTCTATAGCCGGAAAGGGCAGAATGAACGAAGGAATTGTAAGTACTTATCTCGGGATGAAGGGGATTCCTAATTTAGCAGAGGAGGTATCTATCTCACGTGACCTGTATCTGGCAGAATATAATGAATCTAAAATTCATTTTAGCACGATATCCTGTGCCGGGAGTGTCGAACTGATCCGCAAAGCAAAGGAGAAAGGTATTCAGGTAACCTGTGATGTTGCTGTGCATCATTTGGTGCTGACAGATGAAGCATTATCAGGTTTTGATACCCAATATAAAGTCAAGCCCCCTTTAAGAACACAAAAAGATGTAGATGCACTGATTGAGGGTCTCGAGGATGGTACAATTGATGCAATCGTATCGCAGCATACCCCACATGAAATTGAGTTTAAAGATGTAGAATTTGAAATAGCCTCTTTTGGGATTATTGGATTACAAACCGCATTACCTTTAGCATTAAAAGCAGGTTTATCACCTGAATTAATCGTTGAAAAGATGGCCATCAATCCACGCCAGATCCTTCATGTTTCTTTACCGGGATTTGAAAAGGGTGACGAGGTGAATCTGGTGTTGTTCAATCCAGAGGAAGAGTGGACATTCGAGGCATCAACAAATAAATCTAAATCAGCTAATTCGCCTTTTATGAATCAAAAACTAAAAGGGAAGGTGCTGGCAGTGTGTAATAAAAAACAGTTTTATTATCAACAATAAATACTATGGACAGACAGATCGAAAAGGCAATAGTTGCCGCGTTAGAACAATTTGAGAATATTACAGGAAAATCAATTGCTGAGTTTCAGGATAAAGTTAATTCTGTATTCGAATCTGAGAAAGGCTTCATGGATAAGGTTGCTGATTTAGACGCAACGTTTGATGATGAACCTGCTCTGGAGAATTTGAGGGAAGTATTTTTTGACTTACTCATGGTAAACTTCTTTTCGGAAGACGTCCATAAACTGGCAGATGATTATCTGGAAACTCCGGAATGGGAAGAAATTGAAGAGGCGACAATTGATCGTGGTACAGAACTTTTGAATGTGTTGTTGTACATTCAGGAGTGTGAAGATGAAGATATTCAACCAGATCTGGAAGACTTTTTGAAAGAGTTTTTATTAGTAGATGAAGATGAATTTCAAGATGAGCATCGGATCTATGAAGAAATGATATCTAACCAGATATTAATGGAAAGCAGTATTGAAGAAATAAGTAAAGTTGCTGCAACACTTCCAGAGGATTCAGAACTTAAAGATTTATTTTATCCAATAATGAGTTTCTTTTTCGAGACTAATCCAGAAGAGGATGATGTGGAGACTGTAGTTATTTATAGTGATGATGCTGAGTTTGATGCTCCAGTATATTCATTATTGATCGCTTTTAATGAAGCAGACTAGTGGCTGAAATAAAATTAGATCAGAAAAAATTAAAAAAAACGGGGGCTATTTATGGCCTAATACTCGGTATAATTATGATACTGGCTGGCATGATCTCTTTCTACTTGATGTCAAGCACCTCTAATCTGGCCGTTGTTGTGGGAACACCTATCGTTTTTTCAATACTACTGCCGCTCGTAGCGGCAGTAGTATTGATTCTTAATTTAAGAAAAAAAATAAACGGATATTGGGATCTGCGTCAGGCTACTACAGGTATTTTTATCTTGTTTCTTGTGGCTTATTTCGTTTCAACAACCGGGAATATTGCTTATATAAAAGCAGCTGGACCTGGTTTAAAGGTGAAAACGAAAGAGAATCTAATCCGGGTGACTTCTTCGTTTTTAGAAAAGCAAGGTGCGGATCAGGTTGAAATAGATGCTGCAGTAGATAAAGTAAACGCAGGATTTGCTGAAAGTCCGGATTTGAAGATTGGTGATGTTATAATGGGCTATTTGCAAGCTGTCATTATTATCTTTGTAGCCGCATTAGTATTTGCTGCAATTTTTAAAAGAGAACCTCCTGTGTATTTCAAGTCAGGGGACGAATAAACATGTCAAACTCAAAAATAGATATATCTGTAGTTATACCCTTATTTAACGAAGAGGAATCATTGCCAGAATTGGTTGAATGGAATTGCAGGGTAATGGAAGCTCATCATTTTATTTTCGAAATTATTTTAATAGATGATGGAAGTACAGACCGTTCCTGGGAAGTAATCGAAGAGCTTAAAAAACAGACTCCACAGTTGAGGGGTATTAAGTTCAGACGTAATTATGGTAAATCTGCTGCATTAAATGTAGGATTTGAAGCTGCGCAGGGAAATGTAGTCATTACGATGGATGCCGATCTTCAGGATAGTCCGGATGAAATTCCACTATTGTATAGCCGGATTATGGATGAAAAATATGACTTGATCTCCGGTTGGAAGAAGAAAAGGCATGATCCTTTTACTAAAACCATCCCGACTAAGTTATTTAATTCAGCCACCCGGAGAATGTCGGGGATCCATAACTTACACGACTTCAATTGCGGTTTAAAAGCGTACCGGAGAGATGTGATTAAGAATATTGAAGTATATGGGGAAATGCACCGTTATATACCTGTTCTTGCAAAATGGGCTGGCTTTAAAAAAATAGATGAACAAGTAGTGGAGCATCATCCACGAAAATATGGTACAACAAAATTTGGATTGAGTCGCTTTATAAATGGATTTTTAGACTTACTATCTATACTATTTGTCGGGAAATTCAGTAAAAGACCGATGCACTTTTTCGGTTCGATGGGGGTGCTCAGCTTTTTTACAGGTACTATTATTTCGATATGGCTGATAGGAGAAAAATTATATGAAATTTCCCTTGGTTTAAAATTTAGGAATGCGACCGATCAACCCTTATTTTTTATCGCTTTAGTGGCTATTATAGTTGGATTTCAATTGTTTCTGACTGGATTTGTAGCTGAACTGGTGTCCAGGAATTCATCAGAACGCAATAGTTACCAAATTGAGAGAGAGGTCTGATGTTCTTTTCAATAATCATACCTGTATATAACAGGCCACAAGAACTAGATGAGCTGTTGTACACGCTTACCCTTCAAACGTATAAACAGTTTGAAGTATTAGTTATTGAAGATGGATCAAAGATTGATGCCCGGCCTATTATTGCGGAGTATGCCGATAAGCTGGACCTTCATTATTACGTAAAACAAAATGAGGGGCAGGGGTTTGCGCGTAATTATGCATTTACGAGGGCCAGGGGTGATTACTTTGTAATTTTTGACTCGGATTGTTTAATTCCATCCGATTATTTAGAAATCGTATCTGCCTATCTCCTGAAGCATCAGCTGGATGCTTATGGCGGACCGGATGCGGCACATTCTTCCTTCACGGCCATACAAAAAGCGATCAGCTATTCGATGACATCACCCTTTACGACAGGGGGAATCAGGGGAAACAAAAAGCGAATAGGAGGTTCCTTCCATCCAAGGAGTTTTAACATGGGGATTTCTCGTCATGTTTGGGAAGCAACAAAGGGATTTATTTTGACGCGATTAGGGGAGGATATTGAATATAGTATTCGGATTCAGTCGCTTGGGTTTAAAACGGGTTTGATACCAGATGCAGTGGTTTATCATAAGCGCAGGACAAATTTTCTGCAGTTTTACAAGCAGCTGTATTTTTTTGGAAGAGCAAGGATTAATATTTATAAATTTTTTCCCTCAGAGTTAAAAGTGGTACATTTCTTTCCTGCTTTGTTTACATTATTTGTTATTTTTACAGCGCTTGCAAACGCGCTAAGCTTGAGAATAGCGGGTATAGGTAACTATATGATTGCGTTATATATACTGCTAATTTTCTTTCATTCCTGGAATGCGAATAAATCGGCTAAGGTGGCGTTTTTAAGCATAATTTCTGCCTTTGTTCAGCTTATAGCGTATGGGTTGGGTTTTATGCAGGATTTTTGGAGGAAAATAATTCTTAAACATTCATGATTGAATTTCTAAAGGAGAGCACATTTGCCGTTAATGATGTGATCCGTGTTGCTTGGAAAGTGCTTAAAATCCAATATTTAAAAATATTGGGATTGTGCCTTATTATGTTCGTGGTTTTTAACTTATCAGGTATATTATCCATTTTTATCAGTGGAATAAATATTGGGTTAAGTATTTTCATGATGCTTATTTTTATCCTGGCCTATTTCGGTTTTCAGCTCACCCTTTTTAAATTCATTCTTAAGGTATTGGATGAACCCGATCATGAAGTTTACGTAAAAGATTCTTTTCCTACGACTAAGCAGATTTTCAAGTTCCTTATCGCTACTTTTTACTTTGTGCTTTGCATTTTAATCGTGTATGGGATTATTATTATGATTGTGCTACCTTTTGTATTTGTTCGGATTCCGATGAATATTTTAACTCAGGTAGCCACATCATTAGGAGTATTGGGAATTATATTTACATGGATCCGTATATCATTTTTTCCATTTTTTATCATAGACCGGGATTGTTCCCCTTTTAAATCTATACGTTTTAGTATGGCTATTACCCGTGGGAACTTCACTAAGTTGCTGATGCTATTGATGTTACTGGCGATATTTCAGGGACTGTACATTGTTATTTATTCTGAAAAGGATATGCTTTCTGCCGTATTCATTAACCTGGTTAACTCATTATTAATTATTCCTCTTTCGAGCGTGGCGATTGCTGTGGCTTATCGTAAAATGATGAATGAGTACCAGGGAGAAGAAGATCCGGGGATTATGGGTAATATTATTTAATCTGCGCTATGGGACTAAAGGCCATTCTCAGTAAACCATTCGCAGCGTTTGCCGTTTACCAAATTAACCAATGGAAAAATAAAGCAGTAGAAGTTCAGCATGAGGTGATGTTATCTTTAGTAAAAGATGCGTCGCTTACTGCGTTTGGTAAGGATCATGATTTTTCTTCAATTAAATCCTATCATGATTTTAAGCGTCAGATTCCGATTTGTGATTATGAAGGACTTCGTCCTTATATTGAACGAGTTGTAAATGGTGAGGAAGATGTGATGTGGAAAGGAAAGCCAACATACTTTGCTAAGACATCGGGTACGACATCAGGAGTAAAATATATTCCGATTTCAAAAGAGTCGATGCCTGAGCATATCAAGGCAGCCCGAAATGCGTTGTTAACTTACATTCATGAAACAGGTAAAACAGACTTTATAGATGGTAAAATGATCTTTCTGCAGGGGAGTCCTATTTTAACAAAGAAACATGGGATATCAGTAGGAAGATTATCAGGCATTGTTGCACATCTTGTACCGGCTTATCTTCAGAAAAACAGACTCCCTTCCTATGAAACGAACTGTATTGAAGATTGGGAAGAGAAAGTAGATGCGATTGTGGAGGAGACATTTAACGCCGATTTGCGTTTAATATCAGGAATACCCCCATGGGTGCAAATGTACTTTGACCGTTTATCTGACAAAGCGGGGGGCAAGAAAATTAAAGAGATTTTTAAAAACTTTAATCTTTTTGTTTATGGAGGGGTCAACTTTGAGCCGTATCGGAGTCGGATGGAAGAAGTTATTGGCCGTAAAATAGATTCTATTGAAACTTATCCGGCATCGGAGGGGTTTATTGCTTATCAGGATTCGCAAACGGAGAAAGGGTTGTTATTACAGGTTCATGCAGGGATGTTTTATGAGTTTATACCTGCAGAAGAGTATTACAATGAAAATCCTTCGCGGTTATCTTTAGGAGAGGTGGAGTTGGACGTGAATTATGCATTGATTTTGAATACAAACGCAGGTCTTTGGGGATACAGTATCGGGGATACAGTAAAATTTGTTTCTAAAAATCCATATCGGATTTTAGTAACAGGCCGGATTAAGCATTATATCTCTGCATTTGGGGAACATGTAATTGGAGAAGAGGTGGAGTGTTCTTTAATGGAAGCTGCATTGGATGAGGGACTGGAAATTGTCGAGTTTACGGTAGCACCTCAGGTAACTCCGGCGGTAGGGGAGCTCCCTTATCATGAATGGTTTATCGAGTTTGCTAAACCTCCTCAGGATTTGGCTGGTTTTAGCAAAAAGGTTGACCAGGTCATGCAAAAGAAGAATATTTATTATTATGATTTAATAAAAGGGAGTATTTTGCAACCGTTAATCATCCGAAGTCTTCAGCCTGGAAGTTTTCAGAGCTACATGAAAAAAGAGGGTAAATTAGGGGGACAAAATAAGGTGCCCAGGCTATCTAACGATCGCAATATTGCGGATAAGCTAATCACTTTCATTCTTTAAAATAAATTAATATTGAAACATATAGCGATATTAGGATCTACGGGTAGTATAGGAACTCAGGCATTAGAAGTAATCCGAGATCATCCTGAATTATTTAAAGTATCCGTTTTAAGTGCCGGAAACAATGCCGGTTTACTCATTGAGCAGGCTTTGGAGTTTCATCCAGCTCAAGTAGTCATTGGAGATGAGCAAAAATATGAGGAAGTAAAGCAGGCATTAGCAGGGACAGGGATTCAGGTGCTTGCCGGAGAAGAGGCATTAATTGAATCGGTTAAACTGCCGGTTATCGATGTGGTACTCACTGCAGTAGTGGGTTTTTGTGGATTGCGTCCAACTATTGCAGCCATTGAGGCGGGTAAACATATTGCTTTGGCAAATAAAGAAACCTTAGTGGTTGCTGGTGAGTTGATAAATGCTTTGGCCAAGAAAAATAAAGTGTCTATTCTTCCTGTCGATTCGGAGCATTCCGCTATATTTCAATGTTTGCAGGGGGAGGCGGCTAATCAAGTAGAAAAGATTTATCTTACCGCTTCGGGTGGTCCATTCAGGGGTAAAAAGAGTGATTTTTTAGCATCTGTAACCAAAAAGGAAGCATTAAAACATCCGAACTGGACGATGGGGGCTAAGATTACGATTGATTCTGCAACCTTGATGAATAAAGGTCTGGAGGTTATTGAAGCAAAATGGCTATTTGATCTGGAGCCTACCCAAATTGATGTGATCATTCATCCGCAATCAGTTATTCATTCTATTGCACAATTTCAGGATGGATCGATGAAAGCTCAAATGGGGTTACCCGACATGAAGCTTCCGATTCAATATGCATTAGGTTATCCGGATAGAATATTAAACTCATTTCCGCGTTTTGATTTTATAAAATATGCACAGCTTACATTTGAGCAGCCTGACCTTAGTACATTTAGAAGTCTGGGATTCGCCTTTGAAGCCATGGAGAGAGGTGGAAATGTCCCTTGTATCATGAATGCAGCAAACGAAGTTGTGGTACGCGCTTTTCTGAACGATGAGCTCGGTTTTTTAGAGATGAGCGAGGTGATAGAAAGATGTATGAATGAAGTTTCCTATATTCGCGATCCGAATTTGGTTGATTTTATGGAGACAGATGAGGAAACTAGAAAAATTGCCATGCATTTGGTAACAAATTATTAAAGAATTATTCTAATAGAATTTATAAGTAATATGGATGGATTGGTTATGACGGGACAGCTTTTGCTGGGCCTTTCAATATTAATAATACTTCACGAGGCAGGGCACTTTTTTGCCGCACGAGCTTTCGGAATTAAAGTGGAAAAGTTTTACCTGTTCTTTGATGCATGGGGATTTAAGTTATTCAGTTTTACATATAAAGGATGCGAATACGGAATGGGGTGGCTTCCCTTAGGAGGTTATGTTAAGATAGCCGGAATGATCGACGAGTCGATGGATACGGAACAACTTGCCGGAGAGCCTCAGCCTTGGGAATTTCGTTCAAAGCCAGCCTGGCAACGGTTAATAGTGATGCTTGCTGGTGTTACAGTTAATATTGTTTTGGGTATGTTCATATTCTGGATGCTTACCTTTAAATTGGGTGAGACCTACATTCCTAATGATAAATTGGTGAGTGGAATTGTTCCGGGTAAGATTGGAAAATCAATAGGCCTGGAAACAGGGGATCGAATTGAAGCTGTTAATGGGGCTAGGGTAGTTCGTTTTGAGGAATTAACCAGTTCGAAAGTATTATTAGGAGGTGGAGATCTTACTGTAGTAAGAGGCTCCCAAACGAAGCAAATTCATGTTCCTGGAAATATCCTTGATCAGGTAGCAGACTACGGTATTGCTGAATTTATTCAGCCTAGGACTACGATAAGTAGGGTAAATGATGTGTTGCCTAACAGCAATGCAGGAGCTGCAGGATTTGAAAAGGGTGATAGTATTCTTAGTGTTAACAGTAAACTGATTACTTATTTTGACGAGTTTCAAGGTCAGATGCAAGTTAATAAGGGGAATAAAGTGAATGTAAACGTTTGGCGTAATAGCCAGGTGCTTACTTTAACTCCTGTAGTAAATGAGGAGGGCTTAATTGGCATATCGCTAGATTCGAATCTTCCTACTGAAAGTTTGAAACACGGTCTTTTTGCATCGCTTCCTATAGGCGCATCAAAAGCATGGGGATTGTTCACTGATAATGCCAAGGGGATAGGAAAGGTGGTAACCGGTAAAGTTAACGCACAGAAAGCATTTACAGGCCCTGTAGGGATTGCGAATATGTTCGGTGGAACAGTAGACTGGATTAGGTTCTGGACTCTGGTAGGGTTGCTTTCTATGGCATTGGCTTTAATGAATTTGTTACCTATTCCGGCATTGGACGGAGGGCATTCTTTGTTTCTACTTGTGGAAATGGTGAAGGGAAGTCCGCTTAGTGATAAGTTTATGGAGCGGGCTCAACTGGTCGGTTTTGTGATTATTGTGGCATTAATGGTGTTCGTATTGGGGAATGACATTTTTAAATATGTAATTAAATAAGGTAATTTGCTGGCTGTCAGAGGTGTCAGACTATTCGTAATATTTGTTGCAAATATGGGATGGAATAGATAGATTTGCAGCCGCTAACAAGCAATGCCCAGCTGGCGGAATTGGTAGACGCGCTGGTCTCAAACACCTGTGGGAAACCGTGCCGGTTCGACTCCGGCGCTGGGTACAATTAACCGTCTTAGATACATTCTAAGGCGGTTTTTTGATTTCTACATACAGTTTTCCATACACTAGTTGCTAAGATTTCATTAACTAAGGCTTTCAGCGTGCAATACATTGAATGCTGATATCGTTCAAGCTCATTTATAGATTGATAATCTTTTATGAAGAAAGTAACCTTCAAAGCATGGTTTATAGATGGAGACAAAGAAATTGAAATAACGGAGGGTATAGCAGGAGGTCGAATGTTCCAAGTTTTGCAGGACAACTATTATATCGCTCAAATATTCATGACTAAGCTTTACGGTTGGGGCTGGCATACACCTGAGAAGGCAGAATTGCAATCAGCAGATTTATATGTACTGATTGAAATTATAGAAGCAAACTGGGAAATTGATTAATAAACTATTTATTACACGCGGTGCAATTACTTTTTACGTAGACATGCACTTACATAAGGTTTAGGAAAATGCCCTTGAAGGTCTCATACCTTTTTATACCTTTTTACCCCTCAATAACCTCTATTTGTCAGTCAAAAACACGAATATTTGCACCATATTAACACCATGATATGAAATCGGGGTTTAAAGTGCTGCATTATAGTGTGTTACAAGAAATAAAATTAGTCCCTATGGCTCCACGTATCATAAAAAAAAGCCAATCATCCCTGAAAGGCTCCCTAAGAAGTCAATATATCATGCAAGGCGTTTTGTCGCCTGGATTAGTTAGCTACCCTTTATAATAATCCGATTCAATGAATGCCTCAACATCTTTGCGCTTAAATAGCAAAGTGCCTGTTTTCTTACTGTACCCTATGGCGAACTTGTTATCGTTCAACCAAGTATTACCACGATCAAGCATAGCCATGACCTCCTGAGAGTTTAAATAGGGTTTCTTTGCGTCCTTTGCTTCGGCTATTGCGGAAAGAACTGTTTCTTTTAGGTCTTGGATCTCCGTCAAGAGCTTCTCCATTGTTGCTGTTTCAATGATTGTTAATCCTTGCATAATATTTCTTCTTTATGTTCTAATATACGACCTATGAATAATTAAAGCAATACCGTTGAATTAAACACTACATTGCCGGCTATTTAAGAACCTTATCAAACATGAAAAAACAATTACTATTACTATTAATTCTGTTACCTACAATACTGCTTGCGCAGGCAAAGAAAGCTCCGATCAAAAAAAGTCCTGTTAAATTAACAGAAATCCAGCAAACAAAAATAAATGCCCAAAGATGGTTTAAAGATGTGTATATAGAAAGTTATTTCAAAGACCCATACAGCTACAAATTACTAAAATGCACTATATATCCGGAAACTTACAAAGAGTCCTTAAAATCCATTTTGACCTATGCTCAATTAGATAGTATTAAAAGTGACACTTCAAGCAGTTTTTCAAAGTATAAATTACGATTATCCGAATATAACTATAAAATGAAGTCGGCAAGTAGATTTACTAAAAGGGATTCTTCGAGTGCAAGGTATGATCAAAAGGAAGTAGCGACCTTATTAGCGAACCATACAGACGCAATGGAAAAAATAAGCGATATAAGATCGAAACTTTCAACTCTTACAGTGTCCAGTGCTAACAGGATAGTTTCTTACATGGTTTTGTTAGATTGCTATAGTAATAACAGCTATGGAAACAGAATACTAGGAAAATTTAGTTTTTATTATGGGAAGTCAGGTATTGTCAGATATCCAGTTCAACTAAATGCTGTTGATGATAACGATTAGTGTTAGTCATAAGCCAAAAATATAGACCTCTTGCATACCATGCATGGGGTCTATATAGGTTAATGTATTATTTGTCAGCCACTTATACCTAAGTCAATAAAAAACTGTAGCACAGTTGTAACAAAACAGCGAAAAACGCATAAAAAAGCCCTGTTTTCACAAGGCATTACCGGATTTACTAAAGGTGCTTTTTTGTCTTTATTCATTTACCATTAAGTGCGAATGTCTATTGCTGGATACCGCAAGAGCATCAAGCTCTAATCTGCTGATACGATAAGTAAACTTACCGCTCTGATCTCTTTGTGGCTGTATTAGCTTCTTGTTCATCCAGTTTTCTACAGTTGCACGACCAAACAGTTTACAAGCTTCTGCTTTGCTTATGAAAGGTTTTGATATACCTAAGTCGGTTATTGCTTTCTTTGCGCCTACTTCTGCAGCATCTACCATGAGTGCGCGAAGTTGAGTGAGTGACATTGTAACGTTGTTAATGTGCATAGTTTTTTGTGATTTAGAATAGAAAGGTAGTTGTAATTATTGATGAAGTGAAGAATAATTTTAGCTAAGGTTAGACCCCTTGCACATTAAGGTAGTGCTCTATGGTGCTTAAATATTTGTCCATTAGATGCTTAAGAATGAGCCTATTAAAACTGTAGCACTTTTGTAACACAACTTTTTATGAAATAAAATAAGCCTCACATCAAAATGTAAAGCTTATTTAGAAAAATGGTGTAATTAATTACCGTTGGCTCATGTAAGTTTTAATCTCTTCCTCCTCGAATCGATTAATGTCGTATAGAATGCCATCAATAGCAGAAGATATATCATCAATTACTTTGCTCTCTTTCTCAATCGTCCTAAACATACCGGTTAAAGCTTGATATGTGGCGAAAGCCTCAGGATCACTTTTCATCAGTAGTTCAAATGCTTTGTCAATGTCTTTATAGAATCTTACCTGAGGGATTGCACTTACTATACTGCCAAATACATCAGATAAAGGATAGTATTCGCATTTAAGCTGATCCATAAAGTTATCCTGTTCTGTTGGTGTGGTGTTCCTGGCTTTGAATGTCTGTTCAGCTAATTGATTGATTAGGATTCTACGCTCTTTAGAGATAATAGATGCACATTCAATGTCTAAAAGTCCGTTTTTTGTTGATACTGGTGACTGGTTCATAATTATGTTTGATTATTTAGTTCTCAAACGTACACACTTTTATACACATTTTGTAAATTATGTACACAAAACTTTACACATTAGGCTTTTTTATATATTTTCGCCCTATGAACGTAAAAGAGTTTCTTTTAACTGAAAAAAAGATCAACCTTTCAGCTATTGCTTGGGAAATGTGGCCTGATAATAAGGGGGCGCATTCTTATCTGAGTAGAAAGTTAAATAATATTGATGGTAGGACGTTTACTGATAAGGATTCTGCTCTAGCTTTAAAGGTGCTAAAGAATTTAGGCATTAAGATTGATGAGTTAACTCCTTAATTTTCAAAGTGCTAATTGGAAATTAGCTATCCGAAAAACGGACACGTTAGCCTGCCGGCGGATCAAGAAAGAATCTCTCCCTTTTTATAGTGTAACATTATGTATTTCGTTCCCTTCATAATTGATGTGCGTGATCTTGACGTATATGCTTGCTATCTCTTTTTATAGTGTGGAATTACGTAGAACTATTTTCTTTTTTATGTGTGGCATTATGTTCCATACATGGGATTTTCCCGTATATGCTGCCGGCAAAGAGGGTGGATTATTTCAAAGACGAGATTCAAGGTTAGCTTCCAAATTGATTTTCATTGACCTCATTCCCTTTCGCAAAGAGGTTATTATTTTTTATCCATAAAACATTTTTAAAATATTTTACATTTTCTCTATATAGTATTACAAATAAAATTGTATTATTGTAACTAAACCTTAGTTACAAGTGAGTAAAGCAGAGAAGTTAATAGAAAGATTTAAGAGCGTTCCTGCTGATTTTACTTGGGCTGAGATTAAGTCTGTATTGGGGATATTGGGGTTTGAGGAGATAGGCACAGGCAAAACATCGGGATCAAGATGTAGGTTTATAAATAGCAATAAAGTTGTTATTTTGTTACATAAACCTCATCCTGGTAGCATTGTGAAGAAGTATGCTATTGTAGATACTATACATACTTTGGAAATGCACGGTATAATTTAGATAGAAATCAGAAAGCGGAATAGACCATGGCCACACCGATAACATTAATAGAACACAAAGGATACTTAGGAACTATTGAAAGTAACATTGAGGATGAATTCCTTTTTGGAAAGATTTTCGGGATTAGTGATCTTGTTACTTTTGAAGGGGAATCAATTAAAGAGCTTAAGGCAGCTTTTTATGAAGCGGTTGACGATTATATAGAAACCTGTAGAGAGATTGGCAAAGAGCCTGAAAAGTATTACAAAGGGGTATTTAATGTAAGGATATCAGGCGAATTACACAAGGACGCTGCTATAGTAGCATGTAGAAAACATATTACATTAAACGACTTCGTAAAGACTGCTATAGTTTACGCTGTTAATCATCCGGATCAACTAGAGTCTGAAATGGCTATAGCGGGTGAATAAGCATGCTCTGTAACCTCTTATTATCAGTTCTTTATGATTATGAGTCGGTTAGCGAATATATTAAGGAAATGCTACGCCGTACCAAAATGTACGCCTTCACCGTAACATCATGCTTAGACGGCTGTAAGCGACAGAGCACTGAGAGAATTCCTTATTTAGGGATAAGCACTTCAATAGTCGGCAGACAAGAGCCAGAATAGCGTTTTTATTTATGATTTAATTTCAATTGGATATACCAATATAAATGGTAATTGCTAGCGAAGTGCTCTTTCTCGTTTTAGGGTTAACAAACTGAATTTTTGATGTGTGTGATTTTGACATACATGTGATTTTGACATGTTTGCTGCCGGCAATACATAGCTTCTGACTATGGCTGTCAGATTTAGTAAGATTTGAAATGCTTATTGACTGTTAGAAAATCTTTTTAGGGCTGTTAAACTGCGATTCCTTAGTTTGCTCACGTGCCTGCGTATGAGGTCGGTTAATTCATTCCCCTATTATATAAGTGATGTTAGAAAAACCTTCAATGTGGTTGTTCCCTTATATCTTGATAAGACTGTGTTAAAACCTTTGTGTTGCTCTCGTGTGCGTACGTAGAGACGTTGGATAATTGTGTTTCTCGCCTGCGTATGTGACTGTTAGAAAACCTTTTTTAGCTTGATATCTTGCACAATATCGCACAATATGATAAGTTTCTTATATATAAGTGATAGTAGAAAAACCTTCCTTAAGCATGAAAAACACCAGTCTTTCGATAGGTGTTGCTGCTGGCTTAGTGCTTGCCGGCAGGTTAAAGGTATTTTAGTTCAGATAAATGTTAACTTTTGTCAACTTTTCGCCTCGTTTTTATATCCAATGTTAGGTTTTATGAGGTTTTTGACTAACATTTACTAACATCTTGCACCATATCGAACTATAATTTTAGAACCAATGTCAAGTTTAGACAAGTTTTGTGCCTGATTGTTGAACTGTGTCGAACTATAAAGCAGGTCCAATGTAAGGTTTTGACAGGTTTTGCAGTCAAGGCTCAGGATTATACCGCTGCGACCGTTCCAACGTACAACCCTTTGACGAATTTTAGAGCATAACCACCTCCGATATTTTGAATAAACGTTTTTCCGATCTCACTACCGATCTTAATATCACCACTTTGAACATCTAAAGCATAATTCTTATCTGCTCCTTCTGCTCTCAATACTAATGCGGTGTTTGATGCAATGCCAGCATAAGTATTAGGCATACTTTGAGTGAATCGGGCTGTTGCTCTGTGAGGGGATGCGGTTGCGGGATTTACGTTATCGCCAATACCAACATAGTAACCATCATTGTACATGGAAATGTATGCGTTTTTATTTCTTGCTGCTAAGGCTGTGTTTTCCAGTTCCCAAGCTCCTATGTTTCCTTCGGTTAGGGTAATTATCCCTTCCTTGGTTATACTAAAGGCACCGTTATCGCTGGATAAAGAGTTTTCACTTATTGTTATTCCTCCAATAGCTCCCTTAGTTCCTTGTATGCTATCAATCGGTTCAAAGCTAAAAGGTGAGCCATTCGGAAGTCCAAACGTTCCTCTTAAAATATATTGCTTTTCCGGATCTTGTTTGATTTCAAAAGATATCTTTTTCACTTCTTCTAGCTTTTTCAAAGGTGTGATATTTGTTGATTCTATCTTTTTTGTGGCCTTCAATGGGCTTACTAAATTATACCCTTCTGCCTCCTGTGTTCTATACTTCCCGGCATGCACAACGCACCTTCCTGTAATCATTGAGGGGCTTTGTACCTCTCCATAATTAAAAGTTGACCCTATCTTATTGTTAATGGATGCAGCGTATACAATGCACATTTCGATTGATTTTTTATGATCACCTCCTGTAGCACTTAAAGCCTTTACAAACGCTTGAGACACCGCATTAAAGGTAATAGTATCAGGAGTGCACACTATAAATTTACTTGCATTGCCTCGTTCAAAATAGCTATCCTTTTCTTCTGTATCTCTAGCGAAAATAAACGGCATACCATCTTCCAGAAGTCCTGAGAGCACATACATGCAATGTCCGCTTAATTTTCCTCTGAAGAAATGCGTAGGAACATCAAAGTTCTCAATTAGTCTTATTAGCTCCGTAACTGGCAAGTGTTTGTATCTCAATAAGATATCAGCCATTAAAACCCCGTTATCGACCTGACCATTTGAGGCGAAATTAATATCTGGCCTGATTGAAAAGAGCTTTGTGGTTTCTTCCTTGACTGGCGCACCTGAAGCATACGTTTGTTTTCTATCAGTTCCTATGTGGGCTGTTCCTGTTTTGTGGTTTATTGATACTATTATAATACTCATATTCTTAGTTTTTAGTTTGTAAGTTGTTTGTATTCAATTGATTGTATGTAGGTCAGTATTTCAGCTGATTCTCTTTCTACTCGTTCGCGAAAGTTTGGATTCTTGTAGTAGGCTTGCGCTATCGGTTGCCAGTAGTTACACATGGTCGAATTTTTCCATCCAGTAACATTACACATAGCTTTGCGCAGTCCATTTTGACATCTGACGTTTTGATATTTGGATAGCAACCTGTGCTTTGCATATAATGAATAGATAATGCTGACAATTGCAGGCATATTCAGAGTGGTGATCTCATATAAATCTTTGATTTTAGTAAAGATCAAAGGCATAAGGGTAAGATCCTCTAAAGGTGAGTTCATGTCATTTATTGCCGCTTCATAAGAATCTCTATTAACTGCTTTATAACTTGATGCAAGTGCGTTTAAAATATTAGTGTTCAATTGTTTATATACCATTTTTGTTTAATGTAAGCCCGACACGATATTGCATCGGGAAATAGTTGCTTTTTAAGAGTAACGCTCAGCTAAAAGATCATTTATTTGAAGGATTTTAGTTTCCTTCTCAACTTGGGTAAGGTGTCTATTTGCCCGAATCATACCCAATTCTTTAATGAGTATCGCTCGTACCTCTACGTATTCAGCACATTTTTTTTCTGATTCTTTTTTCATGATCTTAGTTGTTTTCTAGTTTTCTTAATGATGGAATAGGCATGTTTGCGGTATCGTTTATGCCCTGTAGGTAGTTGGTAAGTTTACCTGTATCGAGTGCCTCCTGCATGCGCTCTATGCTTTCAGTACCTGCCATAAAACTGATAGCCATTTCAATTAAATGATTGCAACATTCCTTTGACTTTTTTAGGGTATTGACCTCTTCGATTAGGCTAGTTACTTGAGTTTCGAGAGATACCACATTTTCGCTAAGGGCGCGGTTTGTTTTTCTTGACTCATCTATAACCTTCAATTGCATCCACTTTGCAGATAGGTAGACTTTTAATTGATTTTCGAGGTCTGCAATTACTTCTGCAGGTGTTTGAATTGTTTCCATATTTGTCTTTATTGTTAGTTATTGTTAGTATTCTTTAGTAATGTCTTTCTCACTGATTAGAAACCGTTGGATTTCTCCCGACTCAAGGCGGTTGACTAGTTCCTCAACTCCTGACTTGCCGGCCATAACCGCAACGGATAGACTAACTAAGCCTTGATTATTAAGCATTTCCCTTTCGAGAAATTTGTTTCTTTGCTTTAGGGTGTCAATTTCTTTTTGCAACTCCCTGTTTGCCTCCATATTAGTACCGATTGTTTTCAACTGCCCCCAATTAAGAGACCTGTATATATTTAATTTGTCCTTTAGCACTTCCATTTCTTCGGTTGCTGTTGCGATTGGTCTGCCGGCAAGTGCTTCTGCCTGTTTTACTGATTCCATATATTTATTTGTTAATGATTTTAAGCGTTTCTTAGGTACTCAAGTATTATAGGCGTTGGATTGCCTTATTGAGATATTTCATAGCCTCCTGCGATATCGTAGCAACGTAAGGACTATTTGTTTTTTAGGTAGCTGAATGCTTGTGCCCAGTGCTGTTTCTCCATTCCACCGAATCCATATAAGAGAAGTGCGGTCATCGGCGAGCAACTCCATCCTTTATCGCTTTCCGCTTTCCATTTATCCAATAAAGGAACTTCACTAGAGAAGCTGTAAAGCGTTCTTCTGTCTTCGTGGTAATCTACACTCAATCCAGCTTTTGTGTCCTTTCCTGGCCTTGTAAATCGGTATCTGGATCCGCTTGTGCTATGATAGTTAAAACCAAAGTTTATAAGTATGTCGTGCATATCCTGAGCGGTACAACTTGAATTGAATCCTTCAATGAGTTGCTTAACATCGGTGTTGTCGTTACCCTTTTGGCCGTTACTTTCGTACTTTTTAAATTCCCTTTTCGGGGGGAGAACTGTCTCCAACTTCTTATCAAAGATTTCCGCATTCTCGTTGTAGTAACCGTCAGCGTCAAATGACATAAATCTTAATGATGCTACGTTACGAGGTGCTGTATCTATCTTTATGCCCATGGCTTTAAATGCTGCCTCCATTGCATTAAAATGTTCCTTGTGCATATCTGGATCGCTAATTTTCATTAATCCCCATAATCCCTGTCCTCTTATCGATCTGCTGCAATATGTTACATAAGCAATAAGCTTTACGATCTCAAATGCTTTATCTAAACCGCTTTCTAAGCCGTCAATATCGAAGGCCATAAAGCCAGTATGTAGTACATGAAAGTCTTCACCTCTTCCCTTCAATTGTATGCTACTTGGTGTAATTCCCCATACTGAGGGTTTAAGTGCTGACTGTTCATCACATTTATATGCTAGTGATCGAATCTTATTTTTAAGTGCTAATTGTTCAGGATCTGGATGATTGATAAGGTCACTAAAAGCAACAGTTTGAGGTTTAGTACTAAAACATGACCTGCCTAGCTTTTTAGAATAGTAGGTTGGAAATAAGCTGCAATAGGATTGTAGTAATGTCTTTTTCATTGTGATTTGTTAATTTGTTTTAAGTATTTGGTACTGAACGAACTAGACCGTTCAGTTTAACTAGTTCAGTTCAGTTCGCCCAATAAACTAGACTAGACGCCCCCCCCTTTATATATAAAGGGGGCGTTCAGTTCAGTTGGGTTGCTTTGAAAATTGACTGAGTATTTTGCAGACTTAGTTTTGGGTGTACCTGACAATTTAATATGGCCGTATTGCATCCAGTGGTTAATCCATTCAGATGTTTTATCTCGACTAATTGCTTGTTTTAAGAAGTTAGAGAGATTTGATTTTGCAGCGATGCTTAGTTCCGATCTAATCATTGAAGGCGATACAGAGAACGTATCCCGAACTAAGGCTTTATGAGTTGCCTCATCAACATCATAAGGCTGAAAGGCTTTTGTAGATCCTGTACTTTCGTCTTTGCTCCATCCTTCAATTAATGAAGGTATTCCAGTGATTTCATCCCGAACTAAGGCGAAAGGTTCAAAAGGCTTGCCCCTTGTAAACTCAGGTTCGATTACGATCTGTTTTGCATCGTTCTGAGAGATTTTAACTACAGTCTCAGCCTTATTAATCAACTCCGTTCCTAAATGCCCCCTAGCGTTGTCATTGCCTTTATTCGTATGTATGATGTTAACGATATGGCAATCCTGGGTATCTGCTAACTCCATTTCATAGGTTGCAATGTTGGTAGCTTCCTCAGGACTGTTGATATCAAATACAAAATCTCTTGTTCCATCGAAAACGACAATGTCATAATCACCATCTTCAATCAATGCTCTACTTATTTCAGTTCTTATGTTTGGGGCGTGGATCTTCAGATCATAGAAATGAAGGTTTTTAGATTGTTGTAATCCTGCGATTTGTAATATCCAGTGTTGGGTACGGCTACCATAATACAACCCCTGCTCATTGTCAATCCAGAGAACTTTAAGACCAGCATTGATAGCACTGGCAATAATCCAAGCTGCTGCAGTTGTCTTTCCTGCTTTCGGCTTTGCGATAATAACAGAGAAGCTTTTCTTCGTAAACATGGGAATACCTAGCATTGCAAACACGATAACAGGCATCGGTATATCTATACCCTGAGGTATTAGGTGAAATTTACCTATTGCAAGATAATCGCTGGTATTACCTGCATTATCGCCGAACGCCAATGCTGCATTAGGATTTAATCCAGTAGCGGAAAGGGCAGTATTAAGCATTTATAGAACCCTTTCGTTTAGCACCGCTAACTTCTAACGCTCTGTCAATCTCCGATTTCTTAAAGTAAACCGTTCTCCCTGTTTGGTAGTATGGAAAGATTCCGCGTTTCTTATAGGCGTGGATAGTTGCCTTAGTGCATTTTAAATATGTAGCTAGTTCGCTTATTGTGAAAGTTTGGGGTAACTCTGCAGGGGTTGCTGCCGGCTGTGTTTGTGCAATGGCTGCGATAACACTTCTTTGTATTAATAGCTCTAAATTAGCTAGGCTTATTGGTGACAATATCAAGTTTTCCATTTGCTGTATCTTTTAGTACACCACAAATGTATAACTGTAATTGTCTGAAATATAATGTGTTAGCTATACTTATTATACCATTTATGTGTTTGGTATAATAAGTATAGTGTTTAGCTCAATTTATAAGCATAGGGGTCGGCTTGTTTTAATGCTTGGAGTATTCCAGTCATGTTAAATTCTTTGTTAACTAAGGGATGCAACTCTATCAATGTTATTGTTTTAAAGTATTTATCCTTTTTAAATCTTTTAATCAAGCTGTAAAACATGGTATCTGTACCTAGCTTTGTATGTTCATTGTCAATTATTTTTTTATCTAGCAAGATCTTATACATTTCATTTAACCGATCTTCACTTATGGCAGCATCTGCAAATGATTTGAAAACTTCTTTTACTTTCGGTGCTGGCTTTACTGTTGCAATAGTGCTAGGATTATTAGTATCCATATCCTTATATTTTTGAAGCTCTGCCTTAGGTGAATAACTTCGGTCGTCTTGGTTGGTCGTTCCATCTAATTTTGTCCATATGTAATGTACTCTTCCCATATCAGGATTAGAAAACTGAATTAAAGCTTTACTAATCAAAAGATTAAAATCAAGTTTAAACCTAGGGCAAACATCTGATAATTCTGAGATTATAAAGAAAAGGACACCATCACAGCCTAATACATAGTCTCTAACCTTTTCATTAAGTAAAAAATCTTCCCATATTTCTTCACCATCAAAATGTTTTCTTTCGGCCTCATCTTTCAATTGTTCAGCTAAATACTTTTCTTGTTTTTCAGCCAGGTTAAAAAGAATGCTCCAAATTTGTGATATGAGGTAGGAATTTGGATAATCATAGATTCTTTCAAAAACGTGCAGTAAAAACAGGTATCTAGAATATTCACTATCTATTTCACAAAGCTTTTGCACTATGCTATCATAAGAGCATCTCTTTAGTTTATCCCAGTCAATTTCATGCGATTCAATGTAAGGAGTGTTAAGGAGATTGTCTGCAACTTCCAAAAGTAAATTATAATCATATACCTGTGTTTCTGTACTCATATCTTTTATAGTCCTAATTTAACGAACGTTTCTGCTAAAAGGTTAGCTTTTTGTTCATCGGTGGTTCTTATGTACTTTAAGAAGTTGCTTTCTGATTTATGTCCTGTAGCGCTCATTATAAGCATAGGGGAGACGCCTTTGTTAAACATATTGGTTGCGTAACTCCTTCGGCAGCAATGGCTCGTTACAAGACTGTAAAGCGGTTGTGATGTTTCGCTTTCAATGTTGCCTTTGTAGTTCTTTATTATTCTAATATCTGTCAATCCAGCCAGTTCAGAAACTAACTTGATATAAGCATTAAATTTCTGATTGGATAAGGTAGGCAGCTCTGTAGGATATTTGGCTAATACGGGTTTAAGTTTCTCCATAATTGGAATAGTTACCCTTGCGCCTGTTTTGATTTGCTTCACCTTTATGAAATTACCGCTAACACTTTGAGTATCAAGGTTGGAAAAGTTGCCAAAACGAAGACCAGTATAAGCGCCTATTAAAAACAGATCGCGACACTTATCTAAAACCTTGTAAGTTACTTTCTCAGGCTTATAAGTTTTATCGCCTTTAGTATTTAAGATGTTCTTACCTGCTTTATCCCTTGCAACTACTTGATGCGTTACAAATCTTGCATAGCTCGAAAGATCCAAGTTTGCAATTCTGTCAATCTCATTAGAATTTAAATAAATTGTATCTGATTCGTACGAAGGCATTATAAAATCATCTGCTATAAAGCCAGGTTCTTTACTTTCCATCATTACGGTTTTAATGTCCTTTATAAAGCCTGCAAAGGTTGAAATCTCCTTTTGTTCAATATCGTAGCAAAAAAACATAAAGTCCTCATAGAAGTCTTTATTCACACCTTCAAAGGGGAGTGTTCTTATATCTGCATATTCTAAATACCTCTTGATTGCCGATAATGTTACGCCATAGTTTTTAATTGAATTTCTTGTAAATCTTTTACCGAAACTTTTACCACGCTTTTTAATTAGTCGCTTACCTGTTTTGCTGTCTTCAATTAATTGTTCAAAGTAAGAAATGAATGTGTGCCTAAATTCTGGTGCTGGTGCTGGCTCAGGCGGTTGTGGCTTATAGATTAGATCTAACTGCTCGCGGACATAAGGTACTGTTAAATCTTCGCCTTTGGTATCGCTTACGATTGTTACCGCTGCAGAAGCCATTTCTTTCAATCTCTTATTATAGCTTTCCGCAAATGGTGCAATATTTTTAATAGGTTGTATTGTATTGCTTGAGTTGCATTCAGGGCGAAAGTGCTTTATCTCAATTCTTACTCCGGTATAGTATTGCAACCGCCGGCCTTGGAAAGAATAGAACATATTAATAGCCTGTACACCGTCTGTACTTGGTCGCGGTTCAAGATAGAATTTAGGTTTTGCCATTACTGTATGTTTCGCTTTTTGCTTACATACAAATTTACATACACTTTCTGTTATATCGCAATATACTTTGCTTTATGTTAAAGTATTAAATATTTGCTTTAAAGTGTGTAGGATAGCATTTTGTATATTTTGTTAAATTATGATTTATGCTAAGAATGGTATAAATGTACTCCGGCGCTGGGTACTTGACCGGAGAAAAAACTAGAGATAGTTTTTTCTCCGGTTTTTTTATGTCCTAACTTGTTGTTTATCAAGTAAATAAGAGAGGCAACTTCGTTGAGTGGAGCGGTTCGATCTTTCGTTTCTGAAATTACCCATTTTGGGGCATAGATCGAACCGGTGATTAGTTGTTTTCCTGCTAAATCGGCATTCTGGTATAAATAAACAAGGTTTTTGAGGTTAAATAGGGATTTATCGACAAGGTCGTTTAAATCAATATTGAGGGAGAGTGTATCATTCGATTCTTTTAGTTTTGCTTCGAGCCTGAGGATCTTATTTTCACATTCAGATTTGATGTTTTTATATTCGGCACTCTCAATAGCATCCGTTAAAAGCAATTCTCTGGCTTTTGTGATCCGGTTGTTTTGTGCTGTAATTTCTACTATTGTCTTTTTACGTTCCAGCTGAAGTAATTGTGCATTGTCACTGTTGGCATCGCAAATGACTGCCTTAAATAGTTCTGCCATACCTGGTTTAGGAACGATGTTCTTAAGATCGTTTTAAAAGTTTTCATTTACCCTCTCGGGCATTAAACCTAATCTTGCATGGGTACTTGCAATGGTAGTAGTAATGATAGCTATTGCGGCCTTTAGAAGCGCTTCCTGTAAGTTGTCTGTTGCAGGAGGGGCAGATTAGAAAGCCGCGTAACGGAAGGTTATCTGTTTGCACTGCTTTTAGTCCTATTTTTCTTCTTTTGTTGTCGAGAACGTCCTGGACTTCATAAAACAAATGCACTGAGATTAAAGGTTCATGAAGTCCATTAGTCAGAAACCTCTCTTCCTCTTTAAAGGCAGGAATAACGATCTTTCCACAATAGCATGGATTTCGGATGGCGGTCCAAAAGCAGGTTCTGGTACAGCGGAGTCCTCTTTCTTTTGCCATTGCCCAGATATGTTCTATTGCATATTGGTTTTTGGCGATCATTTCAAATGCCCACTTCATGTGTGAAGCTTCGGGTTTGTGAATGGCTATATATTTAGTGCCATTTTCCCTGGTCCGGTTAATATAACCAGGTAAAGCCATTCCCGTCCAGCGTCCTTCTTTTCTTGCTCTGCGTAAACCATAAAATACATTTAATGCTCTGCGATCATTTTCTACTTCGGGTGTTGATAGGTAGACTGTCAGGATCATTTTGCTTTCAGGGACGGATAGGTCGAGGGGTTGATCTATCGCTATGGGTTCTATATCCAGGGTTTTTAAGGTCCTGATCATGGTATAAGCATCAGCGGTGTTTCTGCTGAATCTATCCCATTTTGTAAATATCACATAGTCGGTTTGTTTTCCTTTATTCTTTTTCCAGTCGGCGAATAGTTCAGTCCATTCTGGGCGGTTAAAAGTTTTGGCTGAATAGTCTTCAAAGACAACCTTTCTTGATTGTATGTTTTTCTTTTCACAATAGGTCCTTATCCGTTCGTCCTGGTCTCTTTGGGAGTAGCCTTTATCTGCTTGTTCATCTGTACTTACCCGGATATATAGATCTGCAGTTTTCATAATTTATTTTAAATTTATTAAGGGAGTGAATAGAGTTGTTTCTTCTTTTTAAGTTGTTCTTCTACAGCTAATTTAGCAAAATCGTACATGATTTGCAATATTTTCTCTGCTTCATCTTTTGAAATAGTTGTTCCATGTTTTTGAAGGATTTCTATTGCTTTTTCTGGGGTAACAGAACGCTTTGGTTTGAGCATAGGGACAGTCCTTTTAGTTAAAATGGCAATTTAGGAGGAGGATTTGTAAACGGTTAGTAAGGTGGTAGTAGGGTGTGTGAGAAATATTCCATTGCATAATTGATCACTTTCATGGCATGCAAGAGGTCATCGGTTCGACTCCGATATTCTCCACCTTGATAATCAAGGCTTTATGTTTTTTCATAAAGTCTTGATTATTACAGATAAAGTTTAGATAAAGTTTTAATCAGGCTTAAAGTCTTTAAAACATTTTGAAATTAGCTGTTTTTTAAGACTTCAAAAAGTTGTAAATATCATATTCTGCTTGTAACTACTCAGGTTCTAAGAAACGGCAATTGTCCAGAATGCATTTAAGATAGCTTGATTGTTTTTTTACAGGTGTCCGTAATAGAACGAATAATGGCGTAGTTCTGTGCTCCTTTGGCCGATTTAAACATACCGGATACTTTGAGTTTGACCTTCACATTGCGAATGGCCTGTTCTGATTTATTATTGTCGGGAGGTACTTCGGGATGATAAAGAAAAGTAAAAAGATATTCCCTGTATTTTAGGATTCTTTTTTGAAAAGTGATCACTTCAGGATGGTCGGGATTTATTTTTTGATGGATTAACCCATCCAGTAACGCTTCCATCTCTGCCCTTTCTTTTATGGGTTTCTGATATTGGGAAGTGGTGATTATTTTTTTAATTTCCAGTGCCTGCATAATTATCTTACTGAACCGTGCTGTCCAGGGGCAATCATATTTTTGTTTGAAAAAGAGCAGTTCGCGCAGCAGGTGAGCCGTACAGATCTGATGGCCTCTGGCAGCTGTGTTTAAATGGCTGGACCAGCAATCGTGCTAGGAAAACCAGCAGGAAAATGAGCTTTAACAGTTTCAAAGCCCCTGTTTTTTGAAGCGGTGATATAAGTTGCAAACTGGCTTTGCCAGGTCCAAAACCACTTTAACTTACCATTCTCTTTCATTCCCGTTTCATCCGCCCCAATCACTTTAGCATTGGATAAAGCCTGTTTGATCAGGGCAAAGGCAGGCAACGCTTTTTCAGCAAAGCGGTCAAGTATTCCACAAACAGTGCCCTGACTGATGGCCATTCCATAAACCGAAGAGAAGAACTCACTGATCCTTGCCAGAGGGATATACTGACGGGTATGCAGATAAGCAATCAGTGCAGTGGTTTGCTGACCATAAATAATAGGGGCATCTATCCCGGAAGGAAAAGTTCCGTTGGTGATGTGTCCGCAGGTGCAGGTGTTACGATAAATACGGTGTTCGGTATAGGATGGACGGAGGATAGGAATATCGATAACCTGACGACGGCTGGCTAGTTCAGCTTGCTGGGCATTAAGATCCAGTCCGCAACAGTTACAGAATCCAGGCCTGTGTTCTATAATATGGTCGGGGGTGGTACTCATCTTTAGGGTACTGCCTTCATGGCCTTTCTGCCCACCGGAGGACTTTCCGCTGGAACCCCGCAAACTGTTTGTTCTTTGGACACGGTTTTGATCTTTTGAAGGAGGAACGGAACTGTTGCCACTGTTCTTTTTAGGCCCTTTTAGAAGCTTGTTTTCTTCCAAAAGAATGCTGATTGTTTCATTCAGATGCTGGATAGTGGCATTTAAATCCTGTACTGTCTTTCCAAATGAAGCGTTCTGTTCTGAAATCCTCTGAAGTAAAGCCGCAATCTCAGAAGCTTTAGAGGCTTTTGCCGCTATACGGGCAACTGATTCCTGTTCCAGCAATTCGGCCAATTTCAGAAAACCCTTACTATCCATTCTTGCAGTTCCTTGACTACAAAAAACCGCTTTTTATATCATTAAACCTATAAATATCGGATCAAGTTATACAGTAAAATGTGAATAAACCCTCACTTTTTTCTGAAAAAAATTATTCCCGCAGTAAAGCATAAATCAAATAAACATTCCCTCTTTTGTCTTGAAGCCAAAATTATTGACTCAATTAAAGACAACCTGAGTAGTTACAAATAAAGAAGGTAATAGGGCTATTTCCATTATTCATCCTGAAATAGTACTTGTTTACGTAAGAATCTTTTTTATAAATTGTTTCTTGTTTATATTCATATCTGACAGGTTGTATAAGAGGACGAGATATAAACTTAAAGGAAATTGGTTAAACAGACCGCAATAGAACACTGGCAGACAAACGTCTTCTTTAATATTTTCGATTTGTATTGATAAATATATTGAATGCATTTAAATAGATAGATGGAGGGAAAGTATTGTTACATGCGTCGCATCGAGAATGTACAGCCAATGCCAATGGGTAAATTCTAATTAATGAAATACAGTTATAACGAAATCAAAAAAAATTAAGTTGTAGAAGAAGTTCACTGAAGTATACTTATGTTAATATGAAGAAATTCTATTTTAATACTTATGATTGCCATGTTTATGACTTATAAGATGGCCAGCGCGCAAATGAACGTACCGGATGGTGGAGCAGCCGGTCCACTTGGTGGCGGATCCTGGTTAAAATTTGTCACCGGAGGCAATACCGCATCAATAATTGAAAACAACGGATTAAACTTGTTAGGAGGAGCTACACAACCTGTAAGGATTCGAAATGCTAGCTTATTGGTTGGTTATGTAAACCTTGGAGGGAATTATGGCGCTGGTAATGCCTTAATCAGTGGAAATATGGGTATTGGAAACGACAATCCGCTTAGCCCTTTGGATGTTAATGGAAACCTTACCCTAAGAAATTCATTAAATACACTAGGGGCGGGCGCTAGAATAAACTTCACAGGATTTGGTAGGGATTTTCCTGGGCCCTCAATACGAAGTTACCTGGATTATGCAGGAGCACATAATTATTCCAGACTGGTTCTGAGTTCTTATTATGATGGCAATAAAGATGAAATTACGCTGGTTAATGGAACTATAGGTATTGGAACTGCAGATCCCAGGGGATACAAGCTTGCTGTAAACGGGAGTATCCATGCAAAGGAAGTAAAAGTTGATTTGATTAGCTGGCCGGATTATGTTTTTACACCTGCTTTTGTCCTGACGCCTCTGACTGAAGTCAAGGCTTATATTAATAGAAATCACCGTTTACCCGATATGCCCAGTGAGCAGGAAGTAAAAGAGTCGGGTTTAAATTTAGGTGAGATGAATGTAAAATTACTTAAAAAGATTGAAGAACTGACGCTTTATCTGATTGACCTTAAAACGCAGAACGAGACATTAAAAGAGAGGGTTAAACTTATTGAGGACATTCATAAAAATGAAATTAATAGCCGTTAAAAATTCTTTAATCGATATGCTATTCCAAAGTAAGTTTACATTAATGTCTAGATTAACTTCTTACGCTAGCGCACTAAAGCGGTTCTATTCAAATTACTATATAAATTTTGTAGTAATCTAACAAACGTTTGAGTGGCTTAAAAGTGCGTTAAAAAGAATAATTATCCTGCTTGATCTTTTTTTTTTTAAGAAAATTAAGCCTGTATAACCGATTAAACCTTATAACTAGAGAAATGAAAGCTCTTTTTAATCTTTGATTATAATCTTATTTAGAGTTTACTGATACTGTCTTTTTACTAAGAAAATAAGTCGAATTTAAAATCGCTCGCAGCTGCTATTAAACATTTAATATTATAACTCATAAAATGACGAAAATCTACTTTGTAATCACATTTCTGATTTTGTTGGTAATCACATTGAGGGCTCAAAATGTTCCCGTTGACTTTCATACAGGACAACCGATTATTAATATACCTATTTATAACATCGACGCAACTGACGTAAGTCTGCCTGTGAGTTTATTTTATGAGGCAGGAGTAAAAGCTTACCAGCAAAACGGAAATGATGAGTATAATATTGGTATTGGCTGGAGATTGAATGCAGGTGGAAACATTACCAGGACTGTTAGAAGTTTGCCTGACGATTTTCAAGGAGTCAATGGAGATACAAGAATAGGCTGGCTATACGGAACAGTGGCCAGTAATATTTACAATTTTATGCCACAAAACAGGACTAACTGTACTGGAGATGCTAGTAACTATAATTTTCTATCTGGACTAGCCGCTAATAAAACCGATTCAGAGCCGGATGTTTTTTCTTTCGATTTTAACGGTTACAGGGGGCAGTTTGTATATGATAATAATCATGTATTACAAATCATGCCTTATCAAGATTTGAAAATTCAGCCTAGTTATGCCGCTGACGGATCAATAACTTCTTTTAAAATCATTACAAATGAAGGTGTGAAATATACTTTTCTAGCCACTACAAAAGTAACTGTATCTGTTACACCAGTAGGAGCATCAAACGCCGTATTGTATAAAAGAGATAATCTTATGAAGTATGCTCAGCAAATTTCTTATACCACCCAATGGGCATTAAGTTCAGTGATTTCTAAAACGGGAAGAACAATATATCTGAATTATCAGAACATAGATGAAAGCGGAACGCAAATTACCTATTCAAATATTTATCTGGCTAATTTAGTAAACACCGTTTATAAAAGAAGCTTGTATACTACAGCCATTAAAGAAACCCATCAAAAGCTGTTGAGTATTTCCACGGAAGATTGCTCATTAAATCTGAGTTACAGAACAGGTTTCGACAGGCTCGACAATTTTATAGTCAAAATAAAAGGCCTTACTGTCTTAATGGTTTCACTTAATTACAACTATGCAAACAGCAGGACATACTTACAATCGGTACAGACCTCTAATAGCTGCTTAAAGAACCCCCCTTATCTGTTTGATTATCTGGGCACAGACTTAACTGTTGGTACGTCAATCTTACCATCACCGACAATTGGATCTATGCCTTGTAACGGCTGTCAATTACAGCAGCAATATCAGCAGGACTACTGGGGCTATTATAATAATAACAAGTCATCTACGTTGGTCCCCAATTTATGGGTATACCCAAATGAACCAGCATCAGAGCGATACCGACTTGAGCAAATACCAGGTTATAGTGGACCAAATTACTACCTCGCTGGGGGAGCTGATCGAAGACCTAATCCTGATGTCGTTGCAGCAGGATCGCTGGGCAGAATACGATTTCCAAGTGGAGGTTCCGTACTGCTGAGCTACGAATCCAACCAGTTTTATGACAGTAAAGCCGACCAAATATTGAATGGAGGCGGAATAAGAGTAAAATCCGTGACCGTGCATGACGGCATCAGCAACCAAAATGATATGGTCAGAACCTATACATATTCAGGTGGCATCTTGATCAATCGCCCACAGTTTGCCTTTTCCATACCAATTTATACGGATCCATCCGGTAATTCATCAACATCTGAACAGTATACTGATCAAGCGACCAAAATAGCCAATTTCACTGCCCGATCCGAATTTGACATGAACAGCTACTCTTTTGATTCTCCAAACGTAGAATACCAATTAGTGCAGGAAGTTCAATTTGGTAAAGGTAAAATAGTTTACGAGTACAACAATCCCACAACTTACGGACAGATTTCAAGTTCCGAAAATATTGGAACCGAGCCATGGCAGGCGACCTATTCTAGATATGCAACTACCGTTAATCCAGTAACACAGGCATGTATGAGTCAGGGCCTGCTAAATGACGGATATTATTCCTTTCCATATCCGGATAACAGTAATTATAACTTCTCAAGGGGGTTATTGAAAAGTATAAAATCCTACAATGAAAACGGACAGCTGATTAAAGAAACAGGATATGATTACACACTTGTATTCAAAAACTCGGCTCCAGATATAATCTACGGCCTTTCATATAACTATTTTACCTATAACAGCAACGATATAAACACGAAAGCGTTTATCTATGGTAAATATAAATTGTACGGCAACACGAATAAATTTCAAACGAAAGTTTTTAACAAAGTTTACGATCCTGGCACAAACTATCTTAAGCCGGCATCTACAGAAACCAACAACTACTATACGGGTGTTAACCATTCGTTGTTGAGTTATTCGTCTACGTCAATTAGCAGTGATGGTGTGAATTTTACCAACTATAAAAGCAAGTATAGCTACCCGGAAGATTATGTAACGATCAACCCTGGTGACTCAACAGTAAGAGCTCTGCAAGCACTAAAGGATGCGCATGTCAACAACGTCATAATAGAAAAGGTTAATACAATGACTAAGCCAGGTCAGTCTGAGCAGTTACTCAACGCTGAATTAAACTTGTTTAATAGCTATACTAATGTTGTTAATATTCCTAATGTCTTCTTGTCTAAACAGATGGTCATTAAAGCGAATGTTCCACTTACAGATTTTCACCCTGTCATCGTCGAAAGTGCGGCGATTTTTCATTGTGACTCACGCTACAAGCTTATGAATAACTACTTCGAATATGGTGATTATGGTGAAGTTAATTCTGTCACTGATAACCAAAATAATAGAACTGGGCTTCTTTATGATTATGCTCGTTCTTTGGTAATTGCCAAGGTTAGGAATGGGTTCGCCAATCAGGTAGTTTACTCAAACTTCGATGAAGAAAAGGGTGGAGTCGGTGGGTGGACGACTAACAGTTTCAAGTACATTTTTAATTCCCCAAGTGATTTTAGTTCAGTCGACGGCAGGATTGGGAAGGCGCTATCTGTTGGAGCAAACTTCACTTTTCAAAAATTGGGCATAGCTAAAGGGATTGGTGCAAATTGTACTTTCTCGTGTTGGGCTAAATCAAATACCTCAGGATATTTATTGATAACGCTGACCGATGCCAGCGGACATAATGTTACGCAAGTGATAACCTTTACTAACACTACCGGAGTTTGGACCAATTATAAAATTGCGATCCCTGTCGAGATTTTAAATGCGAAATTCGACATCAGCGTAAGAACGAATACTGCAGTAACTGTTGATGATATGCTTTTACATCCTCAAATGGCATCAGTTTCTCTAACTTCATATCAAGACTTATTAAATTTAGCAACAACTGACCCGCATGGTAACACCACGTTTTATAGTTATGATGCTTTGCGCCGCCCCACCTTGGTCATGGATCAAAACCAAAATATTTTAAAACGGACGGCTTATAATTATAACATTAATTATGAGCTTAGCGCTGCTTTTAGTTATCCAATTAAGCTATATGCCAATAGTTCAATAATCTTTCAATCAGGACCTGCGGATGGCTGTGAGCCCGTGGGTATTATTCGGGATTGGAACTTTGGTGACGGAACGGTCATGCAAAATGGAGGCGCTACACCATCACATAGCTATGCTGCTACCGGCAACTATACAGTTACCTTAACCGTGCATAATGCCCAATATGGAACAGTTACCTCCCAACAGCAGATCTATGTAGAACCGCCATTAGAACCGGCTCTCAAATTTACTTTAACCGCTTGTGGAATTGTTGCTTTTGAAGTTTGCTCTAAGCGGGCTGTATTCTATGGTAACAGCAACACCGGCCAATGTTCTGAATATCCGGTCGGAACCAATGTATTCACAGCTAACATCCAGCAGCCCTGTTCTTCTAATGTTGGTTTTACCTGGCAAATGGCTTATGACAATGCACCGAATACCTGGATTAGTCTTCAAGGGGGGCAGTCTTTGACAGTAAACGTACCACTTGATCCTGATGGCTCAGTAAGTTCGAACAAATCATACACGCTTAAATGCGCCATGTTCGGAATAGGTTGTAATGCGCAAAGTGCGACACAGACCTATCACATCAACTATTTCGCTGCAGATTGCAACCGTTAGCCTAAACTTGAAACAATGAACTATCAACGAAGTATCAACCGATTATTAATTCTACCGGCATTTCTTGCATTTATTAGTAATATTTGTTTAAGCCAAACAACACAGGTTATTGACGCCACAATATCCAGTTATCAAGGAGTATCCTACCAGGCCGTAAGCAGTGTTACCTTAAAACCGGGGTTTAATTTTGCACCAAGCACTGCAAATCCGAGCTTTTCAATAATTATTAAACCGTTGGTAAGTGTTGATGATCCTGGACTAATCGTAGCTAACAATGTACGTACAGATATTATCAAAGTTCAAGGAATTACCAATCAAGGTCAAATATCACCGGCCAATTCCCAGACGAAAATAACTTATATGGACGGATTAGGTCGTCCTGTTCAGGTAATCAATCTGCAGACCAGCCCTTTACAAAAAGATATTGTGCAGTTAATGGAGTATGATCAATATGGTCAGCAGCCTAAGCAATACCTGCCGTTCGTGTCCAATACTTCAAGCGGAGCTTTTCATGCAAATCCTAAGATCGCGCAACAAACCTTTTATAGCTCATCAAGTTTGGGTAACGTTAATGATAATTTCCCATACGCAGTTACAAGTTATGATAATTCACCTCTCAATCGGGTAATGGAACGAGGTGCGCCTGGTGCCGACTGGCAGCCAGGTAATCACACTGTTAAAATGCAGTTTAGGCTTAATACAGCCAGTGATTATATTCGAATATGGACAGTTGACGGCCCCGGCGCTGGCAATTATGCCGAAATGCAATTGTCGGTAAATGATCTTGTAGATGAAAACGGTAGCCATGTACTAAGTTTTACCAACAAACTTGGCCAATTGGTTGAAAAAAAGGTAGAGGCTGACGCCGGTGAATGGTTGGAGACCGTATACATATATGATGATCTCGGTAACTTGGTCTACCAGATATCTCCTGAAGGAGTTAAAAGATTATATGCAGGTAATACAACCTGGGGTGCCGTGTTTACCGGTGCCTGGGCAAGCGTATATACTTACGATGTCAAGGGACGCCTGATAGCTAAGCAAGCCCCTGGCGTTGCTCCGGTTTTTATGGTTTACGACAGTTACGATCGTTTAGTACTGCTGCAGGATGGGCGCTTGCGGAATGCATATGGAACGGCCGATAAATGGTATTTTACCAAGTATGATGCAGCTAACCGGGCAGTCTTGAACGGTCTTTATACTTATACCGACCCTGCAACAACAGGTGTTACCCATCGTGAAAAGCTGCAGGCTTATCTGGATGCACTTATTTACAACAATACCACAGTTTTTAACTGTGAGAGAAGGATGAACGGAACCACCTACGGCTATAGTAATCGGAGCTTTCCCGTATCGCCTGGCGATGCTGATATAATAACGGTTAATTACTATGACGATTACGACTTTAATAATGACGGAAGCGCCGATTACATATATAATAATCCAGGATCTGCGCCTTATGCAGCCGTTGCAACTAATGATAATAGCGGCTTTTTAACAGGAGTCTACAACAAAGTGCTGGGTACCTCAGGCTGGATAAAGAAGACCTTATTTTATGACAGTTTCGGCAACGTTATACAAAAACAGAATAACAGCTTACTAAACGCCAATGTACAAGATATAACTAGCAACGCCTATGATATATATGCAGGGCATGTTATTGAAACCAAACAGGTAAAAGTAACCGCAGCTACCGTTACGGTCGTAAGCAGACTTGCATATGATTTGCAGGATCGACTTAAACAAGTAGCCGTGAAAATTAACGGCGGTACCGAACAGGTTATAGCAGGCTATGAATACAACGAGCTGGGGCAGCTTAAAAGTAAAAAATTGCACCAGAAGACCACCAGTACATACCTGCAAACCATTGATTATCGCTACAATATACGCGGATGGATAACTAGTATAAATAATAGTGGTTTAACAAACGACAGTGGAATAACTAATAATGATAACAGTGATGTTTTTGGCATGACACTGCTCTACAACCAGGCCGATGCAGGTTTGGCAAACACCCCTAATTATAATGGAAGGCTATCAGCAATTAAATGGAAAACTAATGATCAGTTTTCTGTATCGGGTAACCCTGTTCGCGAGCGCAGCTACAAATATACATACGATAAGGTTGACCGCCTTAAGGGGGCTTACTTTGCCGCCAAAGGCGTTAGCGCCTGGGATAAAGAAGCAGGCGCATATAACGAAACTATAGGCAGTTATGATAATAACGGCAATATATTAAGCCTGCAGCGTTATATTCAGACAACTGATGCAAGCGGCCGTACTATGATTGATAACCTTACTTACTCTTATTTAAATAACGGTAGCAGCAACCAGCTGGCAAGTGTTACTGATGCCACTGCAAGCACTATGGGTTTTAAGGATGGCGCCGGCACGGCTGCTGAATACAGTTATGATACCAATGGCAACCTAACGGGTGATGCCAACAAAGGGCAAACTTTAACTTATAACGATTTAAACAAGGTGAGTAAAATCACTACAGCCATAGGTTCAGTCGAATACGCTTACGATGCTAACGGGAGTCGCATCAATAAAATTGTTTACAATGCGGCCCATGCGGTTATTAGCCGTTACGACTATCTGGACGGGTTTGTATATAACAACAACACGCTAAGTTACCTGGGCACCGTTGAAGGCCGGGTGCTTGCAGGCAGCCAGTATACTTACGAGTATTTTATTAAAGACCAACAGGGGAATGTTAGGGCTAGCTTTACCGATAACGGCTCGGGCGTTGCCAAGATTACACAGGAAAACGCCTACTATGCCTTTGGCTTGACCATGCAGGGCATCGTAGTTCGTACAGCACAATCTTCGGTGGCCAACAAGCAACTGTATAACGGTGGCTCGGAGCTGCAGGACGATCTGGGTTATGAGAGCAGCTACTCTACACACTACCGTGAGTATGATCCGGCACTGGGCAGGTTTAATGCACACGATCCGATGGTGGATAAGTACGCCAGTTGGACACCTTATAATTTTGCGTTCAACGACCCGTCAAACCAGAATGACCCAACAGGAGCTGATCCAAATGACCATGTAAATGTGCCTCCTTTCTGGGTAGCGCAGGGACCTCCAGCTGACTGGTTGTCGGTCGACAGAGCTATTCGTCAGTCCATGTATACATCGGATATGAGAATCTGGGCATTGGTTAATTCACCAATGTATACGCCTAACTCAGCGTATGCCCGTATAGGGTGGGATATGATTATGATCCCTGTTCCGGGGGCGGCTCAGCAACAAGCTGCTTCGGGCAATCAATCACAAAACTTTCTTACTTATAAAAAAGCATATTCAAACGCAGATCTTATGAAAGTTACATTGTCCGAAGTTCCTATAACTTCATGGGCACAACTTCGGTCTAGAGCTGAAGCTGCTTATGATAATTATTGGGCTGATAGAGGGGGGGATGTAGAAGCTGACGGTTATCTTACATTGGCCGAGGCCAATGAACATTATAGAAATGGAAACAGTACGACTTTAAATGTAGATTTAAATCGTATTGATTTATCCGCGATTCATTCTGAAGACTTTAATGGAGTTGGATCAACAAAATATTTTAATTTGCTTTTACATAGCAATTCTTACAATGATGGTATGGTTTACGGAAATGTAAGATTTAGATTATACCCAGGTAATACAGTTAAAGCTTTTTCAGATACATATGACTTCGATCAGAAGACATGGTGGAACCCTTTAAATTGGGGAAGAAATATTGAAACTGTGATAGGTTCGTCGTTAGCTGGACCAGGAACACCATATAAGATTAATTTTAATGGTTCAGCGGAAATCACTCCTGTACATCATGTAATCAAATAAACTAATGAAAAAAAAATTAAGAATACAACTAATTGTATCAGTGCTAATGACTTTATACTTTTATCTGCAAAGCTGTAATCCGGGAAGTTACTCCGAAGAGTTGAGCGGAAACTACTTTTATGAAGATAGAGGTGCCGATTCAAAAAACATAATAAATCATTTGCCGGGTCATAAAAATATTTATGGTGATGTTATCAACTATGATTATGACTCAGATTTTATTATTGCAACCCAACGACCAAGTTTTGAGGGATACAAGCGTGAGATAGGCTTTGAGTTACGAGAAAATTTAAAAAAATATCCGACAAATTCAACTGAAGAACGCATTCAAAGCGAAAATGAAGCTGATAGTATTCTTAAGCATGATCCATATTATAAATCTATATTTAGAAATAAGATCAATTATTGGATTATTGAGCATAAAGATGGACATGTATATGGGCCTCTAACTAAGCGGGCATATTTAAAAAAGAGAAAGGAATTAATTGTTCCAGTAGATCTTGAAGCTAAAATAGAATAGGAATTATGTATTTTTCATTCTGGTCGTAGCATCCGTTAGAACTTAAACCAGCAAAGCTTGATTTTTCATTGAGCTCCGGTTTCGTTTATTTCAGGATCTTCAGTGACAGTGCTAATAAATCCTGATCCTTCATTAGACAGGATTATAAGGGAAGACTGACCATACTCAATAGCATGTCTGGATAAGGCTTAGCAATTGAAGCTCTCCCCTCTGAATTCATAGTCGGCGCATCCAACAACGATGACTCCAGTTCTTCTCTATTAATGCAAAAAAGTGATTGGCAAGGATTAAACTGAATAGATAAAGATTTGTAGCATTCTATGAAAAAGACAATTTTTATTTATTACATTTCCTTCATATACGCGATAGCAACTCCTAATAGACTTTGATGAATCACTGCTCTACTTGGAGCTTGATTTAGAAAGACGAAACTATTCACTTTGATTCAAATGTAACTGAACTATACATTTAGTTACCCACGTATCCAACTAGTGCCTCCATAGTACTTTCATTCAAAGTTGGAATGCTTGATGGATATTCTGGTCATGCTGACCCCAGTAATGCATCATACTGACCCCACCTGGGGATTTGGCCTGTCATAGCTGATGGTATGACAATTTTACCTTTTTTTTCTTAGACTTTCACCTGTATTATGGAAAGCTTTCCATAATACAGGTTATGACAAGAATATCGTTATGATAATAAGTCCTCCGGATTATAAACAAACCAATTAATTATCAACTTTTTAAGAAGAATATATACATAATCACTTTCCATAACTTTAGTGTGGCATATTAAAAAGTCTACATTAAAAGCAAAAGTTATGGAAATTCAAAATCTTATTGAACGTGCCAACCATCTTTTAAAAGAAGCGAGATATTCAAGTAGCCGGATCTATATCTATAATTGGTTATGGAAAAAGGGAATCCTTGAATTTATGTTTTCAAAAGGTTTGGTTGACTATGACGAAAACGTCGGCAATGAATATATGCTGACGTGCCATGCTGGTTACAGTGTTACTAATGTACTCCCCTCAATTGCTGTAATTTTATCCATATTAATTATAAATGATTTATTGATTCTGGCGAACTGTGATGATAAATCCTTCTCAATGTTTTTAAGTGTCATATAAGTTCGATAGCGCTTGCTTCCATCAAGATGAATGTCGAGATAATTTTTTACTGATTCAATAAATATAATGTCTTTAAATTGTATCAAAGCTTCAATCATTCCATGTAAACCCTTGGTATTTGTTTTAATGAAAACTGTTTCCTCATACGTTCTTGGATATGTGAGTGCGTTGTTTAGTGTTTTTTGAACTAAAGCGATTTCAGTTTCATGACTTATCAATTTTTTCTCAGACGACACAAAAGGCACTTTTTGTTTTAAATTGCATGTAAAAATAACTGATGTTAACTGTTTTAATAAGGCTGTTTCAGTAGGATTGGCTTTGACAAGCTCTAAATCTATAAAAACTAGATCCGGTTTATGCGAAATGATCTGTTTTAATGCCGTCCGGAAATCAGGGGATGATCCTAAAATGGACATTGGGAAAAGAGAAGGGATATTATTCTTTAACAAATGTTCAGTAGAACTATCTCCAAATATATAGCAGCTAATCATTGAATATATAATTTAAAAAATTCATATCTAATGTATTATAAAATATTCTCATTAGTAATCTCATTATTAAAATAATTCTTCCAATTGAGATAATATTAAATAAAGAAGTTAATAGGGCTATTTCTATCATTCATCCTGAAATAGTACTTATTTACGTAAGAATCTTTTTTATGATTTGTTTCTTGTTTAGATTTATATCTGATAGGTTGTATAGGAGGATGAGAAATACTTGAAAGAAGACCGCAATAGCATACTGACGTAGTTTCGTATTCTCGATTTTTACTGATAAAATATTATTGTTGTCCGGTAAAACCG
>NZ_MDFN01000060.1 GCF_001730525.1 Arcticibacter eurypsychrophilus
GTATGCATACGGGCTACGCCCTCCACGATTCTAATTGATTAGATCTGGGTATTTTTCCAGCGGTGAGGCATGAGATCACTATATTTCCCTTCATATTCAGGGTCATTAATTTTGTAAAGCACATCTGTTATCCAGTTCTGTGGATCTACACCATGTTTTTTGCAGGTAGCAAAGAGCGAATATACCATAGCAGCATTTTGGGCCGTATCATGTGTTCCGCTGAACAGGTGATTTTTTCTTCCGAGCGCAATTGGTCTCATAGTATTCTCTATACTATTGTTATCCAATTGTAAATGGCCGTGTAACGTATAATAATGCATATTGTCCCAAAGTTTGAGTGCATATCCCATCGCTTTACCAATAGGACTTTTGGGCAATACTTTTGGATATTCTGCTATCATCCACAACTTCATTCTTTCTAATATCGGTTTCACTTCTTTGAGCCGGAGTTGTACAATTTCATCTTCTGCCATAGTGGGCGAAGCTTCTCTGATCTGTTTTTCAATAGCATACATTGCAGCGATTTCCTCCACAGCGTGTTTTGCCCTTGGTAGGTCATTATCAGCCGATTCATCAAATTTCCTTCGAATATGACTCATGCAAAAGAGCTGTTTTACCCGTTCATTTCCTGCCAATGCCGTCCCGTACGCCTGGTATCCGTCAGTTTGCAGCACACCATGGAAGTCCTGCAACATCTTTTTTGGATGCACATGTTCACGGCTGTCACAATATTGAAAGAAGAGCAGGCCTGAAGGTGGAGAATGAAAAGCCCACATATAACCGTTATGGCAACTTCCTTTTTTACCTCCCTGGAGCACTTTGTAGGTCGTCTCGTCAGACTGCAGGTATAAACTGCCCAGCACTTCCCTTTTCAAAGCGTTATAAATGGGACCAAGGGCTTTGCAGACTGCTGCTACATTATCTGAAAGTGTGGAAGCAGATATAGGGATATCCTCCCTGGCAAACATTTGCCTGATGCGGTACAGTGGTAAATGATAAACATACTTGCTGATCAGCAGGAAAGCAAGTACCGATTCGTCGAACAACCCTCGTTTTACCGTCCGTGAAGGAGCTGGTGCCTCAAGTATTCCAGGCCTGGTGATATCCCGGCTATCTTGAAGTGCCCATTTGCGGCGGACGATACATTTCACCCACATTCTGACAGGTTCAATGACCAGTACCTCAGTCTGCTCACTGCCGATGAGTTTGTAAGCACTCAGGTCGCCCTGTGGATCAATAATCACTTCTTTGCGTTCCAGGTGTGCAGGTAGCACCATACGTTTTGCCGTACGCGGAGCCTTGCTTTCTTGCTGCTGTGCTTTGATTTCTTTGCCAAGCTGCTCTGCAGCCTGTTCCACAACTGCTGGCTGGGCTTCCAGGGTAAAAAGCTCCATCTGACCGGGAAGGGCAAGTTTAACGCGGTTATCGGCACTCATGCCAAATAGTGCTCTGCGCAACTTGTCAAGGCTGGCCATCAACTCTGCCCGTTGCTGCTCCCACGATGATTTTTCCAAAGCATAGTTCTTTTCCAGTAGCGCTTTTTCCCGCTGGCTGTCCTGATATAGCTTTTTATAGTCGATCGTTTCTCCCACAGCACAAAAATAACACAGGCGGAATAAAGTACAATAGGGCAACGGACTTTGTTCTCCACCATAGCCAGCCCATTTTGTGGAAAACCCTTGAAAACAGCAGACTGACACTCAAAAGTCACCTTTAATGAGATACAGGAGGGATGTGATACCGCAGCAGGTATTTTTGCTGTGGAAAGTTTAATCGACTGCGGGCAGCGAATATCTTTTACGCCGGCGAACACTGTCCAAACGAATGCCCCGCAGGATCAGCAGCAGCGCTTCACTGCTTAATCTGATGCTATGCTGATCAGTGCTGCCAGGGAGTTCATAAGTGCCGCGTTCCAAACGTTTCTGGTAAAGGGCAAAGCCATCGCCTTCAAAGTGGAGCAGCTTGACCTGGTTTCGTCTGCGGTTGAAAAAGATATAAATATCACCGCCCAGCGGGTCTTGCTTCAGTTCCTTGCGCACAATACCACTCAGGGAATCCATCCCGCAACGAAAATCAGTAATACCACGGTAAATATAATAATGATAGGCCGATGAAAGGGATAGCATCAACTAAGAAGTTCTTTGATAAACTTAACCTCAATGCTTCGGTAAAAACTGATCCTGTGACCATTTTTATGGCTGATCTCAAAAACAGGAATATCCGAAGGCGCTATTTCTACCGTTACAAAGCCAGAAGCTGATGGTGATGGTGATACAGGCTTAGTGTCGCCGCGCAGCTTGCGGACCCAGTAGTTGAATTTGAAAAAAGATAGCCCTTTAGACTTACAATAGCCAATCTGGCTCTGTCCGCTGGCCTTCCAGTTGCTATAATGAGCGTACATTTCTGCGTGTAAGTCGTTTCTTTTCGTGTCCATGCTTTAAATCTTATGTTTGGGACAAAATTAAAAATGGACTCTATCAGATCATAGATGGCTCTGGGCGTATGCATAC
>NZ_MDFN01000061.1 GCF_001730525.1 Arcticibacter eurypsychrophilus
GTGCTGCCTCATGAGAACCAGCAAACAAGTAATTTTTTCTACCCAAAGGAATTGGCCTAAGGGCATTTTCGCACTGGTTATTATCAATTTGAAGGTTGCCCTCGTATAAATAAGCGCTCAGTGCATCCCAGCGTGCCATTGCATAAGCCATAGCCCTTCCAATCTGGCTCTTGGGCAGGGTCAATTTAATTTCCTGGAAAATCCATTTACCCAATTCATTGATCACCGGCAGGCTTTCCTTCAGCCTGAGTTCTTTGATCGCTTCAGGCTCCAGGTTCTCTTCCCTGGCCTTACGTTCTACCGCATATAACTTTTGGATCAGCGTGAGTGCTGTTGTTGCCCTGGGCTTATCGTTCTCCAGAGCCCTGTCAAATTCACGTCTTGTATGGGCCCAGCAGGCCAGGTGGGTCACCCCTTTGCGTGCCCCATACTTTTGGTACACGGCATAGCCATCACTTTGCAGGTAGCCTGTGAAGTTTCCCAGCATAGAAAGTGGTGCCACAGCCCCACGGGTAGGACTGTAATCAAACAGGACCGTTTTATCTAAAGGGGAATGATATACCCAGTACCAGCCCTGATGGCTACTACCTTTTTTCTCACTTTCCAATACTTTTATTGGGGTTTCATCGCACTGCAGGTATCCCTGCTTTTTGGTGTCGAAGACCAGCTGTTCGTATAAGGGTTTCAGCCGGAGCAGTGTCTCCCTGGTCCAGCCATCCATGGTGGAGGAAGCGATTCGTATTCCCTCCCTTGCAAGGCGCTGTTTCTGGCGGTACAGCGGGAGATGATCCATATATTTATCCGTTATAATCGAAGCAAGAAACCCCGATCCGGGAATACCTTTATCAATTACCCGTTCAGGAAGTTGGCCGGTCTTTATTCCCTGTCCGCCTTTAAGTGCATATTTATAACGGATGTACCGTTTGATAAAAAAGCGGGCAGGCTCGCATTCCAGTTCTTCGGTTACATCCTTGCCGATACATACCATTTCGCTCAGGTCGCCTTCTGGATAGATCTCGATTTCCTCTACAGGTAAATGTGAAGGAAGGGCCGCACGGCCTTTATGATTGGGTCTTTTACGGGTAGAGGCTATCTTTTGTTCCAGGATCTCTTCCTGTTCAGCGCTTTCCTGGGCAGTAGCCTGAAAGGGCAGTGCTGTCTGAGCTGGATCGCCAAGGAAGCGTTCACGCTTTTGCCCGAACTGCATCCTTTTGTACATCTCCACCTGTGATTTCAGGTATTCCACCTTTTCATTCAGAGATGTTACGTTTGCATTCAGGGAGGCCTCACTTAAACTCAAGGAACCTACCTTTGTATTCAGGGAAGCCGCATGTAAACTCAGGGAATCTACATCTGCATTTAGGGAATTTATCTTTGTATTCAGGGAAGTATTTTCTTCACTCAGACCGGAAACGGTAACGTGCTGCTGTTTCACCAGGGCGATAAGTTCATCTTTAGACAGGGTTTCCAGCACCATTTCCATACTTTAAAAATACGAAAACATAGTATTAAAAACAAGAAAAAAAGGACTTTTTATAAGCTAAAACGCTTCCTTTGGGTGCTTTTTATCACCTGAATCCCCTCGACCATCAGCACCAGATCGCTCCAGTTAATCCCACTGCCAGAGAGGGGATTTTTAGGCAAGGGAAAGCTTCCGCTTTCCAGTCTTTTGTAATATAGGACAAAGCCTCCGTACTCCCAATGCAGCAGTTTGATATGGCTGCGCCTGCGGTTAAGGAACACGAATACCTCTCCGCTGGTGGGGACACGTCCAAGTTCTGAACCCACCAGACCGCAAAGTCCGTCAAATGATTTGCGCATATCACAATTCCCCCGGTACAGGTAATAATTATGAGAAGAACCCAGAGAAAACATATCAATAAATCCTGATCAGCCCCGCAAGTGTTTTTAAATCACAGGAGGCTATTTTTATCTTTACCCCATTGGGGTAGATTACCTCAACTTCTTTCTGAATAGGTCCTGTCTGTGGAATTAAGGGCATAAATCCCTTTTTCTGATCCCTAAGGCTTCGGGAGACCCAATAACTAAATGTTCCCTTTTTTATTCCTGATGCTGTGCAGAATTCACTTTGTGTTTGCCCACTATCCTGCCATTGCTTTACCAGAGCTAACATCTGTTCTTTCTTTTCCATGTTTTTTGCTTTGGAATAAAACTAGCATTCAAGCTCTAATCCTGCAATATGGGTTGGTAGGGCGGATAC
>NZ_MDFN01000062.1 GCF_001730525.1 Arcticibacter eurypsychrophilus
GCCATCAAAGGCACGGTGCTGGATGTAGCCGTAGATCTTCGTGCCGGTTCAGCCACATTGGGCCAGCATGTCAGTGTACTGCTGAGCGCTGAAAACAAAAGACAGCTGTTCGTTCCCCGTGGTTTTGCCCATGGCTTTGCCGTGCTGAGCCCTGAAGCAGAGTTTTTTTATAAATGCGATAATTATTACCATAAAGCATCCGAAGAGTCATTGCTTTATAGTGATCCTGATCTGGCCATTGACTGGCAGCTTCCCTCAGGAGATATCCTGGTATCAGAAAAAGATCAGGTCAATGCGACCTTCCAAACCTTTAAAGAAAAATTAACACGATGAGCAAGATCCTGGTAATGGGAGCCTCCGGACAACTGGGCAGCTGCCTGAAAAAGGTTTCGGCCCAAAGATCAATACAAGATATCGCTTTTCCGGGAGAAGACAAGGGCAATATCCTGGATATGGCGGCCCTTGAAATCCTGTTTGAAAACGAACAACCACAATATGTGATCAACTGCGCGGCTTATACTGCCGTAGATAAAGCCGAAGATGAAGTAGATCTTGCCCGCAGGATAAACCGGGAAGGGGCAGAAAACCTGGCCCGTCTTTGCAGCCGTCATGATGCCATTCTGGTGCAGGTCTCCACAGACTTCGTCTTTGAAGGTAACGTTCCGCATCTGCTGACCGAAAGTGAGGAAACCCATCCGCTGAATGTGTACGGGCTGACTAAACTCGAAGGGGAGAACGCAGTGATCGCAGTGACGGCAAAACATTACATCATCCGCACCAGCTGGCTGTACTCAGAATATGGGAACAACTTTGTTAAAACGATGCTGAAGCTTGGCGCAGACCGTGATGAACTGAGCATCATAGCCGATCAGGTAGGCACCCCAACCTATGGAATTGACCTGGCAGATGCGATCCTGAGCATCATTGAATCCAAAAACGAATCCTATGGGATTTACCATTACAGTAATGAAGGAGTGACCTCCTGGTACGATTTTGCCAAAGCCATCTTTGACATCAGCGAAACACACGTACAGGTTCATCCGGTAACCACAGCAGAGTACCCGACAAAATCAGTACGCCCGGCCTTTTCGGTCATGAACAAAGCAAAGATCAAAAGCACCTTTGGATTAAAGATTCCGTATTGGCGGGACAGTCTAATCAAGTGCATCACGAAATTAAAAGAACAAGCATGAAAGGAATAATACTCGCAGGCGGCTCAGGCACCAGGCTTCACCCCCTGACTCTTGCAACCAGTAAACAAATGATGCCGGTATATGATAAGCCGATGATTTATTATCCGCTCTCTATATTGATGCTGGCGGGTATCAAAGAAATTCTGATCATCTCGACCCCTCATGACTTGCCAGGCTTTGAAAAGCTGTTAGGCGATGGGAGCAGACTGGGCTGCAAATTCTCGTATGCGGTACAGGCAGAGCCCAATGGACTGGCACAAGCCTTTGTAATCGGTGCAGACTTTGTGGGAACAGATAGTGTGGCCTTGATTTTAGGCGATAATATCTTCTATGGCGATGGTCTGTCACATTTATTGCAGGACCTGAGCGAACCAAAAGGAGGGATTGTATTTGCCTACCAGGTATCCGATCCGGAGCGTTATGGAGTAGTGGAATTTGACGCCAACAAAAAGGCGATCTCGATAGAGGAGAAACCCGAACATCCCAAATCCAACTACGCCGTACCGGGCTTGTATTTTTATGATAACTCGGTGATTGAGATAGCAAAAAACATCAAACCCTCTCCACGAGGAGAATATGAGATTACGGATGTGAACAAGGTTTACCTGGAACAAGGCAGACTGAAGGTAGGGGTATTAAGCCGTGGCACCGCCTGGCTGGATACAGGAACTTTTGAATCCCTGATGCAGGCCGGTCAGTTTGTACAGGTGATTGAAGACCGCCAGGGACTGAAGATCGGCTGTATCGAAGAAGTGGCTTACCGGATGGGATTTATCAATGCTGCGCAGCTTAAAGAAGCCGCTACCCCGCTTATTAAAAGTGGCTATGGACAGTATCTGATGAAATTGATTTAGAATC
>NZ_MDFN01000063.1 GCF_001730525.1 Arcticibacter eurypsychrophilus
GGGTGAAATTCCCCTTACCTACTCGACCACTTGTACTCTCCGTTATGCACAAGGAGGTAATGATAACCCGAATAGATCAGTAAATCACCGGTATTTTTTAATATGAATTGTGAACTTGCAAATAAGCCGAATCCTAAGCCTTCCCCATTGGTTACACCACGCTGGATACAAATATCCAGCGCTTCCACTTCGGAAACCTCTTTGAACTTACTTTTTGGATTAGTGGTGAGGGAGTGATGAATGCCATCACCATTATCACATATGGTTACTCTTATCTCATGCTTGCTAGGATAATATTGAGCGGATATCCAACCTTTCTCTAAACCCGAATGAACGATGATGTTATCCATAATCTCACCCAGGCAATAAAACAGCAACTGTAATACTTCTTTGTTAATTCCTCCCTTTTGGTAGAGGATCATGTTTAATTCATCCTGCAATGAATAAAGTGTATCCTTATCAAATGATTTTAATTCAATAAAACGCCCTTCATTATTCCTCCTGATAAATTGTTCCTCGAAGTGAACGTCGATTAGTTGATAGAAATTTATCCGGCTGGCGTAAGTACTTTCACCTTGTATGGTAATTATAACTACTATTCCATTTTGGCGAAGGTGGTTAACCCCGGAAGCGACAATCAGTAAACTATCTGAATGCACCATATTGTTGGACAAATCAATAGACAGGTTTAACCGAGCACCTGAAATTAAAAAGTAAGCTGGCGAGAATTTCCGTATAAGCTCGCAGTGGGAAATCGGCTGTGTGAAATTGATGGAAAGATTCAGGTCAGCCATATTAGATAATCATGATTATCAAAGATACACAAAGTGCAGACACATCTTTCCCAAAGGTAATCTTCAAAATATGCTGTCGACGGTATGAAGAGATCTTTAGTCAGTCGAACCGTTCTACATTGGCAAAATCGAATTTATCGAGTATGATCTCACCTTTCAGCCGCTGTGCATTTTTGACATATTTTATGCAGATATCCAGCATTATGCAGTTTCACCCTGGAAATATGGTGTCTGATTTTGATTATATAATGTTTATTTCGACCTCATCGGGCTCGCTAAACTATTATATAAAAAACAAGTAGGTCTTTAATACAAGATTATGCTCAAGCTAATTTTCGTTTCTTTGCGAACCAATCTCTTCCACATGGAAATATTTCCTGTTATCAGTTCGATTCTTTCAGCCGATCACATTGGCTTGCTGGTGGCAAATAAATACGGCCTTGCTGGTGATGTTTCATGCACGTTACTGAAAACAGGTATTAATCATAGTGATCTGGTTGTACATATAACGAGTAAGTTCGTTTTCAGGCTGTATAGCTTAAACTGGCGGAGCGACTTAGAGATAAATGAAGAAATTCGGTTAATAATATCCTTAAAGAAACAGGCATTTCTGTTTCTTTCCCTTTAAAAGACGTTGATGATAACTACATTCAATATTTAGAAGCGCCTGAAGGAATGCGACAGGGGGTATTGTTCTCCTTTGCTGAAGGAAATAAACAATTCAATTTTTCTGCTGACTTACACCTTAAAGTGGGTGAGGAAATGGCCCAAATACATCAAGCGACGTTCAACTTGAAATTAGAGAAAGTTACTTACACACCGAAAGTCGTCTTAGAAGATTCATTTTAAACCACCAAAAGTTTCTTGCCGCCGACTCAGAAGAGATAGTCTGGATGGTATCTACGCAACAGTATTTATTAAATGAAATTAATAAAGCAGATCTCTCTCAATTGAGGTCAGGATCTGTTCATTTGGATATCTGGTTCGACAATATGAATATTACCAATAAAGGTTCGAACGAGAGCAGTTACTGAAGCTCCTCATATAATTAATTTCCTGCAAATCCGGTTTTCTAAATTACCGGTAGCACCGGCTACTAAAATTGATTTATTCATATTTTATTACTGTTGTCCGGTAAAAGAAAAAAG
>NZ_MDFN01000064.1 GCF_001730525.1 Arcticibacter eurypsychrophilus
ATATTCGGTCGTGAACATTTCAAGGCACACTAGTCGGTAAATAACAATGCACAGAAATTGGCAATTAAGAGTGCACAGAAATTGGCCTTAAGAATGCGCAGTTTTACAAAAGTAAATATCCTAATCTAAGATCCGAAAATAGTTTTCCTGTTCTCCATTCTATAGCTTTTACCGGAAAGACTAATGACCTCACACCTGAACAGGAGCCGGTCAAGCAAAGCGGTAGCCAGCACTTCATCATCCAGCATTTTAGCCCAATCTGCGGGCATTTTATTGGTAGTAATAATGAATGAGGTATTCTCATACAACTGATTAATAAAGTTGAATAAATTCACTGCCTGGTTTTTTTCTACGGGAAACAACATCACATCATCAATAACGATCAGGCTGGCTTTGACCAGCCGCTTGTAATCAGCCATTGCCGAGCGGGCAAAGTCTTTCATTTTTAGCATATTGATAATCTCCTCCATTGTCCTGAAGTATGCTTTGTATCCTTTTTCAATGGCATCAGCGCACAGCCCTGCTGCCAGCATTGTTTTGCCCACACCAGAAGGTCCCATGATCATGATATTATAAAGCTGATCCAACCAGGCCATTTCCCGTAGTGTATTTATTTTTTGTTTGCTAAGGCCATTATCAGGCCTTTGTTCATACTCGTCAAGATTGGATCTGGTGGGCAATTGGGCTGTTTTAAGCAATCTTTCCTTGGCCTGAAGTTCTCTATGCAGGGATTCATGTTCAAAAAGCGCTACAAGAAAGCTTAGATAACTGAGCTGATCATTTTCCGCTTTATTTACCATCTCTTCTATTTTTGTTGCCATGCCCATTATCTTATAACGGCGGCAATACTGATCAATTTGTTCTTTTTGGCTCATATTAGTTGTTTAAGGGGGTTAATATTTGGTGATAGTCTTCAATCCTGCTCAACTGTGGCTGAAACAAGGCCAGGATGGGATAGGTACCGTTCAAGGGGTTAAGCCCTGATAAAGCAATTTCATCGGGCTTTGACTCTTGTTTGTATTTAGTGACCAATGTTTCAAAGTCATTGGCACTATTGATCCCTTGCTCAATGCAGAAGATTAATACTTTTTCAATCAGGTGTTCCGGGGTACTGTTCAAGACCCGATGTAAGATCAGAAGCTGATCACGCAGGTACCGGGGTTTATCTATACGAATAGCTGCAATGAAGCGCAGCATGACTTCTCCCGAGTGGGTTAATCGGGAAAGCTCCATAGCCATTTCTTCCAGGGCGGCACTTTTATCTCGCTTGTGGTCTGTATTTACGATCTTTCTGCCTCTGCCCGTGGCAATCATATGTCGGCATAACTCCGTTTTGTTGATATGGCAAATAATCAGGCAGCTTTCTTCTTTGTGCACGCAGACCTGTGTACCTCTTCCTGTATAAGTACCAAGAGGCAAGGAATATAGGTTGCTTTTCCAGGATATCGTATTGTCCTTTCTTACTGCATAAAATGATGGTGCAGGCAGTGGTATAGTCAAAGGTTCGAATGGTTGCAAAAAAGCCTGTTCGATAAGCCACTCCTGGTGAGGGGCTTTTTTGGTTAGTGCATGATCCAGCTTATTGGCGGTACGTTCCAGCCATTTCAACCCATCCTGATTTAAGGTTTCCATATCGTAAAAAGTACGGTTATAAAGAAAGTTCTGCTTAATGTATTTGACCACGTTCTCAATCTTTCCCTTACTTTCCGGATCTGCCTTTCTGCACATGCGTATCTTAAAGCCACGGTCTCTTACATAGGTTTTGAATTGAGAGGTAAGTACCAGGTCCCCACTGTTTTCATTACTGATAAAGACCTTGTCCTGATCGTATACAACTTCATCAGGTATACCTTTGATATAAGAAAAAGCGCGCTCATGTGCCTCAATGGCACTATGGCTAGTGAATGGGCTACTGCCAAAACAAACGTATT
>NZ_MDFN01000065.1 GCF_001730525.1 Arcticibacter eurypsychrophilus
AGTGGTCGAGTAGGTAAGGGGAATTTCACCCCAAACCTCTCACAGCACCGGACGTGATACTCTCGCATCATCCGGCGCTTCTAAATCAAGATTTTCCAATCTACCAGATTATGGCCGGCACAACTGCCAATGTGCGAATAGATTAGGTTGTGTTTGGTAAACACTTTTCATCCACTTAATCGCTTTAAGCTTATTATACCCCTTGTTCTTCATAACCCATCTATAAAGTTTAAGATTTAGCCACCTCCACAGTTTAAGTGTCGCCCATTTAGTAAATTTACAGTAATAAGCCATCCACCCCCTAATTTGGGGGTTTAACTTCTGGGACAGAGCCTGAACTTTCCCCTTGAACTTTGTTAATCCAAAGTCTTTTACTTTGGTTCTAACGCTTTTCATAGAAGATTCACTCATACAGGGTACAAATAACAATAGAGGATTTGGTTTTGTATGACAAACCCGAGGTCGGAAAGTATAACCGAGGAAATCGAAGGAGGAATTAGTTTGTTTAACTCTGTTCCATACATTCTGGCAGTATACTATTTTGGTCTTGCTTTCATGTAATTCCATTTTGCACTCCTTCATTCTCTCGTTGATTCGTGTCTTGATAAACATGGTCTGTTGCTCACTTTTACAATGAACAATGATATCATCACAGTAGCGCTCAAACTGCACATGCGGTTGGGTTTTCTGCATCCACTTATCAAAAGCAATATGCAAGAATATATTAGCAAGTAGTGGACTAACTACCCCGCCTTGCGGAGTTCCTTTGTCCCTTTCTTGCAGCAATCCCTCTTTCATAATACCTGCTTTCAGCCACCGTTCTACATACAATATTATCCATCGTTCCTGAGTATAAAACCGAACCGCTTTCATCATTAATTCATGATCAATATTATCATAGAATCCCTTAATATCCATATCGATCACCCATGCAGCTTTAAAACACCTCTGCGTGGCAGTATGGATTGCCTGATGAGCATTCTTATCTCTTCGGTACCCGTAACTATCCGGGTGAAATAAATGGTCTATCTTAGGTTCCAGAAAATATTTGACCACTTGTTGTGCAACTCGATCGGCTACAGTAGGAATCCCTAAACTTCTAGTACCTCCTGATTTCTTTGGTATTTTCACCTCCTTTACAGGAGATGGAAAATAACTTCCTGAACTCATACGGTTCCATAACTTATACAGATTCTTTTGCAAGTTCTTATCGAAGTCCTGAATGCTTTGTTCATCAATACCCGCACTTCCTTTGTTCTGTTTCACTTTCCTATAAGCTTCCAATACCATTCTTTTGGTTACAGGATGTGTCTTTGTTTCATAATAATCAATCATTCCTTTTACAGTTGTTGGTTAACATAAAACTGATTTAGTCAGACCCTTTGCTCCGATTCCATTACAGAACCTTCAACGCTACTACGGTCTGAGCCGCCCCTGTATAGTTCATCGGTATTTGCCTTACAGGTTTTCTGTTTGAGCTTTCCCTTATCATCTCTATACAAGTTCCCTTGTTCCGTTAATAAGCCTGCCTCAAATTCCTGCTGTCTCTGCGCCGGTAGTCACTTAGCCAACCCAGATTATTGTCGCTAAGTTTTGTTCTTGCAAGACGACTACTTCTCACAATTTTGACTACATATCGATTTATATCGACGCTTTAATCCAACAGTTCAATTTATTCAGCTCTTTGAGGCGTACCTGACGGCTTAATACCGCCTTTTATTTGTCGCTCAGCACCATGTCTTTTCAAATCACAGCACCACAAATTGGTTTGTAAGGTTTGTCTGTCACCCCTTACGGTGGGCCTACCACCATCTTTTTAACAGCATATATTCGGTCGTGAACATTTCAAGGCACACT
>NZ_MDFN01000066.1 GCF_001730525.1 Arcticibacter eurypsychrophilus
TGGTCCTGGGTTCGAATCCCAGCGGGATCACAAGATTGAATTAAAGCCAATGTAAGTCAGATACTTATATTGGCTTTTTCTTTTTACAGTCAATATTACTGTCAATAAGTGGCTGCTTAGAATAGTAATCCTAATATCGATAAGCCTATCTCTTTCAGATCTACAAGTCTTATTTTAAAAACTGATCGTAAATTTAATTTTTATTATACTGAAAATTGCACCTAAAATGCCGCAGTGAGAAACAAGTATAACCCGCACTAGAGAAAATTATATTTCTACAATCTAATCAATGGTTGCAAATATTTACTAGGTATCTGAATTCTAATAAATCGTTTTTGATATTTAGCTGTTCATTTTAAGTATTTTCACAAAAAACAATAATTAATGCCACAACCTAACCAAATCTTCGATGATTTTTTTATCTTGCTCTTTGGGAACATTTTACTACTACCGCGCATGCAACTCCTGAAAATATCTCATTAGTCAAAGCCCATATTACGTATGCAATGCCGTTGCTTAATGAATACAACAGGGTATTTCCAAAATATACGCTTCATAATAATAGGCATCAGGTAAATATTATTAAATTAATTGGTGACCTGTTAGGAGATGATGTAACAGAATTGACCGCTCTAGAGTGCGCTATGCTAATATTGAGCACCGTATATCATGACATCGGAATGGTTTATAACGATAAAGAACTTGAAAAGATTGGCACAAAATCTGATTTTAAGTTGTTTTTAGATCGTAATACAAAAGCACAACTGGAATATGAAGAGAATCAAAATAAGCCAACCGCTGGGCTAATCGAATGTTATTGCAGATGGATGCATGCAAAGCGAGTTTGGATATATTTAAATATTTCCAATTCTTCAACACCTTTGAAATGGGACAATATTTCAATCAAAGATGCACTTGGTAGTCTATGCGAGAGTCATAATTTAAGCGTTAAGGATATAATTGTTGATTTAGATACTAAAGCTTCGCAGGAGATTTTTATGGATATTTAGGGCATAAAAAAGCAGCAGTTTTTTTGAATAATACACTCAAAATGAGTGTATTGGAGTCGCAAAAAAAAACAAAAAAACATGCTGCACTCCAAAGATACCAATAGAATTTCTGAAATAAAAACACAATTTGATTGTAAAGAAAATATAACATTACGTTTTCTAAACTGGTTATCGTTCTTTGAATTTAAATCTATATACAAATCACTGGATCCACTTAAGAAAAAAGGGTTTAAGATTTCCGATTTACTCGGTATGCTTTTAATAGTACCCTTTACCGGAAAAACGAATATGCATTCTCTTTTACAAAGCAGTAGTACACCACTCACAGCCCGTAAGGATAGCTTTTATAGGATGAAAAAGATGCATGAAATCAACTGGGAGAAGCTGCTGTTTGGATTCGCAGGGCGATTTGTAAAAATCTGTTTAGCCAAAGGAACTGGTGCTGCTCCAGGGCACCGGATGCTGATCATTGATAACAGCCTGTTACCAAGTCGGGCACCATAATGGAAAACATCAGCCGATTATGGGACCATGTATCCATGCGTTATGTGCTGGGATACCGGATGCTGGTACTGGGTTATTTTGACGACAAAAGCTTCCTTCCTGTAAGTTTCTCCCTT
>NZ_MDFN01000067.1 GCF_001730525.1 Arcticibacter eurypsychrophilus
GATAAGAATAATTATCATCAATTCCAGCCCCTACTCTACCAGGTTGCTACAGCAGGACTGGAACCAAGCAGCATAAGTTTTCCTCTGAGAAAGGTTTTTCAAAAAAACGCAAACGTTTTCATACGGGTTACTGAAGTAAAGAAGATCAACACGGAAGGTAATGAAATCGAATCCAGTATCGGCAGAATACCCTATGACTACCTGGTATTGGCCCATGGTGCTGAAACAAACTATTTCGGCAGCGATAACTTACAGCAATATGGCTATTCCATGAAATCAGTGTCCGATGCCTTGCTTATTCGGAACACCTTATTGCAGAACTATGAACATGCGTTAGTGGCTAAGAACGAATCTGATCGCAACGCCTTGCTTAATATCGTTATTGTGGGTGGCGGCCCTACAGGCGTAGAACTAGCCGGTGCTATCGCAGAAATGAAAAACAAGTTACTACCGAAAGACTATCCGGAGCTGAACTTTAATTCGATGAAGATCTATTTATTAGAGGCAGGAAATCATCTTTTGGGCGGAATGAGTGGTAGCTCGTCGACTAAAGTAAGCAAATATTTGAAGGACCTTGGTGTGGAAGTAAACACAGATACCGCAGTTAAAGATTATGATGGTCAAAATGTGTTCCTGCGTGATGGCACTACATTGAAAAGCCGCTGCCTGATCTGGGCAGCAGGTGTAAAAGGAGTTTTAATGCCGGGGATATCTCCTGAGAGCTTGCTACCGAATAACAGGATTTTGGTAAATAAACATAATTTGATTCAGGGGGAAAGGAATGTGTTTGCGATAGGTGATATCGCGTGTATGACAACCCAAGAAAACCCGAAGGGCCATCCTCAAGTCGCTCCTGCTGCCATGCAACAGGCAACTTTGCTGGCAGACAATCTAAAAAGTCTGACATTTTCTAAGCCATTGAAACCTTTTATATATCAAGATAAGGGAAGCATGGCAACCGTTGGTAGAAATTTAGCTGTAGCTGAAATGGGAAGAATAAAGTTCTCCGGCTTTATGGCTTGGATCACCTGGATGCTGGTACATTTGATGTCGGTTATCGGAGTAAAAAACCGATTATTTATTCTAATAAACTGGGTTTGGCAATATATAACCTACGATCAATCGCTGAGGTTGATAATCAAACCGACAAGAAAACAGAGACAGATCGAGCCATCTCATATTGCTGAAAAACTTGAAACAATACCTCTAATTCTCAAAGACGAATACAGCATATTTAAATAAAAAAACAAGCACACCATCAAATCCAATTTCTCTAATCTTGAATCCTCTAGACATGCAGAGCCTTTATTTCAATGATAATTACTGTTTTATTTGACCTTATCTTTTAGAAAAAGCTGTAGTACTTTTAGAATAGTAGTTATTATTGTCATTTTATATCCATTTTGATATTATTAATCATTGTTGTCCGATAAAAATAAACGGAC
>NZ_MDFN01000068.1 GCF_001730525.1 Arcticibacter eurypsychrophilus
GCACTTGTAGAAAAACAGGCCGTTCAAATAACAGCCTTGCTGGTTCGTGTTGAAAGTTTGGAACAGGAGTTGTCTTTTTATAAAAACAGGAAGAACAATGGCAATTCGCATATTCCCTCTTCAGTAGACTTAGGAAAGCCCAAACGCAATCAAAGCTTAAGAGAGAAAAGCGGTAAAAAAGCAGGTGGTCAGCAAGGACATGAAGGGTCTACATTAGCCTTCCACGCCATTCCTGATGAAATCATGATCTATGCCCCGCAATATTGCCACTGTTGCGGTGATGATCTGAGCGCTATACCAGCCATCCCCTTAAGCAAACGTCAGGTAATCGACATTCCTCAACCTGTGGCTATTTGTACCGAGCACCGGACGTTCTCAAAAACGTGCAGCTGCGGACATACTACAAAAGGTGAATTTCCTGCACATGTAAAGGCCCCTGTTCAGTATGGCAGCCATATCGAAGCATTGACCGCTTACCTGAACGTTCGCCAATATATGCCATTTGGCCGGATACAGGAGTTCTATAGCAAGATCATGGGCCTGGAAATAAGCCAGGGCGGGATTGCTGGTTTATTACAGCGCTTTACCGGCAAGGCTTTACCCATGTACAGGGAAATCAAAAACAGAATTGAAAAAGCAGCATGTTTAGGAACCGACGAAACGGGTGCGAAAATAAATGGCAGGACCCATTGGTTCCGGACCTGGCAGAATGAAGCATTGACCTTTATCGTACAATCACAAAGCAGGGGATATAAAACGATTGCCCAAACATTCCCTGATGGTTTGCCTGAAATTATATTGGTGCATGATCGCTGGGCCGCACATTTCAGATGCGAGGCCAGTCAGCATCAAATCTGCCTGGCACATTTGCTTAGGGACTTGAATTATATCGCCCAGATACACCAGGACGACTGGTCCAAATCTTTAAAATCAGTACTTAAACGAGCGATTTCCTTAAATAATGAAGCCGATTATGATGCTTTGTCGGAAAGCCCTGCAAGAAATGAATCAGAGCAGTCTTTGGCCGATTTGCTCCAGCTTCAATTGCCCGATAAGCACAAATTAGCTATCAGGCTACAAAAGAAACTGCACAAAATTAGTCAGCATATACTTTGCTTTTTACATTATAATAGTGTTCCCCCCGATAATAACGGCTCTGAAAGAGCGATTAGGACCATTAAAGTAAAACAGAAAGTTTCCGTAGGTTTTCGTTCCCTGGATGGTGCTGATGGCTTTGCTATAATGCGATCTGTGATTGACACCACCATTAAATCTGGTAATGATGTCTTTTATACCCTAAAATTAATC
>NZ_MDFN01000069.1 GCF_001730525.1 Arcticibacter eurypsychrophilus
GATAGCGACTGGTTATCCTGTACAAAATGTACATCTAAGCCTGTTTTTTTATTGAAACTTGCTTCATTGAAACTCTCAAAGAAGTATCCCCTTGCATCAGGGTATACGGCCGGCTCCATGATGAAGCAACCTTCGATTGGGGTTGGTATAATATTCATGTAGTTCTTTTATTCTTTATTGATCAGGTTAACGCGCACTGTACTGTCCCTGATAATAGGACTGGTAATTGCCGGAGGTTACGTTTTCAAGCCACTCTTCATTCTCCAGGTACCAATCTACCGTTTTCTCCAGTCCTTCTTCGAATTGAAGGCTTGGGGTCCAGTTCAGTTCCCGCTGTAATTTGGATGAATCGATCGCATAACGCAGGTCATGGCCTGCACGGTCGGTTACGAAGGTGATCAGCTTTTCTGATGTTCCTGGATCGCGGCCCAGTTTGCTGTCCATGATCCGGCATAAGGCATGGATCAGATCAATGTTCTTCCATTCATTATGGCCACCGATATTGTAAGTCTGGCCGGCTTCTGCCCCGTGGAACAGTACATCGATCGCACGGGCATGATCTTCCACCCATAACCAGTCACGTATATTATCTCCCTTACCATATACCGGCACGGGTTTATTGTTCTTGATGTTGTTGATAGCAAGGGGGATCAGCTTTTCAGGGAAATGAAACGATCCGTAATTATTCGAACAGTTCGAGATCACCGTATTCATTCCATACGTATCGGCATAGGCCCGTACGAAATGGTCGGAACTGGCTTTAGAGGCTGAATAAGGACTATGGGGATCATAGCCGGTTTCTTCTGTAAACAATCCTTCCTCACCCAGTGTGCCGTATACTTCATCGGTAGAGACATGATAAAAGCGGTGCGCAGGGTATGCTTCCTTCCAGTACTTGCGCGCTGCATTAAGCAGGTTGACTGTGCCCAGCACATTAGTCATCACAAACTCCAAAGGATTGGAAATAGAGCGGTCTACATGGCTCTCGGCGGCCAGGTGGATTACGGAATCAAAAGACTCTTTTTCGAAAAGGTTGTCAATAAAGGGAGCATCCACAATATCCCCTTTTACAAAACGGTAATTCGGCTGGTCTTCTATATCTTTTAAATTGGCCAGGTTACCCGCATAGGTCAGTTTATCCAGGTTTACGATCTGGTAATCGGGATAGCTTTTCACAAATCTTCTGACTACATGTGA
>NZ_MDFN01000006.1 GCF_001730525.1 Arcticibacter eurypsychrophilus
AGATCATAGATGGCTCTGGGCGTATGCATACTCTACTCCTCCGTAACCTCCCGTTAGATGGATTCGCGAATCGAGGATTATTTAGTAAATTAAAGTAATAAATTATAGACTCTTCGTCTGCTGCGATAATTTAAGTTGCGGTAAGGATGCGATTGTTCGTTTAAAAAAGACACATGAAGTATTAGACAAATGGATATCAGAATACACTATAAAAGGGAAGAATCTGTAAGCCTTCCCAAAAATCAGAATGCTAAAAAGGCGAGAATTCGTAACAATTTGAGGTACTATTAAAATAAATAACAAACAAGTTAATCAATATCATCCAAGACAGCATAATCTCTCTAATCTTGGCATGCTTAAAATTTATTCAATCACATATAAAGCCAAAAGGTGTGGCAAATCACATCACAATGACGCTATGGCAAGAAATAATAGATGTCATATTGTTGTACATTTGCCCATCAACTACCGCTCACAACCAATTGTGTATGAAACAATTATTAAAAAATAAGAAACTAACGCTCAACTACATTCCTGACCATGGGGCATGGACCTATAATATTGTGATCCCATACTCAAAGGATATTAGAGGGAAATGGGGAAGCATAAAAGTATCAGGCACAATTGACGATTATGAATTTAAGAATATGAATTTAGCCCCCCGTAAAGGGTTGGATATGTACATGTCAGTGAATGCGGATATTAGGAAAGCAATCAATAAGAAAGGCGGTGATACAGTGTTGGTGACGATGCAAAAAGACTCCGACAATAAGCTTACTGATGAAGAGGACATTATCGAGTGTTTTAAGGATGCAGAAGTGCTTACAAAATTTCGTGCATTGGATGAAGAAGAAAGAACTATGATCATAAAAGAGATCCTTTCACAGGCTGATGAGAACGGTCAGGAAAAAAAGATAGTCCTACAAATAAAAAGACTCAGCAGTAACAATTAAGCTGGATATATTGGCTTGACAAAATATGCTAAAAAAAACAACCTTCGACTTTCTTAAAGGATTGAAGAAGAACAATACCAAGGAGTGGTTTGATAAAAACCGAGAGCAATATCGCGAGGTATATGAAAATTTTAAGATACGATTTCAGCTAGAAGGTTTAATAGGAACTACCTCTAATTTTAGATTTATGCCTTAGTTAAACAACTTTCTGAATTCTAATGGTGAAAGATTGGTTTTGATCTTAAATAGCTTATTAAACGACTGCGAATGTTCGAAGCCTAACTGGTAGGCGATCTCACTAACTGATAAATTGGTGGTCGACAACTTTTGTTTGGCTTTCTCAAGCAGTTTGTTTTGTATATGCTGCTGGGTTGTCTGCCCGGTCAGCTGTTTCAATAAACTACCTAAATACTTGTTGGAGATGTTAAGCGTTTCTGCAATATACTGGACGGTTGGCAGTCCTTTTAACAGGACGTCTTCATGGCTGAAATAATTTTCAAGCAGTTCTTCCAGGCGGTTTAAAATTTGATGGTTCGTTATTTTTCGAGTAATGAATTGCCGTTCGTAAAATCTTCTCGAATAGGTAAGCAGTACTTCTAACTGAGCGACAACAACATCCTGGCTAAATTTATCTAAGTGAGATTCAAACTCATGTTCCACATTTTTGATAATACCGTTGACCAAACTTTCTTCTCTTTCAGAAAGGAATAGGGCTTCTTTTACCGAATAATTAAAAAACTCGTATTGCCGGATTGTTTTTGCAAGAGAAGTGCCCCACAAAAAGTCGGGATGCAGAAACAAGATCCACCCACTCCGTTCATGAACCGTATTTTCCTCCGCCGCCAAGACTTGGTTAGGCGCCATAAAATATAAAACACCCTCGTCAAAATCATATACCTGTTGTCCGTAAGTTAATTTATTGGCACCTCTTTTCAAGGATATGGAGTAAAAATCAAAGACAGCGCTGACCCCTGTCGGCGGTTCGATCTTTGCATACTCTACAATACTAATCAATGGATGTAAAGGTGCGGGAAGGTTCAGCATCCTGTGCAGCTCCGTTATTGTATTGATCCTGACAGGTGTGGTATTTGCCATAGCTTAAATATTCACTACTTATTTCTTTTTTGCTTTCTCAATCGCCTTGCTCATAAAGTTAAGGAAAAAGTCGGGCGCGATCCGCCCCATAAACTTTAATGCTTTTGACATGCCCGGCAAGATCTCCTGTTGGTCTTTAAGAATACCTTTGATGGCCTGAGCTACCATCTTGTCCACCTTCATACTTGGTGCCGTTTTTTCGAGATCTATATCAGGGAAACCGTTTTGCAATGGAGTATCGGTAGAAGGCGGTGCCACTTCAAATACTTTAACATTGGTCTTTTTTAATTGTAAGCGCAGTATGCGCGTATAAGCATGTACACCAGCTTTCGTTGCACTGTAAACCGGTGATAGCGGAAATGGAATAAAGGCCAGGCCAGATGAGATATTGACGATTGCTGCAGAACTTTTAGTTTTCAAATGGGGTAAGAATTGATGAACCATCCGGATGGTCCCCGATAAATTAGTGTCAACTTCCCTGGTGATGTTCTCCAGGTCTAAGCTGATATCTTGTACGTTAATATCCCTCATAATGCCCGCATTATTAATAATAATATTCAATTCCGGAAACTCTTTAATAACTTGATTATACAAACTTTCGATTGCCTTGATCTCGCATACATTACTCTGAACCGCGTATACGTTGGGATACAGCCGTTTTGTTTCTTCTAGTTTTACTGCGTCGCGTCCTGTTATAATAATCTTAGCGGCACCTTGCTGGATAAGCTGTTTTACAAATTCCAGGCCGATCCCGCTTGTGCCGCCTGTAATGAGGATAGTACTATTTTGTAATTTCATTGTTCTTATGATTTGATGGAACAAAGTTCGTCATTAGTCAAACCTCAGATGTAGCCCAAAGTCGCAATATTGTAGTTAAAAGGTCTTATTTAAATTAAGTCCTTTTTGTTAATATAGCTATTGGGAGCAATATTTGAGAAACTAAACATTAATGGCGGTATTTGATTTTTTTAGGATTCATAAACCCGTTTCTCAGCTACGACCGTTTATGATAATCAATGATTTCACGAAAGCTTTGATTACTGAATCAAACATGTCTGTTCATGGAATAAACGTTGAGTATATGGCAATTAAATAATAAAGCAGCTCGAACATCAAAATGAAAAATATTGGCAACATCAGATTTGAATAGTACGAAGTTAGATTTGGATACAAACAATTTTACTTTAATAAAGACCTTTGTTCTGAGCAAAATAAGAAAATGAACAAGATATTAATAACAGGAGCAACGGGACATCTTGGCAGCTCAGTAATCGAAACATTGTTGAAAAAATCTAATGTAGAAAAAATTTAAACCATCACACGTAATCTAGAAAAACGAAAAGCTTTTGACCGGGAAGGAAGTCTTATATACCAATGTTGAACCCGCTGCCTTTGAAAGACTAATGAAACAAAGAGACTTGCCCGATGCGATGATAAAAAAAATTGTTAACTTCATTATTGACATTAAAAACAACCAGGAGGCAGATATTCATTATGACCTTGAAAATGAATTAGGCAGAAAGCCAATGGGTTTAAAAGACGGTTTGCAACTATTATTTGGCTTATAATTTCACGTATATGCTATGAATTCATCCATCCCCCTTTATATTAATACTATTGCTGAATACCACCGGTTTATGAGGCTGCCAAAATCAAAACATCCCTTGGTAAGTGTTGTAAGGTTTGAAGACATCAAGCGAAAGCCAGACAATTGCACAACAAGTATCATTCACAATTTTTATTCAATTGCCTTAAAGAAAAACTTTACACAAAAAATGAAATACGGTCAGAATGAATTTGATTTTGACGAAGGGGTGATGCACTTTATGTCGCCGAAACAAGTTTTAACTATCCAAGCAACAGCTAAAGAACAATTTGAACATTCCGGTTGGCTTTTACTAATCCATCCAGATTTTCTGTGGAATAATCCGCTTTCTAAAAAGATAAGACAGTACAGATATTTCAGCTACAATGTAAATGAAGCATTGCACCTTTCGGAAAAAGAAGAAATTTTAGTTATAGGCATCTATAAACAAATCACAGAAGAATATTACACTAATATTGACAATTTTAGTCAAGATGTAATCATAGCTCAAATAGACTTATTATTGACCTATTCCGACCGATTTTACCAAAGACAGTTTATTACCAGAAAAATTGTCAACCACAAAATACTAAACCAGATAGATAATTTCCTTACAGAACCTTTTCAAGAGGACAATCTGGTTATAAAAGGCGTTCCAACTGTTCAACACGTCGCATCACACCTAATTATTTCGCCCAATTATCTAAGTCGTTGGCTTAAGTTACTGACGGGTCAAAGCACTCAACAATTCATACATGATAAATTAATTTCCTTTGCAAAAGAAAAACTGTCAACGACTGATTTGTCTATAAATGAAATTGCTTATGCATTAGGATTTGAGCATCCACAATCCTTTAGCAAATTGTTTAAAAAACAAACAGATCAATCGCCATTGACGTTTAGACATTCATTCAATTGATATGTCTACATTGTTGTATATTATAAATTGAATTACAGTTAGTAAATACGGATTCCATCAATCTTTTGAATAGGAATAGATGATTATGTTGCTGTCTATAAGAAACGCCATATTTATGAAAGAGGAAGATAAAGATCGTCTCATTGATTTTTTTCCTATGTACCAGCATCACCGAAGAGGATGTTCCTTTAGCCAATGAGAAATGGCAGGAAGTATTAACTTAAACCCCAATGCTGAATTAGTTAGATTACTACCGCGTATTGTTAAACAATAGATGTATCTTATAGTTCTTAACTTAGCGACAACTACGATATGAAAATTAAGACCGGACAATGAAGAAAACACCCCGCTCTCTACTCATATTAATTCTAGGGCTACTTTCAGCGTTAGGGCCTTTTTCAATTGATATGTATTTGCCTGGCTTCCCTACTATAGCCGCTGATTTAAATACATCTGTTGACCATGTTTCCTATTCTCTATCCAGTTTTTTTATCGGAGTTTGTATCGGTCAGCTAATTTGTGGCCCATTACTGGATCGCTTTGGCAGGAAAAAGCCCCTATATATTGGTTTGATTATCTATGTGTTTGCATCTTTAGGTTGCGCTGTCGCCACATCAGTGGAGGTTTTAGTCTGGTTACGATTTCTTCAGGCATTGGGTGGCTGCGTCAGCATGGTAGCGCCCGGAGCCATTGTGCGTGATTCATTTCCGGTCAAAGAGAATGCAAAAGTTTTCTCTTTGCTCATCCTCATATTAGGGGTCTCACCTATTATTGCCCCAACTGTCGGCAGTTTCGTGATTGCTGGTTTAGGGTGGCATGCTGTGTTTATTCTGCTTGCCGTTATTGCAGCCTTGTTATTGGTTATGGTTATTTTCCTTTTGCCCGAGAGTAAACAGCCCGATCATTCCATATCTCTCCGTCCCCGGCCTATTCTTACTAGTTTCATGTTTGTATTAAAACAACCTCAGTTTTTTACGTATGCATTTTCCGGGGCAATTGCAGCTGCTGGATTGTTTGCCTATCTTGCTGGATCTCCTTTCGTTTTCATGAATATTTATAAAGTTACTGAACAACAATATGGTTGGATCTTCGGCTTGGTTGCAGCAGGACTTATCGCATGTAGCCAACTAAATAATTTAGTGCTAAGAAAGTACGACAGTGCCCAGATAATCAAAGTCGTGTTGCTTTTTCAAAGCTTTATCGGGCTGGTTCTATTTTCGGGCAGCTATTTGGAATGGCTAAACATCTACAGTATAATTGGCTTGATATTCCTGTTTTTGAGTTGTCAGGGGTTTAGTTTCCCGAATTCATCTGCCCTTTCTTTAGCCCCATTTACAAGGGAAGCAGGAACCGCATCGGCTCTGATGGGAGCTTTACAAATGGGCTTAGGTGCCTTAGCTTCTACATTAGTGGGATTTATAAATAATGGAACTACACTGCCAATGACAGGCGTTATGGCAAGTTGTGCATTGCTTGGTTTGATTATTCTTAGCATAGGGCGTAAGCGTGTGGAATACAAATCTAGAATCGAAGATGTAGATGAGCAGGCATTTGGGCAAATTGAAAAGTATTAATATCGTCTCTATGAAAGCATTTTATCTGAAGGTTATATAAATCAATGCCATTGAAACAAATGCTAAGTTGGTCGGTTAATATTCAACAACCACAATCATGAAAGCGACCTGGAATAATCAAACCTTAGCAGAAAGTAACGATACCATAGTAATTGAAAACAATCATTATTTTCCAGCATCATCTATAAAAAATGATTTTTTTCAGGCCTCAAACAAACACACCGTTTGCCCTTGGAAAGGTGAAGCATCTTACTATACTCTGGTAGTCGATGGTCAAAAAAACGAGGATGCTGCGTGGTATTATCCAAACCCAAAGGACGCTGCTAGTGAGATTAAAGATTATGTTGCTTTTTGGAAGGGCGTTAAAATCGTATAAATTAAATAAAAAACTCAATCTTTACACTCAATTTCACTTACAGAATCAATTACAAATATTTTGGCAGGACCAAAAATTGCAGGACATGGCTTTACGTCAGGTTTGTCCAAGGCGGCATCATAATGATAACTAACAAAGAATACTTTATCCTTTACTTTAAATGAATCAGGAACGTTCAGGAAAGCTACTTCGGAAACAACGTTTCCTCGTTCATCAGTAAATGAATCTGAATTTGGGTTTACTAATCTGAGTAATGCTGCACCTGTAGTTGGACAATAGTCCATGACATATTTAACTTCAACACATTCCCTTGTATTTCTATCTTTTTTACAAGAAAAGACGGTAGCAACTACAAGAAAAACAAATAAACAATAAATTATCCTTTTCATATAATTAGTTAGTTGAGAAATCAAGCTTTAGAATTAATACGAATCAGTTACCCTAAGTGCGACACAAATAATTGAGCTAATGGAGAACTTTAGTGGATTGTATTTCAAAATTACAGCGGATTTAAAATATCTTATTTTGATATAAAATTATATTTCTCTTTTTGTTGTGATTTTTCAATGTTGGGTTTTATGTCAAACGCATGTCAACCGGAACATTAACAACATTAACAACTTTTATCAGATCATGATAACCAGGAAATAAGGGATCCAGTAAGATATTATATTCAGATTGATTGACAGCAGACCTAACTTTAATCCCTAGTATTTTGTGATCAGATAATAGTTGATCCCCTAATCTTTTACACGCCAGGTTATCCGTATTAAGCCAATCTCTAGGGTAATCTGAATCTGGAATTTGAAAGATTAGATTTTCATTTTGAACGCTAATTTCCATAACATACAAGTCTTCCGGCGTCTCTCCGGCATCAAAATGCACAAGGTTTTCCAAAAAGGCCAATGATGAATTTTCTGATGTATATAAGACGTAGGTTCCTTTGTCATTCCATCTTCCACCTGCTCTAAATGCGCCCATACCGGATAAGTCTTCAGTTCTCTTTTCCGATTTTACGATTCTGTAAACATACATCTATGAATAAACTCCTTCTTCAATCCGCGTTAGAACATCTTCTACCATACCTATTCCTGTAGGGGTAGAAAAAAAAGATAGGGGACTATCTCCATGCAAGGCATTATTAGGTTTGGAAAGCCATCTTTGGACTTTTTCTTTGTCATTGAATACTCGGTAAGTATGCTCAAGGACTCTTGCAACTTCAATGACTAATGAAGATGTTCTTTTATCGAGTTTATCATCATCTTGTTTTCTCTCAAGGGTTTTTATTGAAATATTCAAAATATCTTCAACGAAATTCTTTTTAGACATGCCAGTAAAACTTATCACTGATTCCGCTGAAGCTTTACTAATACCGGCTCTGGAGAGTAATATAAGATCATAATAGCTTTTAATAGAAGTATTAAGCAATAGTTTGCCACCAAGGAGATCACTAAGTTCGGGGGGGTGGGTGTTTGTCTGAAGCAAATCCATGTACGACATTTTAATCAAATATAACAATTATTGTCGTATATTAAAGTTTTAACAAATTATTCCTGATTGAATGATAACTGGTTTTATGTCCTTCCATCAATGATATTAACTACTTAAAACAGGCTAATTAGAAAAGCGATAGATCTCTATCTATAAGAAATGAAATACCGGCAATATATCAAACAGGCTCCGTGAAATTTATTTCATTGTTTGCAATAAAGAAACTTCTTGTAACCAATCGCCCGGGGTTTTAATTTCTCTATATATCTTAATTAATCTTCCTTTCCAGTCAAAAATCCCAGCAAAGGGAAATTGTTTAATTAAATAATGACGCTGCAATGCCATTTGCTTTCCTTCTGTCCCGCAGACTAAATTACTAATACCTTTTAACTTAAAGTCTCTTTCAAATCTTTTCAACTGATCTAGTGAAGAATTTGTAACCATAATAATTTTCGTTTTATTCCACTTATTCCTATGGAGGATTAAAGCCTTGGTAAGACTTCTGCAATCATCACATTCAGGTGAAAAATATATAATCAGCACAGGAGTCCCTGTGCCTATTTTAGACAGCTCATAAAAAGATGCACTTGGAGTTACAATTCGAAACGGAGACAGATCGCTTAAATTCTGTCCATTAGCATGTCCCAACAGCAAGCACACCAACAAAGAAAGAACATATTTAAACCAATTTTTCATCGATAAAAAACATAGAAGTGACTTATTCATTACTTAGTATCGCCAATGACAAGGCTGCCATGTCGCCGATATTCTCTAACAAGCCAGCAGGTACTATTTGACAAACTATCCTTGAGTCATGAAATGCCTCTTTTTCAATATACTTCATCATAGTTGGCTCCAAAAGATGCTTAGCCCTTCCATATATACTTCCAATGATTATCATTTCAGGATTCAAAATATCTATGAATAAGGCAAGTGTCTTCCCTAAAAATTCTCCGCAGATGGCATAGACTTCTATAGCAAGTTCGTCTCCCTGATCAGCAGATTCAGCAACAGATTTAGCAGTGATATTGCTTAATTCACTAAAATCTTTACAAAAAGCAACTTTACGGCCCATTTGCAAAACTTCTCTTGCCTTTATTTGAGCAAGCTGTGCTATTCCTCCCCCACTACAGTATCCCTCAAATGATCCGGCTTTACCAAATCCCACCGGCCCCATATCTGTCAGCCGAATATGGCCAACTTCCCCCGCCAAATCTGAAATACCGGAATAAAGCATGCCATTTAAAATCAATCCCGCTCCCATTCCAGTGCCAAAGGTTAAAAACATCAGGTTATTCACTCCCTTTCCTGCACCATATTTCCATTCTGCAACAGCACAGGCATTCGCATCGTTTTGCAATAACACCTTGCGATTGAATCTCTTTTCTGCCATTTCTACGATAGGAATATTATCCCAACCTATTAGATTAGGAGGAGATAATATCAGCCCTTTTTTACTGCTAAGTGGGCCGCCACAACTTATACCGAAGCCCGTGATCTGATCAATTGGTATATTATGTTTCGAAAGCAACATTTCAGCCTTCAGAAATAAAAGATCTATTATTTCATAAACTGGTTTGTTTGTAGGAACTACTTCCTTATCAATTATTTCTATTTCCTCTTTATCGGTAATTCTACCTATTATAACCGCACATTTTGTACCGCCAATATCTAACCCCACTAACATATATTATATATTTAATGATTCTATAACAGAGGACTAACTTTTATGGATTTGAATCTGATATTGCCATGCTTCGCATAAAACCATAGAAAATCACCTTTTTGATCAATAGCCCGGTTTACTATGCATCTTCTATTATCAATACTCATATCAATAATATCACCATCCATAATCAGGTCAATTTTAATCAACTTATCCAATCCGGAGACCGCCTTAATATCTGTACTCCCCAGGGAAACTATTTTGTTGTCTGCTGAAAAACTTACTTTATATCCATCCGCTGCATTTTCATTTGACCTTAAATAAAACCCATATTCTTCAGAATTCGATAAAGGCTCAATCTCCATAGTTACCCTACATCTCATTGGAATTCCAGTAAGGTGTGCCGCACCCACACCATTCGGGGCATTTATATTCAGCATGTTATTATTTACAGTTGTTGCATATAAGTCATTCTTCAATTTTAAAGGTAGCTCTGGACCAGTTTCAGGTATCATTTCTTCGGGAAATTTACTTTCCAACGTACCATCCGGCAATTGCATTATTTCCCTAAACAAGGCGTTACCGCCAAAGGTTTCTCCATTGCTGTCCTTATTATCTCTTCTGGAAGGAATCCATGAAGCAGCAATACGCCTGTTATTTTTAAACCCGGCAGTTTTCACCACATTTGACCACGATTCATTTAAGACCTGGCTTTGCGGTTGCTCCCAAGGACCGTATGCATTCTTTGATTTTACATAAAACGTGTCACCATTGTCTCCGTATACCAAGTAATACCATCCATTCCAAAGGAAATAATCCGGACATTCAGGCACAGATGACTGTCCCGTTAAAACAGGATCAAGAACAGTCCAGTTTTTCAAATCTTTGGAGGTCAGGTGTACAAGAGCCCCACCTGCATGTTTTAATACTGGATTTTCCTTCCAGCTAGAAACAAACAAATGAAACTCTCCCGTCTTTTCATCAACGAAAACCTTTGGATCCCTAAAATCCCTTTTGCTGTAACCGGGAGCTGATGTATAAAATGGATTTGGTTTCTGTTTATCGAAATTTATACCGTCATTACTGATCGCATAGCTCAACTGCTCATTCACATTACCTTCCGCATCAACCAATCGTGTTGCATAGAAGGCATAAAATTTATTCTTATAATTGACAATTGACCCGGTACAAATAGATTTCTCCCATGCTTCATCGATACCCAGTACTATAGGATGTTGTTTCCAGGTCTTTAAGTCTTTAGTAGTACTCAATGCCCACTGATGCCCTCCTAGCCCTTTCAAGCTAGCATGATGTGCTGAATCCAGTAACCAATAGAAATAATACGTCCCTTTATAAGAAAATGGCATACAATCGCCGACAAATAAATCACCCTTCGGGCGAAAATACTGAAGCGTTTTAGTGGTTTGAATTGTTGGATCGTACTTTACACCCAGCTGGCCAAAAGCAAACGAGATGGAGCACATTAATAGTACTAATACAGTTATTTTCTTCATGATTTTATTAATTATAATTTTCTAGGATTTCCTCCTTCATGCCAAAACTTTTCAATCTCTTCGAGAGATTTTCCCTTTGTTTCAGGTATGTAAAAATAGCCCCAGACAAGCCCGAACAGGCAGATAATACCATAACTCCAAAACGTATAATCGATTCCTAGTGAATTTACCAGTTTTAAGAACGTAAAGGTGATGATTGCATTAAATCCCCAATGCGCAAGGGAACCAATACTCATTCCTACCCCACGAACATTTAGTGGAAAAACTTCAGAAATCAATAACCATCCTAGTGGTGCCAGACTTATAGCAATAAAAATAATGTAACATACTATGCTTAAAACGGCAAAAACAGGCAGACTAGAACCCAATTCTTCTTTAAAATGAAAGCAGGCACCCAACAAAGCAAGAGATGGAATCATCCCAATCATCCCAATAAAATAAAGCTTTCTTCTTCCTACTTTGTCTAATAAAAACACGGAAGCCAAACAGGCAAGAACATTCACCGTACCGATTATAATAGCAGGAATAATTGATGCGGTATTGCTTACTACCCCGGCTATTTTAAAAATCATTGGCGAATAATAAATGATCGTATTAACGCCTGAAAACTGCTGAAAAAAGAATATCCCAATAGTAATAATTAAAGGAGCCCTCAGCCAGGGTTTTAAGATCTCTTTCGATGTCGTTTTATTTTTTTTCGAGTGTTCAACTTCTTTTTTTAAATCAGCTAAAGTTTGTTCGATAAGATCTTCATCTTCAAGGGTATTTAGAATTTTGACACCCTCATCCCAGCGATCTTTACTGATCAGCCAGCGAGGGGTTTCTGGAAGAAAAAACATTCCAATTAGTAATACTGCGGCAGGAAAAAACCCTACAAGGAACATATTTCTCCACGATTCTAAGTTAGCATCATCCGACAACCAATAATCAGCAGTGTAAGATAAAAGGATTCCTAATGTTATCATTAATTGGTTCAAGGTGACTAAAGCTCCCCTGACCCTGGTTGGTGATATTTCAGATATATACATTGGAACGACGTAAGAAGTGATACCAATTGCTATTCCTATAATTATTCGCATGATGATCAAAACCAATAACGTCGGCGCATATGCACATCCTATTGCCCCAATGGCAAATATGATCGCATTTATAATAATCATTCGCTTACGACCAATTATATCAGACAATTTTCCGCTACCTAATGCGCCTATTATGGCTCCTATCAAAACAGTAGTAGTAATCCATTCAATACTGGCATCACTAAGATGCCAGTATTGTTTTAAAAAGGGAAGGGCTCCTGAAATCACACCAGTATCGAACCCAAACAAAAGCCCTCCGGTTGCAGCTATTAAAGCTATTAAAAAGACATTAAATTTTAATTTCATGTTCAGCGTGTATATAATTAATATCCAGGATTTTGCTTGTAAAGTCCTTTACTAAAATTGATTTGATTTGTCGGAATTGGCATATATTCATCTTTCCCTTTTGTAAAACGAGCCAATTTTAAGTATGACTTTTTAGTTCCTTCTGAAGCAAAATAGCTATTTAAATAGGTTTCAGCAATCCCCCATCTAACTAAATCGAAAAATCTGTTTCCTTCCATTGCAAATTCTAACCGGCGTTCTCTTCGCAGCGCTTCTTTTGCATAAGATGGTGTCCAGGTACAGTTGATACCAGGCTGGTAAGTAACTACTTTGTAATTGCTTATGAAAGACCCATTGCTCTGCTTAAGCATGGATGTACTGTTGGAAGCCCTTTGCCTCACCTGATTGATTAATGGAAGAGCTTCCAATGGCCGACCAAGTTCGATCAATGCTTCAGCTTTCCATAATAATACATCTGCATATCTAATAAGCTCCCAGTTCTTTGAGCTGGACATAAATGGTGGAATTCGTTGAAAAGATGGGTCATTGTATGCTGCAACATCCTTCATGCTTGTATAATTTCCATAAATTGCCGGAGCTCTCGCCCATGAAGTTTGATATATAAAAGTTGTTACGTATTTAAAAGGATGCCCTGGAATCCCCACGGTATGATCCAATCTAGGGTCAAACGTATTATTTAAAAAATCATTTACAGTGGTTGCATCCGTATTATTATACCCCGAAAATAGTGGAAGGCCATTATTGTCTGTTTTATAATTATTTACGAGATCCTGGCTAGGAATATGCTGCCAACAGCAGCCATATTCAGGATTCATGGGATAAGACAGCGAATGGCCCATATCAATTCTTCCATACTTTGTTCCGTCATTTTTAGAATACTGAATGGCAAAAACAGATTCAGGACCATTGTCATATTCAGCAAGGAAATTCTGTCCAAAATCAGTTGCTAAACTATACTTCCCAGCGTTTATAACATTATCACAAAGCGAAATCACCTCTTGTAATTTTGATTGGTCAATTGAAATCACCGCATACTTGTCATCCTGTTTGTAAGCCTGGTATAATCGTACCTTCGCAAGAAAAGCACTTGCTGTGAATTTATTTGGCCGTCCAGCATCAGCTTGAGTATCCGGAAGATTTTCTACTCCAAATTGAAATTCTTCCGCAATTTTATCCCAAAGCTGATCACTTGTCAGCTCAACATTGGATATATTAATATAATCATCTTTCGCTATCGTCTCATCAAAGTAGGGAATCTGATTAAATAAAATCTTAAGCATGAAATAATAATTACCTCTTAAAAATCTCATTTCCGCTTGCCTGGCGATCTTATTAGGATATACAGATACATCAATGGCATTGATTCGTTGTAAAGCATCATTAGCCCTTCCTATACCATTATACATCTGAGCCCACATTTGATCGGTTAAAGAATTGGTAGCCCGATTGGTCACAAATGTTTCGTAATCATTCCATTCACTATTATCACCAACACCATCACCACCTTTATAAGCATCACCACTTCGGAGGCTTCCCCATGGCCACAAACTATTGGAAGTATGGATATTCTCATTTCCTAATGTAGAATAAGCTGAAATTACCATCTTTTCAACATTTTCCGGTGTATTTAAATCCTCACTGGATACCACCACCTGTGGTTTCTCTTCTAGTGAATCCTTGCAGGATATACACATCATGATCAGGCATATCCCTATAAAATATTTATTTCTCATTTTCATTGTATCTAAGATTAAAAAGATAAATCAAGGCCGAAAGTAGCAATTGCTGGTACTGGATAGCCATTACCCGGATTTTCAGGATCTGCAGCCGTATACCCTTTACTTTTAATAGTAAACAAGTTAGCCCCCTGCACAAATATTCTTGCATTTTGAAAATGAATGCCCTTTAGTGCACTTTTCAAATTGTATCCAATCTGTAGGTTTCTTAGCTTTAAATATGATCCATTTTCGATAAAATAGGTTGAAGTACGTGCTTCATCATTTGAATTAACAAGCGTTAATGCAGGTATCGTAGAGTTAGTATTTTGAGGCGACCACGCGTTTAAAACACGGGTTCCCCAGTTACCCCCGGGCCAAATCGATGCAAAATCTGTATATGTCTTATATGAATTATAAACATTTGATCCCTGCACACCTTGAAAAAAGGCACTTAAATTAAAATTTTTCCATTCAAATGTGAAGTTTAGCCCATACAACAAATCAGGATTGCCCGTACTGATATACTTTCTGTCCTGGTCGTTAATTATGTTATCATTATTCAGATCCTTAAACCTTATCCTTCCCAATCCTTTACCAGGCTGATCCGGAGAATTGGTAACTTGATCTGCGGATGTAAATAACCCATCAGCCACATAGCCAAATACAGAATTGATAGACTGGCCAACTATATTTTGATCTGTTCCGTTACCAGGATAAGCGGTTAATATTTCTGAGGGTAAATACGTTACTTTATTACGATAACTGCTCAGGTTAGCGCCGACGGTAAATAAAATGTCCTTACCAATTGTGCCTTCGTAATTTATCGCCGCATCTATACCTTTATTTTGCATGGAGGCACCATTAAATGTCTTATTACCACCTTGACCTATTACAGCAAGATAACCGGGTGTTATCAATATACCCGATGTTTTCTTAATGAAGTATTCCACGTTACCGTTAATTCTTTGGTTAAAGAGGCCGAAGTCTAACCCAAAATTTGACTCTCTAGTTGTCTCCCACTTCAAATCCGGATTAGCTTGTTGAATTTTAACAAAGCCTGAGGGCAAAGTGCCTGTACCTGCACCGGAGATGTCGTATGCCGTTCCTCCATCTGCATCAAAAACATGATCAGTCCCATATATAGCTGAATAAAGACTGTAAGTAGCATAATTTCCTGTTTCCTGATTACCAGCTTGTCCGTAGCTATATCTTAGTTTCAGGTCAGAGACAAAGGGTATTTTTTTCATAAACTCTTCCTGGCTCATCCTCCATCCAACAGAGGCCGCAGGAAAATAACCATACTGGTTATTGGAGCCAAATCTTGAAGAACCATCCCTACGTAAGGTAGCGGATGCCAGATATTTATTATTTAGGCTATAGTTGACTTTTCCAAAAAATGATAATAAAGAGTTAGCAGAACCATTGCCACCATTATTTATGTTTGAAGTACCTACGTCCAGATAGGAGTAATCGAGGTTTTCGAGAGCGTAGCCCTGTCTGGAGCCAAAAAAGTTCTGATTAATGAATTTGATAGATTCCTGACCTAAAAGAAAATCAAAGTGATGATTTTTTTTATCGAGAACGTAATTGATGGTATTTTGTAAGATAAGATTACCATCATAGCTTTGTGTGTTCTGGACTAAATTGGAAGGATCAGTTAAGAAACCTGAGACATATGATTTTCTTAATGTTCTTGAATAAATTCCAGAGTAATCTACTCCATAATTTGATCTCAAATGTAGGTTAGGAATAATGGTAAAATCTACATAAGCACTGCCTATTATTCTCTGAAAGAAATTCTTATTTTGTTGATTGTCTTCAATTAACCTGACCGGGTTATTTCTGTCAGTCATACCTGATGCCGGCCCTCCCCATCCCCCATTAATAGAATGCACAGGCACTATGGGCTGTTGCACCAAAGCTGTAAATAAAACATCACCGGTTGGTATTAATACATTGTTTGCGTAGGTGGTATTAAAATTTTCACCTACTTTTAAGCGACCGTTTAATAAACTATAGTCAGAATTTAATCTTAAATTGATTTTTTTCGCTCTTGACTCTCTTACTATACCCTTGTTGTCATAATAGCCCAAAGAAAAATAGGAATTGCCTCTCTCTCCACCATTTGTCAAAGCTATATTATAATTCTGTATGACAGAAGCTTGCGAGATTTCATCATACCATTTTGTATCAGCAGGCGTCATGGTCTTGGCTGCATCTATAAATTCAGGAAGGATCACTTCATTTAACACCGGATCGCTAAAGTTATTATTCCAGTTATACTGATAGATTTGGTTGTCGTTCGGATTGAAATTATTGTTAATAGCCGCCCTCCAGTAAGCTTCACCTCTTTGGTTGGTATTCAACATACTTTGTTTAGTAGTGTAGTATTGTGAAGATGTAGAGGCATTCACGTCAATCCGGTGGATTCCGTTTTTAGCTTTTTTAGTAGTAACGATTATAACACCATTGGCAGCCCTTGATCCGTATATAGTTGCAGATGATGCGTCCTTCAAAACCTGGATCGATTCAATATCGTCCTGATTAAGTTCCTGAAGTCCTCTTTTTGTAGGGATTCCGTCTATTACATACAGTGGGTCATTATTCCCGAGAGTTCCAATCCCCCTTATCCTTACTGTTGCCCCACCTCCAGGACTTCCGTCTGTTGTAATATTAACACCTGGAATTCTCCCTTGTAATGATTTAATCGCATTGCCTTGCCTTACATCTTTAATATCAGCCATTTTTACCACAGATACTGCACCCGTCAGGTCTGCTTTTTTCTGTGATTGGTAGCCCGTAACTACAACCTCATTTAAATTGCCGGCTTCTTGTTGCATCACAACAGAAATCGGCTGTGTTGAAGAAGTAATGGACACTACAGCCGTTTGCATACCTATATATGTAAAGGTCAATTGTTGATTCACCTGAACAGGTATAGAAAATTTTCCATTTACATCTGTAAGTACAGTTTGTTCAGACGACTTTACTGTCACCCCTGCAAGTGGTACCATTAAATCCTTATCTATGACGGTACCTGCCACAGTTCTCTGCTGAGCATCCGCGACAACGCAGAGAATCATAAAAACAACGAAAAATATAGATTTCATAATTGATTAGTTTTATTTTAAATGGATGTATAATTGATTATACCAGTGGTTATGGCGGCTTGAATGACAGCCTTGATCCATAAATTGCTGAAAACAACTTACCCTTAGTAGAAAAAATAGTTATGATAAAATGCTCTTTCATAGATATTAAATATACTTTAATCGTTTAAAGTAATTGGTTGTACTTATCGTAAGTATGATTCAATAAAAAAAATTTAGACTAGTATTTCTCTACAGGATTGGCCAACTATCAGATCAGCCTGTAAGCAGATGAGTTTATTTACTTTATTTTGGTTAATGAGTTCAATTAAGGTATTGAACGCTAACTTTCCCATTTCTTCCAATGGTTGTTTTGAATGAGTGATTGGAGTGTAAAATAATTCAAAAGCTTCCGATTCATCGAAACTAAACACAGAAATGCCTTCCGGAACCTTAATTTCTTTATTATTCAGCAATTTTAACCCATCAAGTGCAAGCGTATCTGTAGCAAAAAAAATGGCATCAAACGAATCCTGTTGACTAATAATGTCGGATAGGGCTTTCTCCATATCACCGGATCTACTTTCAGTGTTAATTTCATAAAGCCACTCCTCTTTAATACCCTGCTCATTAAGTGCATCTCGGTATCCCCGATTGCGTTCAAGTAGGTGAAAGAGGGTAGTTTTGTAATTCACCATAGCTATTTTTTTATGGCCCCTAGCTATAAGATACGATGTAGATGTATAGCTAGCCTTATGATTATCTAATGCAATACAGTTAGTCTCCATTTCAGGAAAGATCCTGTCTACTAAAACGAATGGAACATCTGTTTTTTGTAATTTACGAATTTGGTCCTGCGAGTTCTCTACAGGTACCAGAATGAGGCCATCTACTCTGCGGTTAACAAATACATCGATTAGTTCAGCAAATTTTTCTTCATTTTCGTTTGAGCTTCCATAAATAACGGTATAATTCTTCTTCTTAGCCTCACTTTCAATGGCCCTGGTAATCCCTGTACTAAAACGGTAATTTATATCTGCAACCACCAAACCGATAGTATGCGTTTTTCGCATTTTCAGGCTTTTTGCAATTTGATTGGGCAAATAATTAAGTTCTTTTGCGGCAATTACTATTCTTTCTGCTGTTTCTTTATTAACCTGCTTCTCAACAGCCTGTCCGTTTAGCACATAAGATACCAGAGCAGTGGAAACACCTACGTGCTGTGCAACATCTTTAAGATTCACTTTCTTCATTTCGGCTAAATTCAGCAATGAATTGTAAAACAATAATAATCACTTTAAACGATTAAAGCAAATATTATTTTATACAATTTTTAAGGCTATACACTTTGATATATGAGTATTTTATCACATAATTACATAGATAGACAGCTGATCCTAATCACTTCTGATTATTGTATCCCGGAATATATATCACGGTTGGGTGTGGAGTTACTACATTTGACTGGAGGGAATTTGAAAGACAGATTTAAATAAATTAAATTTGATATTATGAATAAACGTGTGTTTGATGACTCCTTTAAAACGATGGCTGTAGAATTAACGCATGCCAAAGGATCAGTTAAAGAGGTAGCCGATGAACTTGGGATAGATCCCAGCCGGCTAAGCAAATAGAGACGGCTGCAGTCTGCCCCAAAGGAAAGCGCAAGTGCTGAATTAAATGAAGACCAGCGATCCATTAAAAGGCTTCAAAAGGAACTTAAAGAAGCGCAACTTGAATGTGAAATCCTAAAAAAGGCGGTCGGCATCTTTTCCAGGAGAGACGGGAGATATTCGGATTTATAAAAATACACCGAACTATATTTCCTGTTGAAAAGATGTGTAAAGTACTAAAGGTAAGCACCAGTGGGTACTATTACTGGCTAAAATATCCGGTAAGCTTACGTGCAAAAAAACAAAAAGATCTTTTAGTGGAAATTAAAAAGATATATGATGATAGTAAACGTTGCTATGGCAGTCCCCGGATCACTGCTGAACTGAAGTCTATCGGGATATTTTCTTCCAGACCAAGAGTGGCAAGACTGATGCGTAAAGCCAATATCAGGAGCGTGATACGAAAAAGCTATCGGGTGCAAACTACGGATTCTGCGCATACCTATGCAGTAGCAGAAAATCTCCTCAATAGAGATTTTTCTGCGGACAGGATAGGGCAAAAATGGGTATCGGACCTGACTTATATCCAAACGGATGAGGGCTGGCTCTACCTGACCACTGTTATTGACCTGGCCGACAGGAAGGTAATTGGATGGGCTACAAGCGAAACGATGAATGCAGGACAAACCAGCGTGGCTGCATGGCAGATGGCCATAAAAAACAGGACTGTTACCAATAAACTGATTTTTCATTCGGATAGAGGGATACAATACGCCTGTGAAGAATTCAGGAATCAATTGAAAGGTTTTCCTGTTTCTCAAAGCATGAGCCGTAAAGGCAATTGCTGGGACAATGCTGTGGCCGAGAGTTTCTTCAAGTCAATAAAAACAGAGATGGTATACCAGATGTGCTTTAAAACCCGTGCACAGGCTAAACTGGCCATATTCGAATACATTGAGATATGGTATAATAAAAAAAGGAGGCACTCTGCTTTAGGATATTTGACCCCGACTGAATTTGAGCTACTTTTGGTGAATACTGAAATTACTGCCTAGAAAAAAATCTCCAGTAAAGTGTTGCAATTCCAATATCAACTTCTATAATAAAGAAAGGAGGCATAAGTCTTTAAAAAGGCACACACCGCAAGAAAGTTACATATCATTAGCGGCTTAGAATGAAAAGAGAGAATCAAAAAAGAAAACAGGTGTGGAAATGTGGAAAACTCTAAAAAGAGTTTACAACATTCCCACACCTCAAGCAACAACAATAATATTGAATAATTAACTTTGTACAAATTATTGTCCTAACAATGGGGAGTACTTTAGGCAAATATAATTTGTATTCGCTGGCAATGATCGTTTTATTATTTTCCGGAAGAGAGATCTTAACTACTGCATTGTTTTTTTCAGCGCATAGCAAAATTCCAATGGTTGGGTTTTCAAAATCTTTTTTCTTATAACGGTCATAATAATTAACATACATCTGCAATTGCCCTATATCTTGATGGGTAAATTTAGTTGTCTTTATTTCCACAATCACAAAGCATTGTAAGAGCCTGTTATAAAAAACCAGGTCAATAAAAAAATCATCACCATCTATATGCAGTCGTTTTTGCCTTTCTACAAAAGCAAAACCATTGCCGAGTTATAACAAAAAGTCATGTAAATGAGTGATAATGGCCTGTTCTAAATCTTTTTCGTAATATGATGCCTCTCGGTGTAATCCTAAAAATTCAAGGTACATCGGGTCTTTAATGATTTCGTTAGCCTCTGATGGCTGTTTTTCATTTCTTGCTACAGCCACTACGCTCACTTTATCATTGCTCATAAGTAAGCGTTCCCAAAGGTTGCTATTTATCTGGCATTCTAATTGGCGAGTTGTCCAATTATTTTTCACTGCTTCAGCAACGTAAAACTCTCTTTAATCATGATTATCACACTTTCTCAGGGAGGATATCATGCACGAGTTCTAAAATCTGCATTATAAATTATTGACTACAAAACGTTGCTCCATAACTGGTTTTGTGTTAAATAGAGTTGTTTTTAGTTAGATGACAAAGGAAACAAGGTGTCTGAAAAAACCACCTTTTTTGAAGAATTTATTTACTAAAGGAACGTTTTAATAAAAACAAAGTGGCGGTAACAAAAACGAAGGTGCCAAATACTGATTGCATTAGTAGTCCTACAGGAACCATAGCCGATACAATGTCACCAAACCAACCGGATAAATAAGAGTAGGTATTAATTATTATATTAGTGGCCATAATTGCAATTGCGAGAAGAAGACCTTGCTTCAGTTTAAACCAAATTAATATCGAAGCAAAGAGATCAAGGAGGGTTAGGATGTCCCAGTATAGATTTACGTACCAAGGCGCAAGGTGGGATACTGATAAAAAGCCACTAACGATAATATTATATAGATGGGTAGAGGTTCCAATCAAAAACCCGACACTATAAAAAAATAGGATCATACGCCGAGTTCGATTGTCATCGATCTGATTAATTTTCATCGTTTATTGAAACTAACGGTTAAGAGTTTGATTTGTACCCGATTAAGAGCACGTCATTGTCGCCCGAGTACTAAAGTAATTAAAGAAGTAGAAAAAGAACGAGATATATCGCCCGGGCATAATTTGAACTCCATTTTACCGACGTTTATTTTATGTCCATTCAGTCATTAATTCAAAGGTCTTTTTACTGGTTCCCCAATATTCTTCAAAATAAACTTATATGTAAGAACAATCCGCCAAAAAAGAACACGAATGGAAAACTATCTAAATCCAGACATTTATAAGTTCGTTCAGTAATTCAAATCCTTCGAATTTACATTTGTAATGGTTAAAACATTCGTAAATTCAGCCAAAATGAATTCATGAGGAGTCTATCTTACATTGTCTAAGAAAACGACCTCTTTAGTAAAAAATTGATTTTTACTTTGCTAATTTATATCTAAACCCAGAAAAGGAAATGTCGAATGGTCCAGTAGGGGACGGATCGCTGCCTATAGGCGATTCAAACGTTATCCTAACTTCATCAAAGGGTTTTGTGGCTTCAATCCCCCATATGTGGGCACCACCCGGTTTGCCAAAGTTTATTTTAAAGCCGCCACCTCCGCCATTCAGGAACCTGGTGCCTCCACCCTCAGGTACTCTTTGATTAAGCTTGGAGTTCCAAAAACTAACAGTTACCCCAAGCCCTATTCCTTTGTAAGGTGAATTAATCTCAAGTCCAATTGCAGTCACCATTTTTGACATTTTAATAGTAAAGATGTGATCGGCACTGTTAACAGTAACGATAGATGGATGTTCAGCTGTTACGCGTGGTACTACAGCCCATAAAGCGGATTTGTCATGAGTTTTTTTTCCTTTACTTTCGAAATACAAAGCCAGATCTTTGTTGCATACGGAATCAAGTAAAGCATTGTTCTTGTACTTTTCTAAACTCAGTGGCTTCATCTTAAGATAGTTTTTAGTAGCTTGGTAAAAAGCACTAATGGAGTCAATGTAATGATAATTCTCACCCGTTTCCACCTGATAATAACCAAAATTCCCAGGGTCTAAGGGATGTGCCGATGTCGTTACTGGTTTAAGGTCTACTTGTTCTTCTTTAGAACAAGAGTTCAAGGTCGCCAATAAGCCTACCGCGACAAGAGAGTGGATAAAGTGTTTTTTCATGTTTATATTAGTTTCTGTTCTACGAAAATAAAATTTTATCATTGTACTATTGCCAGATGTAAATTGTTGTAACATCAAACTGGCTATATTGGAAATTAGTGTGAAAAAGTGAGAATGTAAGGGTTCAGCTCTTCATCTTAGATTCATTGACTGATATGCATCTTAGTTGATAAAAACTTGAAATCCTTATCAAATTCCCGTCTCAATTTATACCGAATAACGGTCGTATCATTGATAAAATAGTATGACTTCTTTTTATTTAGTTTTGTTTACTATTCTCGTTATAAACGATTCTAATGTTATATATCAATGCTCAATTTTAAAAAAGCAAAACAAGGTCAACAGCGCTCATAATTAGTCTACGGCCTCTGATCATCTGCATGGAAAGATGGGGGAAAAATAATAGGTCTGTACTCGAGGCAGCCGTTAGCAAAGAACAATAAGCATGAAATAATTAAATTTTCCTTTTGGTTTTCACTTAATAATGTTTTAAAGGAAATAAAACTCACGGTTTTATATGTGATTATAAACTGACATTTCTTTTTTTACCTCTATCATTATTCCCTCCTTTTGTGATCAAATAAACACTAGTTAATTCATTTCTAGAGTCATGAGATTGAGAATAGGAGCATGATTTTATCAATTATCAAGAACTCATTTCATTAATCAAACGGTAATTATATTTTTTGATAATGAGTAAATGATAGATATGAACAGTGTATTGAACTATTTAAAACAAAATACAATAAAGCTTACCCTCACGAATAAGATGTGTTAAGACCACATAATTATAAAATAAACCTTCCTATAAACTATAATTATAATTAGATGAAACAAGCACTTTATTGATTATAAAAATTATAATAAAAGTGCTATCATAGGGTATTCTTCGAATTGGACAATTGGAACAAAAAAGCAGCAACATTGGCGACCCTAGACAAGTAATCAGCTTCGCTTAGTTAGATAATTGGATCATAGCTCCTTTCTTAAACATGAACTGAGATTACAGACCTTTTCCTGAGAGGAATAAGTGAAGCAAAGCAAACCTGTATCAAGTTGACTTCACAATCTCAGTACATTGCAAAATTAAAACAGCCTACAACAAACCAAACCTCTCAACCTTTTTGAATGAAACTCGCTTTCCTGGCATAATATCTGGAATCACCTGCTTTGATTTTACCATTTTAGGGTTCAACTTATCCGGTTTTCCAAACCGGGAAACCAGTCCCAGCATCAGGAGATTCCCTTTGTAAAACATTTCACAGATCTTTTCTTCCCTGCCGAGATAGTTGGATGGTTGCCTTTCAACCTCTTTTAATGGGTAATCAGATGGCTTTACGGATTGAAAAGCACCGATAATAGCACATGGACTAAACTCTCCACTGTTCAGCAGGATACTTTCACTGGTTTGACTAACAGTAGAATACATCATCAGTGACATGCTTACCATTGCAAGGCAATCGTCTGGAACGATTTCGTTAAAGGTGATCAACTGTTCATCGATGGTTTGATAGCCTTCCAGATCAATATCCTGAAAGCCCAGGTTTTCATAATACTCTTCCCTGAAGTTAAATGCAACCAGCATTAACCTGATGCGGTGTTTCATATAAGCTCCACTAAGGTTTCGCGGCCTTTTGATGTCGGTTTGAGTGTTTAGAGAGCCCAATGTAACACTGACCAAACCGTCTGCATTCTTACTTACCGAGTGGCTCATCTGCAGGAATTCTTGAAGTTTGCTGTTCGCATTGAAGTCCATTCCCTGTAACAGGGATAGATCCCCGTCATGCAAATCCCTCTTTCCTTTCTCTCCGCTTACATTATTTAATATCGACCGGTATACCATTTGTGTACTCCTATATGCTGCCGTCCCATCTTTAAAGAAATAAGCAGGTTCAAACGCCTTCCTAATCACTGCCGCTACAGAACTTGAAAGTCCAAACTCAGTAGCGCTCCTGATTGTCTTTTCTGTTTGCTTAAATGCCTTTGCTTTGCCCTGGATAATGTTCTTTCCCCGGTACTCACGGTAAATCACTGAACCTGCAGTTCCATGTACCATTCCTTTTTTATCTATTGTAGCCATATCGTTAAAATATATGCTGGTAAAGGAACGATTCAGGAATATCAAAAGCGAAAGTGAGACCAATTTTTCCGAACTCTTCTCGTATACGTCGAATTCTTCCAAGTTACGCTATAAATTTCGATGAAGGTCAAAATCCTTAACATAACAGAAATACACGATTGCAACTTATCGCAAAAACAAACTAATAAAAATCCCGTGAAAGTCCGACTTGAGCTATGCAATACTGGACTCAACTTGGATCCATACTGCATTTTTACTAGACTATTTTACTATCAGGTTTACACGAAATGTATCAAACTCTAAAATTTCACCTTGAAATCTTCCTTCACCTGTCCCTTCCTGAAAAACACAAGCCCAATCCAAAACAGATCAACCGTAACCGTCACCTCCGGATGTGCTTTTATCTCCTCCCACGCTTCCTCCATACCTTTACTCCAATAGATATCGTCGAAAATCAGCACCGAATCCTCATTAACCTTATCCAAACAAATCTTAAAATAATCCAGCGTAGCCTGCTTCCTATGGTTCCCATCAATAAACACCAAATCCACTGAAGACAACCCTCCAATAACTTCCGGAAATACCAAATCAAAATTCCCGGTCAAAATAGATGCATTCTCAATGTGCAGCGATTGCAGGTTTTCACGTGCCACACCAGCAGTCTCCGGACACCCTTCAATGCTAACAATCTTCCCTTTTGGCACTGCTTTGGCAAGATATGAGGTGGTTAGACCCAAACATGTTCCAAGCTCTATACTATTAGCGGGTTGAAATTCGTTTACTAATCTGTATATTAGTTGTGCTAGTTTTGGTGTTTTTAGTGCATTTTTCGCAAGTTGCTTAATTTGCTTTTGTTTGTTATTATTGACATGTGATCCTGCACCCAGATCGGTTATGGTGATAAAGCGTTTATCTTTCAGCAATTGATGCCGGAGTAACTCAATTTCGCTATAGTCTGAACGCGGTTTGAAGTCATATATCACCTTATCAATCAAATGATAAACAAAGGGAGAATGGACACCATGACGGGTTTTAGCTGTTAAACGGTGTTTGATGTAGGACTTGAGTAGTTGAAAATTAATCATGAAGGCACAAAATCAGGTAAACGGTTTATTCGTATCGAATAAGAACATAAATGGCCTCAAAAATAGCATAAATCAATGAATAAGGAGTTAGAGTCATTAGTTAAGTTGCTGGATGATCCTGATGAGCAGGTGTCCAAAAACGTGGAGGAGCGGTTACTTTCTTATGGAAATGGAATTATTGAGTACCTGGAATCGGCATGGGAGCAGTCTTTTGATGCGCTGGTGCAGCAACGGATAGAAAACCTGGTTCATAAAATTCAGTTTAATGATGTCAAGAATGACCTGACCCTTTGGTATACAGGTGGAGCATTTGACATTCTGGATGGGATGATCATCATTAACCGGTATCAGTATCCGGATATGGACCCCCAGAAAATAGTTTACCAGATTGAAGAAATCAAACGGGAGGTGTGGCTGCAAATTTTATACAGCATGAGCCCGGTAGAAAAAATCAAACTGTTTAATCATGTATTCTACAACGTGTATGGTTTTGCAGGAAACACGGGAAATCACCAGGATCCGAATAACTCCTATATCAGCCAGGTGCTGGAAAGTAAAAAAGGGAATCAAATTTCTTTAGCGGTTATTTATTCGATCATTGCGCAGAAACTTGATATTCCGGTGTATGGTGTCAATCTGCCACAGCATTTTATTCTTGCTTACGTGGACGAATCGCTTAATGAAAGCCCTACTGAGGAAGTGCTGTTTTACATCAATGCGTTTAACAAGGGTTTTATATTCGGTAAGAAGGATGTGGATTCGTTTCTGAAGCAGTTAAACCTGCCATTGGAAGATCAATATTATCAGGCTTGCTCCAATACTGACATTATCCGCAGAGTGCTACGAAATTTAACTTCTTCATACCAAAAATCAGGGAATGAAGATAAGGTGGCGGAAGTAAGCGAGCTGCTTAAAATTGTAGAAGATCAAGGTCCGGCTCTTTAATCTAAGAAGCCGGACACTTAATACCAAAATTAAAATTCCATTAAATAAGCCTTTAAGAAATCATTCAGGTCGCCATCAAGAACGGCCTGCGCATTGGAAGTTTCATGGTTAGTACGTACATCCTTCACCATCTTATAGGGATGGAGCACGTAATTACGGATCTGCGATCCCCACTCAATCTTCTTCTTCGCTCCTTCTATCAAGGCAGAACTTTCACTTCGCTTCCGTAACTCCGCTTCATAAAGCTGAGATTTCAGTAAGCGAATGGCATTCTCTTTATTTTGTAACTGCGAACGGGACTCCTGATTTTTAATCACGATACCTGAGGGTTTATGGTATAACCGTACGGCTGTCTCCACCTTATTTACATTCTGACCTCCTGCTCCACCGGAACGGAAAGTTTCAAACTCAATATCAGCAGGATTTACCTCAATCTCTATCGTATCATCCACCAAAGGGTAAACGTAAACCGAAGCAAATGAGGTATGCCGCTTTGCATTGGCATCAAAGGGAGAAATGCGGACTAGCCGGTGTACTCCCGACTCCCCTTTCAGGTAGCCATAAGCGAATTCACCCTCTATTTGAAGTGTTACAGATTTTACTCCGGTCACCTCCCCTTCCTGCATATCCTGCTCAGTTACTTTATACCCATTTTTCTCTGCCCACATGATGTACATACGCATCAGCATATAGGCCCAGTCGCAACTTTCGGTTCCACCGGCTCCCGGCGTAATCTGCAATACGGCATATAGCTGATCTTCTTCGGAACTGAGCATATTTTTAAACTCAAGTTCTTCCAGTTGATTCAATGTCGCGGTGTATTGCGTTTTAAGCTCCGCTTCATCTGCTTCACCAGCCTGAAAAAATTCAAGCATCACAGCGGTATCTTCTATAGCGGTATCGATTTTAACGATACCATCTGTCCAAACCTTCTTTAGCTGGATCGAGTGTAATACTTTCTCCGCATCTTTTGGTCTGTCCCAGAAATCGGGCGTTAAAGTTAACTCCTGTTCCTGGTGTAATTCATCGAGCTTCCGGTCAATGTCAAAGGTACCTCCTCAGGGAAGTTGCTCTATCCCTTAAATCCAGCAATTGCTCTTTAGTCATAACACAAAGATAAAATATAAAGGAAAAGAAAATCAAAAAAGGAGTCCTATATTCGCTTAAAATTATAACACTTATGCTACCTAGAATAAACTTTACAGATACAAAATCATTCCAATACCTTACAGATCACTTCATTGACGTCAGCGGCAAGCAGCTGAAAGATTTGTTTACTGAAGATCCGTCGAGGTTTGAAAAATTTTCAGTTCAGTTTAATGATATCATGCTGGATTATTCTAAAAATAGAATAACAGATAAAACAATGGCTTTATTGATTCAGCTGACTACGGAATGCGGACTGAAAGAAGCAATCGACGCGATGTTTAGCGGAGAAGCGATCAATGAAACAGAAGGACGTGCGGTTTTGCATACTGCTTTACGGAATCAAAGTAATTCGGAAGTGTTGGTTGATGGCAAAGATGTGATGCCGGATATCAATGAAGTGCTGGGTAAAATTGAACAATTTACGGATGCTGTAATTTCTGGTTCATGGAAAGGTTATACCGGCAAAGCGATTACTGATATCGTAAATATTGGTATTGGAGGCTCGGATCTTGGTCCGGTTATGGTTACAGAGGCTTTAAAGGCTTATAAAAATCACCTGAACTTACACTTTGTATCCAATGTAGATGGTACACATATTGCAGAAACATTAAAGACGGTTAATGCGGAAACCACCCTTTTCTTAATTGCTTCCAAGACCTTCACTACGCAGGAAACTATGGCGAATGCACATAGTGCGCGTGATTGGTTCCTGGCTGCCGGAGCTGCTGAAGCAGACGTTGCCAAACATTTTGCGGCCTTATCTACCAATGCGAAAGCAGTTTCTGCTTTTGGTATTGATACTGCTAATATGTTTGGATTCTGGGATTGGGTAGGTGGCCGTTACTCCATCTGGAGTGCTATAGGTACTTCAATTGCCCTTGGTGTGGGCTTCCAGAATTTCAAAGCTTTGCTTGCAGGAGCTCATGCGATGGATAATCACTTTAAGAACACGGAGTTTGAACAAAATATTCCGGTAATATTGGGTCTTCTGGGTGTATGGTACAATAATTTCTTTGAATCAGAAACTAACGCTATTTTACCGTACGATCAGTATATGCATCGTTTTGCTGCCTATTTCCAACAGGGTGATATGGAAAGTAATGGTAAACATGTGGACCGTAATGGTGATGACATCAGTTATGAAACGGGTCCGATTATTTGGGGCGAGCCAGGTACAAATGGTCAGCATGCTTTTTATCAGTTGATTCATCAGGGAACGAAGTTGATTCCTTGCGACTTTATTGCTCCTGCGCAATCACATAATCCTCTTGGAGAGCACCATACCTTGTTGCTGTCCAATTTCTTTGCTCAAACAGAGGCTTTGATGAACGGTAAGTCTTTGGAAGAAGTGGTTGCTGAATTAAAGGAATCGGGTAAATCGGATGAAGAGATCGAGAAATTGGCTCCTTTCAAAGTATTCCTTGGTAACAGGCCAACGAATTCTATTTTGGTGAAGAAAATCACGCCTGAAACACTTGGATCGCTGATTGCCATGTATGAACACAAGATTTTTGTGCAGGGTATCATTTGGAACATCTTTAGCTTTGATCAATGGGGAGTGGAACTGGGAAAACAACTTGCCAGCAAGATTTTACCTGAGTTGAGAAGTGAGGATGAGGTTCAATCGCATGATTCGTCTACAAATGGATTGATCAATTTGTATAAAAACTGGAGATAAGGAAATAATCTCCTTAAACAATAAATTAATTTAACACATAACAAATCCTCAAAATCAAAAGCTCATTCAGGCTTTATTTTGAGGATTTGTTATGTATATTAATGTGCTTAAGGATCTGCAAACCCACACCTTTATTTTGGGAAACGTACGCTGAATAGTATGATTTCCTAAATGATGGTACTACTGTTGTTTAATCAGGGTACAATGACTTTGCTGTCTAAATAACTTACTTTTACTTCTTTTCAACCAGCTTAATCTGGAACAACGTATTCCATTTTTTACCCGTTACAAATAAACGCTTTCCCTTTGCGTCCCAAGCTATTCCATTTAGTACATCAGTGTTTTCAAAACGATCCTTAGCAGGGAGCAGTCCGCTTAAATTAACGTCACCCACTACTGCACCGCTCTGTGGATCGATAATCACAATCCGGTCTTTTTGATATACATTAGCATAAATCTGACCATCGATCCATTCCAGTTCATTGAGCTCACTTACAGCACCACTTTGACCGTAAACTTCAATGAATCCATCTTCCTGATAGGTATCCTTATTTAAAAAATAAATCCGGTTTGTGCCATCTGATTTGTAGAGTCTTTGCCCATCGAAACAGAGTCCCCAGCCTTCCGAACTGGCCTGATAAGGAAATTCCCCCACTTTTTTAAAGCTATCTTTTTCATACACGATTCCGATATGGTTCTCCCAGGTAAGCTGAATCAACTTGTCTCCTACCAATGTTAACCCTTCGGCAAAGATGGTAGCAGGCATATCCAGATTTTTTAATACTTTACCCGTAGCCGGTTCTACTTTACGCAGGCTTGAGAACCCGATTCCATCAGTAGGATAACCGCCGGCACTCTCATAAAAAATTCCTTCATGGAACTCAAGTCCCTGGGTATATGAAGAAGTGTCATGTGGAAAAGCATGAAGTACTTCAAACGAATACTTTATCGGATCTTTTGAAGGAAGCAATACAATATTAGTGGTCGTTTCTTTAAATTCTCCGTTCTTGAATACACGGGCAACGATAACCTTGATACCTAGTGAAAGGCTGTCTGTTCTACTGCGAAAAGAACTGGTGTCCGTTTTAGTGCCCAGGTAGTTTGTATCCAACAAGTACCTTACCGAGTCAAATGATCCGAGTTCTCCGGATAACTTCAAAACAAGATCCTGACCTTGTTTTACAGCACTTCCTTCTTCGGGTGATACAAAGTAGGTAGAGGTGGCGTTTTCTCGCTTACAGGACGCGAAACCAAGGGCAAACAAAACAAACAAAAAAGCACTTTTTCTCATTTCAATTCTTATTTAAGGATGTTTAACCCCAAAAGGCATCCTCTATATGATTAATTTTAAATTTTCCGGTTTCATCAAACAGGATGGAAACAATATCGAAGCGAACCTCCCCCTGGTACTTGAATTGGTAAATGTACCCTTCAGCAGCCCATTGTAACCGCTTTTGTTTCGAAGGTGATACAAAGTCTTCAGGCTGTCCAAAATCAGTTCCTGATCTTGTTTTTACTTCTACAAAGACCAGGTATCGGTCAAAAGAAGCTATAATATCTACTTCTGCCTTGCCATAAGTCCAGTTTTTACTAATGATCCGGAATCCGAGATCCTTCAGATATTCCGTTGCTAGTTCCTCTCCCCGTTTTCCAAGCTCATTGTGGCTTGCCATTATTTTACAACTACAGATCCTAAAAACGCAGAAATTCCTTTCTCCACATCCTTTACACGCATATAACGCTGCAGTAAAATAGTCAGGTTATCTTCATCGGGTTCTTTGGCTATTTCATCCCTGATGTTTTTCAATATTTCATCTACTTTTCTCTTCTTGAGATGGAAGATTCCGCCGAGTATGGTTGCACGCATATTTTCCGTTTCACTGCGGACAAATATTTTCCGTTTATCATACCAGTTATCACTTAAAACGTAGGGAGAAGTAACCAAAGAGATGGCCATATCTGCTATGTGCTGATCCCTGCTTTGTATAAAATCCTGCACCGTAGGCAACTCTCCTTCATCAATTCGTTTTGCATACTCTTCAATGATCGATTTACAGACGGGATCTTCAAAGACCACGTCATTCATATTAGAGATCACATAGGGAGCGATATAGGTATCTGTTACGCCATCCCAATTTACCAGTTCATGTCCGTAATTCAATAGAAGCCGCACTACCTCCTGCTCCTGAACCTGAGCTAAAACACTGGGAATATCTGCATACTCCATTCCATCCGGCGGAGGTAATTGATCCGGCTCATCGGGTCGGGGAGCTTTATACTTTCCCTGTTTAAGTTTATTGAGCTCGGTAATTAATGCACGTTCGTCGATCTGCATCAGCGTGCTACATTCCCTTATAAAAACGGAAGCCTTGATACTATCGGGAATCTTGGCAATGCTTTCAACTACTTCCCGGATGACGCCTGCCCTTTTTATCGGGTCAGTGCCTGCATCTTTAAGTAAGATGGAGGTTTTGTAAAGGATAAAGTCTTTCTGGTTTTTCTCTATGTAAGTTTTGAATTCGGAGCTTCCTAGTTTGCGGACGTAGGAGTCAGGGTCATGTCCGTCGGGAAATAATACAACCCGTACATTCAATCCTTCTTCCAGAATCATATCAAGCCCCCGGAGAGAGGCTTTAATACCTGCTGGATCACCGTCATAGAGAATAGTAATATTCTTGGTAAACCGGCCAATTAAGCGAATCTGTGCGGTTGTGAGTGACGTTCCGGATGATGCCACCACGTTTTCAATTCCAGCCTGATGTACGGATAAAACATCCGCATAACCTTCCACCAGATAACAGTTATCCGCATCGCGGATGGCCTTCTTCGCAAAGTAAAGACCATAAAGCACATCTGATTTATGGTAAATTTCACTTTCCGGAGAGTTGACGTATTTAGGAACCTTTTTGTCGGTTTTTAGAGTACGTCCGCCGAAGCCAATAATCTTTCCGGTAAAACTGTGGATCGGGAATAGGACCCTGCCTCTGAACCGGTCGTATAACTTTCCTTTGTCATTTCGGATAGCCAGACCTGCATCTTCCAGAATTTTTTCATTAAATCCTTCCTGCAGTGCCTTCGTAATAAAGGCATCCCAGGAATCGGGAGAATAACCCAGCTCAAACTTTTTAAGGATTTCATCCCGGAAACCACGCTCTTTAAAATAACCCAGGCCAATAGTTTGTCCTTCCTGAGAAGTCCACATACTGTCCTGAAAAAAGCGGGCTGCGCGTGTGGTGACTACAAATAAGCCTTCCCTACGAAGGTCAGACTCCTGTCGTTCAGGAGATTGAACCTCCTCTGCAATCTCAATGTTGTATTTATTAGCAATGTACTTTAACGCTTCGGGGTAAGAAGATTTCTCATGGTCCATGATGAAACGCGTAGAATCGCCACCCTTCCCACAGCCAAAACATTTAAAGATCCCTTTGGCAACTGAAACGTGAAAGGAAGGTGTGGACTCGTTATGAAAAGGGCAAAGACCAATGAGACTGGTTCCTCGTTTTTTAAGGGCCACAAAATCGCCCACCACCTCTTCGATGCGTGCTGTTTCTAAGATCTTGTCTACAGTCTCTTTAGGAATCATGAAAAGAAATTAATACGGCTTTAAATTATAAATAAACTGATATATAGGAACGTATTAATGTTCTTTTTTATATCCTTTATGCAGAATCAGAAAACTGGCCCGTTCTTCTTTCTTAAATGGAACGTCCCAGTTTCCCTCATAGGTTATCTTAGTAGGCAGGATGGTTTCGCCCTGATCAAAATAGCCCATCTCTATATTCATCTTCACGTCAAAATCGAACACCATATTTCCATAATTCATGGTGACAGAGCGCCCCAGAATTTGCATGTTCCTTTTATCAAAGATGGTATTGAGCTCCTTGATCATTAACCCGCTCTTTGTCCAGCCGGATAGATCATCCTTCACTTTGACTTTAAACGTATAGATAGGAATTGTATCGAGGTAAGATCCACTAAAAAAGGTATAATCGTAATATTGTCTCATATTTGGACTAAAAATCTCTGTCTTGCTCCCTATAAGAGGAACGCCTTTTACCGGTCGCCCGGGAGTGAACAGCAAAGTTTTGAGTTTGTCTTTATAAGACTCGTTGCCTTTTTTGTCGCCACTCGTTGTAGGTGCAGATTTCACAAAATCAGAGTTGTAGGCGTTCATGAAGATATAGTCGAACATTTCCACGGTATAAAGCTGATACTTGCCGTTCTTTTTAAAGAGCTTGCCACTGTCCTGTTTAGCGAGGTACTGCATTTTATACTTCCCCTGGTTGTTGTGGAAGATCTTTCGGTAGATTTTTCCTTCCACCCGATTTTTCTTATCAAAAGTAAAAATGCGGTTTTCGGCAGTGAAACTATATTGTTTCATTTTACGGAAGGCCTCGTAGAAGCTGGTATCGCTGGTTACTTTATTAATGAACATCTGCACATTAATCCGTTCCCCTTTAATACTTACTGCCGAATCAAGTCTGATTGTAAGAACTGTATCCGGGTTGAATCTTTGTAATTCCTGAGCCTGACAAATAGAGGAGGCAAGAATAAAAAACAAGATCAGTCTTTTCATAGCTAGGTTATTAGAATAATGATTTTTAATTACCTAAGCGCTTCACAGCGAGATAGGCCATTAAGCCGGTACTGCAGATCAATGCAGATTCGTCAATATCAAAAGTTGGGGTATGCACTGAAGAAATTATGTTCTTTTCTTCGTTACGAATGCCTAAGCGATAAAAACACGCATCCGCAGCCTGCGAATAATAAGCAAAGTCTTCCGCAGCCATCCATATATCAAGATCTTCTACGTTTTCCTTACCTAAATAGTCCTCTGCATAAAGGCGTACGCTGGCCGTTAATTTCTCTTCATTCACCAGGAATGGATAGCCATTGGCAATTTCGAATTCACATGTTCCACCCATAGCCTCAGCAATGCCTTCAGCCATTTTTTTCATGTGCTGATGTGCTTCATAGCGCCATTCTTCATCAAGCGTACGGAATGTACCTTCCAGATAAACCTCATTCGGAATGATGTTCGTGGCACCATTTGCGATTACTTTTCCAAATGATAGTACAGTAGGGAGACGAGGATCAGCAACACGGCTTACGATCTGTTGCAGGGCAACAATAATGTGTGCGGTAATCAAAACAGGATCAATATTCTGGTGCGGTTGAGCACCGTGACCACCCTTTCCTTTCACGGTTACGTAAATCTCATCTGTGGATGCCATATACTTTCCGGAGCGGATCCCTATTTTTCCCGCGTCGATTAAAGGCATCACGTGCTGACCTAAAACCGCAACGGGTCTTGGATTTTCTAACACACCCTCTTTGATCATGAGGCTTGCACCACCGGGGAGTTTTTCTTCAGCAGGTTGAAAGATCAACTTGATGGTACCGCCAAACTCTGCTTTTAATGTTTGAAGAATTCGGGCTGTACCCAAAAGAGAGGAAGTATGGACATCATGTCCGCATGCATGCATGACTCCTTCGTTTTGCGACTTGTATTCGACCTCATTTTTCTCTGTAATGGGAAGCGCATCCATATCTGCACGAAGGGCAATGACCACATCAGAAGGAAGATCACCTTTGATGAGGCCAACTACACCAGTATCTGCTAATGGATGCCAGCTGATCCCTAAATCATCCAGGCAAGACTTTACAAAGGCAGAAGTAGTATACTCCTGAAAAGATAATTCGGGATGGGCATGCAGAAAACGGCGATGTGAGACCACATCGCCGTATATATTCTCCGCCAATTGCCGGATTTTTTCTTTTAACATAGTTTGTTATTCCAGACCTGCACCATGGCAGTTCTTATATTTTTTGCCACTTCCACAAGGACAAGGATCATTTCTACCGATCTTTTGTTCTACGCGAATAGGCATTTGTTTCTGAGGTTCACGTGTATCTTCCATACCTATTGTATTAGGATCATCGGATACCGTTGCAAGCTGGGGTTTAGAAACTTTAAGTTTCGACATGTCCTGCTTAGGCTGAGGACGAGCCTCTTTCACATCCTCTGACTCCTGCATAGGTATTCCACCTTTAAACAAGAAACTGACCACATCTTTATTCACCGAGATCAGCATTTGTTTGAACAGATTAAAGGCTTCCATTTTGTAAATGACCAATGGATCTTTTTGTTCGTAAACGGCATTTTGAACAGACTGTTTCAACTCATCCATTTCACGCAAATGCTCTTTCCAGGCATCATCAATCAGGGCAAGTACCACTGTCTTTTCAAACACTCTGAATACTTCGTGTCCTTTAGTTTCGACTGCCTTCTTCAGATTTGAAGCAACCTGTATATTTCGTATTCCGTCGGAAAAAGGAACGATGATATTTTCAATCACATCGCCTCGCTCGTGATAGACCTGATCTAAGATCGGGAATGCCTGAGCAGCTATGCTATCTTTTTTACGGGTATAAAAATCAGATACTTTTAAGAATAAACGGTCTGTCAGTTTGCCGATCGAGTTTTCAGTAAACTCTTTCACATCAATTTCAGCATCTAAAGAAAAGACACGGATAATTTCCAGCTGGAAACCTTCGTAATTCGCAGTTTCTTTATATTCTGAAACAATATCTTCTACTGTATCATAAAATGTATTGCTTAAGTCAACTTCAAGACGCTGACCGTATAAAGCATTCCGGCGTTTAGTATAGACCACACTACGCTGAGAGTTCATTACGTCATCATATTCCAGCAACCGCTTACGAATACCATAATTGTTCTCTTCTACTTTTCTTTGCGCTCTTTCGATAGACTTGGTAATCATGGAATGCTGAATCACTTCACCTTCCTCAATACCCATACGCTGCATAATACTGGCAATGCGTTCTGATCCGAATAAACGCATCAGGTTATCTTCCAGAGAAACAAAGAACTGAGACGATCCGGGATCACCCTGACGACCGGCACGTCCACGTAACTGACGGTCAACCCGTCTTGATTCATGTCGTTCTGTACCGACAATCGCTAAACCACCTGAATCCTTTACGCCTACACCCAGCTTGATATCCGTACCACGACCAGCCATATTCGTTGCGATAGTAACGGTTCCGGCCTGACCAGCTTCAGCAATAATATCAGCCTCTTTTTGATGCATTTTCGCATTCAGTACATTATGTTTTACACCACGGAGTTTCAACATACGACTTAAAAGTTCGGATATTTCAACAGATGTAGTACCAACAAGTACTGGTCGGCCTGCCAGAGTTAAAGCAGTAATCTCATCAACTACCGCATTATATTTTTCTCTTACCGTACGGAACACTTTATCCTCCATATCCTGGCGGGAGTTCTGTACGTTGGTAGGAATTTCAACAACATCGAGTTTATAGATCTGCCAAAGCTCACCTGCCTCAGTTACAGCAGTACCTGTCATACCACAAAGCTTGTGGTACATTCTAAAGTAATTCTGGAGGGTTATAGTGGCATAGGTCTGACTGGCATCTTCAACCTTAACATTTTCTTTTGCTTCAATTGCCTGATGTAAACCATCGGAATAACGACGACCATCCATAATACGGCCTGTCTGCTCATCCACGATTTTGATCTTACCCTCGTCGATGATGTATTCAACATCACGTTCAAATAAAGTATAAGCCTTTAATAGTTGATTTACCGAGTGGATCCGTTCCGATTTAATGGAGAAATCTCGCATTAACTCTTCTTTTTGGGCAATCTTATCTTCAATACTTAGTTTAGATTTCTCAATGTCAGCAATCTCTGTACCGACATCAGGCATAATAAAGAAGCCGGCATCCTCACCAGAAGTAGTGATTAGTTCAATTCCCTTTTCAGTAAGTTCAACCTGGTTGTTTTTTTCATCAATAACGAAGTACAGCTCAGAATCTGCGTTTGGCATTTCCTTATTCTGATCCTGCATGTGATAATTCTCACTCTTCATCATGATCTGTTTCACACCTGGCTCGCTCATAAACTTGATTAATGCCTTGTTTTTAGGCAAACCACGATGTGCACGCAATAAAGCTAATCCACCTTCTGTAGCACCTGTTTTACCTTCGGCAACTAACTTTTTGGCTTCATTTAGAACACCGGTTATATAATTACGCTGCACACTAACCAGACGTTCAATTCTTGGCTTAAGTTCGTAGAACTCATGCTCATCACCTCTAGGAATAGGTCCGGATATAATTAAAGGAGTACGTGCATCATCAATCAATACTGAGTCAACCTCATCTACCATTGCAAAATGCAATTTCCGCTGAACCTGACTTTCCGGATTTTGAGTCATATTATCACGCAGATAATCAAATCCAAATTCATTGTTTGTACCAAAAGTAATATCGGCAAGATAAGCTTTACGGCGTTCTTCAGAATTAGGCTGATGTCTGTCGATACAATCTACCGATAGACCATGAAATTCGAATAAAGGACCATTCCACTCCGAGTCACGACGTGCAAGGTAATCATTGACCGTAACGATATGAACGCCATTTCCGGCAAGCGCATTTAAGTAAGCAGGCAAGGTTCCAACCAACGTTTTACCTTCACCAGTAGCCATTTCAGCAATTTTGCCCTGATGAAGAACAATACCACCGATTAGCTGAACATCGTAATGGACCATGTTCCATACTACTTCTGTTCCAGCAGCTAGCCAGGTATTACTATGGATAGCCTTATCGCCTTCAATGACCACGTTGGGCTTGCGGGAAGCCAGTTCCCTATCGAAATCTGTAGCCGTAACTACAATCTTCTTGTTCTCTGAAAATCTTCTTGCCGTTTCTTTTACAACCGCAAAACCTTCAGGAAGTATTTCAAGTAAAATCTTTTCAAGTTCTTTATCACGATCCTTTAACAGTTTGTCTACCGCCTCATAAAGATCAGTTTTTGCATCTACAGAAAGAGTTGGTGATTCGGCTTGTTCTTTAAGGTCTATAACCTCCTGATCGATATCTGCTAATCCTTCTTTTATTTTGTTCTTAAAAAAAGAGGTCTTTTCCCGGAGCTCGTCATCAGACAAAGTTGCTAATTTGGGATATACAGCCTTAATCTGTTCAACAAGAGGTTGAATTTGTTTTATATCGCGATCAGACTTACTTCCGAATAGTTTATTTAAAAATCCTAACATGTGTATCTTGAATAAATTCTAGTTGACCAACAACTGCGCCATTAAGGCCTCATCAGTCAATTTGACATAATAACGCAAAATTAGTGAATTTGTATTGATATAGATGCTTATCTGTGCTTACTTTGTGTTATTTTATATGTTTTTAACATCTTTACATTAACCTTCCATTTTAAAACCACGTTATCAGGCATTCAGCAGATAAAAGATATATATATTTGCTTCCATGAACATTCTTTTATTAGGTTCAGGTGGAAGGGAAAGTGCTTTTGCCTGGAAGATTACTCAAAGTCCGCTCTGCAGTGAATTATTTATTGCTCCAGGTAATGCTGGGACAGGTGCGTATGGCCAAAATGTCAACTTGCAACCAACGGACTTTGATGGCATCCGTGAGTTTGTATTAAATAATAATATAAACATGGTGATTGTTGGGCCGGAAGAACCTTTGGTAAAAGGGATTCATGACTTCTTTCTTGCTGATGCGGAATTAAAAGCAATTCCTGTCATAGGGCCACAGCAAGAAGGCGCCAAGTTAGAGGGGAGTAAAGAATATTCCAAAGCATTCATGCGCAGGCATTTTATACCCACTGCTGCATCTGCTACGTTTACCGTTAATTCGCTGAACGAAGGTCTGGCGTACCTGGAAACGCATAAACTTCCTATCGTGCTTAAGGCTGACGGACTTGCTGCTGGTAAAGGTGTGTTGATCTGTCAAACGCTCGAAGAAGCACAAACAGAATTAATTGCCATGCTTCAGGATGCCAAATTTGGTGAAGCGAGCAGTAAAGTGGTGATCGAAGAATTTCTTGACGGCATTGAATTGTCTGTGTTTGTACTGACAGATGGGCATTCTTATAAAATATTACCTGAAGCAAAAGACTACAAAAAAATAGGTGAAGCAGATACCGGCTTAAACACCGGAGGAATGGGTTCGATCTCTCCTGTATCCTTTGCTGATGAAGCATTTATGCTTAAAGTAGAGAATGACATCATCAAACCGACTATATATGGATTAAAGATTGATCAGATTCATTATAAGGGCTTTCTCTTTATTGGTTTGATGAATATTGACGGCGAACCTTTTGTGATTGAATATAATGTACGCATGGGTGATCCGGAAACAGAAAGTGTTATTCCACGGATTGAAAGTGATTTTCTGGATCTGCTTCTAGGGGTTGCCAATGAGAACCTGGCTGAAAAAGAATTAGTCATCTCCAAAAAAACAGCAGCTACAGTGATGTTAGTTTCGGGAGGGTATCCCGGGGAGTATATAAAGGGTAAAACCATCTCGGGAATAGAAAACTTAAGAGGCTCGCTTGCCTTTCATGCAGGAACTATTTTAGAGGATAATATTGTAAAAACTTCAGGAGGCCGTGTTCTTGCCATCACCTCTTTACAGGATACACTTTTTGATGCTGTGCAACAGGCAGTAGCCGATGCGGGAAGAATCTACTTTGATGGTCGATATTTCCGTACGGATATTGGGTTCGATTTACTTTAGGTAATCACCTGGAAGAGCCAGGTAAATCGATACAACGGAGTTATGATTGACATTTATTCAGTTAATCACAATCTGAAATAGAGTATCAATTTAGGAAGTTCGAAGAACCTGCCGATTATATTCAAGTAGATTCCTTGTTTGAATTTCTCAGAGAGATAAATAAACGAAAAAGGATTTTCATTAAAATTCTTAATAAACAAAAAAGGCTGTTTCCCAATGTAGGAAACAGCCTTTTTTGTTTATTTATTTGTTTCTAAAGGATCTCTGAAAGCTTCTTATCCAGAGCAGCTCCTCTTAGGTTTACAGCAACGATCTTTCCTGTAGGGTCAATCAAATAATTCTGAGGAATTGACCGAATACCATACAAACGGGCAACTTCATTATTCCAGAATTTAAGATCAGAAACCTGTGTCCACAATAGACCGTCAGTTTCAATGGCCTTTAACCAATTCGCTTTCTGATTCTCACGATCAAGTGAAACTCCTAAAACAGTAAAGTTTTTGCCTTTATACTTGTTATAAGCAAGTACTATATTGGGATTTTCTTCCCGGCATGGACCACACCATGATGCCCAAAAGTCAAGCAGCACATATTTACCTTTGAAATCGGATAATTTAACCGGTTTACCATTGACATCATTTTGTACAAAGTCGATTGCAGTGGCACCTACTGAAGTATTTTTAAGTGATGCTAAACTTTGAATCAAAGGCTGAAGCGATGCGCTTTTTTGCAGTTCGGGACTTAGTGATTTAATTAACGGATCCAATTCCCCATATTGAGGATCCTCTCCTGCCAGGGAAAGAATGGAATTTACACTGACAAAACTAGCTGGATGCTCCTTGATAAACTGTTTAATAACTTCGTTTTGTTGCTCTGTAAATTTCTCAAATTTGCCTTGTAAAGCCCCCATAAATTCAGCATTTCCTTTTTGCTCTGCTGAAGCACTTTGATACTCGGCATTCAGTGTTTTAAAACTTTCGTTTATTGATTTAAGACGACCTGATAAAAGTTGGTTATCCGTGTTCAGCTTACTGCCCTTTATTACAGCTGTAGATAAAGAGTCCTTACTTTCTATAGAATATTCCCCTTTTTCAACATAAAATGAGGTAACGTCAGGTCTTCCTGCTGTTTTCAATGAATCAAGACCAACTCCTTTGGAATCAAGAATCAAAAGTCCTGCGCTCGGTTCTGCAATGGCACCACTGAAAACAAATTGACCATTCTTCATGACGGCAGAGTCGGTTATAGACTGATCTGCAACACGATAGATCATGAACATTTTGGCAGGCGAATTATATTTACCTATTGATCCTTTAACTTTATATGGAGCCTGCTGTGCAAAAAGCATCACAGGTGACAATGCAAAAGTAATTAACAACGTTTTTTTCATTTTCCAAATTTGTTAAAAGAAAACGTATTTTTCGATTAAATAGTGCAATTAATACTATCACTCATTCAATTTATAATTAGAAACCGATATAATCCTACTTATAAGAATCCTTAATAACCAGTCATTCTATCATGCATGTTACTTCCTATTCAAATTAGTTACTAAATCCACAATTAAATTACAACACATTGTTTTTAAGCATATTAACAATCTTAAATTGAAATAAAAAAAAGTAGGAGTAACGATTCAGTGATGAACTTAATATTAACCTAACATTGGCATTTTATCTTTGTGCCATGTCAATAAAGAAGTTTCGCCAGTATCAGGATGCCGATCTATATGCTTTAATTCAAAACAATAAGCAAGTGGCACTGGAAGTTATTTTTGAACGATACTACAAATCTCTTTGTTCATTTATTGTGATTTATGCAAAAGATAAGACTGTTTGTGAAGAAATAATTGCGGATCTCTTTATTAAAATTTGGAATAACAGAGCTTCAACTGAGATCAATAACTTAAAAAGCTACTTATTTATCGCTGCTAGAAATCTGGCTTTAAACCAAAAGAACAAAAAGATAGTTCCAATAGCATTTATGGAGACGCTCGATGCTTATGAGAATACGTCTAGTATGGACGACAATCCTTTTCAAATCATATCTAACCGGGAGTCTTATGATTCACTCATTTCCGTTATTGATCTTTTACCTGAACGTCAAAGAGAAGTATTATTAATGAGCCGTGTGGAGAATTTAGATAAAAACAAAATTGCCGAAATCCTTACCCTTTCAGTGAGAACAGTAGAAACGACCCTGTATTCGGCTGTTAAACAACTTCGCGCTACACTCACAAACCGTAACCCGATCCTTTAGTACTTTATTTTCCTGTTGACAATTTCTTAATATAATATTAACCCACATGGTTACGTATTCCTTGCCCTGTTTACTGTCTTTATTTATAACAAGCAGTTTTAATGGACGAATACAACTACCGTTTAATACAGGAATACTACGAGAAGAAAATCAGTGAAGAGGGTCTTAAAGACCTTAGCGATTGGGTAGAGGCTGATCAGGAGAATCTTACAGCTTTTAGAGAAACCATGCACGTACTGGAGGCTTCAGCTAAATACCCTGCATCGTCTGCAGATCGGGATAAAGTATGGGGATCCATCAGTAGCCAGGTAAGCCGTAACAATCAAACCAAATGGCTTGCTTATGCTGCGGCAATACTTATACTGCTAACATTAAGCATGCTTTTGGGAGAGTCATTACTTAACCGGGATCAAAAGAAAGTTAAATACACCATAATAAGCAATTCAAATGGGAAGCAATCTAGAATTATGCTACCTGATAGTTCTATAGTTTATCTTCAGGCAGGAAGCAGTATTCGTTATAATAAAGCATTTAATGATCCGAAGGAAAGAATAATATCTCTTCAGGGAGAGGCCTTCTTTGAGGTAATACATGATGAAAACCGACCCTTTATTGTACATAGCGGAGCAGTAAATACACTAGTTTTAGGAACGTCATTTAACGTTAAAGCATTTAAAGCTGATAATAACGTAAAGGTTACCGTTCGATCCGGAAAAGTAGGGGTATCTATAACGGAGAAAGGCAAAGAAAAATTCCTACAATATCTAGTTCCTGATCAACAGCTTTCTGTGAATCCAGAAAGTGGTAATTATTCTTTCAGCCATTTGGATGCAGCGTCTGAAAGCTCCTGGAAAGAAAACAAGATCACTTTTAACAATGCATCTTTACAAGAAATTGGACGATCTCTTGAGCGTTGGTACAATATCAAGGTCGTATTCAGTGATCCGAAGAACACCGCATGTCAGTATACGGCTAAGTTCGACTTCATCCCTTTGCATCAGTTAATGGATATAATGGCTCAACTAACAGATTGCACCTACTCAATACAAAACAATCATCTCATCATAAATAATAAAAAATGCAAGCAGGAGGATCCTATGTATCATTAAATATCTTTTAAGAACCAGGATTACGGGTAACCGTTGAAAAGTAAGTTTTAAATCAACAAGTATTAATTATTAAGCTATTAAATCCCATGAATATAATTATTCGCCCGAAAAACATTGTTTCGACGAAGTTCATAAAAATGCTATTATTAACCGGGGCTGCATTGTTTCAGTTAGTATTAGCCTCATTCACCGCCAAATCACAGCTAGTTTTAGAGAATAAAATAGTTTGGGGTGGAAATCAAATCACACTTAACCGCGCGTTTACTGAAGTCGAAAAATTAAGTGGAATCACTTTTAACTATAATAATGCGATAGTAAATGACCAGAAACAGATTAATATAAGTCGTGCTGAGCGCACAGTAGCGGAAACAATCCAGCTGCTGATTAAAGGTACTTCTTTGTCCTACCAATTAGCCGGAGAGAAAAACGTACTAATTATCCGGGCACAGGCAAATGGAACTCTATCCGGAAAGGTTTTAGATGATAACGGCGAAGCGCTTCCTGGCGCATCTGTTAGAATCATCGAGCTGAATAAAAGTTTCACAACCGATAAGAATGGATCTTATTCGATAAGTGTAGCACCCGGCACCTATACCGTAGAGGTTAAATTTATCTCATTTGAAACGAAAAGAGCTTCGGGGATTAAGGTAACTGCCGATAAAAGCACACCACTTAATTTCTCAATGGTCACTGCGGCAAATCAACTGCAGGAGGTAATGGTGACAACCGCATTAGGAATTAAGCGGGAAGAAAAAGCACTTGGCTATTCAGCCACTGTGGTAACAGGAAAGCAACTTAATGAGTCATTATCCAATAACTGGACAGATGCTCTTTCGGGAAAAGTAGCCGGATTAAACCTGGTGCGTTCTAATGCAGGACCAGCAGGTTCGAATAAAATTATCTTAAGAGGAGAAAGTAATCTTACTGGTGACAATAATGCGCTTATCGTTGTTGATGGAGTAGTTATTAACAATGGTAGTGGAAGAGCTACCGGCAGTGGAAGCAATGCTTACCTGGATGGAGATTCGCCAGTTGATTTTGGTACAGGTTTGAATGACATCAATTCGGAAGACATTGAAAGTGTAACTGTATTGAAGGGACCTGGAGCAGCTGCCTTATATGGACAACGAGGTGCTAATGGTGCCATTATTATTACTACTAAATCTGGCGTAGCACGCAAAGGTTTAGGAGTTAGTTTTAATTCAAATTATTCACTTGAATCTATTTCAAGATGGCCTGAATACCAAAATAAATATGGACAGGGAGTAGAAGGTGCAAATTATTATTCATTTGGAGCTACAGCGGATGGAGCCTCTACCCGAAGTACCAGTTCAGCTTGGGGACCCAAATTCGATGGGCAAGAGTACTTTCAATATGATCCTATTACACATACAGGAGGCACTACCCGAACTCCATGGGTTGCTTATCCGGATGACCGGCAAAACTTCTTTGAAACAGGCAAAACATTTACTAATAATTTAACGCTGGATGGCGGGACAGAGAATACAGCAGTTCGTTTCTCCTTTACGAATGTGGATAATACCTGGATCATTCCCAACACCGGATATAACAGGAATTCTGTAGCACTATCTGCAAGTCAGAAAGTGAATGACAAATTGCAGATCAGCACCAAAATAAATTACACGAACAAATGGAGTGATAACTTGCCTAACAGCGGGTATAACAACCAATCGATCATGTATTGGAATATGTTTTGGGAGCCTAATGCAAGTGTAGACTGGTTGAAAGAATACTGGTTGCCAGGTCAGGAAAACATTGCTCAAAGTTATCCTTTCAGTAGTTATCCCGATAACCCTTATCTCATCGCAAATGAGATGTTAAACAAATCGGATCGCGATGGTTTAACAGGAAATATTCAGGCCACTTACAGCTTCACAAAGGAACTGAGTTTATTAGTTCGTACCTCAATGGATTTTGCAAGTGAAAGGCGTTCACAACAACGTCCGTATGATACTGAAAAATTCAGGAAGGGCATGTTCCGAACTCAAAACATCTTCTCAAAGGAAGCCAGCAGCGATTTCCTTTTACAGTATAAAAAGAAAATAAGCAAGGATGTGGATCTTTCCGTTTCTGCCGGTGGAAGTATGCTCACCAACAGATACACTACGGATAATAATAGGGCCGATTCATTGCTTTATCCAGGTGTATTCACACTTGCCAATAAAGCTGGAATACTCGATTCAAGGCCAGGAATCAGTGAATATAATATCAACAGTTTTTATGGACTGGCAACGATGAGTTATAAAAATTATTTGTTTCTTGATATAACAGGGCGTAATGACTGGAACAGTGTATTGGCTACTGCGAACTCTACAAATAATGTTTCCTTCTTCTATCCATCTGCTAACGCTAGTTTTATTCTTTCGGAGGCCTTCAAGCTCCCTAAATTTATATCGTTTGCCAAGATTAGAGCTTCAGCATCAGGAGTAGGAAGCGGTGGCCAGACAAGCTATCAAACCGCTTTAACATATGATACAGCTCCAAACTTTCCTGGAGGTCTGCAAAACCCGTCTATGCTGGCGAATCTTAATTTGAAATCGCTTTTTACTACAGCATACGAAACAGGAGTAGATGTTCGCTTTCTTAATAATCGTCTGGGGTTTGATCTTGCACTTTATACTAGTGATACCAGAGATCAGATCCTGATGGCAAAAGCGGATGCCAGCTCGGGTTATGGTTCAGCGTTAGTTAATGGTGGACTAGTTCGAAATAAAGGGATTGAACTTGCCGCCAATGGCAGTCCTTTGAAATCGCAGCATGGTTTAAACTGGAACATGACCGCTACGTTCGCGGCTAATAGAAATAAAGTGATCTCTTTATCCGATTCCGTTCAACAACTTACTTTACAAACCGGACCAGGAAACAGGGGTGCTATTGTTGCTGCCGTTGGAGGCAGTATGGGTGATTTATATGGCCGGGGATATCAACGCTCCCCAGAGGGAGAAATTGTGTATGAAAATGGTTATCCAAGGCTTACAGATGAGATGCTTTATTTAGGAAACACTACTCCCAAGTGGAGAGCAAGCATGGGCAATACATTCAAGTACAGACAGTTTAGCTTTAATTTTCTGATTGATGCACAATATGGTGCCGTGGCTTATTCCCTTACAGCCGCAGTACACGCCGAACAAGGAAAAACTAAAAACACGCTTCCAGGGCGTTACAACGGAATTATCGGTAATGGGGTAATTCAAAATACAGATGGAACATATCGGAAGAATGATGTGATCGCAAAAGAGATCTGGACCTATTACAATGCACACTACGGAAGAGATAACGTAGAGGGCAGCAGCTACTCCACAGATTTCGTCAAACTGAGAGAAGCCAGGTTAGACTATACTTTGACTCCTCAGTTGAGCAACAGACTTGGCTTACAACGTGTAAACATCGGCGTTTATGGTCGTAATTTATTGATGATTACACAATGGCCAGGATTTGATCCCGAATTCGGAACACTTAATAATGGCGATATCACTCAGGGCTTTGAACTAGGACAATTTCCAGTTACCCGGACCTTTGGACTTAACTTAACTATAGCTCTTTAATCAAAAGGAAAGATGAAAAGAAAAAAATATTCAATTTATGTATTTACCCTTGTGATGCTGTTAAGCGTAACGTCATGCAAGGATGGATTTATTGAACTCAATACGAATCCAAATGCAGTAGACCATGCATTACCTCAAACTTTACTTGCCCCCGCCATTACTGATGTAGTAAGTGGCAATATGAACCGCAGCCAGCGTATTACAAATGAACTGATGCAGGTTACAGTTAACATGGGTGATTCGGATGGTAAAATATTCAGATATGACCTACTGAAATCTGAGGCAGATTATTTGTACAACCTCTGGTATTTACAGTTGACAAATTTCAACGACATCTACGCTTCAGGACAAAACTTAAATAATCCGGCATTTATGGGAGTAGCCCGCATATGCCAGGTTTGGATCTACTCTCTTCTTACGGATACCTACGGAGATGTCCCCTATTTTAATGCGGGTAAAGCAAGGGAGGGTGTTATGACTCCAGAATTCGATCAGCAGCAACTTATTTATGCAGATTTGTTTGCCAAACTCGAAGAGGCGAATACCTTACTAAAAACTGCTTCCAGTATTCCAGCTGCCAGTGATCCTGTGTTTGGAGGTGATCAGGTTAAATGGCGTAAATTCGGAAACTCACTTTATCTGCGTTTATTAATGCGGGTTTCTGCTAAGTCGGAACTCAATACCATTGCAAAGATTAAAGAAATAGTGGATACTAATCCTGCAGGATATCCTGTAATGGGAAGCAATGATGATTCTGCCATATTAAGATGGACAGGTTCAGCTCCTTATGTATCACCCTTCTCGACATGGCGCCCCGCAGACTGGTACATCCCTAAATTAGCAAGCTTTTTTGTTGACAATCTGAATGAATGGAGTGACCCAAGAATTCAAAAATGGGGTACTTTGTATCAAGGCGAATATGCCGGTATTCCCAGTGGATATGCTTCCGGACAGGCACCTGATGGAAAATCATCATTTCCTACTACTTTGCAAGTAGAACCTTTATTGGGTAATATCATGAACTATGCCGAGCTGCAGTTTATTCTTGCAGAGGCTGGTGCAAAAGGCTGGATCAGTAGCAATTCGGCTCAACGCTACTATGAAACAGGAGTAAACAGTGCAATCACATTATGGGGATATACATTGCCTGCTGGTTATTTAACCAATAAAAAAGCTAAATGGGACGATACCTACAGCACTGATAAGAAAATGGAGCTAATACTATTACAAAAATATTATGCGCTATTCTTCACAGATCTACAGTCATGGTTTGAGTATCGTCGTACGGGTCATCCCATACTACCTAAAGGTGCTGGTTTACGGAATGGGGGAGTAATGCCTGCCAGACTTAATTATCCTTTATATGTACAAACGATAAACGGCGATAATTATAATGCAGTAGTTGCGGCTCAAGGACCCGATACCTTCACTACAAACGTTTGGTGGCAAAAACCTTAATCATTAATTGGTTTAAAAGTATTTTTTTATGAAAACAAGATTTTTGTACATACTATTTAGTATAACAACATTTATATGGTCGGCTTGTGAAAAGCATAATTATGCCGAAGGAATATTAAGTCCTTTTATTTCACTTGAGGACGTCAGGAACATCTATAAAGGGACCGATATAACCCTAAACGAACAGAATTTGATTGGTGCAAGACAGGTTGTAGGGGTAGTTACTTCAGATGTTGATTCGGGTAATGTTCCAGCTGGCATAGTGATTCTTCAAAACAACAACAGGCAAAGAATCCGTGGAATATCGCTTAATTTAGGTGCATCAGCGTCTTCGTATCATCCGGGAGACTCCCTGGTAATCAGTATCAGAGGGGCAGTGTTAAAAAAGGTAGATGGTTCTATGCAGTTAACCGAGATTGCGGATACGGCTATTACTAAAATTTCTACCAAGAACCCTTTCACTATTCGAAACGTTTCAAGTTATACCATCAACCTTAATCCAAGAGAGTATGAGGGAACGATGGTGAGCATTAAATCGGCAAGTGTCAGTCCATCCCCACTTCCTGGAGAACCTTATGCAGGTGACCGGTATTTGGTGAACGGTAACGATAGTGTGGCCATGCATACAGAAAGCTCTGCCCATTTTGCGCAGTCCTTTCTTCCTGGAGGAGCTACAGTTGCCGGGATTCTTTTTGTAAATCAAGATGCAGCAGATAACACTAAAGCATCCGTATGGCCACGTTACCTCTCCGACATCACTGATATAAGAGAAGCGATTGATCCGAACGCACCAGTTTTAGGAAAAAATGCAGTAGTCATAACCGGTTATACCACAGATGTACTGGGAGCTGATGGAAACTATGAGTATTTTCAGTTTAAGGCGACAGAAAACATTGATTTTTCAAAAACACCAATGTCTGTTGTTACCTGTACCAATGCTGGTTCTGCTAGCCCATATCCTGGAGCTGCGCCTGGTGGCGGATGGGCTACAGGTGGCGGTAGAACTTATAAGTTTGATCTTACTGAAGGCACTGTCTTAAAGGGAGAGTTCTTTTATGCAGGGGGAAGCAACAAGAAAATCAATGGTGCTAACTCTACTGATCTAAGTACAGCTAAATGGATCAGATCTATCGCTTATGTCACTACAGACGGCGATGGTTATGGCAGCAAGAGTTCAGGATTACTTCCTAATAGTGGAAATGCCGGAGGGATTGCTATTTTTGGCGGGACCAACATAACCGTGAAATCCATTCCTATGGATGCTGTATTTTACGGAGGAACAGGTACCACAACTATTGTGGATGTAGTTAATGGAATAGGCTACAGGATTCCAGACAATGACCACTATCATGCTGTAGATCCAGAAACCGCAGTAGAACAACCGTTCTTCTATCAAGGCAACAATCTATACAGGATCCCCTATTTATCACCAACCGTTCAGGGTATATTTATAAAACTTGGGGGTACTTTTAATACTAAAACCGATACTTGGGAAACGGCAAGAGCATATACATTTTATGTCATGACAACAACGGCTGCATTATCTGAAATAGAGACAGATCAGGTCACTCAACTGTCCGGCAATTAAAACTTAAACCAGCAGATAGCTCTTAAGGGCTATCTGCTTTACTAAATTGCTGATCGACACATTAAAATGATTCTAATTAAAAATCTCCTAGGCCTGATTCTTCTATTGACTCTTGTGTCATGCAGTAAAAGCAAGCAGGACTCTCTTGAAGGCCTGCCTCTTGACATCTCATTCCCATCGGCATACTTTACTGACCCAGATAAAATTGCTAGTCAGTCGGCTTCCCCTGTCATCATGGATAAGCTGATCGCTATGATTAATGCCAGTCCTGCACATTCCTCTATTTACCTTTCTATTTTTGGATTTGATCATTCAGGTGTTATTGCATCTTTGAAAAAGGCATCCAAGCGAGGAGTTGATTTGCACCTGCTGGTAGATAATAGTATAGACGAAACTCGTTTACAGAATGCAAAGACTATTAGTACAATTAAAGGATTTCTTACGGATGGATCTGAGTTGGTAATTGTAGATAATGATTGCACTGCATCCGCAATTAATCATAACAAGTTTGTGCTCTTTTCATCTTTAAATACACTTGAGGGACTGAAGCATCAGGTCATTTTTCAAACTTCGCACAATTTCACAATAGATGACAGTAAAAAGATTCAGGATGCTGTAGTCGTATCTGATAGCGGTATATATGAGGCCTATTTCAATTACTGGCAAGACATAAGCAAAAAAGCGGTTAGTGGAATGACCAATTTTTATTACCGTGAATACCAGAATGAACTGACTGGAATTAGCGCCTATTATTTCCCAAAAAGGCGAAACGGGGTCTCCTATGGGGATGATACCATCATTGAAATCTTAAATGGAATATCGAAGCCTTCGGGTGCAATAATCAAAGTAGGGATGTCTGATTGGACATCATCGCGCTTGAATATAGTCAACAAGCTGGGTGACCTGCTCAATGCGGGAGCACATATAGAAGTAATTGCTAAAAACAAGGCTGATATAGAAATCTTAAACGGTTTAGAAGGATTAAGGAAAAAAGGGGCTTACATTAAAATTTACAATATAGTGAATAGCAACCAGCAAAAGGTTAACATTCATGCTAAGTTCTTAATGATAAAAGGAGAATGGAAAGGAAAGCAATGTACAGTTCTGGCTACAGGTAGTCATAACTATACTCAAAATGCGCTTAGAAATAACAATGAAACCTTGCTTCTATTTAAAAATAACACGGTACTTTATAACGCATATACCATTTGGTATGATGCCCTGAAAAAATTACCTGGTTCGTCAGAATAATAAATAATTGATATGCATAACAGAAGATCATTTTTAAAAAACCTTGGTGCCGCAGGTACGTTACTGGCACTTCCCTCTGCTATACTACAGGCAGAACCACTAGTAAAAAAGGAACCACTGGACCTCTCTACCTTAACTATCCGCGGACATGTACACACCAAAGGAAAAGGCATTTCAGGAGTGTCTGTAACAGATGGTTTTAATATAACACAGACTGACAATAAAGGCAATTATGAGTTATTGAGCAACAAAACTGCCGAATTTATCTATATCAGTATCCCTGCGGGTTTTGCTATTAATCATAAAAAGGGAATAGCTGATTTTTATCAGCCACTCGATAAAAGTAGCACTAAATTTAATGCTGATTTTTCGCTAAACCCATTAGGTAAAAGTGACCTGAACCATAACTTTGTAGTATGGGCTGACCCTCAAATTATCTCTAAATCAGATGCTGAGCAGTTGAAGACAAGGACAGCACCCGATTTGCTACAACTCGTTAAATCATATCCCCAGGATACACTTTTCCATGGTATTGGTTGTGGTGACCTGGTTTGGGATCATTTCGAACTTTTCGAAGACTATAGAACTGCTGTTGAAACCACTGGAATCCCCTTTTACAACGTCATAGGTAACCATGATATGGATCTCGATGCACGTACAGATGAATTATCAGCACAAACTTTTAAAAAGCAGTTTGGCCCCACCTATTACTCCTTTAACAGAGGGGAGATTCATTACGTGGTATTGGATGATGTTTTTTTTATTGGAACAGCTAAAAAATATATCGGCTATCTCACTGAACAGCAATTGCAATGGCTAGAACAGGACCTTGCCTTCGTTAAAAAAGGAACAACCTTAGTATTATCACTGCATATCCCTACTAACACAGGATCGGTAAGACGCAATAATCTGAAAGAAGATGAGCTAGGCGGGGTGGTTTCCAATAGAGAGCGTCTGTATAAAATAATGGAAGGATATACGGTTCATATCATGTCAGGACATACTCACATGAACGAAAAGTGGACTAAAGGAAACATTACCGAACATGTACATGGAACAGTTTGCGGGGCATGGTGGACAGGTCCTGTTTGCAGTGATGGAAGTCCTGAAGGTTATGCCGTATATGAAGTTCAAGGAAGTCAGATTCAATGGTTTTATAAATCCATTGGAAAGCCAAGGGACCATCAGGTAAAAGTTTATCCAAAGGGCTTTGTTAAAGATTCACCAGATGAAATTATAGCGAACGTATGGAACTGGGACGCTAATTGGAAAATTGAATGGTTGGAAGATGGTGTATTAAAGGGAGAGATGGAAAGACGTACAGCCCTGGATCCTCTGGCCGAAAAATTGTACAATGGGCCTCAGCTTCCTAAAAAGCATAAATGGATTGATCCCACATTAACAGACCACTTATTTTTTGCTAAACCATCATCATCAGCCAAACTTATAGAAATAAAAGCAACAGATCGTTTTGGAAAAATTTATGTAGAAAAGCTTTCTCTCTAAACGCAAAGAAAACTAAATAATAGGCATCAATAACGCAGTAAGAGATGTTTGTCTGGAAGTATGAAATCACAATTGGGAATAATGTGTGGATTGAAGGAAATACAGTCGCAAACCCAGGTGCACTTATAGGAAATAACGCAGTAATCGGATAAGAAAGCTTAGTGATGAAAGATCTACCTGACAATGTAGTAGCAGTTGGAAATCCATGTAGAATTTTACGGTTAATTTCTGAAAAAGACAGACCTTATTATCACACAGATAAAGGATTTGATGTGGATGAATATATTAAAAGCTAAGAGAATAAAAACGCCTCCTAGAACTATTCTTATATAGATTAGTTCTAAACAATTTTGAATGACAAGGAAAGAATGCTTTCTTTGTAGCTGTTTGGAACAATTTATATATGACGATTAAAAAATTAATTGGTAAACTACACTTATGGCTCGGATTAATATCCGGTTTATTGGTGTTATTTTTAGGCATTACAGGATGTATACTTGCATTCGAACGCGAAATTGAAAATGCCACTCAACCGTATCGATTTACAAAGACGCAGCAGAGTACCTTACTCCAGCCCTCAGTACTCAAACAGATAGCCGATCAGGAATTGCCCGGCAAAGCAGCACACAGTATCGGATACGAACCCGGCAAATCAGCCACAGCCGTATATTATGGTGAGAAGCCGGAAGCCTATTACTATATCGTGTTTCTGAACCCTTATACGGGAAAGGTCCTTGAGGTAAAAAATATGTCCGACGACTTCTTTCGCATTGTAATCATGGGTCATTTCTACTTATGGTTACCTCCTCATATCGGGCAGCCAATTCTTGCTTCTGCCACACTTGTTTTTGTATTACTCATGATAACGGGGGTTATCCTATGGTGGCCCAGACATAAGACAGCCTTTAAACAACGTTTTACGATTAAATGGAATGCCCGATGGCGTAGAAGGAATTATGATTTACACAATGTACTCGGGTTTTATATTACATGGGTCGCTATTTTCCTGGCTTTAACCGGCTTAGTAATGGGCTTTCAATGGTTCTCTAACTCGGTATACTGGATCGCTTCGGGAGGCAAACAAGAAGTGGCATATCAGGAAATTTTCTCTGATTCCATCCTCATATGGAACAAAGCCGGTAACATTCCAGCGATTGATAAGCTGTGGCACAAGACCATGCAAGAGAATCCTGGCTACAAAGGAAGCATAGAAATACATCCACCCGAAAATACAAAATCAGTAATTGAGGTAGCTATCAATCCGAACACAGATACCTTTTGGCAATATGATTACTTATTTTACGATCAGTACACTTTAAAGGAGAAAGAAGTTAAACACAGGTATGGAAAGCTGCAGAATGCGTCTGTTGCTGATAAAATCATGCGCATGAATTATGATATTCACGTGGGGGCAATCGGCGGAATCGCAGGTAAGATCATTGCATTCCTGGCGAGCGCCATAGCCGCCAGTATGCCTGTAACCGGGTTCTTAATTTGGCTTGGAAGGAAAAAGAAGTCCTGTAAAAAGCTAAATTCTTAACAGCGGCACCAATTTATTTATACACATGCAACCTTCGACGCTGTTTCTTTTAGAAAATCTATTAAAATTTGCAAGCTAATTGGTTTGCTGATGTATTCATCCATTCCAGCATTTATACAAGCTTCACGATCTTCAGGCAAGGCATTAGCGGTCATCGCTATAATGTTGGGTTGAGGTAAAGCACTCGCCCGAATGGCCTTAGTTGCTTCCAGCCCATCCATTTCCGGCATCAACATATCCATTAGAATCAGATTATACGCTTTTTCCTGCAACATTTCTAATACTTCTTTCCCGTTATTGGCAATATCAGCTTGATATCCTAATTTAAGCAGTATCCGCATCGTGAGCTTCTGATTAATCAAATTATCCTCAGCAATCAAAATACATAATGGATAACTCAGCGCAAAATCATCATTAATTGGTTTTACTTTTGCAATTACTTCCGAAATTATCTCCTTACTCTGCTTCAGCTCCATTTGTACAAGCTTGAAAAGCTGTTGTAGTTTAACTGGCTTAGTGAGTACAGAGCTAAATAGGTGTGGATATTTAGACTTGCTTTCGTCTCCAACTGAACTTAAAAGCATAATTGGGATGGTAGTAATTTTTTCCTTTATCGCTCCCGCCAACTCAATACCATCTATATCAGGCATTTGCATGTCCGATATAATTAGATGGAAATTTTTATCTTTTGCTAAAATTTCCAATGCAGATTTTCCTGAAGCGGCCGTTGTTACCTCTAATTTCCATAGCTCTAACTGGCTCTTTAGGATAGTCAGGTTAGTAAGATTATCGTCAACAATTAATACGCGTTTTCCTTCCGTCTCTTTACCAAAACTGACATACTTCTTTTCCGAACTTTCTGCCGCCTTAGTTTTGATGTTAAAGAAAAAGGTGGTCCCTACGCCTTCCTGACTGTTTAACCCTATTTCGCCACCCATTAGCTTTACAAGCCGCTCACTAATTACCAATCCCAATCCAGTACCCCCATATTTTCGGGTCGTAGAAGAATCTACTTGTGAAAAAGCTTTAAATAATCGGGATACTTTATCCTCTGCAATGCCTATCCCCGTATCATGTACATCAAACCGAATAGATATTCCATCAATATTTGTACTTTCTAAATCCACTTTCACAAATACTTCTCCAGATTTAGTGAACTTCAGTGAATTGCTTATCAGATTAACTAATATCTGGCGAAGTCTTAAACTATCACCAACGATCATGACAGGCAGCCTATGATCAATCTGATAAACCAGATCAATTCCAATTTTCTCAGCCTTTCCACCAAAAACATCCATTACATTTTCTATGCACTGCCGTAAATCAAAAGGATGGAGTTCAAGCTCTAAATTCCCGGACTCTATCTTAGAGAAATCAAGAATATCATTAATAACGCTCAGTAAGGCATCTCCGCTGGTATTGATAATTTTCACATAATCTTCCTGCTCCTGATCTAAATTAGTCTGGGCAAGTAAGGAAGCCATACCAATAACACCATTCATCGGAGTGCGTATTTCGTGACTCATGGTAGCCAGAAAAACACTCTTAGCCTGATTTGCTTTTATAGCCTCTTCCTTTGCCAGTTCCGCCTCATTACTCTTTTCATGAAGCTCTTCATTCAGTATCTGTAAGTGTTCTGATTGAGATTGAAGCTCTTCAGCCTGACTTTGTAATTCTTCATTAATAAACTGCAAATTATCCGCTTGATCATTTACAATTTTAGATTGCTCCACAACTTCGGCAGTTCGTATAAGTACTTGTTCCTCCAGCACTCTTTTTTGATTTTCTATACTCTTAAATCTAAGTTTTATAGCAAGGTAAATGAACAAGGCAATCACAGCCAGAACTATTATTCGAAACCACCAGGTAAGCCAAAAAGGCGGTCTGATGATTACTTTAATGGAAGTTCCTATTTCATTCCATAACCCATCATTGTTGCTAGCCCGAACTCTAAATATATAGGTACCTGGATCAAGATTAGTATAGGTAGCCGTATTTACGTGCCCAACACGCATCCAGTCCTTATCAAACCCTTCCATTTTATAGGCATACTGATTCATTTCAGCAGAGGTATAATTCAGTGCGGCAAACTCAAAAGAAAACACGGATTGATTATGATCTAAAGTAATTTCCTTGGTCTCGGTAATATCATTAATGAGAGGCGAATTCAGTTGATTTGGAATAACTTGCTTATTGAAAATCTGAAATCCCGTAATATAAACAGGTGGAATAAAAGGGTTTCCTTTAATACTGTCCGGTTGGAAACTAATCATCCCCTCTAAACTTCCAAAAAACAGTGATCCTTTGTTATTCTTAAAAAAGGCACCTCTCCTAAACTCATTCTCTTCGTCCTCCTTCGCAGGTTTATAGCTAATGCAGCTTTTTGTTAAGGTATTAAACTTTGCCATTCCATTGTTCGTACTGATCCATAAATTCTCTCTGTTATCTTCAAGAATCCCATATAACACATCATTTGGCAACCCTTCTTTTTCTTTAAAACTGGTAAATGATTGATCTTTAGCATTGAAAAGATTCAACCCTCCCCCACCTGTTGCTACCCAGATATGTCCTCTTTTATCTTCATAAATACAATTTATAATATCATAACTAATGCTTTTAGGATCTTTTTTATTATTCAAGAAGGTTCTCCTTTTCCCTGTTTTACCATTTATAAAAATCAATCCTTTTTGCGTACCCATCCAGCTATTGCCTTTTGAATCAATTCTATAAGCAAATATTTTATTTAATTCTGCGTCTTTATTGCTTGAATAAATAAACTCCCCTGATGTATTATTGTAATGGAGCAGCCCCCTGGTCGTACCAATCCATAAATCATTCTTTTTGTCTTTAAAAATGGTATTTACAGTTGCAGGATATTTACCACCTGCCTCCAGTTCCATAAAGGGATAATGAGTAAATTTCCCGCTCCGCTTATTATAAAAATCAATACCTCCTCTAAAATATCCAAATACCAACGTATCTTCATTAAGCTGGGTTATAGCATAAATTTTATTGCTTGCCGGACTATTCTTATTTTTTCTGTCACTTTTTAAAATAGTATAGATACCGGTTTTAGTATTTAGAAAATTAAGATTGTCAGACTCAGTGCCCATCCACAAATCACCATCCGTATCTCCATAAATACTTCTGATGGAATTGCTGCTTAAAGAGTTCGGAGAAAGAAGATCCTGTTGATAATACTTAAACTTTTTGGCATTTCTTGAAATGAAGAGGACACCACCTGAATGAGTTCCAAGCCATATATTATCATGATTATCTTTGTAAATGATTCTTATTGTTTTGTCCTTATTGTTATATGCGTAAGAAGTAAAAAGGTTAGTTTTCGGATCAAACTTACAAAGCCCTTTGCTGTCCGTACCAATCCATATTTTACCATCCGGACCTACATTTAATGCAATTACATCATCGTGAACAAGTGAGTGCGAATTACCTGGTACATTACGAAAGTTTTTAAAGGTTTTAGTCGAAGGATTAAACATGGACAATCCTTCTTCGCGAGTTGCAGCCCATATATTACCTTTTTTGTCCTTGATAATATGTCTTAAAAAATCACCACTCAGTGAATTTTTATTTGTCTTATCATTCTTGTAAGAGATAAATTTATTTGTCTTCAGATTGAAATTCCCTAAACCACTACCCGCCATTGCAAGCCAAATATCTCCGCTATTTCCTTCAATAATTTGTGAAATCTGGTTAGTGGTAAAATTTTTAAATTTCCCACTTTTGTTGAATAAAAAAAGCCCTTCTGTTGTTCCTATCCATAGGTTTCTTTTACTGTCCTGAAACAAATCCCTTACAGTCACCGAATTCCCAAACTTATCAAAATGGCTAAATGATGCTGTTTTACGATTATATCGATCCAGTCCTTTATTCGTACCAATCCACAAATCACCTGCATTATCTTCAAAAAGAGTATTGACGTAATTGTCATTGATCGTATACTCATCTGTTGGGTCGTTTTTAAAAACAACCATCTTATACCCGTCGTAACGATTAAGACCGTCTCTTGTGCCAAACCACATAAAACCTTCGCTATCTCTCAAAATACATTGAACTGTACTTTGAGATAACCCATTTTTAGTCGTAATTCTTTTGAATTCTAACTTTTCAGTTTGGCTTAAGGCTGGTTTAGGAAAAAGGTTTATTAATAGGATCAAATAAAAGACAAAGCCTTTTATATCTTTAATCACACTCATACCGTATAATAATCCTTCTAAATTAATGAGAAAATATGGCATTCCAATTAAGTTTAAAAAAGGTCTTGAAAAAAGAAATATCAATTAATTATTAAGAAACACAAAAAGGAATATGGTACAAGCAGAGGAAAACTTATATTAGATTTTTATGGCGCAAATCAATGCCTTAAATAAACGAGTCAAAGTTTGATTTATCTCATGGAAAACAAAAATATAAAAATGATAAATATATGAAAGAAGAGAATATATCAGTCTTTGATATGTTTAAAATAGGCGTTGGTCCCTCTAGCTCGCATACACTGGGTCCATGGAAAGCCGGACATATGTTTATAACAAAGCTGGAATCGGCATTTGTATTGGATAAAGTAAAGTCATTTAGGGTTCATTTATATGGATCACTTGCTAAAACCGGCCTTGGACATGGAACTGATATTGCAGTAATGCTAGGCCTTTGCGGTTATGACGCAGAGACGATTAACACCGATCAGATTCCTATACTGATCGAAGAAATCAGAAAAAAACAGTTGCTGCTTATAAATGGCAAACATGTAATTGCATTTTCTGCAGAAAATATTGTTTTTCTATATCGGGAGTCCTTACCATTTCATCCTAACGCTTTAACGTTTATTGCCGATCTTGGAGATGAAGGAGAATTTATAGAAACATACTATTCTATTGGAGGAGGTTTTATAATCAATGAAACCCAAAGAAATAGCGATCAAACTTTAAAGAAATCTCTAAAGTTACCCTATCCTATAAACTACGCATCAGATCTTTTGACACATTGTGAACATACCTCAATGTCTATTTCTGCACTGGTTTTTGAAAATGAAAGATTATGGAAAAATGATTATGCTATCCGAAAGGATCTTCTACATATTTATAAGGTCATGCAGGAATGTATATTCAGAGGCTGCCATACCAATGGTGTATTACCAGGGGGGTTACATGTTCAGCGGAGAGCTGCCCGGATGAATAATGAACTGCTAAAAGGTGAACCCTTCTCAGATTACCCGGAATGGCTTAACGCGATTCAAAAGTCCGGACAAGGCTTTAATTATACGCTCGATTGGGTAAGTTGTTTTGCGTTGGCAGTGAATGAAGTAAATGCCTCATTCGGGCGCGTAGTTACAGCACCTACAAATGGTGCAGCTGGAGTAATACCCGCTGTCCTTCAGTATTATATTACATTTTGCGAGGGTCATACTGAAGATAAAATCATAAACTTTCTTCTTACCGCAGCAGAGATTGGCAGTATTTTCAAAAAGGGCGCCACTATTTCAGCAGCTATGGGAGGATGTCAGGCAGAAATTGGCGTCTCCTCCGCAATGGCTGCCGCCGGCTTAACTGAAGTACTTGGCGGCACCCCTAAACAATGTTTAATGGCAGCAGAGATTGCCATGGAACACCATTTAGGTTTAACTTGTGACCCTATAGCTGGCCTGGTTCAAATCCCGTGTATCGAAAGAAACGCAATGGGTGCCATAAAAGCAATAACCGCTTCTCAACTTGCATTAAGGAGCGACCCTCAACTCGCTATAGTTTCTTTAGATCATGTAGTCAAAACAATGTGGGAGACTGCAATTGATATGAACTCCAAATACAAAGAAACCTCTGAAGGGGGATTAGCTTTAAACATTCCAATAAGCTTAAGCGAATGTTAGCTACTCATGATTACCAAAAGCATAAACAAAATAACCCGCCTCAATTAAAAATACGGAGACGAGTTACCGAAAAGCAATAAAACCTTAATTAATTAAACAGATACCTGATTCCAAGTTGTCCTTGCCAGCAAGAAATTTGATTGAAATCGCTCTTATTTAAATTAACAAAAGGTATCGCATTGATAGCATCCTAACATCCAGCCCCATGTATCTCAGCTGATGAGCCATTATTAAATCCACTAAAGGAATCAAAAGGCACCGTATATTTAGACTGGTATAGCAACCTATCCACTGATTATAGAAACGCTGCGCTCATCTATACCAAATAAGCTTTAAAATAAATAATCCTCAAAGTAGAACTTTACAAAAAGTCATTACTTTGAGGATTTATGCGTTATAAGAGCCTTTATTATCCTGAAGGCACTCTTACACAAATAAGCCTTAGCTCCTTATTTCGCAGGTGTTAAAGGAGTAGCAGGTGCATTAACTGCTTGAGGTTTGTAAATTGCACCAGTAGCGAAATCAACTATCGTAGCCGGTAAGAAAATAATAATATCAGCGATCAATGCTCCTGCCCTAATAGGCCTTGAAGGTTCTCCAGCCGCAGGTTTAGTTTTTTGATATTGATTAACAGGTCCACCAAAAATAGTGGCACATGAACTCATTGAGCTGATTAGCAATACAGCTACCAGCAAATTTGATAAAGTTTTTTTCATAATTGATAATTGAAGTAGTAAAGGCACAACAGACCAGTTTTTTGCTGTTGCCTTTCCTTCAATACGCGGTGAAAGTAGTACTTTATTTGGAATAAAGAAAATTCAATTATTTCAAAAACCGCCTTAAACTACATTTACTTAATTGCCTGTTTAAACATATTAATTAATTGGCTAACAAGACATTTAAGTTTCTATTAAAAGCAGCCTATTCTTTTTTAGCCAAATTCATTATCTCCATATTATCATAAGAAGCCAATGCGTCGTATGACCTCAAACCTATAGTCCCTTTACTAAACTCGTTATCGTTTATTTTCAATACCGGCTCCTGTTCATCATCCAGAAAAACACAGATATCAGGTCCCTTCGCTTCCACCTTTAGCTTGTACTTCTTTTCAGGTTCCACTTTAAGTGATGACGAAGCAAGCAAGACATACTTTTGTTCCGATGACTTACCAATTTCAATCCTGTTTAGAGCAGGATTAATGCCAACGTAGTAACCATTGTATAAATCAGGACCTATTGCCGGCTTTGATACACGAAACACAATCCCAGCATTCCCCTGCTTTCCAGGAGTCATATCAATTTCAAAAACAAAGTCAGCCAGGCTTACAGCACTATTGATCACCTTAGAGCCATGAATCCCTGCCCCCCATGAACCCTTGTTAGAGGCTGCATGCAAGGCACCATCTTGAGTAAACCATCCCCCGCCATACCAAACCCAACCTTCCATATTATTGGCATCAAAGTTTTCAGTAAAGGATTTCTGAACTACAACAGGTCCATTAATTTGAGGAAAATTAGAAATCCTTATATTTTCAGATCCAAATGGAGTCAGCGTAACTTCTTCTATTGGTTCAGTTGAAGTCAACGGTCCATAAGGCACATCAAAAGCAGAAATGCCATTATAAGACATGGTCCAGTCCTTAAGCTTTTGCGCTTTTACCTTTATCTTAACAGGAGTACTTTTTTGCACAAAAGGATTTTCAGGCATTACGCCCTTCTCTACTATAAAAGATTTTTGTACGTTCTTCTTATCGAAAATCAAACCATAGTTCCAATCGTTCACAGGGAAAACTTCATAATCATGAAAACCCTTTACCGGATGATCTTTTATGGACACATATTTTGCATCCATTTGCAGAGCATATACAAGAGGACCACGCTCAATACTCACTGAATTATGCACCTGTGGCGATACTTTTATTTCCATGGGAAAGTTTAAGATCAACTCATCTTTATCATTCCAACGCCGGTTAATCAAAACAATCCGGTTAGATGCCAACCCTTTTTGTGCTTTCCCATTAATGCGGATAGATGGTGTTTTGCACCATGCAGGAATCCGTAGACGCAACGGAAACTCTGCAGACTTCTCTAATGAAATCTTTAATTTAATCTGTTCATTAAACGGATAGTCCGTTTCTTCCACGATTTTTATAGGAACCTGATCTGCAACTACTGCATTTACTTCAACAGGGGCATACGCAATAATAGCCAAACCCTTATCGGGAGTTGCCGCCCAGCTATTTTTTACAAAATAAGGCCAGCCCATGTGCATGTTGTACCTGCAGCAGCCCATACCCGAATAAGGACTCAATAATAATCCTTCGGGATAATCTTCATCAAACCCATTGTGCCCATACTTGCATTGAATCTGGTTAGGCAGCGTATAATACAAATGCTCCTTCAGATCTCTGCTAAACTGAGCAGGCAAAGTATTAAAAGCAATCTTTTCCAGCCGATCCCCTATGGAAGGATCTTCAATTATTCGGGCGGCAGTTTCCAAACTTTGCATCCATTCTACAACCGTACACGTTTCCACCCCTTGAATCTCACTTTTACCCGCCAGGAATTCTGTACCCGATGCGATACCTGAAGACTGACCATGCTCCTTAATTAAATGATCTATTCCTTTTTGAAAGGCCTCTTTGTAAGATTTATCACCGCTGCGCTGATAGTATATCGCAGGAAACTTCAATGCCTGACCCACACTTACCGCATGCTTAGTATGAAAATCATCACCAAAATGGTAAAATAAATTATTCGTATAAATATCTTTCCAGGGATAAGCCTGATCCTTCAGCAAGTCTGCCAGTTTCAACAAATATGCATCACCCGTTTTATTATAGAGCCATAGCACAATTTCAATGTTATCGCCAGTTCTTGATTTACTCCATTCTTTCAAAGGATCCAATGGAAGATTTTCAAGCTGATACTTAAAATATTTACTAAAAAAGGGAATCACCCGCTTGTCACCTGTAGCCTCATAATAGTTTTTTACCGCATACAACATCGGCATCCTTGGCCACCAGTCCTTCATCTTCGAAGGACCAATCAAACCATTAGCCTGCTGATTTTCCAGTGTCCATGTTATCCACTTCTCAGCCTTTAATTTTAAACTGGCATCATCCAATGTATAAGCCAGTGCGACAAGGCCTTTAACGTAATAAGGAACCCTTTCCCAACTATTCCCTGTACCGCCAAGCCAATCCGAATTCGCTCCTAAGTTATCCGCTTCCTGATATAATTCCTCAGCATGACCTGTAAATCCGGCCGCTTGCAACTCAAGCTGTTTTAGCAACCATCCCTTTGCTTTGATACTTCCTAAAGGAAGTTCAGCATAGGTACTACTGACCAAAGGCTGCCGGGAAAAAACATAATCATAGATAGGGGAAGTTTGAGCGCATAACTTACCCGCCGAATTACATATTAATGGCAACAAAATGGCTATTTTTAATATCTTTCTCATGAAGCTATGCGTTTAAATCCTACGTTATTATGCCTTAAATTCAATCTTATTTGTTAATTAGAACTGAAATCCCGGCATCAATGTACTGTCCGCCGCCATCCTGATGACAATGAATAGCAATACTATTTTTAGCACCCGAAACCAGGGCTTTTTTAGCAGCTTCCTCTATTGCAACCATGGTATATCCCGAACTTGCCCCTTTTATATCAGCCGCTTTTACCCCGTTAATATAAACCTCACAAGCATCATCATGATGAATAGAAAGCATCAGGTTGTCAATATTAATCTTAGACAGATCACCTAAGTTAATATCCCGTCTCAACCAGATATCATGCGTATTCCAGATCGTTCCATTAATTGCTCCAGGAGTACCCTCGGTACCAAAGCCACCTTTGCCAGATTGCCAGCCTTTATCATCAAATTTCAATCCATACCATGCTGCTTCTGGTTCTGTAAGCGTAAACTTCCATGTTTTAGCTTCTTTAAAAGAGCTTGAAACGATTTCATCCACGAAGATCTTGTCATGAATCACTTTTTCATTCGATGCCTTTATTTTTTCTACAGCCCCTTTAATGATCTCCCGATCATAAGTCAGCAACCCGTTTAACTCCACTTCAACATCGGTTATTTCCGTATACACCGCAGCACTTAAACCATTATTCGTTTTATAAATAGCTAAATCAGTTGCAAATTGATCATATAAATTGGTATAATCCTGCTCATTATCAATCATGATATAAGTAGGCCCCGATTTCCATATATGACCCGGTTTAATAAATCCGATACCGCCATACTCACCACAGGCCAAAGCTTGAACCTTACTAAACGGAACAGCCGGAGGCGGATAACTATGGATATCCAATACATCTCCCACATCAAAATGACCACCACCACTAGCCTGGTTAATCAGACGGGTAGAATCAAGCGCATAAACCTTTTTTACCAGTCCAGGCGTGTTATGCTGTGCTTGTCCCTCATTGAATATTACCCAACTTACGATGGATGGCGAATTCCAATGCGTTTCAACCAGGCGTTCCAGTTCCGATGCAAATGCAGCGGTATCAACAGGAGGCACTTTTTCAGTATACGAATTCGGCGAAGGCATATCCTGCCAAACCAGCAACCCTAGCTTATCTGCCCAATAGTACCACCTATATGGCTCCACTTTAATATGCTTTCGCACCATGTTGAAGCCGAAATTCTTAATCATCTGCAAATCGTATTTCAATGCAGCATCAGTTGGTGCAGTATACCCACCATCCGGCCAAAAGCCCTGATCCAAAGGACCAATTTGGAAAAGAAACTTATTGTTAAGAAACATCTTCTTGAAGCCATCTTCCGTACCTATGGAGATCTTCCTCATACCAAAGTAGCTTTCAATAGCATCTACTTTTTTTGCTCCTTGCGATAAGGATATCACCAAATCATATAAAAAAGGACTATCCGGCGACCATAGTTTGGCGTTTACGACAGGCACACTAATCTCGGCGTTTGCTTTTCCAGTAATCGTCTGAACCACTTTTCCATTATCCTTCACCTGTATGTTCACATTCAGATTTTGAGCATTCGCACTGCTGCTAACGAAAAGCTTAACTACAGATTTATCTATATCCGGAACAATTTTGATGTTACTGATATTTGTTTTAGGCACTGGTTCTAACCAAACCGTTTGCCAAATACCGGTAACTGAGGTATACATGATTCCCTGAGGCTTAAGAGTTTGCTTTCCGCGCGGGAAGCCACCATTATCAGTAGGGTCAAAAACCCGTACAGCAATATCCTGATCACCAGCACCCTTTAGCGCTTTAGTAATATCATAACTGAAAGGATCATAACCACCTGTATGAATTCCAAAACTTTTGCCGTTAATGAACACCTCAGCTTCATAATCTACCGCTCCAAAGTGCAACAAAACCTGCTCTCCTTTCCAAGTGGCAGGAACTTTAAATTTACGTCTGTACCAAATACTTTCATGGTGTTCCATTACGCCCGAAAGGGCTGATTCTACCGGAAAAGGTACCAGGATGGTACGGGATAAATTCCCTTTAGGCAACGCTTCCGATTTACCTGAAGCCGGTTGAAATTGCCATAAACCATTCAGATTTAGCCAATTGCTTCGAACTAATTGAGGACGCGGATATTCCGCCAAAACTTGCTCCGGATTAACATCCTTTGAAAACTTGCTCATTAATGCCGCTTTTTTCGGTTGCCATTCCTGCGCATGTAAAGCAAGGGGCACTGAAACGATACCAATAAGTATTATTTTTAATAAGTTCATACTCTAGTGTTAAAAAAATGTGTGTTTAGTCTTTATATAGATCGTATCTGAAATTTAAAGATGACCTATTATATACGTTAGTTAATTTATCCTTCTGAAGAATAGGTATTACGGTTTATAATCCCTCTCTTAATCTTACACATCAAAGTAAGCTAAAATCCAATTAAAAAAAATCTCAATAGTTGGTCTATTTGTCTCATTTGGGAATGCGGTATTTTGTCACAACAAAGCACTTGAATGAGATGGCAAAAAATAATTATCTTTGAATACATGAACAAGTATCCAATAGGAATACAGGATTTTGAGAAAATAAGAACCGAAGGTTTTGTGTACATAGATAAAACCAGGCTGATTCATAAACTTATAGATTCTGGAAGCTATTATTTTCTAAGTCGCCCGCGACGTTTTGGAAAATCATTACTCCTGTCTACTATAAAACAGATTTTTACAGGTAATCAGATTTTATTTGAAGGCTTTTGGATTCATGACCAATGGAACTGGACGCAAAAGCATCCCGTAATACACTTAAGATTAAGCAGTATCAATTACCAGAAATTAGGTTTATATAAGGCACTAAACAAGGAAATGGATGTCCAGGCAGCAATACTTGGCGTGTCATTGGTTGAGATCGATTTAAAAGATAAATTTAAGGAGCTGATTGAAAAAACCTCTCAAAATGGCAAAGTTGTTATATTGATTGATGAATACGACAAACCAGTTATAGATTACCTGGATGATATTCCGACCGCTGAAGAAAACCGTTTGATATTTAAGAGCTTTTATTCCGTATTAAAAGATGCGGATGAATATATCAGGTTCCTGCTAATTACTGGAGTGACCAGATTTACGAAGATCAGCATATTTTCAGACCTTAATAATTTGCGTGACATCACCCTTGCACCCGATTTTGGTACAATTGCAGGAATTACACAAGCAGAAGTAGAAAAGAATTTTGCACATGAAATTGCAGAAATGCAGAAAGCTGAGCCTAACATACTGGATAAAATTAAACAATGGTATAATGGCTATTCCTGGAATGGAGTGGATAAAGTGTATAATCCGTTCTCTCTGTTGAATTTCATGACGGATAAAACTTTCAGCAATTACTGGTTTGAAACCGGCACACCGTCCTTCCTTGTCAAACAGATCAAAGATCAGGGCGATTATAATTTTGAAAACATAAAAGTTGGCAAAAGCACATTAGGCAAGTTCGATGTAAAAAATATGCTGTCTATTCCGCTGCTTTTTCAAACCGGCTATTTAACAGTTAAAGCACACAACGCTGAGTTTGATTTATACACACTGGGCTACCCCAATAAAGAGGTAGAACTAAGTTTGCTCGACAATCTGTTAAGTGCTTACCGGGAAGTATATCCTGGAGATTCCGCTGAACTTACCACTGAGTTTGTAATGGCTTTTAGAAATAACGACATCAGTTTAATTTTCACACAGCTAGATGCAATGATTGCTTCTATCCCTTACGATCATTGGAAAGCTGATCATGAATCCATATTCCATATTATAGCGCATTTAACTTTTAAAATTGTTAGTTTGAATGTGCACAGTGAAGTGCATAGTGCTAAAGGAAGAAGTGATATTACTGTATATACAGACCAGTACATCTATGTACTGGAACTGAAATTGGATGACAATGCACAAGTCGCATTGGATCAGATCTTTGAAAGAGGATATTTAAATATGCACCTTGCCGATAAAAGAAAGAAAATAGCTATTGGTGTTAACTTCTCTTCTGAGAAGCGCGCTGTGGATAGTTATGTGGTTAAGGAAGTGGTGTAGAATTACTAAAGTTTCGGGTATTACACTTTGCTCAAATAACTATTTTGCCTCTAAATTTAGCTGATGAGACCGATTAAAAGCTTCCTGCGATACCTTAAAGTAACTAGAAGGTAAGCGTATGATATCTTTCGACAAGCCTTTTTTATAATTTAATATATCAGAAACAAGCCCCTTACTTACTCCTAATATTTCCGCTAAATCCTTAGCTTTCAAATTTTGCTCCTACATTAAACCCGATAGTAATTAAATAGGATCTGCATCAAAGACTAAACAAAGATTCACATTCTTCTTTGCCTAAGTTTTATCAACGGTAAAACTATGATCCCTTATCCCGAAACCCATTTGCCTATCAGATTTACAAAAATATTTCTATCAATATACAAACAATGTTCCATTATTCGTTAACTTTGATTAGTGGACCCAATTAGAGAAATCGTTTTTTATAAAGACCATTTTGATTCCTTTTTTAAAACCTTAAATGATAAAGTAAAGGACAAAATTGACGAAGTGCTTTTTATGATTACAATTCTTGAACGAGTTCCGTCTAAATTCTTTAAGAGCATCGAGGAATAAAAGGGCTTTTTGAAGTTCGAGTAGAGTACGAAAGTAACATTTACAGAATATTCTGTTGTTTAGATAAAGGACGCTTAGTGATACTATTTAATGGATTTCAAAAGAAAACTCAAAAGACACCACCGAAAGAATTACTGAAAGCAGAGAAAATAATGGAGGAGTATCTTAACGAACAAAAAAAGAAGGACAATGGAAACAAAAAATGAAAATATCAAAACATTTTCTCAACATCTGGATAAAAGATACGGAAAGACAGGTTCAGAAATGAGGATTGATTTTGAAATAAGAGCCAAATCCTTTGCAATAGGTGAATTAATTAGAGAAGAGCGTAAATTGGCCAATCTAACACAAGAACAACTTGCAAACAAAATTGGCGCAAAAAAAAGTTTTATATCAAGAATTGAAAACGGACATAGTGACATTCAACTTTCGACATTATATAAACTTATTGAGTTTGGACTTGGAAGAAAAATAAACCTCACCATCCAATAAAAATGCACCTTTTAAATACCTTTTTCACTAGGTATTAAAGAATTGCATGTTAGTAAATTCATCTGCACTACTCCATTTTACCGTAGCACCGGTATAAAAAGCGATGGTTCAATTTACAAAAAGCCATCCTCTTATAAGTTTAAATTTTATGCTTTTACTTACCATCCTACCAAATGATATTTGTAAAAACAGAAAGCAATATGGCAGTTATTCATTCTAATATGATTGCAATATGCTTCCAGAATGAGTCCAGTTTTGGCTAGTTCAAGTCGGACTTAAACTTGATACTTATGTATGTTTTTGTGTTTTCAATTATACTCATTTCAATTGTTATCCTGTTTGATGTAGATTTTGAATCAGTATCACGTTCAAATATTGAGCTAGTTGGACTTAAATATGACGTATAAGAGAAGAGTTAGGAAGATTTGCTGTTACTTTCGCTACTAAGAAACCTAATTGCTTGCTTTGTTTAAACGTATTATAAAACATGGCTTCAATAGATAATAAAGGAATGGTACACGGAACCGCAGGTTCGGTAATTTACCGTGAGTATCGTGGAAAGAACATCATCCAGGGCAAAGCAAAAGCCTTTAAGCAAACCGATAAAACGATCAGGAGTGCTACCGAGTTTGGACTTTCGAGTTCTGCGGCAGCAGTTATCAGGACTGCATTTGAATCGGCTTATTTTTTTAAAGATGGGACAGCAGCTTACATGAGTACGCAAATGGTGTACCGGTCGATATTAAATAATGTGAGTGGTGAGAAAGGGAAAAGGGATCTGCATGATGGGAACCTTTCTTTAATGAACGGCATGGACTTTAATGCAAATAGTAAACTGGATGAAGTTCTGCAAATGAGCCACTCGGTGAGTAAAAACGCGGAAGGTTTGGTGAGTGTAAATCTAGGTTCCTTAAACACCCAAACGGGGATCAAACGGCCTAAAAACGCAAGCGGAGCCTATATGAAACACCGCATAAGGCTAATGTTGGTTGCTTTTAACTTCAGGGAAGAGTACTATGAAAACCTGGGCTTTAAGGATATCGACCTGGAAGGGTATCAAACCATTGATGGACAGGTAATCACCTTTACAGAAGCAGTTCCCAAAGACTGCCTGGTAATGTTGAGCATGTCGCTGATGTTGTACGCAAAGATCAGTCATACGAATGAAAGCATCCTGCTGAACAATAAAGAGTTCAGTCCCTGTGCAATTATTGGCACTTTCCAATCAGAGAGACCATCTGAATATCCTACAAAAGAAGTTGATATGCAACCATCCGCTTATCCGGGCAGGGAAGAAAAGATCTCTGAAATATTTTATAAAGGCAATCTCTTGATGCTGGGATTGGATTCCCGGTTCGGTAAACAGGCACCTGTGAGCATTAACACAATAAAATCAAAGCAGGTGATCCCGGACACTTTGCCAGGAAAGCGGGTATCATTCAAGAAGAACTAAAGTTCTACGGTTAACTTTTACACTTCCAATTTCCATTCTGTGAAACATCTGTTATCTCAGTTTATCCGTTCATCTTTAAGAAACGAGCTATTTTTCAATTATCCAATAAAGAGAAGATGATTACTTATTAAGGGTCGCTAATGTCACTTTTTTTTCTTTGAGCTGTCCAATTAGAAGAATACCCAATGATAACTGATTTATTATAATTTTTATTAGCTATAAAGTGTCGGTTTCAACTAATTATTATTACGGTTTATAGGAAGGTTTAAATTATAATTTATTGTACTCATTAGACTTATGTTCGATTTATAAAACATTATGACTAGGTCTAGCTATTGAAATAGATATTTTATGTATTTAACTTGGTAAATAAATCAAAATTTATGAACTATTTATTCAACTCTTTGAAATTACTTTCACCTGACGGCAATGGTGGCGGTCACACACCTGAACATGAACCCCATATCTCAGAGCATGAGCCTGGACACGAAACACACGATCCGCATTCTCCTAATCATGATCCTAATGGCCCGGTACATGAACCAGGTGAGCATGTTAATGAGGCTGGTAATAATCCGAACGAACACAAACCGGATTAATTTTAGTGATTTGACTTTAGATAACTTATCCATCATGATAAGTTATTTAAAGTCTCTTGATAATAAATCTAATACTCATTTTCATAATGGCTACTTCATCATTTCACTATAAGCATAAGAAAACCCATTTCCTTATATAATACAAGTATCTGCTGTGTTTAATTTTATCTCTACACGAATGGTTAATAAAGGTTGGTTATTAAGGAATTTATCCACATTGAGCTACCTTTTAAATTATAATCGCACAATTAACTAGAAGTGCCTCAATACATTTTAAGTTCCACAATTGTGCTTTTATATATCCCTAATATTGTGCTTAATCTAAACACAATAACGTATGAATTATTTAAAACTCTAAAAATTTGTTGGATTTGACTATACTTGATCGTAGATTATTTTTTTTCTGCCTTTTAATAAAGGCATTGCAAATAAGTTAGTAACACATTGGGAGACCAAATCAATAAAAAGCTATATAAATAGTAACCTGAGCTCCCCCGTATCCTGCGCGCACGAAGTAAGCAGAATACCATCAACTTCCTTCACCAATACGAAGCATCAGGCTTCCTTCTGGCTACATTAAGGAGACACTCAGTGATTTGAAATTGTAAAATTTTTATATGATAACCAAGACAAACCTAGCAATTAGCTGAGGGTTTCTTGGCTAAAGAAAGACACGATACGCATATAAGCATAGCCATAGAAAACAAATGAGACAAAACATATCATGAGGCAATAAAGTCATTGTATAACAAATGGGAAAACCTGGCTATTTTCTTCTTTTAAGAATTCCATCATCAGGTGTACTTTAAAAGTTGCAAATACCTATGAATTTGATATAATCACCGGTTACAATGGCTATGATGTATCGGTTTTATTCATTTAAGATAAAAGATTCCATCGTTTTTGGGATTACAATTCCAAATAGTACTATTTTTTATCTAATACCTGTTTCTGATATTAATTTAAGCCCTTGATCCCTTTTCTGACTCAAACCAAAACGTTAAACTTTTGAGCCCTTATTTTTTAAAACTGCTGTGGTACGTTCGTTTTTTAGTCTGGCATTCTCTTTAAGTCGTTGTAGTCTTCCACTTCTCAAAACGCAAGGCTAATTTATGGGCAAGAACTAAATTTAATACCATTATCACTAATCCGATCAATGTCCATATAACAAGGTCAAAGGAATTCATTACGTTCATAGAAATAAAAGCATCAAAAGTATAAACGCAATACGGCAGACTAAATATAGAAGTAACAATAGAAGGTATATATTTCCTTAGAATAATCCATTGTATAAGGTGCACTATTAAATGAATTGAAAATGCCATAAATGCAGCAAACCATAAAAAATAACTTTGCGCCCAAATCGAAACATAGGTTATAAAAGAAAGAAGAATAAACTCCTCAGCTACAGCTAGGCTAAATGCCGCAGTTGAAAGCTTTTCTAAATGAGGCAAAATACGTTCAGATAGCTTTGGGAATCTAGTTTTGAGCAAAACGCTATTCTCTCTGAGCCATGGCTTAAAAAAGATTATTTCTTCAAAATCATGGAACATAAAAACAATAGGCAAAAGTGACATTAAGAAATATTGTTTCATTTACAACTATAGCTTTTTATTTGTAAATATTCAATCGTTTCACGATTAAATACTGTTATAAAAACAGCATAATTACTTTTTAACAACCGTTATTCTGATATGGTGAGTGATATTTAAATACGGTAGGAAAATAATTATGACAGACAATTGAATATTCAAGGAGACTCCCAAGAAAAAATCCTACAGCGAAGTCGTGGTAATTTTTGTACTTTTCTTTAATTTACCCCAATACTAAATGAAGACAATAATATTTCTATGTGGCCTGTATTCGACTGGTTTTGCAATCTTCCATATTTTATTTTGGAGGTTATTCCATTGGAGAACAGAGTTATAAAAGTTAAGCTTTGCAAACAAAGCAATTGTGCAAATACTAAATACCAGGATAATTTATCTTTTCTTATTTGTTGCTGTTATTGGTTTTATCTATCCTCAAGAATTATTGACCTGTAATCTTGGAAAAGCATTTTTGGCAGGTATTTCTCTATTTTGGCTAGGAAGGACAATTGAGCAATTTATATTTTTAAAAAGGAAAAATAAGTTCGTACATATTTTGACATTAATCTTTATAATTGGAACAATCCTTTTCGCATTACCGTTGTTGTTAATGACTCAAACGAATTAGTTCTGAAACGCGCCAACGCAGATATGCCAAACTTTATCTTTCGCAAACTAGAGCCATGTTATGTTTATTTGAACGGTCGTTTATTAAGGGCAGGCAATTTTTCTACAGCGAAGTCGTGGTACTTTTTCTCCCTTTCTTTAATTTACTTCAATTCTGATATCTTACTAAGCAATAATAAGATGTAAATGCCCGTAGCCGTCCTTCTGCTCGAAGTTTTGGAAGAATCTATCGCCTTTTGTCTCAAAAAAAGATAACAATATCTATATGCTACACTTAATAAAAAGTTCCTTAATAAGAGAAATATACTTGGTACGGAATATATTCACTCTGTAACGGTCATTATAGAGCGACCCTCAAAAGTATGAAAACATCCATATTTTTAGTAATTGTCGCAATTTTAAAAAGAAAGAGCCAAATGAATTAACATTTTGGCTCTTCGATAAATTCTTAAAAATACTTCCTAATTGAATTTTGGCAACATTGAAGTATACTTATCACGGTTAAGATATAAACCTATCCCTGTCAAAATAAATAAGAAAACACTTAAGCCCGGAGCCTTCGCCACGATTAATTCAAACAATAATATATTGACCACTATCGGCATAAGTAATACAAGACCCAATGCCCTGGTTTTGGGAATGAGAAGGAATATGGCACAAATAATTTCTATCGTTTTAACAACTTTTAAGTAACCTGTAGAAAACAAAACACCAAGAAAAGTAGCACTATCTCCAACAGGTGGTGGTAATGGAATAAAATTTAAAAAGCCGTTTAACCCAAAAACTAAAAATATTATGGAAAGAAAATAACAAGGTAAATCTTTAATAATTTTCATATTCTGTACGTTTATCAATAGGTTCTACAAAGTTTCGACATACGAAACATAGTCTTTAGCACTTTGCTCAATTTTTTTCAAATTGGCTTCGTCAGCTGTATGCGGAGCACCAAAAAATGCAAAATAAGGCCGGTAATCCGCTTTTATCCATTCAAAAGTAATTTCAAAAGTGCGGGTAAATTCCTTTAGAGTGTATTTAAATGCTCCTTCTTCAGAGTATGTTTTTTCATCTGCCGAAGTTGTTAATGCCAAAGCAATCTTTTTGCCTTCCAATTTATAGCTACCTGCGCCATAAGCCCAACCATAAGACAAAACTTCATCAAGCCATTTTTTAAATAAAGGCGGACTACTTAGCCAATACACAGGAAATTGGAATACAATTTTTTCGTGTGCCTCAACGAGTTTCTGTTCTGCTTCTACATCAATGTTTCCATCAGGGTAGAGTTCATAGAGGTTATGGACGGTAAATTTTTCAGGATACTTTTTCAATTCGTCAAACCAATGCTTATTGACTATTGACCTGTCCCCTAAATTTGGGTGGATTACAAATACTAATGCCTTCATCTGTTATTCTTTTTTAAATGATGCAGCAAATGTAGAGGGTAACTTATTATTTTGTAGCTTTACAACCAAATGTATGGTACTATCATAGATGTAAGTAATGAGTAAAATAAAAGAAACATCAACTAATTTTGAGAACAAGATTTTTCTCAATGAATGCGACCAAATTTTTGCGGCTAGTCTTATTGCGGGACAATGGACACTTGTAATTTGTTGCCATTTAACAACAGGTAAACTAAGGTTTGGTGAACTGAAAAAACGTATTCCTACCATCACGGAAAGAATGCTGACACTTCAACTAAGAAAAATGGAAGAAGGCGATTTAGTGAAGCGAACCGTTTATGCGGAAGTTCCGCCGAGAGTTGAGTATGAATTGACAAAAAGCGGACAAGAACTTAGTCCTATTCTGAAACAACTTGGAGAATGGGGAAAAAACCACAGAAAAACAAGGAACGCTGAAAAAAGTTGCACTACGCACAAGGTATTGGCGCAATAGCGGCTTCACATTAAGGCCTACTTTTGTGACGATGAAACTTTATTAAATTCGGCTGACGGAACTTCATTGCATCTACTACGCAAATACCTAAACATCGTCATTTAAAACTATGAACAAGGTTATTGAAGTCAATAATATAAAACCCATAGTTGAAAAGACTTTTGATATCGATCAACTTTTTGAAGCGCTAAGCTATTTGAAGCAGGAAAACATTTCGGTAAGGTTCTCCTAAATTTTAAGGGGTAAAATCAATATTTATAGGCACTTCAATCTTCATGTAAAGAGCTAGTAATTTCGACAGTGAAGCCTGGACTTCTTCTGCCGCCTCTAATTAGACCATAGTTCGATAAAGGTTACTTCAACTTTGGAAAATCTTTCAAATTTTTAAAAAGTGGTTCATCTTCTTTTTGATCATTCTGAATTGCCCAATTCGCCATTTCGTAAAGAACCGTCCGTAAACCCTCACCTGACTTCGTCAAGCTATAAGTAACGTTCGGTGGAATTATGGGCAAAGCTTTTCGTAAGACTAATCCATCAGCTTCTAATTGTTTCAAATGCTGAATTAACATTTTTTCGGTGATATGCGGCATTGCTTTTTTCAACTCACCATACCGCCTACTGCCTGATAATAAGTGAAACAAGATAATTGGTTTCCAGTAACTGCCGATCTTTTCCATTACATATGTAATCGGACATAATTTAAAAACGGTTTGTTTGTTAAACTGAATCGTTGAAGTTTTTTTTATCTCGGTCATTTGGATACCTACTTTGGGGTGTGTACTTGTATATTGGTAAGTACAAAAATACCTTTGTACAGATATAAAACAAAATAATATGGATAAGATAATTGTATTTGGGGCAACTGGTGGTACCGGCAGACAAGTCGTAGAACAAGCCCTACGAGCTGGGCATCAAGTTAAAGTGGTTGTTAGGCAACCGGAAACTTTCAATATTTCAAACCCAAACTTGAAAATTATTAAGGGCGATGTGCTTCAGCCAGACACATTTGAAGATCAATTTATTGATGCCGATGCAGTAATATCCTGTCTGGGAATTCCCAAAGTGCAGCCAACCACATTATACTCGGAAAGTATGGAGAATATTATAACCGCAATGGAAAAAACAAAAGCGAAGCGAATTATTTGTATCTCATCCGGAGCAATAGATATTCCACCCAAAAGTTCCTTTATAATGACCTTTCTTTTGAAAAATGTTTTACAACGTATCTACAAACCTGTTTATAAAGATATGAAGCTGATGGAAAGTAAATTGAAAAGTTCTAAACTAAATTACACGGTTGTAAGAGCGCCTAAGCTTACAAATGGCAAAAAAACAGGGAAGTATAGAGAAGTTACCAAACAACCGTTGCGCAAAATCCCGACAATATCACGTGCAGACCTTGCAGCGTATATGCTGAAAACCGTGAACGACCCTAAATCATATAAATCTATTATTGAAGTAGCCTATTAAATATTTTGGAATGAACGAATACATTTTAATAAATAGAGTGCCCGCAAATTATGGCAGGACAGATGCCCTAAAAATCAATGATGCTTGGAACCTCGTAACCCGAAGATGGAAGGAAAATCAAATCTTCGTTTCAAGTTATGTGTTTCCAAATGAAGGATATTTGATCTCCGAAAGTGAAAGGATTGTTAGCAAAGGGAATGTATTATTTAACAATCTTAAACTTGTAAGTGTAATTATAATAAAAGCTGAAAACTATGAAAGTGCTGTTCAATTGGCAAAGCAATGTCCACACATGGAGCAATTTGGTACAGTCGAAGTCAGGGAGACATTGCCAAGACCATTATGAATAGTAATTGGCATCCCGGAATAAAAAGAATACTTGTATTCTGATGCTAACACTGTTTTAGTACAGAAGTATTTGATTCACGGAGCAGCTTACTGTCAATCCTAAAGCATTACATTGCAATAATTAATGCAAAAAGGTTGTAATTTTCTACAGCGAAGTCGTGACAGATTTGTTCCCTTTCTTTGTACCCCATCTATACAGTACGTTGATAGATCGTACACAAAGCGATATCATTAAGAATTTATAGATTTATGGCAATATCGAATCGTCGTATACGAGCCCCGTACGTACGGTGGTGTGAGAGGCGCACCTCATTGCTTACAAGCAGTGAGGCCGTCTACTCGATTAGCAATGTTGTTTTTTACTAGTCGTGTTAATGTATCATAATTTAATTCTTTTTGATTCGCCATTCTCCACCTTAATTTTTAAAGTTTTTTCTTGTTCCTAAAAGTATTAAGCCAACGAAAATAATTATTGCTAGTGAGTCATTTAAAGTATCTGCAACGCCATTTTTATTTTTATATAATGTACTACCAAAGATTACTACCCAACGGGCAATCATTATAAAAGCAATCATCCAAGCAGTAAATCTTACTTTTGATAAATCTTTATAAATTGACATCACAAGAAATGCGATACCAAAAATTAAATTTTCAGCCGTCAGAATATGCCAAATATAGAATATGGTCGTTTGAGTAGTCAGGTCAAAGTCAGATACATTAGTAATAGGCAGAAAATTAGTTTGTCCATTCCACGCATGTGTAAAGGAGAAAAGAATTGAAAGAATGCCTACAATCAAGTAATAATAGTTTCTTATCATTCCATTAATATTTTTAGTTGAGCATACTACGTATTTCAGTGTTTCTCTTTTTCAAAGTTGTAAAAATTAATATTATGGTCCTAAATTATTGCTCGACTGTTTAAAGTTTACACTTTCATTCGTTACAATGACCGAGTACGGGTTCACGGCTTGGCGTTTGTGGTGGCATTTGAAAACCGTCAGCCCAAATTTAGCACAAAAGTTTAATAGTAGCACAACTGTTGAATGAGTTCCGCCAGCCGCCATAACGCCAAACCGATGTTGCACTAAACCTTCGGTAGTTTTTCTACCGCCTTAGCCTAAAATTAACAGAACTAGATTAAGTTTATAGTTATGAAAAAAAAGATACTCCAACCTTAATCAGCTCTGCTTGTACGAATGTAGCAGGATTTTCCGACTTGTATGCCCGGATGCAGCAAAAAGTTTCCATCACCGGCAAAAGCCGGAGTACGTTAACTGGCTACAGCACCCATCTGGCTAAAATGGCCCTTCATTTCGGCTGTTTGCCCACCGATCTGGATACCGATCAGATTAATGACTACCTGTACATGGTGCAGCAGCAGCACCCAACGCTGTCTGATTCGTATTTTAAGTTCACCGTTTACGGCCTCCGCTTTGCTTTCCGGATGCTGGGCCTTAAGGATAAACACATCGAACTGCCCAGCATCAAACACGAGAAAAAGCTCCCCGTTGTACTCTCCCGGGAGGAAATGAAGCGGCTGCTTAAAGCACCTAAACTCCTCAAGCACCGTATCCTGACCCTGTCTGCTCTATGGTTGCGGCCTGCGCTGTTTCGAGGCCCGTAATGTCAGGCTGGCCGATCTGGACTTTGACCGCCGGATGCTTCATGTGCAGAAAGGAAAAGGCAAAAAAGACAGGTACGTTCCGCTAAGCCCCATCCTGATCCGGGGACTACAATCTTACATCGGCGCAGAAAACCCGGAAGAATGGCTCTTTAACGGTCAGCCCGATGGCCGTGCCGGAGGTGATTTTGACAACCGGTATTCTCAGCGCGGAGTGCAATGGGCGGTAAAAGAAGCAAAGAAAGCAGCGGGCATTACCAAAGAAATGACGGTACATACCCTTCGTCATACCTTCGCCACGCATTTGCTGGAAGAGGGTCTGGATATTATGTCCATTAAAGATTTGCTGGGCATGGATGCATCGATACCACGATGGTGTATCTGCATGTAGCCCAGGTCCGGCAGAAGGAAACCTTTTTCTCCGCTGGATACCTTATACGGTAAACTGTAAATGCAGCCTGCGTTTGAAGTGGCTGATGTGCTTAAAGCGCAGTGGCCTGCGGTGGAAAAATATCCAGGTATCAACTCCTGGCAACTGCGCACCTTATCGGCCATAAAAAAATGCCGGACAGCAGACCTGGGCGAGCATATCGATGCCTGCACATCCTGCGGAATTACCCGCATCAGCTACAACTCCTGCCGCAACCGCCATTGCCCCAAATGTCAGGGTATTAAACGGGAAGAATGGATTGCCGCCAGAGAAAATGAACTTCTGCCGGTACCGTATTTCCATGTAGTATTTACCCTGCCCGATCTGCTGAACCCCCTTGCTATCCATCAACCGAAAGAACTCTATGACACCCTCTTTGAGGCAGCCTGGCAAACCCTGAAAAAGTTCGGTATGGATCCTAAGCACCTGGGCGCAGCCACCGGGATGATTGCCATCCTGCATACCTGGGGGCAAACCCTTTCCCTGCACCCGCACCTGCACTGCATCGTTCCCGGGGGAGGGTTAACAGAACGGGGGAAATGGAAAATGGCTAAGAGTGATGGCAAATACCTGTTTCCGGTAAAGTCCCTAAGCAAAGCATTCAGGGGAAAGTTTATGCATAGTTTAAAAGCAAAGAACGCAACACGTTAAAGTATCACGGCTTACATTGCAAACCATATCTCAGGCAACTGTTGTTGGCTTCCTGGATTGGCTGCAAGCAGAACGCAAGAACAGCAACGCGACACGGAATGCAAGACTAGCTGCTATACATGCCTTTTTTAACTACATTCAATATCAACATCCGGAGCACTTGTATGAATGTCAGAAGATACTGAACATACCGATGAAAAGAAAGGCCAATGTTCCTATGAACTATCTATCGGTCGATGCAATAAAGGTACTTTTAAAACAGCCAGATATACGCACCGTCAAAGGCAGACGCGACCTGGCTTTGCTTTCCCTGATGTATGACACAGGTGCACGGGTACAGGAGGTCATAGACCTGAGGCCTTCTAGTCTGAGGATCGATAAGCTGAGTACCATTCGAATCACTGGTAAAGGTAATAAGACCCGAATCGTCCCAATGCTTGAGGAACAAGTGAAGTTGTTAACGCCCTATCTCAGGGAACACGAACTTGTACAGACTTACAACAGAGAGCATGCATTGTTCTTTAACAGCCGTGGTGATAAACTTACCCGTGCTGGAGTGAATTATATCTTGCTGAAATATGCAGATATGGCCAAGAGAAACAGCAATATCCATTTGCCAGACAAGATCAGCTGCCATGTACTGAGACATTCAAAAGCGATGCATTTGTTGCAGGCTGGTGTTAATCTTGTTTATATCCGGGATATTCTAGGCCATGTGTCCGTCCAGACAACAGAGATCTATGCCAGGGCTGATTCGCGTGCAAAAAGAGAAGCTCTTGAAAAGGCTTACATTGCCGTTGTGCCTAAAAAAGCACCTATTTGGATGTCAAATGACAACCTACTGGATTGGCTTAAGCGCTTTTGAACCTGTTTATTATGTAAAGTTATGTGATGAAAAATCATTGCTGTCTTGAAATACAAGCAAGAACTCGTCACATACTTTACATAACCCTCAGCTATGCATAACCCAATTTATGTAAAGCTTTACATAAATTGGGTTATGCATAGCTGAGGGTTATGTAAAGTATGTGACGAGTTCTTGCTTGTATTTCAAGACAGCAATGATTTTTCATCACATAACTTTACATAATAAACAGGTTCAAAAGCGCTTAAGCCAATCCAGTAGGTTGTCATTTGACATCCAAATAGGTGCTTTTTTAGGCACAACGGCAATGTAAGCCTTTTCAAGAGCTTCTCTTTTTGCACGCGAATCAGCCCTGGCATAGATCTCTGTTGTCTGGACGGACACATGGCCTAGAATATCCCGGATATAAACAAGATTAACACCAGCCTGCAACAAATGCATTTACCCGCAAAACTTCGTGAAATTATCACTGGAATCAAATATGTAGTTCATAGGACGGATACAACAGAAGAAAGTCTTCCTTGTAAAAAGATTCTATTTGTCAATTTTATTGGTGTTAGTTTTAATCGCCCCCAACCTGATATGGCAGTACAATAACAATGTTCCTGTCATAGATCACATGAAAGTGTTGGCACAAACTCAATTGGTAAATGTAGACCGGTTGGAATTCTTGAAATCTCAATTTCTTTTCTTTGTCGGTGCTTTTGTGGTCATCATTTCCGGAGTGGTTGCTTTGCTATTTCACAAGCCATTCAAACCGTATCGGTCATTCTTCTGGTCTATTATTTTTACTATTCTGGTTTTCATGTATTTTAAAGCCAAAGACTACTATTCTATCGGCGTATATCCTATTTATATAGCTTTTGGTTCTGTATACGTTGCAGATAAATTGAAGTTCGGCTGGGCAAGATATCTACAACCTATTCTAATTGCCATTCCTATTTTATTATTTATCCCAATGTACAATTTCGCATTTCCCAGTAAAAGTCCTAAATATATTGTCCAACATGCAAAGACGTATTCGGATTTAGGAATGCTTCGCTGGGAGGATGGGAAGCAACATTTAATACCTCAGGATTACGCTGATATGCTGGGTTGGAAAGAATTAGCGGAAAAAGTTGATTCAATTTGTGAGGGCTTGCCCAAATTAGATCATACCCTGATACTATGCGACAACTACGGGCAGGCAGGTGCAATTAATTATTACAAGAAAAATAAGGAAATACAGGCGCATTCTTTTGAGGCAGACTATGTTAGTTGGTTAAAATATGATCAAAAAATCAGTGATGTAATTCTGGTTAAAGAGTCTGATGATGAAGACAGCGAAAGAAAGACTGAAATTCCTTTGTTTCAAGAAGTGTATTTGTCTGCAAAAAGGATCAACAAGTATGCAAGAGAAGATACTATTTCGATTTATGTGCTAAAAGGCGCAAAAGTTGACATCAATAAAAGAATAAAAATGGAGGCTGAGCAAAAGAAAAGCTACGAGTAACGAGACATATTGCCGACCTTCGAACTAGTATTATTAATAACATATGAAGACATTTTTTCTTTACCTAATGGTAGTCCTATACGTATTCGCAGGTGTAATCCACCTTATTCTTCCGGAGGGATACATGGATATTATGCCGGCTTGGCTGGGTTGGCATTTTCAATTCGTGATCATCAGTGGAATCTGCGAGATTTTGTTTGCATTACTGCTAATTCCTATAAAGTCAAGACCTTATGCAGCATGGTGTATCATTCTGTTGCTTTTGGCTGTATTTCCGGCCAATGTGCAAATGATGCTGAATTATAAAGCTCAGAATAATCCGTATTTATGGGTGGCTGTCGCAAGGTTGCCGCTTCAACTTGTATTGATCTACTGGGCTTATACATATACTAAAACGCCTGTTGGAGTTGCCGTCGCTTAAAAGGTATGCCTTTTAGAATGATATTAAAAAATTTGCTGCTGTTAGTATATGGACCTTTTTGAAAGGATGAAGGATATTTACAGGGTACAATTATATTATTACCTTGTAAAAATGTAAAATATACACTATTATTGCCTTGTAAAAATATAAATAAAACACACTTATTGCCTTGTAAAAATGTATTTACCTCGGAAAATTGATCAGGAACTCGTCTTATGGCGAAATGAAAAAGAGGGTAAGCCCTTGTTAATTCGTGGAGCCAGACAGGTAGGTAAATCAACCGCCATCAGGGAATTAGCAAAACAGTTTGACTTCTATCTTGAAGTTAACTTTGAAGAGCAACGGCGGGTTCATCGTTTATTTGAGGGCGATTTAAATCCCAAAGAGCTATGCGAAAACCTGTCCATATTATATAATATCCCTATCATACCAGGAAAAACATTGTTGTTCTTTGATGAAATACAGGCTTGTATCCCAGCTATCTCTTCTTTACGGTTCTTTTACGAAAAATACCAGGAGCTTCATGTAATAGCAGCAGGTTCATTACTTGAGTTTGCTCTTGCAGAAATTCCATCTTTTGGAGTAGGCAGAATCAGGTCTCTTTTTGTATATCCACTATCATTTGACGAATATCTTACCGGAACCGGTGAACTGCAACTATTAGCTGCTAAAAAAAAGGCGACGTTCGAAAAACCGCTGACAGAACCTATACATCAGAAATTACTTAATCATGTCAAGCGTTTTTTAATACTAGGTGGTATGCCTGAAGTAGTGGCCTCCTATGTTGAGCATCAAGACATTAACCGGTGCGGGCAGGTTTTAGACGACCTTATTACATCGTTAAAAGCAGATTTTGCCAAATATAAAAAGCAAGTTCCCTTTTTACGCATTTCTGAAGTATTCGATTCAGTAGTTGGGCAGTCTGGGGGCAAATTTATATACACAAAGGCAGCTACAGAGGCTAATCATAAGCAGATTAAGGAAGCTGTAGATTTGTTAGTGATGTCAGGATTGATCATCCCAGTAACTCACACGGCTGCCAACGGTCTACCGTTAGGTGCAGAAGCTAATCCCAAGAAACGCAAAATGCTGTTGCTGGATACCGGCATCTTCCAGCGGTTACGGGGTTTACAGATAACTGATATATTATTCGAGGATGATTTTGATACAATTAATAAAGGCGCCATTGCAGAACAATATGTGGGATTAGAGCTATTAAAGTCTTCTTCCTGTTACCGGCAAGAAAACTTGTACTTCTGGCATAGAGAGGCCAAGAGCAGCAATGCGGAAGTTGACTATGTTATCCAGCAAAAAGACAATATTGTACCCATCGAAGTAAAGTCAGGAAAGAAAGGTTCGATGCAAAGTTTGTTCGTATTTATGAAAGAAAAGAAATCCCTAAAAGGAGTTCGTTTTTCGCTTGAGAATTATTCCTCATATGCAAAGATTCAGGTTTTCCCTATTTATGCGGTAGCTGAAGCCGTATCATAATTAATATTGGTACTAATCATTACACTTTGGTAATGTTAATATATGAGAACAGTTAAGAATGTAAGTAGGACTAATTTTTGCTACTGCTAAGTGCTACTAGTATTTGCAATACTGGAATTTTCGATCATGAAAATATGCTGCGTTTTTAACTATTTTTGTTATGTATTCAATTTTACATCTTTAAATATGGAAATGAAACACGAAAGAAAGATGGCAATGGTTGTTAACCAGGTAAAAATGGAGGACGAAGATAGCCTTGATGTTTTATTTTGGTTGAGTAAAAGTGCTGCTGAAAGACTTTCTGAAGTGAGCCGTTTACGCAGGAATTATTTCACATGGGCAGATGGCAAATTTCCCGAGAAAATTGAGAAAGTTGTACACCAGAGAAAGCTATGATTTTTGAACAGGGTTTCATAGTCCATCCGCAAGGTTATATGGATATTATGCCGGCTCATCAGCGGGATCTTCGAGATTTTGTTTGCACTATTACTGATTCCGGTAAAGTCAAGACCTTATGCAGCATGGTGTATCATCCTTTTGCTTATAGCTGTATTTCCGGCTAACTTGCAAATGATGCTTGATTATAAAGCTCAACACAATCCTAATCTTTGGGTAACCGTTGCAAGGTTGCCACTTCAGCTTGTATTGATTTACTGGGCTTATACATATACTTTAAGTTTACCTACCAGGTCATGAAAATATTGTGGAGACCAAATATCCAGGACCTCCTGATCTTTGATAAAACGTCTTATATCGTTTATCACATATTCAAATTTTACACTGTCAATTTTTTCTTTAAGTAGTTGCCTAAATTCCGCTTCTGAAATATCATTTTTATCCCAGTCACCGCTATCTTTTGCTCTAATTACAAAATGCTTTAGGTTTAGCGAAATACCTTTTCGGATATACCATTCCATGTCATACCAGTCGCGGCCTTTAACATTCGTTCCCCACTTTCTAAACAACAACGCGTGCATTTTACCAGCGAAAAGATTGGGTAGCGTGAGGCATTTAACATAAAATGAAAAAGGTTTTAATAACAGCATTTCCTCTGTATCAAACCCTAGTGGAGGCTCTCGGTCTACTTCAATCTTTATAGTGATGTTGGCAACCTGGTTAAAGCCACCTTGTAGAATGATATTTTCCAATATTAATTCTTTCCAAATGGTTTCAGATTTAAGGAATGCCGAATCTAGGTTGGTTTTATTTGTTTTGTGCTTCTCCCTTATACTCACCTGCATGCCCAATGAGTTAAATTCATTAATGATCGAATCCTGATATTGATTTAATGAAAAATCTGAATCTGTGGATACCAAGGTAAAGTCAAGGTCTTCAGACATGCGATCAAGGCCATAAAACATCCGTAATGCTGTCCCGCCATAAAAAGAAGCCTTTTCAAAAAAGCTTGTACGAGATAACCCGGCTAGCGCAATTGCCTGCATAATCTCTCTTAACCCATCCTTAGCATCTTGCTGGTTGGTAGGTTTATATTCATCCAGCCATTCTTTAATCATAAGTTTTTAATCATTTTTACAACCATAATCAGGCTTTCCTTTTTAGGAGCATCCACTAGCCAAGTATTGATCATTTCGATATTCATATCTTTCAGAGATGATTCATCCATCCGCAGGTTTTCTAATAAATATGCTGAAGCCTGGGCTACACTTCGTAATAATATCCCTGATGTGCTTACTATTTTATCACACAATGCCTTTTCAGGTGAAGCGAAAATGGCATACTGATCACTAGAAAGTTCTATTCTTTTTAATCCAAACGCGTAATAAGGTAATGGAAGATGGGTATAGGTAAAGATGCCTATAGGTGTCTTAAATTCTTTCGAAGATTTTGTGGTCATCGATGTCGTTTCATAAACACGTTCGGGAATTAACCCGTAATACGCCAAAGCTGTGTCCATTGAAACGTAGCTCGGCCCATATATATGATTTGCAAGAAGTCCATTTTCAGGCTTTGAAGAACTAACTTTTGACCCTGCAACATACAATCCCTTTTTTATTGACTCTATAACGCCTTCAGATTTTAATGCTCGGATTTTATCATTCGGACGTTTATAGTCTTTGAGAAAGGACATCAATAATTGATGGGGTATTGGTTGTGAAGAATATTGCCTAACCATTTGATTAATATCCATAATCAAATGTAATTATTTAAATAGATAATCGAAATTAAACCGATTATCTATTTATTATTTAACATTAATAGGCTTCACTATTTATTGTATTTACCTATTAGCACCCATATTCCTATATCAACTTCTGGTACGTTCTCCACCAAAGGTCTGGCATTTGTCCTGACACAGCCTCCTGGTAATCTTCATATTGGCAAGGCACTAAATGATAGCGTTCATTCCCTGCGTGTCCGTTAGGATAAGGGACCTGCATCCACCAGCGGTCTGACTTTTTACTTTTCACAAAGACGAGCTCATGTGAATTATCTTTTAAAGTGGAGCGATAGATGAGGTATTGCGATTTCGGTTGTAATGGGAAATCGCGTTTGCGCTGGTAAAAACCTTCAATAAAATACCAGATCATTTGAGCAAGGAGCATGGCGCTTTGACCATGGGTATCATAAGCGGGATTGAATTCGTAAAAACCAATGGAGCTCAGCTTGTCACTCATTCCGGCATAGCGGCATAACTGACAGGCTTCTTCACCGTAAAATCCGTTTGGACTGGCGTTACCATTGGCGTGTGCATCGGATGCGCGTATGGCTGAAATATCAAAACTCAGGAGACTTGCATTACGGATAATGGGTTCTGCAACTGACATCTTATTGCGAAAATCACCCAATCTGTTTACGTCAAAAAGCAGTTTTTCCATGACACGGAGACTATCCTGATTGACAAAATAGGTCTGATAGCCTATATTGCTGTAATTAAACAGGTAGTTGGGCTGATGTAAAAAGATCTTGTTAAGGTAAGAATTTGAATTTGCTTCTAAAGATGGATCGTCACTGAGTTCATCGAGATCAAATTTATTATCGATCACAACGAGGTCGACTTTTTGCTCTAACTCTTCATAGGCCATATATTGTGCATAGGTGATGTCTTGTCCTCCACCAATGATAACCGGCACTACATTTTTTTTAATCAGACTAGTGACAACAGTTTTTACAGCGACGTAGGTATCAGTCACAGTATGCCCGGCCTTGATATTCCCAAGGTCAACAATGCGGGTTTTAAAACTACCGGCATATAGTTCGTATAGCTTTTGGCGAACATAATCAGGCCCAATAGCACAGCCTTGATTGTTAATTGAATGGCGGTCGTCCATTACCCCAAAAAAGGCGATATCTACCTGGCCTTCCTCAATATCAGGAAAGTTTTTGGTGAAAACATGTACCTGTCCACCAATCTGACTAGTAAAAAATCCTGCTTCGGTTCCGAATTTACGGTCGTCTACAGGAACGAAAAAATCAACTAAAGACATATTCGCTCCAAATATCCATTTAATTCAGTTACTTTTGAGAGCAAATTTAATTTTTTGCAGGATGATATTAGTTACTGGCGCAACAGGTTTTCTAGGTTCAGAATTAATTAAACAGTTGCATGGGCAAGGTCTTCGTGTAAGAGCATTGAAGCGCAGTCATTCTTCCATCCCTCCTATCCTACAAAATCTTCCTGATATTGAATGGTTCAACGCCGACATTCTGGATTACTTTGCTTTAGAAAAGGCTTTTGAAGGGATCACTCATGTGTACCATTGTTGTGGCCTTATTTCTTTTCACAGTCGTGATAAAAAAAATATGCTGCGGGTAAACATGGAAGGAACAGCATATATTGTTGACTTGTGTTTATTGCATCAGGTTACTAAGCTGGTTCATGTCAGTTCGGTAGCGGCATTAGGCGATTCGAAAACTAATAGCGCGGTTACTGAAAAAGATATATGGGAGTTCAACGGTACGCAGCACGGTTATTCTATTTCAAAATATGAAGGCGAAATGGAAGTGTGGAGGGGAATTGCAGAAGGACTAAACGCCGTTATTGTTAATCCATCCGTGATTATTGGTAAAAACGCAGAAAAAGAAGGGAGTGGCAAGTTATTCGACTTAGTCAGCAAAGGAATTAGCTATTATACGCCGGGAACGCTCGGTTTGGTTGATGTGGAAGATGTGGCTAAAGTGATGATTACCCTCATGGAAAGCACCGTTACTTCGGAACGATTTATTATTAATTCAGCGAACTGGAGCTATAAGAACTTATTTGCGGAAACCGCTAGACGTTTAAATATACCTGTTCCTAAAAAAGAAATTAGTAAATTTCAACTCTCTGCCGGTTTATGGCTTGCTACATTAGCGGCACTCTTTACAGGGAAGAAACAGGATTTAACAAGGGATACTGTTAAGAGTGCTTTTCAGAACGCTTTGTATTCGGCTAACAAACTCCATCAGTTCTTTCCTGATTTATATTTAAAACCCATTGCTGTGTCCATTGATGAGATTACTGATCATATCAGTACCCCTTGACTCAGCTCTCCATGCTTGATCATATACAGATGAAAACTTTTTACATTATTGACTTTGACAGCACCTTTACTCAGGTAGAGGCATTAGATGAACTGGTCCGGATCTCTTTAAGTCATCACCCCGACCGGGAAGAAATCTATAAAAAGATAGCAGATTTGACTAATGCTGCGATGGAAGGACGATTATCATTTAGAGAAAGTCTGACTGCCCGTGTTCAGTTGCTCCATGCAAATGAAGAGCACTTGAAGAAGCTGGTTAGTGTTTTAAAGAAAAAAGTGTCGGCTTCTTTCTCCCGTAACCGGGCATTCTTTAGAAAACATGCTGATGAAATACTAATTGTTTCCGGAGGCTTTAAAGAATTTATCACCCCTGTTGTACTCCCTTTTCATATCAAGAAAGAGAATATTTATGCTAATACGTTCACTTATGACGAAAAGGGCAACATCACGGGATATGATCAGGATAATCCACTCTCACAGGAAGGTGGCAAAGTGATTCTCCTGAAGCAATTACAATTGGAAGGTAATATTTTCGGGATCGGGGATGGACATTCAGACCTGCAGCTTAAAGAATCAGGTTTGATTCAAAAGTTTTATGCTTTTACGGAGAACATCTCCAGGCAGAGTATCCTTGAAAAAGCAGATCATATTACGCCTAGCTTTGATGAGTTTTTATATGTGAACAAACTTCCCCAGGCGATATCTTACCCTAAAAACCGGATCTTGTGTCTTATTGTAGGCGCGGTTCCTGAAGAAGCTATTCTGGCGTTGAAGAAGGATGGATTTTCTATTCGTCATAAAGAAACTTTTGAAGAAAAATATATCGGGGATGTAGGCATGTTGCTGCTTGCCGATGGGGAGAAAGTAAGTGATGCGAATTTATTGGAGGCTGTAAAGTTGAAAACTATTGGTTATCTGGGTAACAGCAGGCATAAATTGTCGCATGACATTGCTACAGAAATGGGCATCGTTATTTTTGATGATCATAAAATGAATCCAAGGAATGCGAAGTTTATTCCTAAAAGAATGTCTGATTTTATTAATAAAGGGGATACTTATTTAAGCTCTAATTTCCCTAGTCTGCAACTTCCTAAAGTGGGCAACGCACACCGGTTAATTCATATTCATAAGAATTTACCTGGAATTATGGCTCAGATTAACCAGGTATACGCCAATCATAATATCAATATCTCGAGTCAGTTTTTGATGACCAATGCACAGATTGGCTATGCGATTACGGACGTAAGCATTCGGTATGATAAACATGTGCTGACGGAATTAAAGGAAATTGAACATACCATCAAGTTCAGGATCCTGTACTAAAATATGCTGATTTTATAGGAAATTACCTATATTAGGGTCAAAAAGACCCTTTTTTGCCTTATTTTAACTATGAATACTATTTAAAAACCAGTAAGTTTGTATATAGTAACATTAAATTAATACTTGTCGTGATTGATACGCTAGATATAAAAATTACCAAAACAGCTACTTCCAGAATAGATGAAGTAGATTTCTCAAACCTGTCTTTTGGAAAAACATTTTCTGATCACATGTTTGTTGCCGACTATGAGGGTGGTGAATGGAAGAATTTTCAAATCGTTCCTTATGGTGAAATGTCTTTCAGTCCTGCCATGTCTGTTCTACATTATGGCCAAGCTTTCTTTGAAGGCCTGAAGGCTTATAAATATGATGATGGAACTGTCGCTTTATTCCGCCCTTATAAAAACGCAGATCGTTTTAACAAATCGGCTGCACGACTTTGTTCACCGGAATTGCCAAGAGATATTTTTGTTCAAAGTATTGCTGCATTAGTTGATCTGGATAAGGCATGGATTCCTGAAACTCCCGGGGACTCGTTATACATACGTCCTTTTATGTTTTCTACAGATCCTTATCTGGGTGTTTCTCCATCTAAAACATATAAATTTATTGTGCTGACAGGTCCTGTAGGGTCTTACTTTTCTAAGCCTTTGAATGTTAAAATAGAAACTAAATATTCACGTTCAAGTGAAGGCGGTTTCGGATTTGCAAAAGCTGCGGGTAATTATGCAGGATCTTTGTTGCCTGCACAGGAAGCATTGAAAGAAGGTTACGATCAGTTGATCTGGACCGATGGAAAGGATCATGCGTACATTGAAGAATTGGGTGCAGCTAATGTTATTTTTGTGATAGATGGTGTAGTGGTTACGCCTTCAACCAGAGATACCATACTGGAAGGAATCACCAGAGATACGATCCTGACACTGGCCCGTCATTGGGGTATGCCGGTTGAAGAACGCCGCGTATCCGTAAAGGAAGTGATTGAAACTTTGAAAGAAGGTAAAATGACTGAAGCGTTTGGTGTGGGTACTGCTGCTACGATTACGCCTATTGCATCCATTTCACTAAACGGAGAAAAATATACCTTGCCGGAACAGAGTCCTGCTGATTTTTCTAATAAAGCATTAAAGACACTTAATGAGATCAGATATGGCCATAAGGCTGATGAGTTTGATTGGAACTATACAGTATAAATGAATTTGGTTTGCGGACAGGCATTATTGAGTGCCTGACTGCAAACTATCTTTTGGGGCTACATCTGGCTCTTTTTTCTCCTGATCTTTTGCTTTTTCTAATTCTTTCTCAGCCCTTTTTAATTTGCGCTTCTCCTGGCGTTCTATTTTATTTTCTTTACGTCTTTCCTTGAGTGCCTCAATACTGAATTTAACATCATTGATAATTCCGGATACCCTTCTACTGATCTTTTTAATATTCTGCTCTCTTTCTTTACTGATTCCTACACTGCCTTTCACTCCTTCCAATAAACTTTTTACATAGAATTTAAAAAAAGCAAAACTTGCGGGTCTTTTAAAGTATATACTTCCGACAGTAAACTTATTGTCTTTCTTAACTGGATTAGATTCATTCAGGACAAATCTATTGGCTATGCCCGACACGAGACCTTGTTTTTTAACCTCACCTGTTTCGGCATCTTTTTTCATAAGTTCAATATTCAGATTAGTGTAGTAGAACCTTACACTGCCTCGGGCCGCATTTTGATTTGCCGTCATATTAAACTGCATTTTACGAATGTTTAGCGATCTGATATGAACCATAGCTAGTGGATCTGTAATTCGATTCAGGCTTGTGCCGTTCATTGCCCCTAGAGTTCCGGTTGAACTAAATGCTCCTGCTTTGTCGGTTAGGTTAAAATCAAAAGTGACATATAGATTCGCTTTACTCATGAACAAGGTGGAAAGCCTGGCCCTCATAAATTTATTTTTGGCCAGTGCTTTTGCATCGTTGGTTACATTGTAGATGCTACCGCGTGTATTTGCAAAGTTAACGACTCCTGTTCTTCTGGTAACCCGGTTGTATTCATTATATGATATATTAATCCGCCTTAATTGCAGGGTGTCGATCTTTAAGTCAAGCGCCAGTTTTTGCAACTGCTGATGTGGGAACTTACCAGTCTTGTTAGATGGCCGTTTCGGAAAAGCATTCGTATTATAGATGGAAACCTTTCCATCAGCAAGAATCAGTCTTCCTGCATAAAACCGCTGTTCCCTATTGAGTTGATCCAGATCTATATTAGTCACGACGATTTGATTAAAGCTAATATCGAACCTGTCTTTAGACTTACCTACTCTTCTATAGAAAACAGGTATCGTATATCTGGGCTGCATTTGTGCACCATTTAAGACCAACTTTCTTTGCAAAGTTGAAAACTTTAAGGTCTTAAACTTTAAAAAGTATAAACTATCAGGTGTTGCTATTTTGTAATCTTTCAATTCGATATCCACGTTTTTAGTGTGGTAGAATCTATTTTTATCATTTTCGGATAGGGAATCGATCAACAGATCGTTCACATTCAGATTAAGGTTCTTTATAGCTGTTGTTTTACTTTTTTTATTACTGTTATTGATAAATGTAAAATCAATTTCCTTTAATTGTATTTCGTCAACGCGCACTTCTTTAAGTGCTTTTGAGATCATTTGATAAAGGGTCTTCTTCTTGACTGTATCCGCCACTTTATTATAAGGCTGTCTCTTATTGGTGATAATCATCTTAGGCTGATCAATAATAATGCTATTGATATTCAGCTTTTTGCTATCATATAACCTGCTGGGATGAAACCTGACCAAATCAAAACTCTCCACTTGAAGGTTATATAGATTATCGGGTGCTCTCTTTAGACGTTCCAGTTCTTTATACCTGGCAGTGTCTGGGATTAACTTTAAGTTTTTCAAAGAAGCGTTTCCGGTTAAAAGATTGATTTTCAATCCGGAGTATTCCACCCTGTACAGACTGTCGGATGAATCAAGGACAAGTTGTTTAATCTGGGCATCTAAAAGAGGCTTCCATTTGTTGCTTAAATACCAGGCAATGCCTCCTAAAATGAGGAATAGCACCAAAATGATGATCAGTATCCACTTCCAAAAATTAAGAAAGAATCTAATAAAAGAGGCCATAAGTTATAGATAAACCATAGGTATGTCAGCTTGTTTCATTTGCCGCTAAAATTATTCGAAACTATCAATTAAGGCCTGTCACAATGTCATAATTAGAATAAATAGTTACTACATTTGCAGTCTTATTTAATAAAATATGTATAATCTGGAGACAAGCGTTAAAGATCATGATGAGTCTAGACAAGGTGAAGCGCTGATTCTGGAGGCTAACACGGAGAAAAACAATGGCAGGAAACTGTATATTGAAAGTTACGGTTGTGCAATGAATTTTTCAGATAGTGAGATCGTTGCTTCCATTATGACTAATATGGGATTTGAAACAACCTCTGACTATAAAGAAGCAGATGTAATTTTCATAAATACATGCTCCATTAGGGAGAATGCAGAGGTAAGAGTAAGAAACAGGCTGAAAGAGTTCGGTGCTGTAAAAAACAAAAAGCCGGGAATGATGGTAGGGGTTTTAGGCTGTATGGCTGAACGACTAAAATCTAAATTCCTGGAAGAGGAGAAACTGGTTGATTTGGTGATTGGTCCTGATGCCTATCGTGATCTGCCGGGTCTGATCGATCAGGTTGATGATGGCAACAGAGCAGTAAATGTGTTGCTTTCCAGGGAAGAAACGTATGCGGATATTAGTCCGGTGCGCTTAAATTCCAATGGAATTACAGCCTTCATCTCGATCATGAGAGGCTGCGACAATATGTGTTCCTTCTGTGTGGTTCCCTTTACCAGAGGCAGGGAGCGGAGTCGTGATGCACATTCTATTGTAAATGAAGCGATAGATTTATATGCTCATGGCTATAAAGAGGTTACGTTACTGGGCCAGAATGTGGATTCGTATAAATGGGAATCAGAAGATAAACTGGAACGAGTAAATTTTGCCAGTCTTTTGGAGCTGGTAGCTAATATAGGACCGGATTTAAGGGTTCGCTTTTCTACTTCTCATCCAAAGGATATAACGGATGAGGTTTTATACACCATGGCGAAGTATGATAATATTTGCAAGTACATCCATCTGCCTGTTCAATCGGGCAGTTCAAGGGTACTTGATATTATGAACCGTACGTATGATCGGGAATGGTACATGGAACGGGTACAAAGTATTCGGAGGATTATGCCGGATTGCGCCATATCAACAGACGTCATCATTGGATTCTGTACGGAAACGGAAGAAGAACATGCGGAAACACTGAGTATGATGGAGTATGTAAAATATGATTTTGCCTATATGTTTATGTACTCTGAGCGTCCCGGAACTTTAGCGGCAAAACGGTTTACAGATGATATAACGGAAGAGGTTAAAAAGCGTAGGTTTAATGAGGTGATTAGTTTGCAGCAAAAACACTCGCATGAGCGTTTACTGGAACAACTTGGACAAACCCAACGCATTTTGATAGAGAACTTCTCTAAAAAATCGAAGCTCGATTACTCTGGAAGAAATGACAAAAACGCCACCGTTGTATTCCCTGTTGATGCGCGTTATCAACCCGGTGAATATGTGGATGTGTTGATTGAACGATGTACTCCGGCTACTTTAATCGGCAGAATTATTTAATTACTTTAGACTAAATGGATACTCAGGACATAAAAAACCGGTATGGTATTATAGGGAGTTCCCCGCTGCTCAACCGGGCTATTGACATTGCCTCACAGGTAGCCCCTACAGATATTTCTGTGTTGATTACTGGTGAAAGTGGAAGTGGAAAGGAGGTTTTCTCGCATATTATTCATCAAATGAGTGCGCGTAAACACGGTCCCTTTATTGCCGTAAATTGTGGGGCGATACCGGAAGGGACGATTGATTCGGAACTCTTCGGCCATGAAAAAGGATCTTTTACCGGAGCGCATGAAGCGCGTAAGGGTTATTTTGAAGTAGTAAACGGCGGCACCATTTTCCTTGATGAGGTTGCTGAACTTCCTTTAGGAACACAGGCCAGACTACTACGAATTCTGGAATCGGGCGAATATTTGCGCGTGGGATCATCTAAAGTGCAAAAAACAGACGTCCGTGTGGTCGCGGCTACGAATATGGATGTTTACGATGCCGTTAGAAACGGAAAGTTCAGGGAAGATCTTTATTACAGATTAAGCACTGTTCCTTTGAAAATACCTCCTCTAAGAGAACGTAAGGAAGATATTTATTTGTTATTTCGTAAATTCATTGCTGACTTTACGCATAAGTATAGAAGTCCCTCTGTACAACTTGACGGAGATGCTCAGCATATTCTGACCAACTACAGCTGGCCTGGAAATGTACGCCAGCTTAAGAATGTGGCTGAACAAATTGCTGTCCTCGAGAAGGATCGCAATCTGAACGGACAGAGTATCTTGCAGTATATTCCTCAGGAATCGGGAAATAATTTACCTATGCGCATCAAAAGAGACACAAAGGATGATTTTTCCGAAAGGGATATTTTATACAAAGTGCTCTTTGATATGAAGCGGGATATGGTGGAGTTGAAGAAACTGGTAGCTGAAATTATTCAGAATGGTGGCAACTCAGGTTCTATGGCAGAAAACCATCAGATTGTTAAGCAGTTATATCAGGATACAGAGTTTCCAACCATGGCGCCTGCTGTCCCGCTTATGCTGCATAATATAGAAAACGATAAAAAATCAGAGTACAACTATGTCCCTCATTCGGAAGAGGTGGAAGAATCCCTTTCACTGATCGACAAAGAATCTGATCTGATTAAAAAAGCCTTGAAGAAACACAAAGGAAAACGTAAACTTGCAGCGCATGAGCTAGGGATTTCTGAAAGGACCCTTTACCGCAAAATAAAAGAGTTAAACCTGAGTTAAGTAACGCAATGAACGTCATTTCAAAAAAAGTTTTCTGGATTCTTATTCCTTTCGTATTGCTGACCCAATCTTGCGGAATTTACAGCTTTACCGGGGCATCTATACCTGCGGCCATGAAAACAGTATCGGTGCAGTTTTTTGAAAACAATGCGCCTCTGGTTATTCCAAACCTGAGTCAGCAGTTTACAGAAGCTTTAAAAGCACGGATACGTAATCAATCGAGCTTAAGTATAGAACGCGACAACGCAGACGGCAACTTTGAAGGCAGGATTACGGATTATAGTATAAAACCGGTTGCCGTGACCGGTAGTGAGATCGCGGAGGCCACCCGGATATCCATCACGATAAGTGTTAAATTTACGAATGCACTTGATACAGAGCTCAGCTTTGAACAATCCTTTACGCGCTTTACCGAAGTAAAAGGAAGTAATGTGCAGTCACAGGAACAAGCGCAGATCTTATTAATTAATGCAATGTTGACAGAGGATATTTTCAACAGGGCTTTTGCGAACTGGTAAGAAGGGTATAAATTTTTAAAATATTAATGTGAGAAAACTTCAGGCATCAGGCAACAGGGAATTTATTAAATTTCTATCTCCCTCCGATAATTGGACAGATGCGGATAAAGCGGCATTGAAATACCTTGTTTTAAAGTTTCCGTACTGTCAGCCGCTGCATTTTGCTAATGCTTCTGCCTTGCGGACGGAGAGTAAGGATACGTATGACAGTTATTTGAAAAGGGCTTCTGTATATGCGCCCAAGCGGGATATCTTACATCGTTTTATCAATGAGCCTCAATATTTCCAGACTGACATTGATCTTTCGGAGGGTATTGAAGAAACCATAGTTACTGAAGTAATGGTTTCAGAAGAAGTCGAACCTGCTTTACCTGAGCCCGAAGAATCGCTGATTGAGACAGTCACTCCGGAATCAGAGTCCCTGGCAGTGGAAGAAGAACAGCTCGGCCAGGAAGAACCAGCAGTCTTAACGGATCTGGAATTAACGGAATCGATTGAAACAGTTGTTCCTGATTCAGAAACACTTACAGTAGAAACAGAAACAACCAAAACGAAGAGTGATGATACGCTAGCTCTTCAAAGTGTAGCTTCATCCGATTATTTCAGGTTTAATCAATCCCGACTGGACCCACTGCAACCAGAAGAAAAAAAGGAAACAGAAGAAGTATCGCGATATGACGACGATACGATGCCCAATACTTTTTTATGGTGGCTACATAAGACCAGGAAAGAATATGAACGCGATTTTCAGCCTTATGCACCCAAGCCGGCAGTTAAGACCAATCAGATACCGGCAAAGTCACCACAATTAAATCAGCAGATCATTGAAAACATTTTCCATATTCAGCCTGAACTGAACACCATTCAAGCTGTAGCATTGCCTCCAACTGTAGAGTTTGAGCTGCGTAAAAAGGAAACGAAGATTATTGAGAACTTCATTAAAGAAGAGCCTCAGATTAACCCACCTTCGATGGCTAAGGTGGATACTGAAAACAAAGCCAGAAAGAGTTCGGAGGACAAGCTTGACCTTGTTTCGGAGACATTAGCGCAGATTTACGTTGATCAGATGCTTTTTGATAAAGCAATTGAGACCTACAAGAAATTAAGTTTGAAATATCCGGATAAAAGTCTTTACTTTGCAAGCCAAATTCAGCATTTGGAAAAGAAAATTTAGCTAATCACAAATATCATGTTTTACGTTATTATTATTATTTCCATCATTATTTGCTTTCTTCTAGGATTGATTATTTTAATTCAGGAACCAAAAGGCGGAGGCTTAACATCAGGTTTTTCGGGATCCAATAACATTATGGGTGTTCAGAAAACAGGTGATTTTTTGGAAAAAGGAACATGGATACTTACTATTACCTTAATGGTGTTGGTATTATTCACGAATGTGATTATCCCTAAGGGCGCAAATCAAAGCAAGGCGGCTCAGGAGATTCAAAACCAGATTAATAAAGGAACTAATGCTCCTGTAACTGCACCTTTAGCGCCGGCAGCACTTCCTGGTTTAAAATCAGACACATCAAAATAAAAAATATTTTCGCAGATAAAGCCGCCTGTAATCCAGGCGGCTTTTTTGTTTCTAAGAAATTGTTCCTTATTATTTGAAGCCCTGACAATCACTGACAGCATGACACCGTTTAGTTCTTTGGCATAGAAACTGTCTCTTTGTAAGCAAAACTAATATTCATAAAAATGGCACTAAATATTAAACCAATCGCAGATAGAGTAGTAGTTGAGGCTGCTCCTGCTGAAGAAAAAACAGCATCTGGTATTTATATTCCGGATACAGCTAAAGAAAAACCGCAGAGAGGTACTGTAGTTGCAGTTGGTGATGGTAAAGTAGACGAACCTTTGACCGTTAAAGTTGGAGATGAAGTTTTATATGGCAAATACGCCGGTACAGAAATTACCCATGAAGGTAAAGAGTATTTGATCATGCGTGAATCAGACATTTACGCCATAATATAATCATCTAATTAAATTTTAAAAATTTCAATTAAAAATGGCAAAACAGGTTAAATACAATGTTGAAGCACGCGACGCCCTCAAAAGAGGTGTTGATACGTTAGCGAATGCAGTAAAAGTTACATTAGGCCCTAAGGGACGGAACGTAATTATTGATAAAAAATTCGGCTCACCAGTAATCACTAAAGATGGTGTTACTGTAGCCAAAGAGATTGATTTAAAAGATCCTCTTGAAAATATGGGTGCTCAAATGGTTAAGGAAGTGGCTTCTAAAACTGCAGACATTGCAGGTGACGGAACTACAACTGCTACTGTTTTAGCTCAGGCTATTGTTAGTGCGGGTATTAAAAACGTAGCTGCAGGTGCTAACCCAATGGACCTTAAACGTGGTATCGACAAAGCGGTTGCTGCTGTTGTTGCTAACTTAAAGGAACAATCACAGACTGTTGGTGAAGACAACAACAAAATCAAACAAGTTGCGTCTATCTCTGCAAATAATGATGAGATCATCGGCTCTTTAATTGCTGAAGCTATGGCTAAGGTAGGAAAAGACGGCGTTATCACTGTTGAAGAAGCAAAGGGTACTGAAACTGAAGTGAAGACAGTTGAAGGTATGCAATTTGACCGTGGTTATCTTTCTCCCTATTTTGTTACTAATACAGACAAAATGGAAGTGGAATTAGAAAACCCTTACATCCTGATCTACGATAAGAAAATCAGCAGCATGAAAGAATTGCTTCCTGTTCTTGAAAAACAAGTTCAGACTGGCAAACCTTTATTAATCATTGCTGAAGATTTAGACGGCGAAGCTCTAGCTACATTGGTAGTGAATAAGATTCGTGGTTCTTTAAAGGTTGCTGCAGTGAAGGCTCCAGGATTTGGAGATCGTCGTAAAGCAATGCTTGAAGATATCGCTGTTTTAACAGGAGGTATCGTTATTTCTGAAGAAAGAGGGTACAAGCTTGAAAATGCTGACCTTACTTACTTAGGACAGGCAGAAAAGATTTTGATCGACAAAGACAATACGACTATCATTAACGGAGCTGGAAACAGTGACGATATTAAAGCGCGTGTTAGTCAGATTAAATCTCAGATTGAAAGCACTACTTCAGATTACGATCGCGAAAAATTACAGGAACGTCTGGCTAAATTATCTGGCGGTGTTGCTGTTCTTTATGTAGGTGCTGCTTCTGAAATTGAAATGAAAGAAAAGAAAGACCGTGTTGATGATGCATTGCATGCAACTCGTGCAGCTGTTGAAGAAGGTATCGTTGCCGGTGGTGGTGTTGCATTCATTCGTGCAGTTGAAGCTTTAGCTAATCTTAAAGGTGCTAATGAAGATGAAAATACAGGTATCCAGATAATTCGCCGTGCTATTGAAGAGCCTCTTCGTCAAATCTGCGAGAATGCAGGTATCGAAGGTTCTATCGTAGTTCAGAGAGTAAAAGAAGGAACTGCAGATTTCGGATATAACGCACGTACTGACGTTTACGAAAACTTAATTGGTGCTGGTGTAATTGATCCTACTAAGGTAGGTCGTGTTGCATTAGAGAACGCTGCTTCTATTGCTGCGATGCTGTTAACTACAGAAGTTGTACTTGCTGATGACCCAGAAGATGAAAAGGGTGGCGGTGGTATGCCTCCTATGGGTGGCGGTATGGGCGGAATGATGTAGTCCACAATTCCATATATAAAAATAAAGCCCTGTAGCAAATTGCTACAGGGCTTTATTTTTATATGACTAATTACTTAACAGAAAACTTATATACTGTTGTGGTCTTGTAGGTATCACCAGGACTCAATACAGTAGAAGGAAATGCAGTTTGATTTGGAGAATCAGGGAAATGTTGTGTTTCCAGACAAAATGCGGTTCTGAAATTATCCTTGAAGCCTTGTTTAAGGGAATGCGAACCATCAAGGAAATTACCACCATAGAATTGTACACCTGGCTCATTGGTAAGCACTTCCATGACAATACCTGATTTATCACCCACTGCTGTAGCAATTACATCGAGGCCTGCTGATTTCTTCATGGCATGAACAAAGTTGTGATCATAACCTTTACCGTACTTCAGCTGAACATTATCGTCATCTATTCTAGATCCGATAGCAGTTGGTTTTGTGAAATCGAAAGGAGTTCCTGCCACCTTTTCTATCTTACCCGTAGGGATTAGTGTAGAATCAACCGGTGTATATGAATCGGCATTGATTTGTAAAAGGTGCTCGTTGATTGATCCGCTACCTATACCGTTTAAATTAAAGAACGAATGGTTGGTTAAATTTAATACAGTTTTTTTGTCAGTTGTAGCTAGATAATCAATTTTGATTTCGTTATCATCTGTAAGTGTATAAGTTACTTTTACAGTTAGGTTACCTGGATAACCTTCTTCGCCGTCTTTAGATACATAATTTAATTCCAGTTGGTTTTCGCCGATTGGCTTAGCATCCCAGATTACTCTTGAGAAGCCACCAGGTCCACCATGAAGATGATTAGGGCTATTATTAGTTGCTAGTGTATACTCCTTAGCATCTAAGGTAAACTTGCCCTTAGCGATACGGTTTCCATAGCGGCCAATCGTTGCTCCAAAATAGGTATCTCCTCCTTTGGTGTAATCGTCTACATTGTCAAAGCCGTTTACGACATCTAACATCTTTCCGTTTTTATCCGGCATTATTAAACTAACCAGACGGCCACCGTAATTTGTAATTGCGGCCTGTACATTGTTCTTATTCTTTAAAATAAAAAGATCGGTTTTTTTTCCATCCATAGTTTTTTCGAATGATTCTTTTGCGGGGATTGCTACCTCCAGGCTATCAGACTTACCTGTTGTTGTTTGTTTTGTTCCTGAATTTGTGCAGGCACCTAGGCTCAATAAACAGGCTGCATAGAGCCATGGGGTTTTTAGTTGGATCTTCATTTCTAATAATATGATTTAATTTAGTTTGGCTCAAATTTAACTTTTAAACATCTAACAGAAAGAATATTAATTTTAAATAAGGTGCATATGGAATACATCGGCTATTTTCTCTTTCAGGATATGCTTTACTTCTTCGACAGGTACGGCATGTCCCAATTCGCGGGCAATAGAGGTAACATCTTTGTCGTCAATACCACAGGGAACTATATTTTTGAAATAATTTAAATCCGTATTAACATTAAATGCAAATCCATGCATGGTTACCCACCTGCTGCACCTGACACCCATGGCACAGATCTTTCTGGCTTTTTCATTGTCAGGATCAATCCAAACACCTGTATATCCAGGGTACCGGCCTCCTTTTATATTATACTCAGCAAGGGTTAAAATCACGGCTTCTTCGAGCGTCCGGAGATAAAGATGGATATCCGTAAAGAAATTATCCAGGTCAAGAATGGGGTACCCTACAAGTTGTCCCGGGCCATGATAGGTAATGTCTCCTCCCCTGTTGATCTTATAATAGGAGGCTTGTTTGTCAATAAGGCCCTGATCATCAAGAAGTAGATTTTCTTGTTTGCCGCTCTTTCCTAAGGTATAGACATGTGGGTGTTCCACAAAAACAAGATAATTTGATGTCGGAAATGTAGTATTATTATCGCGATTTGCTAGTTTGGAAGCAACAATAGCTGAAAAGAGATTTTCCTGTCTATCCCATGCTTCCTGATAATCTATTAACCCCCAGTCCTGAAAGTTTACATTCTGATTTTTCATTAGAATAATTTATTTGTTGATCAAATGAAGCGACTATTCATTTGGGGGTACTTGTCTTCTTTTTTACGAGAACGGGCATGACCTCCTATCTGCTGATTTTTTTTATTTATTAAATTGGTTTTGCCTAGAGCTTATATCCGGCGGCATAACCGATCATATAGTCATCAAATGCCTCAAAGCAGACCTCTAATTGCTTTTCTTCTTCCACCTCCAAGGTCGTTATAAAACTACCTTTAGTCGCATATTGAAAAGGTTTGATGTGAATATGATCTTTGAAAGATACGTTTCCCTGCCCATTCAATTTATATACAGCTTCCTTAGCGCACCAGCAAATGTATAAATGAGGGATGGTGTGGTTTGGATCAATAAATTCAAGTTCAGTGGGGGACATGAATTTATTTGCCACTCGTATAATTTTACTTTTAACGAGTTCAATGTCTATGCCTACCGGTTTATCCTTACTAATCATAACTGCGGCATAATCAAAAGAATGGCTGAACGATATATGATGAGGCAAATTAGCCAGGTAAGGTTTTCCATGTTCGTCTACCCGACAGTCAATATATTCGTCTGTATTCAGCATTTGGCGTAATAATACCCTTGTGCTTAACCAATGGAGATTTCTTTTTCCATTGTTCAAACCTTCCAAATAGGTACGCTCTGTATCATTCAGCTGTAGTCTGGAGAATAAATCTTCTGCTGTTTCTTCGATTTTCCATACTGCAAAACATGTTTTGGCATCAATTTCCTTTTGATAAGCTAACCCCATTATTTGATTCTATTTGCGTTTGTTGAAAACAATACAATATTAAGATAATCAGCCTCAATAATGATATGACAAGTATTAAAATTACTGTAAATTCTAAATTATACCTAATTTCGGCCCAAAGTATTCAGCATTATGATCCTATCCGATAAGCGAATTTTAGAAGAAATAGAAAAGGGAACCATCATTATTGAGCCCTTTGAAAGAGATTGTTTAGGTACAAATTCATATGATGTTCATTTAGGCAAGTATTTAGCTACCTACAATAATCGGGTCCTTGATGCACGTGAGCATAATGAGATCACTCATTTTGAAATTCCCAGAGATGGCTTTATTCTGCAAACAGATACATTATATCTTGGAGTTACATTAGAATATACGGAGACGCATCAGCATGTTCCTTTTTTAGAAGGGAAATCGAGTACAGGGCGACTTGGGATAGATATTCATGCTACCGCAGGAAAGGGAGACGTTGGCTTTTGCAATACCTGGACTCTAGAAATATCGGTTACACAACCCGTAAAAATATACCCGGGGATGCCTATTGGCCAGTTGATTTATTTTGTAGTGGAGGGAGAAATTGAGACCCTGTATAACTCGAAAGGAGACGCTAAATATAGTCGTAAAACCACCCGTCCGGTTGAGAGTATGATGTGGAAAAATACATTTTAATTTTCAATGTTTCACTTATAAGGCGCTTTTTATTAGTAAATTAGTATTCCCTTATGAACTTGTACTAATGAGACGTTTTCACTTCCTTATCCTTGCTGTTTTTATTTGCTCTGCTTATAGTTTTAGCATTAAAACTGATGATGATCCGCTGAATAAAATCATTGCAAAAATTGATAAAATCTTAAATGATCATCCCCAGGAGAAGGTACATATTCATACCGACAAACCGTATTATGTGGCCGGGGATACCATCTGGTTTAAGGCTTATATTGTTAATGCCAGACAGAACAGATTATCAGCACTTAGTCAAATCCTCTATGTTGATCTCATAAATGAAAAAGATTCATTAGAAAAAGCACTTCGTTTACCGGTTGTGTCCGGATTGGCCTTAGGAGAGTTCACCTTATTAGATTCATTGCCAGAGGGCAACTACAGGTTAAGAGCCTATACGAACTGGATGCGTAATTTTGGAGAAGAGTATTATTTTGATAAAATAATACGGGTTGGAAGCTCCTACACCAATCAGGTATTCAGCACGGTTAGCTATACCTATTCTACTGTGGGAACCAATGAAGAGGTCAGCGCAAATATTGTCTATACGGATAACCAGGGACAAGCTATCTCTGGGAAAGAAGTAAGATATATGGTGGAGCTGGATAACCGCAACGTGGCGCGAGGCAAGGGGACAACAGACCGTGAAGGTAAATTAGTTGTCAAGTTCAGCAACAAGCAACCCTTCCTTCTGAAAGCGGGTAAAATTACGACTACGCTTGAACTGGCAAATAACCGCTTTAAGATAAAAACATTCGTCATTAAATCAACTAATGCACAGGTTGATGTTCAGTTTTTCCCTGAGGGGGGGCAGCTCATAAATGGCATTCGGGGGCGAGTGGCATTTAAGGCCGTTGGATCTGATGGATTGAGCCGGCCACTTTCGGGCACGATAACGGATAATGAAAATAAAGTTATAACAAATTTCAAATCGCCGCATGCAGGTATGGGAGCATTTCTTTTTACTCCGAATGCGGGAAAAACATATACGGCCAAGGTTACTTTTGAGGACGGTTCACAAAAAAGTTTTGTACTCCCTGCTGCAATTTCATCCGGATATTCCTTAATTGTAAACAATTCTGACGAAGAAGAAATAAATATCCGGATATCCTCAAGTCCTGATCTTATCGGTTCCGGATCAGTTACCCTTATTGCTCAGGCGAATGAAGAGGTCCTGTTTGTAGGCAGAAACACTTTGAATAAATCGACTATCGCAGCCAGTATTCCTAAAAATAGGTTTCCTACTGGAATTGTGCGATTAACTGTATTCTCCGCTGCTTATGTACCTGTTGCTGAGCGCCTGCTGTTTGTAAGACATGCACCTGCACTAAAAATGGATATCGTAAATAATAAGACAAGTTATACGCAAAGGGAAAAAGTAAATATGTCTATCTCTGTGAAAGACACTTTGGACAAACCTGTTCAGGGTGTATTTTCTGTGGCAGTAGTTAATGAAACAAAGGTTCCATCGAAAGAAGAAGATGAGACTACCATCCTATCTAATTTATTGTTGTCGTCTGATTTGAAAGGTTACATTGAAAAACCCAATTATTATTTTACAGATTTAACTGACACAAAAGATCAGGAGCTGGATATCCTGATGATGACTCAGGGCTGGAGCCGATTTACGTGGCAAAACACAATGAATGGAACCTTTCCGCCGATTACATTTAAACCGGAGAAAAGCATATCCATTAGTGGGACAGTTACAAATTATGGCAAAAAGCCTGTGGAAGGTAGTAAAGTATTGATCCTTGCCTCAAATGGGAGTGGTATAATATTGGACACCGTTACCGGAGCAGACGGAAGATTTAATTTTGATAACCTGCAGTTTAATGACAGCACCCGTTTTGTTGTTCAGGCTAGAACCTCAAAAAACAAAAAGAATGTAGATATTGAGATAGATCGCGTTCCTGGTCAATTGGTCACAAAAAGCAAAAATAGTCCCGATGTGGAAATCAATATAAATGCAACCCTACTTTCTTATCTAAAAGTTCGTCGCGCTGAGTCTGATGAATTGCGAAAAAGAGGTTTGCTCCGGAGGAAAATTTTACTTGACGAGGTGATTGTATCGGAAAAAAAAGCGCGTGTAAAGAATTCAAGTAATCTAAATGGCGCAGGAAATGCGGATGCAGTTATTCTCGCTGACCACTTACAAAATTGCGTTTCGCTAGACCAATGTCTCCAGGGATTAGTCGCTGGTGTAATTATTCAAGGAGGAATCGCTTATTCAACAAGGAGCATGGGAACACCTATGCAGCTCATTCTAGATGGAATGTACGTAGAGCCGGATTTTCTTACTTCGTTAAACCCGCAAGATATAGAATCGATTGAGGTACTGAGAACAATTGGCAATACCGCTATTTATGGCACGCGTGGTGGCGGTGGAGTATTAGTGATTAATACCAAACGAGGAGATTCGAATTATTCATACCGTAGTTTTGCTCCTGGTATCATTACCTATAATCCGCAAGGATATTCTATTGGGCGCCAATTTTACTCACCAAATTATGCAAATCCTAAAATCAATACTACAATTCCTGATTTAAGATCCACTATTTTATGGGTTCCAAATATCATTACTGATTCATTAGGAAAGGCAACGATCAATTATTTTACTGCTGATGATCCTGGAGAATATAAAGTTACGGTAGAGGGAATGGATACCAATGGTGGTCTACTACGCCAAATTTACAGGTTCATTGTGAAGTAGGGTTTAGTATTCCCATCTATTTAAACATATTGTATTTCCCAAAACAGGGTAAATTATTTAAATTTGTCTTCTATGAAAATTCATTTTGCAGGAACAGAAACTGAAACTGAGACATTTTCTCTTGAAGAAGTTTTATCTAGTTTGAAAATAAGTAATAAGCTCATCTTATGGAATGACGAAGTCAATACTTTTGAACATGTAATTTATTGCCTGGTTAAATATCTGGATTATTCAGAAAATCAGGCTGAAAGGATTGCGCAGACTGTACATACTAAGGGTAAGTGCGCTATTCTTGAAGGTTCCTTTACAGAAGTGGAAGTTTACCGTAAAATCCTTCAACAACAAGGCTTAACAGTGAGCATCGAGTAATAAAATAGTTACTATAAACTATTACTAAAATAATCACCTTCCTTTGCCAATTCTGTTAAGAATTGGAACCAGGTAATTATTATGAAATCATTTAGTATTTTAATTTTTCTATTATCCTTTATCAACTCCCTTTTTGCTCAAACTGGAAATCCGGGGATCATTAATGGGAAAATAACAGATGGATCAACTAATAAACCTGTTGAATTTGCTTCAATAGCTGTTGTAGACACAGTAACTGGAAAAACAACTAAAACCGCACAAAGTACATTAAATGGTACATTTTCATTTAAAAATCTTCCCGTAGGGTCCTACACATTAAAAATCTCTTATATCGGATACCAACCCTTTTCAAGAACTGGATTCATTATTTCTAATCAATCCTCAACTCTGGATGCAGGTACAATAAAACTTGTACAGGGCAAGTCAAACGTGCTTAAGGAAGTAGTTGTTCAGGCACAAAAAAGCACTATACAGCTTGGTGTAGACCGAAAAGTGTTCAATGTAGAACAAAATTTAGTAAGTGCGGGAGGATCTGCAACTGATATTCTGGCAAATGTACCTACGCTTTCTGTGGACATTGATGGCAACGTAAACTTGCGTGGGAGCAGCAATGTTCGGATTTTAATTGATGGACGCCCATCAGCAATTGGGGGTGGCGATATGGCATCCCTCTTGCAATCTTTGCCGGCTAGCTCGATTGAAACCATTGAACTGATTACTAACCCTTCCTCTAAATATGATCCTGAAGGACAGACTGGAATTATTAATATTGTACTTAAAAAGAATCAGCGAATAGGATTCAATGGAGGGGTTTCTTTATCAGCAGGAACATTGGATAATTACAATGCAAATACAAATTTAAGTTACCGGGATGGAAAGGTAAATTTATATGGTAACTACAGCTATCGCTATTCGAATAGAAAAGGTAGCGGGTTTAGTAATACAAATTTCCTGGACAACAACAGCATCCTGAACAATTCTACTGTTTCCAAAAGACATAATGAAGGTAATAATGCGAAAGTAGGGCTTGAATATTATTTAAACAGCAAAACTACGATTGGCGTTTCTGGCAATATCAATATCAGATCAGGTGACGATACGGAAGATATAAATTATTTATACCAGAATTATTCAACTGAACTGAATGGTACTAGCTTAAGAAAATCTACAGAAAAGGAAGATAATAAGGGTTACGACCTTAATTTCGATCTCATTAGAAAATTTAAACGTACGGGCGAAGAATTATCTGCAAATTTTTCATACGGAAGTAACAAGGAAGATGAGAATCAATACTTCAATCAGGATTTTTACACTGTTGGTGGCGCTTTAAAGGATACGCTTGACCGCAGGAAGGCTATGAACAGCCAAAACCGTGATAATTATAATATCCAACTGGATTACACCATACCTGTTAATGCTAAACAAAAATTCGAAACCGGTTATCGTGGAAGTATAGCAAATAGTGATGAGTCGCAGGTATCGGATCTATATAACAGAGTGAGTCAAACTTATGTGCGGGATAATTATTTAACGAATGACTTTGATCTGGAAGATCAGGTTCATGCTGTTTATATAAATTATCAAAATCAGATTACCGATAAGTTTGGCTTTCAATTTGGATTAAGGGCAGAACAAGCGAATTTAAACACCATATATTCTAGTCTTGATCCGATTACTCTGGCTCCATTAAAAACAGAAGGCAAATTAGATTATTTCAGAGTGTATCCCAGCGTTTTCCTTACACAGAAACTAAAGAATGATAATCAACTTCAATTGAGTTATACCCGCCGCGTAAATCGTCCAAGGGGTTGGCAGGTTAATCCGTTCAGGGACATTTCTGACCCTAACAATATCAGGGTAGGTAATCCTAATTTAAAACCTGAAGACATCCATTCTTTTGAATTAAGTCATATGAAGTACTGGAAAGCTATTACTTTCACTTCATCTCTGTATTTCAGGCAAGTTAATGATGTTGTAGAAGGAATTCAGCAAAGACTAGACAGCACCACCACCTTAACACAGTTTACAAACCTGACCCGTAACCAGGCATCAGGATTAGAGCTTATTTCGAAAGCCACTTTATTTAAAGGGTTTGATCTTACCGGCAATGCCAACTTATTTTATAACCATTTTTCGGGTAGTGAAGAATACGGTCTGGATGGAAACAGCGGATACAACTGGACAGGAAAACTAATCGTGAATGCTCAAATCGTAACTAACCTTTCTGCGCAGATAAATATGGAATACATGGCTAGAAGAGTAACAGCACAAGGAAGAGGAAGGGAAATGTTTGGAACTGATGCTGCGCTAAAACTTGATGTGTTGAAGAAAAAAGGGAGTCTTTCATTTAACATGAGAGATGTATTTAACTCAAGAAGATGGGGCATGATAACAGAAACAGCCCAATTTAACAGAGAATTCAGGAGGAGGATGCAAGGGAGGATGAGTACTTTAACATTCAGTTACCGGTTTGGTAATACGGATAATCAGCAAAAGAACAAGAAAAGAGACGATCAGCACAATGATTCGCCAGTTGAAGAGTATTAGAGAGTTTATTGCATACATTTGACGCCATTATTATCTCTCTTAATAAATCATAAATGTCTAAGAAAAACCGATACCTTTTACCAATAATGCTTGTGACCTCATTATTTTTTTTATGGGCATTACTTCATAACATAAATCCAATACTAATACCACACTTAAGAAAAGCACTTCAACTTGATGACATTCAATCATCTTATATCGACATAGCAGTAGCTGTGGCTTATTTTGCAATTGCCATACCTGCTGGATTGTTTATGCACAAGTTCGGTTATAAAAAGGGAATCATATTAGGACTTGTACTTTATGCCTTGGGTGCTTTGCTGGTCATTCCGGCAGCAGCTTCCAGAGATTATACTTATTTTCTTCTCGCTTTTTTCATCATTGCTAGTGGTGCAACATTCCTTGAAACAGTCGCTAATCCTTATATAGCTGTTTTAGGAGATAAAGACACCTCAGAACAACGCCTTAACTTAGCACAATCGTTTAATGGTGTAGGAGCGTTTTTAGCACCAATTATTGGCGGACAGTTTATCTTATCAGGTATAGAACATAGTCCTGAAGAGCTTAAATCCATGACGGCTATACAATTGAATCAATACTTGCAATCAGAAGCAGATACGGTTAAAATGCCCTACATTGTTATTGCTGTAGCTGTTTTTCTATTGATTTTGCTATTTCTTGCCGTGAAATTGCCAGAAGTAAAGGCCGATGATAGCGAACTGCACGGTGCTCCATCAAGTTTTTCAGCAAAAGTATTAAGACATCCACATCTGTCCTGGGCTGTAGTAGCTCAACTATTTTATGTAGGTGGACAGGTTGGTATTACCAGTTTTTTTATTCGATACGCCCGCTATGTTGCTGACATGAATGAGAAAGATGCTGCATTTTATTTAGGATCCATAGCAATGGTTGGGTTTATGCTTGGTCGTTTCATTGGAACCTTCTTAATGCGCTATATTAAACCAGCCAGTTTATTGAGCATTTATGCATCAATAAGCATCGTGTTAGTTATTATCGCGGTTACATTTGATGGTAACGTTGCCCTTTATGCTTTAATGGCTGTTCCATTTTTCATGTCTATTATGTTTCCTACCATTTTTGCCCTTGGAATTAAGGGCTTAGGTGAAGAGACTAAAATTGCATCCTCATTTCTTGTCATGGCTATTATAGGCGGCGCAATTATTCCAACCGTAATGGGATTTATTTCTGTCTTTTCAGGAAGCATTCAGTTGGCTTATATTGTACCACTTGTCAGCTTTCTAGTCATTCTTTTTTACGGTTTAAAAGGGCATAAAATTTCTGCAGAAATAAAATAACATGTTTAAACTAGATTCTCATCAGCATTTCTGGCGTTTTGATCCAATTAGGTATGGATGGATTACTGAGGAAATGAACCTTATAAAAGGAGACTTTCTTCCTGACGATTTAAAACCTTTGTTAGACAAGCATGCTATTGATGGCTGCATCGCAGTGCAGTCTGACCAATCGGAAGCTGACAACGCTTTTCTAATCGAATTAGCTACGATGAACCCTTTTATTAAAGGTGTGGTAGGCTGGGTAGATCTTCAGGCTGATAACATTGAGGAAACACTTCAGTTTTATAGTCAGTATTCTATAGTAAAGGGATTCAGACATGTGCTTCAAGGGGAAAAAGATAGAGCACTCATGCTTAACCCTGATTTTAAACGGGGAATCGGTCTATTAAATAAATTCAATTATACCTACGACCTTCTGATTTTTCAAGACCAGCTGATATATGCTTCGGAACTTTGCAGTACATTCCCTGAACAAAAATTCGTATTGGATCATATAGCAAAGCCTTCAATTAAAAATCATGTATTGGGCGATTGGGCAAAAGATATCCATATTCTCGCTAAAAATCCTAATGTCTACTGTAAGGTGTCAGGAATGGTTAATGAAGCGGATTGGAAAAATTGGAAAGAAGATGATTTCTTGCCCTACCTTGACCTAATATTTGGAGCCTTTGGAATTAAAAGGCTCATGTTTGGCTCAGATTGGCCAGTATGTAATACTGCTGGAGGATATGATGCTGTTTTGAAATTAGTTCAAAACTACACTGCCAAATATACTGAAGAAGAGCAATCGCTGTTCTGGGGTTTAAATGCCTCTACATTTTATGCCATAGTTTAATTTTTACAATTAGCTTTGTCGCATATTATTATTACATGAAAACATTAGTTTGTACTACTCCTGGTAACTTTGAATACCAGGAGGGCCAATACCCAACACCTCAAAAAGATTATTCCATTCTTAAAATTAAAAGGATAGGAATATGTGGAACAGACCTTCATGCTTTTGAGGGATCACAACCCTTTTTTGAATATCCAAGAATATTAGGACATGAACTTGCTGCCGAATTCATTGAAGGCGACAATGCAACTGGTTTTACAAAAGGAGAGAGCGTTACATTCATCCCTTATTTTAATTGTGGCGAATGCGTTGCCTGCCGTTCAGGTAAGCCAAACTGCTGTGCAAGTATTAAAGTTTGCGGTGTACATATAGATGGTGGAATGGCTGAATATCTTTCAGTACCTTCCTATTCATTAATTCATGGCAATGGACTTAGTTTTGATGAGCTAGCTTTAGTTGAGCCTCTTTCTATAGGAGCTCACGGAGTAAGACGGGCAGGTGTTACACCTGGTGAATTTGTTTTAGTTATTGGAGCAGGTCCAATTGGATTAGGAATAATGGAATTTGCCAGAATTGCTGGAGGGAAAGTAATAGCCATGGATATCAATGATGGACGGCTTGCCTTCTGTCAGAATAAGCTAAAGGTTGAATATATTATCAATCCAATTGATGATGACGTTGAAGCAAGGTTAAAAGAAATAACAAATGGCGATTTTCCTACAGTTGTAATTGATGCAACAGGAAGCCAACGCGCAATTAACAACGGATTTAGCTATATGGCCCATGGAGCACGCTATGTATTGGTTGGATTGCAAAAAGGAGAAGTTGCAGTAAGTCACCCTGAATTTCATAAACGCGAAGGAACCTTAATGAGCAGTAGAAATGCAACACGTGAGGACTTTGAGCATGTTATTAAATCGATGAAAAGTGGTCAGGTTAATCCTGCTACCTATATCACGCATCGGGTATCCTTTGATCAGGTTAAAGAGCAGTTCCAATCTTGGTTAGATCCTAAAAAAGGAGTAATTAAAGCAATGGTTAAACTTTAATAGTTAAGCCTGGAAATCATTAAATATAAAGAATAAATGAATGATTTCAATATAATAACAAAAAAGGCCTTTCCCACTAAATTTGGAAAGGCCTTTTTTGTTATTATATTGAGCTTTTTTACTACCAGAAAACCGTGTAAAGCGCTACAAGTATACCAATCACTAACACTGACCCTGCAATAAATCCTGGATGTGGTTTAAACATACTAGTGTCTACTTCAAGTGATACAGCTTTAGTACCGTTTCTACTTTCATAAGTACTGATAAGAAACATTCCAACAAAACAGATTACGAATACAAAACCCATTCGATCAAGGAAAGGTATTTCAACCAAACCGGATACTGCACTCTTAGCTGCAAATCCGTAAGGGATAAGGAAGCTTAAATCTGTCCATTCAGGTAAGAATTTAAATACCAATGAGAATAAGAAACCACCCACTGTTGCAAATAGTGCAGCATTTGAAGTAGCCTTTTTCCAGAAGAAACCTAAAATAAACATAGCAAATATACCCGGAGACACAAATCCTGTATATTCCTGAATATACTGAAACCCTCCTTTTTTATCAATACCCAAATGCGGGGCAATGATTACACCTAATATCATTGATATGACTACAGTTAGCTTCCCTACATTAACAAGCCTTCTCTCACTTGCTTCAACATTAAACACTTTTTTGTAAATATCTAAAGTAAAGATCGTTGCTATACTATTTGCTTTACCAGCTAATGAGGCTACGACTGCAGCAGTTAATGCCGCAAATGATAGACCTTTTAGGCCTGCCGGAAGAAGATTTAACATTACGGGATAGGCCCTGTCCTGATTTAATTCTCCATTCATCAACATGTCATTAGAAAAATTCCCTGAACCTTCTTTATAAAGAATGTAAGCTGCAATACCTGGAAGAACCACGATAACCGGCATTAACAGTTTAAGGAATGCTGCGAATAAAATACCGTTACGGGCTGTCTTTAAATCAGCACCTAAAGCACGCTGAACGATGTATTGATTACATCCCCAGTAATTTAAATTCACAATCCATAAACCACCTAATAGAACAGTTAAACCGGGAAGATCTAAGAAGTTACCATTATCCTTATGAAGAATCATCTGGAAGTGTTCTGGCGCTTTTTCCATCATATGGCTAAAACCGCTTATCACTCCTGAATCACCATAATGCTCAGCAACAAGGTTTAATGCCAGGTAAGTAGTAGCCAAACCTCCAAGAATCAGAAAAAACACTTGAATAACATCCGTATAACCAATTACTTTCATTCCTCCAAGGGTGATAATAATGGCAAAGAATGCGAGGAAGTACATACAAAACGTCAGGCTGATTCCGGAAATAGCACTAACTGCGATCGCACCCAAATACAGGATAGATGTTAAGTTAACCACTACATACAATAACAACCAAAAGATAGCCATAACCATTGCCACTGTGCCATTATATCGCTGGTGCAGGAACTGGGGCATGGTAAAAATCTTGTTTTTTAAATACACCGGAATAAAGAAAACCGCTACAATGATCAATGTAAGTGCGGCCATCCATTCGTAGGCCGAAATAGCCAATCCAATTTGAAATCCTGAACCACTCATTCCCACAAACTGCTCTGCGGAGATGTTGGATGCAATTAAAGAGGCCCCGATGGCCCACCAGGTTAAAGATCCTTCCGCAAGAAAGTAATCCTTTGAGCCCATGGTAGCAGCTTTCTTTCGGTAATAGATCCACAATCCATAACCTGCTACTATCACAAAATAGATAAGAAAAACAATGTAATCCTTCGTGTCAAGCGTATTCATTTGGTTTATATGTCTGTTATTAATAATTTACAATACTTCTTTACTTAAAATAAGGGGAGGTTAACCTTGCCTTTCATGCTAATTCCCAATAATTTAAACAAATTTTACTACACAGCAAGTGTCTTGTAAACACTCATGAATTCTGCGCCTCAAAGTAGGAATATTTCTCTAAATAATAGCAGGAAAATAAATTTTTATGCATTATTAAAACATTTTACAACTTTACCCTATTTTTTGTCTTTAAATCTGATGAAGAACTACCTATAAGGATGTCAAATTTCCCAGGTTCTAAAACCCATTGATTTTGCTTGTCATCATAATAACTAAATGCACTTTTATCTAAACTGAACTCAATTTCTTTAGACTCTCCTGCGTTTAGAAAGACTTTTTTAAATGCCTTCAACTCTTTTATTGGTCGTTTCAAAGAAGACTTTAGATCCCGGACATACAATTGAACGACTTCCGCCCCTTGCCTGGTTCCTGTATTCTGAACCGATAGTTTTACAAGGGCAGAACCAGTTGAAGTCACCACAACAGGTTTGCTGTATTTAAATGTGGTATAAGACAGTCCATGACCGAAAGCGAACTGAGGTTGTAACTTATAGGTGTCGAAATAGCGGTATCCAACAAATATATCTTCATTATAATGAACATTTATGCTATCACCAGGATATTCGCCTAACTTATGAGCAGGAGAATCATCCAGATGTTTTGGAAAAGTCACTGTTAGTTTGCCCGATGGATTAACAACACCGAAAAGAATTTCTGCTAATGCCGTTCCTCCTTCCATTCCAGGATATCCCACCTGAAGGATTCCTTTTGCCTCATTGACCCATGTATCTATATCAATAGGACCACCTCCATAAAGCACAACAATCGTATTCGGATTTGCTTTTATAACCGCTCGAATCAATTCATCCTGACCAAAGGGCATATTCATATTGGGTTTATCAAAACCTTCAGTATCGTAGGCATTATCACTCCAGGTACTATAATCGTAACCGTGAGTCCAGCCACCAACAACAATAGCAACATCAGCCTTCTTAGCTGCTTCAACTGCCTGTTGAATAAGCTTGGGATCCGCCTGCGCATTCCTGGCAATCGTGTAGCCCTGTTCAAAAGTTATCCCAATACTATTGCCACACAGGTTCTGAAGTCCTTTTAAAGGAGTAATTTCATACTTGGTTCTAACTTGAGAACTTCCACCACCCATTGCATTATCACGATTTCCATTAGCACCTATAACTGCTATTGTTTTAACAGTCATTTTATCCAGCGGCAAAATGTTACCCTTGTTCTTTAGCAAAATAATCCCCTCTTCTGCTATCTTACGGGCTACATCGGAATGTTCTTTAGTAGCATAAGATCCTGAAGGGCGCTTATCGAACATATGAGTCTTATACATCACTCTTAAAATGCGACGCACTTTATCATCAATTACCGATTCTGGAATTTCACCATTGCGTACCATTTTAAGAGCAGGTTCAGCGAAAAAGAATTTGCTGTAATCCGGATTTGGCAACATCGCAAGATCCGTTCCCATTTCTAGGTCCGCTCCACCAAGCAAAGCCTCTTTAGTGCTATGAATTGCTCCCCAATCACTCATTACTAATCCCTGAAACCCCCATTCTCCCTTTAATATCTTATTGATCAGGTAATCATTATAGGTACAATATTCTCCTCTGAACCTGTTATACGATCCCATCACCGTATTTACGCCTCCCTCTACAACAGCAGCCTTAAAACCAGGCAAATAAATTTCTCTCAAAGCCCGCTCACTCATTTCCACATTAATTCCACTCCTGTTGATTTCCTGATTATTTCCCATATAGTGCTTCAAACTCGCTGAAACACCCTGGTCCTGTACACCTTTGATATATCCAACCACCATTTTGGAGATAAGATAAGGGTCTTCACTCATATACTCAAAGTTCCTTCCATTAAGTGGAGTCCTCATAATGTTTATACCTGGACCCAGAATCACATCCTTTCCGCGATAATTAGCCTCACTGCCCAATACAGAACCTGATGCATATCCCATTTCAGGATTCCAGGTTGAAGCCAAGGTTATACCAACCGGCAAATAGGTAGACGAATCATCGCCCTTGTTGTCCAAAACCCAATCTCTTCCATGTTCGGGACGTACTCCATGAGGTCCATCTGATGTCATCAATTCCGGAATACCCAAACGCGCCACACCTGTTGATGTGAAGGAAGAATTCCCATGAATCATGCCTATCTTCTCTTCAAGAGTCATCTTCTTAATGAGACTTTCGATTTTAGATTCAGTAGCAGGGTCGGTTGTTTGCTGAGCCGAAGCTGGAAGCAAATTTGTGCCTATACAAATGACACAACAAAGAATGGATCGTAGTAATTTAGATTTTATCATGGTTAACTGTTAACTTAAAGTTTCAAAATTATGCAGCAATTCAATAGTGCAAGGTATTTGTATGTTACTATTAAGGACTCATTATGTTAAGTATCTTCATTTAAGCTTACTTAATTCCGCTTCAGTGATAGTAAATATGCTTCCATGCCTTATTCCATTAGGCATACTAATTTTTGTGGATATATCTGTCCAGGTTTTTAAATCCTTAGAAGTAATAGCCCCATATTTATGATCTCTGTACTTATCAAAATAAACGATCCATTGACCATTTATTTTAAGGGTTGTGGGACCCTCAGCCCAATAATCTCCGGTAATAGGTTCACTAGCCTTACTGTATGGTCCTGTTAGCTTTTTGGAAAATGCAATCTTCAGATTCTTTTTTACAGGCTCTTTTGTTTCATCTTTCATAAACATAACCCACTTTTTTCCTGCCTTAACGATTGAGGCATCAATTACATTAAAGCCGGGATCATAAAGCAGTTTAGCATCTGTAAATACCTTAAAATCTTTAGTTGTTGTATAATACATACGGTGATTATAACCATCATCCGCAGTGCTTTGCGTTTCAGGAAATAATCCCTTTATTGTGGTAGCCCAATAAATTAAGTAGATCTTTGACTTTGCATCATAGGTTATTTCTGGTGCCCAGGTATTTCTTGCTCCCTCTTCATGCTGCATAACAGGAATAAACTTTTGTTCAGACCAATTAATTAAATCATCAGAACTCGCATAGCCTATTCCTTTATCCTTCCAGCTCACGGTCCACACCATATGAAACTTACCATCTCCACCACGTATTATACATGGATCGCGCATTAACTTATCAGCACTTACTGTGGGTGATAAAAATGATTGATCATTTTTTAGCGCTTCCCACTGATATCCATCCCGGCTATAAGCCAAATGAAGGCCATCTTCTCCATTTCCTTTAAAGTAAGAGAATAGGTAAACGGGACCTTGCTGAGCAAACGTAGAAATAGCTAAGAATATAAACAAAACAGGCAGTATAATTTTCTTCATAATGGGTTAACGTGGTCAAAAATAATGAGGCAAGTTATCAGATTATTCATTAGAAAGAAAGTCCTTTCTTTAAAATTATCCGAATTGTTTTTATTAACACACTTTATCTCAGTTTTAACCGAATGCATACATCATCATTTTTCAATATTGTCCACAACTTTTGCATCTCAAACATTGAAACCAAATATAATTTGTCATTAAACCACGCTTCACTTCGCCTCAATGGTAACCGAACTTAAGATTAACCCTAACGATGTTGCTTCCACAATAATAGCCCCACTAGTATTCCTCGCCTGAATGATAGCCAATGCCAAACCATTAAAGGCATTACGATGACTTACTTTAAAAGATTCATGACTAGTTGGATCACCATTGTCGACCGCATTTAAAAAGCCTGCACCGGTTACTTTCAAATTAATCAGGTTATCAGCATCAGGCACCACATTCCCTGCATTATCCAAAATCCGCATCGTTACAAAGGAGAGATCTTTTCCATCTGCCTTTATTTTACTACGATCAGCGATCAATTCAATTTTAGCCGCTTTCCCTGCAGTATTCACTTCTGCCAATAAAACCTCCTTACCATTCTTGCGTGAAATCGCCCGAAGCTTTCCTGCTACATAGGGCACCCTCCATTTCACATGCATTTCATCACCAACCTTCTTTTTAATGCCAAGTGATTTTCCGTTTAGATAAAGTTCTACCTCATCTGCTTGGTTGTAATAAGCCACCACATCTACAGTATCACCCGATTTCCAATTCCAGTGTGGATAAATATGCAAGACCGGAGTATCCGTCCAAACGCTCTTATATAAATAATACACATCCTTAGGAAAGCCGGCAAGATCAACAATACCGAAGTAGGAACTACGTGCCGGCCATGGATAAGGAGTAGGTTCACCTAAATAATCGAAACCAGTCCAGACAAACATACCTGAAACATGAGGACTCTTTTGCAGCATCTGCAAACTCCTTTCATGTGTAGATCCCCAGGGCGCAATCACATGATCATAAGCAGAAACAGTAAAATTAGCATTCCCACCACCTTTAATAGGCTTATCCCAAGCCTCAGGCCATTTACGAATGGTATCAAAGGGTACAAGATCATAATGCCCCCTGGTTTCCAATGCAGAAGTACTTTCCGTTACAATGAACTTTTTACCTGGCCAGCTTTCATGAAACTTTGCCCAAAGATTGTCATTGTAATTATACCCGATCAGATCAAAGGCTCCCGATTTCAGCAGATTATTATACACATGAATTTCATTATTAGCCGTAGTAATCGCCCGAGTTGTATCCAAGCCTTTCACAATAGCGACCAGTTCTCTGGCAATTACCCTTCCTGTAGTATCACCTTTTTTTTCATCGCCCCACTGTTCCTGAATTTCGTTACCCACACTCCACATAAAAACGCTGGGGTGATTCCGGTCGCGCTTTATCTGATCTTCCAGATCTATTTTATGCCATTGATCCCAATCCAGGTGATAATCAAAAGGATTTTTCTGCTTTTTCCACATGTCAAAAGACTCATCCATTACGATGAAGCCCATTTCATCGCAAAGATCCAGCAGTTCAGGAGCAGGTGGATTATGAGAGGTGCGGATACCATTACAACCCATTTCTTTTAAGATCTGAAGCTGACGTTCTGCCGCTCGTTTATTGAAAGCAGCACCAAGAGCTCCCAAATCATGATGATTACAAACCCCTTGTATTTTAAGCGATTTGCCATTTAGCGTAAAACCCTTATTAACATCAAAATTAAAGCTGCGGATCCCAAATGTAGTTTCATAATTATCCGACAATTTGTTATTTACTAGAACCTGACTGACTGCTTTATATAAAACAGGACTAGCTACAGACCATAGATGAGGATTATTAAGCAGCACACTCTGATCAACCTGAAGAGATTTACCCATAGGAATAATACTTTTCTTAGACACTTCAGCCACTTGCTTTCCCTCAATAGTGTAGATTCCCGTTTTGAGCACTACATTCAAGGTCTTTAACGACCCATTAGTAATTGTCGTTTTAACAAGAACCTTTGCTTCCTTAGAAGAAACCAAAGGCGTAGTAATAAAAGCACCAAACTGAGGAACATAAACCGGATTTATAGTCGTTAACCAAACATTACGATAAATTCCAGATCCAGAATACCAGCGTGAATTAGGCTGTTTCGAGTTATCCACTTTTACAGCAATCACATTGCTGCCACCATAATTCAAGAATTTAGAGAGCTCATATCGAAAAGAAATATAACCATTAGGGCGTTTTCCCAAGTAATGACCGTTGATCCATACCTCACTATTACGATATACCCCTTCAAAGTCAATAAATGTCAATTTCCCCTTACTCGATACCGGGATTTGAAATGTTTTCCGATACCAACCCATACCACCCGGCAAAGCTCCTCCACCCGGTGTAGCAGGATGTTCTTTACTGAAACTTCCCTCTATACTCCAGTCATGTGGCAGATTAAGGGATCTCCATTTCGTATCATTAAAAGCACTATTCTTTGCAGTCTCCGCCGCACCAAGATGAAACTTCCAGGCTTTATTAAAATCAACAACCTGACGGGGATTACTTTGCGCTATAGCTGATAAACCTGGCTGCATGAAACAAACCAACAGGAACGAACGAAACAGGTACTTCATAATTTTATTATATTTAAATCCCACACAAAAGCATTAGCACTAGCAACATACCGGCCTTTACTCCTCAAAATTTAACACAATTGATTCCTATTAAAAAAAAACCTGCCTTACAGCAGGATTTTTCCTCTTAATCACATTAAACTCATATCATCCGATTAACCCGGATCATCAAAACTCATCTTATTTAGAACCTAAAATATAATGAAAGGCAAACCATTCATCTTTTTCAGCAGTGTAAGATGTACCAAACCAAATTCCCTTACTTTCAACTTTACCAGGAAAGGCTTTAACTACTTTAAGCACATGTGTAGCAGTACTCATCCAGTTACCTGGATTCTGGATCAATGTACCATTTACCAAGGTAACCTCGTTTGTTGCTTCATTGATAGTAAAGCTACCTTTTGTATAAACACCACTTTGATTAAGCGTATAGTTCTGTCCTCCTAAACGGTCAAACAGAATCCATGAATTTTCAGAAACCGCTTTCCAGGAGTCATTCCAACCCCAGTCCCTGGAATCATTTGCAGCTTTTGTCCAGCCTTTACCTTTGCCAATCCAGTCAATCGGATTCCCGGCACCATCAAGCAACCAAATCCTTCCTGAAGAACTACTACCAGCCAACATGGTCAATAGCTCTCCTGCTTTAAACGTAGGACCGAAGCCTTCATCCGGACCTGTTTCTACAGGAACCCAATTATCAGAATACGCTTTCGATATAAAGTTATAAACCAATAATGCAGGTCCCTCACCATCCACATCCTTGTCTCGTAAGACTCCTAAACGGAGGCTATTATCAGTTAATTCAATCACTTGATATTTCGACCAGTTACTTATACCGGTCAAACCGTTTTTCGCAGGTTTATAAGAACGCAAAATAGTTGCTCCATTCAAGGTGATAGTTTTAGCAGCAGGGTCAAAAGAGAAAGTTCCGTTTTCCCTTACCCCGCCTTCAATCAGTTTATTATTACTAAAAAACGGGCCACCCTTCAAATTGAATTTCATGCTTCCATAATCTCCCTTCGTCATTACACCTGGGTAAACGTCCGCAACCCCAGGCCACCACCATACACTGCTAAAATTAGCAGGGTCAAGGAAAGTAATAGGTCCTGCACCTAATTTACCATCGGTATCCAGTAACCATTCTTTTTCATTTCCCGGCCCACCTGTCAATGCTATCCATAGCGGATCCTGCACATAACTCAGGTTGTCTGCAGTAACGACGATAGGCACAGAGTCCATTTGTATTGTATTTCCACCAGAAAGCACAGCGAACTTAACCATATACTTTCCTTTAAACGCAAATTGGATGGTATCTTTAGTACGGGTCGAACGACCTGTACCATAATCCCACATTGGCAAAACTCCCGGAGTTTCATTCGTTAATATGACAGTATTACCCCCCGGATCTTTTACAAGATCCTGAACAACCGTAAATTTAACCGCTGATTTATCCAGCGTCTTTTCAAGTGAATAGTCTTCTTTCTGACAGGCGGTCATCATCACCACCGGCAGAAAGAGAGCAGTTAGTATTTTTATAAAGCGTTTCATGTCTTGTTTTGCTAATTATTATCGATCTGTTATCTCTCTACCAGCCTGGATTTTGCTTCAACACACCGGTCGAAAGCGCAACTTCACTATTTGGAATTTGTTGCCAACCTTTTGTTTCTGTTATTTTCGCTGCAGTTATTGTCTTTGTAGCAGGTTTTCCGCCATTCAAAACAGTTGTAGTTTCTGCAATTTCCTGTGCAGCTACATTCACCCCTCTCCGAAGCAAATCCCAAAAACGAATCCCTTCAAACGCGAATTCAAGCCTTCTCTCCTTCATGATATTATCTTGAGAGATAGCCAACGGAGTAAACGCCCCTTGATAAGCCCTTCTTCTCACATCATCAAAATAAGTCTGCGCATTGGCACTGCCCAATTCAGCTGCCATAAGCAGAACATCGGAATACCTGATTGCTACATAATCTTCAAACTGGCCAATCATAAAATTTGCGGCTCCATTGTTTACAGCAATACTATTCCCTGCTTCATCAACAAGAGGCGCATATTTTTTTACATAATAACCCGTATATTCCCTTTGCTTATTCTGATTAACAAAAGGAATTTTTTCTTCAGCAATAGCAATAGTTGAAGCTGCTTTCCGGGTATCCGTTGCCAAATAGGCATTGTACAATTTTGGATTTACAGTAGCACCACCCCATCCATTTCCATAGGGATAACTATATTGTTCCCGCATTCCATACATCACCATCCAATGATTTCCATCGATATTACCGGCGTAATCACTTGTATACGTATACTTAATTCCGAAAACAGTCTCTCTATTATCTTCTCCAACGTAACCGGTTAGGGATGCAGGCCATAAATTAGCGAAATCGCCTACTAAACCAAATCCGCCATTAGTTACTACATTTTCAAGGTAAGTCAGCGCCTGTGCTTTAGTTACAACCCCTGCCAAATCTGGTTTAGCGTAATATCCGGTGTAAAACAAATAGACACGACCTAACAACGCTTCAGCAGCCCATTTAGTCACTCTTCCATGTGTTGCAACAGGTTGAGCAGCATAATTAGTAGCAGGCAGATTATCTGCGGCAAACTTCAGGTCTTCAGCGATCGTTTTAAAAACCTCTTCTGCCGAAGATTGAGGAATATTTTCTTTAGATGGTGCAGTCAGCAATGGAATATTTCCCCACAACCTTACCATATCAAAATACAAATAAGCACGTAGAAAACGCACTTCCGATTCATAGGTATTTCTTAACGTAGGGTTCGAACTCCAATCAATCTGATCCATTTTACCGATCAGCATATTACAACGAAATATCGCTTTGTAATATGCACTCCAGTTAGCTCCAAACAGGTCCTGATCCGAAGGTGACCTGTTTTTATCAAATTCGTCAATCATTTGATAACCATAAGCATCTGAGGCACCCGTTCCGCCAAAACAATTATCTGAAAGCAGTTCACTGGCAACCGGGAAACTCACCCCATCTGCCCAAACCGTTTGAAGCCCATCATAACACCCTACCAATGCGGTATATGCATCCTCAGGTGTTTTATAAAAATTCGTTTCCGTTGGATTAGTGATTGGTTCAACATCCAGGAATCCCTTTGAACATCCACCTAAGGAAAGGAATACAAATGCCAGAATATATATTTTTGTAATTTTCATGTTTTTTAGATTAAGAATTAGAATCTGATATTAGCTCCAAGCAAGAATGTTCGTGGACGTGGGTAGTAACCAAGATCTATTCCTGAAGAAAACCGATCCCGCTCGCCATTATCAATTCCATAACCAATCTCCGGATCCATTCCTGTATAGGTAGTAAAGGTGTATAAGTTCTGTACAGAACCATATATTCGTACCTGGCGCAGGTATCCTTTTTTAATTACTTTTCCGAAATCATAACCCAACGTAACATTGCTAATCCTTAAATAATCTCCCTTATGAATGTATAGGTCCGAAAAATTGATCCAATTAGATGAGTTTTCTGTAACCCGGGGGAGTGTATTTGAAGTTCCTTCACCATGCCACCTTCCCAATATAGCAGTCGTGTAATTCGCATATTGATTAGTTTGGTTGCGGTAAGACTGTACAATTTGATTCCCTGCGACTCCGGACGCTAACATAGAAAAGTCTAACCCTTTATAATTGGCCGACAAGGTTATGCCAAAGGTATAATCCGGATTCGGATCACCAATCTTACCCCGGTCAAGATCATTTATCACTCCATCGTCGTTCAAATCAGCATATCTTACGTCACCTGGTTGGGCCGAAGGCTGAATAAGAGTACCATTGGAAGAACGGTTAGCATTAACATCCGCTTCAGTCTGGAATATGCCTGCAGTTGTTAATCCCCAGAAATAACCAATCGGAAATCCGGTCTGAGCACGATAAAATCTTGCGGAATTATCAAACAACTGATTAAGAGCTCCAGGAATAGTTTCATCTGGATTTGGAATTTCTTTGACCTCATTTTTATTGTAAGCTCCATTTACACCGATCGAATACCGAAAATCACCTGATGTTCCATTATAAGTAAGGCCTAATTCAATCCCTCTATTCTCCACATTTCCCCCGTTTATATAGGGAGCCTCGGCACCTGCAGTAGCATAAATTGGTGCTGCAATCAGCCAGTCCTTAGTGGCTTTTTTATACCAATCCACAGTCACGCCGATCTTATCGTGTAATAGTCGGGCATCCAATCCAATATTTAGCTGTTCAGAGGTTTCCCATTTAACATCAGGGTTTCCCAACCGATTAGGAAAGGCTCCCGGAGTAAGCGCTCCTTCTTTATCACCGAATGAATAATTGACATTATTAAAACGAACGGGTGCCAGGTATTGAAAAGCAGCAATGTTCTGATTTCCTACTTGACCCCAGCTAGCCCTTAACTTCAAAAAGCTTAACAGACTACCTTCACTCTTCAGAAACTCCTCATTGGACAGAACCCAACCCGCTGATACGGAAGGGAAATAACCCCAACGATTACTTTTATAAAATTTCGAAGAACCATCTGCACGGAATGTCGTATTCAACAGATACGTTTCTTTGTAATTGTAATTTAACCGACCAAAATAGGACATTCTTTTTTCTTCAAATACAGTTTCTGAACGATCAGTCGGGCCCCCTCCTATCGCTATCGTTGCACCATTTGTATTTGTTGCATTTGAAAGCCAAGCATGTTCCAAGTCATTGAATATTAAATCACTATTCGCTCCCCATATAGCCGATCTATCTGAATGAAAGCTGGATGTACCCGCTAATAGTTCAAACTTGTGATCTTTATTTACATTGAAGTTATAGCTTAACAATTTATCCAACATCAAAGTCTTTCCCTTACCCAAGGATTGATCTACCCGGGAAATATTATTAAACGAATAGATGGATAAAGTATAAATCGGGCTAAAAGAACGACTCTCCTCTGCAAAATAATCAATTCCTAAACTTGTCCTGAATTTCAAATTCTTTATGGGCTCAATCTGAAAATATAAGTCACCAATCATTCTCTGATTATTCCTTGCATTCTGATTTCCGTACACCATAGCAGCATAAGGATTTGCCTCTCCATTATTCCATGTAGACTTACTATTATCAAAGAAATTTCCATTCTCATCATACATAGGCACAAACGGACTCGTATTGAAGGCTGCCCTTAATGAGTTACTGTATTGGTTGCCTACACCAATTCCATTACTGTTGATGTAATTAAAAGTAAGATGCTGACCAACGGTCACTATCTTATTATATAAGTTATGCTCTGAATTTATACGGAAGTTATACCGATCATAATTTGACAAATCTTTCCCCCCCACTATACCTTCCTGTCCTGTATAAGAAAGAGAGGTTGAATACACGGAAGATTCGCTTCCCCCTTGGGCTCCAACTACATAATTCTGTGTAAGCGCATTATCCACAAACATTTCATCTAACCAGTTGGTACCAGAACCCATCTCTGCAATTTGAGCATTGGTAAAATATGGCGTTTTACCCCCGTTTACAGCAGCTTCATTCATGATGGAAGCATATTGTTGTGAGTTCAGAAGCTTTGCCTTTTTAGCCGCACTCTGAGTTCCCGTATAGGCGTCGATCGTAATTTGAGCAGCCTGACCTTTCTTTCCCTGCCTTGTAGTCACCAAAACCACCCCATTAGCAGCCTGTGATCCATAGATAGCTGCAGAAGCAGCATCCTTCAATACATCTAAAGACTCGATATCCGAAGGATTCAAATAATCAATACTTGGAGTCTGTACTCCATCCACAATATAAAGCGGACCGGAATTACTTACTGTACCCACTCCCCTTATGATCACTCTTGAACCTTCACCTGGTTGTCCTGATGTAGATGAGATCTGGATTCCTGGGGCCTGTCCCTGCAAGGCTTGCAGAGCATTTGTAGTACTTTGTTTCTGAAGTTCATCTCCTTTTACCTGAGCAGTGGCACCCGTTACTAGTCTTTTCCTTTGCACACCATACCCTATTACCACCACTTCGTCTAATGCTTTCACATCATCACTCAATTGGATATTAATAGTATTACCTTGACCTACGCGTACTTCCTTCTTTGCAAATCCAATTGATGTAATCTCAAGTAAATCTCCCGTCTGGGCACTAATTGAATATACACCTTCAACATTTGTACTTGTACCACCCGTCTTACCCTTTATTTTTACAGCAGCCGACGGAATAGGCTGAGCATCCGATATCGCTGTCACCTTCCCGGTAATTGTGCGTGTTTGAGCAAAGCCCTGAAGGCTAAATAGCATCATCGAAAGGAGCATCCACAAGAGGACTTTCCTATCTTTCTTAGTAGCAATTCTTTCCATTTCGTATAATTAGGTTATTCATTATTAGTTAATTTTCATGAGGACTTGTTGTCCGGTATAATTGATTTTAAGTTTAGAGGTAGCATCAAGAGCTAGCGGAAGCTTTTTACCGGGGCGTACCACAAATACAAGGATCGTTCTGTTTTGAAGCATTCCATTAAAGCTTCCTTCGCGATTACCGATAGTTAGCGTTTTCGCCTTTTCATTATAGTTTAAAGGAATTTTGGAAAATGCACCCTTTTCATAATTATAATTGGTGCCTTCGTCTTCATATAAAGTAAATGAGGCATCCCTACCAGCATAGATATACAAACGTAATGGATCAGCCGGTTTTTCTGATGTATATTGTAATTCCGGACCGAAAGGAATGATGGAACCTTCCTTCACAAAAAGGGGCATTCTCTCATAAGGCGCATTAGCCTGGATCTTCTGGCCTCCTTTGTTATAGGTTCCTGTATATAAGTCATACCAACCCGATCCTTCAGGAAGATACACTGTTCTGCTTTTAGCATGATATTCGGAAACCGGGTTAATCAGCAACGACGGCCCGAACATAAACTGATCTGCTATATTTTTAACTGCTGCATCGCCGCCAAAATCCATAATCAAACCTCTCATGATGGTATAGTTTTCATGATATGCTTTACCTGCCAGTGAATAGATATAAGGCATCATGCGATAACGGAGTTTATTATAATACAACATGCTTTTATAAGCAGGATGACTTTCGGGAGCAATGTTAAAAATCTCTCTGTATGGAAATTGCCCATGTACTCTAAAAATTGGAGTAAACGCACCGAACTGATACCAGCGGGCATTCATCTCGCGCCATTCATCTAAATCAGCCCCCTTAGCATTTTCAAATCTCCGTTCTACAGAAAACCCACCAATATCCATGGTCCAATAAGGAAGTCCTGATAAAGAGAAGTTAATACCTGCAGCAATCTGATCTTTCATATCATGCCAGCGGGAGGAGATATCACCACTCCAGGTAGCTGTAGCATAACGTTGCTGTCCCGCATAGGCTGAGCGAGTTAATATAAATACGCGGTCTTTTGGATTTGTCTGACGCTGTCCTTCATAGATTCCTTTCGCATTTTGTAGCGGGAAGGCATTGAAATAACGGACACCTGATCCTATTGAAGGACTAAACAAAGTTTTACGGGTCTCCAGATCCAGATTAGAATGAATATCCGGTTCTGTAGCATCCAGCCACCAGGCGTCAATCCCCTTTTTATACAATTTATTATTTAATAAACTCCAGAATCCCACTCTTGCCTGGGGATTAAACGGATCATAAAAAGTACCCGAATAACCGGTACTGATCCAGTCTTTCCTATCATCTTCAATGTTCCGCATATACAACCAACCCTTTTTCTCAAAATCGTTATATGCGTCGACACCTTTATAAAACTTCGGCCATACTGAGATCATCAGCTTAGTATGATATTTATCATGTAGCTCGCTAATCATATTCTGTGCAGAAGGAAAACGTGCCAGATCAAATTCCTGACTTCCCCATTGGTCTTGTGCCCAATACGACCAGTCTAAAACAATATTATCCAAAGGAATCTTCCTGTCGCGAAAAGTCTTTACTGTATTCAGTATTTCATCCTGAGTTTTATAGCGTTCCCTACTTTGCCAGAATCCCATTGCCCATTTGGGCATCAATGTAGCCGCACCTGTTAATAAGCGGTATCCGCCAATTACTTCATCAATATTGTTTCCGGACACGAAATAATAATCCACCTGATCACCTGCTTCTGATAGAAAAGAGATCTGATTCTTTTGCTCTTCAGGAATAGGGCTCTGCCAGTTAAATGATAGATAAGACTCCCCTCCATCCGGAATCCACTCCATCACGATAGGATATTTCTTTCCTTTAACCAGGTTAAGCTCCAATTCAATTGCCCCGGCATTCCAGGGTTGGCGCCAGCGGTCAGCTTGTAATTTTCCATCCACCCAGATCTTGAGGTAGCCGGCATATTTCATTAATAACGTATGCTGACCGGTATATGGCGATTCGATATCCCCTTCCCAACGCACCTTACCACTAGCCATTTTAAAGCTATCCGGAAAGTTCTTCATATCCTTTAAGAAAGAATAATCGATTATAGACTCCGCCCTTACAATTGGAGCTGATGTTTGCTTTAAGCTGGAATAGGTTGCCGTTAACCAGCCGGCTTGTCCTGTTTTTGAATATAACTTTAATGCAGATAAGGGTTGCAATTTCCGCACATCCCCTACCTTAGTAATCGAATAATTATCCCAAAGAATGCCATAATTAGCACTGGAAACCATAAAAGGAATAGCCACATCTGTATTGTACTGCGACAGGTCCACCTGGTGTCCCCGATAATTCATTACCCCATTCTGATGCTGGCCTAATCCATAAAAGCCTTCAGAATCACTTATTCCAAAACCCTGATTGATTTTATAAAACTTATCACCAGAATAAGAATCAGATACAAATGTTGTTCCATCCCGTTTTAGTTCCTTTAAAATAGGCCTTCCTGTTTTATCCGTAAAAGAGACTGCACCTGTTTTTAAGCTAACGTTTGCATTAATGCTCGAAGTTAATAAAACAACCTGTTCTGCATCCTGTTTCATCTCCCAACTTGTAGCCGTTTTAGGCAGTGCATCTGCAATCATTAAACTCTTATACGTATTACCAAATCCTGTTGGAGATGAAGTGACGTGTATTACTTTATCTGAGATTACGTTTAATTCGACGGTCTGCTTGATAGTAGATAAGCTTTCCTGGAAGGTAACCTGGATTCCATTATCCAACTTTTTCACAACAGGCTCCTGGGCTGAAAGAATAAATGGAGAAAAACAAAATAAGACAACGTTTAATATACTCCTGCACGTCATAATTGGTATAGATTTATAATTTTTAATGGTTTAAAAAAGACTGTATTGGTCAAAAAAGTATTCGCTGATACGATTCTAATGTAAATCTATAAAGAGGCTGACAAGGGGAGGGTATCAAAATGTTAATATATGGGTATCAAAATGTTAACCAAAAATAACTACTTAATTATCAATTATTTATAACAACAACACTAACTATATATCTCTTTTACGATTGAAAATAACACTAAAATAAAGCAATTATCAAGTTTAGCATACGTAAATTCTATTTTTTATCGATTACCAAATAGACTGATGCTCTTGCAGGAAGATCTAATTTAATCTCTCCCTGCGCCGCAACCGCATACGCTTTGATCTGTTTGTAAGTTGATGGTCCACCGGTTGTTTCGTTAGGCCCAATTGCATTTACATAAACTTTAGGAGAAAAATTGCCATTATCACTCCCTCCCGTTAATGTGTACCAATAATACCGGCTTCCCGGATTGAAGTTCTTTACCAATATTTTAACGGTTTGTGCTGTGGCCCCTTTATTAATCAACACTGCACCCACCTCACCTGAAGAATAAGATGAAGCATAAGAAACAATATCAGAATTACCCTGCACTTCAGAAGCAAGCATTCTATCGCCAAAATACTTTTGAAAATAGTACATATGATAGAAAACCGGCCTGGGGTTCCACTTCGAAGTTCCATTACCTTCATCACCCAAACCAAACATGCCATGATCATCACCATTATTGTACCCATTTGCAATATCCCAGCGGCTTGCCATTCCATACTTATTTTTAAGTAGTTCCCCTAAAACCATATCAGCATGTATCCCTACAATATTTGATACCATCTGTTTAGAACCTACCGCAAATATGTTCCATTCGGTTAGTGCTAATGGCTTTTCTGCCACTCCATTGGCCTGTGCCATTTGTTTTACATACTCAACCATGCTTTTAGTCATGGTAACAGCTGATCCGAGGATATCTGAAACATTGGAATTCGTATTATATGGCGTATAATAGGAGTGAATAATATGATAATCGGGAGTATTGCCAGCCTGACTAAGTACCCCGGCATTCCAGGTCTTATCGGTTGCGGTAGCCCATGAAGCAGGGGCTTCGGCCAATAGTTGCGCCCCGATGTATATAGTTTTACCTATGTCCTGCGCTGCTTTTTTCATCGAGTCAGCAAAAACTTTAAAGTGCCTACCGTAAAGATCACCTGTAATATACTCAGACTGCCCATCCTTATTTTGACTCAACTCAATCCGATACCCTGCCTGCCAAGTTCCATTGCTTTCGTTCCCAATTTCCCAATATTTAGTTCGCCCCTTATCATACCGAACCCAATCTGCAGCCAGATGTGCAGCTGCAGTAACAGGATTCGCGGCTGTACCATACCGGGCATAACCATAATTTACGGTAATGATTCCCGTACTTTGAGTCTGCTGTAACATGCTGTAGTAATTATCCAAAGAAAGCGTCCAGCTGGACGTATTTTTTCCATACCAATAACCGGCATCTGCAATCACATTATCCCCATTATAAATTTTCACTGGTGCATCTGCCGGAGGACTATTTACTAATGCATTCCAGAAGTAGATACTTGATATATTTCCTCCCGGAAAACGAATGATAGTAGGAGCCAAATCTTTCAGATGATTGATTAATATAGGTTCAGTAACCATCTGACCAATATAAGGGTTGGTATTTGTGCCAAAAAGATATTTAGGAACCTTAGTCAGGATGGTATTTCCATCTATTGTAACTGTAATGATTGCAACAGAGCTTGTTTGGGCAACTAAATCATAAGCAGGAGCCACAAAGTTTTTAACCACCCAATCATCTAAAAAGATTCCCTGTGTCTTGGCTGTCTCCGGATCAGCAGGAGTAGTTGGGACGATTTCAGGATCTACCTTTACTTCCTCACTGGCCTTTTTTTCCTTTTTACAAGCAAATGCAACAAGAATAAGTGCAAAGCAAATCATTCTTTTAATCATCATATTATTCCCTTTGGTTAGATAGTTTAATTATAATAAGGCTTAGGCTATAATATAATTAACGGATTCAATTGGCTAAGAATCACATGTATTCGTGTGATTCTTTTGTAAATCTATACACAGACAAATGAGGGGAGGGTATCGAAATGTTAACATTTAGGGATCAAAATGTTAACCATAACTAATCGATTGAAGATCAGGCAATTTATTCTATTGTAGAACCATTTAAATTATGATGCGTTTTGATATATGCAGACGGTAAAACACCATACTCCGCTTTAAAATATTTAGCAAAAGCTTTGGGATTATTAAAACCCGCCTCATAGGCTATTTCCGCCACGGTTAACTGCGATTTCTCCAGAAGTCTTGCTGCTCGCTTCAATCTGATACTCCTAATAAACTCAATTGGCGTTTGTCTGGTCAGTTGCAACAGTCTCTTATATAAGGCCACCCGACTCATACACATAAGCTGGCTAAATTCTTCCACAGAGAAATCCGTATTAGAAATATTCTTCTCCAGAATTATTAGTGCTTGTTGAATAAAGCGTTCATCTGCCGACTGCACTTCCACTTCTACAGGCCTTACTTCCACCTGTTTCTGATACGTTTTACGCAAAGAATCCTGACGAATCAGCAGATTTTTAATCTTAGAAAGCAATATTTCGAAGTTAAAGGGTTTAGTCATGTAGTCATTAGCACCAGTTTCCAAACCACGCAGAACCTGCTCTTCACCAGTTAAAGCAGTAAGCAATATAATAGGGATATGACTGGTCCGCTTATCGTTCCTCAATTTTGCACATAGATCAATACCATTCATTTCAGGCATACTGATATCCGACACGATTAAATCAGGATGCAGAGAAAGGGCCTTATTCCAGCCTGCCTTTCCATTTGTCGCTTCAATAATCGTATAAACCTGTTTTAAATTGTCCTTTAAGTAAAAACGAAAATCATCATTATCTTCAATAAGCAGAATAACTGGTTTCTTTAAACTAACCTTACTTTTTTCTTCTACCTGATTTTCAATATGCGCATGCAGCTCAGTTTCCAAAACCACTTCTTCATAGTCGAGCTCAGTAACATTCGTTGAAATGGAAATCAAAGGAAATTCAACCGTAAAACAACTTCCTTTACCCGGCTCGCTCTCCACTTTTATAGTCCCATGATGTAAATTCACAAATTCTTTAGTGATCGATAAACCAATACCGCTTCCCTGGTTTACCATATAGCCCGGCACCTCATTTTGAAAGAAACGCTCAAAGATCTTATCCTGTTTATTCAGGGGGATTCCTATGCCACTGTCCCTGATGACTATTATAATGGTCGAATGCTGATCATCCTGTAACTCAAACTTCAGCGCCATACTAATTTCACCACCTTCAGAAGTGAATTTAAAGGCATTGGACAAAAGGTTAAAAAGAATCCTTTCTATTTTGTCAGGATCAAAACTAGTAGTAAAGGAGCTCAGCATTGAAGTAAAGGAATACGTAATATTCTTGTTTTCAGCCAGATCAGTGAATGACTGAAAATTTTCCTTCATAAATTCAACAACATCATCTTCAACAGGCTGGAGTTTAAGTTCCTTTACCTCCATCTTACGGAAATCCATTAACTGGTTCACCAAATTCAACAGTCGTTTTGCATTCCGTTGAATCAATTGCAGATGGATCTTTTCTGCCGTATCTTTATTCTGCTTCAACAGCTTATCCAGAGGAGCAAGTATCAAAGAAAGAGGCGTCCTGAACTCATGACTCACATTCGTGAAGAACTTAATTTTCATCATATCCAGCTCATGCATCTGTTGCGATGACTGACGCTCCTGTTCCAAAGTAAACTGCGCTTTCAACTTCTGAATACCACGCCTCCGCAGAGTAAAAATAATACCAATAGCAGCAAGCAGATAAAATAACCGGGCAAAAGTGGTATTCCAGAATGGTGGAAGGATCTTAATTCTTAAATATGCTCCCCCAGGACTCCATACCCCATTATCATTTGCCGCCTTTACTTTAAACACATAATCACCCGGATCAAGGTTAGTAAAGGTTGCTTTGCGCTCCCGACTATCTGTCGTAACCCATTTATCATTAAATCCCTCCAGGATATACGAATATTTATTCTTTGCCGCGTTAGAAAAATTAAGTGCTGCAAATTCAATAGAAAAAACATTCTGATTATGATTCAACACGATCTCCTTCGTATTGGAAATTGAGTTGGTGATAACAGGATTTCCATCTATTAATTCATCCGGACAAATACTTTTATTAAACAACTGAAAATCAGTAAAAGCAACTACAGGTGATTGCTTATTGGTCTTAATGATATGCGGATCAAAAAGATTAAATCCATTAGCACCTCCGAAAATTAATTCCCCCCTACTTGTTTTAAAGGCCGCATTCTCATTAAACTCTTTTCCCTGAAGCCCATCAAGCTCATCATAATTCTTAAAATGAACCTGATAACCAACCCCTTTTTTAGATAAAATCAACCTGGACACTCCCTTAGTTGTACTCAACCACATCGCATGATTATTATCTTCCAGAATAGTTAAAATCGTATGATCTACAATTCCGTTTGTAGTTCTCAACGTATTAAACCTCGCTTTAACAGGATCATATATACTGATGCCTTCCTGCGTGCCCACCCAAATCCAGCCCCTGCTATCTAAATTCAAGGATAAAATATTATTATTGACTAGTCCCTTTGAACGAACATCACTGTAAGAATAATGTATAAACTTCCCCGTGTTCTTCAACCTAACATCAATTCCATTATCCGTTCCCAGCCATAAATTGCCTGCCCGATCCTCCAATAATGCATTGATATAGTTTGATTTTATAGTATTCGGATCCGAAGCCCTGTAATGTTTAAAAATTTTAGTACTCCTGTCAAAAAGATTCAAGCCTCCATTTAAAGTGCCAACCCATAGGCGATGAGCCGAGTCTTCCATGATTTCCCAAACCCGGTCGTCAGATAGACTGGCCGGATTCGTATCACTATGCCTGTAATTCACAAACGTTTTCCCGTCGAAACAATCCAGCCCCCCAAAGTACGTACCGATCCATAATTTTTGCTCATGATCAATACACAAACTAACCACCACATCATTACTCAGGCTGTTCAATTGAGAGACATTGTGTTTATAGGTTTTAAAGGTATTAGTCGTTCTGTTAAAATAAATCAAACCGCCTCCATTGGTGCCAATCCACAAATTCCCTGCTTTATCTTCCACAAAACGGTTCACATCATCGTAAGGCAGACTAGTAAATTCAGCTGACTGATGCCGGTAAAGTGGGAACTTGATAATATTTTCATGATAAAAGCTTAATCCCCTCTTAAATGTACCGACCCACATGATTCCTGTATCATCTTTATAAATGACAGGCGTACTGTTTTGAGCCACACTTTTCTCATCCCCTTCCCTATTGGAAAGATAACTGATGCTGCGGTTCCATTTGTTCAAAAGGTTAATCCCGCCATGATCCGTACCCAGCCATATAATCCCTTTATCGTCCTGACTTACACTATAAATATTATTCGTATTCAGCTTCAGATCACTTTTATTGGTATAATGAGTTATAGTTTTTCCCGTTTGGGAAATACAGAAAACTCCTTTTGGCCGATCTTTCGAATAAACCCAAAGATCACCCTGCCGATCAATAAACAAACTATAGCTGGCTGCATCCGTAATCGTTTTCTTATAGACACGACGATGATCACCGGCACTGAACTGCTCTAAACTCCCCTGATTATTAACCGTCCACACCGCCCCATCCACAGAAACAGCCACAGATGTAATGATAGAAGAGCCTTGAGTAGAGATAAGTTTGGCCTTTTTATCCGATTCCTTAAACTGATACAATGCATTACCAGCCAGCAGATAAAAATTCCCTTTTTTGTCGTCCCTAATATCAGTGAGAAGAGTATTGATTCCCAATGATCTTAAAAACCGCTCAGGGTGCCGATCAAAACGTTCCTTCTGCGGATCATAGATCGTATATCCCAAACGGGTCTGAACCCAAAGCTTTCCATAAGGTCCTTGCTGAATATTTAAAATATTATCGTCATTTATAGAAGTAGAGTCTTTCAGGTTATGCTTGAATATTTTAAACGAATACCCATCATATCGGTTCAATCCGGATAGTGTACCAAACCACATGAATCCTGTTTTATCTTTAAGGATACTGTTAATCTGATTATTTGATAAACCTGAAGAGATCTGAAGTTGCGAAAATTGATAAGAATGCGGCTGTGCCTGGCTATGGAATGTGACCACAATCAGAAATAAACTTAGCTTACAGGCCTTGGCGAACATTTAAAATCAGTTAGTTAAAATAGGTTACCACTTCTCTATTCGAAGATAGGATTTATTATGCTAAAGGCAGAAAAGTAAATATTATTTAACAACCAGTCCTTTCATCAAAATCTTCGTTTATTTAAAATAATTCTAAATAGTGTTTCATATTTAAGATGAGATTTGTATTTTCGTCTAAAATTAGAATCAATCTAAATAACAATGAAGAAATTTCACTCCCTTATCTTACTCACGGTATGTTACAGTCTGATCACTTTGACTGTAGTGGCCCAATCAAAAAACGGGACTATATCCGGCAATGTAAAAACTATTGACGGCAAACCTGCAAATTCTGTAAGTGTTGCACTTTCAGGAAGTAACAAAGGAACGATGACCGATGATAACGGCAGTTATACGATATCCAATATTAAACCTGGAAATTATACTCTTAAAGTGTCTTTCGTGGGTTTAAAAACGCAGAAACGCCAGGTAAGCGTCGGTGCAGGCATCAAAAGTAAAATTGATTTTACTATCAGTGAAAGCGCTTCTCAACTAAATGAAGTTGTAGTCATGGGTTCTCAAACTTTGAATAAACCTGTAACTTTAGGTAAAGCGAACATTCGCCCATTAGATCTGCCACAAAGCACAGGTGTAATTCCAAGCACCGTGATTGCTGATCAACAGGCCATTCGTCTGGGCGATGTCGTTAAAAATGTGAGCGGAGTATCTCTTACACAATCACGTGGGGGAGTTGCAGAAACGTTTTCCGCACGTGGCTATAGCATCGGTATTGCAGGCTCAGGCGGTAGTATTTTCAAAAATGGCATTATCACTAACACACAGGGTTTCCCAGATGCCAGTACATTAGAGTCCATAGAGGTATTAAAAGGCAGCTCTGCTTTGTTATATGGTAACGTGTCTGGTGGAGTTATCATTAATCTGGTAACAAAAAAACCACGATTTGACTGGGGTGGATCGGTATCTATGCTCGCCGGAAGCTATAATCAATACAAACCAACTTTAGATCTTTACGGCCCTATAAGCAAAAACCTGGCCTTCCGCGTAGTAGGCACACATGAAAATGCGGACAGTTACCGCGATGTTGTAAACGTAAATCGCACATACGTAAATCCATCGTTGCTTTATAAAATCGGAGGCAAAACCGATATCTTATTAGAAGGTGATTACCTGAAGTCAGATATAGTACCTGACGCCGGTGCAGGCATACCCAATAATCGTATCACGATTACCGAGGTACCGAAACAGCCAAGAAACAGGTTTATTTACCCAAACTGGGCTTATAATAAGACGGAACAAGGTTCTGGCTATTTAACCATTAACCACCGTTTTAATGACAATTGGAAATTAACAGCTGTCGGTGGCTTACAAAACACTACGGTTAACGGATTTGGAGTAGGTGTACCCACAACCATCGAAGCCAATGGCAATTGGACCCGTAACCTAAGTGCTGTAAAAAGTGCAGAAAAAGATTATTCTGCTCAACTCAATCTAAATGCTGCATTCAAAACCGGTTCTATCGGACACCAGTTATTGTTCGGCTCTGACTTTACCCGAATAGTAGCAAAAAATAATACGTTCAAGTACACATCCGCTGAAGGTACTGTAGGTACACGCTATGACATGATCAATATCTATGATTCAGCCACATTTAATGTTCGTGCCGATATTCCAGCCATAGCAGATACCGCATTAACCACTACTCCACAGAATCGAATGGGCATTTACATACAAGATCTGGTTAGCATTTCGAGCAAATTCAAAGTATTGGCAGGCCTAAGATGGTCTTATCAAAAAGCCTTCCAGACCACTATTTTCAATAATGTTACCCAACAGGAACGCCGTGGTTTAACAGCAGATAAAGCAGATAAAGCCTTTTCTCCCAAAATTGCATTTATCTATCAACCGGTACAAACAACATCCGTGTATGCCAGCTATACGAACAATTTCACCATTAACAGCGGTCAGGATATTTATCTTAACAATCTAAAACCATCGATTGTAGATCAATATGAAGCCGGTGTGAAAAATGAATTTCTAAATGGACGCCTATCAGCCAATCTGAGTATTTACCGCATTCGCAACAGTAACTTTGCACAGACTGCTTTACTAGACCAAAATGGAAATCAAAATACGAATACCAGTATTAAAACGCTTAACGGTCAAACGACTAGTGACGGTCTAGAAGTTGATGTAAACGGATCCCTGTCTAAAAATTTCTATTTTATTGCCGGCTATGGGTATAACTACATGCGATACACTAGTACTTCTGACACTACAGGCTCGCAGGTTGAGGGCGAAAGGCTTATCAACAACCCCGCACATACGGCCAACGGTTCAATCTTTTACACTTTTGATCAGGGAAAAGTTAAAGGTCTCAAAATTGGAGCGTCTGCATTCTATACAGGAAAACGTAATGGTGGCAACAACAATACCATTGGACTAGTGCCAGGTGAACTCAATAGTGCAAAAGTACCTGTTACTCTAGCAAACCCTCTGGGAGTTACATCATCTTACAACGCCCTATTCCCATTAACAGGTTTTACAACTGTCGATCTTTCTGCAGGTTATAGTTTCAGGCAACTATCACTGCTCGCTAAAGTGGCTAACATTTTTGACACTTTTAATTATATCGTTCATGACCGTTATAGCCTTAACCCTATCCCTCCACGCATGTTTGTTGCAACTTTAGCTTATAAATTTTAGTATATACTATTATATGATTCAAACCGGGCACATAATTGTCCGGTTTTTTTTCGAATTTTAAATCCAATGAAAAAACTGATTTTACCGGTAATCATCTTATTGTCTTTAAACGTCAGTTCACAGGTCCTGCGTAAAAGAACAATAATGCTGATGGGTAGCCGATGGGATATTACACTAGTAGCCAACGACTCTACCCTGGCCACACAAAATATTGACACCGTAATCGCCGAGGTTAGCCGCATAGAATACCTGATATCCGATTGGAAGCCCGAATCGCAAGTATCACAGGTTAACCAAAATGCAGGCATCCGCCCTGTTCAGGTGGACCGTGAAGTGTTTGAACTAACCAGGCGGGCAATCCATTTATCTCGCATAACAAGCGGTGCTTTTGATATCAGCTTTGCCGCTATGGATAGGATCTGGAAGTTTGATGGTTCAATGACGGCAATGCCAACGCCGGAAACCATTAAGAAATCGGTAGAAAAAGTAGGGTATAAAAACATCATTCTTGACAGCGCAAATTCTACTATATTTTTAAAACTAAAGGGAATGAAAATTGCCTTTGGAGCATTGGGTGAAGGTTACGCGGCGGACAGAAGCCGCGAATTAATGCTTAAAAAAGGTATTCAAGCAGGTATCGTAAATGGCTCCGGAGATATGAGCGTTTGGGGTCAACAACCTGATGGCAGCGACTGGAATATAGGAATCACAAACCCAATGAAAGAAGACACCATTATTGCAGTCGTTCCTCTGCACCAGGGATCCGTAGTCACTTCCGGCAGTTACGAAAAGTTTGTTGTCTTCAATGGCAAACGCTACGCCCACATCATCAACCCTGCCACCGGTTACCCCGCTACAGGACTATGCAGCGTAACTGTTTTCGGTCCAAGCGCCGAACAAGCAAATGGGTTCAGCACCTCCATGATGGTTTTAGGAAAGGATGCTGCGACACAGTTCATTAAAAAATTTCCCGACTATACCTATATCCTGATTACAGATAATGGTCAGGTATTTTCATCCCCAAAGCTCCATTTAAAAAAACTTCAAGCGATGTAGTTACTGCATTAATAACAGTCGGTACGGATTTGATCATGCGATTGATAAAAGCTTAAACTCTTATTTGTCCTGGTCTGACAAATGGTTTCAAGCAGTTCCATCACATCTTTCTGCATCGATAGCGATCCGCAGATCATCATAACGCCGCCTTTGCCAAGTATCGCGGCTATTCGATCCGCATCCTTTTCTATCAGGTTATAAACATACTCTCTTTGACCTTCTCGGGAAATGGCAACATTGATGCTTAGAACCTGCCCTGCCGCCTTATTTGAATCTAAAAATCTTTGATATCTCTCAAACGATACCTTGTCCCTAAAACCGCAATACAAATGGCAGGATATCTTCCCAGTATTCGCGCTGATCATTCCTAAAAAGGGTGCAATGCCTGTACCGTTCGAAATCATGACAACTTCGGATGCTTTTTCAGGAAAATGAAAGTGCGTATTACTGACAATCTTAGCCTGAATTTTGTCACCAGGCTTTAACCGATTTAAAAAACCTGAACCTAAGCCACCTAGATGCAGCCTTACACTTAATCGGATCTCTTTACCTATAACACCTATTGAATAAAGCCTTTCCCGATGATCATTCTCAGGATATATGACTAGTAAATCGCCAGAGGCGACACGTAAATTTCCTTTTGCCTTTAGGCTGATCGTAAATAGACCACTTTCATGTTCTGCATGGGCTATAGCGGTTACGCTGAGCTCTTCCAGATTTTTTGCTTTAACAGGATGCAGTTCAGTAAGCGCCTCTATGGAAATCCCAGCTTGCTGAGACCAGGCCTCCGTCCACAGGCCAAATTCGGCAGGAGACCTATCATTTACCGTATGCATATCAATCAGCGGTACAGCCCAGTCCTGATGAGAAAGCAAATTACTTACTTCAAAAGCGAACTTACAAAAATCAGGATAGGCGTGCGAACCAAAACCTAGCACCGAATACTTAAGCGATTGTTGTTGCGGGAATTTTGCCAGCAAATTGGCAAATTTAGCAGCATTAGTTGGTGCATCGCCCAACCCATAGGTAGCGGTAAAAACCAGCAGATATTCTGCTTTTGAAAAAACAGTGTACCTATTAAGCTCTGTCAGGAACGACTTTTCACCCGCTTTAATCAATTGCCGATGAACCGACCTGGCAAAACTAAATGTATTGCCATTTTCAGAGCCTACAAGAATAATAAATTTACTTTCATGGACATTATATTTATTGCGGGTACGATTGGCCCTTCGCTTTAGGGTGATGGCAAATCCGGAATAAATAAAAAATAAAATATTAGCTGATGCAAGGGCCAAAATAATCGCCCAAATGGAGTTGGCTCTTCCCGTATGCAGGTCGAGACTTAAATTTGTAATTAATACAGCAGTTGGATATTTTACATCGCTAATAATATCCCCCGTGATTTGATTTACTGCAACCTCACCTGTTTTGAGTTTAAGGGTATAGTAGTCTTCGACATCTTCCGAAAATGGAAATTCTACAGATTCTACATCTGATAACTTTGTTTGCTTGAAGATAGCAAATTCCTCAGCTTTTTTTTTAGGTTCAGAACGAATCGCGTCAAAATCTATCTCTGGCAACTTATTTGGACTGCTCACTAATCCGAATCGTGCAAATGACAGATAAATGCCGCTTAGTGCAATGATAATGATTGGTATCAGGGATAATCGTCCCAATACTACATGATAATATTGGGCAAAGTTATCTTTAGCTATTCGGGTAAAAAAACGCTTAACGCCACGTTGCCGCTGAATGATCAGTATGGTTCCGGAAACAGTAATCAACAACAATAAAAAAGCGGTTAAGCCTACGAAGAACCGACCCATACCATGTAAAAACAACGACCGGTGGAAGGCAGTTACCCACTCAAAGAAATCACTTTTTTTATCTGGAATACCTAAGACACGACCAGTAAGAGGATCTACATAAGCCAGCAGCTTTTTACCATTTGCATAGCTGCCACTCGCTTTTACAAAATGATTCGCATCTATAGTAATCTCAGAAATACCGGGATAAGCTTTTCGTAGCGCCGGTAACGACTGGGCAAGCGTAACCGAGTTAAATTGTTCCGCCTGATACGGCTGCATCTTTTCGGCCACTGGTTGAAAAGCAAGAATAACTCCAGTAACAGCGGCAAGAATCAGCAAAATAAAAGACGATAAGGCCAAAGCTAAATGGCTGTATCTCCATATCGAAATGGTCATAAATGCGTATTCTTAATTAGCACTAAAACGCACATAACGGATATACCCGGTACCTTCGCTTTTTGCAGAAAGGGTAGCGGTTGTAAGCGGTATTTCCAGATCTTTAACGTGATAGACCTTATCTTCTACAGCGCTTTCAAAGCGTAATTTATAACCCGCATTGATCTTTGAATTTTGAATCTCAATCACATTTACACTTCTATCCCCACCGGTAACAGAAGCACCAGTTATCGCACTGATATTCGCCTGCTTTTTAGCCTTTGAAGCATTCCATTCTTTTAAACTTGAATACCATTTTTTATCAGGGCCCATCACATATAAGGTCTTTTCGTAAGCACCTTTACTATCAATAAGCGATATGACTACATACGCACCCTCGCCCATATAATTGGTCATCTGGACCATGCATTTATATTTCGCCGTGCTCTGAGCATGTGACAGAGAAGGGACTGCAAAAGTTAGCGTAAACACTAAAAGCGCCGCTTTAAATAAATTGGACATATTGATTATTTCAGAAAGTTAACAGGTATGTTATTTTTTGTAAGCGATTCATTTTCAGTCGCCAGATCAAATGCCGTTTCTTCAAAATTAGTTACAGCATCTTTTTTAGCACCGATAGCAATCAGGTATTTCATCATGCTATCATCCTTAGCGATCATAGCCGCTCTGTGTAAAGCTGTTAAGCCTTCACTATTTTTTGCGTTTACATCTATACCCAATGACACCAGGCGTTTTACCAATGACAGATCATTTTTCCCAACAGCTATATGATACAATGTGTTGCCATTCTTTTGGGGAGCAGCAAGGTCGAGGCCCCTTTCTTTCAGGATAGCTAACTTAGTTTCCAGATCATCTGCTTTCGGTACGTTAGCTGGCCTTTCACCCTGACCATTCGGGCCGCCTTGTCCCATTTGCGGACGGAATGATTCTACTACATAGTAGGCCACATTATTTCCATCTTTATCCAGTGTTTTTACATCTGCACCTTTTGCTAACAAGTAACGGATCACATCAGGTGAATTAGTACCTACGGCTAAAGTTAAAGCGGTTTGTCCTTTTTTGTTGGTCTGATTTATATTTTTAACCCGAGACGCTAACAATGCGAAAACAGCCGTATCGCGGTTTGATGCCGCAGCATTCATAAATACGGTGTTACCATCTTCATCCAACTGGTTTACATCAACACCTTTTGATAAAAAGTATTGAATAACCTCAGCCTGGTTTGGTTTGCGTACAATATAATGAAGCGCGTTTTCACCACCCTTACCAGTAGCAGTCGGCTTAATATTTAAGCTTTCCAGATATTGATAAATTGGAAGGCCAATAGTTGCACCCCCTCGCCTGCCACCACCACCCTGAGCAGCCATGAGCATCGCATCCGCATTAGGCTTAACCCCTTTTTCTAAAAGGCGCTTCAATAACGCTATGTTTCCCGACTTAGCCGCATAGCTAAAAGCATTGTTACCTACTGCATCCGTGCTGTTTAAGTCGAGTTTTTTTGATACAAAGTAATTGGTTAGCGTAAGGTCTTTATCGTTAGCAACTGCTAATAATAAAGCATTTGCACCATCTTCAGTTACTTCCTTTTCCAGATTAGCACCATGAGCAATCAGCAGGTCATATATTTTTGTATTCTGTTGTCCGGCACTAGCTGCAAAAAGCAAAGGAGTGGTGCCATGACTATCTTTTAAATCGATCTTAGAACCTTTATCAAGCAGGTAGGAAATCAGTTCGTCATTTCCTCTGAAAGCAGCCCAATGCAGGTAAATACGGCCATCATGCGTAGGTTTTGATATATCATTACCCGGCTGAGCCAGCAAATATTTGATAGACGCTGTCGGTGCCTCCGCATTTATAGCCATCACGACCGGATCAAAACTATTTTGGTTCATTTCAGATGGACTGTTTCCCGCTGCAATTGCTGCCTTAACAGCAACTACATCTGGTGAACTTTGCCAAAAGGATTGATCCAAAAACTTATTCTGCTGGGCATTTGCACCCAAGCACATTAGAATTAAACCCGCGGCAATTAGTTTTCTCATGTAGCGATCGTATTTACAGTAACGCTAAGTTAATAAGAATCAGTCTAAATAAAACCAGGAACGAAAAATTAATTTAAAGAGATGAATCGTTGCAAAAAGTTAGCACAGTATACCTTTTCAAAAAAATCTTGCTGTAGAGAACTTTTAAAGATTACGCGACAAATTTTATGGCTTTATGTCCATTCTTAACCCCGAGCTATGCCCATTAAATTCTGGGGCATACATGCATTGTACGGTGGTTATGCCGGTTGAAAAATTACCAGGTTGCGCAACCCTTAGTTGGTATTCAAACACATAATTCCCTTTGTTAAGCCGACTGATAAAAAAATTAGTTGCTGCATCTTTTGTTACCTGATAATAGTATAAACCATCCTGATATCTATATTCAGATAACGCATTAATTGGTTCTGTGCCTGCGGGGCGCATGTCTTTCAACTGCACATACTCAAAGTCACGGCCAGCTTTCAAGTAAACAACAACCTTTAACAGATCTCCTGTCTTAGGCTGATGTGAAGCATCAACCGCTGTTAATAATGGACCTGAATCCGTTTGCTTCTGAATAAAATAGTTGCGTTCCAAATGAATATCGGTATTGGACGGTGTTATTTTATCTATTTGCTCCAGGTATTGCCAGTGCATAGCCCCCCAACTTATAGATTTTCCAGAATTATTAATGGTTACCTTGCCAAACTCCGGCTTAATTTGCTCATCAACCCAGCTTGTTTTTAAGTATCCTGTACCTGCTTCGGTTTTAGTATCAGGCTTTAACTCCGTTAACAATTTACCATCTAACTTGATCACTGAGGTATTACCCGCTGATAACCATTCGCTTTGATTAAGTAGCAAGGCATAGCTGGCGGCGGCTGTAGCTTTAGTAGTTTTCCAGTTATTGGTTTGTTTATTCAGCAACAACCAAATCTTCATTTCCCCTACCGCTTTTGCATTATTACCCACTTCTGTAAACAGTTCTATCAATAGACTTTGGGTTTCTATAGGCGATTGATACCAATAATATCCCCTTTGAACTTTAGCCCAGTACATCCCTAAATCATCTGACTGCTGAGCTGTTTCCTTTAACGATTTAATAATTGCGCTTGCTACAACCAGCTTACCATGACGTTGCATAGTCAACGCTATCATACATTGTTCGTACACATTTTGCGTTACCCATTGCTTTTCAGCTCGTTTAATGTAGTTGTCGAAAACACGCTTAACTGCATTGGAAGTTACCTCGTTCCCAAAATAGCTATGCGTATACCAGGCATGTATTTCCATGGCATCCAATCCTCTGGTTAAATAATCTTTTGACTCTTTGGTCCTATTATCATCATCAGTAAGCTGATTATTAAGATAATTAAGCCCTTGTTCTTTTATATCTTTTACTATTTGGTTGCTATCAGTTGCAATTTTCAAGTGAACCAATTGACCTATGCCGGCTAAAATATGCTGAGTAATATATCGGTCTGAACGGTCGCCGGCAAACCACGAAAACCCACCATCCGGTAGTTGGCGTTTTTGCAGTTTATTCAAATTCAACTGCAGCTCGCTGCTCATATGATTCAGATCAAAAAGCAGCGTCAGGCGTTTCTTTTGTTCCGACTCAGTTAGGGCATCACGCAACCACGGTGTTTCCTCCAGCAATGTCGTTTTTAGTTCCTGATTCTTTTCCAGGTGGGATAACAACTCCGTACTAGTACTACTTTTCCACCTTTCAAATACCTGCCTGATGATGGGGGTCTTATTCATCAAGTTAGTAGCTAAACTATTCGCGAAGTAGCGACTAAACAGTTGTTCAGAACATTCATACGGGAATTCCATCATATATGGCAGTGCCTGTACCGCATACCAAGCAGGATTTTGTGTGTACTCTAATGTAAGCGACTTACTTTTTAACGTATTGCTTTTATTGTTTAGTAATTTATCAAAAGCAAAGACCCGATTTTGCCCTGCCCGAATCATCATCGGCAAGCTTTCAATAACTAGCATGCGGTCTGGCAATACTGGCACGGTGTTCTCTTCACCATCACTGTATGTATCAGACTCAGCCGTAATGCGATAAGTAAGTGCATCTAGCCCCGCTGGAATAATCAACTTAAACGATAGCGCTTTATTAGTTGATGCATTTAACTCAAAAGACTGTTCAGATTGAGCTGGATCTTGCAATAATGCAACAGGCTGCATATTTATGCCATTGAAAAGCTGCATCCTAACTTTACCCCCTAGCTTTTTGGCGGTTAAATTGGCCAGTCTGGCTGAAATGCTAATCGTATCACCTTCTCGTAAGAACCGTGGCATGTTAGCACCAATACTAAGTTGTTTTTGTGTAACCACTTCAGCTTCGATATAGCCGGTGTGTAATTCCCTGGTATGTGCTAGTGCTCTAAACTTCCACTTCGTTAAAGCTTCAGGCAGGATAAAATCAATCAATATCTGCCCTTTTTCATCGGTACTCAATTGCGGATAGAAAAATGCTGTTTCATTAAAGTTTGTTCGTAAAGTAATTGGTTTGGGTATTGTGCTCCTTAGATCCTGATCAGACGGCACATCCTGACTAATCTGTAGACCTGCTATTTTGCCGGCAAGCGCATTAATTGAAGAAGGATCAATTGAGGCAAAATTATACACAGCGTTATCAGAAACCGTGCTATTACCACGAATCCGTATCGTCTGTACTGAACCGGTAAGACTCTCCTTTTTTTGGCTGCCATAACCCACAACAACCACCTCATTTAATTTAGCACTACTACCTTCTAATTTTACACTGATATTTTCCTCTTTAGTAGTGTTTATTACTTGGCTGATATAGCCAATAAAACCAAAGGTAAGCTTAGCATTAACGGGCACCTTTATTTTGAAAACACCTTTTGAATTTGTTGATGTATGAATATTTGAATAGGAAATACTGACAGTTACCCCCGGAAGTACCGTTGCGTCATTAGCGTCGATTACTTTGCCGGTTATTACGTACCCATTTTTTATTAACGCGGCATTCTTCAGATAAGCGGCTTCTAATGCTTTATCGTTTTCCAGATTCCGAAAAGTTGCTTTAGCAACCTCTAAATAATTTGAATAACCTACATTGTAACCGCCGTAATAAGTATAGCCAAACAAATTTAGCTTTTCATAATCACGTAAAAGCAAGATGTAGTTTCCTTGATTTGATGAAACAGCATTTGTAGTAGCTACGTTTACAAAATTATAGGTGCTCCATGCAAAGTAATTGGGTTCGTATTCTCCAGGATCAGATAACGCTTGTTGCCAATTTTGGGCTGGGCTAATATCATCTAACGAGCTATCATATAAACCAGCAAGCATTTCTGCGGCTTGCTTTTCATTGTCCTGATTACTTACTTGTATTTTCCATTGTTCCTTTTGTCCCGGTTGTAACTTGTTACGAAAGGTAAGCAGCTTCAGTTTCAGCGTCTCATCTTTAGCTAAGATTGCTATTTTTTGATAAATACTGCAAGAACGGTTATTGTTGACCATCATAAACTGAATAGCCACATCCTTATCCACATTAGAAATTGGGATCTTAATACTTTTTTGATCATTTTCGATAGTGATCCATTTGGATGAAATAAGCTTAGCCGCCTGGTAACGCTCCATTAATACATTCATCTTGCTGCCCATACCTACCAAAAATTCAGCGCTTTCACCTCCTTTTACTGTGGTTATAACAGGGATAATCCAGTTCTTGATGTCAGATGGTTGACTGGGTTCAGCAACCAAACTTATATATTTCGTTATTGAAGTCGTGTCCCCTTTTTCATTGCGCCCACTTATAATGATCTGATACACCCCTGATGGTGATTTTTTTAATACATTAAGGTCAATAATACCCGGCTTTTCTTCTTCAATTGCTATATCTAAGTTTGTCACCTGCCTGGTCTTTGCCCATGTAGCGCTAATATCTTCTGTACCATACGCATACTGAGGGAAGGAGCTTTTGAAATCGGCCTTACTTAATATATATTGATCAGGCTTTTCCCAAAGCCTGTTTATAACTGTATTTTCAGGGGTTTGCAAAGCATAGACAGCTACTTTAACCGTTCCCTTCTGTGGCTGGCCGTTTAAGTTATTAATTCGTACAACAGATTTTAAAGTGTCTTTAGCAAAGATGATCTCTGGAATAAAATTTTGAATAGCAATATCGTTGTAGCCAATCACGACAGCCATTTGTGCAGAATGGGTTTCACCTGCAGCATCAGTTACATCTGTGCTAATGGTATAGTTATAGGAAGCGATAATGGTTTTATCTATTTCGCCAGGAATAGCTTTAAACTTCAGCTCAAACTTGCCCTGATCGTCTGTTGTAATGGTATCTGCTTTGATCTCTGCAATTTCCGGCTGAATGTAGCGGTAGCCATATATTCCCAGCCTTTCTAAATTGTTATGAAACACCCTATTTTGCGAGCGAACAATACGGTAGGCAACCCTGGCTTGTGATAATCCATATCCCGAGAAGGCTGTAACAGTTCCCTTAATGGAAACAGAATCATTAAGCTTATAGCTTTCCTTAACAGGTAGAAATTCCGTCTGAAAAGTGGGGCGCTTATATTCTTCCACCTTAACATAAATTGAACCATCCAATGTTTCTAATTCTACGCTGCCACCTAACATATTTTGCGGAATGATAAAGCTGCCACTAATCGTTCCGTACTCATTTGTTTTTAACCTTAGCGTGCTTACCTCTTTCCTGTTCACATCCCAAAACGTGACATTTAACACTTTAGCGGGCACTATCTTACTTTTTCCATTTAATATCTCAAGCTGTAGCCCCTTAAAGTAAATAGATTGACCAGGGCGATAAATCTGCCTGTCGGTAAACAAAACGGTTTTGTCTTTGGCTTCATCATCTCTGTTATTATCTGCAGCGCCATTAATATATTTTGATTCGTTTGTTAAGGTGTCACCTTTATAATGCAGTTCCACCGAGATGTTGTTCGTGTGTTTCTGTGAATGGTAAAAGCCATCCTTATTGGTTAACCCTCTTTCTTGAAAATCGATCCATCTTGGAGTTCCTGCTGCATCTTTGTAACCCCAATACCTACCGCTCAATTTGACATGTACACCCTCTAATGGATAACCTGATTGCCTATCCATGACACGTAGTTCCGTACTTCCATCAGGATTTAACCGCGCGTTATAAGCTAAAGAACTTACCTTAAATTCCGATAAGCCCGTTAGCGTTTCGTCATCAGAAGAAAGGTCTTTAACCATCAAAACATAATTTCCAGCAGATAATGCATCTATTTTTATTTCTGCACTATGTTTACTGTAGTCGCCTGGATCTACCCATTCAAATACATTAGTTGCTACTGGATTTATTTTTTTCAAGAACTCAAAACGTTCTTTTTGTCCGTTTCCTGTATCATAATTTTTGTGGTAAGCCGTCAATTGCACTGCTGATAACCTGTATATATTAATTTTAGCAGCACTAACGTTTTTATAATTCAATACAGCCAATAACGATTTATCCGGACTGTTCACATCTTCTAGCTTTGCCGAAAGTTCTTTACCCTCAAGCTGGGCGATCAGTTTCAAAGCATTCTTTCCACCAAAGCTTTCGGGATAAGATGAAGCTGCCGATTTGAAATACCTATACGCAGTTTTTAAACTGTCAATTGCCTGGTAATACTGCCCCTGCATCACCAAAGCCTGGCTGCTAATGGGTTTATCGGAATGAGTACTTCCTAACTCTTTTAGGGCAAGAAGATACAATGAATCTTTTTTAGCAAGTTTTGCTTTACTGTATAAAAAATAGAGTCGTTTGAGGTCAAGATCTACCAATGCCTCTACATCATGGCGTTTTAAGTGAAATAATGACGCTTGCTGCAATAACTTTATTCCACTATAAAAATTTGAAGTAGTATCTTTTGTAGTCATGCGCAGAAAGGGAAACGCAAGCCCAGGAGGGGTAAACGGATCGCTAAGTCCAAACAATTCAGGGTCCTTAAGTAAGAAGGGCAATTTAGGTTTAGTAAGCTCTGCCTCATCGGTCAGATAAAAATCGAGCGCACGTTGAACGAGTAGATCATATAAAGTAGGCCTAAGGTACCTGGTCAGTGTATCCCCCTCCAGAACGCCATCAAGAACGCTAATTGGTGTGTTTTGCTCCAGGGTTGCCTCTGTTAATGATCGCTTATACAGGTTGCTTGTTTCTGTAATTATGGTTTGCAGATCCCATTTTGTAAAGTCAACATCGGGTTTATCTAAATGGCTACGCTGAGTAAATTGATAGCGGTTTTGCTGATAGTATTTCCAATAAGTCTCCGCCAGCAGGGATTGCAATACTGGCTTTACCGGAAATTTTGCTTTATCAATATCTGTTTTCAAACGGATGATAATAGCAATCATTGCATTCTCCTCCATGTACGATTGAAAAGTCATCCTATAAATAACAGCCCGGATTTGTTGTGGGGCATTATTAGTTTGGCGGGCAAGCGCATCCAACTTGTCAACCTCCTTAAGTGCCGATCCAGGCAATCCAATGCTCGCCAAAGAATCTATTTTATAACTGATATCGTTAAATTTGCTTTGAGCCGTTGCTAGTTGGATGCTCAGCAAAAGGCATATAACCAAAAAGCATTTTGATAAGGCAGAGAGATATGAGCGCATAGAATGAATTTAGGTCTTTGCTAAATTTAGTGAATTAATGACTAGTTTATAGCGATAAGATGCAGTTTAAGAGCAATTAGCATAAAAGGATTATAGAAAATTGCAACTAAATCAACCAGGTCTCTTAGTGGGCTGCCGAGACGATCCAATTTCAAAACAACCTGATCGCCTTTTCTGAACTTTTTGAGAAGTTTTTTAAGTTCCGGTCTATCTGTATTGTTTCCAGAAATCTTTTCTTGGTAGATATTTGTGCAACCAAATTCTGTCAGCTATAACGGTTAAAACGAATTCATGAATTTGGCCAAAACGAATTCATGAAAAGCCTATTCTCCCTCGTCTAAAAAAACGACCGTTTCTTGATAATGAGATATCTAAGGCAAGAATTATTTCGTCAAGTAAACTCGCTCTAATTATTAAGGTTACGTCTAGAGAATAGAATAATATTGTCACTTATCTACCTTGAAAGTAAAATGTCTTTGAGAGAAATAACTGAAAATAGCCAAAATAATGGAAGTCAGAATCTTTGCAATCGTCGGGTAAAAAGCAAATGCTTCAACCATCAATTTCATGAAAGCATAGTTAAGTATGAGGTTGGTACCTACTATAGAGCCATAGCGGAAAAGCTGAATTCTGCCTTTCAATTTTGAATCCGTAAAGATCAAGTATTTATTTAAAAAGAAACCGATTAAGAAGGTAACAATTGATTCAATAGCCAGAGCGGCGATTGGCGCGGTCACTAACAATTTGGAAAGCCGGATGTCTTTTTGTTCTAATATATAATTGTAAGCCAGGTAATAGACAACAATTCCGGTTGCAAAGGTGAAACCACCCGTTGCAAGGTATCTAAAAGTGTCACGAGAAATCCATTTGGAAAATGGTGGAAAGAAAAAATCTATACAGGTTAATACTGCTTTTCGCATATTTCGAATGTGCACGAAAGTAGGAATCAAAGCGCATTTTCCTGCAAAATGCGGCTATTATCAGGTAAAATAAAGTTCATAAGGCAAAATACCATACTGTTGTACTTTTCCACGTGCTCACAGCCAAAGTAACTGTAATTTTGATAAGACAACGTTCAATTCGTCACCATTCCACCGTTATTTTGCAGCATTTGATCATTAGAAACAAACATTTATTAATCATTGATAAATTCCTCTTATGGTTTATTTTTATAGTTTATTATTTTAATAGACTTCATTTGTATGAATGAATTTGGAATCTTGCCCTTGCGAAACTTTTAGTAAATTTTATAAACAAGTTGCACAGCAATAAAACGTTAGTTGTTATTTACGGAAATGCTCAATCCCAAAAGCTGATCATTCACATCGATCTCTAAACCCACCAGGGGCTCCTGTACATGCAGGCCGTAAAATTTCTCAGATACTGGTACAATGTTGTATGTGTTTTCGACAAGCTTTACCTGCTTAATTGTCTTTACTTTCGGAACAGTTTTTACAATGGAAACCAGCCTTTGCTCCAAAGGCTTTTCTGAAAGATCCACTGATCTTTCCTTCGGCTCTGGTCGCACCGAGGTCAAGTTAACCTTAACTAGTTCTGGTATGTCCTGTGCTTTGTTCGACTTGTCAGCTTTAAACAATACTACAACCGAAGAAACGGCAAAGAATAAGCAAGCTGCGATCGACAAGTGTTTTACTGATAGACCGAAACCAACAGCAGGTTTCCTTATTGCAACAAAATGTGCTTTAAGTTTCTTACTGATTCCTGCTGCAGGCAGCAAAGTGTCATTGGACTCCTGAGCAGCACTAAGCGTATGCTTCAGAATAAGGTGATAAGCATTGTACCTTTCTTCAGTAAGAAAAGCAGACACAAATAGGCGCTCCTCGGCATTCAGTGCTCCGAAAGCTTTGCTCATCAAGAGCAATTCCAGTTTTGGCTCCAATGTCTCCATTATTTCGTTTCTTTATAAGGATTAAAAATATTAAGTTCTGAGTTCAGTTTCTTTAAGGAATAAAACAACCTCGATTTTACCGTACCCTCTGCGCATTCCATCACCTCGCTGATTTCTTTTACCGAGAGGTTGTCCTGATATCGCATTGCAAAGGTAAGACGATGTAAATCATCCATCTTTTCCAATTCTTTCACAAGCATCTGATTGAACAGCCGTTGGTCAAACCTGTTAGATAGGGCAGAAGTACTCTTATCCATGATCGCTGTGAAATCAAAATCCATCACCTTGCATCCCCTAACTTCATTTTTTCTATATTCATTTTTACACATGTTGCTGGCAATCGCATAGATCCAAATCTTAAATTTCTTATCCGGATGATACAAATCTGCCTTTTCTATTACTTTCAGGAACAAGTCCTGCAAAAAATCCTGAGCCTTTTCTTCATCCTGGTATAATTGCCTGTAAAAGAATCGTAATAAGGGCTTCGAATACCTGATATAGAGTTGTTCGAATGCAGGGTGGTGGCCTTTAACTACATACGCCATCAGCTCTTCATCGGAGCAAACGGCGTATGTTTTATTCAAAAATGAAAGCATCAATTCCAGTTTCTTATTTCAATTATTTAGACTCCTCAAAATCCAGATTCTGTGGTCCTGAGACTGTCGGTGACAGTATATTGGTCAGGGGAACACTTTTGTCTACCACTTCAAATTTGAGATCGTCCAGCCAGACTTCTCCTGGACCAGCTTGCAACACACCGAAAGCAAATCCGGTAGCGTTTTCAGGTGTCTCCAATACGATCTCGTATTTTTTCCATGCTGTATTACCGGTGATTGGTCTCTTCTGCATATTGTCAAAAGCAAGCGCATTAGCTTTGTCAGGCCCATCTATCCTGAACCACATTCCAGCCCAATTTTTCACATCTTTAGATTTGATATAGCCCGAAAGTCTAACCCTTTTACCTAAATAGCTTGAAGGATTGAAACTCTGCATGATCGTTCCAAAGCCATCTACTGTCTTTTTCGACTTCAAAAAGGCAACGTTACCATTTCTTTCCGCATCCTTTACAAGGCCAATTTCATAGCTGTCAGGATTACTTCCTGCAAGGAACCAGCCCTTAATGTCGTCCATCGGTTTAAAAGCAAAGATAGATGCCACCGCCAGGAACGAGGCGGCAGCCACTATGTAGAGTTTTATTTTTTTCATGTTGTTTTAGCAATTAATTAAATATAACTGATTATTTGGGTCTTTATACTTTATCTAATTGGTCAGGGGAACACTTTTGTCTACAATTTCAAAATTCAAATCATCCAGCCAGACTTCCCCAGGCCCGGCTTGCAGCAAACCGAAAGCAAAACCAACACTGTTTTCAGGTGCATCCAATACAATCTCATACTTTTTCCATTCCGTAGTGCCTTTGATTGGCCTTTCTTGCATATTGTCAAACGCCAGAGGCTTTGTCTTTTCCGGTCCATCTATCCTGAACCACATCCCGGCCCAGTTCGTAACATCCTTTGACTTGATATAACCAGAAAGACGAACCCTTTTACCTAAATAGCTCGAGGGGTTGAAGCTTTGCATGATGGTCCCAAAGCCGTCAACTGCCTTTTTTGACTTCAAAAAGGCAACGTTACCATTTCTTTCCGCATCCTTTACAAGGCCAATTTCATAGCTTTCAGGATTACTTCCCGCAAGGAACCAACCCTTGATATCGTCCATCGGTTTAAAAGCAAAGATAGATGCCAGCGCCAGGAACGAGGCGGTAGCTACTGTGTGGAGTTTTGTTTTTTTCATGTTGTTCTCGGTTAATTTAATTCATAATCTGACCCTCTATACACCCAAGTCAGACAAACGTTCAATAGAAATTAAAATAATATTTTACGAGGCTTTTATAAGGCTCAAAAGGGATTCGAAATGGGTTTGTGAAGGATGGGGTTCCTTGTCTATAAACATCGTCTCATAACCATGATTTTGAATTATAAGCAATGTATAGATTATGACAGTACTTCATACCTAGAAAGTACTTGCTATTAGAATGAGTTAATCATTATTCCCTCGTTATTTGATAATACTGGAACCTTAATCGAATATTCTTATGAAGCCAGTAATCAGAGCAAATAATTTGATCAGATTAAAATGAAGGTGTAAATAGGAATTTACGTAATTAGTTGTATTTGTTTACACTGCTGTCCGATAAAAATTAAACTCATTT
>NZ_MDFN01000070.1 GCF_001730525.1 Arcticibacter eurypsychrophilus
AATGATGTCTTTTATACCCTAAAATTAATCGCTAACTTCAGTCCTGAATAGTTACTATTTTCCTTTATATTATTAGCCACATTGATCCAGAAAAACAGCAGATAAAGAACACTGGCGTATACAAAACCTGTCATATAAGTTGGTCCGGTTAAAGAAGAAAGAATCAGACAGAAAACAAGAACAGTTAAGCCAAATGCAGTTGCGTTGAGAATGCGCCAGCTTTTGTAGTAAGCAATAACCAATAGGCCAACATTTAGTAATACGATATAGGTAAACAAGCCAACGTAATTAGCCTCACCACTGCTTACCATAAATGGACTGGCAAGACCACCTACTAACGCGATTACCGCAAGCTCCTGTTTATCATATAACAATGACAGCACTACTGCGAAACAGGTAATTACAATGAGGATGATGAGAGATGTAAGCTGGTTGAATAAATGGAACTGGTGGTAAGCCAATGTGATGGTAAAGTATAAAATTGCCAGGCCTCCACCAACCAGTACAGAGCTGAATGCTTTGTAAGAATTGCGCATACGATGCGCTATTCCTATTAATATAGCCCCGCAAACTACTCCTATAGCTACTCTTCCAACCGGATTAACCCAATTATTGTCGATAGCATATTTCACAAAAAAACCAATTGCTAAGACCAATATGGCTATACCTATCTTGTTGATCAGGTTTTCACCGATAAACTTTTCAAGATCGGGATAACGCTCAAAGAATGAAAGCTCCGGTACCGGCTCTTTGTATCCTTGCTTTGGCTGTTCAGGGTAATTAAGATTTCTTATGGGTCTCGGTATTGCTTCTTGAGGTGCTGTAACAGGCTGCGGTTGCCTTTCTACAACTACAGGTATAGAAGGTTCAGGCCTTTTCAGGTTCTCTGGTTTGTTAACCGGAGAAGTAACTGTTGGTTCTGCAGATTTATTGTTTGTATTTTGCTTGAGCATCTTTTGAAGATCCATTATATGGTCTTCTAACCGTTCTATTTGGCTGTTGTAATGGCTTCGATTATGTTGAAGTAAATAAACAATTGCAATTAACAACGTAATACTTACAATTTCCATTCTGATATTTTAGGTCTATAAATTATTGTTGTCCGGTAAAACCGGGATAA
>NZ_MDFN01000071.1 GCF_001730525.1 Arcticibacter eurypsychrophilus
CTTGCATCAAATGGATATCCTGTTATAGAAATTACATCGCCTCCATCACATGCACCAATCGTCATTAATGGGGGGTTCTTTGCAAATACCTTACTTATTGACGTATAGGTTTTCCCATCAACTAATACAATTACCATCCGAATAATATATACTCTGCCGGCTACAAAATTTACAATTTTACCTAAAAAACTACTGGTTGTTATTTGCGTGTTTGGCTTTTGCGTGCTAACTGCGCCGCTACTGGAGTAAAGAACTTGACTTCCGGCACCATCCCAAAATCTATATTAACCTTTGCTATGTTGAAGGCGCTATTAGAAATAACGGTTGTTGGATCAAATGTAAAGGTGTGGCTACCTTCCTCTAATTCAGCTTCTGCGGGAAACAGTGGTGATGCAATCATTGTTGTAGCTTCAATGTAGGGCGATGATGTCCGGTTAGGGGTATCATATAGCTTTCCATTTGAAACGTAAATCTGATTGTTCTTTATGGCATTTGTATCTAAATAATTATATTTAAAAAACAGTGCACCAATTGTGTGCGTTTTTCCTGTATAGTTAGATGTTAAATAACTTTCCAGTTCCTCTGGTGTTTTATAGCCTGTTTTGTTATATAAAGAGTTATATATCTCACTGTATGCCTGAGTAAAATGAACGGAACTAGTGGTGTCATCACTTGCTAAACCTTTATAAGACTCAAGGTTAGCTAATGGAAAGACCCGGTCATAAAGAATGCCGGTTGTGACAAAACTTTTGTTTAAAGGCCCCAAAACATCTTCGGCTTCTTGCTGAAAGGTGGGGATAGCTGAAACACTGATATTGGTAGTAATATTTCCAGCATTGCTACTGTACCCTTCAGCAACCACATAATAAGTTCCAGGAATAAGCTCTTTAGCTAATGAAGCCTGTACGGTTGTGCATAAAGGGCCTCCATCATCATTGGAAAGAATTTCTTCACCCTTAGAATCTAGTAAATATAAAAACGTGTCAAATACCCTTTGAATCTAGTAAATGTATATACGTGTCAAAAGTTGAAGAACAATGAGAAAC
>NZ_MDFN01000072.1 GCF_001730525.1 Arcticibacter eurypsychrophilus
ACTAAAGCTTCGCACATGAATTCGTGATTAATCTTAAACTGAAAAATGAAGTTTCAATAGTTTTTTAACTTTATTTTCTTGAATTAAATTAGTCATAAACTGATCCAGATCATCCAATGGAAGTCCTAGTATTTCAACAATAAGTTTGACCATTTCCAGCAGTAATCCCCATAAGCGCTGATCCAGAGTTAGATCTTTTATTTTCTCTTCTGCTTCCCTGAATACGGCACCTTTGGTTTCATATTCCCCGAACCGTTTTCTTAGCGTCAGCAGGATATACTGGATCATGCTGATGGAGATATCGGCAAACTGGGCACCGATATCTCCGGCCTGGCTTTTACCGATTTTCAGATACTGTTTACTTTCTTTAAAAAAAACCTCAATAGACCATCGAACCTGATAACGTTCCACTGTTTTCAGATAGCCAGCGTTCAGATCTGTAGACAAAAGCAACTGCCAGTTTCCGTTTCTGCCAAATTTAGAGAAGAACAGTTTTACCGCATATCCCTTATAAAATAAAGGTACTTCGATATACATTGCACTCAGCTTCCTGCACCTCTTCTGCTCTTTTTTTAACAGCACGATCAATTCTCTGGCCGTATACTCTTTCCCTCTGAAGAGGTACCTGGCCTTGCCCATTTTCATCATTCCGATGAGTTTCACCTTTACTGAACGGGCACAAGCCAGCATTTTCTCACAGGTAAACCAGCTGTCCATAAGCAGATAATCAACCTCCAGGCTACCGCAGGCCTGTTTGATCATACGGATGGCAGTGGTAATCTTGTCCTTATCCATTTCTGCGGTACGTTTGCCCGCAGGGCTTTCCGCATTTCTTTGTTTATGGTACTGGCCCTGATATTCCATTCTTTTCAATCCGTAGGGGCTGGCTTCCCTTTTGCCCTTCTCCCGGTGAAGGGAGAAACTTACAGGAAGGAAGCTTTTG
>NZ_MDFN01000073.1 GCF_001730525.1 Arcticibacter eurypsychrophilus
AATCGTGGAGGGCGTAGCCCGTATGCATACCGTAATACAGCCTTATCCTCTGCAATTCGAGCTCTTTGATGATGGCAGGTATAATCACTTAGATCTGCAAAGATTTAATCAAAATGAAATAACAGCGAAGAAAAAACTAAGTAATTATTATAAGAACATCGGCTTCGAAGTAATCAAAGGAGTAAAGGACTTACTCTTCTACAACCCTTCTTTAGTAAATGCCAGGATGGATGAAATAGATTTAGAGGATTCCGAAGTGTTTAAGTCAAAAGAATAAAACTTTAATAATCTAACCACAAACTGGATTAATAAAGGATACTTAGAAACTTGCTAAGAAAAGTGACACAGAGTTGGTGAATTTAGCTATAGTTAAAGATGTGGAATGACTCTGTTAGTTAAAGTTAAGAAGTTAATCATAATGATATACAACTTTAATTTGATTACAATAGATAAATATAATACTTTCTTATACGGAATAACAGATCAGATCAAAAATTGACCTTAAAGAGATAGGTTTCAGTATTGGTCTAATCACAAGGCTTGACAAAGACAATCAACTTCACACATTTATTTTGATAATTTCAATAAATTAAAATACAGGTTAGACTTTGAAGATTATAAAATAAGGCGAAGGATTTTTATAGGTTTGAAATCGAAAGATTTTCAAGCTGATGTATCCATTATATTCAATGTCAACAAAAAAGAATGAAAAACCCCTTAGTTACTGACCCAATTAAACCGAAAATTACATCGGAAGTGTGCACTGGGTTTATGTTCCAACTTTGTGATGAATTAATCCAACGTTTCTATCAAAAGCTTAGTTCGCAAGATTGGATGATAAAACGGGCTACTGCCGTACACCACTATACGTATCCGCCCTACCAACCCATATTGCAGGA
>NZ_MDFN01000074.1 GCF_001730525.1 Arcticibacter eurypsychrophilus
GGGGGTAAGAAGACATTAAACGAAGTTTGCAGGGAGAAAAATATTGATGTTACTAAAGTTGAAACCGAACTTCAACAACTTAGTACACTCAGTAAGGCAAGCAATGTTTCTTATGACGACTGGAACATAGATTTTCTCACTGATTATATAATTAACACGCATCACAGCTATGTACGCAAGTACTTACCGGAAATTAATACGTATGCTATAAAAGTAGCCCAGGTACATGGTGCCTTTCACCCCGAACTAGCCGAGATACGTTGCATCGTTGCTGATATTCATAAAGAACTTATGGAACATTGCGATGAGGAAGAGAAAGGCCTGTTTGCCTATATTAAGAAGTTGGTTTTTTCCAAAAATATGAATCGCCCGCTTGCCGAGGGGAAAATCTCCCTAGCCAGCCAAATTGAAGGGCTCGAGAAAGAACATGACTTTGTGGGCAGGGGTTTTGATAAGATCAGGGAACTGAGTTCTAATTACGCTCTTCCTGATGATGCTTGTGCCAGTTACCAGTTACTATTTAAAATGATGCAAGAGTTTGAAGATGATCTTCATCTTCACATTCATTTAGAAAACAATATTCTCTTCCCGAAAGCCATTGAAATGGAGAAGAGTTTAACCGTATAAATTAAACAAAATGGATATTCCTAATACAAAAGGAGAGCAAAAGCGAGTAGTGATTGTTGGGGCCGGCTTTGCCGGACTAACACTCGCCCGAAAGCTATCCGCCAAATATTTTCAAGTTGTACTACTGGATAAGAATAATTATCATCAATTCCAGCCCC
>NZ_MDFN01000075.1 GCF_001730525.1 Arcticibacter eurypsychrophilus
GCCACACCTGGTTGACTCTTTCAATCTGAAGCCCCCGGAGCAAATAAGGATAAAGAGTATGACCCTGATCAGGAATACTCAGCTTCTTGCTTGGATAAATGGCCATCAGCCCCATCAGGCGCATCAACCTGCGTACACGCTTGACATTGATGGTAAAACCTTCGCTCATGCACAAATAAGCACACAGTGTCACCACTCCTGTATGAGGATGTTTAAGAAAATAGGCATCAATAAATTGCATCAGCACCAGATTAAGGGCACTCTCTCCCTCCGGGACGTAATAAAAGCCTGATCGGTGAATCCCAAGCATTCCGCATTGATCGGTTATACTAAGCGTTCCACTTTTACTGACCATCATTCTTCGTTCCGGCAGGCTACACTTCATAATAACTTTTTTTTTAGCCAATCGTTCTGCATCTGAAGCTTGCCGATCTGCTCATATAATCGGGACTCATTGGCGTCATTTTCCTTATTATCGCTTTGTTTTTCGGCAAACAAAGCAGAACTATTATCCAGAAAATGCTTTTTCCAGGTGGCTATCTGCGTGGGATGGATATCATATAAAACAGCCAGCTCTGCTACTGTCTGTTGCTCTTTGATTGCTGCTATCGCTACTTTTGCTTTGAATTCTGCACTGAATT
>NZ_MDFN01000076.1 GCF_001730525.1 Arcticibacter eurypsychrophilus
TGGATCACTGTTTGGCCCCAAACTTTTTTCTGATATCTACTTTAAATTCTTTGCTGGCAATATCAAGCATGATCTCCAGTGCCCGTATCTTGAGCTGGGATAACTTAAGTTCTTCCAAAGAACCGATCTCCATACCAGCACTATCAACTGTAGCAGGGTCCTGTTCAGATAAAGGTGGAATTAACGACTCCTGTCTCTTTTTGTATTCTCTGACCCATTGAGTAATAGTATCGCGGCAACTCAGATCATACTTCAATTGGGCTTCTTCAATGCTAAGGTGTCCGGAAATGATCTCCCGGACTATGCCCTCCCGCTCTGATAAAGTACGTCTTTTACCCTTATTCTGCTGATACGACGGACTTGAATATTGCCTCATCCAGGGTTTAACTGTGCCTTTAGACAAGCTATGTCGCTCACATACAAGGGCAATACTTCCTTCCTGTTCACATTCTCTAACTATTTCTATTTTATATGACGGTAGATAAAGCCTACCGAATTTTTTACCTTTTATCTCTTTTGTCATTATCCTAATATACTTGTTCGTGTTGATTCGTCAAGTGTATAGTTATTTTAGGATCTGACA
>NZ_MDFN01000077.1 GCF_001730525.1 Arcticibacter eurypsychrophilus
CATGGGAACATTTTATCTGTATGTTATACTGCATCATGAACAACTGTACTTCCTTAAGGGAAGTAACCCATGGCATAGCCGCCTATGGAGATAAACTGAACCATTTGGGGCTCTCTTACACTCCTCCACGCAGTACGTTAAGCGATGCCAACCTGAAAAGGAGCGATACTTTCTTTGGGGCTGTTTATCAGAAGCTCTACCTTCATTACAAGGAACGTTTATCGGACAGCCAAGCGGACAATGAACTTTTGAAACGGATATTTATCATTGACAGCACTACGATCAGCCTGTTCAAGGCCATCCTCAAATGTGTGGGACGCCACTCTGTTGATGGAAAGAGCAAAGGTGGGATCAAAGTACATACCATGCTGAACGCATTTGAAGAAGTCCCGCAACTGATCCATTTTACCAGTGCAGCTACACACGACCATACTTTTCTGTCCAGGCTTCGCTTAAAGCCTCACCAGATTGCCTTGTTTGACCGGGGATATGTGGATTATCAGCAGTATGCCCAATGGACCAGTCAGGACATCCACTTTGTCACCCGACTAAAGGAGAATGCCCTTTATGA
>NZ_MDFN01000078.1 GCF_001730525.1 Arcticibacter eurypsychrophilus
TCTCTATTTTAAGTTTCAATTGTGCCATAGATCCTTTAAAGTCTCCTATCTTAAACTCTGTTTTTAAGATTCCGTTCACCCTTTCTGCAATTGCATTTTCATATGGACTTCCATTTTGAGTCATGCTAATGGCTACATTTGCTTGTACCAAAAGATCCACATAAGGTTTACTGCAGTACTGTGAACCCCGGTCTGAATGATGGATCAGGGGCAGCTCCTTAGTTTTTCTTTTTGACAGTGCCATCTTCAGGGCAGCGATACATCCTTCTGCCGAGAGGTCGCTCTGAACCTGATATCCCATGATCTGGTGGGAGTAAAGGTCCGTAATCAGGCTCAGGTAAACAAAGGAATTATTGAGCCTAAGATAGGTGATATCGCTCACCCAGACCTGTTCGGGGCGGTTTATCTCCATCTCGGTGATCAGGTTATCATACTTTTTCATCCAGTGATTTGAGTCAGTGGTAACGATCCTGCGGCGACGCCTCTTGATCTGCATATCCCTGCTGCACATCAAATCAAAAAGGTAATCCCTTCCTATACTGATGTGATGTTCCAGTAAGA
>NZ_MDFN01000079.1 GCF_001730525.1 Arcticibacter eurypsychrophilus
GCCAGTGATTGTAATCCAACCTTCAGAAACTACATAGTATACGCCTGGAGATAGTTCAACTTGAAGTGATGCTTGCAGTGTTAAAGGACAAAGAGGGCCTCGATCATCGTTGCTTGCAAGCAAACTTCCTGTACTACTTAGTAAATACACATAAGTGTCAATTGAAGATGAGCAATGCGAAATGGAAACAGTGGTTGCCACGTTTAAAGTAAACTTATAATAAATATCGTCACTCGGCATCCCATAATCATTTCCGAATCCGTATGATGCAGAATTGTTTTTTGTATCAGTATATTGACTCCCGTATACTAGCGTACCGGCATTTATAGGATAAGATAAATTCGAGCCTATTACTTGTGAATAGCTGTTAGTATTCAAAAATAAAAGCATATAAAAGCACATTACAGCTTTTAATATATAAAAGTGTTTCATAAAA
>NZ_MDFN01000007.1 GCF_001730525.1 Arcticibacter eurypsychrophilus
TAGCCCGTTTACTTTTATCGGACAACAATGAATTTAAACAACCTTTTAAGTAAAGCTAATAGATGATTATTCAAACCTTAACCTGTGGATCACTTCTATTGCTTTCAATTCTTTTAGCCAGCAATCCACTGAACTTAAACTCTATTGCGAACAGGTGGCTATCCCTGCTTATTTTTTGTATTTTTTGTAGCCTTGCGGACGTGGTTTTTTATAATTCAGGTACCTACATCGCATATCCACACCTTAGGGGATTAAGTGAACTGTTTTTGTTTGCAATGGCACCTGCGCTATATTTAAGCGTTGTTTATTTTACAAGTCCGGAGCATAGTTTCAAGATTATCGGATTGTTCCATTTTTTACCTTGTTTGGTTTTTTTGCTTTATCAGCTGCCATACTTTTTTAATAGCAGTGAGGCAAAACGCTTTATGCAAGAGCACCCCATGCCGCTGACAACTATTGACAACTACAGAATATTTATACTAACACTAGCCGTGAAAATTCAATTTCTGGTATATTGGTTATTGGCTTTTTTTCGCATCAGAAGACATCAACGAAACATTCAGTTGCTTGCTTCTGAGTTGCAATCCATTCAGCTTGATTGGTTATATTACCTTCTTTTCTTTTTGCTTGGGATGTACCTTTTATGGTTAAATACGGTTTATTTTCATATTGAGTTTACAGATAAAATAACAGCACCAGCTTACTTACTGGCAAGTTTCTTCATTGCTTTTTATGCCTTTAAACAAAAGGAAGTTTTCGCATATAGCGAACCGGTTTTAAAAGATCTGGATAATATCTTCGAAACTACAAATGAAACCCTTTCTCAGGACAGACTCGAAGAGGAACAAGTCCAGGCTATTAAGAATAGAATCCAGAATTTTATGAGTTCAACAGAAATCTATCTGGATACAGGACTCAGTTTACCTGCACTTGCCCATGCAACGGGCTACGCGGTTCATGATCTTTCTTTTGTGATTAACAGAGGCTTTAATGAAAATTTTTATCAGTTCATCAATTCATACCGGCTCGAAAAGGCAAAGATTCTGCTACGTTCTGCGGATTGCCAGCATCTGAATATTGCTGGAATTGCTTTTGCCTGCGGTTTTAACTCCAAAACGGTATTTAATACAGCTTTTAAAAAGCTTACAGGGCTTACACCTTCTGAATATAAGAAAGCGGGCAGCGAATAATCATCTTTACGTAGAAGAAAGATGTTCGGATGGATAAGATTGAACATTTCTAAAGAATTATTTTTTGAGATTGGCTTAAACTTTATAAATCAGATGAAAAATTACCTTAGCCATTTACTTATTCTTCTACTATGCCTGTCTTTGAGGGGATATGCTAGTCAGGAATCCACACATGATCTGAACGCTTCAGCCATTGATTCTATGCTGGTGCAACTAGAAAAGGCAATTGAGGAAGCACACATGCCCGGACTTATGATTGCCATAGCAAACCGGGATGGTATACTCTATAGTGGTGGTATAGGGTATTCTAGCCTCGAAAGCAGGAGGAAAGTAAATGGAAAAACATCCTTTAGATTCGCATCGGTAACCAAAATGTTTACTGCCCTGGCCATCGAAAAGCTAATCAGTGAAGGGCGGTTTAGGCTTGACGATACCCTAAAGAAAATCGCACCGGAGATTCCTTTTGAGAGCCCTTGGGAAAAGGACTCGCCCTTGCGGGTTGTGCATTTGCTCGAACATACGGCCGGTTTTGAAGATGTACAGCTAGGGCGAATGATAGCGCCAGATAATAAAAGTTTGCATGGACTTGCAGCACTGGAATTTCATAAATCTTCACTTCGCTCCAGATGGAAGCCTGGAGAACGAATGTCTTATTCTAATCCCGGATATGAGGTTTTAGGATACCTAATAGAAAAATTTTCAGGAATGAGTGTTAAAAATTATATTGAGAAAAACATTCTTTCGCCAATGGGAATGAAAAATAGCTTGATTACAAGCGACAACCATAAAATAAAGAACTTGTCTACGGCTTATCATTTTAATGGAAATGGATATGTCGTACTTTCACCTTACACGTTGTCGAGTAATGGGGCAACTGGCAACCTGATTTCCTGTGCTGACGATATTGCCATCTATTTAAATAGTTTGTTGAATTATCATAAGGGTATAGATATTCCTAAAACTTCCATAGTAGATATGGATATTATTCACAGCTCTCTTGCTTCAAAAAGGGGACTGCAAACCGGCTATGCCCTGGGAAACGAAATTTTCCCAAATAACAATCGAATCACTTTCAGGGGGCACAATGGATTAGGCGAAGGATTCAATTCCTGGATATTTTACAACAGAGCGCATGGCATTGCCTACGCTATCGCTAATAATTCAGGAGAAAATAACTGGCGGATCTCTCAGATAATTGAGTCATTTATCACCAGGCATGTTAGCATTATACCCTCAAAAGAAAGTCAGGAAAACCTTGCCCGCTTCCATTCCTTTACGGGGTATTATGCATTTGCAAATCCTAAAAACGACCGTTGGGATTTTCTTAAAAGAATATTTAACGGGGTTAATTTAAGCTTGTTGGGAAATAAAATCATCCTGAAAAATAACAGTGGAGGTATTGATACACTTATATACGTGGAGAAGAATCTTTTCAGGCACCAATCTGACATAATACCTTCATTCATTCTTTCGCGAGATGACAATGGTGTTCCTTTTATCCAGGGTTATTCGAATTCTCTCTTTTTTACAAAAACCGGAAAAGCACCAATCTTACTGCAGCAATATCTTTTTTACCTGGGCTTTTTTTCGATTCTTGTTTCCCTGGTATGTGGAATCGTTGGTATTGTCCTTTTGGTTCTGAAAAAGATAAATCTTAAAAGATTTTCATTACTCTGGATGCCAGCAATGGCAACAGCAAGCGGCCTACTGTCTTACAGAAAATTAGTCCTGACCGATGAGGTAAATAAAGTTGCCTTTGCATCAGTAAATACTACAACATTATTTATACTTTTTGCCAGTGTAGGTTTTGGAGTTTTCACTGTAGTTTCACTCGTTCAGCTTATTAGGCAATGGAATACCTTAACAAATACATTCTTAAAAGCATTACTGACATTTATCATTGTGATGCTATGTTATCTCACTGGAATATTTTTCATAAACGGATGGATAGGTGTTTGTACTTGGAATTTGTAGAATGGTTCAGAAATTGAGTCAAAAGCAGCAGCCTCGAGTATTAGGGTTTGTAGCTACAATCAAAGTATTACTGTTGGTCTCAAAAAAGGATTGAATAGTATTAGCATACGAAATGCCATGGGATTTTATCCACTACGATAACTTTAGAGATGGAGTGGAAAAGTAATATAACTTATAAAGATAACTCTGATATCATTTTTTATCCCTATAGTGCTGTAGCTACAAAGACTATAGCCATTATCATAGCTATAGTCTTGATATTAGTTTTTGGTATTTTTTAATTTAAAAACAGTCGTTTTCTAAGATGCAGAACAAGGTTATAAAGTTGTGAGTAACTCTCTATTCAATTCTTCCAAACATAAAATTAATCGTTTAGAATGTTCCTTAGCGCTTCGTGTAATTTCTTCTGCAGAATAGCCAGCAGCTGTAGACGTTCCGTGGAAATATATGGGATCAATAAAGTTCATCTTGGCATAGTATGCAGTTTGTTCGATATTTTTACAAAAATCTAAAATGGGAAAGTGATGGTCGCCAAGCGTTTGGTACCCATTTTTAGGCGCACCTACTGTAAAGCTAGCTAAAAAGTTCTTTCCCTTTAATTTATCACCCTTTGATCCATATGCGAATTGATATTCAAAAACAACGTCGAACCATTGTTTCAAGATTGCAGGCATATTATACCAGTAGAAGGGATATTGAAATACTATAGTAGTATGCTCCAACAATGCTGTTTGTTCTGCTTTAACATCAATATTATAATCAGGATATAAGTCAAACAGATTACGAACTTCAATACCCATATTACTATTCAGTAGTTCCTCAATGATGATTTTATTTGCAAAAGAATTTTGAAAGTTCGGATGTGCCAGGATCACTAATGCCATATTTATACGTTTTAATTAAACTAATTTTAGACTATACTTTTTATAGTTGCAAAACTATATATAGGTTTATATCTTTGCAATAACTATCAAGATTGATAGTATATTAAATCTTTATTACCTTGAAATTTGAATGTCAAAATGATCTTGTTGAGATGTCTGGTAAGTTGTATCCATGTACCGTAAGCCTGGCTATGGATATAATAGGGGGGAAGTGGAAAACTGTTATCCTTTATCATCTGAAAGATTCAAAGAAGCGGTATAGTGAATTAAGGAAAGATATGCCTACGGTGACTGAAAGAACATTGAGTCTGCAACTAAAGGAATTGCAAAAAGACGGTATGGTATCCCGGACCGTTTACGGTGTAAAGCCTCCCATCAGGGTTGAATATTGTCTCACTGATTTTGGACAATCATTTCTTCCAGTGTTACAAGCAATTACGAATTGGGGTAACCGGATTGCTTCGGAAAGCGCTACTTAATGAAAATAATTGGAATAGAGAATTAGCCACTAGATCACAGAATTTTCCGGTAAAGCAGCGGGCATGGGATAAGCAATTTTTGCGGATTGAATCAGGCAAGTAGTTCTACGTTTTTATGCTTGAAACGATTTCACTTGCCCCTATCAAAAGTTAAACTTGTGAATGCCGATGATGTTGCTTTCAATTCAGCTATTAAAGCCGCTGGTGTGCATCTTGTAACATTAACGATTTTTTGAAGCATAAACTTGATAGCATATATGTTCTTGATCAAAGATATCGTGAAGCAACAACCATGTTAAATAGTGGCTATGATTGTATTTGCATTTTTTACTACATTGTATTCAGACCTACTATTTATTTATAAAAATGGAGACTAAAGATTTATTGCAGCAAGTAGGTTTTATTAAGGAGATTGATAAATTAAAGTATATCCAGCGCAAAACTAAACTGTTTAATAGTGATCGATGCGAAAATGACGCAGAGCATAGTTGGCATTTAGCAATGATGACTATTATTTTAGCCGAACACGCAAATCAGCCGATTAACGTACTTAAAGTTTTGAAAATGGTATTAATCCATGATATTGTAGAAATCGACGCAGGTGACACATTTCTTTATGACACAACTAAAAGTCATGATAATACAGAAGAGGAACTTTTAGCCGCAAAACGCATTTTCGGTTTGTTACCAGCTAACCAGGCAAAAGAATTTATAGATATATGGATGGAATTTGAAGAGGGGTTTACTGAAGAGGCAAAATTCGCAAGGTCTATGGACAGGTTTGAACCATTGCTGCAAAATACTTCGAACAATGGTGGAACCTGGGCTGAATTCAATGTGAATTACGAGAAAGTTTATAATAAGAAAAAAGTCATCGAAAACGGTTCGAGATCTATCTGGAATTATGCTGAAAGTTTAATAAATGATAGCGTGGAGAAAGGAATTCTTAAAAAATAATTGTTGATTATAGATTCGTTTACGATGTCATCTATAAAGTTCTTTACCAATTTTGTTAACTTTTCAGAATCAGGATTTTCGGGCTCATCTATCATAGTACCTTTTCTTTCTCAATTGACACATTAACAATTGACAATTCAAAGGTTGCGATTACTTTAGGTCAAAACTGTTCATCAGTAAGTTCCTTGTTTAAAATTGCACCAGCAAGGTTTCCAGTATATACAGAATTAGCGATAGAGCGCATCATAGCCGCATTGTCACCACAAGCATAAATCCCTTTTACAGTTGTTGCCTGAAAATTATCTACCTTCAGATAACCTTGTTCTGTTAATTCACAACCTAGTGAGAGTGGAATATCTGAATTTTGAGTAAATGGAATAGCTGCATACAGTACACTAAAGCTTCTTTTGCTGCCATCGTTGAAAACTACATTTCTTATTTGTCCATTCTCATGCTCTATTTCAGAAAATTCAGTCTCTATAATTTCAATTTTATGCTGACTTAGTTTAGAAACTTCTTCTGGATTGAAATCAGCCTTGCACGTAGTCAAAATCGTGATATCATTTGTTAGATTATTGATCAGCGAAGCCAGGTGAAGCCCTCTTGCTCCATTCGCCAGAATAGCTGTCTTCTGACTGCGAAGTTCATATCCGTGACAATAGGGACAATGTACTACAGAAATTCCCCAACATTCCGCAAAGCCTTTTATATCTGGCATAATATCCTTTATCCCTGTTGCAAAAATCAATTTCTTTGATTGGAATTCCTGGCCGGTATGCGTATTAACTACAAAACCGTTTTTATTTTTCTTCCCACTAACCGCCAGATCATCTATTATTTTTATTGTGCTGTACTTTAATACCTCTGCTCGCGCTTTTTCTGCAATTACACCTGGTTTCTCACCATCCTGTGTAAGGAAGTTATGAGAATGGGGAGTCTGTCGGTTGCAGCGCAGTCCGCTATCAATTATTAAAACTTCCCTCAATGACCGTCCCAATGCCATGGCTGCGGATAGTCCTGCGTAGCTTCCTCCAATAATTATCACTTCAAATTTTTTAGCGTCTTCCATATTTGTATTCCTTTTATTAGCGAGGCAAGGCCAATTGTTTGGCTACTTCTCTCTTGCGATTTTTACATGCTTATTTGGCAAAGTTAGAAACTCTACTTATTATTGCAACTTAATCGCAATAATAATAACGACAAAGTCGCAATACCAAATGAAACGAAGGAGTACGCCAACAAAAGAAGCTGTTATTTCGGTCCTTAATGCCAGTAACAAAGCAATGAGCCAGGACGCAATAGAGCACAAAATAGAAATAGAAATTGACAGGGCTACAATCTATCGAGTCTTAAATCAATTTTGTGAGGATGGAATTGTCCATAAGATTATAGCTGATGATGGTAAACAGTATTTTGCTATATGCAAGAAATGCGATGATCAGAAATTGCCCGACAACCATTTCCATTTCCGATGCTCAAGCTGTCAAACAATTGAATGTCTTCCTGCACTCGTTCACTTTTCGGTTCCAGAAAGTTATAAAGTCGAAAGATTCAATTGTATTCTTATCGGAAAGTGTAAGGATTGTTCCTAATCGTTCAATACTTACGAACAGGGGGGAGAAGATAATTTACCTAATCAATTGATATCGCTTGATTGACAACTAAAGCAGTAGCGGAGTGAAAATATAAGGAATGAAATAAAAGCATTCCGAATAGTTAAGAAGTGATTCCAGCTGCGTGATAATGTTAACATGGCTGAACTTATCCATGTTAAAAATAGGGCTGATGAAGATTATAAATTGATTGGTTGCATTAAAGTCAAATCTGATTGTACACATTAGGCGAAATGGGTATAGTTTAACTGCATATAGGCCGCTTCCTTTTCAATCTTTTATGACATAATTGCTGCTGATAGTTTGTTCTCATTTGCAACCCTCCTTAATCAGAATACGGTATATTAAACACCGCCAGCTTTCTGTTTAGCCAACCTTTTATGGCTTAAATACTTCCTTACGGGGATATCGTAAATTACCATTACCAGGTATGCAGCTCCAACCAGCAGGATTAGCCCGGCGATAATGATGAGAGCCAATTGCTGAGTGCCAGGCTTATGGCTGGCGTAATAATTGCCGAACATCCATAACACCGCATAATGGGTCATGTACAATGGGTAGGAGATCTTTCCCGAAAAAATGCACAACTTTTTAAAGCCAGGTGTTAGCACAGATCCTGCGCCCAAAGCTATCAGCAAAGGAAAGTAAAACAGTACGATAAAAGGTTCAGATAACCAGTTCCATTTTGAGAATGGCACGATAAAGGCCAGGAACAATAATATGGCCAGGCCCATAAATCCGAGCTTATTTTTGATGATCCAGTTAGAACGGTAAATAAGTAAGCCTGCTAAAAAGGAATATGATATCCGGGCGCTCCCGTCCCAAAAGGTTGGGCCGCTCCAGCCACCCAACAAATTGCCCGAACGGTAACTAACAAAGCAAATGGCCAGGGCCGAAAGTAAAGTCAACAGCAACAGATAGCTGCGGCCAATCCGATAAAGCACAAATGCATAAACAATATTGGCCATGTATTCCCAAAACAACGACCATGCCGGTGCATTAAAACTGAAGAGGTTAAAGCCACGGTCAGCTATTACAGGTAGGGGAATAAGCAGTACCGAGCAAATGAAAACTAAAACAATTTTACCTGTGCTATACAATTCAGGATGGCCTCCAAATGGATCGAACAAAAATGCCAGAAGGCCTAATACCGATCCTGCTACAACCAGCGGGTGCAGCCGGATGATCCTGGATACAAAAAAATTGAGAACCCCCATTTTTGCTATACGGTCGTCATAGGCATATCCGATCACAAATCCTGAAAGGCAAAAGAAGAAATCGACAGCCAAAAAACCGTGGCCTATAAAGTTCTTGCTGGCATCGGTATAAGCCCATTCCATAAAATGGAACGTTACAATGGCCAAGGCGGCAATGCCCCTTAATCCGTCGAGAACATCAAAATGCTGTTTTGTTTGCAGAATTGTTGCGGTGGTCTTGTTCGTATCCATCTTCATGTATATCCTGTCGGATTAAGCTTAATGTGGCAATTATGCCTGGTTTGCTATTGCTCCAAGTTATATAAATTAGCTATCCAATCAAAATTAGAGCGATACATTAGTAGTTTGGGTACAAAAAATTAGGCATTCAAAAGACATTGAAAAATTCGCTGCTAAATATGCTTAAATTTATACTATTGACTGCCTTGCTATAAACAATCCGGCAGTTAACCAGGTGACAAGCAGGATGCATATTTTTTCTCTGCCGTCTTGGAAACAGAGATAGCAAAAATCTAATAAACATATTCTATTTTTGACTACAAAAAAAGTTGATTAGGATACATCTGCTAATCACTGGCTACCGACCTTTAGAAAAACAAAAATGCAATTATGAAAATAATAGTAACAGGTTCTTTAGGGAACATCAGTAGTCCCCTTACTCAAGCATTAGTGCAACAGGGACATTCAATTACCGTAATCAGTAGTAATCCTGCAAAACAAACAGAGATTGAAGCGCTCGGGGCAACTGCAGCAATTGGCTCGCTAGAAGACGTTGCTTTTCTAACCGAAACTTTTAAAGGCGCAGATGCAGTTTATTCAATGGTTCCGCCGAATAACTACTTTGACCCTACACTGGATTTGCTAAACTATTACCGCCAGCTCGGGAAGAATTACAAACAAGCAATCTCTGAAGCAGGGGTAAAGCGCGTTGTGAATCTTAGCAGCATCGGGGCAAATCTTGAAAAAGGCAATGGGATTTTACTTGGAGCACATGATGTAGAACAAATCTTGAATGAATTACCATCAGAAATTTCAATCACGCATATCCGTCCCACATCATTCTTTTACAATTTATTTGGCTATATGGGAATGATCAAATCAATGGGTATGATCGCAGCAAACTACGGAGCTTCAGATGTGATACCATGGGTATCGCCTAAAGATATTGCCGTTGCCGTTGCAGAAGAACTCGTTTCAAATTCGTCTGAAAGGAAAGTACGTTATGTTGCCAGTGAAGAACTTACAGCAGATGAAACTGCCCGGATCCTTGGCGAAGCTATTGGGAAACCCGATTTGAAGTGGATTGTTATTTCAGATGAAGAAACTACCAATGGATTAGTTTCAATTGGCATGAATCCAGATATTGCTGCTGGCTTAGTGGAAATGTATGCAGGACTACATAGCGGTCTTCTTGCCGAAGATTATTACAAAAATAAGCCAGCTAAAATGGGTGAGGTTAAATTGGTCGATTTTGCACAAGACTTTGCTGCCGCTTTTCAACAAATTAATTAAAATCAATATGGCAAATACACAAACCCTGCGGTTTAAAACTATAAGCGAATTTCATATATTTCGCGGTCTGTCTAAGCCCGAGCATCCCTTAATCAGTGTGATCAACTTGGAAGACGTAAAAGAATTATCGTCTGGAGAGTTGCGTTTTGTCAAAGATTTTTATTCGATTGCACTGAAAAGGAATTTCAATATAAAAATGAAATACGGTCAACAGGAATATGACTTCAACGAAGGGATCATGTTTTTTATGTCGCCGGGACAGGTTTTGCAGCTTACTGTCGAAACAGATACACATTTACAACAATCAGGATGGATGTTACTCGTTCATCCTGATTTTTTATGGAATACGCCTTTGGCGAAAAATATTAAACAATACGAATATTTTGATTATTCGGTAAATGAAGGACTTTTCCTTTCCGAAAAGGAAGAAAAGATTATTGTCGGAATCTTACAAGCAATCCAACAGGAATACCATTCTAATATTGATAAATTCAGTCAGGATATCATCATTGCGCAACTGGAACTGGTGTTATCGTATTCAGAACGATTTTATAACCGTCAATTCCTGACACGGAAAATAACCAATCATCAAATTTTAGCTCGTCTGGAAGAAGTATTGGGCGAATATTTTAATAGTGATGATTTAGTTGTCAAAGGAATTCCCACTGTTCAGTATATTGCTGAAACGCTAAATGTATCACCAAGCTATCTAAGCGGATTATTAAAAGTATTAACGGGTCAGAGTACGCAGCAGCACATCCATGATAAGTTGATTGAAAAGGCAAAAGAAAAGTTATCCATCACAGCGTTATCGGTCAGTGAAATTGCTTATAAGCTCGGTTTTGAACACTCACAATCATTTAGCAAGTTTTTCAAAACAAAGACAAATTTATCACCTTTGGCATTCAGACAATCCTTTAATTAACAAAAGTAACAGCGCTAAATCAAGCATTTATACTTGCAGCCATCGGTATTGCACTGTTATCAATTGCAATTCTTTGACTGGCTCCATTTTCTGTTTAAAGCTGGATGATAATAATCATATGAAATCTAAACGATAATTGGAATGGGAGATATAGAAATAAAAAAAGCCACCTTAAACGATATTGAAGCTTTACAGCAAATTGGTGTTCAGACTTTTTCAGAAACCTTTTCGGTACATAATACTGCTGACGATATGACCAACTATCTCAAAGAAAGCTTCTCCCTGAATAAGCTCAATGCTGAACTGAGCGAAGCTGCTTCACAATTCTACTTTGCAACTCTCAACGAAGAAGTCATCGGTTATTTAAAGCTCAATACCGGAAATTTACAAACAGAATTGCAAGATAATCAAGCTGTTGAAATTGAACGGATTTATGTATTGCAGACTTATCACGCCAAGAAAATCGGACAGCTGCTTTACGATAAAGCGATGCAGATATCTCAAAATACAGATGCAGACTATGTATGGCTGGGAGTGTGGGAAAAAAAACCGAGAGCCATCAGTTTTTACAAAAAAAACGGTTTTGTAGCGTTTGGTAAACACAATTTTAAACTAGGAGACGATGAGCAAACCGACATTATGATGAAAAGAAAATTAAAATTAGTACAATGAAGCTTAATCTATATCAAATTGATGCATTTACAGACCGGGTATTTGGCGGAAACCCAGCCTGCGTTGTGCCCTTGGAAAGGTGGTTACCGGACGATATTCTACTCCAAATCGCAAAAGAAAATGCTGTAGCAGAAACAGCATTCTTTGTAGATCAAGGTGAAAAGATACATTTACGTTGGTTTACACCTGAAATTGAAATGGATTTATGCGGACACGCCACTCTTGCAACTGCACACTGTTTAAAGAAAATCCTTGAATACAAAAGTGATGAAATTACATTTAAGACTTTAAGTGGAGATTTGATTGTTTCGGTTGATAACGATTCGTATACAATGAACTTTCCATCAAGAATGCCCATTGCCGATAATTTGCCTGAAGTGATTTTGAAATCTTTAAACATTAAACCTCAGGAAGTTTTAAAATCAAGGGACTATATGCTGGTTTATAACAATGAAACCGAAGTTAGGAATATCAAAATTGACCGGATGTTCTTTGATCAAATTAATCTTGATCCAGGGGGTATGATAGTAACAGCGGTGGGGGATAACTGTGATTTTGTATCCCGTTTTTTTACACCACAAGCCTCAATTTTAGAGGATCCAGTTACTGGTTCTGCTCATTGCTCTTTAATCCCTTTTTGGGCGAAAAGACTTAATAAAAGCGAACTAAACGCTTTACAGGTCTCAGATCGAATTGGAACACTATATTGTGGAGACCGAGGCGACCGGGTACTCATTAGTGGTCAAGCCAAGACGTATTCAATAGGGAACATATGGATTGAATGACCAAATCATGGTGTTTCTGATGGTGTGACCTGGGATATAGTGTGATTTAATTACGCTTAAAATGATAATTTTTCATTCTCAGAGCTTGAGGAGAGCTACAGTCCTCTTCCAGTCTTATGCTGTAATTCATCTATTCGTTTCGACGCTTCAAATTTGTTTTATGTCTCATCAAAACCTTTACCTGCTTCATCTGAAAATGTCTTAAGATACGAATGCTGCTCCCCGGTCATCGGTTCATTTCCAGTAGTCCATTCATCAGGATTTTTAACAGTGTTAGGACCTTTTAAATCCGCGTTCGAATTTTTATCATCATTCTGTTCATCGAGCGATTCATCTTCTTTATTTATCATAGGTTTTCAGTATAGGTCGGTAGTAAATTTCGATGTTACACAGAGAAAATTAGGCATTGTTTTTTTGTTAATAATTTTGTTTTTGTTGTAATTAGCGTAATTACAGGTAAAAAACTTAAATAAAAATTTTGCAAGAAAAAGATATATTAAAAGCCTCGTAACTATTCAGGTATAACAAATTTACAATCCCTGAAACTTATCAAGTTATTAACATAGGAGAGAATAAGATTTAAATTTTCAGGCTTCAATTCACAATAGGTTGATAAAAGGGCAGTTAAATGTGTATATCCAGCTAGTCTAAGACGCGTCAATAAGCATGATATTGTTGATTTTTACAAAGCGTAAAAAATAAATCATTGTCACAAAGCAATACCATAAAAGCGCTTACCGCACTTGTAGAAAAACAGGCCGTTCAAATAAAGATAGCGTATTGTGCAAAGAAGTGTCCTTTAAGGAATAACCGGTTTTTTTTGAACTGATATTTGTTTTGTGCAGGCACTAAGAAATCTAATAGCTTAAAATTATTATCCATAATAGTATTAGATGTATTACGATTAATTTCAATATTTTAATATGTTTTAAGCATGATGTCAGTTAATATAAATCTCTTTTCCTTTCGAATTGGCAACGAAAACAAGTATAAAAATACTGTGTTAACCTTATTAGCGTTTCAAAAGTAATAAAGAGTCTATTCATATCATCATCAGAAACTCATAGGTTTCTTAGAAGGTGAAAACTTTATAAGAAAAAATAACTAGCGGTCGATATTAAGGCAAGCATAAAAATGAGGAAAATACAACTTATAATGTTTTCGGTTATCCTTTTTAGTGTACAAATTCTGGGGATTAATTGCACAAACAACACAGGTCAGGATGGGCTTACCAGTCAGGATAGTCTTAACGGAAAATCTTTAAAGGGTAAAATAGGCAGTAGTAATTCAACAGATGAATATGTAAACTTTGTAAGCGCTTCAAAAGCGGTTACCCCAGCGGTGGTGCATATAAAAACGCTCTCCAATGTATCTTCTGCTGGCAGGGGCAATAATTATGGATCATCAGGCAGAAGTGTCCCGGCGATGGGCTCTGCTTCTGGTGTAATTATTACTGCCGACGGATACATTGCCACTAATAATCATGTAGTGGAAAATGCATCATCAATTGAGGTGATTTTGCCGGATAAACGCAAATTTATTGCTAAATTAATAGGAAGAGACCCAAATACAGATCTGGCCCTGATCAAAGTGGATGCTACAGGATTGCCAACTGTTAAATTTGGAAATTCGGATATTGCGGAGGTTGGGGAGTGGGTAATAGCAGTTGGCTACCCTTTCTCGCTGAATACTACGGTTACAGCTGGGATTATAAGTGCCAAAGCTAGAAGTATAGGGATTATTAATCAGCCGGAAAATAATACTAATCAAGTGCAAATCGGTAATACGGCGGTGGAGTCTTTTATTCAAACAGATGCTGCTATAAATCCGGGTAATAGTGGAGGGGCACTGGTAAATACCAGCGGTGAGTTGATTGGTATTAATTCGGCTATTGCATCGCAAACGGGCAGTTATGAGGGCTATGCTTTTGCTATTCCTGTGAACCTGGCCAAGAAGATTTTGGATGATCTAAAGAAATATGGATCTGTGAAACGTGGAGTATTGGGCGTGTCTTTTCCTTCTCCTGCGTTAGAAGATCAATATTTTGCGCAGCAGGGACTGAGCGGGGGATCTGTAAAGGGCGTTTATATAACAGGCGTGTTTAGTGAAAGTGCGGCTGCATCAGCCGGTTTGAAAGAGGGAGACATTATAAGAAGCATAGATGGATTGCAATTGACCTCCTCCTCTCAGTTTTCAGAAATGATAGCCAGACATAAGCCTGGCGATGTGATCAAGTTAAGTTATATGCGTAAAGGTAAAGTTGCAACTGCCTCTGTAACTTTAAAAAGTGAAGAACCAGCAAAGAAAGCAACTACTTCTAGTGATGCACTTAAGAAAATTTATAACAGACTTGGCGCCAGCTTTGCTCCCCTAACAGCGGAAATAAAGCAACACTTTAACCTGAATTCGGGTGTGGTGGTAACGGATGTCACTATAGGTGGGTTTTTTGATCAGATTGGTATTCCAAAGGGCACTATTATTGCCTTTATCAATGGAAAACCAATAGATAATCCTAAAGATATTGACTCCGCTTTACTGTCTGCTCAAAGAGGAACCATACAAATTCTTGCCATTGCACCTGATGGTTCTAAAGTGGTTTTTAATTTTTCTTTAGGAACATAAAAGATTTCTGTTAAGCTACCCATCATGCGCTGAATGATTGGTAGCTGCAGTTTTTTTAGTAGAGAGCTTCGAAAAGGAGTCTTGACTTATAAACTTGTTTTATTGATGCTAAAGGTCAAGGATGTAAATTTATCATTAGAGGTAGCTTCAAGCTTTCCATGATGTGCACGGGCAATTTCTGATGCTATATATAACCCTAATCCTAACTCTTCGTGCCCAGCAGTGACCTCTCCTCTTGAAAATGGTTTGAATAGGGTGTTCATTGTTTCCTCAGGAATCTTTGTGCTAGGGTTTGTAACAGTTAATTCGAAACCATTTTCATTGCTGAACGCACGAATCACAACTGGCTGATCTTTTGTGCCATGCTCAAGCGCATTTCCTAATAGATTGGAAAATAATTGCGCAATCCTTTTATGATCACATCTGATTTCTTCCTTCAGATTCATTTCTACTTCAATCACCCGATCGGGCGCGATTGTTCTTAATTCTTCAATTACCTCATTTAAGGTATTCTCTAATGTTTTGCCAGTGGTGTAATTTAAAACTATTCCGTTGCCTAACTTTCCCTGCGCTAAGTCAAGCATCGTGTTGATCAGACCCATTGTCCGTTTTGATGAGTCATGTATTATTTTAGCTAATTTCAAGGTGCGTTCATCGAGCGGAAGCCTCAGTTGTAGTTGAGCAGCGCTATTAATCGCTCCTACGGGATTCCTTAAATCGTGACCTAAAATTGCAATGAACTGCTCCATGAACTTTGCCTCTTTCTTTTCTTCTTCCAGGTTAATTTGTGTCGCTCTAATTTCTTCCATGGCATTTAAATGGAATGAAATAAGATCTGTGAACAAACTAAACATACCTTTAACCTGTGGCGTTTTTATTTTAGCCGGATTAGGGTCTACAGCAAATAATATTCCAAAAAAAGCACCGCTTTTAAGAAAGATAGGAAAGGAGATATAACTTTTAAGTCCGTAAATAAGAGAAGTTTGATGATGTTTATACTCTTCATCCTGATCAAAATTATCAACTATGACAGGATCGTGATGTTTTGAAATTTCGTTACAAATAATGGTGTCAACCTTTAATTCTCCTCCAAGTGTCAATCCAAAATCTATGTTATCCCTCACTGCGCATGCAATCCATCTTTCTTCTGTAAATCTGGCTACTGCAGCAAATCCCATTCCTGTGATCTGACAAATAACCGCCAGAATATTTAATATCGCAGGATTGTGGTTTATCTCCTCAATCTCTTCTTGAAGTTTTTTGTCAAACTTGATCATCAAATGGACTTATTTATTTGTTAACAGTAATCGTGAGTTAAATTACTCGTTTTTAGAATTATATCTGCTAGGATGTACAATTTGATGCCAATATTGTTTATTTATGTGATAGGATTTAATAAAATTTTACCCATCGCTGTATCATATACATTACATACAGGAGATAGCGAATGACGTATATTTGGCTGACCATTGTTATAAATAGTATATCAATATGAACCTTATTAAGATTTTACTTCTTTCAATTTTAAGTGGTACAACAATATTAACAAATGCGCAGTTACTTGCTTTTCCGGGAGCAGAAGGATTTGGTAAATTTACGGTTGGTGGTAGGGGAGGCCAGGTGTTAACCGTATCCAATCTGAACGATAATGGCGAGGGAAGTCTTCGTAAAGCAGTCAATACAAAAGGGCTCCGAATTATCGTTTTTTCCGTATCTGGTACTATTCATCTGGAATCTTCACTGTCTATTAAAGGAGATCTCACTATTGCAGGACAGTCTGCACCTGGGGATGGAATTTGCCTGGCTGATTTTCCGGTAATTTTAGGAGGTAACAATATCATTGTGCGTTACATGCGGTTCCGAATGGGTGATAAAAATCAACGCGGTGGAATGGTAGATGGCAATGGTGTTGATGATGCATTTGGAGGAACCAGAAGGAAAAATATTATTATTGATCATTGCAGTATGAGTTGGAGCACTGACGAGGTTTTTAGCGTTTATGCCGGCGATAGCACTACGCTTCAATGGAACCTTATCTCTGAGCCATTAAATTATGCTTACCATTTTGAAACAGGGGATAAGGATTATGAGCATCACGGTTTTGGAGGTATTTGGGGTGGAAGGCATTTGTCTGCTCATCATAACCTTTTTGCACATTGCAACAATCGTACACCTCGGTTTGATGGACTAAGGAATAGTCCGGTTGAAAATGTAGACCTGCGAAACAATGTGATTTACAATTGGGGAAGCAATAACGTGTATGCGGGTGAAGGAGGCAATTATAACGTGGTGAACAACTACTATAAACCAGGGCCATCTACAAGTAAAAATGCGCTGAGCAAAGTGGTTAATCCGTATAAAACAGATAAAATTCCTTACGGTAAGTTCTACATTTCAGGAAATTTTATCGCGGGCTCCGTAGAGGTAACACAAAATAACTGGTTAGGGGTAGCGATGAAAGATGGAACTCTAAAAGATGCTGAAGCAGCAAAACTTAAAGCGCCATTTCCTACAGTATCTATTCCTCAACAATCTGCAGTGGATGCCTATAAAGTGGTACTTGAGCAGGTTGGCGCCAGTTTTAGGCGTGATACATTGGATCAGCGTGTTATCAATGATGTGAAAAATGGAACGGGCAAATTTATAGATGTCCAGGGTGCGTTTGCACATGGAACAGCCTACAGCGCTACGGTTAAGGCCTGGCCATCGTTAAAATCCATTGTAGCTCCTGTTGACAGTGATCGGGATGGGATGTCTGATATCTGGGAAAAGTCGCATGGTTTAAATAATATGAACGATGATGCATCTGCATTTACTACCGACAAAAACTATACTAATATTGAACTATATCTGAACAGTTTATTAAAATAATAATGATGAAATCTCACTTATTCCTGTTAGGGCTTTTTATAAGCTCTTTCTTGTTTTCTCCAGCTGTTGCTCAGATTGGCAAACGTTTTCCTTCAGAAAAGAAAATAGTGAAAGATCCTGTTACGGGAACTATGCTGACTTTTCTAACCAGTACATCTTCAGGTGATTCGAAAATTTATCAAACGCACAACCAATGGACATCTGATGGGCAGTGGCTTATTTTTCGCTCCGGACGGGTATCTGGTGAGGCGATGGCGGTGAATGAGCAGTCTGGCGATATCGTTCAGGTCACAGAAGGAGGGTATACCGGTATGCTGAATGTGGCGCGGAAGTCAATGAAACTTTATTTCATGCGGAATATAGATACGACCCAAAATAGTTCGTTGCAGATCGTAGAGGTTGATCTTGCTAAAGTGTTTGCTGATAGTAAGAAGGGGGTAATGAAACCTGCTTCGGTTTATCAACGGGTATGTGGTGTTACACCTGTTGAATTGGGTGCAGGGGGTGATATGGCTTTGGATGGGGATGAAGAATGGGCCTATTTTAGGGTTGGACAGGCGGAGGCTGCAAAACATTTGGCAGCGGGTACAAAATTAGAAAGTGATTTCGGACCGCGTAAGATGGGTGCAGGGCCTGGAGGAATTGCAGGAATGCAGGTGAAAACCGGTGAAATAAAATTCGTGGTGTCTGTTCCGTTTCAGATAGGTCATATCCAAACGAATCCATGGCTTACAGGAGAGATTGTTTTCTGCTGGGAGACTGGAGGGAAGTCACCACAGCGAACCTGGACGGTAATGTCGGACGGTACAGGCTTGCGTCCCCTTTACCCTGAATCAGAATTTGAGTGGGTAACTCATGAAGCGGTTATTTCAAAGGACGAAGTAGCGATGGCTATTATGGGTCATCGGAAAATACCTGGTACAAGTGGTCAGGTTGCTCCGCAGACTGCTGTTACAGGACCTAATCCCGGTCAGGAGGCGACATGGGGTCCTTCAGGAACAAGGGAAAAGCCAACGGGACTGGCTATTGTAAATCTACGGACGCGGGAGATGACTATTGCGGGGCAAACTCCCAGTGGAAGCGGACTGTGGCATGTGAGCGGATCCCCAGACCAAAGATGGGCTGTTGGTGATGATTTTTCGCGAAGTGTTTATCTGATAGACAGACATACGCATGAGATGATCATGCTTTCTACGGGCCATAAGGAGACGGCGGCAGATCATCCACATCCTACGATGAGTCCGGATGGTACTAAGATTGAGATCCAGTCGGCAATGTTATCTAAAGACAACCGTGCTATGAATATTTGCATTATACCGGTGCCGGCGGCATGGTTAAAGAGGAATTATACTTTAAGTAAAACTGCTGATTAGTAATGGCTAAGTTGGTTGCTGCTTAAAGATTACTTGCAAAAAAGGGGTTAACGCCAGATGGTGTTAACCCCTTTTTTTGTATCCGAGATGAGATTCGAACTCACACACCCGTACAGGCGCCACCCCCTCAAGGTGGTGCGTCTACCAATTTCGCCACCCGGACTTATTAACCTTTATACTTTAGTGCCCGAGAAGAGACTCGAACTCTCAAGGGAAACTCCCAACGGCTTCTGAGGCCGCAACGTTTACCAATTTCGCCACTCGGGCATAAAGGACTGCAAATATAGGATGAAGATTGAGAAGAGAGGGCAATATAAAGAAAAAAATTATTGCGCAGGGCTGAAGGGTTAAGGCATAGGAGGATAGTTTTTGCGGAAAAGATAAATATTATTTTCTGATGAACGATTTGGAATTAAATCAGCGCATTTTTAGGAAGAATCTGCTTTTAAATAACGTATTTAGGAAGATTTTATATACTAATTGAAATTCTAATTTTAACTTATTACGTTTATATCCTAAAGACTTACTCATGCTTTAGTTTGGTTATTATAGAAATGAATGATCTATATTAGCATGATTTTATTGATAGAAAAGATACTATACAAAAAGACTCTTATCTAAATTACATAGGCTAACCGCTGTTATTGATAAATTTGATTATGAAAAAACCTTTGTTGCTTGTTTTAGTATTTATACTTTTTAACACTGTATCATTTGCTCAGAAAAAGACCTATAAGTTTCAAAATACAATTTTGTCTTTTGAAGATAGGTCGGCTGATTTGGTCAGTCAGTTGACCCTGGAAGAAAAAGTAGCACAAATGATGAATACTGCTCCAGCCATACCCCGCCTGGGTATTCCTGCCTACGATTGGTGGAATGAAGTTCTCCATGGTGTGGCACGTACCCCATATAATGTTACTGTTTATCCGCAGGCCATTGCCATGGCCGCCACATTTAATCCCGATGCTTTACATACGATGGCTGATTATTCTGCTTCAGAAGGCAGAGCAATATACAATGATGCTATTGCATCCGGAAAGGCAGGGGAACGATATGTAGGTTTGACTTACTGGACGCCTAATATTAATATTTTTCGTGATCCGCGTTGGGGAAGGGGACAAGAAACATACGGGGAGGATCCTTATTTGACCGGGGCACTAGGAAAAGCTTTTGTAAAGGGCCTTCAGGGCGATGATCCTAAGTATTTAAAGGCTGCTGCATGTGCTAAACATTATGCGGTACATAGTGGACCAGAGCCTTTACGCCATGTGTTTGATGTATCGCCAAGTGATTATGATTTATGGGATACCTACTTGCCTGCTTTTAAAGAATTAGTGGTAGATGCCAATGTGGCTGGAGTGATGTGTGCGTATAACGCTTTTAAAGGTCAGCCTTGTTGTGGCAGCGACCAGCTGATGATGGATATCTTGCGTAATCAATGGAAATTTAAAGGTTACGTCACGTCAGATTGCTGGGCTATTGATGACTTTTTTAAGAATCATAAAACACATCCTGATGCTGCTAGTGCGTCTGCAGATGCTGTTTTTCATGGTACTGACATAGATTGTGGTACTAGCGCTTACCTGGCATTGGTTGATGCTGTTAAACAGGGAATCATTACTGAGAGTCAGATCGATGTATCTGTGCGAAGACTGTTTATGATTCGGTTTCGTTTAGGCATGTTTGATCCGATAGCAATGGTTAAGTATGCGCAAACTCCTAAGAGTGTGATCGAAAGTAAATCTCATCAGGCTCATGCATTAAAAATGGCTCAGGAGTCTATTGTGTTGCTCAAAAATGAAAACAATACGCTTCCTTTAAGTAAAAATATTAAGAAAATTGCAGTATTGGGGCCTAATGCAGATAACTCAATTGCGGTATTAGGAAATTACAATGGAATGCCATCTGAGATTATTACGGCACTAAAAGGCATTAAAGATAAGGTGGGGAATCAGGTAGAGGTTACTTATGAAGCTGCTGTGAACTTTACCAATGATACATTGCTTCACTATACGAACATCAGTCAATCCTATTCATTTAATGGAAAAAAGGGGATTAAAGCGGAGTATTATAGTAATAAAAACCTGGAGGGGTCACCTGTAGTTACACGCATAGAAAGTGATTTGGATCACATCTGGCAGGAAGGGGAAATGGTTCTTCCTAAATTGAAAGCATATAATTTTTCTGCCCGATACACCACAAATTATAAAGCAGACCAAACAGGGGAAATTACTTTTGAATTGGAAGGCGACGATGGTTACCGGTTTCTGGTCGATGGGAAAGAGCATATCAATGCATGGTCAAGAAATAGGTGGGGTGCTAAAACATTTAAACTTGAAACAGTAAAGGGAAGGGTATATCGTTTAGTTGTTGAGTATTTTCAGGGAGAAGGGAAAGCATCAGTGAAACTAAGGGCGGGTTCATATGAAAAAACAGATTTTGCGGCTTTGGCCAACCGGGTTAAAGATGCCGATGCTATTGTGTTCGTTGGTGGAATTTCACCTCAACTGGAAGGGGAAGAAATGAAAGTGGATTTTGAAGGTTTCAACGGCGGTGACCGGACTTCTATTCAACTGCCCCGCGTGCAAACCCGTTTGATGAAGGCATTACAGGAGACAGGAAAACCCGTTGTGTTTGTTATGATGACTGGGAGTGCAATTGCGATTCCATGGGAGGCAGAGCATATTCCTGCAATTATCAATGCCTGGTATGGTGGTCAGTCTGCTGGAACGGCGATTGCAGATGTATTATTTGGTGATTATAACCCTTCAGGCCGTTTACCTGTTACGTTTTATGAGGCAGATGCGGATCTTCCTGCTTTTGATAATTATAGTATGGATAATCGTACGTACCGGTATTTTAAAGGAAAAGCTTTATATCCATTTGGCTACGGTCTAAGTTATACTACATTTGCATATGCATGGAAACAGCAGCCTGTAAAAAAGGAATATACAGAGAAGGATAAAATTAGCTGTACCATCGAAATAAATAATACAGGTTCGAAGGACGGTGCAGAAGTGGTGCAAGCCTATATTGAATATCCTCAAACCGGAAGCGTATTGCCATTAAAAGAACTTCGACAGTTCGACCATGTTTATATTAATAAATCGGGCTCAAAGGAATTAAATGTCGAGATCCCAATCGAAGTATTGAAAAAGTGGAGTGTTGAAAAGAAAGAATTGAAATTAGTGCCGGGTGACTATCACTTAATTATTGGTTCTCATTCAAGCGACAAGAAATTGGATTTTGCATTTAAGTTGATTGAATAATTGTTAGGAACTATAAACAAAAAATCCTAAAGATCAGGTACTTGTATCTGTATATAAAATTAAACCATGCGTAGAATAATAGTATTAGGATTAGCTTTTAATATGTTGACGTTACTTGTGCAAGCACAGGTACTTGTTTCACCGGATAAAAATCTTTCGATGAAGTTTGAGTTGAAGGAAGGCGTGCCTTATTATCAGCTCACTTATAAGAAGAAAGTAGTTTTAAAACCTGGTTCTCTGGGTTTAGAGGTCAAAGATGCTCCCTCATTTGTGGATGGCTTTACCTTAACGGATACAAAAACGGCTACCGTAGATACCTCATGGAACCCGGTTTGGGGAGAACAAAAGACTATTCGAAATCACTATAATGAGTTGACTGTTACCCTGACTCAAAAGGATCAGAAAGATCGGTTTATACAAATTCGTTTCCGTTTATTCAATGATGGTTTAGGATTCAGATATGAGTTTCCCATGCAGGATAATCTGAATTACTTTATTATTAAGGAGGAAAAAACGCAGTTTGCTTTATCGGGAGATAACAAGGCGTTCTGGCTTCCGGGTGATTATGATACCCAGGAATACAGTACAGTTACATCAAATCTGTCGGAGGTAAGGGGCAAAATGAAAGCGGCAGTTACTTCTAATGCTTCACAGAAAACATTTTCGCCAACGGGGGTACAAACACCATTGATGATGAAAAGTAAGGATGGTTTGTACATCAATATCCATGAGGCTGCACTGGTGGATTACTCTTGTATGTCATTAGATCTGGATGATAAAAACTTTGTACTGACCTCTCATCTTACTCCTGATGCCATTGGTGATATGGGAAACATGCAAGCTCCTTGTCAGTCGCCCTGGAGAACGATTCTGGTAAGTGACAAAGCAGGTGATATATTGGAGTCTAAATTGGTGTTGAACTTGAATGAACCAACTAAGTTTGAAGATACTTCCTGGATTAAACCAATTAAATATATTGGGGTATGGTGGGAAATGATTACAGGAAAGAGTCAGTGGTCCTATACGGATATGCCGGCTGTTCAATTGGGGGTTACTGATTACTCTAAAGTGAAACCTCATGGTAAGCATGCTGCTAATACCAAACATGTAAAAGAATATATTGATTTTGCAGCGCTTCATGGCTTAGATGCAGTTTTAGTTGAAGGCTGGAATGAAGGCTGGGAAGACTGGTTTGGAAAAAGTAAAGATTATGTTTTCGACTTTGTTACTCCTTATCCCGATTTCGATGTGAAAGAATTGCACCGCTATGCGGCAAGTAAAGGGATCAAGATCATCATGCATCATGAAACTTCGGGATCTGTTCGTAATTATGAACGCCACTTAGATACGGCTTATCAGTTTATGGTGGATAATGGGTATAATGCGGTTAAGAGTGGTTATGTTGGAAATATCCTTCCGAGAGGTGAATATCATTATGGACAATGGATGAATAATCATTACTTATATGCCATAACTAAAGCAGCAGAGTATAAGATCATGGTGAATGCGCATGAGGCTGTTCGTCCTACAGGTTTAAGTCGCACCTACCCTAATTTATTAGCTAACGAAGCGGCTAGAGGAACAGAATATGAAGCTTTTGGTGGGAACAATGCGGATCATACGACAATTCTTCCATTTACCCGTTTAATAGGTGGACCGATGGATTATACTCCGGGTATTTTTGAGACTAGGGTAAGTGCTTACAATCCAACAAATAATTCTTTTGTGCATACTACATTAGCACGTCAGTTAGCGCTGTATGTGACTATGTATAGCCCATTACAAATGGCTGCAGACTTACCTGAAACATACAACAAGTTTTTGGATGCTTTCAAGTTTATTGAAGATGTGGCGGTAGATTGGGATGATTCAAAGGCTCTTGAAGCAGAACCTGGCGATTATATCACAATAGCACGTAAGGCAAAAGGTACAAATAATTGGTTTGTGGGTAGTACATGTGATGAAAACGGCCGCATGTCTAGTATCGATTTAAAATTTTTAGATAAGGGTAAAAAATACAGCGCTACCATTTATGCTGATGCCAAGGATGCGCATTATGAAACGAATCCGCAGGCTTACATCATTCGGAAAATTGAAGTGACGAGTAAGTCGAAGTTAACACAACATTGCGCTCCGGGTGGAGGTTATGCAATTAGCCTCATTCAAAAAAAATAATTGTTTTTAATCAGCTCTTTAAGATGAATTGAAAATAAAATATCTTATACGGTGTAACAAATTAATTGTTATACCGTATACTTTAGGAGTCAAATGGGGAAATTTAAATCATATTCTGAAGGGGTTGAAGTAGTGGGTCAGACCATATTGTGCTTTATATATGGTGTCCCTAAATATGAAGATGAAATGAGGGAGCTTCTGGTACGGCATGGTCTCGAAGATATTCAGCCAGATGGTTGGTATCCACAACAGAAATGGCTTGATGCTTTTTCAGAATTGTTTGATAATTATGGACCCTTTACTTTATTCACACTTGGTAAGTCTATTCCCGAGCAAGCCGCTTTCAGGCTTCAATTTACAGAACTCGAGCAGGCTTTAAGAGCAGTTGACGTTGTTTATCAAATGAATCGTCGTAATGGAGAAGTAGGACATTATACGATAACAAAGTATGATGCTGAACTTAAAGAGGCATTAATGGAATGTACAAGTCCGTACCCTGCTGATTTTGAAAGAGGCGTTCTGGTAGGAATGATTCGGAAATATAAATCTCATGTTGGTTCGGTTCCTAAAGTCGAATTGCTATCTCCTCTAACTGAAGGCTTCAGAACATTCAGTATTAATTGGTAATTCTAAGGGTATAGAACTCTTCTATTTAATAATACTTTGTCACAGCATTGTTAATCTCTAAGACAACATACTATAGTATGTTGTAAATTTTGTACAAGAAAGAGTCATCCCTCGCCTTTAATTTTGTAAACTGATACTTTTCTAACCAAAAGAATCTTTAACCAAAATACCTGAGACACACATTGAGATGATTATGAGGCGTATTATTTATATATTTTGTACTATACTTTTTATGGCTGGGGACCTTGCTTACGCAAATCCTTTAGATGTTAAACAGCAGCAGATTAACATTGTAATAACTACTGGAGCACACGCCCGCTTAGAGTTTGGAGCAGATCGTTTGGCAGAATCGTTAACCGCTGCGGGATTTAAAGTTAAAATTCAACGTGCCAATAAACCTTCCGGGAAGAAAAATACAATCGTCATTGCAGAAAAAGGAGATGATTTAATTGGTAAATCATTAGCACTGTTTAAGGTTAAATCATTAGTACCTACTAATAAAGAAGGTTTTTCAATTCAATCAGGTACGAACAATACGATTGTTATTTCAGGTGCAGACCAAACAGGAGCCTTATATGGATGTCTGGAGTTAGCAGATCTCGTGAAGGCGGCCGGAAAGATACCTATAAATATCAGTTTGACTGATCATCCACAAATGGTACTTCGTGGAACTTGTATTGGAATCCAGAAGCCTGTTTTTCTACCCGGACGAGGTCAATATGAGTACCCATATACGCCGGAAACTTTTCCCTGGTTATATGACAAGGCTTTATGGATCAAATACCTGGATATGATGGTAGATAACCGTTATAATTCCTTGTATCTATGGAATGGACATCCTTTTTCATCACTGGTAAGAGTAAAGGAATATCCTTATGCTGTTGAAGTAGACGATGCCACTTTTAAAAAGAATGAAGAGATTTTTCGTTTTCTTACTACAGAAGCAGACAAACGAGGGATTTGGGTGGTCCAGATGTTCTACAATATTATCATTCCGAAACCTTTTGCAGAAAAGAATCATCTGGTTACGCAAGACCGTAACCGTCCTATCATACCTATTATTGCCGATTATACCCGTAAATCTATTGCCGCTTTTGTGGAGAAATATCCTAACGTTGGATTGCTTATTACTTTGGGTGAAGCCATGGAAGGGGCAGGACAGGATGATGTGGACTGGTTTACAAAAACAATCATTCCAGCGGTTCAGGATGGATTAAAGGCTTTAGGGCAAACAACAGAACCTCCAATAGTACTGCGTGCTCATGATACAGATGCACCACGGGTAATGAAGGCTGCACTGCCCTTATATAAAAATCTGTACACGATGGCGAAGTATAATGGAGAGGCTTTAACAACCTATACGCCACGGGGTTCATGGGCTGAATTACATCGTACACTCAGCCGGATTGGTACAATACATGTGCAGAATGTGCATATTTTGGCTAACCTGGAGCCTTTTCGCTATGGCTCTGCTGACTTCATTCAAAAATCGGTGCAGGCAATGCATGACGTATATGAATCCAATGCGATTCATTTGTATCCTGAGGCTTCCTATTGGGACTGGCCTTATTCGGCAGACAAGGCTCCGGAGCGATTGTTAGAGGTAGACCGGGATGCAATATGGTATAAAGCTTGGGCCCGTTATGCATGGAACTGTCGCCGTGACCGTAATGAGGAGATTGAATACTGGGGAAATCAGCTCTCCAATACATATGGTACAGATTTAAAGGGTGGTAAAAATATAATGGCAGCTTATGAGGAGACCGGTGAGATCGCACCTAAAATGCTTCGAAGGTTTGGAATCACAGATGGTAACCGTCAGACTTTAACACTAGGGATGACGATGCCGCAGCTTATTAATCCTGTTCGTTTCAATCTATTTACCATGTTATATGAATCTGAAGCTCCGGAAGGGGAGATGATCATTGAATATGCGGAAAAGGAATGGAATAAAAAAGCACATATTGGCGAAACCCCTGTAAGGGTTGCTAATGAGGTTGTAGTTCATGGTCAAAAAGCGGTTGATGCTATTAATGCAGCATCTGCAGGGGTTAAGAAAGAAAGAGCGGAGTTTGATCGGTTGAAAAATGATGTATACAGTTATAATGAACTGGCAAAGTTTTATTCTGAGAAAGTAAAAGCTTCTTTACTGATCTTACGCTATAAATATTCAATCGATGTTGCTGACCTGGAAAAGGCAGTTCCTTTATTGGAAAGCAGCGTGGTTCATTATCGTAAGCTGGCTGAGCTGACTAAAGACACTTACCTGTATGCCAATAGTATGCAGACTAAACAACGTAAAATACCGGTGCGTGGAGTAGATGCTACCTATAAACATTGGGTAGAGGTTTTGCCTGTTTACGAAAAGGAACTGATGCACTTTAAAAATAGTATAGATTCATTGAAATCTCCAGGAAAGCAGGTACTAATTAAAAAAAATCAAGGGTATACGAATGCACCTGTGACGTTGATCGGCAATAAATCAAAGTATATCAGTCTTAAGAAGGGACAAAGTGTTTATTCGGATACGACTGTACTCATCCGCGATTTCGCGCCTGAGCTTAAAGGCCTCCGAGGTTTAGCTGTATCCAAAAAAGATCAGGTTTTAAATGGTACTACTATTCGATTTTCTTCAACTGTTCCTGTAAAGGTACTTGTTGGCTTTTATACGAACAAAGCTCCTGGTTTATTGACGCCTCCCGATCTTGAACATGATGCGAGTGCCAATGATTTTGGTCAGTCTGAAATAAAGATAGGGAATGCGCTATTAGCAGGGGATTTATCGCCCATTAACGTCCATGAGTATTCATTTGACGCTGGGATACATACTTTAACACTGGCTAAAGGAGCTTGTGTAATACTTGGATTTGTAAACGCAAAGGAATCGGTTCGTTTATATGATGCCGGAATAGGGGTAACTGGATTTAAGAAGGATATTGACTGGTTGTTTGAATAACAGAAAATAAGAATTAGCTATTGACTGGTTATTCGAATTTAAAAGAATAATATAAGGAAGATTAGCTATTGACTGGTTGTTTGAATAAGATAAGGAAGATTTAAATTATAATGGGAAAACTAAATAATATTAAAAGGTACATGAAGTTTAAAAGCATTTGCTTTGGGACTATGCTTGTCTTATTGGGACAGGTCGCTTTTGCTCAATCAAAAGTTTCTGTGCTTGGCACCGATCAACTAAAAGCATACACCCAACACTTTAATTCATTGGATAGTGAGGATGTCAAGAATTATGTTCCGAACGATCAGGCTTTCGAATGGTTAGCTAAAAATGTGCCCTTATTTGAATGTCCGGATTCAGCTATTCAGAAAATTTACTATTACCGTTGGTGGACGCTCAGGAAACATCTGAAAGAAACTCCTGCAGGCTTTATTTTTACCGAATTTATCACGCCTGTTAAACATGCAGGCAAGTTTAATGCGATTAGCAGTGCACTTGGCCATCACGTTTATGAGGGTAGATGGATTCATAATCCGGAATACATTAAACAGTACCTTGATTTTTGGCTGATTAAAGAAAAGACCTTGTCGTACCAGCGCTTTCATTCATTCAGCAGTTGGGTAGATGATGCGGTATATAATTTTTATCTTGTTAATCATGATAAAGGTGTGGTTGAACATCTTTTGCCTTCAATGACTGCTGATTATTCGGTTTGGGAAAACGAGAGACAGCTTAAAAGTGGTTTGTTTTGGCAATATGATGTCAAAGATGCTATGGAAGAGTCTGTAAGTGGAGGACGTAAGGTAATGAACAGACGTCCTTCTATTAACAGTTATATGTACGGTAATGCAGTTGCGCTTTCTAAAATGGCAGGATTGGTAAAGAACGATAGTCTGAAAAATCTGTACGCAGCAAAAGCATCATCATTAAGAAAACTGGTATTAGATAGCCTTTGGAATGCGGACGAACCCTTCTTTAGAACCAAACTGGCAAAGGATGGATCATTGGCACCCCGAGAGGCAATAGGTTTCACTCCCTGGTACTTTAATCTTCCACCTGATACGAAGAATTACGCAAAGGCTTGGTCACAAGTCGTTGATACGGCTGGTTTTAATGCCCCATGGGGGTTGACTACTGCTGAACGTCGGGAACCTACTTTTAGGACAAGGGGTTCCGGACACGGGTGTGAATGGGATGGAGCTGTTTGGCCTTTCGCTACAACTCAAACCTTGAAAGGAATGTCTGCCTTTTTAAACAACTATAAAAACAATAAAACAGTTTCTGCACAGGTATTCTATGATGAGCTGCATAAGTATGCACTTTCGCATCAAATGAAGGGTGAAACCTACATAGGAGAATATCAGGATGAGAAAAATGGAGATTGGCTGAAGGGTGATAATCCAAGAAGCCGTTTTTATAACCATTCTGGATTTTGTGATCTTGTAATTAGTGACCTGGTTGGGCTTAAGCCTGCGGATGACAATATCCTGCGTATTCAGCCACTGGTACCTCAAGGTCAATGGGATTGGTTCTGTCTGGATAATGTATTATACCATGGAAAGATGATTACTGTTTTATGGGATAAAACAGGTGAAAAATATAATAGAGGTAGAGGTTTCCGTGTATTTGCGGATGGTAAACAAATTATATATTCTGCAAAGTTAAAATCGGTTAAGGCTAAAATATAAGATGAAAAGATATACGCAAGTACGCTTAGTACTGGTTTTGATGGCAGCGTGTTTATATGTCACGTCGGCATCCGCTCAAAGCTATTATAACGTAACCAAGTATGGAGCAAAGAATGACAGCAGCAAGCTTGCTACTGATGCTATTAAGCAGGCTATCGCTGCGGCATCTAAAGCTGGAGGAGGCACTGTGTATTTCCCTGCAGGAAAATATCTGACCGGACCAATACACCTAAAAAGTAATATTACTTTATTTATTGATGCAGGGGCAGAGCTTCACTTTAGTGATAACTTCGATCATTATCTTCCTATGGTGAAGAGCCGTTGGGAAGGTACCGATGTGATGAATTTTTCTCCTCTATTTTATGCAGATGGAGCCGAAAATATTGCCATTAAGGGAAGTGGCCTTATTGACGGTCATGGAAAGAAATGGTGGGCTTACTCAGAAGTACATGTAAAAAAAATACCTACTTCAAAGTGGCAGGAAGAATTTAAACGCTTGAATGCCGATGTGCTGGCACCTGATCTGCCGGGATGGATTGAGAGAGGTTTCCTTCGTCCTCCTTTTATTCAGTTTATGAACTGCAAGAATGTGCTGATTGAGGGTATTCGTATTCAAAACTCTCCGTTTTGGACTATTAATCCGCAGTATTGTGACAATGTGACCATTACTAAGGTGACTATAGACAATCCGCCTTCTCCTAATACGGATGGAATTAATCCTGAATCCTGTCGCAATGTGCATATCTCAGACTGCCACATCAGTGTGGGAGATGATTGTATCACTATTAAATCGGGTAAAGATCGTTCGGGAAGGAAAGCTAATGTACCTGCAGAGAATCATACGATTACGAATTGTACCATGTTATCTGGTCATGGGGGAGTGGTTATCGGAAGTGAAATGTCAGGAGGCGTGAAAAAAATAGTCATCTCCAACTGTATATTTGATGGCACAGACCGGGGAATTCGCATTAAAACTGCTCGTGGTCGTGGAGGGGTAGTAGAAGATATCAGGGTAGACAATATTATCATGAAAAATATTCGAGATCAGGCTATTGTGTTGGATATGCAATATGCCAATACACCAGCTGAACCGGTTACAGAGCGTACTCCTGCTTTTCGAAATATCCATTTTAGCAATATTACAGCGGAAGGAAACCAGGCTGGCTATTTAAATGGTCTTGATGAAATGCCGATAGACAATATCTCCTTCAATGATATCAACATGGATATGAAAACCGGATTTGTAGTCAAGATGGCAACAAATATCGAGTTTCATAATGTACGTGTAAATACCACTATTGGACCTGTTATCAAAACAGAGAATGTTAAGGGACTTGAAATCGATGGCGTTAAATCGCATCAGCCTTTAGTAGGTACGCCTGTTATTGAGCTTAATAATACAGAGGACGTGTTTATTCACAATACCTTTGCCGCTAAAGGAACAGATGTATTTCTGAAACTGAAGGGCGAGAAGACGGATGGAATTGTTTTGCGGGCGAATAATTTTAGTCACGTTAAAACGCCCATTGAACAGGAAACCGTTGTTAAGGAAAAGATTAAAATAAATTAAGGAAAAGATTAAAAGGATTAAGGAAAGATTAAACTAAATTAATGGTAAGATATATGCGTTTGGCTCTCGTTGTTGCGATACTTGGTGTGCTCAGTAGTCCCTTAAAAGCACAGGAACTGAAGCTTTGGTATAATCAGCCTGCGCAAAATTGGACAGATGCCTTGCCTTTAGGGAATGGTAGATTAGGTGCCATGGTGTTCGGTGGCGTTGCACAGGAACATATACAGTTTAACGAAGAGACACTGTGGACGGGTGAGCCAAGGGACTATAATCAGCCAGATGCAGCTAAATACTTACCCGAAATAAGAAGTTTACTTTTTGCCGGCAAGCAAGCTGAAGCTGAGAAGCTGGCTGCCGAACATTTCATGGGAACTAAATCTTCTGAAGGAAAAAGAGCAGGCTGGTTTAAGGATATGCGTGCCTTAAAAGGCCTTGTAGGTAATCCTGCTGCCACTGCTTTTAACGACAGTAAATGGAAAACGATACAGCTTCCTGCTCCAAGCGGTTGGGAAACTGTAGGTTTGGAAGGTGTAGACGGTGCCGTTTGGCTCCGCAATTCTTTTATACTACCTGCGAAATGGGCAGGCAAGAATCTTGTATTTGATCTGGGTAAAATCAGGGATCAGGACTTTACCTATGTCAATGGAGTTCTTGTAGGTTCTATGGAAGGCAGCACGGAGGGACGTAAATATGTAATTTCTGCAGATAAACTGAAACCTGGTTTAAATCATATCGCTATACAGGTACTTAATTATTTCGATAAAGGTGGCTTAGTAGGGTATAAGGATACTTCAAGAGCGTTAATGGTATATCCAGAAGATGGCACTGAAAAGGATGCTGTCAAATTAAGTAAGTCCTGGAAATACTTGATCCAGAATGAAGATCCCCCATTAGTAGGCGCTTTTCAAGCTAGCTATCAACCTTTTGGTGATCTATTGCTTAATTTCCCCGCTAGTAAGGTCTCTGGTTATAAAAGAGAGCTTGATCTGAATACAGCAATTGCTAAAACTTCCTATATTTCTAACGGAATTACCTATACCAGGGAGTATTTTGTTAGTAAGCCTGACCAGTGTATCGTTATAAGACTGAGTGCCAATAAAAAGAATAGTATCTCTTTTCAAGCCGGATTAAGGAGTCCACATAAAAATTCTATCGTAAAGGTGATTGATACGACATCAATTGGTCTCTCTGTACAGGTAAAACATGGCGCCTTAAGAGGCGAAAGTATCCTGAAAATTAGAGCTATTAGGGGAAAAGCTACTGTTATAGGGGATAAAATAAATGTAAATCATGCCGATGAGGTCTTTTTGTATCTAACAGCTGCAACAAACTTTAAGAATTACAAAGACGTTTCAGGAGATCCCATTGCTCTTTCAAAAGCGGATATGGCAAAGCTGCTTAAACGTAATTATTCCACGATCAAAGAGGCACATACTAAAGAGTATCAAAGCTATTTTAAAAAGCTAACTGTTAATTTCGGTACTTCCGAATATGCTACTTTACCTACAAACGAACGTATTGCGCATTTTTCTAAAGGTAATGATCCTGCATTTGCAGCTTTGTACATGCAGTACGGGCGTTATTTGTTAATCTCTTGCTCTCGACCAGGTACCGGTCCCGCCAACCTACAGGGAATATGGAATGACCTGCTCACTCCACCATGGGGGAGTAAGTACACCACGAATATCAACCTGGAGATGAATTACTGGCCTGCGGAAAGTTTAAACCTATCTGCCTTACATGAGCCTCTTTTTACGATGATGGAAGAGCTGAGTAAGACAGAGGCAGAAACGGCTAAAAAGTACTATAACGCCCCCGGATGGGTTTTGCACCATAACACAGATATCTGGCGGGGAACTGCCCCTATAAATGCATCAAACCACGGTATTTGGGTAAGCGGAGCTGCCTGGCTGACTAAACATGTATGGGAACATTATAACTTTACTCAGGATACCACTTTTCTAAGAAACAGGGCGTATCCTCTTATGAAGGAGGTTGCTTTATTCTTTAATAGTTATTTAGTGAAAGACCCGGCAACAGGATACCTGGTTAGTGGACCTACTAATTCCCCTGAACAAGGAGGATTGGTGATGGGCACTGCTATGGATCATCAGATTATCCGTGATTTGTATGAAGCCTGTATCAAGGCTTCTGAAATCCTGAATGTAGATCCTGCATTAAGGGTGATCATGAAAGAAAAATATGCCCGGTTGACGCCTAATAAAATCGGCCGCTTTGGACAACTACAGGAATGGACAGTGGATCTCGATGATACAACAAATAAACATCGTCATGTTTCCCATTTATGGGGAGTATATCCGGGCTCTGATATCACCTGGGATAAGAGTCCGGAAATGATGAAGGCAGCGAAACAATCGCTTATCTATCGTGGAGATGAAGGTACAGGATGGAGTCTCGCCTGGAAAATTAATTTCTGGTCACGCTTTAAAGAGGGCGACCATGCCTGGAAAATGGTCAATATGCTAATCAGTCCCGCTGAAACAGGGGGAGGCTCCTATGTCAATCTGTTTGATGCACATCCGCCATTCCAGATTGACGGTAACTTTGGTGCAGCTGCAGGCATCGCCGAGATGCTGGTTCAAAGCCATTCCGGCTATATAGATCTTCTTCCAGCTTTGCCTTCTGCTCTTGAACAAGGTGAAATAGATGGCATTTGTACCCGTGGGGGATTTGAATTGAATATGAAATGGTCCAAAGGAAAATTGTCATCTCTGGATGTACTCTCCAAAGCGGGCAAGGAATGTATCCTGAAATATGCAGGCAAAGAGGTTCGCTTTCCAACGAGTAAAGGAAACACGTATACCCTGAATGCGGAATTACAATTAATGAATTAAAATATGCGCTTTTTATATACTTTTTTGCTGGTTGTATGGTGTTCCGGATGTGCGACTGAACTTTTTGCACAGGATAAAGTCCGCCGTTCTATATCACTCGACGAAGGATGGAGGACTGTGGCCCATGATACCGATCAAAAGCTATATGCTGGTTTTGAAGTTGCAGGTTATCAGGATGCCAGCTGGAAAAAAGTAACGGTGCCTCATAATTGGGATGCATATGAAGGATACAGAAGATTATTAAAAGGCAACCGTCACGGTTATGCCTGGTACCGCAAAGAATTTACCGTTACAGAAAAAAAGAAGAACCAGCGTTACTTCCTCTTTTTTGAAGGCGTTGGCTCCTACGCTACCGTGTGGCTTAACGGAATAAAGGTTGGCTATCATGCAGGGGGAAGAACCACGTTTACGCTCGATGTCACATCCGCTATTCGATTAAATAAATCCAATTTACTAGCTGTTCGGGCAGACCATCCCGATGAGATTCGTGACCTTCCTTGGGTAGATGGGGGTTCATCTGAAGAAAGAGGCTTTTCTGAAGGATCGCAGCCAATGGGTATCTTCCGACCAGTGCATCTAATTGTGACCAATTCAGTTCGTGTAGAACCATTCGGCTTGCATGCCTGGAATGATACCACCGTTTCTACTCGTTCTGCGAAGCTCAACTTTGCTGTTGAAGTAAAGAATTATGATCATACTTCAAAAACTGTGCGAGTTGTTAATCGCTTGGAAAACAGAGAAGGGAATAAAGTAGTCGAGCTCAGTACGCTGAAAACCATTAAACCTGGTGTGGTTGCTCATATAAGTCAGCAAACTCCTGTGTTCTCTAATCCACATTTATGGTCATTAGAGGATCCCTATCTGTACACCATTGTCACCGAGGTTATTTATAAAGGCAAGGTCACCGACAGAATCAAAACCCCCTATGGAATCCGCTGGATTAGCTGGCCGGTAGGAAGAGCATCAACTGATAAGCGCTTTCTGTTGAATGGAAAACCTGTGTTTATTAATGGTATTGCTGAGTACGAGCACCTTCTTGGAGGGAGTCATGCCTTTAGTGCCGAACAGATTCGATCCAGAGTGTTGCAAATGAAAGCGGCGGGATTTAATGCCTTCCGTGATGCACATCAGCCTCATAACCTGAGATATCAGGAACACTGGGACGAAATGGGGATCCTGCTTTGGACACAAATGGCCGCACATATTTGGTTTGACAGCCCAGAGTTTAGAAATAACTTTAAGACTTTATTGAGGGATTGGGTAAAAGAAAGGCGGAACAGTCCTTCAGTTGTATTATGGGGACTCGAAAATGAAAGTACCCTTCCCGAAGATTTCGCTAAGGAATGTGCGGCTATCATCAGAGAAATGGATCCTACCGCATCCTCTCAACGCAAAGTGACCACCTGTAATGGAGGTAAAGGAACGGATTGGGATGTACCACAAAACTGGACAGGTACCTATGGAGGTGATCCCAAAACATACGGTGAAGATGTAAAACGACAGGTTTTAATAGGAGAGTATGGCGCATGGCGCACATTAGACCTACATACAGAAGGGCCATTTCAACAAAATGGTAGTTTTAGTGAAGACCGGATGACCCAGTTAATGGAGATGAAAGTCCGTTTGGCCGATTCCGTTAAAAATGAAACTGCAGGACATTTCTTCTGGTTATTTACCTCGCATGATAACCCGGGTAGAGTGCAAGGTGGCGAAGGTTTACGTGAACTGGATCGCATAGGTCCAGTCAATTACAAAGGACTTTTGACTCCCTGGGAGGAACCACTTGACGTGTATTACATGTTCCGTTCTAATTATGCTTCTAATGTAACCGATCCGATGGTTTATATTGTATCGCATACCTGGGCAAACCGATGGAAATCTCCAGGAATAAAAGATAGTATCACTGTTTATTCCAATTGTGACGAAGTAGAATTATTTAATGATGTGAATAATTTATCTTTAGGAAAGAGAAAGAAAAACGGAATTGGTACTCATTTTCAATGGGATCAGGTAAATGTCAAGTACAATGTCCTGTATGCTGTTGGTTATGTAAATGGAAAGGCTGTTGCGCGTGATTATATTGTGCTAAATAATTTGCCGCAATCACCACAGTTCAATGCTTTTTACAATGAGGCTGCAAATTCAAATATAATAGCTCCGCAAAAGAACTTAAATTACCTGTACCGTGTAAATTGTGGAGGTCCAGATTATATAGATAAAAATGGTCATCTATGGATGGCCGACAGGCAGATTAAAGATCATACTACTTGGGGATCAAATTCATGGACAGCAGACTTCCCCGGAATGCCTGCCTATTTTGCCAGTCAGCGCAAAACCAATGATCCCATAAAAGGCACCATTGATTGGCCTTTGTTTCAAACCTTCCGTTATGGACGAGAAAAGTTAAACTTTAATTTCCCTGTTCCAGATGGTGTATACATTGTTGAGCTGTATTTCAATGAACCTTGGTTAGGTACTGGAGGTGGAATAGATTGCACAGGTTTCCGGTTATTTGATGTGGCTGTAAATGGAACAACCTATTTGAAAGACCTGGATATCTGGAAAGAAGCAGGACATGATGCAGCATTAAAAAAGACCATTCAAGTTCAAATAAAGGGCGGTCAATTGCAACTGTCTTTTCCTAAAGTAGCATCCGGACAAGTCGTTATCTCAGCAATTGCAATTGCATCCGCAGATAAAAATATACAGCCAGCAGCCGGACCTGCAGATTTAATACAAGGTTTCAAGGCTAACCCTAAAAGTTCAGTTGAATCCTGGATGGACGCAGGAGATAAGCAGTTCATTGGTCAGGATATTACGTTTACCTCCTTACCTCCTGTACTTTATGGTGCAGACTGGATTAAAGCTACAGAAGGAGAAGAGGCTAATGCAGACTTCACTCTTGCAGATGATGCCGACGTATTTGTAGCCGTAAAAGAGCATAACAACAAACCAGCAGGGCTTCAAGATTATGAAGATACCGGTTTCTATATAGAAAATAGTCAGGCTGAAAACTCAAAATACAAAGTATACCGTAAACGTTTTACTAAAAACGCGACAGTATATCTCATTAAAGGATTGACAACCGCAGTACTTCCTGCAACAACCCTGCAACCCGCTTTTGATTTAAAGAAAGTGAGTTCTTACAAATCACACGTAGCCCTGTTTACAAAAAATATACAGGTTGGAATAGTGAATGAAAAAGATGCAGTTACCTTCCGTAAACCAGCAGGCGATGTTTTAGAATTTACCTTTTCTGTAGGAGTTGCCGATACCTATTCCCTAACGGTAAAATATGCCAATACCTTAGAAAAAACCATGAAAGCCAAGTTGCAGCTGGTCATGGCAGATGGCACAATCCTTAAAGAAGAATGGGTTGATTTACTGACTAGTAAAACCGGTAAGTGGAACTATTTGAATGGCACTACAGGATCCATGATAAACGCCGGTACTTACAAACTGCGGCTTATTGCAATAGACGCAGAAGGGTTGAGTATTTCAGGCTTAGAAGTGCAGTAGTGTATTTTGATAATATCCTACAATAGTCAGAAAAAATGATATAGGAATAAGACCCTATAGGAAGGTAGATTTGTAGCGTTATAAGAGGGTTTCTCTTAAAAAACAAGCGAATTTAAGCCAGCTGGATAATATTGAGTTATTTAGCCTTTATTATGAAGAACCTTCCAATTTTTGATCTAGCTGTTATAGCAATTTATCTTCTGGGGATGATCCTTGTTGGCTTTTATTTTTCAAGAAAAAATAAAAGTTCCGATCATTTTACTAAGGCTTCCGGATCAATTCCAGGATGGGCAATCGGAATGTCCATTTATGCCACTTTTTTAAGCAGCAATACCTTTCTGGGTGTTCCGGGAAAAGCATTTGGTGGAAACTGGAATGCATTTGTTTTCAGTATTTCTATGCCACTTGCCGCATGGGTAGCCTCTAAATATTTTGTTCCTTTTTATCGTAACACAGGCGAAATATCAGCCTATACCAATCTGGAGAATCGCTTTGGTGCCTGGGCCAGAACGTATGCAGTTGTGTGTTTCCTTTTAACGCAGCTTGCGCGAATGGGCTCCATCTTCTTTGGAATAGCATTAAGTCTTCAGGCCCTGACCGGTTACCCTATGGGGATGATCATGGTTATCATGGGGATCTGTATCATCATATACACCGTTCTTGGTGGAATTGAAGCCGTTATCTGGACAGAAGTCGTCCAGGGAGTAATCAAAACCCTTGGAGCTGTCATGATTCTTTATCTGATTATTGATGGAATGCCAGGAGGGGTATCTTCTATCATAGAAATTGGAAAAGCAAATGATAAATTCAGTCTGGGAACCTTTGACTTTAATTTCACTGAATCCTCCTTCTGGGTGATCCTATTATATGGTTTTTTTATCAACCTGAATAACTTTGGGATGGACCAAAACTATGTGCAGCGCTATCATACGGCCAGAACTTCTAAAGAAGCCTCTAGTTCAATATGGTTATGTGTTTTCATCTATGTACCCGCTTCTTTATTATTCTTTGCTATAGGATCAGCCTTGTTTGCCTATTATAGTGTAAATCCGGAATTTACTGAAGTGTTAAAACAACAAGTGGCGGTAGAAAGACTTCCTGTAGGTTCCACACTGGCACAAATACGACAATTAGCAGCAACACTAACACCTGCAGACTATGGAGATAAAGTAATGCCTCACTTTATGGTTACGAAAATCCCAGTAGGTTTGGTAGGACTTATCGTCTCCGCTATTCTTTCTGCAGCAATGTCTACTATCAGCTCAGGAATGAACGCCTCAGCAACCGTATTCTCTGTCGATATCTACAAACGATACTTTAGAAATGACATCACAGAAAAGGAAACCATGTTCGTCTTGCATACCGCAACCGTCGTATTTGGTTTACTTGGAATGGGTGCAGGAATTGCCATGATCGGTGTAAAGAGCATCCTTGACGTGTGGTGGCAGTTGTCCGGAATCTTTGCTGCAGGAATGCTTGGTTTGTTCCTTCTAGGATTCATCAGTAAGCAGAGTAAAAATCATGAAGCGATCCTGGCAACGATAATTGGAATCCTGGTGATCATCTGGATGACTTTTTCACCAATGCTATCCGGTGAATACGAATACCTGCGGAATCCCCTTCATTACAACATGATCATCGTGGTAGGAACACTTACTATCTTCCTTGTAGGAGTCCTGTTAACCAAAATAAGAAGACAAATAAAATAAGATTAAAATATATATATGGACAAGTCAAAGAAGGGATTTATTCCTGTAATGCTAACACCATTCAAAGACAACGGAGAGATAGATTATGATTCATTAACAAAGCTGACAGAGGTATATCTGAAAGCAGGCGCTTCTGGATTATTCGCTAATTGTTTATCAAGTGAAATGTTTGAACTTTCTGATGAAGAGCGGATATCAGCTATTAAACATGTGATAAAAGTGGTAGATGGTGCGGTTACGGTTGTAGCAACAGGTACTTTTGGAGGCCCCATAGAAAAACAAGCTGATTTTGTGAAACGTGTGCATGACACCGGAACCGATGCAGTAATTGTAATCACCGGTTTGTTAGCTGTAGAAAAAGATTCAGATGAAATCTTCAATGCACGCGTATTTGACTTAATAGATCAAACTCCTGCTATTCCTTTAGGATTTTATGAATGTCCGGTTCCTTACAAACGCGTTTTATCTGCCGATCAGTTGAAAGCATTTGTAGAAACAAAGCGGGTGATCTATCATAAGGATACTTGTCTGGATATCGAACAGGTAAAAGCTAAGCTTAAAGTGACCCAAGGCTATGAATTTGGATTATATGATGCCTACATGGTTCATGCCGTAGAATCATTAAAAGCCGGTTCTGCAGGTCTTTCTTGCATTCAGGGTAATTATTTTCCTGAACTCATCGTGTGGTTATGCGATAACTACAACAACGATGCAATGAAAGATCAGGTAAAAAAGGTACAGATTTTCCTTGATGACAATATGGATGTCATGCACAATGTATACCCAATTGTTTCAAAATACTTTTTACAGAAAAGAGGACTCGATATTTCCACTTTTACCAGAAGGAAAGTAGGTGATTTCACCAGAGCAATTACAACAGAAATTGAAACGCTTTATACGGATTATAACTATCTTCAGCAAGAATTAGAGCTAGACATGAAGATATAAATAGAATTAAATACGAGCTGCTGTTTCTGCAAAGTTTGGATGTATGCATTATTATATTTCAGCTCGTGTTTTTTAATTGAATACCTATTTCTTTTGAAGGTACTGCCTTTTATAATCCAATGGGGTTACACCAGTAACCTTTTTAAAGTGGCGGTAAAAGTTTGATACATTATTAAAGCCGCAATCAAAACAAATTACTTCCGTAGGAAGTTTGTTCTCCACTAATGCCCGGCATGCATGACTTATTCTAATTTCAATAAGAAAATCATAATACGTCTTCTTCGTCATTAACTTGAAATACCTGCAAAACGAGGTCACACTCAAATTGCTGATCTCAGAGATCTCTTCTAAACTAATTTCCTTTTTGTAATTCGTAAGCGTATAGTTGTATACCTTATTTAAACGGATTGTATCCGTTTCTGTCGATCTGTTTATAGAATGCTGTCCTGTAGCTATGGTTTCATAATCTTCTGCTTCTGCCAGAATCTTCAAGATAGATAATAGGATGATTACCTTGTCTAAATTGGTGGCATAGATAGCTGAGAACATCAATTCGTTCAACTTATCCTTTGCCGCACCATTAATGATCATTCCTTGTTTAGCTTTCTCAAAAAGGTTTGGAATAAGATAGGCCTCAGGCAGATGTAGAATGTCTTTTCCCAGGCAGTCCGGTAAAAAATGTATCACAATTGCTTCCACCTCTAACTCAGAGTTAGGAGCAAAATACTCATCTTTACAACGCCAGGTATGAGGCAGGTTTTCTCCAAGCAGAATCAATTCTCCGGAAGAAAAGTTGCTAATATTATCACCAATAAACCGAACCCCTTCTCCTCTCACAGTAAGATGCAGCTCCAGCTCAGGATGATAATGCCAGATCGTATCAAACTTAGACCAGATATCATGGCGAATGCTGAAAGAACTCTGAAGTTTTACGGGTACTTTATGAAATAAGGGCTTCATATTCTTTAATTCCTACATTTAAATCACAAGTATACGCTATTTTAAGAAAATAGAATGCTAAGATCGTACATGAACAGGATAACAATATGCAACAATGCCATTACATGAGCATGCATATTTGTACTATGCCTTGAGCAGATTGCAGGCAGTTGTTAAGGGAAAATGCTTATTTATAGCCTTTTTGAAATATTTACAATAAGCTTAATTAGTCGTTGCCAATTTGTTAAAGGAATGTTAAAAATTATACAATGTTGAAAGGAAATAGGGAAGTATTATTAGTTGCAAGTGGTGATCTTAGAATTGCTGCAAACCAAAATTGCTGGCAAGCCCAGAGCGAAATGGAAATGCTTCTTAAAAATGCAATCGAGAAACAAGGCTGGACAGTAAAACGTGCTCATAGTTATGAAGAAAACAAAAAGCATGGCTTTATTGATTCTCAAAAAATGGGTATGGATGTTTTTCGTGGACTTGATCCTGACCAACCTTTAATTGTTGCCGAAAGTGTATGGCAATATAGCCATCATGTTCTTTCGGGTTTAACTACACATCGTGGCCCGATACTTACTGTTGCTAATTGGAGCGGACAATGGCCAGGATTAGTAGGAATGCTGAATCTGAATGGCTCCCTTTCAAAAGCAGGAGTAAAATATAGTTCATTATGGAGCGAAGGATTCAATGACGATTTCTTTGTTAATTCCTTAAAAGAATGGTTTGAGACAGGCATCATCAAACATGATCAAAGTCATGTAAAAGATTATAGTCTGGTTAAAATTCCATTGAAAGAAGAACAAATAGGAAAAGATTTTGCAAAAGCATTCAAGAGTCGGAAAGGGATCATGGGGATCTTTGACGAAGGATGTATGGGCATGTATAATGCCATTGTACCCGATGATCTTTTACATCGCACCGGTTTCTTTAAAGAGCGCTTAAGTCAGTCCGCATTATTTGTGGCCATGAGAAAGGTGAGTGTTGACGAAGCAGAAGAGGCATTAAACTGGCTTCTTGAGCGAGGCATGACCTTTGAATGGGGAGAAGACCCCGAAACGGAACTCACCAGAGAGCAATCCCTGGAGCAATGCAAAATGTATATTGCCTCTTTACGTATCGCAGATGAGTTTGGATGCGATACTATAGGAATTCAATATCAGCAGGGACTTAAAGACCTTACCGCAGCTAGCGACTTAACCGAAGGATTGCTAAATAATAAATTACGTCCCCCTGTATTAAATGAAGCAGGTAAGGAAATCTATGCCGGTAATGCTTTACCTCATTTCAATGAAGTAGACGAATGTGCCGGTTTAGATGGATATATCACCTATCATTTATGGGAACAACTGGGAATGGACGGTGAGAACACGCTTCATGACCTGCGTTGGGGACAGCATTTCAAGGGTGAAGGTGTTGACGATTTTGTTTGGGTGTTTCTTATTTCAGGAGCTGTTCCTGCAGCGCATCTTATTGATGGTTACAAAGGAGCTATAAGTGTAAGGCAACCCGCTATGTTTTTCCCCTTTGGAGGAGGAACATTAAAGGGAATCAGTAAACCGGGACATATTGTATGGAGCCGGGTCTTTGTCATGGATAATAAATTACAATGTGACCTTGGAGTAGGAGAGGCTGTATTTTTACCTCAGGAAGAAACCGACAGAAGATGGGCAGAAACAAATCCGCAATGGCCTATTATGCATGCAGTATTGAAAGGTGTAAGTCGTGACCAAATGATGGCCCGCCATAAAGCCAATCATGTCCAGGTTGTATATGCCACTGATGAAGAATCAGCACATCGTGCATGTCGCATTAAAGCAGCTACCCTTGCAGAACTAGGCTTTGAAGTGCATTTCTGTGGTGATGTTAAGTTTGTTTAATTCTTAAATAAAGGATATGAAAAAAATTGCTATAACAATCTCATTATGCTTATTTGGAGCTATATGGTTAATAAATCCTGTCTTTGCTCAACAGAAAACAGAAGAGAGCGAAGTTGTGTATACAAAAGTTATCACTCAAAGAGCTCATAAAATTGCCGTTAAATTAGATCTTACAGATACTTTAAAAGTAAATAAGGCGACTGCCATCATTGCTGATCAATACCGCCAGTTAGGTATCATTCATGATCTTCGCAACGATCAAGTAAAGGCTTTAAAAAAGGACAGTACGCTAAGTAAGGAAGTAGTCGCAGCAAAAGTGACAGAACTTGAAAAAATAGCTGACCTTAAACTTAAAAAGCAACATGCTATTTACCTGTCTAAATTAGCGAAAGTGCTTAATAAGGAACAAATTGGCAAGGTAAAAGATGGTATGACTTTCGGAGTTTTACCAGCAACCTACAAAGGGTATGTGGAAATGTTACCTATGCTTACTGAAAAACAAAAAGTGCAGATTTTAGCCTATCTAACTGAGGCTCGGGAATTGGCAATAGATGCCGAGTCAGCTGAAAAGAAACATGCCACATTTGGTAAGTATAAAGGAAGAATAAACAATTACCTCTCTGCCGAAGGTGTAGAAACAAAGAAAGCCAGGGAAATTTGGGAACAGAAGTTAAAGGAACGTCAGGCAAAAGGTTAATACGATAGATACAGCCTGATTCGCTGAATATAAAGGAATTAGGATGTAACTAGTGAGTGATAATATCGTACATAATGTAGAGAAAATAATACAAAAAATACCGTTTTGCGCTTAATATATTTGTATACACCGCATTCCACTAGCCAGGATAGCGAACCTAAATGTAACAAATTTTAATAACGATTTGAATATCAATATAGTAAGTGGCAATAATCCAATTGCATCTCATTTAACATTAAAAACAAAAACTGAAAATATGATATAATATTACCTGCTTTTCGATCATCGAAAATAACCATGATTATTTCCCTGATAAACCAACCCATTATTTTATTGAAATCTTAATAACTAAAAAATCGAATAATTTATGAACTTACTTTTACAAGCGAGCATTTGCCGGACTAAGGTTCTGACAGTGATCCTGATCTGTCTGTTTGTATTGCCTGGCAGTGTTAACACTGTTTTCGCAGCAAACCCGGCAATGGTAATCTCAGGAGGAAAGTCTGTGGCAGCACGGATTAATATTACAGGAACAGTAAAGGATGCAAAAGGTGAACCCCTTGTTGGCGTTACTGTACGAATTAAAGGTACCAAATCAGGTACAAGCACTGATGTTAATGGTGTATATAGATTAAACTTACCTGTAGGAAATGAAACTTTAGTATTTACCTATGTAGGTTTTCTAACTAAGGAGGTTGTTGCTAAAGGAATATCAATGGACGTTCGGTTAGAGGAATCTAGCAGTAATCTGGATGAAGTTGTTGTAGTTGGTTATGGAACACAGAGAAAAGCAACTTTAACTGGTGCTATTTCAACAATAAATATGAGTGCCATTGAAGACCTTCCAGTAAGTAATCTTGGAGCTGCTTTGGCTGGACGTATTCTCGGCGTTGGAGTGAGTGGTGGAGTTGCCCGGCCAGGTAGCGCAGCTAAAATCACAGTTAGAAATCCAAATACTTATTTTGGTAAAGATGGTGGAAGTACTGAGCCATTATTTGTTATTGATGATATTGTTCAGATTGGTGGTAATGGTCAACCGGATGCAACACTTTTTAATAATCTTGACCCTTCAGAAATTGAGAGTATCTCTGTACTAAAAGATGCTTCAGCGGCTATTTATGGTTCACGTGCTGGAAATGGTGTTGTGTTAGTGAAGACTAAACGTGGTAAAGAAGGAAAACCTCGTATCAGTTATAGTGGTTCTTATGCGATCAATGATGAAGCATACAGAACAAAAATGATGAGTGCTTATGAGTTTGGACAATATTACAATATAATGAATGGTCCAAATGGTGCAGACGCCAAACCTGGTGTCAATAACTTTTTCTCTCAAGATGAACTAGACCATTTTAAAACCATCGATAATAATTGGTTAACTGATGCATGGTCTCCTGCCTTTAATACACGTCATACCCTAAGTATGAGTGGTGGTGCTGAACGTGCAACTTATTTTGGAGATGTATCTTACTTCAAACAAGATGGAAATTTAAACAGCCTTGATTTTAACAGATGGAATTTCCGTGCAGGTTCTGATGTCAATGTAGCTGCAAATTTAAAGGTTGGTTTACAGGTTTCCGGTAATAACTCAGATCTTACCAAAACCTTTAATAAAATAGGTGGTGAGAATGAAGAAAATGATTACCGTAACTTGTTGTTAACTCCTCGATATATACCTATGTATATTGACGGTTTGCCCGTTAAGATTCCCGGTACTACCAATGATTTGTCTATGTACCATTTCTACGAAATACAAAAGCTTGGAAATTTAGCTCAAACAGACAGCAAAACATTCACTGTAAATCTGTATGCTGAGTATAACATTCCTTTTGTAAAAGGCTTAAAGGCAAAAGCATCTTATGGAAGTAACAACAGTTCTTCAAGAGGATCTCAAATTGGAACTAAATATACCTTATATGAGTTCAATAGATTAGGCGAAAATCAACATATTTATGAAGGCGCAACCTTAGCAACTAGTAAACCTATTTCAGCTTCAAATGGTAATCGCCTTTATTATGCAAATACAACAGCAGAGTCTTACCAGACTAACTTCTTGTTGAACTATAATCGTCAATTTGGAAAGCATAATGTTAGCGGTTTATTTACTGTTGAAAAATCAGAGTCAGAAACAAATCAAGAATCTGTATATAGAGAATCTCCTTTTCTAACTACTAATGGTCAATTTGCTACTGCTTCTGGTGATGTAGTTGGAGCTACATCAGCCGCTGAATCCGGATCATTATCTTATATCGGTCGTGCTAATTATAGTTATGCTGATAAATACTTAGCAGAAATATTGTTCAGAACTGATGCATCCACTAAATTCGCTCCGGAAAATTACTGGGGTAAATTTTATTCAGGTTCATTAGGATGGGTACTATCTGAAGAGGATTTCTTTAAAGTTGAAGGCATAGATTTTCTAAAACTTAGATATTCATTCGGATTGTTGGGTAATGACCAAACAAAACCTTGGTTATGGAGACAACGTTATACATATCAAGATGGTAAAGGCGCTGTTTTTGGTGGAAACACAAATACTACAACTGGTATGAAAATGGAAGCATCTCCTAGTCCTGATGCACATTGGACTACTGAATTTAAAAACAATGTCGGTTTGGATGCCCAATTTCTTAGAAGTCGTCTTTCTGCAACAATGGAAGGATATTACAATAAAGCTTCAGAGATCTTAATCGAAAGGACTGGAAATGTTCCGGTTACAGTAGGTGGTTCAGTAGCTTCTGAAAATTATGGCAAGGCTGACTATTACGGTCTTGAACTTGAATTAGGATGGAATGACAAAATTGGTAATGACTTCCGTTATGGTGTGAGTACCCGTTATTCATTCACTGATAATAAGGTCATACAGATGAACTTCAATGACACTGATATTATGTATCCATGGAATGCACAACCTAATCATTCAAATGATAATGGTATGTGGGGATATGACAATTTGGGAATGTTTAAATCACAAGCTGAAATAGACACTTACGTAAGTGAAAATAATATTATTTCCGTATTTGAAACTCCTGCAGCTCAGCTTAAACCAGGTATGTTATATTACAGTGATGTAAGGGGAGCCTTACAATCAGATGGATCATTTGCTGGAAAAGATGGAATCATAAATGATAATGATCAAATCAAACTATCTAACCGTAAAGATAATCACCACGGATATTCATTAACATTGAAGGCTGGGTATAAAGGTTTGAATATCGATTGTGTAATCGGCGGTTCTTTTGGTGGCTGGTCTGAAATAGATGCCCGTAAAAAATTGAACAATTCAATTGCTAGAGCTTTTCAAAGTTTGCCTAATATCTGGGGAGATATTTATGACCCTGAACTTAATCCAACTGGTACTATGCCAAACCCTAACTGGCAAGATATTAGTCTTACGCCAGCTTCCAATTTCTGGAAAGTTAGTTCTTTTAGAATGCGTATGACTAACTTCAACGTCAACTATACAATTCCTAAAAAAGTAGTGGATTATTTAAAGGTAAGCAATGCACGTGTGTATTTCACAGGATTAAATCCAATGAATTTGTACAATCCATATTCTTATAGGGATTCAGACACAGCGTATGACGTGTTTCCAAATCTAAGAACATATTCTTTTGGTATTAACTTAACACTTTAATTTCCAAGGTTATATATTTTATAAAAGATAAATCAGATATGAAAAATAATAAAATAATTTTGGCACTAGCAGCATTGTTTATTGTGCTTGCTGGTTGTAATGATGATTTCCTAGCCGAAAAACGAGATTTAGCCGGTGTCAATGAGGAGGTATTTACGGAGCCTATTCTCGCAACTGCTTATGTAGATTATATTTATGGTATGTTTCTTCCTGCGAATAATGCACAAGCACCTACCTGGAACCTAGCGACTAATAGCGACGATTTTACTAAGACTACTGAAGAGCTTGGAGGTCAAACGAATTGGAATAAAGAATGGGCAAATGTTTCTTATTTGAATAGTCACGCACTTTCCTACTTTGGAGGAAAATTAACCGGTAGTGTATCGAATACACCTTATACAAGGATTAAGGAAATTAATCTTTTCCTTACTAATGTCGATAAGTATGGAATGGCTGACAATATCAAAAAACCACTTAAAGGTCAGTTATATTTCTGGAGAGCTTGGCAGTATTTTGACTTGGTCAGATTGTATGGAGGAGTTCCATTAGTATTAATGCCTCAAGACCCCATTATTTCCGATGATGGAGAAACTGAAGTACAAAGAAGTAGCACTTCTTTATCTATTGAGCAAATTTGTGCCGATTTGGATACTGCTATCAGTCTTTTACCTGGAAAGTATGCAAGTACTACCGATTGGGGTAGGATTACAAGTGGTGCAGCTGCTGCTTTAAAAGGCCGTGTGTTATTAACATGGGCAAGTCCGCTATTTAATCGTTCTGATGATGTTACACGTTGGAAAAGAGCATATGATGCTAACTTGGCCGCAAAGACTTTATTGGAAGCAAATGGTTTTGGTCTATTTACAACCGGAGGAACTGCAAAGGGTGTAGCTTGGGGAAACATGTGGTTTACTGAAGGAGGTAATCCAGAAGCGGTTTTAAGCTATGGTTTCAATAACTCAACTACTGGTAACGTGCAAAAAAATAGCGGATGGGAGCAAGCAGTGAGATCAAAGACATTAGCAGGTGGAGGTTCAATATCTCCCACTAAACAAATGGTTGATGCATTCCCAATGAAAGACGGTAAAATGGCCGGAGCTTCAAAATATCAATACGATCCACAGGTTTTCTTCAAAGACAGAGATCCCCGTTTCTATAAAACGTTTGTTTATAACGGCGCTTTATGGCCTTATGCTGGATTAGCAACATATAGACAATGGACTTATAAATGGTATACGCCTGCAGATTTGGCAACCAAAGTAGATTTGAAAGTACCTACAGCCAGTACAGAAATAGCAGGGGCTAATTCAACAGGTATTTACTTATGTAAAGCTACAAGTCCTAGCGCCAATAACACCCTTGATGGATTTAAGTACAGTGGTACAGATTTTATGGAACTGCGTTTTGCTGAAGTCGTGTTAAACTTGGCTGAAAGTGCGATTGGTATCAATAATCTTACTGAAGGATTAGCAGGTATTGCATCAATCAGACAACGTGCGGGCATTGAAAACCTGGATGGTAGCTATGGATTAAGTGCTGCTGTATCTCGTGATCAGTTATTTGTTGCGGTATTAAATGAAAGAAAAATTGAGTTTGCTTATGAAGGAAAACGTTTCTTTGATTTACGTCGCTGGATGTTATTTGATGCGACAAGTCCTGTTGCTATTCGTTTAGGATTACAAAATGAAACCCTGAATGGAACTCGTAGAACTGGGTATTTTATAACAGTTAAAAAGGCTGACGGAACTAATTATTCTGCGGCTGCAGGAGCGGCTAAAGATCCTATGCTTAAAACTGCAACAGCAGCTGCGCCTGTTATCGATCGTGAACCTGCAGTTCTTCCAACTGGTTTCACTAATTTTGATGGATACTTGGAGTATTTATATAAAAATCACTTTACCATTACGGTAAAGGATGACATAGATCCTACCAGTCCCGCTAACTGGAAGTTCAAATGGTATGATCAATATTATTTCTTTGGATTTAATCAAAGTATATTGAGTGGATCTCCGTATCTGGAACAAACACAAGGATGGGATAGCTTAACCGGAAAGAATTCTTTCGACCCATTATTATAATAAATTTATTTTGAATATCAAAAAGAGGCATCTGTAACTGGATTGCCTCTTTTTTTATGTACAAAAATATCCTGGTGCAAAACAGTTTAAATGATAAGACTTACCAACTCAAACAATGAAAAAATATAATCTCTTAACTGTTTGGATATTAAAGAGCCTAATTTGATAGCAGTATCTATCTGGGTTGAGTCCGACTTAAAGTAGGTTGTACCGGACTTATATTGGTAGCATATCGCTAACATACTAGAATCAATTATTATCAGGTATCAGGAATTTGGCAGTGAATACAAAGGTAATTTATAAGTCTTAAACAGATTAACACTTATAAGTCATCTCAATACATTGATAATATCCTACAGTATATGGCGAAAATGGTATAGTATTTCCTGTGTTTTATCTCTGATATTTGAATGGCATACTTCTAACCAAAGTATTCTTATTTCAACCTTAATTATTTAGTACAAAACACAATAGATAAGCGAGTTAAATTATAATGAAAAGAAGATTTTTAATTATGACATTGATGTTGGGCATCATGCATGCAGCATCAGCACAGTATCCTGATATTCCTCAGGATGTTCAAAAAGCTACAAGTGACATGATGGAAGCGGCACGCAAGCAATCTGATATTGCCTGGCTGAAAGCAGTTCCAATCATTGAAAAAGAAGCAAAAGAAGGCAAACCTTATGTTCCATTTGCTGGCCGTCCTACCGATCTTCCTCAATCTGAAATTATTGCTTTTCCAGGTGCTGAAGGTGGTGGTGCGTACTCTTTTGGTGGTCGCGGTGGTAAAGTTATCGTGGTAACCAGTCTGGCCGACAATGGTCCGGGTTCTTTGCGCGAAGCCTGTGAAATGGGTGGCGCACGTACCGTTGTATTTAACGTTTCTGGTATTATCCGCATCAAAACACCTTTAGTGATCCGTGCGCCTTACATTACCATTGCAGGTCAGTCTGCTCCTGGTGATGGCGTTTGTGTTGCCGGAGAATCCGTATGGATCAATACCCATGACGTGATCGTTCGCTTTATGCGTTTCCGTCGTGGCGAAACTTATGTTGGCCGCAGGGATGATGCTATCGGAGGAAATCCAATTGGAAACATCATGATTGACCACGTTTCTGCAAGTTGGGGACTGGATGAGAATATGTCCATGTACCGCCATATGTATAATGACAGTACAGGTAAGGCAGAGATTAAACTGGGAACGGTTAATATTACGATTCAAAACTCAATCTTCTCTGAAGCCCTTGATACCTGGAACCATGCGTTCGGAAGTACACTGGGTGGAGAAAATTGTGCCTTCACACGTAATTTGTGGGCTGATAATGCTGGACGTAATCCTTCTATCGGATGGAACGGTATTTTCAACTTTACCAATAACGTGGTCTTTAACTGGGTAAACCGCTCTACGGATGGTGGCGATTATACTGCGTTGTATAATATTATTAATAATTACTACAAACCTGGACCCCTAACAAATCTGAATGAGCCGATCAGTTACCGGATTTTAAAACCAGAGGCTGGAAGAAGCAAGCTACCTTATGTGGTTTTTGGACGGGCACATGTTGAAGGTAACATCGTAGAGGGCAATAAGAAAGTAACCGCTGATAACTGGGATGGTGGTATTCAAATAGAAAACAAAAAGGGTGACCTGATGACTTACGAGCAATCACAACCGTATTTTGCTGCTATGCGCGTAAACAAACCTTTTCCAATGCCTGCCGTTACAATTATCCCTGCACAGGATGCTTATTCTTATGTGCTGGCTAATGCAGGTGCCACTTTACCGAAAAGAGACCCTGTTGACGTACGTATTGTAAAACAGGTTACCACAGGTAAGATTGATTATCTGCCGAATGTTAAATTACCTGATACAAACTTTAAGCATCGCAGACTGCCAATAGATTCATATAAAGGTGGAATCATAACTGACATCAGTCAGGTTGGTGGATACCCGGTTTACAAGGGATCTCCCTATGTTGATGCGGATCATGATGGTCTTCCTGATGCTTGGGAAAAGAAGAATGGTTTAGATCCTAAAGATCCTTCTGATTCTGGTAAATATGGGAAAGACGGATATACTAATATCGAAGGGTATTTAAACAGCCTGGTAAATGTACAGAATGTATGTCCTGGAAAAGGATAAATAAGTAATAATTTAGTAAATATTATTGAGATAAATTTAATCTATTAAATAAAGCCGGTCAATGTGATCGGCTTTATTGTTTTATAGCTTTTGGTGGGTTGAAGTTCTTGAATATGACTATTGAAAAAGGCCATTTCAGTTACCTTACTATTAGTTTGATATTACGTAACTTTGGTATACAAAAGGTATACAAAAAGTAAACTATAAGGTTAACTAAAGGCAAACATATGAAAGTAACTGTAGAAATCAGATATGAGCAATTGCTTGCAGCTATCAAGAAGTTGCCTGCTGCAAAGATTAAACAATTAAGATTAGTATTGGATGATGCCCTTATTTATGAAAAAGCATCAGAAGATCTTTCAGACTTTCAAAGCTTTTTATTGAAAGGGCCAGTTATGAAAGAAGAACAATATAAACAGTACCAGGCTGATAGGAAATATTTTAATCAATGGAGAACGAAATAGTCTGTTTGGATACCTCCATACTAATTGATTTTTACAGAAAGAAGGTGAAAGAAAAAAGTGTTTTCTTTCAGTTAACTAAAAAATATAAGATTTTTGCTATTTCAGTAGTAACTGAGTATGAAATATTGGTAGGAGCAGATCAACTACAAACTGAATTCTGGCAGGAATTTCTTGAACGGGTGACTGTCCTTCCATTTGATAAAATAGCAAGCCACGCAGCTATTGCTATCGCGAAAAATCTTAAAGAAAGAAATAAGCTGATACAGATTCCTGATATTTTTATTGGTGCAACTGCTCTTTCCAGAAATATGAAAATTGCTACTCTAAATAAAAAACACTTTGAACTGATTCTTGATCTAGTATTAGTTAACTAATGCCTTGTGCTTTCATTATATTCTTGAAGCTAATTATGCGTTGAGTCGTTAATTCGTTTCTTAAATCTGATTATTCCTATTAAAATCTAAGTTTGATCTGCAGACATGAAAATAATTGCAATTAACGTATCTCCTCATTTAGCTGACGCTTTTGACAAAGCTGATGGTGAAAGTAAAAGGAAAGTTGAGTTCTTTATTAATGCTTGGCTAACCACATTTTTCAGTAAACAAACCTCTAATGATAGATTGTTCGATGTAATGAAAAGGGCAACTGAAGAAGCTAGCGCTAACGGTTTTAGCGAAATGGAATTCCAGACAATAATTAAAGAGGATTAACTAAAAACTACCATTATTTATAATACTTATAGCAACTAAGAGAAAGCTATGTATTAAAAGAGTTACATCCCTTTTTTGTTTCTCACAAGGTTTATCTCATCAAGATAAGATACTACATAACCTTGAAAAAATGCTATATAAAACAAATGAATAGTCCTTTTACATTTGTAGCTAGAAGTATCATTTCTAACCAAAGGTATTGCTAAATTAATCTTCCTGAAATATGCTTTCGGGATAGATCTTTTTTATAAATTTCACACACTAGATAAATCAGCTCTAAATGAATGATTTAGACCATTATTACAAACGCGTGCTGACAGGCTTCATGGTCTGTTTTGTAGCACTTCCTTTTTCATATGCGCAAAAGGGAAAACCTAAACCTGTGCTTCCGATTTCCTTTATAGATGGCAAACTTTACTATTCTCCTGATACATTAGGTAACCGGATTCCTGATTTTTCTTATGCTGGTTATATGGCTGGGGAAACAGCAATCCCTGATGTATCGATCAAGGTGGTGGTACCTGTTAAAAAGGGCGATGCCACCCTGAGGATTCAGGCAGCTCTTGATTATGTAGCATCTTTGCCTGCCGATAAACAGGGTGCAAAGGGTGTGGTATTGCTGCAAAAGGGAACTTATACGGTTAATGGTTTTTTAAAGATGAAAACTTCCGGAGTTGTCTTACGCGGAAGTGGAATGAATGAAGCGGGTACCATTTTGTTGGGAGCTGGTAAAACCAGGGAAACGTTGATTAAAATTGAGGGGATCAATAACAGAACGGAAGCTGATGCTGTAAAATTGGCGGATGTATATCATCCTGTAAATACGAAGGAATTGATCTTATCTGGTAAAGCCAACTTCAAGGTGGGTCAGAAGATAATTATTCATCGGCCTTCTACAGCAAACTGGATCAATGTTCTAGGTACGCATCATTTTGGTGGTGGTCTTACTACGCTGGGATGGAAACCGGGTGACCGCGATCTGGAATGGGATAGAACGATTACTGCTGTGAATGGAAATAAAATCAGTATCGATGTACCACTAACGACTGCATTGGATCCCTTATTTGGTGGGGGTACGGTTTCTGCTTATACCTGGACAGGAAGGATCATTCAGCTGGGAATAGAAAATATACTTCTTCGTTCGGAATACGACAGTACGAATAAAAAAGATGAAGATCATCGCTGGATGGCTATTTCCCTCGATCATGTAACTGATAGTTGGGTTAGGCAGGTGCGCTTTGAGCATTTTGCCGGTTCTGCAGTATTGGTGCTTGCGGGCGGAAAACGAATTACAGTAGAAGATTGTAAATCGTTGAATCCTATTTCTGAAATTGGGGGACAGCGTCGTTATACTTTTTATACCATGGGACAGCAGACCTTATTTCAACGGTGTTATGCTGAAGATGGATATCATGATTTTGCGGTTGGGTATTGTGCCACTGGTCCTAATGTATTTGTGCAGTGCGAATCACATCTGCCATACAGCTTCAGTGGAGCGATAGATAGCTGGGCATCGGGAATCTTGTTTGATATTGTGAATGTGGATGGGCAGGCTTTGTCCTATGCTAATCGGGGACAGGATGCACAGGGTGCGGGATGGTCTGCTGCCAATAGTGTATTTTGGCAGTGTTCGGCTGCGATGATGGATTGTTCTGCTCCGCCAACTGCGAATAACTGGGCTTTGGGCTCATGGGCGCAGTTTAAAGGGGATGGTTACTGGGATCAATCCAATGAACAAATTAATCCCCGAAGCTTGTATTATCAGCAATTAACAGAGCGGATAGGGGAAAGCGTAAAGTTGCGAACTTTCTTATTGCTGGACCCTGGTTCTGCATCAAGTAGTCCTAGTATTGAAGTAGCAGCTGAACTAACTGCAGCATCAGTTTCTGCTGCTCCTCAACTGGTTGATTTGATTGATCGGGCAGCTGAGCGAAATGCTCTTGCTGTATCCGCTAAAGGTGTTAAAACTATTGATGAGATTGGGGTTAAACCTGCAGCACCTGTAAGTCTGGCTCCATCCATGCATGTTGAAAATGGCTGGCTGGTGAGGGGTAACGAAGTTTTAACGGGAGCAAGGCATGATGTCCCTTGGTGGAGAGGTACTTTGCAGCCTAAAGATTTGAAGGCTTCTGAGCCTGCAGTCACTCGTTATGTACCTGGAAGGACTGGCTTGGGACTGACTGATGATTTGAATGATGTGACCGATTGGATGAAGAAGGGTCATATTGTTTCCCTTGAACATAACTATGGTTTATGGTATGAACGCCGTCGTGATGATCATGAACGGATACGACGGATGGATGCAGACGTGTGGCCTCCTTTTTATGAGCAGCCATTTGCACGGAGTGGAGAAGGCAAGGCTTGGGATAACCTGAGTAAATATGATCTGACTAAATATAACGGATTTTATTGGAGTCGCCTGAAGCATTTTGCTGACTTAGCTGATCAAAAGGGATTGGTGTTGGTTCACAAGAATTATTTCCAGCACAATATCATTGAGGCCGGTGCTCATTATGCTGACTTTCCATGGAGAACGGCTAATAATATTAATAATCCGGGGTTCCCTGAACCACCTAATTATGCGGGTGACAAGCGGATCTTTATGGCTGAGCAGTTTTATGACATCACTAATCCGACCAGAAGAGCCTTGCATCGTGCTTACATCCGCCAGTGTCTCTCTAATTTCAAAGGCAACAATGGGGTGATTCAATTGATAGGAGAAGAATTTACAGGTCCTCTGCATTTTGTTCAGTTCTGGATAGATGTGATCAAGGAGTGGGAACAGGAAAATAATAAGAAAGTAATTATTGGTTTAAGTACCACTAAAGACGTTCAGGATGCAATTTTGACGGATAAGTCAAGGGCATCAGTTATTGATTTGATTGATATCCGTTATTGGTATTACCAGGCGGATGGGTCAGCTTATGCTCCTGCAGGTGGCCAGAACCTAGCACCAAGACAACAGGCTCGTCTGTTTAAACCTAAAAAAACATCGTTTGAGCAGGTGTATAGGGCCGTTTCAGCGTATAAAGTAGCTTATCCGGATAAGGCAGTAATGTATTCGGGGGATAATTACGATAGCTTTGGCTGGGCTTCCTTTATGGCGGGAGGTTCTATTGCCCAATTACCGGTTGGTTTGGATCCTCATTTTCTTCAGGATGCTTCAGCAATGAAACCAGTTAAAGGGTTATCTAACGGGAATTATATGTTGTCAGGAAATCAAAAGTTTATTATCTACAGCACAGCTGATCAAGCTATTTCCCTTGATTTGAGTGCTTATAAAGGCCGGTTTAAAACGGTGTGGATTAATCCTAAAGATGGAACGATCCTGAAAAAAGGATTAACTGTAACTGCTGGAAAATCAGTAGAAATTAATAAAGTAATGGCAGGAGATGCCATTTTATTGGTAAGCCCATTTTAGTACAAACATTATAAATTGCAATCAATGCGTCATATAATTTATTTATCTTTTTTAGTATTATCGGTTGTTGCTTCCTGCAACATAGAAAAAAAGGAAATGCGGGAAACGGGACCTTTAAAGGTTTCTGAAAATGGCAGGTATCTGTTGAAGGAAAATGGTGATCCTTTTTTCTGGCTAGGGGATACCGGTTGGCTTTTGTTTGGTAAGCTTAATCGCGAAGAGGCTGATAAATACCTGGAAGACCGGAGTAAAAAGGGGTTTAATGTGATCCAGGTAATGGTTTTACATGGTGTAGGGGTGATGAATTTCTATGGTGACTCTGCATTGATCAATCATGATGTTTCAAAACCTAATGTCACTAAAGGAAATGCGATTGCTGATTCTACTCAATATGATTATTGGGATCATGTAGATTATATCGTTGATAAGGCTGCTGAAAAGGGCTTGTATATGGCACTTGTTCCTATTTGGGGATCTGATGTAAAAGGGGGTAATGTTTCAGTTGAACAAGCAGCCACCTATACTAAATTCTTAACGGAACGCTATAAAAATCGTCCCAACGTCATCTGGATGAACGGTGGGGATATTAAAGGAAGTGATTCATTGGCGGTATGGCAGACCATAGGAAATGGATTGAGAAAGGGTGATCCAAATCATCTGATTACTTTTCATCCAAGGGGACGTACTTCTTCTACGGAATGGTTTCACAACGAGAAATGGCTGGATTTTAATATGTTTCAATCCGGTCACCGTCGTTATGATCAGGATACAACAGCAAAGGAGAAAAATCATTATGGAGAAGATAACTGGAAACATGTTCAGTATGATTATGCGTTAAAACCTGCAAAACCAACTATTGATGGTGAGCCGTCTTATGAAGGGATTCCTCAGGGATTGCATGATACTACAGAGGTGCGGTGGACAGATAGTGATGTGCGCAGGTATGGTTACTGGTCGGTTTTTGCAGGTGCTTTCGGGTATACCTACGGACAGAATTCAGTGATGCAGATGCATACTGCAAAAGATGTTGGCAGTGCGTATGGCTCTCACCAGCTATGGGATGATGCTATTAATGAACCGGGTGCCGGACAGATGGTACATCTGAAAACGTTGATGCTTTCAAAACCTTTCTTGGAACGGGTGCCTGATCAATCTATTCTTGCTGAAAATGGAGATAAGTATAACTACCAGGTAGCTACCAGAGGTGCGGAATATGCATTTATATATACCTATAATGGCCGGAATATAAAGGTTCATATGGGCAAAATTGCCGGCGATAAGGTGAAAGCCAGCTGGTTTAATCCAAGAGATGGAAAAACTACAGCAATTGCTGAGTTTCCGAATACAGGTACCCATGAGTTTGATCCACCGGCAGACATTAAAAATGGTAATGACTGGGTATTGGTTTTAGAGAAAGCATAATCAATAGCTATGAAGCGTTACCTGTTTATCCTGTTCTCTTTATTGCTTTTTGGTTCCTGCTCTGAAAGCGCGTACGTGTTTACCTCATTTCATGAGCCTGCAAATGAAGGTCTCCGGATGTTGTACAGCATGGACGGCTATAAATGGAATGACTTTAACCGGGTTTTTATGAAACCAGAGATAGGGGAACAGAAGATTATGCGCGATCCGTCTATGGCTCAAGGTCCGGATGGAACTTTTCATCTGGTTTGGACAACGGGATGGAGGGGGACAAAGGGATTTGGTTATTCCAGTTCAAAGGATCTGATTCACTGGTCAGCACAACAATCTATTGAGGTGATGCAAAATGAACCTACAACGGTGAATGTATGGGCACCGGAAGTATTTTATGACGATGAAACGAGTCAGTTCATCATCATCTGGGCTTCTACTATTCCTTTTCGTTATCCAAAAGGAGAGGAGGAAGAGAACAATAATCACCGGATGTATTATGTGACTACGAAAGACTTTAAGGTGTTTTCGGATAAAAAGTTATTTATGGATCCGGGCTTTAGTGTGATCGATGCGGTTATTGTGAAGATTAATAAAGGGAAATATGCCCTGGTTTTAAAAGATAATACGCGTAAGAACCGTAATATGAAAATCGCTTTTTCTGATCATGCTATTGGGCCTTATACTAATGTAAGTGCTGCATTTACAGATAACCTCACGGAAGGTCCCAGTGTGGTCAAGGTTAAGCACAAATGGCTGGTCTACTATGATGCCTATGGGGAGAAGAAATATCTGGCTAAGGCAACAACTGATTTTAAATCTTTTCAGGATGTGCGTGTTGAAGTTCAATTACCTGAAGGACATAAACATGGAACCATAGTAAAGGTTCCTAAAAAGCTGATTCGGAATATTTTAAATAAATAATGCTATTAAGATTACCAGGGCAAAGTTTTTTGTCCTTTATTGAATTTTGTTATGAATAGGGTGCCAAGAAATTATAAAACTGCTTTAGCTGCATTCGTTGTGGTTTTAACTGCCGGAGTATCTTCAGCAATTGCGCAGGATACAGTACGGTATACAGGAACGACGCTTTCAAATGTGGATTATCATCATGGTCAGTTGAGTCCGGCGATGGGAGTTCATAATATTCAGATATTACGGGCTAACCGGGAGCAGCCTGATGAGTCAAACGGGAATGGCTGGACGTATAATCATGCTCCAATGATTGCTTACTGGAACAATACTTTTTATCTGCATTATCTGAGTAATCCAGTTGGGGAACATGTTCCACCGGGTCAGACTTTATTGAAGACCTCTAAAGATGGGTATAGCTGGACCAAACCAGTCATTTTGTTTCCGCCGTATAAAGTTCCTGATGGTTTTAAGAAAGAAGGAAGAGAAGGAGTTTCGAAAAATCTAATGGCAGTGATGCACCAGCGGATGGGGTTTTTTGTTTCAAAGAAACAACGCTTGCTTACTTTGGCCTATTATGGGGTTGCAATGGATGCTAAAGATGATCCTAATGATGGAAAAGGTATTGGCAGGGCAGTAAGGGAGATTCATAAGGATGGAAGTTTTGGTCCGATTTACTTTATCCGCAATAATTCGAGCTGGGATCAGAAGAAATCTACTTACCCTTTCTACACAAAAAGTAAGGATAAGGGCTTTGTTGCGGCTTGTAATGAGTTGTTAGCTAATCCATTAATGATGCAGCAGTGGGTGGAAGAGGCAGATAGGAATGATGCACTTATTCCGATCAAGAAGGCCTATAAGGCTTTTAGTTATTACCATTTGCCGGATGGACGTGTAGTTGGTTTATGGAAACATGCATTAACAACCACTATAACAGAAGGTAAGCCATGGCCTCAAAGTGCATCGAGAGCACCCGGCTTTGTGAATAGTAATGCAAAGATCTGGGGACAGCGTACCTCTGATGGAAAATATGCCACTGTATATAATCCTTCGGAATACCGTTGGCCACTTGCACTTTCAGTGAGTACAAATGGATTGGAGTATACTAATCTTTTGCTTGTAAATGGGGAGGTTTCGCCCATGCGTTACGGAGGGAATTATAAATCTTATGGTCCTCAATATATAAGAGGAATACTGGAAGGTAACGGAGTTCCTCCTGATCATAATATGTGGTTGGCCTACAGTATGAATAAAGAAGATATCTGGGTTTGTAAAATTCCTGTTCCTATCGTGGACAAAGCGCCTCAACAGGCAAATGATATCTTTAACAACCTTCCTGATCAAAAGGAGCTGGTTTTATGGAACACATTCAGTCCTTTGTGGGCTCCAGTACAGGTGCAAAAAGAGGCAGATGGAGTTAAATACCTTTTGTTGAAAGATAAGGACCCTTACGATTATGCCAAGGCAGAAAGAATGATTCCTGCGACTAAAAAGTTGTTGGCAGAGTTTGATATTACAGCTGGACAGAATAGTTATGGACGTTTGGATGTTGAGTTTCAGGACAAAAAGGGTACTCCATTTGCAAGACTTACCTTTGATTCGACAGGACAAGCAATTTTCAAAGCAGGTGCGCGGGATAAGGGTATCATGAAGTATGAGGCTGGTAAAAAGTATACATTTCAGGTTACGTTGAACACAGAGAACAGGGCATGTACCATAAACGTGAATGGCAAGGATGTCGTAAATGGGATTGCATTTTCGCCAGTTGCAGTGATTGAAAGGGTTGTTTTTCGTACAGGTGGAGTGCGTCGTTTTCCTGATATTGATACTCCTGCAGACCAGACTTACGATTTACCGCAGGCTGGAATACCTGTTACAGAAGCGAAATATCAGATTAGCTTCTTAAAAACTAAAGCCTTATGAGATTAAAATATATAGCTCTTGCTGTGTTGATGACTGGCTTCAGCCAATTGAAAGCTGAAGTGGTATTACCAAGTGTGTTGGGCCACAGTATGATTCTTCAGCGGGAACAACCTGTTCCGGTATGGGGAACGGCGGCAGCGGGAGAGATGATTCGTATTCAGTTTGCCCAACAGGTTAAAGAAACACAGACTGATGGCAATGGGAAATGGAAAGTACTTCTTGATCCGATGGAAGCATCAGCTCAGCCTCAGGATTTAACTATTGCGGGTACGAATACGATTGTATTGAAAAATATTCTGATAGGGGAAGTTTGGCTATGTTCAGGACAATCCAATATGGAATATGCCATGAGGAAGAACAGTAAATTAACGAAGCCTTATAGTGGTGTGAATCCGGTTGATGAATTGGAGTATGCAGATAATGATCAGATCAGGATTTTCCTGGTAAATAGAAAAGAGTTAATTAAACCTCAAGCTGATCATGGGGGCTGGAATGTGGCCAGTGGTTCAGCTTTACGATCTTTTTCAGCAGCAGGGTATTTCTTTGCAAAGGAGTTAAATAAACGATTGCAGGTTCCGGTAGGTATGATTTCATCTGCTATACCTGGGAGCAGGATAGAGCCATGGATGCCTTTGGCTGTTGCGCCTACATTGGATGGCGAACCAGGAAAGTTTTATACGCCTATGATAGAGCCCTTACTGCCTTTTGCGGTGAAAGGTTTTTTATGGTATCAGGGTGAAACGAGCGTTTTTTTAAATGATTCCAGTCAGTATACCGCGAAAATGAAGTTATTGATTGATAGTTGGAGGAAGGCATGGAATTCTCCTGATTTGCCCTTTTACTATGTACAACTTGCTCCTTTTTATTATTCAAAAAGTGGTGGGGAGATTAAGCTGAACAGAGAGTCGTTGCCTAAAATGTGGGAAGCGCAGGAACAGGCGCTATCTATTCCGCATACAGGGATGATGGTGAGTACGGATTTGGTTTCCGATCTGAATGGTATACATCCAGGATTTAAATGGGAAATCGGCAGACGTCTTGCTTTGCTTGCGTTGCGAGATACTTATCATGTAAAGGTAGTGGCAAATGGCCCGGTTTATCAAGGCATGAAGCAGGTTGCTAATAAAATGCAGCTTTCATTTAAGTCTGTAGGAGCGGGACTTTACAGTAAAGACGGTCAAAAGTTAAGATGTTTTACTATTGCAGGTGCTGATGGCAAGTTTGTTCCGGCAGATGCTGTGATTAAAAACAATAAAGTTTTGGTATCGGCTTCTTCGGTTAAGAAACCTGTTGCGGTACGGTTTGCCTGGACTGAGGATTCGCAGTCCAATTTCTTTAACCGGGATGGCTTACCAGCTGCACCATTCCGGACGGACAGACCGGCTTTTTTAAAGTCCAATCAAGATTTATACACGATAAAATAGAATGAAATTGATTCGTACGCACATTATATTAGTTTGCCTTTTTCTATACGCAGGCATTACCCTTCAGGCACAGGAGACGCAGCAGCTTTTTCTTTCCGGTACGGGGAGTGATCATACTGTAAATTGGCAATTCTATGTTACCGGAGGAATGCAAGCAGGCAAGTGGGCCAGCATTGCTGTTCCATCCAACTGGGAACTGCAGGGATTTGGTAAATACGACTACGGATTTTCAAAAGATAGCTTGCGGGGAAAGGAACAAGGTCTGTATAAATATACGTTTCGGGTTGCTGATCAGTGGAAAGGTAAGAAGGTGAATATTGTGTTTGAAGGATCCATGACGGATACGGAAGTAAAGGTAAATGGTAAATTGGCCGGACCAATTCATCAGGGATCGTTTTATTCATTTAAGTATGATGTTTCCAAACTGGTTAAATATGGTGCTGATAATGTGCTGGAAGTTAAGGTTTCGAAGCATTCTGCAAATAAGTCAGTTAACTCAGCAGAGCGTGAAGCTGATTTCTGGCTCTTTGGTGGAATCTTTCGTCCGGTATTTTTAGAAGCGTTACCACAGAATCGTATAGAGAGGGTGTCTATTGACGCTCAGGCAGATGGAACTTTTAAAGCGCTTGTTCGCACTATGGGGAATGCGGATCATTTAGAGGTTTCTCTGTTTACTGCTGATGGTCGTTCTTTTGGTGAGGCAGTTAAAGATCGCTTGAATAAGAAAAATGGTTCTGTGCTATTAAATGGAGCTTTTAAATCTCCGGATTTATGGTCTTCAGAATTCCCTAACCTATATAAAGCGGTGTTTACGCTGTATCAAAAGGGTAAAATTGTACATACGGTGTCTCAGAAGTTTGGTTTTCGTACCGTTGTTGTCAAACTAAGGGATGGGATGTACGTGAACGGGGCTAAGATTAAGTTTAAAGGGGTGAACCGGCATTCTTTCTCGCCTGAGTCAGGACGTACAACCAATAAAGATTTAAGTATTAGTGATGTGCTTCTCATGAAGGAGATGAATATGAATGCGGTCAGGATGTCTCATTATCCTCCGGATGGTCATTTCCTGGATGTATGCGATTCGTTAGGACTGTATGTGATGGATGAACTGGCTGGCTGGCACGGTACTTATGATACACCTACAGGTTCAAAATTGCTAGAGGAAATGATTGTTCATGATGAGAATCATCCTTCCATCGTGTTTTGGGCGAATGGTAATGAAGGGGGACATAATTTGGATCTCGATACATTATTCAGACAGTTTGATTTTCAAAAAAGACCTATTATTCATCCTTGGCAGCTGTTTGATGGTTTTGAAACGCAGCATTACAGGGAATATGATTACGGAATCGGTAATTATATGCATGGGCATGAGATTGTGATGCCTACAGAATTTCTACATGGAATGTATGATGGGGGACATGGCGCAGGTCTGGAGGACTATTGGAGAGAAATGTGGCGGAATCCTTTATCTGCAGGTGGATTTTTATGGGACTTTGCTGATCAGGGTGTTGTACGGACGGATAAAAATGATAGTATTGATACGGACGGTAATCATGCTTCGGATGGTATTGTTGGTCCGCATCATGAAAAAGAAGGTAGCTTCTTTGCGATAAAAGAAATTTGGAGTCCTGTATATATCGAACACAGGGAAATAGCAGCTGGCTTTGATGGCACGTTTCAAGTGGAAAACCGCTATTCATTTGCCAATTTAAATCAGGTTGGGTTTACATGGAAACTGACTAAACTAAAGGGTCTCCAGGTTTTGGAAGACAAATCAGTTACTGGTATCTCTGTATCTCCAGATTTGAAACCGCTGGAAAAGGGAAGTATTCAGGTTCCTCTGCCTGCAGACTGGAAAGAGTATGACGTTTTATATGTTACAGCAACCGGATTAGATAAAAAAGAAATTTTTACATGGAGCTTTCCAATTACTCGTCCTGCTCAAACTGCCCTGAAGATGGTTGATAAAAACGGAAATGGTGTGGTTAAGATTACCCAAACTGATTCTTTATATCAGGCAACGGTTAATGGCCTGCAACTTTCTTTCAGTAAACGAACAGGAATATTACAGCAGGTTAGAAATGAAAAGGGTGAAATTCCGTTTAATAATGGACCGGTTTTACAGGAAGGCTTAAATAATTTCAAGACATTCAGTCATCGAATGGAAGGAAAGAACCTGATCATTGAATCAAAGTTTGATCGAAAAAATAGTTATAATACATTGCAATGGACCATATATCCTTCAGGATGGTTGAAATTGAAGGTGAATTATTTCCCCGGTCAGTATTTTACTTCCATAGTGGGAATCAACTTTTCTTATCCTGAAGCTCAAGCTAAGGGAGTAGAATACATGGGTTCTGGCCCTTATAGGGTTTGGAAAAATCGTATGAAAGGAACTCAGTTTGGCGTATGGGATAAAGATTACAACAATTCGGCTACAGGTGAATACCCATTTCAATATCCAGAGTTCAAGGGTTATTATGCCAATATGTATTGGTTGAAGTTCATAGGGAAAGAGCAGTCCTTTACTGTGGTGACAGAAAATGAGGATCTGTATCTGCGTTTATTCACACCAAAGGTGTCAGATGATCCCTATCATAACCTGGAACCGGTGTTCCCGACAGGCGATATCTCTTTTATGCAAGGCATATCAGGAGTTGGAACTAAAACTCAGAAGCCGGGAACAACAGGTCCGATGGGCATGAAGAACATATTCTATGATTATGAGAAAGAGCCGACACGAGCAAAAGAGATTGTTTTATACTTTAATTTTTCAGGTAAATAAAGATGTACATGTTTAAAATAAAAAGAGTTGTTTTAGTGATCGGGTTGGTTGTGAGTGTTTTACTTTCAGGCTTGACATTAAAAGCAGAAACAAAAACACAGTTGCAACATCTCCGCTGTGAGCTGTTGACTGATCCCTTGGGGATTGATGTGGTACAACCTCGTTTAAGCTGGGAGGTTTCAGGAGCAGAACGTGGCTTGAAACAAGTGGCTTATCAGGTAATGGTGGCTTCATCGCTGGAAAAGCTAAACGCTGGAGTGACTGATCTATGGGATTCAGGTAAAATTGGTTCTGATCAGTCTGTGCATGTTGTGTATGCTGGTAAAACATTGCGCAGTAAGGATAAAGCTTTTTGGAAAGTTCGGGTATGGACGAACAAAGGGAATAATACATTAAGTGAGACTTCTAAATGGAGTATGGGTTTATTGAATCCGGTGGATTGGAAAGGTCGTTGGATTGGTCTTGACCGTGCATTTCCATGGGATGTAGAAACAACCTGGTCGCGCCTTTCTGCACGTTACTTCCGCAAGGAGTTTAAGGCAGCGAAAGAAGTGAAGTCTGCATCCGTGTATATTATGGGTATGGGGATGTATGAGTTATACATCAATGGATCGCGCATAGGAAATCAGGTGTTAGCACCAGTTCCTACAGATTATACTAAAGGAGTTAAATATAATGTATTTGACGTGACAGATTGTGTGAAAAGCGGTCTGAATACCGTGGCTACTGTACTTGGAAACGGTCGTTTCTATACCATGCGTCAGCATTACAAACCGTATAAGATCAAGACGTTTGGTTATCCGAAGATGCTTCTTAATCTGGAAATTACGTATACAGATGGCAGTACGGAGACGATTACTACAGATGATACCTGGAAAGTAACTGCAGATGGCCCTATCCGCTCTAATAATGAGTATGATGGGGAAGAATATAACGCCACTAAAGAAATGCCGGGATGGAACAACACGGGTTTCAAGGATACGAACTGGCTGAAAGTAGAATATGTTCAGGAACCGGGTGGAATGTATGAGGCACAGATGACTCCTAATATGAAGATCATGGCTACCGTTAAGCCGCTTACGATTAAGGAGCTTAAACCAGGAGTGTTCATCATGGACATGGGCCAGAATATGGCAGGCTGGATTAAAATGAAAGTTTCAGGAACAAAGGGACAGCGGGTATCGCTTCGTTTTGCTGAGTCACTTCAAAAAGATGGCCAGTTGTTTGTAGCGAATCTACGTGATGCCAGAGTGAACGATATATATACATTAAAAGGAAATGGGATAGAGACATGGCAACCTTCTTTTGTTTATCATGGATTTAGATATGTAGAAATCAAGGGATATCCTGGAACTCCTTCTTTAGGTAATTTTGAAGGAGAAGTGGTATCGGATGAAATGAGAACCGTTGGAGAGTTTGCTACTTCTAATAAAATTACGAATCAGATTTACAAAAATGCCTATTGGGGCATCTTGAGTAATTACAAGGGGATGCCGGTTGATTGTCCGCAACGTAATGAACGTCAGCCATGGTTGGGTGACCGTACTACTGGAGCATACGGGGAAAGTTTTATATTCGACAATGGGCGTTTGTATGCTAAATGGTTAAATGATATTCAGCAGGCTCAAAAAGCAGATGGCAGTATTCCAGATGTAGCACCTTCTTTCTGGAGGTATTATGGGGATAATGTAACCTGGCCGGGTACCTATATTACAATTGCAAATATGTTACTGAATCAATATGGAGATCAGCGTTCTGTGGAGCGGCATTATGATGCCATGAAAAAGTGGATTATGTACATGAGTGGAAGATATATGGTGGATAATCTGATTACAAAAGACAAATATGGTGATTGGTGTGTACCTCCTGAATCCTTGGAAATGATTCATTCCCGTGATCCTAAACGCCAGACCGATGGTGAGCTAATCGCTTCAGCTACCTTTTATGATCTGTTAGGAAAGATGAAAAACTTTGCCGTGTTATTACAGAAACCAGAAGATGTTTTGGTATACACGAGCTTATCGGATAAAATTAAAGCAGCCTTTAATACAAAATTTTTGAATAAATCAACTTACCAGTATAGCAATAATTCAGTTACGGCAAATCTATTGCCGATGTATTATGGTATGGTACCTGAAGAAAGCCGCATTGAGGTGTTTAAAAATATAGAAGATAAAATATTGATTGAGAATAAGGGTCATATCAGTACCGGTGTAATCGGGACACAATTGCTGATGCGCGGACTTACTCAATTTGGTCGTGCAGATATTGCCTATAAGATTGCAAGCAATATCACTTATCCAAGTTGGGGTTACATGGCGGAAAACGGTGCTACAACGATATGGGAATTATGGAATGGAAATACTGCAAATCCTCAAATGAACTCTCAGAATCATGTGATGCTTTTGGGTGACCTGATTGTGTGGTATTATGAAAATTTAGGTGGCATAAAATCGGCTGGACAAACTGCCTTCAAGCAGGTAGAAATGAAACCAACGTTTACTGACGGCTTAGATTCTGTACATGCTTCATATTACTCTTTATATGGAAAGATTGAGAGTAAATGGATTAAATCGGGCGATCGGTTTAACTGGGATATCACTATTCCAGGAAATAGCACTGCTTTAGTTTACATTCCTGCGGCATCTGCAAAAGACGTAAAGGAAGGAATGAAGGGAATCTCTGCAACTGGAGATATTAAATTTATCAGAATGGATCAGGATAGAGCTGTTTTTGAAATAGGCTCAGGTCAATATAACTTTACAAGTACGATTAAGAAATAAAGATGAATAAAATAGGGGGTTTAATGCTGTTGTTGCTGTCTGTAGTAGCATTTTCGGCGCATGCACAAATTGAGAAATGGAAAAGTGGTGTCCTGAAAGAAGAGTTTATATATGATAAAGCGCCGTTCCCATCCTGTCATTCCGCTACAATAGCAGAGACCCCAACAGGTCTTGTCTATGCTTTTTTTGGTGGTACAAAAGAACGTAATCCTGATGTGGAGATCTATGTTTCCAGACAAGTTAATGGGAAATGGACCACTCCAGCTTCTGCAGCCAATGGGATTCAGCTTGAAGGAAAAAGGTTACCTACATGGAATCCCGTATTATATCAGGTTGCAGGAGGTGATTTACTTTTGTTTTATAAAATCGGACCAAAACCATCAGAATGGTGGGGAATGTTAAGGACCTCCAAAGATGGTGGAGCCACTTGGTCTGATGCTCAGAAACTACCTGAAGGTTATTTAGGTCCTGTAAAGAACAAACCAGTTTTATTAAGCAATGGAAATTTGTTTTGCCCTACCAGTACAGAAGGTGATGGATGGAAAATACATTTTGAAGTGACTTCCGATTTGGGTAAGACATGGCGTAAAATTGGTCCTTTAGATCCAGGAAAAGATAGTATTGATGCCATTCAGCCTAGTATTCTTGATCACGGTAATGGTAAACTTCAAATTCTTGCCCGTAGCAGGAACAGAGCATTGGTTGAAGCATGGTCTACAGATAATGGAGAAACCTGGTCTGCACTTTCTAAAACAGATCTACCGAATAACAACTCAGGGACAGATGCAGTAACGATGAAAAACGGATTGCATGTATTGGTTTACAATCATGTATTGCCTCCGGGAAAACTGGTTAAGGGTGCAAGGACTCCACTGAATGTGGCAGTTTCTAAGGATGGTAAAAATTGGAAAGCGGCATTGATACTGGAAGATTCTCCAATCAGTCAGTATTCTTATCCAGCAGTGATTCAAACGGCAGATGGTCTATTGCATTTTGCCTATACCTGGAGGAGGACACAAATGAAACATGTCGTGGTAGATCCCTCTAAGTTGAAATTGAAGAAAATTAAAAATGGTAAATGGCCTGCTATGAAGGGTTATACCGCTCCTGTTGGAGCTGTAGCTAGTGAAGAACTTTAAATTAAATGCTATAATGATATACCGGATAGGTTTCTTTTTTGCGCTGATGGTTGGTCTTGGTTTTTCTGTCCAAGCGCAGAATTCTGATGATCAGTACCGTAAGCCACTAAAGGTTGTGTTGGAAGATATTCAAAAGCGGTTTAATGTGACCATTAAATATGGCGACAATATGGTTAAGGATCGCTGGGTTACTTATGCGGACTGGCGCTTAAGGAGTGATGTAGATGTTACTCTAGATAATGTACTTAGTCCTCTTGATTTAAAAGTAAATAAGGAGGGTGTTGGAAAGTATAAGCTGAAGGACTATGAATACTTTCGCTGGGCACCAGAAGACGGTTGGAAAAGGATGGATGACATTGCGCATCAGTATCACGATGTGGCTACATGGGCGCAAAGGAAGGTATTACTTAAACAAGAATTGTATGCAGCTTTGCAGTTGTCTCCAATGCCTGCCAGGTCTTTATCAAAACCTATTGTCACTGCAAAGCGTGTCATGGATGGTTATACGGTCCAGAATATGGCGATTGAAATTCTTCCCGGATTATACATCAACGGATCTTTATATAGTCCATTGAAATCAAAAGGGAAAATCCCATTAATATTAAGTCCTGATGGACACTGGTCTGCTCAACGTTACCGTAAAGATTGTCAGATTCGCTGTGCGTCGATCGCTCGTATGGGAGCAATGGCTTTTAGCTATGATCTGTTTGCCTGGGGTGAGTCACTGCTACAGTTTAAGGAGGAAGATCACCGGCGGAGTCTGGCTGTAACGATTCAGGCATTAGGTGGAATTCGCATACTGGATTATCTGTTGACTTTAGATAACGTAGATAAAAATAGAGTAGGGATCAGTGGAGGATCAGGAGGAGGAAGTCATACCGTGTTAATGACGGCACTGGATGACCGTATTAAGCTGAGTGCACCTGTTGTTTCCTTGTCATCCTATCATTTTGGAGGTTGTCCTTGTGAAAGCGGCATGCCTATTCATCAATGTGGAGGAGGAACAAATAATATTGAGTTGGCCGCTATGGCTGCCCCAAGACCTCAACTTGTTGTTTCTGATGGTGGGGACTGGACGGCACAAATGCCTGAACATGATTTTCCTTATTTAAAGAAGATGTATGGGTATTACGGCAAAAGTAGCAATGTGGAAAATGTGCATTTGCCATTGGAGGGACATGACTTTGGAATATCCAAAAGAAAGGCTTTGTACGCTTTTTTAGCTAAATATTTTGATCTTGATTTGAGTGCTGTAAAATATACCAATGGGTTAGAGTCGAACATTACTATAGAGCCTGAAAAGGCAATGTATGTATTTGGGGATCATGGAGAAAGATTACCAGCACATGCAATTAAAGGGTTTTCACAGCTGGAAAAAGTTTTTTATGTGCATACAAAGAAAGTTTTGTAATAGAAGGTTGAACGGTTCAGCATAGCCATTGGAAATGGATATAATGGGAGATTTAATGATTGGAGATAGCAAGATTAGTTTTTTGCAATAAAAAGTTCAACAGTTCAGATGATCTCATTTTACTTGATTTGATAGAAAGTTTAACAGTTCAGAATAGCCCACCCAAATTAATATAATGAAAGATTTAACGGATCAGATTAGCAGGCGTAAATTTTTAACTCAAGCGGGAATAGTAGTAGCGGGCGTAGTCTTACTCCCTCAATTTGCTCGTGCTTCAGAAGGATTAACCGGATTACTGACTCATGCATCTAAAGAATACTCAGGGTTTCTTGCTCCGGCGAATCCTCGTTATAAGGTAGCTGTTGTTGATCTAATGATTCTTAAACGTCAGAAGTTAAGCGCCATTCAACTCACAAAGGATATCGGTGCCGATGGGTTAGAAATTGATATGGGTAGTCTTGGAAGCAGAGATACCTTTGATAACAAGCTCGCAGACCCTGCAACCCGTCAGGAGTTTCTTAACAAGGCAAAGGAACTAAATATCGAAATATGTTCCTTGGCTATGACTGGTTTTTATGCGCAGTCGTTGGCTACCCGACCTACTTATCAGCGTATGGTTCAGGATTGCATCAACACGATGAAGGAAATGAATGTTAAGGTCGGCTTCCTTCCATTAGGTGTTAATGGAGATCTGGTTAAGAATCCTGAGTTACGTCCAGTCCTTGTAGAAAGGTTAAAAGTTATTGGCAAAATGGCTAGAAAAGCCAGAGTAGTTATAGGAATAGAAACAGCTCTGGATGCCACACAAGAGCTTCATTTATTGAATGACATCAACTCCAAAGGCATTAAAAGCTATTTCAATTTTTCCAATGCTTTAAAGAATGGCAGGGATTTGAAAAAGGAGCTTCAGATACTTGGAAGGAAGAATATCTGTCAGATTCATTGCACTGATGATGATGGAGTATGGCTTCAAAATAATCCAAGGATCAACATGGAAAGGGTCAAAGCGACTTTAGACGATATGGGCTGGAGTGGATGGTTGGTCATTGAGCGATCCAGAGATGCCAATGATACCAAAAATGTGAAGCGGAATTTTGCAGCGAATACGGCATACGTAAAGTCTATATTTCAAAAATAGTCTCTTCCCTCTTGCATTGTAATATCCTTGTTCAAGATAACATCATACAACATATAGCCAACTTTTTATTAGAATTAGCTTCGATCTTCGAGTATTTTTGTTTCTCTAACCAGAATACTTAAATAGTATGTATAAAAATATAATTATTGTCTTCCTGTTGCTTTTTGCTGCACAGGTGAGTGGAAAGGATCTGGGAACCAGGAATCTTCGCTGCGAGTATAAAATAAATCCGGTTGGGCTTGATTTGAAGGCGCCAAGGTTGAGCTGGGAGCTTTCTTCATCTGCACGAAATATTGAGCAGCAAGCCTATCAAGTCATCGTTTCTGATGACTTAATGAAATTAGAAAAGAATACAGGAAATATATGGGATTCGCGGAAGGTAATTTCATCCGCTTCTATTCAGGTTGCCTATGCAGGCAAGGCACTTATCGCTACAAAAGTATATTACTGGAAGGTAAAAGCCTGGGATAATAAGGGCCATGTTTCCGAATGGAGCAAGCCTGCACAATGGCAAATGGGCCTTTTAAGTACAGCCGACTGGAAGAATGCCCGTTGGATTGCCTACGAAAAAATGCCCGATTCTTTGATTAATCCACTAGTATCCGATGCCAAGAAAGATAAGACGAATGACAATAACATATTACCATTGTTGCGCAAGGAGTTTAAGGTCGATAAAGGAATTAAAAATGCAACACTGTTTATTTCAGGCTTAGGGCATTTTGACTTGAGCTTAAACGGAAAAAAGGTAGGTGAAAACTTTCTTGATCCAGGCTGGACGAAATATGATAAACAAGCCCTCTATGTGTCTTTCGATCTGACTGCATTATTAAAACAGAAAGATAATGCATTAGGTGTCATGTTGGGTAACGGATTTTATTATGTTCCGCCTGTTAAAAAGCGTTTCAGAAAGTTAAAGACTTCTTTTGGCTTTCCAAAGATGATTTGTCGCCTGGCTATAGAATATCAGGATGGCCGAACAGAAGATATTATCAGTGATTCTTCCTGGAAGACTGCAGTAGGGCCTATTACATTCTCCAGTATTTATGGAGGTGAGGATTATAATGCTAATCTTGAACAGCTGGGTTGGGACACTAAAGGTTTCAATGACAATTCCTGGAAACAGGTTGTACTGGTAGATGGTCCCCCTGTTCTAAGTCCTCAATTGGCAGATCCCTTAAAGGTGATGCAACAATTCGCTCCGATAAAAATAACAAGTCCCAAAGCAGATACCTGGGTATATGATCTTGGGCAGAATGCGTCAGGAATTCCTTCCATCCAGGTAAGAGGGAAAAAGGGAGATACCGTGCGTATTACTCCCGCGGAACTCATAAACGAAGATGGTACCGTAAATCAAAAGGCAAGTGGAAGTCCACATTACTATGATTACGTTTTAAAGGGAGATGGCGTAGAAAGCTGGCAACCCCGTTTTACCTATTATGGATACAGGTATTTACAAATAACAGGTGGTGTCCCGGAAGGAAAAGAAAACGCAAGCCATAAACCTGAAGTAATCAATCTTAAGGGATTGCATATCCGTAATTCAGCAGCCAGGGTCGGAGAATTTACGTCCTCCAACGAGTTGTTTAATAAAACCGATCAGTTAATTGATTGGGCGATTAAAAGTAATATGATGAGTGTGCTGACGGACTGTCCGCATCGTGAAAAGCTAGGTTGGCTGGAAGAATCCCACCTGATGGGCTGTTCAGTGATGTACAATTATGATATCGTAAACCTGTTTCGTAAAATAATGGGGGATATCCGTTATTCGCAAACACCCGAAGGTCTTGTTCCTGAAATAGCACCCGAGTATGTGACTTTTACATGGGGTGGTGATATGTTTCGCGATTCTCCGGAATGGGGAAGCAGCAGTATCATTGTGCCCTGGTATGCCTACCAATGGTATGGAGATGAGCGCATCCTGGAAGAAAATTATCCTACTATGCGCCGTTATCTGGATTACTTAAAAGGAAAAGCCAATAACCACATCTTAAGTCAGGGTTTAGGCGACTGGTTTGATATAGGACCCGAAAAGCCTGGCGTATCGCAACTGACCCCTATGGGCGTAACCGGTACGGCAACCTACTATTATGATTTGTGTATCATGAGTAAAATAGCGCTTAAAATAGGTAAACCGGAAGATGCTAAGGCTTACGATCAATTGGCCGTAGCTGTTAAAGCTGCATTCAACAAAAAGTTCTTTAATCAAGAAACTAAACAATATGCAACGGGCAGTCAGACGGCTAATGCCATGGCTGTTTACATGGAGCTGGTTGATCCTCAAGACAAGGCAGCGGTCATTGCTAACTTAATTCAGGATATCAGGAACCGTAAGAATGGACTTACAGCAGGAGATATTGGTTATCGGTATGTCTTGCGTGTGTTGGAAAAGGCAGGGCGTTCTGATGTGATATTTGATATGAATAGCCGCTCAGATGTTCCCGGATACGGGTATCAACTTGCAAAAGGAGCAACTGCTTTAACAGAATCATGGCAAGCGTACGAAAATGTATCCAATAACCATTTTATGCTGGGGCATTTAATGGAATGGTTTTACAGTGGTTTAGCCGGGATCCAGTCTGCAGATAATGGTGTAGCATATAAAGACATTGTGATTTGTCCGGAGCCTGTTGGAGATGTCACACATGCCAGTGCCACGTATGCATCTCCTTATGGTCAGATAGCCAGTAAATGGACGAAGACTAAAGGACGGTTTGAGCTTAATGTTCTGATTCCTGAAAATACAAGAGCAACTGTTTATTTGCCTGCTACTGCTGAAAATACAATCAACGAGAGTGATAAGAATATTAAAAGCAATGCGGACTTTAAGAATATCAAGTTCGAAGATGGCAAGGCTTTAATCAACCTGGGTTCGGGCTCTTATTCTTTCAGTGTTCAATAATTTAAACGGATTCAAAATGAACATAAGAAACGTAGTACTGATTGCTGTCTGTTTATTAGGACTGATGCCAATGGTGCATGCACAGTCAGAAAAGAACAGGATTCCTGACGAACGGATGCAGCAGGTATATGAGGAGATAAAAACGCCGTTTAAATATGGATTAGTTATGGTTCCCCCTGATGATTCAGAAAAAATGGATTGCCCCAGTGTATTCCGTAAAGGAAATAAATGGTACATGACTTACCTGGTATATGGAGGCCGCGGTTACGAAACCTGGCTTGCAGAAAGTAAAAATCTTTTAGACTGGAAACTAAAAGGAAGGATCATGTCTTTTTCCGATTCAACAGATTGGGATGTCAATCAAAAGGCCGGCTATATCGCCTTACAGGATCCCAAATGGGGCGGTAGTTATAAGTGGAATGCGTTTCAAGGTAAACATTGGATGTCTTACTTCGGCGGTAACACCACAGGATATGAAGCAGGAGTGCTTTCCATCGGAATGGCCTATTCGAAAGAAGACCCTACAAAAGTGCATCAATGGCAAAGGCTTTCTAAACCGGTACTCACCGTTCATGATAAAGATGTGCGTTGGTGGGAAAACAGTACGATGTATAAAAATTCTGTTGTCTATGATCAGTCCAAAACTACAGGTTCGCCATTTGTGATGTATTACAATGCCAGGGGAGACAGTTTGAAACCTCAAAGAGGAAGTGAACGTATAGGAATGGCTGTTTCAGACGATATGATCAACTGGAAAAGGTATAACAGAGATCCTGTTATGGGAAAATTCAATAAAGGTATTACCGGAGATGCGGTGATTCAAAAAATGGATGATCTATGGGTGATGTTTTACTTTGGTGCATTCTGGAAAGGTACGAATGGTGCATTCAACCGTTTTGCCTGTTCCAAAGACCTGGTCAACTGGACCGATTGGAAGGGCGCAAACCTGATAGAACCCTCAAAACCCTATGATGAATTGTTTGCTCACAAATCATTTGTAGTTAAACATAAAGGAGTGGTGTACCACTTCTATTGTGCCGTAAACAAAAAAGATCAACGAGGAATAGCTGTGGCTACTTCAATAGATAAAGGAACGAGTAAGATGAACTTTACTACAGCTTCAAAGAAATAAATATAAAATGTATAACTCTACTTTTTTACGCTTCCTGTTCTTCGCAACTGTATTTCTATTTATTGGTAAAACAGATGCGCAGGAGGGTTCTTCTACTCGTCTTTCTTTTAATAAAGGCTGGAAATTTTCTCTTGTAAATGACAGTCTTGCTGTTCAGAATAACTATAATGACTCTGGCTGGAGGATATTAAACCTTCCGCATGACTGGAGCATTGAGGGCGTTTTCAGTGAGAAGAATCCAGCAAAACCTGAAGGTGGAGGATTACCGACCGGAATAGCGTGGTACAGGAAATCTTTTGAAATGCCTGCATCGAAGCGTAATCAAAAGGTTTACATAGATTTCGATGGGGTGTATCAGCATAGCGAAGTCTGGATTAACGGTACATCATTAGGTAAACGTCCAAACGGATATATTTCATTTCGTTATGATCTGACTCCTTATTTGAAGTACGGAAATGAACGAAACATCATCACGGTGAAAGTGGATAATTCAGCTCAACCGAACTCCAGATGGTATTCCGGTTCTGGAATATACAGGAATGTATGGCTTGATATTACTGAAAAAGTTCATGTGGCACATTGGGGAACCTTTATTACTACGCCTAAGGTAACGCAGGAATCAGCTACCGTGTTGATCCAAACGGAGTTGAGTAATACAAGTGGCCTTTCTAAGCAAGTAGCAGTTAAAACTACCCTGTATTCCGCAGATGGCAAACAACAGAATATAACAGAAACGAAAGGAGTTCATTTACCTGATTCTTCGACCAGCATAAGTCAGCAGTTTGAGGTTAAAAAACCCGCTCTATGGTCTGTGGATCAACCCAACCTCTATAAGGCAGTTGTACAGGTGTTTGAAGACAAAAAACTGGTCGACACATATTCCACAACCTTCGGGATCCGGTATTTTGATTTTGATCGCCATAAAGGTTTCAGTCTGAATGGTAAGCCTTTGAAGATTCTTGGGGTATGTAATCACCATGATCTAGGCGCATTAGGTGCCGCAGTAAACATCAGGGCTATGGAACGCCAGCTTGAGATTCTGAAGGCAATGGGTTGTAATGGAATCCGTATGGCTCATAACCCTACGGCACCAGAACTTCTTGACCTTTGCGACAAAATGGGCTTCATTGTCATGGACGAAACGTTCGACATGTGGAACAAGAAGAAGAATAAGAACGATTATCATTTTGATTTTAAGGAATGGCATGAACGTGATTTAACTGATCACATTAAACGCGACCGTAATCATGCTTCTGTATTTATGTGGAGCGTAGGAAATGAAATCAGAGAGCAATTTGATAGTACCGGGATTGCGATTACAAAGGAACTGGTTGCTATCATTAAACGTCTGGATGCTACCCGTCCGGTTACTTCAGCACTAACAGAGATGGTTCCATCGAAGAATTTTATCTATCAGTCTGGTGCTTTAGACCTTTTAGGTTTCAACTACAATCATGCAAAGTACGATAGTCTTCCTCTGAAATTTATCAATCAGAAATTCATAGCGTCCGAAACAACATCAGGCTTAATGACCCGTGGACATTACGATATGCCATCCGATAGCATCCGCAGATGGCCGATTAATGCGAAGACCAAGCTTACCGATGGTAACGCAGACTGGACGGTTTCTGCATACGATAACGTATCTGCTTATTGGGGATCGACACATGAGGAAACATGGAAGACGGTAAAAAAGCTTGATTTCATATCCGGACTGTACGTATGGACCGGTTTCGATTATTTAGGAGAGCCTACTCCTTATCCATGGCCTGCACGAAGCTCTTACTTCGGAATAGTTGATTTGGCAGGATTTCCTAAGGATATCTATTATATGTATCAAAGTGAATGGACAAATAAGCCGGTGTTGCATATTTTTCCACATTGGAACTGGGAGGCAGGTAAAACAGTTGATGTTTGGGCTTATTACAATCAAGCCGATGAAGTGGAGCTCTATCTAAACGAGAATTCTTTGGGCATTCGCAAAAAAACAGGTGACGATGTACATGTCATGTGGAGAGTGCCATTCCAAGCGGGAACACTGAAAGCGGTTTCAAGAAAAAACGGCAAAGAGGTATTGGTGAAAGAGATTAAAACTGCAGGTCGTCCATTTAAAATAGAGATGACAGCAGATCGGAATGAGATTAAAGCAAATGGGACTGATCTTTCCTTTATTACAGTGAAGGTACTGGATAAGGAAGGAAACTTAATTCCGGATGCAGACGATTTAATACAGTTTACCCTGGATGGAAATGCCACTATTGCTGGAGTAGATAATGGATACCAGGCCAGTATGGAGCCTTTTAAGGCCAATTCAAGAAAAGCTTTTAATGGTTTGTGTCTGGCGATCATTCAATCTACAGAAAAGGCTGGAACTATTAAATTGGTTGCCAGAGCTGCTGGTTTACAAGCTGCAACACTACTAATTAAATCGAAATAATGAGAAGAGTGCGGAGCATACTGCCAGAAATTAGGAGAAGAGTACAGCGTGTACTGCTTTTAGGAGTTATCCTGTTTTCTTCATTATCCATCAGTGCAGAAGAAATATGGGTCTCTCCATCTGGATCAGATAAAAATGAGGGCACAAAAACTAAACCCTTCATTACCCTTCATGCTGCATTGAGAAAAGCCAGGGAGTTAAGAAGATTGCAGGATCCTTCAATCCATAACGGAATTCAGATCCTGATGAAAGGGGGATTATACCCCTTGACGGAACCTGTATTTATCCGTCCGGAAGATTCAGGAACAGCAGCATCACCTACTAGCATTTGTGCCGCTCAAGGAGAGCATCCTGTGTTAAGTGGAGGATTGCCTTTATCCCAGTGGAAAATGGCTAATGGTACTATTCCAGGTTTACCTTTAGAGGCGCAAGGAATGGTTTGGGTAGCAGATGCCCCATATCCAGGGGGAAGACTCTTGGAATTCAGACAACTCTGGGTAAATGATAAAAAAGCACAAAGGGCAAGAGAAGTAAATGACAATAACCTGCATCGGCTTTTAGTGTGGGATAAGGATAAACAGGAAACCTGGATCCCATTATCCGCATTGAAATCCGTTAGGGAACCCGCACAGATGGAAATGGTATTACACCAGATGTGGGCAACAGCAGTACTTCGAATCAAATCTATACGTATAAAAGGGGACCGTGCTGTACTTAAGTTCCATGAGCCAGAAAGTCGGGTGCAATTCGAGCATCCATGGCCTTCACCTGTTATGGATGGCAAAAATGGAAGTTCTGCTTTCTATCTCTGTAATTCAATTGGTTTCCTAGATCAACCCGGAGAATGGTATGAGGATTTAAGTTCTGGTAAAGTCTATTACTGGCCACGTAAAGGGGAAAGCTTAAAAAATTCCGAGGCGACAGTTCCTTACCTCGAGACCCTGGTTAAAATAAGAGGATCCCGGGCGAAACCGGTTTCTTATGTATTCTTTAATGGGATCAGTTTTAAACACAGCACCTGGTTGAAGGCATCGCGCGAAGGACTTATACCACTTCAGGCAGGTATGGCTTTGATAGATGCCTACAAATTGGCTAAACCGGGCACTTCGGCTAAGAAAGATCTTGAAAATCAGGCATGGACAGAGCGTCCACCTGCAGGGATGATGATTAGCGGAGCAAATCATATTGAAATTCAGAACTGCCGTTTTCAACACATGGCGGCAGCAGGACTTGATTTAGTTTCGGATACCCACCATGATCTGGTAAAAGGATGTGTGTTTCGTGATATAGGTGGAAATGGAATCCAAATGGGTGTATTTTCTGATATCAGCGATGAGGCGCATCTTGCTTATGATCCTTCTGATATCAAAAACGTAACTTCCAATGAAACTATAAGTAATAATTTACTAACCGACTGTACCAATGAGGATTGGGGTTGCGTGGCAATGGCATTAGGCTATGTGCGCGATGTAACTATTGACCATAATGAAATTAGTCATGTCGCTTATACCGGCATCAGTTTAGGATGGGGATGGACACCTGATTTAAATGTGATGCGCAACAATCGTGTTCATGCCAATTATATTCATCACTATGCCAATTACATGTATGATGTGGCTGGGATCTATACGCTGTCCGCACAACCGGGAACAGTCATTTCGGAAAACTGCATTGATAGCATAGGGAAATCAGCTTACGTACATGATCCCGAGCATTGGTTTTACTTGTATCTGGATGAAGGATCTTCCTTTATGACCGTAAAGGATAATTGGTGCCCTTCTGAAAAATTCCTTGCTAATGCAAACGGACCTGGTAATATCTGGACAAATAATGGGCCTATGGTATCAGATACGATTAAGAGAGCAGCAGGTTTGGAAGCAGGATATAAACATTTACTTAATGAGTAGTAAATAGGTGCTTACTGATCAATAATTAAAATTGTGATTAACCCTAGTTTAAGCATTCAGGTATTACTAATACATAGGCAAGTTTAATCAATGCACATTTAAAAAGAAATAAATTAATCGATATAAAGCAGGTTATGAAAAAGGAACAATACATCGGTAAGGCTTTTATTCTACTAAGCTTCATATTGATGCTTTCTACAGCGCTTTCCGCTCAAAGCAAGGCTACCTGGATCTGGTATCCCGGAGATTTTGAGATATGGCTGAGCAATAACATGCAAAATCGCCGTACGGAAAGGGATACTTTTTTTTCCCCTTTCTGGAGACAGGATAGTCATTATGTCTTAATCGATTTTCATAAAGTGTTCACACTATCGCAGCCCGAAGAAGTAGAAATTGCTACAGAAGGAAAATATAACGTGAAGCTGGACGGTAAAATGCTGTCCGGTTTCCCTAAAAAGATTAACATCCCTGCCGGAAAACATAAGCTGAATCTTAAGGTACATGCCCAGGATAGGGTTCCCGCTATCTATATCAAAGGAAAGACACTGGTATCCGATTCCAGTTGGCTGGTCACATTTGAAGATAAGGAGTGGATCGATGAAACGGGTAAAGCATCAGATCAGTCGGGCACTACCTGGTTGAATGCAGGTTCCTGGAACTTCAACGATGTGCAATCACCTCCCTCACAGTTTAAGTTAAGCACAAAACCTCAATATGCTGTATCCAAAAAACAAGATCAGAGCGGTCTATTGCTTGACTTTGGTAAAGAGACATTTGGTTTTATCAAGTTACATGGTTTAAAAGGAACAGGTAAAGCGCATTTATATTATGGCGAGTCAAAGGAAGAAGCTCTGTCAATTGATGCTGGTGAAACATTAGATAAACTGCACATCAACAACAAAGTTGCCAAAGATTCTGTCATTAATCTTTCTAAAGCATTCCGCTTTGTAAATATCAAATTAGATCTAGGGGTAAGTATGGATTCTGCCTCAATGCTCTATGAGTATTTGCCTGTTGCAGATCGGGGTAGTTTCAAAAGTTCAGATGAAGAGCTTAATAAGATTTGGGATATTTCTAAGTATACCATGGAGCTGACTACCAGGGAGTTCTTTATTGACGGTATTAAGCGCGATCGCTGGATTTGGTCCGGGGATGCTTATCAGAGTTATCTGATGAATTATTACCTGTCATTTGATTCCCCCACCGTAACCCGCACTATTTTAGCCTTAAGAGGGAAAGAACCAGTAAGTAGTCACATCAATACCATCATGGATTATACGTTTTACTGGTTCCTCAGTGTTCAGGATTACTATCAGTATACTGGCGATAAAACCTTTGTAAATCAGCTTTATCCACGAATGAAAACCATGATGGATTATTGTTTATCACGTAGGAATAAAGATGGTATGATGGAGGGATTGGCTGGTGACTGGGTCTTTATCGACTGGGCAGACGGCTTAAGCAAAAAAGGAGAAGTAAGCTTTGAGCAACTCTTATTTTGCAGAAGTTTAGAGACTATGGCCGTTTGTGCAGACCTATCAAACGATCCTAAAGGAGCCGCTGAATACCGAAAGACTGCTGAAGAACTTAAGGCTAAAATCTTTGCCATGTATTGGAATGCCGATAAAAAGGCATTGGTACATAGCAGGGTGAATGGTGTTCAATCTGAAAATGTAACCCGTTACGCCAATATGTTTGGTATTTTCTTCGATTACTTTAATAAAGAACAAAAAGATCAGGTTAAACAAAGTGTCTTATTAAATGACAAGGTGCAGCAAATAGTTACACCTTACATGCGTTTCTATGAACTGGAAGCACTTTGTGCAATGGGTGAACAAGATTACGTATTAAAAGAAATCAAAGATTATTGGGGCGGAATGCTCAAACTTGGTGCAACTTCTTTTTGGGAAGAATACAACCCATCAAAAAAGGACGATGAACATTATGCCATGTACGGCAGGCCTTTCGGAAAGAGTCTTTGTCACGCCTGGGGTGCTAGTCCGCTTTACCTGATGGGCAAATATTACCTTGGCGTAAAACCATTAACTCCCGGTTACCAAACCTATTCCATTGAACCTGTTCTTGGGGGATTAAAGTGGATGGAAGGTTCAGTGCCTACACCTCATGGGGATATAAAGGTCTATTGCAGCCATACTGAAGTCAGAGTATCTGCCGAAACAGGAACAGGTCTGCTGAAACTTAAAAGTCGCATGAAACCAGTGTGCAAAAATGCAACCGTCCTGTCAAAAGGGGATGGACTGTACGAAATCGCTTTAACTAAGGGTCAGGAATATACTATTACCTACAAACTATAAAATGAACACAATTAGTCGTTATATATTTATTATTACGTTGTTGAGTATAGGAACAGGTCGCCTTTCTGCTCAGACCGTAGATGGTTTACCAGCAGTTTTACCTCCGGTACCTCATGTATTTAACCTTGAACCATGGGAAGATCAAACGGTTACCAGTATCAACCGTGACCCTTCCAGGGCAACAGGCTACTCCTTCCAATCCGAAAAAGAAGCCTTAGTAGGTGATAGAGAAAAGAGTGGAAGAATGATGTCATTGAATGGCGACTGGGATTTCTCATTTGCTTTTAAACCAGCTGACGCACCTCAAGACTTTTACAAGTCCCGCGTAAATGGATGGAAAAAGCTGGAGGTACCTTCCAGCTGGGAGATGAAGGGTTATGATATTCCTATTTATAAAAGTGCGGTTTACCCATTCCAACCCGTTGATCCTCCACGAGTGCCAAAGGATTATAATGCAGTAGGCTCATTTCAAAAAACGTTTACACTTCCTTCCGCCTGGAAGAATATGAATATTACGCTTCATTTTGGTGGTGTGGCTTCAGGCTTCAAAGTATGGATAAACGGTAAGTTTCTGGGTTATGGAGAGGACAGCTGTCTGCCTTCCGAATTTAATATGACCCCTTACCTGCAGGCGGGAGAAAATATAGTATCTGTTCAGGTAATCCGATGGAGCGATGGTACCTATCTTGAAGATCAGGATCACTGGCGCATGAGTGGAATTCATCGTGAAGTGATGATCCTGGCTGAGCCTAAGGTACGCATTGCAGATTTCCACTGGCAGGCAAAACTGGACAAGCAGTATAAAGATGCAATCTTTAGTATCCGTCCACGCATTGACAATTATTCTGGAAAAGGAATTGCAGGGTATAACCTGAAAGCGCAATTGTATGATAAGACAGGGAAGCCAGTATTGGCACAACCCCTGCAACGTACTGCCGAATCAATAGTAAACGAAATTTATCCACGCCTTGATAATGTGAAGTTTGGTCTGCTTGAAACGACGATTAAAAACCCGGATAAATGGAGCGATGAAACACCCACTCTTTACACTTTAGTGCTTACCCTGACTGATTCATTGGGACAGGTGCTCGAATCTAAAAGTTGTAAAGTAGGCTTTCGTTCCATCGCATTCTCTAAAGAGAATGGAAAGCTTTTAATAAACGGGAAAGTAACTTATATATATGGCGTAAACCGTCACGATCAGAATCCAATAAGGGGTAAAGCGCTTACCAGAGAGGATATCTTGAAAGATGTGCAGATGATCAAGCAGTTTAATTTTAACTGTATTCGCACCAGCCATTATCCAAATGACCCTTATTTCTATGATTTATGCGATGAGTACGGCATCCTGGTCATGGATGAAGCGAATCATGAAACGCATGGGCTGGGTGGTAAATTAAGTAATGACCCTACCTGGACCAATGCCTTTATGGAACGCGTTACCCGCATGGCGATGCGCGATAAAAACCATCCGAGTATTATCTTCTGGAGTTTGGGTAATGAGGCAGGCCGCGGTCCTAATCATTCCGCAATGGCAGGATGGCTACACGATTTTGATATTACCCGCCCTATTCATTATGAACCAGCACAGGGAAATCATCGTGCGGAAGGCTATATTGACCCATCAGATCCCCGCTATCCGAAATCAAATGATCATTCACACCGGGTAGGAAACCTAACCGATCAGCCTTATGTGGATATGATCAGTCGCTTCTATCCTGGAACATTTACCCCTCAACTTTTACTTGATCAAAAGAACGGTGATAACAGGCCTATCATTTTTGTAGAATACTCACATTCTATGGGAAACTCTAATGGTAATATGAAAGAGTTTTGGGATATCTTCCGCTCAAGCCCAAGGTTGATTGGAGGATGTATCTGGGAATTCAGAGATCACGGACTGGTTAAAAAGGATCTAACAGGTAAAGAATTCTATGCTTATGGTGGCGACTTTGGAGAAAAAAGACATGATTCTAACTTCTGTATAGATGGAATGGTCTCTTCTGATGGCCGTCCCAAAGCAGCCATGTACGAATGTAAACGTGTTTATCAACCTGCTGAAACCACATTAAAAAATGGCAATCAGCTTTACATTCTAAATAGACATGCAGCGAAGTCACTCAAGGATTACGTAGTAACTTTGGTGATTAGAGAAGATGGAAAAGCGGTCATTTCCAAAATACTTCCTTCGATCGATTTGGCTGCCGGAAAAGATACTTTAATTAATATCCAGCGCTACCTTCCTCGCTTTAAAATGGGAACAGAGTATTTAGCCGACATCCACTTTACCTTGCCCCATGATGAATTATGGGCAGCTAAGGGATATGAAATTGCATCTAACCAGTTTATCCTAACCGGTGTGGCTGCAAAAACAACGAGCGTAAAAAAATACCCAGCACTAAAACTTACTGAAAATGCCTCCGCTTTTGAACTAAGTGGAGCAGCGTTTACCGTTAAGATCAGTAAGACCAATGGTGCGTTGATTTCTTATATCAATGCAGGTCAGGAACAAATATTCAGCCCTTTATTGCCGCATTTCACCAGACCGCAAACGGATAATGATCGTAGAGGATGGAAGCCTAATGTTAAGCTTAAAGAGTGGGTTGAAGCTGGTTTAACTCTAGAGACTGTTAAAGCGGAGAATACAAGTACCGGAATAATCAAAATTAGTAGTAATTATACTTTAATTAAAGGAAAAGCAAAGGCGCAGGTGGTTTATACCTTAAATGGTGATGGTGTACTTAAAGTAGATTATTCCCTTAATCCCTCTGCAGGACTGCCCAATATTCCAAAGGTGGGTATGCAGGTTGGGATCCGTCGCAATTATGAGCAGATCTCCTGGTATGGCAGAGGTCCGGTTGAAAACTACCTGGATAAACGTTATGGGTTTGATGCCGCTATTTACACGCTGCCCATATCCAGTTTCATGGAGCCCTATGTATATCCGCAGGAAAATGGTAACCGTACGGATGTGAGATGGATGCAATTGGCTGATGCCAAACAGGGATCAAGTCTGCTCGTAGTGGCAGATAGTCTTTTAAGCATGAGCGCATGGCCTTATACAGAAGCAGAGATCGTTAGAGCAAAACACTGGCATTTGTTAAAAGATGCTGGATTTTTAACGCTGAATATTGACCTGATCCAAATGGGTGTGGGAGGAAATGATTCCTGGACAGACGTATCGCAACCTATAGAAAAGTATCAGATTCCTTCTAAACCGTATCAGTACAGCTTTTACTTGTTACCGGTAAAAAATAAGGTACAAGAGGTTGGCCAGGTGGCAAAGAAAATAAGGTTTTAACTTGTTCTGCGGTTTAATTTGAAACGAGGTAATCATGAATAGACAGGAAAATAGTCCAGAATCATATAAGATTAAGCTTTGTGATTTTAAACTGCATCAAAGGGTATCAGGAATAATTGAACAGGTATGAGAAGGAAAATAAACCAGAATCATATAGCATTAAGCGTGTTAGTTTTAAACCACATCAATGAGTATTAGGAATATAAATGAATGTGACTTGATTCCGTTCTCAATTTCAGATAACCCGCTTCCGGAGCGGACAAGGTGCGGAGAAGGTGCGGAGGAGGTGGGTATAAAGTGCGCTTAAATTAAGAGGGAAATAGGGTCGATTTAAAGACTTTATAAAGATTTGGAGCTATAAAAGCGGAAATTAAAGCTCGCAAATATAAGTAACATCAATAAATAAGGTATTGAACTAAGATGATTTAATACCAGTACAATTTGTACAACGCAAAAGAGAGATGATGAGAAGATGCTGTTTACTATTGCTTTCAGGCCTGTTCTGTTTTCAGGTTTCCATAGCTCAATCCATTGGTTCAAAACAAGCGGATCCGGCTAAACCATGGGTGTTTTGGTATTGGATGCAAGCTAGTTTTTCCAAACAAGGGATTACTAAAGATCTGGAAGCCATGAAAGAGGCCGGTATTGCAGGGGCTTATCTGGCGCCTATAAAGGGAAAGACGAATCCGCCTTTATATACTCCGGTGGTTGAACAACTGAGTCCTGAATGGTGGAAAATGGTACGCTTTGCTCTTGATGAGGCAGATCGTCTGGGTATTAAAATTGCTATGCTTCCTAATGATGGCTTTGCTACTGCCGGTGGACCATGGATTACGCCAGAGTTATCGATGCAAAAGGTGGTTTGGACCGAAACACGAATTAAAGGAGGTCAGCCTTTTGCGGATACATTGAGTCGTCCATCTTCTTATCAGGGGTATTATAAGGACATTGCTGTTTTGGCTTATCCGACTTCCTTAGGTTCAGGAATTTCTACCTTTACAACAATACCTAAGGTTACAAACAGCATTCCGGGTAAAAATGCTTCATTCCTGATTAAAAAGAGTAATAAAGAGAACTTTGCCAGCACTGATCCCTGCTGGATTCAATATGAATTTGAGCAGCCTTTTACTTGTCGTACCGTTACTATTCATGTAAACAGTTTTAATAATCAGTCGCAACGATTAACTGTTGAAGCAAGTGACAATGGTACAGACTTCAAAAAGGTAACCACATTGCAAGCTCCACGGTCAGGATGGCTGGATTGGGATGCCGACGTGACGAATGCAATAGCACCGGTTACTGCCCGTTTTTTTCGTTTTGTTTACGATAGGGAAGGTACTGAACCTGGTGGAGAGGATCTGGATGGTGCAAAATGGAAGCAAAATCTAAAAATCGCAGGGATTACGTTATCGTCTGCTGCAAGGGTTCATCAGTTTGAGGGCAAGACAGGAGAAGTTTGGCGCGTAAGTACTCGCACAACCCAAGAACAATTACCTTCTGGATTAGCTGTTCCTTTAAATAAAATTATCAACATCACGGATCATTTGGATTATAACAACAGGTTAACCTGGACACCTGAAGCAGGAGATTGGACGATTTTACGGATCGGTCATACTTCTACAGGTCACATGAATGAAACTGCAGGAGCAGGTAAGGGTTTGGAGTCTGATAAGTTTAATCCCGAAGCTGCAAAATTGCAATTCGATAAATGGTTCGGAGAAGCGGTACGTGTAGCTGGTCCTGATTTAACAGCACGCGTTTTGAAAGTATTTCATGTGGATAGCTGGGAATGCGGGAGTCAGAACTGGTCACCGGTATTTCAGGAAGAGTTTAAAAAGCGACGTGGATATGATTTAACGGCTTATCTTCCGGTGATGGCAGGGATTCCTGTTCAGGATGCTGAAGTATCAGAACGATTTCTTTATGATGTAAGGCAAACCATTGCAGAGGTGCTTCAGGATAATTTCTTTAAGGTGCTGAGAGACTTGGCGCATGAAAAGGGGGCTACATTTACAGCAGAGACGACCGCACCGATAATGACAGCAGATGGTTTGATGCATTTTCGCGATGTAGACGTGCCAATGGGCGAGTTCTGGTTAAGAAGTCCTTCTCACGACAAGCCGAATGACATGATGGATGCCATCAGTGCTGCCCATATCTATGGAAAGCCAATTGTGCAGGCTGAGGCCTTTACTGAGTTACGCATGGCATGGGATGAACATCCCGGAATGTTGAAGACTTTACAGGATCGAAATTATGCATTGGGAATTAACCGACTGGTATACCATGTGTTTACTCATAATCCATGGCCCGACCGCAAGCCAGGAATGACGCTTGATGGGGTAGGGTTACTGTTTCAAAGAGATCAGACCTGGTGGAAACCGGGAAAAGCATGGGTTGATTATGCACAGCGGTCTCAGGTTTTACTTCAAAAAGGAAGTCCTGTAACCGATATTGCTGTCTTTACGGGTGAAGAGATTCCTAGAAGGGCGATATTGCCTGATAGGCTGGTTTCCACATTACCCGGAATTTTTGGAAAAGAGCGGGTAAGAATTGAACGGATCAGAAAAGAAAATAAGGGGTTACCGATGAAACAAATGCCTGCAGGGGTAAATGTTTCTGCGAATTTATTTGAGCCGCAAAACTGGCTCGATCCATTAAGGGGATATGCGTACGATTCCTTTAATCCGGATGCGTTATTAAGATTGGCTACTGTAAAGGATGGCCGGGTTGATTTTCCAGGTGGAGCAAGTTATGCTTTACTGGTTTTTCCGGGGAAACATCCTATGCAGCCTAACAGTCAGGTGATGTCTGTAGCTGTTGCCGAGAAAATCCTTGAGCTTGTGCAGGAAGGGGCAACTGTACTTTTGGCTGAGCGTCCGGTTATTACTCCCGGACTTGCGTCCGCATCTCAAAATGATCAGAGGTTATCGCAGTTGACAGAGGAACTATGGGGTGGAGCATTTAAGACGGTTCAGGATGGTTCTGAGAGTTTTAGGATGAAGGGAATTAAAGCCGGAAGGGTGATTCTTGGTCCTTTTGCTGCTACTTCATTTGATAAAATAGGGATTAAGCATGATGTGGAAATCAGGGATAAGGCAGGAGAAAGAGCTTCGGGCTTCGTGTGGACACACCGTAAGGACTTAGCATCTGAGATCTATTTTATTGCCAACCAGGATTCTGTTAAGAAGACGGTATCTCTGTTTTTTAGAGTAACAGGTAAAGCTCCCGAATTCTATAATGCTGTAACTGGTGCAAGTTATTTGGCCAGTCAATATGTAATAGCAGATGGGGTAACTACCCTAAATTGTCAGTTTGAACCGAATGCATCCGTTTTTGTCCAGTTTAAGCAAAAGACTTCTGTTGCGTCCTTGAATAAGGGGAATAATTGGAAAGAAACACAGGTGCTTCAAACGATCAGTAAACCCTGGATGGTGCAATTTGATCAGACATTGGGCGGACCAGAGAAAGCTGTTGATTTTAAAGAGTTGAGTAGCTGGTCGGAGAATGCCGACTCATTAATTCGCAATTATTCGGGAACAGCAAGTTATGCAAGCTCGTTTAAATTGAATGCGGTAAAGGCAAACGAGAAAGTATGGTTAAACCTTGGCGAGATCTCCAATATTGCGGAAGTAGAAGTAAACGGGATCAATTGTGGAGTAATCTGGACTGCGCCTTATCGGGCAGATGTAACGAAGGCCATCAGGAAGGGCAACAATAAGATCCTGATTCGGGTAACCAATACTTGGGCGAACCGTTTGATGGCAGATCAGCGTTTGCCTGAAGATAAAAGAATTACGCGCACCACAGCACCTTTTCGTCTGGATGGAAAACCACTCCTTAAAGGAGGTTTGATAGGGCCGGTAACCTTGATAAAAGAAAAATAAGTGACCATGAACAAAATTTATAAAGGACTGATCGTGCTGGGGATAGTGATGCTGGGAGCGCCTAAAGGGTATTCGCAAGCAAGCAAGAGTCTGGTGAACACATCAAATAGTCCGTTTGCAAAACTAAGCGGTGTGAATATGAATGCCGTTAAATTAACGGATGGCTTTTGGGCTGAAAAGTTTAAAGTATGTCAGGATTCGATGATTCCCTACATGTGGAATTTGTATAAGGATCCAAAAACGGCTCATGCGTTTACTAACTTTGAGATAGCTGCGGGATTAAAGGAAGGGGTACATGTAGGCCCTCCATTTCATGATGGCGATTTTTATAAGCTGATAGAGGCTCTAGCATCTGTTTATGCTGTTACAAAAGATCCTAAAATCGATAAGATGATGGATGAGGTGATTCCAGTGATTGCTAAATGTCAGCGGTCAGATGGGTATATCCACACGCCAACGATGATTGAGGAGAAAAACAAAACGGCAGGAGCTGCAGCGTTTAAGGATCGGCTTCATTTTGAAACGTACAATCTGGGACATCTGATGACCGCTGCATGTATTCACTATCGGGCAACAGGTAAGACTACACTGTTGAAAATTGCGATTAAAGCGACCGATTACCTATATGAATTTCATAAAAAAGCTTCACCTGAATTAGCGCGTAACGCCATATGTCCATCCCATTATATGGGTGTAGTGGAAATGTACAGGACCACTAAAGATCCGCGGTATCTGGAGCTTTCCAAGAATTTGATTAATATCCGTGGATTGGTGGAGAATGGAACGGACGATAACCAGGATCGTGTTCCTTTCAGGCAACAGACCAAGGCAATGGGACATGCAGTAAGAGCAAATTATCTGTACGCCGGTGTGGCAGATGTATATGCTGAAACGGGTGATACCTCTTTATTGTCGCGGTTGAATTTGATGTGGAATGATGTGGTGGAACGTAAAATGTATGTCACAGGTGCTTGTGGTGCCTTGTACGATGGCGTGTCTCCTGATGGAACATCTTATGATCCAATTGATGTACAGAAAATACATCAGGCTTACGGGCGCGATTATCAACTCCCGAACTTTACAGCTCATGGGGAAACCTGTGCCAATATTGGGAATGTATTATGGAACTGGAGAATGCTGCAGTTAACTGGTGATGCACACTACACGGATGTGATGGAACTAGCTCTTTATAATAGTGTCCTTTCGGGTATTAGTCTTAATGGTAAGAATTTTTTATATACCAATCCCTTAAGTACGTCTGATGATTTGTCATTTCAACAACGCTGGTCGAAAGATCGGGTAGGGTATATCGCCTTATCAAATTGTTGTCCGCCTAATGTGGTTCGCACGATAGCAGAAGTGAGCAATTACCTGTATAATACCTCTGATAAAGGACTTTGGTTTAATCTGTACGGAGGTAGTGAACTGGCTACTACATTAAAGGACGGGTCGAAAATTAAACTTACACAAACTACCAGCTATCCTTGGGATGGAACGATCAGTATTTATTTGAAGGAATTTTCAAATAAACCTGTCTCACTGTTTTTTAGGATCCCAGGATGGTCTAAGAATGCCACTTTAACTGTTAATGGTAAACCTGTAGATTTGGCGCTGATACCTGGCGAATATGCTGAAATTAATAAAAAATGGTCAAAGGGGGACAAGATTCAATTGATTCTGCCGATGCCGGTAGCTTTAATGGAAGCGAATCCTTTGGTAGAGGAAACCCGTAATCAGGTAGCTGTAAAAAGAGGACCTTTAGTATATTGTTTAGAATCAACCGATTTACTGAAAGGTGAGAAATTGTTTGATATCACTATTCCTTTTCAGATTAAGTTGACTCCTGTAAATACAAGAATTGTTAATAGTTCAATAACTTTATTAGAAGGAGATGCGATGCGTACAGGAAAAGGCCAATGGGAAAATAAACTGTATCGTGAGGTGTCAAATAAACAACAGGAAGCTGTACATATCCGTTTAATTCCTTATTATGCATGGGGAAACCGTGGGCATAATGATATGGCGGTATGGTTACCATTGAGCAGATAAAACCAGTATAACACATGAAATATTTATTTACCATTCTTTTTGTGCTTGTTGCACAACTAGCAACACAAGCAGAAATTAAATTAGCTTCCATATTTACGGATAATATGGTGTTACAGCAACAGTCCAGCGTTCCAGTATGGGGATGGGCAAAGGCAGGGAGTTCGGTTACCTTAATCCCTTCGTGGAATAACAAAACCTATACCATTAAAGCAAATTCGAATGGTAAGTGGAAGCTACAGGTTGAAACTCCTGTTGCGGGAGGCCCTTTTGAAATTAGCATCAGTGATGGTACTCCGCTAAAATTGAGCAATGTACTGATTGGTGAAGTTTGGTTATGTTCCGGACAATCCAATATGGAAATGCCGCTAAGAGGGTTTAAGTCTCAGCCTATATTGGGATCAAATAATGCGATACTGAAATCAAAGAATAGCAATATCAGGATCTATACGGTTCCTCGGTCATCAATAACAACGGAACAGGAAAATAGTAAACCTTCACCCTGGAAAGTGGCTGGAGCAGAGTCGGTTTCGAGTTTCAGTGCAACGGCTTATTACTTTGCTCGCTTACTTCAGGAAATGCTAAACGTACCCGTAGGAGTGATCAATTCAAGTTATGGCGGTTCTACCATAGAGGCATGGATGGATCCTGAAACCTTAAAACCGTTTAAAGATATTAAGGTTCCCGGTAAAAAAGACTCTATTATTGAAAAAAGCCGTACCCCTACGACGTTATACAATGGAATGATTTATCCGATTGTTGGTTACGGGATTAAAGGTTGTATCTGGTATCAGGGGGAATCTAACAATGGACGGCCGGATCAGTATGAAAAGCTCTTTGCAGCTATGGTAAATCAATGGCGGACAGAATGGGGTGGAACACAATTTCCTTTCTATTTTGCTCAGATCGCTCCTTATACTTATGTAACGCCTACTTCTGTTAATCAGGGTAAAAAGTTTAACTCGGCGTACCTGAGAGATGCACAGCGGAAATCAGTTGCACAGATTCCTAATACGGATATGGCGGTTCTGCTGGATCTTGGAGAAGAGAAATCCATTCATCCTATGCACAAGGAAGAAGGAGGTACCAGACTTGCGCTTTTGGCACTGGCAAAGACTTATGGAATGAAAGGCTTTGGATATGCAAGTCCGGAGTTGGATACTACAGCAGTTGATGGAAGTATTCTGACTGTTAAGTTCAAGAATGCAGGGAATGGCTTGACTTCCTTTGGTCAGAAGCTAAGTCAGTTTGAGATTGCGGGTGAGAATAAGACATTTTATCCAGCAGATGCAGTGATTTCAGGAGCTACAGTTTTAGTTTCTTCGCCGTATGTAAAAGATCCGAAGCAGGTCCGTTATGCGTTTAAAGATTATGTGGTTGCTGATCTTTTTAGTACAGAAGGATTCCCTATTTCATCTTTTAGAACTGATAATTGGTAGGATGTTGCTTGGCTTTTTAGTAGGGAAGGTTTTCCTGTATCATCGTTAGGAACCGATAATTGATAATATGTTTCATAAAGCTCTTCTCTTTTTTCTTGTTTTAAGTTTGTCATTACCTGCATTGTTTGCTCAGCCAAAAGGTTTGAGCAACTATGATCTCGTATGGAATAAGCAGAGTCTAAATTCTGCTGAGTCTATGCCCTGTGGAGGAGGGGATATAGGCCTTAATGTATGGGTAGAAGGAGATGAGCTACTATTTTACATCTCAAGAAGCGGAACGTTTGATGAAAATAATACCCTGTTGAAGTTAGGCAGGGTAAGAATGAAGTTGAGCCCTAATCCGTTTAGTCAGGATGATTTCAAGCAAACTTTAGTGCTTAATAAGGGGCATGTTGAAATTGCGAGTAAAAAGAGTAAGCTCAATACACGAATTAATGTATGGGTAGATGTGTTTCGTCCAGTAGTACATGTGGATGTTAAAAGTGATCAGCCTTTGCTTGCAGAAGTCTCCTATGAAAGCTGGCGTTATGAAAATCGCTATCCAAAAGGGAAAGAGAACAATGCCAATTCCTGGAAGTGGGCTCCGCAATATGAAGTCGTCACTTTTAGGGATTCTATTAAATTCAATAATAATCAGGTTGTTTTCTATCATCAGAATAAAGACCTTACTGTTTTTGATGCTGCTGTAAAACAGCAAGGATTAGCTGCTGTAAAAGATCAATTAATGAATCCTTTAAAGGGACTATGTTTCGGCGGAGTTTTAAAAGGCGATGATATGAGGGTTTCAGGTACTTATACGGGCAAGTATCAAGATACAGAGTATAAAGGTTGGAAGCTGGTGAGTAATCAACCATCAAAGGAACATGCAATAGAGGTTGTACTACAGACCTCTTATTCGGAAAACAGTGTTGTACTTCAGATTATTCATTCGGAGAATAACTGGAACTTATTATTGGATCAATCAGTTAAACAATATGCCAAAGCAGATCGATCAGCCTATAGTAAAACCCTGGAATGGTGGAAGCAGTTTTGGAACCGGAGCTATATTTTTATTAATCCTTCCAACAAAGATGAATCACAGGAGGCTTGGCAGGTAGGACGCAACTACCAGTTGTTTCGCTACATGCTGGGTTGTAATGCCTTTGGGAAATACCCCACTAAGTTTAATGGAGGGCTGTTTACTGTAGATCCTTCATCTACCGATTCGACATTTAAGTTTAGTCCTGATTTTCGAAATTGGGGAGGGGGGACCCATACGGCACAGAATCAGAGGCTGGTTTACTGGCCGATGCTAAGAAGCGGAGATTTTGAAATGATGAAGCCGCAGTTTGATTTCTATCTAAATCTCCTGCGCAATGCAGAATTGCGGACCTCTTTTTACTGGCATCATAAGGGGGCAAGTTTTACTGAACAACTGGAAAATTTTGGTCTTCCGAATCCTGCGGAATACAACTGGAAAAGACCTGCTGGTTATGATATGGGCATGGAGCATAATGCCTGGCTGGAATATGAATGGGATACGGTACTTGAGTTTTGCCAGATGATTCTGGAGACCGAGCGTTATCAGAATAAAGACATCCATACGTATCTTCCGCTTATAGAAAGTTCGCTTACTTTTTTTAATGAACATTATCAGTATTTGGCTAAACAAAGGGGAAGTAAGGCCTTTGATTCCAATGGTTATTTGGTATTATATCCCGGCTCTGCGGCCGAGACCTATAAAATGACCTATAACTCATCATCTACTATTGCGGCTTTGAAAACAGTGCTGACACGGCTTCTTGAACTTCCTTCCAGTTATCTGGATGAGGAGAAGAGGAAATCGTGGAAATTGATGCTTAGTCGCATACCACCCATTAGTTTTAGGGAATCCTCGGGGCACCCTACGATAGCACCCGCTAAGTTGTGGGAGCGGATCAATAATACTGAGACACCGCAACTTTATCCCATTTATCCATGGGGAATCTATGGTTTAAATAAACCCGGTTTGGATACTGCTATCAATACCTATAAATATGATGTTGATGCGCTTCGTTTTAGAAGTCATATTGGCTGGAAACAGGATAATATTTTTGCCGCACGTTTAGGGCTAACCGAAGAGGCCCAAAAGCTTACTTTGCTGAAACTGAAAGATTCAGGAAGGCGCTTCCCGGCATTCTGGGGACCAGGTTATGATTGGGTTCCTGATCATAACTGGGGAGGCACCGGCATGATAGGGCTTCAGGAAATGCTGTTACAAACTGATGGGAAAAAGATCTTTCTTTTGCCGGCATGGCCTAAAGATTGGAATGCCTCGTTTAAACTGCATGCCCCTTATCAAACCACCATCGAGGCTGTTATAGAAAACGGAAAGATAACTACTCTGCATGTAAACCCTGAAAGCAGAAGAAAAGATCTGGTGGTTGTAGAACAATAATTTTCCAGAAATAATTAAAAAGACAGCGATCAGATTGATAGCAGAACGGAGTTTGTAGAACAATAATCATTTACGAAGAGAACAGACTTACAGCGTCAGTTCTTTTCGTAAATGAATGTTAGCAGAAGAGGAACCAATCATGATCTGTATTTTATCATGCTCGAGATCAAACCGCTTTGTTTTGATATTCCAATACTTTAAAAGCTCGAGAGGCATGTTGATCTCAACCGTTTTTGTTTCTTTAGGCTGCAGTGTGATTCTTTTAAAACCCTTCAATTCTTTTAAGGGTCGATCAATCTTAGAATTTAGGTGACTGATATATAATTGTACTACCTCATCACCAGCTATGGCACTGGTATTGGTTACGTTAACCTGTACCTTGATTTCCTTTTTCTGAGTTACAGGAGTAGTGAACAGATTAGAGTAGGAGAAAGAGGAATAGCTCAAGCCATATCCAAAAGGGTATAGCGGGGCATCTTTAAAATACATATACGTTCTTCCTTTGCGGATATCGTAATCCATCATGGGAGGAAGCTGATCAGTGGACTTAGGCCAGGTTTGTACTAATCTTCCCGCAGGATTAACATCGCCAAAAAGAACATCAGCGAGTCCGTTTCCTAGTTCCTGACTATTGTGAGTTAAGTGGACGATGGCTGGAATATTCTCCTGAGCCCAATTGATGGCATAAGGAAAACTGCTAATGAGCACGACAATGGTGTTGGGATTTACGGCGTAGACCTTTTTAATCAGATTTTCCTGAGCGGAATCCAGTAAGATCTCTTCACGATCTACAGCTTCCCTGCCTTCGCTGGTGTTTGATACTTTTGCCCAGCCTGACATATTTCCTGTAGGATGATTCCCAATACAGACGATTGCCACTTCAGCGGATTTTGCAAGACTTATTGCCAGATCATTATTTGTAGTGTGTGAGATGATCGCTTTCGAGGCGACCTTATTTTTAATACCTTCTAATGGAGAAACCGTATAAGCCGGTGATCCGCTATACCAGTCCAGGGCCACTTCATTTGAACGTGGGCCAACCACAGCAATAGACTTTATTTTATTGACATCAAGAGGTAGAAGGCTCTTGCTGTTTTTAAGCAGCACGACCGATTTCTGAGTAATCAACCTGGCGAATGATTTATTTTTCTCTGATAACCAAGGCTCCGGACCGTCTTTAATTTGCGCATAGGAGACAATTTCTTTTGGATCAAGCTGTCCCAATTTGATCATTACCCTAAAAACACCTTTTAATACCTGATCTATATCTTTCTCTGTTAGTATTTTTAGTTCTAAAGCACCTTTGATTCCAACCTCGTAATCATCTAAAAACTGATTGATTCCTGCCTTAACACAAGCGGCAGCTGCTTCCTCAAGAGTAGGAAAATAGTGATGTGCGTTGACTAGCATTTGATACGCTCCGCCATCTGTACAAATAATTCCATTCTGTCCCCATTCTTTTACGGTGATATCTTTGAGGATAGGATTTACAGCAGCAGGAATACCATTAATTCTATTGTATGCGGCCATGTAAGCCCGGGAGCCTCCTTCCTTTACGCCCATTCGGAAAGGAACGGAATAATACTCCCGTAAAAGACGCTCGTTAAAGTTTGAAGAACTACTATCACGACTTTTCTCATTACTGTTTGCAAGGAAATGTTTCATTAATGCGGCCGTTAACCAGTATTTAGGATCATCTCCCTGGAGTCCTTTGATATAGGCAACGGCCATGGTTCCATTGAAAAAGGCATCTTCGCCATAACATTCCTCTGTTCTTCCCCAGCGGGGATCACGACCTAGGTCTGCATTCGGTGCCCGTATAACCAATCCTCCTTTTTTATACTGTTCGCTTTGAAATAAATACCGGGCCTCATAGCCTTCAATACCTGCTGCTTGTTTTAGGAGTTCCGGCTCCCAGGTCTCCGCCATCCCTATAGCCTGAGGGAATGTGGTTGTCGCAACTGGGGTTTTGTGTCCCCAGTCACCCGGAATTCCAAGTGCTAAACCGTGTAAGCCCTCAACATGTCCGGCTCCTACGATTCCCAATCTGGGTACGCTAGGGGTGGTACCCAGACATACTATTTTTTCCTCCAGATTCATGAGGGAAAGAATGTTACTGATCCTTTTTTCTACATCCAGGTTGGGGTTTTGAAAAGGATATTTGGTTTGAGCCTGTACAAATGGGCCAGAGACAAGCAGTAAAAGTAAAATTAGATTTAAGGGTTTCTGCTTCTTAAGCATGATCGGTTTTAAGAATATCTGCATCTTACTTAAAGCTATGAATTTGCCATTTTACCTTTCCATTAAAAGGATCGCTAGCCAATGCGTTTGCGGATACCGAAACTTCCCTCAGCACATTATCAGCAGGTAAGCAGACCAAACCTGTTGCTTTTTTACCATCCATTGCGTAAGAAATAAGCTCTAAGCGTGACCAATCCATTTGCATGGTAGATTGTGCCAGAGCAATATGAGGAATTATAGAACCTTCCTTCACCAGCATGACCACAGGCATTGCACCTGCTTTTATTTTGTTCCATCCGGAAGGGTAAACCTGGTTGGTTTGGTAATCAATCCATTGTCCCGGTGGAAGATATACATCTCTTTCCGTCATGTTTTCAAATAAAGGTGCGACAAGGATATCCGATCCAAACAGATATTCATCATCTACGAGCCATGATCCTTTGTCTTGAGGGTACTCCACAAAAAGCGCACGCACCATAGGCAGACCTCTTTGCGAACAGTCCTTAGCCTGTGCATAGATGTAAGGCATCAGTTTATAGCGCATTTCATCCATTGATCTAAAGTCTTTCAGGAAGGCCGCACTGTAGTCCCAAGGTTCTTTTGGGGGAGCACCATGAGAACGGGTATGCGAAGAAAGCATGCCAAAAGCAGTCCAGCGCCTATATAGATCTTCAGGTGTTTTCATCACAAATCCTCCTATATCGTGACTCCAGAATGAAAAGCCAGAAAGGCCAAATGATAAACCGCCACGAAGTTCTGCAGCCATGGCTGTATTGGTATTGGCAGCGTCCCCTCCCCAATGTAAGGGATAACGCTGACTTCCTGCCCACGCACTTCTGGCCCATATAATATTCTCTCCGCCCACTTCTTTGGTGATATCAGCCACTGCTTTATTATACCTAAGGGGATAGAGATTATGTTCGTAAAAGCCGGTACGTCCGGAAGCATAAAGACCATTTGCAGGTGCCGCTTCCCCAAAGTCAACTTTAATAGCGCCAACGCCAAGTTTTATCAGTCCAGCAATTTTATCCTGATACCATTTCACGGCAGTAGGATTTGAAAGATCCAATACGGCATCCTCATAAGGGATATTTCCCTTTGCATCCTTCACTACCAGTCCTTTTTGGATCAGCTCATTAAAGAAAATATTTTTAGGCGTAAAATAAGGCAATTGCCAAAGGGAAATATGAAAGCCCTGTTTCTTCAGGTCTGCGATCAATTTTGCCGGATCTTTAAAACGGTCGGCAGCAAACTTATAATCCGTCCGCCAGTCTGTGGTATACCAGCCTGTATCATAATGAATTACATCGGCAGGTATCTTATTTTCACGGAGTTTAGCCGCTACATCGCGACCCTCCTGTTCCGAAACATAGGTAATCCTGCTCATCCAGAAACCGAAAGACCACAGCGGAGGCATCGCTGCCTTACCAGTAAGCGTGGTATACTCATCCAGAATCTCTTTGGGATTACCTAGAAATACGAATAGGTCGAGTTCATCATCACCAATCATTAAAGATGTAACCCCACTGAAATACTTACCGAAATCGCAGGTAATAGGAGTAGAGGTATGCATGAACATGCCGTAACCGCGGTTACTCATAAAGAATGGGATAGGCTTATACATTGTCTCGTTTTGCACTCCGTTGGCATCATCTGCCCATAACACCACTTTTTGTCCTCGTTTATTGAATTCAGTGAACGATTCACCGCAACCAAAAATCCTTTCATCGGGAGACAGGGAGAAGGTGGCACACATGCTTTTTGAATAATCCTGTGCGCGTCTGACGTAAGAAAAGGGTAATACAGGTGTAAATGTGGAGTCTGCGTTATCCTGGTGATGTATCGTCTTCGTGAGCAATCGTCCATTCGCGTCCCTGAATTCCACATGCCAAGGGTGTTCCATGACCGATACGGATCCAAAAGCACTGGTATAACGATGACCACCAGTTATTTTGCTGTATTTCCAATCCTTTTTATCAATTGGCGCCTTTCCATTGACCAGCATTAACGATTCCTGATCAGGTTTAGCCTGAAATCCGGATATGGCTCTTAAGCGTACTGTCCTTGCCGAAACAAATTGAAGAGAAAAGGGCAGGGAAGGAGCAGCTTCATATTCTGTGGTAGGAAATTCATTTGCACTGACTGGTTTTAATACACCAAGCATGTTGTTAAATGCCTGCCGGGTAACATAATTGTATCGCTTATAACCGACTCTCCCTTGTGCGGTTGCAGGGTCAAACTGAACCAGACTATCTGCCAGATAATAGGTGTTCGTAAAACTTTTAAAGTCATCGCTGATGTCTATAGGTGTATTCAGCAGATTCATGTTTTGAATTTGTGCCGATGTATGTACACTCAAAATGAATAAGAATGTAAAACAGGTACAAATTTTAATGCATACAGGATTATTCATTTTATAGGGGTTTATGTTGGTTATAACAAGTGATTATATTGGTCTTAAATCAATTTTAAAAGAGAATAAAATTAATCTTTAGTCCAATATAATTACGGTTGAAATTAGTCTTAAATCAAATGTAAGGAGGGATGTAAATGTTAATGATTAGGAGCGATTATGTTAACAATTAGTAGCCGATCTCGCTTTGCAACGCTTCTATCGCATTAGACAGATAAACGATAGGCGCATTCCAGTTGATGGCGATCTCATTAGAAGCATAGGAACAATCGCGATCAATATAAGCCAATTCAGGTGCTTTTTCCGGATAAGTGCATACTGTTTTCACATCCTGCATTCCTGGATTGGGGCCACCGGACATCAAACCAGGAACAGGATCCGCTATTTTATCAGCAACAGACTGACGGTGATGCGGATGTTTCACAGATTTACTACCTATTCCGGTTACAAAACAATAACCCGTAGCGTTCCGTCCAAGGATATAGTCCAGGTTGGTTAAAGCATGATCTACATATTTTTTGTTATGAGTAAGCAGATAGGCATTGATTAAAAGGATACCCTGATTGGCAGCAACCGAATTGCCACCCCAGTTGAAATCACGTGCCGATTGTCCCATTACTGTCTTGAATGCATTTAAACGTTCATTTTCAATAAACTTATCCGCGATACGGATAATTTCTAATCCTGCTGAATCTATCTGCTCCTTTAATAATGGAGGTAATGCTGTTTTATTCCGCAACAAAGAATACCAGCCTAAAGCAGACACATTGGCCCAGGAAGGAACGGTAATTCTTTTTTGAAGGCCATCCTTTATATTAGTTTCATAACGTTTGTCGCCGGTACTGCAATACAATTCTGATGCAGCCCAAAACCACTCATCGCTAAAAGCCTTATCACCATACCCACCAGTAGAGATTTGTGGCTTATACTTTGAGTTGATCAGGGTTTGGTTATATTCCATATTGGGGTTCTTCAATGCCCATTCCCAAGCCATGGTGGATGCTTTTAAACAGCTATCGCTAAGTCCGGGTAGTTCTGTAGGGTATTTCTTTAAAATTCGAGCAGCCTGTGCTGCTACTGCAGCAAAACCAAGCGTAGCGGCAGTACCTTTTTGCACTACAAAACGTGGCGCTTTAGTTACACCAGGCATCACCATGCCATCAAATGCGGCATTGGTGCATTTGTTATATACGCCACCATCATTAGGATCCTGCATGGTTAACATCCAGCGAAGGTTATAAAGAACTTCATCCAGCTGGTCAGGTAGCCGATTTCCGCTTTCAGGGATATTCGTTTTTAGTGTATCAAAATAATGAGGGAAGTCCTCATAAGCAGAAAGTAAGGTTCCCATGGTAATACCGGAATTGACGATGTATTTGTTATAATCTCCGGCATCATACCATCCACCAGGACTAGCTATCACCGTTCCAGCAGGCCTTTGTGCTGATGCAGCTGATGGATGGATCAAAACCCTGGTATCGGGATGTCCCGCCGGACGATTCCATTTGCCGGCATATTGCAGATCCAAAGGCATGGATACCCGTTGATAGTAAAATCCCTTTAAAGTGGCTATGGCAGCATGCTGGTTTACGTTTTTACCAATTGTGAAAGGATAGGAGGAGCCAATACCGGGAACTACAAGTACAAATATACCGCTTTGTTGTAACGTGCTAAAATCTACCATTCTGGTCTGTGTCTCTGAATAGGCTGACTTTGATACCGGACCTAAGGTAGATCTAAATACAGTGTCCTTTCCTAACTTAGAAACGATGTAGAACTGACTTGCAGGAAGCGTTCCGGTAATAAAAGCGAATTTTGGAGCCTTATTATAAAATCCCAGTTGATTTAATTTGATCAGGTCTGTCTGGGCGTATAATGTTGTCCAGATCATCAAAATTAAAGGTATAAAAAGGAAGGAAATTCTAAATTTCATCTTTTAAATTGGTTAGATTTTATTAATGTTAAAATAGCGCTAATTATTGTGCACTTTCCGTCATTTATTGATGATATTTTATTAAATCAGGCTGGAGAATCAGAAGCAATCCTAAGTCGTCTCCTTATTATGCGAATGAATTTATGTGCGATTTTATTTAAAATAGCTATAACTAGCTATTTTAATTCGCTAAAGCCTGATGTAATTTTGATTAATCAATTTAAATCTAAAACCCCTATAATCAATTAAGTATTTAACTATCGGCTCCCCCAGCTAAAATCTAGTATCCTCAGAAAGGACTTAATAATGATTCACACTTCTTAAAAGCCGAGAGCAAATCAAAAACAAGAAACCATTTTTTTATCATCAGTGCTGGGATTCATTTCAACCTGAAGAACATCGTTAGCTTTTTCCTCGAACTGAAAAATCATTTAAAAATTTAATTAAGGACATGAAAAATTTATTAAGAATGACAGTAGTGATGGCAATTGTCGCCATTTCTTCTGTGACCCATTTATTTGCAGCTAATCCTGAAACAACAACTATTAAAAAGATAATTATAAAAGGAACAGTAAGGGTCTTTTTAATCCAAAGAGATAAAGAGGCCGTGGTCATAAAGGATACTTATGATCCTAATAAAACAACAGTCATTGTTAAAGGATTGTCACTATTGATCAATTCTACAGAAAAAGAACCTGTAACAGTAATCGTTTATGCGAAAAGTCCCTTTCGTATAGAAGCCTCGAATACCTCCTATGTGAAAACAATAGGCGAATTCAACTTGCCTTATCTTCAGGTATTTGTAAATGACAATGCAAAGGCAGATATAAATTCCACTACGCAAAGTTTGTATACCCGGGTGAATCAGCTTGCCACCTTACAGATGAGAGGAATATCGGATGAACATTTTATGGTTCGGAGTAGTGATGCAAAACTTAAAATGGATAAATTATACTGCGGGAAAACCAGTACCTCTTATTTCAAACCTTACCAGATCGATAAGAGTAAACTTACAGCCGAAAATCTAAGGGATAATAGGTGATTTTTAATGAAGGCTGATGCTTGAAGAATACATAAATCAAGTATCGGCCTTTTCTTCGCTCCTAACAAAATTCTTTAACTAACTGGTTTCTTCATGACCCAGGTAATTAAATCTGTTGCTATACGTTTTATACCTGAACTGATTGATTTTAACTTCAAATAGTATCTATATAACCCAAATTGAGTAGTAAATTGGTATGTGATTATTTGTTAGTCTAGGCATTTGTTGCCATCATTATTTAATGTAAAAATTTTACATTATTTGATGTTAATCTACTTTATATTTTGAAGTTAATATAGAAGGCAGTGTTTTTCCGCACCTTATAGGTTGGAAATGTCTAAGTGGGACAGGCGCGCATATGATCTATGAAAATGTGACTGATGGACATGTGAGAAAAAGTGATAGTTAATAATAGCTTCTATTCGTACATTATGTGCTTCCTATATTAGGGACAAAAAATCTTTCATGATAAAACTAAACCGATCTGAATATATTTTTGTAGGATGTTTCATAGCCCTTTGTTTTTATTTTGTTTTACATCACTATGTGAGCATCTACCCAGCATTAGTTTTTTCAGCCTTTTCTACTGCCCCTAATATATGCTTCTTTTTTATCGTTCTATTAGGAATCCTTGGCGCTGGATACTATCTTATCATTCAACTAAATGGGAAATTAGATCCAGTGATTACATCTAAAAGGTATGCATAATAAAGCTGAATTACTAAGCTTATGAATTGTTAATTAAGAAATTTTTGTGAAAAAAGGTTACTCGCCCAAATGTTCAGGATTGATTATTTTAAACCAGCAATGTGGGATACTATCATAGTCAAAAGTTTCTATATTTTTAAAACCTGTCTTCTCCAAAACCTTTCTTGATGATAGATTTTCCAAATTTGCCATTGCATGAATAACGGGGAGATTCAACTGGTTAAAGCCATATTCCACAACAGCAAGCGATGATTCGGTTGCATAGCCTTTGCCCCAATACCGCCTGATCAGCCTGTATCCCAAATCGTGATAACCTTGATGACCGTTAGTCGGTTCTGTAATGAGTTTAAAGCCGCCCCAGCCAACAAAACTGTTAGTTTCTTTCTCAATAATTGCCAAACGTCCTATGCCATTCGTGACGTACTGTTGCTGAATAAAAGTAATAACCTGTCTGGCCTGTTTGATGTCTTTAATGGGGTTGTTCCCCAGGTAACGATGGACTTCCGGATCAGAATCTAATTCATAGATCCCTTGTTCATCAGTAGCTACTAATTCTCTTAAGAGAAGCCGCTTTGTTTCTATAATTATACCCATTCAACAAATTTATTCCGCATGAATATAAATTTAAGCTATGGATTTGTTGCCCAAACATTTATTTCAGGAATAAATCCAATATCGTTAATAGCAAGCACACCAACAATGGCTTGGGCAATTTCAATTGCTTTAAGTTTATTTTCAGGGTTTACAGATTCGTAACCAAGTTTAACAGCGAAGTCTGTAATTACTTCACTTGGGTTCACCTGTGTTACCCTGATGTTATGCTTGCGCAATTCCGCCTGCCAGCACATGGTTAAACCGGACATGGCTGCTTTGCTGGATACATAAGCAGATCCATTGGCAAAGCCTTTTAAAGCACCCATGGAAGATATATTCAGAATATTACCTGTGTTTTTGCTTATAAAATATTTTGCTGCCGCTTGTCCACATAAAAATGCACTTTTCAAATTGATCTCCCAGATTCTTGTAAAATCAGCTACTGAAGTTTCGACAAGTGATCCCATGAAACCAATACCGGCGTTGTTAATCAATACATTGAGGTCACTAAGTTTATCAAGGGTAAATGCAAACAGCTTCTCTACGTCGTCTTCCTTAGAAACATCTGCTTGAATACCAAACACATCCAATTCTTGTGCTGCTTTCTCTATTGTTTGTGCATTACGGCCACAAATCACTACCTGGGCTCCTTGCGAGCGTAACAACTTTGCTGTTTCATAGCCTATCCCTGAACTTCCGCCTGTAATCAGGACTTTTGATTTACTTAGATCCATTCGTTTTTTATAGTAATTGAGCGAGATTTTCTTGTTTTTACTAAAATAGAATTAAAAGATAAATGTTTAGCATTATAATAGAATTGACAAAAGGAGGAGGGCTGATAATAATAAAAAATAAAAGTCAAAACTTCAATATCTTTTAATTCCAACCTATTTGTTAGTTTTACAGCTTAGGTAGAAATTTAGATGAGGATTGATACTTGCTTTTTCCTTAAAAGTATGAAAACGGAGTATTGGTTGCATTTAGAAAAGTGCTAGCGTTCAAAACAGGTACTTCTTCTTGCTCTCAAGAAATTAAACGCCGGAATTAAATAATTAAACAAAGAAAAGATGAACCATTGGCTCGTAAAGTCGGAACCGCATAAATATAGCTGGGATAAATTTAATGAAGATGGCAGCACCTTCTGGGATGGTGTGCGTAATTATCAGGCACGGAACAACCTGAAAGCCATGCAAAAAGGTGATCTCGTTCTTTTTTACCACAGCAATGAGGGGAAAGAAGTTGTAGGGATTGCCAAGGTGGTTAAAGAGTTTTATCAGGATCCTACTACGGAGGATTCGAATTGGGTCGTTGTCGATCTGGCTCCTTTAGAAAAGCTTAAAAGGGCAGTTACACTGGAGGAAATCAAAAAAGATTCGCGTCTGGAGAATATTGGATTAGTTAAACAAGGACGATTATCTGTAATGCAATTAAAGGTTGAAGAATTTGACCGTATCGTTGAATTAGGAAACGGGGAATAATTTTTTGGCCTTTTTGTCGTACTGTAATTTTATATATATCTTTGATTATCAGGGCAAGTCAGGATATTAAATCGCCTTGGTTTTTGAAATTCATGAAACATTAAAAAGACATCGCTGTATTTTTCGTATGGATTATATTAGAAGCAAGGACATTGTTGCAGAACTTACTCAGCTAATAAAAAAAGGGAACGCCCATGTTTCTTTCGAAGAAGCAGTAGAAGGTCTTCCTCCTGAATTGCGGACCAAAATTGTGTATGATTTGCCTTACAGCATCTGGCAGTTGACCGAGCATATCCGTATTACCCAATGGGATATCCTCCAGTTTTGTAAATCATCAGACCATGTTTCGCCTAAGTGGCCCGATGAGTATTGGCCTGGTACTGTCAATGAAGTAGATGACACCCTATGGAATTCCTCTCTGGAGCAGATTAAAGCGGACAGATTGGAGTTTTTTGAGTTACTTAATAATTCTACCTTACATTTTGTAGATCCTATTCCTTATGGAGATGGTCAAACTTTGTTACGGGAAGCGATGGTAATTGCTGATCATACCTCTTATCATATCGGGCAGATCATTATTATCCGGCGTTTGCTTCATGATTGGAAGTCCTAGTTAGGCCCCGAATAATTATAGTTCAGGAAAAAATAGGGCTTTAAGCTGAGTCGCATTTTCAGGTTTCATCTTACCTGCCAGGATTAACCGAAGTTCTCTTCTGGAAAGGGCAGTGGTATAAAGTAGTTTTTCTTCTTCAGTCTCTGGAATAATTTCTGGTACTAAAGTTGTCTTGCCGGTATCGTCAAGCGCTACAAATGTATAATAAGCTTCGTTACTTTTGATTCTGCTGTTAGGCTGTATGTTTTCGGAAAATACTTCAATCCGAATTTCCATAGAGGTATGAAATGATCGGGTTACTTTGGCCTGAATGGTGATAACATCACCAAGTTTTACGGGATGCTTGAAAGAAACATTATCTACTGAAGCGGTAACTACAATATGATTGGAATGTTTTTGCGCAGAAATGGCCGCTGCAATATCCATCAGGTGGAGTAGTCGTCCCCCCATAAGATTATGAAGCGGGTTGGTGTCATTGGGAAATACTAACTCATTCATAACGGTGAATGAATTGATTGCGGGCTTGGAGCTAACTGTCATAAAGTTTGTTATTTATTGAATTCCTGGTATCCTACCAATTGGTCCCATCTTGATCCGGGACGGCGGTAATACAAGAAAGCCTGATATGCGTTTTTTGTTTCAAAGAATGCCCCTTCAAGTATAGTCGAATTTGATTCCGCTGATTTAGAGGGGGCGGCCCATACATACTGATAATCGTATAAGCCTTGTTTTAAATAGATAGAGCCATAAAACCGCGTGCGGCTTTCATCATAAGTAAGTTTGTTTTCCTTGCTCAACTGGTAATTGTTAAATTGACCAACGATGTAAACAGAGCTGTTTGAAGAGGGTTTTGCTGACTCTAGCGTAAAGGTAACATAAGCATAGTCTGCTTCAGTTCGATTGTCCTGTCCATCTTGATTGCGGATAAAAAAATTGCCGTTTTCATCAAATAAATAGGAATATTTTGTGTCGGTATTGGGCAGATCAGGAAGGAGCTGAACTGTGTTGACAGAATCTTTATAAATGCGGTCTACCCTTTCGGTCTGTAAACGCAGACTCCTGAAGTCGAATTTACGGAATTCATTACCTCCCTCAAATTCTAATGTCTGAAGGTCATTGTAAATCAGTTGGCCCTGACGGATGATAGCAGGACGGTCAACCGTTTGCTGCTGGTCTGGGCGGCCATTCTGCATGACGATCAGCTTTACATCAGCATATGGGTTTGTAATCGTTAGTTGGGGGTGGTTGACCGTAATGTTTACTTTTTGGTTTTTAGTACGGTTGATTACTTTCGATGATGCGACCAGTTCGGTAGTAAGAGTAACGAGCGGGGATAAGACATAAAATCTACGGGTGATAATAATCCGCGAGGGGTCAGCATCTTCATACACCTTGAGTATATAATTACCATCAATTTTGGGACTGATGTTCGCATTTGGAAACAGGAGTTCATAATGCGTATAAACCTGCAGTGTATTTATGGAATTGAAATAGTTCGTGATCCGGTCTTCATTAAAACTTTCCAGATAGTCAATGGGGGAGAGGTTACTGCTTTGCCAGTTGACATCACAATGTTCAATCGTATAATAATAATCTTTATGGTCGGCTTGCAAATCGTCAAAGCCCAATAGCAACTCTTCAGTGGAATGAAGCGTGATTACAGGCATTGACTGCTCTTTATTGCGGTTATATAGTTCAACTGTTTTGATCTGCGGACTAAATACCTGGTTGTTGAAAACCTTTTCCTGCGCGCAGACTTGTACGTTGCTGTAAAGCAAAATAGCCAGGACTATCGCATAAAGCGTAGTTCCCGGCAATTTCAGTAATATATTTTGTGGCTTACTCAAGCTCCATAATTTGTTCGGCAAGACTTTCCCATTCCGCCTGTGTGATCTTAAGCGATGCTTTTACGGTTTGGTAGGTGGCATTGGCAGCATCCAGTTTCTTTTTATCCTGGTAGATGTCTTCGTGACCCAAAACTAACTCAGCCTGAGTAAGTTCCTTTTCTAATTCAGCAATTCGTTCCTCAACCTGCTGTAAAGTGTGGTTCAGTTTTTTTATCTGTTTGCTTTTATCATCCGTGGTATGAGAGACTTTAACTACAGGCTTTTCTTCCTTTTTAGGTTGTATAACAGCCTGAGGTTTTGGTACGTAAGCCGGACGCTTGGATTGCCATTCTTCATATTCCGCATAAGTACCTGGGTAGATCTTAATCTTATGGTCTTCAATAAACCAGATCTTATTAGCTACATTATCTAGTAAATACCTATCATGGGATACCACGATAAATGTTCCTTCAAACTGGTTAAGTGCCTGAATTAGGATATTAACCGATTGCATATCAAGGTGATTGGTAGGCTCATCCAGTATCAGGAAATTGGCATCGGCAGTAAGTGCTTTTGCCAGTGCTACGCGTGATTTCTCGCCACCTGAAAGTACCTTAATCTTTTTGAATACATCGTCACCTGTGAAAAGGAAACTTCCTAATATAGAACGAAGTTCGGTGTCGGTATGTTTAGGTGCAAAAGCTTGCAGCTCTTCAAGGATCGCATTTTCGAGATGCAATGATTCCAGCTGATGCTGTGCAAAGAAGGTTTCCGATACATTATGTCCGGTGATACACTCGCCTTCAAAAGATTCTACACCTGCAATAATCCGTAGCAAAGTAGATTTACCACGTCCATTGGCACCAATCAAGGCAATTTTATCACCTTTTTCAATCACGGCGTCGGTATGGTCAAGAATAACGTTTGACGGGTAGGCCTTGCTCACGTCTTCTATACGGATAACATGACGGCCGGATTGCTTGCTGAATTTGAATGAAAAGTTAACGCTTGGATTTTCATCATCCACGTCTTCAATACGTTCCATTTTATCGAGCATCTTAATGCGAGACTGTGCAAGTTTAGCCTTACTGGCCTTCGCCCGGAAGCGATTAATCAGCTGCTCTTCCTGTTTGATCTTTTGTTGCTGATTCTTAAACTCACCTTTCTGAATTTCTCCTCTTAAGGATTTTTCCTCCAGATAAAAGCTGTAGTTACCGGCGTAAACCGTCAGTTTTCCCTTGCGTGTTTCTACTGTACGGTTAATTACCTTATCTAAAAACCACCTGTCATGCGATACAATCACGATAGATCCTTCAAATGCCAGTAAATAGGTTTCCAGCCACTTGATGGAAGGTAAGTCAAGGTGATTCGTAGGCTCATCCAGTAAAAGAATATCGGGAGTCTGTAATAATATTTTTGCCAGCATTACGCGCATTCTCCAACCTCCGGAAAATTCAGCAAGCTGACGCTTCTGATCTTCTTCACTGAATCCTAAGCCTGCAAGGATTTCGTGTGCTTTAAATTCAATACTGTAACCATCCAGGTTTTCAAACTCATGCTGTTTGTCACTCAGTTTATGCAGCACTTCTTCCGAATAATCTGTTTCCAGTTTATTAAGTAAGATTTCGATTTCAGCATGGAGTTGATTCTGACGTGCAAATGCTTCCATTGCCACGTGTAAGATGCTTTTATCTGATTGATATGAAAGTAAATCCTGGTTTAAATAACCGATCTTAATGTCTTTGGACATTGAGATGGTACCACTGGTTGGTTTAGCATCACCAACTATTAATTTTAGAAGGGTAGTTTTCCCTGTTCCGTTCGCTCCAATTAATCCGGTTTTATCACCTGGCTTGATGTGCCAGTTCGCTTCGTCATATAATGCCCTCGCACCGATCTCGAAGGTAAGGTTGTTTATTGCAATCACTTTGCAAAATTACAAAATTGATTCTAAATGAGGAACTTGATTGTGATGATTCTTTGTATTAAGGCTTTTATGTTCAAATATTCGATAATTTTTCTTTAAAACACTTTGATTAGGGAGTCGATGATAATGTTATAATCGTTAAAAACCCTTAAAGCTCCAGTATTTGTGGGAGCTTTAAGGGTTTTTAACTTCAAAATTTTGAATTAACTGAAATTATTTTAGTCAATAGCGTCCTTAATTGCTTTTGCAGAATCCAGGTGTGTACTTAAAACCGGAAGCGTTTTAGTTGCGAAAGCTTTTAAATCTGCATCTGGTGCGTTTTTTGATGCTTTTTCAAAAAGATTGATATCTTCTTTATGGTCATCTGTCATCATACTCATATAATGTTTGTCGAAATCAGCACCCTTCATCTTCTTCATTTCGTTGATGTGATTTTGCATCTCAACTGGCATAGTAGAGGGAATAGTGATGCCTTTGCTTGACGCCAAAGCCATTAATTCTTTGTTTGCCTTTGAGTGATCTTTAACCATCATGGCACCAAAACCTTTCACTCGGGCACTTTTTGCATTTTGTTGCGCTATAGTACCTAATTCAACTTCCATCATTCCTTCAGCTCCTGCTTTTACCGCAAATGTGGTGGAATAGTTTGACGAGGTGTCGGAAGCGTCGTGTACTGTGGTAGCAGAATCGTAAGCATTCATGCTATCTCCTGCAGTGGAAGTTGAATTTTTAGCTTGCTTTGCAGTATTGTTACAGGAATACATGATGAAAATAACGGCTACAGCCGAAATGGCTAAACTCAGATTTTTCATAGGTATATTTTTCCTTTTTTAACAGACTGAAAATTAGTTTGTTTTTAAAGTTTTGTATCTGATTTTAAAGACTTTGTAATTGTGAATTTTTGCTTTTAACCTATTTGTTGAACCATCTAACCAGACGATCTAAATGAAGAATATGGATAAGAACGAGCGATATTATGCTATTGGAACGATCTTTCATGCTGAACACAATTAAATACATTGCATTAAACTACTCTATTGTAAAATTATTGTTAAGCTTTAGTCCTTTTTTTCTTATTTACGTTCACAAGGATCAGATATCCGCCTACACCAGCGAAAAATGAAGCGATTAGAATGGAGAATTTTGCCTCTGATTGTAAAAAAACATCATCGAATGATAACAAGGCTATAAATACCGACATGGTAAACCCTATTCCACCTAGCATTCCTAGTCCTAATATATGAGGCCATCTTGCTCCAGAGGGAAGCTGAGACCATTTTAGTTTTACGGATAACCATGAAAAAGAAAATATGCCTACTGTTTTGCCTACAAGAAGACCAGCAATGATTCCCAATCCGAGTGAACTTCCCAGGCCTTCTACCATACCGCTTTCAAAGTGAATAAGGGTATTGGCAAGGGCAAAGACAGGCATGATGATCAGGTTTACTGGTCTTGTTAGAAAGTGTTCTAATTTTTCCAGAGGGGAACATTCGGCCGTATTATTGGTAGGGATAGTAAATGCAAGCAATACCCCTGCGATGGTGGCATGTATGCCTGAATGATGGATGAAATACCATAAAAACAGTCCTGGAATCAAATAGAATACCAGGTTTTTAACCCCAAATCTGTTGAATAGAGCCAATAAAGCAAGAATGCCTGCAGAGTACAGGAGCTGATCTAAATGTACGTTACCGGTATAAAACAGAGCGATTACGAGGATTGCACCTAAATCATCAACTATCGCAAGTGCTGCAAGGAATATTTTGAGAGAGGCGGGAACTGATTTTCCAAGCATGGAAATCACAGCGAGTGCAAAAGCAATATCTGTGGCCATTGGGATTCCCCAACCGCTTGCAGTAGGAGTGTCTCTGTTAATCAGGAAATAAATTAAAGCGGGAACCAGCATGCCTCCCAATGCGGCAAATACAGGCATTGCGGCTTTTTTTACAGAGGAGAGTTCGCCTTCTACTATCTCTCTTTTTATTTCCAGACCTACTAATAAAAAGAATATGGCCATTAAGCCATCATTGATCCATAATTCGGTGGGATACTTGAGTTCTATGTTTGGGGTATTGAAGCCGATTTCATAATGAAGCAGGGTTGCGAATCCTTCATATAAGGAGCTGTTCGCGATCAATAAGGAGATGACAACAGAGACCAGTAAGATGACTCCTCCGATTTGTCCTGATCTTAAAAATTCTTTAAATGTATGTAGATTAATTTTTGGGAGCATCTGGCAAATATAGGTATTTACTAAACTAACTCGTCCAGCTTGCCTTTTCCTTCACGAAGTATAGTGAATTCATCTGTTGTACAATCAACTACTGTGGATGCCACATTTTCTCCATACCCGCCATCAATGACGATGTCTACCTGATCCTGATACTTTTCGTAAATCAATTCCGGATCGGTTGAATATTCAAGGATATCATCATCATCCCGGATAGAGGTTGAGATAATAGGGTTACCCAAAAGTTTTACAATTTCACGAGCAATATCATTGTCCGGAACACGGATCCCTACTGTTTTCTTTTTTGAACTTAACATTTTAGGCACCTTATGAGAGGCGTTAAATATGAATGTAAAGGGTCCTGGCAGTGTCTTTTTTAACATACGGAATGTTGCCGTGTCAATAGGCTTGATATATTCCGCTATATTTTGAAGGTCGTAGCAGACAAAGGAAAAATTTGCTTTATCTAATTTAATTCCCCTAATCTGACAGATCTTTTCAATTGCCTTATGATTGGTGATATCGCAACCTAAACCGTAAATGGTATCGGTAGGGTAAATAATTAACCCTCCGTTTTTTAATACTTCAACCACTTGTTCAATGGCTTTTGGATTGGGGTTCTCTGGATATATTTTTAATAGCATACTCATCTAATATATAATGCCAAAAGGCCCGAATTGTTTAAATACAGGCCTTTTGGTTGATATGAATTTTTTAAAACTCGGCGTTATTCGGTGTTCTCGGGAATGCGATGACATCACGGATGTTGGTCATTCCGGTAACAAAAAGAACTAAACGTTCGAATCCAAGTCCAAAACCTGCATGTGGCGCTGAACCGAAACGACGGGTATCAAGGAACCAGGACATCTCTTCTACAGGGATATGCATTTCGTACATCCGTTGTTCTAGTTTGTCCAGGCGTTCTTCTCTTTGCGATCCACCGACAATTTCACCTATTCCAGGGAATAAGATGTCCATTGCGGCTACTGTTCTGCGGCCTGTTTCATCGGGTTCATTCTGGCGCATGTAAAATGATTTGATGTCGGCAGGATAATCTGTTAGGATAACGGGTTTCTTAAAGTGTTTTTCTACAAGGAAACGTTCGTGTTCGGATTGCAGATCAGCTCCCCATTCGTCAATCAGGTATTTAAATTGTTTTTTCTGATTGGGTTTAGAGTTTTTTAAGATATCTATCGCTTCTGTATAGGTGATGCGCACAAAGTCGTTGTCTAGGCAAAAATTGAGTTTAGTAACTAAGTCGAGCTCAGAACGATCATTCGCAGGTTTTTGCTTTTCCTCTTCCAGCAAGCGTGTACTTAAGAATTCAAGTTCATCACCACAGTGGTCAAGTGCATAACGGACTACATATTTTAACAGCTCTTCTGCCATGTCCATGTTGTCCTGCAAGTCACAGAATGCCATTTCAGGCTCTATCATCCAGAATTCTGCAAGGTGACGAGTTGTATTGGAGTTTTCTGCACGGAAGGTAGGTCCGAAGGTATAGATTTCTCCAAACGCCATAGCGGCAAGTTCGCCCTCAAGTTGACCGGATACGGTCAGGTTAGTGGACTTACCAAAAAAGTCTTCTTTATAATTTACGGTACCATCTTCATTGCGGGGTACCTTATCAAAGTCAATAGTAGAAACGCGGAACATCTCACCTGCGCCTTCTGCATCAGAGCCGGTAATGATGGGGGTATGCATGTAAACGAAGCCCTTATCATTAAAGAACTTATGAATGGCAAAAGCAAGGGCATGCCTGATTTTGAAAACAGCGTTGAAGGTCGTGGTGCGGAAACGCAGGTGTGCAATTTCACGAAGAAATTCCAGGCTGTGTTTTTTGGGTTGAAGTGGAAATTTTTCCGGATCGCTGTCACCCAGTATTTCGAGTGTTTTCACTTTAAGCTCTACACGTTGGCCTTTACCCAGGGATTCAACTAAGGTTCCTGTTACAGAAACTGCAGCACCTGTAGTAACGCGCTTTAATAATGCATCATCTGTATGGACAAAATCTACAACCGCTTGTACATTATTTATAGATGATCCATCATTTATAGCTATGAACTGATTGTTTCTAAAAGTTCTGACCCAACCTTGAACGTTAATTTCCTGACCAAAGTCAGTGGTATTGAGGATGTCTTTAATTTTTGTACGCTTCATGTTGCTGCAAATCTAAAAAAAGAAAATTTATATTTAAAGAAACCTATATATTTAGGTAAGGGAGTTTGCCAGGATCATTAAAATCAGAATTTGTTATGGAATTGGATTATTTAGACAGCGTTAAAAAGCAATTTTCTTATTACAAGATGCTGGGTGATAAAACGTTCAGTCAGCTTTCAGATGAGCAGCTTTTTTGGCAATATCATTCAGAAAGTAACAGCATCGCCATGATTGTAAAACATTTGAGCGGAAATATGTTGTCGCGCTGGACTGACTTCATGAGTTCTGATGGTGAAAAGAGCTGGCGACATAGGGAGTCGGAGTTCGATAATGATATTCAAAGTCGTGAGGAACTGTTAATTAAATGGAACGAGGGCTGGTCATGCCTGTTTAATACGCTAGATTTACTGAAGGATACCGATTTAGATCATATGGTGTATATTAGAAACATGGGGCACACCGTTATGGAAGCGATAAACAGGCAATTGGCTCATTACCCTTATCATATTGGTCAAATTGTATTTATAGGCAAAATGGCTTGTAATGAAAGCTGGCTTTCGTTGTCTATACCTAAAGGGAAATCTGCAGATTACAATGCGGACAAGTTCTCACAAACTAAACATAAGGAGCATTTTACGGATGAGTTTTTAAATAGGCTCAACGATCAAAGTTAAAAACAGAGATGAGGTTGAAAAAAGGGATACGAAATTTGATGATAGTGCTGATCATCGCATGTAATATTGGTTGCGACCAGATTTCGAAGACTATAGTACGGGAAGAAGTTGATTATAACGAAAACATAACATTGATAACACGTTTTCTAACACTTACTAAAATAGAAAATTCAGGTGCTTTTTTAAGTGTGGGTGATTCTCTCCCATTTGTAGTTCGGTTTGTTGTATTGTCATTGATTCCGCTAATTGCCCTTGGTGCCGGTTTGTACATCGTTTTAACACGAATTAGTATGAAGAGACCTATTGTTATCGGTATTTGCTTTGTGATAGGGGGAGGCATCGGTAATCTGTACGACCGGATGTTATATGGCTCGGTAACTGATTTTCTTCATATGGATTTCGTGTTGTTTAAAACGGGGATCTTTAATATGGCGGATGTGTCAATCATGATTGGGATATTAACCATTATGATTTTTACTTATATAGCAAAAAACAAGAGGGTGCAGTATCAAAGATAAATTTGCTATATCTGAAATTGACAATTCCTGTCTAGCTTCTGGTGTCAACCAATGGCCTGAAGCAAAAACCCCGGTTATGTTTTCTTTTGAAACATAACCGGGGTTTTAAAATACTGTAATATTTATCTTTTACCTTGATTACCGTTTTTGTTGTTTTTTTGTCCTTTAGCCTTTGTGTTGTTATGAGCTGGGGATGTTTTGACCGTTTGCTTAACCGTTCTGTGCGAGGTTATATTTTTTTGTGAGGTTGCTCTCTTTTGTGGTGTTGCATTTCCTCTGTGATCTCTAAGTGAATTTTGTGCACCTTTCTTATTTTTAAAAGAGCTGTATTTGCCGAGATGATTTCCATGGTTTAAATAAGGCTTTTTTGTATTCATCACTACTTTGTAGGAATTATACATATCATGGCCTCTATATCTCGCAGGCAGGCTATTTCTCCAAACCCAATTATTGTTTTCCTGATAAATATATTGTTTTGAAGGAACATAGTAATACATATCCATATCAGGTAAATAGTAATAATCTACGTGGTTATAACCAGTGGGACCCCATTCTGGTTGTGATGCAAGATTAATGTTTACGTTTATCTGAGCTTCTGACTGTAAACTTCCAAAACTTAATAATCCCAGTAGGGATGCAAATAATAACTTTTTCATTTGTTCTAATTTGGATAGATAAGTTCAAAGCACATGCCATCAAATGATTGATGAGACACTTGCCGACGTATGGAACCCTGGCGGTAATGAAAGAGTCTGGTCTACCGACTAATAGGGATGAAATAATATTTTGAGACTGTGTAGTTTTATTCGATTTTACTCATTGTGAGTATAATAGTGGGCAGTTTACTTAGTTGAATCAATACACACTTTACAAGCTATGCGTTTTAATATGATTCAGGGTTTTGATTAAATCTTTTATTTTGGTAGGGTTTAACTTCTTTTCTTTAGCTTTTTGAATGGCTTTACTTTGCATGTACTTTGCTTCTTCATACATGTTTAAGCGATAGAGCAGATGCGCATAGGTATCATAACTATAATATGAAGGTTCTATGGCCAGCGAACGTCTACACCAGGAAATAGCTTTTAAGAGGTGGTTTTCATTTTTTGTTCCTAATATATAAAAATCCCATGCAGCATTATTCAATGTGACGGATAAAGGCTTCATTTACTGCCTTAATGGTTTTACTGATATGATCGCATAAGGTGGTATAGCTGATGTGATGACCTGCACTGTGCAGCTTTTCAAGGATATCGATCCGCTTCAATTGCAGCTTTGCCCGACCATCCTGACATTTAACGGTATTTTCTTCCAGGTAATTTCCGATCAGTAGAAGCACTTCCTCTGTCAGGCGTCGCTTTGAGCGGTGCGAACTGTTGTATACAGAACCGGTGCGTATATACTGATTAGCAAGGAGGATGGCTTATCCTGGCCGCTTAAAGGGGAGGATTTGAACAGCTCATATTCCGCTATCCGGTACCTTACTGTCAATCGGTGAATATGAAGCTTCTTTGCTATTTTTCGCTGACTTAACCCTTCACGGTAATAAAGTAATATAATCTGATGATTTGTCTCCAATCTAACATGAATTTGCTCCCTTTAGTGTATTCTAAAGGGACGCTTTGTTCCTTGTTATGTGGTACAATTTTCAACCGGATATTGGTACACTTTTCAATTGGTATATACAACTGGTATAGAGATATTAAAAAAATTAAAGGGTAAATGATTCTTTAACAGTTTTGTTTCTTTCGTAATAATGCGTGAGATAACATAATAATAAAATAATTAAACTATTTTGTCTATAAGTTTTGTATTCTATTATCCAAGTATATATATTTGAAAAAATATATAGTAAATAATGGTCGGAATATTACGTATTATACTTCTTAAATTGACCCTTCCTCTTTTTAAATCCATAGGAATGTCAATTTATTATTACAGCAGACTTTGCTTATATTCAGTTGAAAAGATTGGTTTTGAGCTTAATTTGGGGGGGACTAATGTGTTGTAGTTCATCGTAAAAAAGGGAAGCACTTGGAGTGCTTCCCTAGGAAAAATTAATGAATCAGGCATTCAATTGGAGTTGTCACCTGTTTCCATCAATCATTCTAACCTTAATCAAAAGTATGCAAAATTTTGAAAAAGCCAAGCAGGCATTCTATGCCCTGGCTTTGCAAAACGTATTGTTATTTTTTTATTCAACAAGCAAAATAAAGATATCGCCCGAAGGCAATAAAAAATACCCTAAACAAAGTAAATTAATATCAAAAGCCTTAGTTAACCGCATTAAATTCATGGTGTTGTTAATTTATTTAATGCCCAATCTTACTTGGGCACAGCAAACACAACCATTAATCAACTCTACGTTGGTAGGTAAAGTTGTTGATGCCCGAACTAAGGAAATACTGCCAGGTGCTACCGTAGCCATTAAGGGTACCACACATAAAGTATCTGTGGATTCTGACGGCAAGTTCAGCTTTGTAACCGGACAAAATTTTCTTATACATTAATTATAAGTTATTTAGGTTACAAAACTTTAGAGTTTGTAGCTAATGGAAGTCCCGTTACAATACAACTTCAGGAAGCGGTTAATGAAATGGATCAAGTGATTGTGGTCGGTTACGGCACGCAGAAAAAAGTTAATCTGACAGGTTCAATAGCAAGTCTGGATCAAAAGGTACTTGCCAATCGTCCGATTACTAACTCCACCCAGGCCTTACAAAACCTTCCTGGAGTATTCACTAATCAAACCAAGGGGAGGCCAGGTGCAGATGCAGCAACCATTCGTATTCGTGGTGTTAGCACGCTGAATAATAGTAATCCATTAGTATTGGTTGATGGAATAGAATTCCCCTTGGGGGATGTAAATCCAAATGATATAGAAAGTATATCCGTTTTGAAAGATGCAGCATCCAGTTCTATTTATGGAAATCGTGCCGCTAATGGCGTAATACTGGTAAAAACAAAAACAGGAAAACGGGGGGCTTTTCGCCTGGATTACAATTTTTACACCGGTAATCAACGCGCAACGCAATTTCCCGATGTGGTTACTAATTCCGTAGAATATATGGAAGGTAAAAATAGAGCACTGGCTAATGAAGGCAAACCGCCTGAAAGCTCACAAGCTTTAATTGATGAGTATAAAGCAGGTACTGATCCCTTCATTTACCCTAACACAAACTGGTTTGATGAGATGTTTCAAACCGCTCCATTACAAGAACATAATCTACGTCTTTCTGGCGGATCAGAAAAAACAGCATTCTCTGTTTCGCTTGGTTATCTCAATCAGGATGGGATCATGATCCAAACCAGCGGAAAACGATATTCCTTAAATACAAACGTCAGTTCCGACATTACAAAAAATCTTAAGATTGGAGCCAGTGTAGTGGGTAACTTCTGGACCAATCGAGAAAGCGCTTATACGGCAGATGAAGGTAATGGCGAAGGCGGATTGATGGGTTTAATTTACCGTGGGCTACCGATGCAAACTCCTTATGCACAAGATGGAAACTATGCCGATCAATGGATCAGGGTTCCTGGTCATAATTTCTTTCGTAACCCGGTTGCACTCTCCAATGAAGGGTTTAGGAAGAATAACCAGTACAGAAGTTTAGCTAATTTATTCGCCGAAGTTCTGCTTCCTTTTAATATCAGATACAAGACAACCATAGCGGCTAATCTTTTATACGGCATTGAAAAATTCTCTTACCCTCAAATCTATCTCACCAATACCAAGACAGGAGTTGTGAGCCCGATTGGTAATACACCCCTGAGAGGATTAAGGCAAACGAGTCAGAATAATATCAATCTAACCAATTACCATACCGTTAATTGGGATCATAAGTTGGACAAACATACTTTAGGACTTCTTGGAGGATTTAGTATAGAGTCCTTTAATGATGGAAATTTTTCTGCCTATAACCAGGGATATTTAGGAAATGAACTGACGGAGTTAAATGCAGGCAGTACATCTCCCCAAGTTTCAGGAACTTCAGCTCAAACCAAATTGATCTCTTATTTTGGTCGTCTGAATTACAATTTTTCGGAGAAGTACCTATTTGAAGCCAATGCCCGATACGATGGTACTTCACGGTTTGCAAAAGGAAATCGCTGGGGTTTCTTTCCTTCCTTTTCAGCAGGGTGGCGTCTAAGTGAAGAAGATTTTCTTAAAGATAGCAGGTCACTGAGCAATCTTAAAATTCGCGCCTCGTATGGTAAGTTAGGTAACCAGTCAATAGCCTTAGGTAATCAGTCAGTTGCCCTGTTTAGTTATGTAGATGCCATTTCACTGGGTCAGAATTACAGTTTCAACGGAAACATAGTAAGTGGAGCCGCAATCACACAGGTAAGTGATCCGAATATTACCTGGGAGACCACAACGATGTCGGATATAGGTCTGGATGCAAGCTTTTTTAATAGCAGTCTTTCTTTTGAACTGGATTGGTTTGACAAAAAAACTTCTAATATTTTAAGGCAGATTAGCATCCCTGCACAGGTTGGAAACTTAGGAGGGCCAATTCAGAATATAGGTTCGGTATCTAATAAAGGAATTGAAATATCTCTGGGGTATAAGAATATGATCAATCAATTCAGGTATAATATAGACGCAAACATAACCTACCTTGAGAACAAGGTAATTGACGTGAGAGGTCAGAAGTACTACAGTGGAAACACTATTGTTCAAGAAGGCTCTGCAATTGATTCCTTCTTCGGGTTGCAGGCTGTAGGTATATTCCAAACTGCCGAAGAAGTTCAAAATCATCCTTTTCAAAATATAGGAACTGTGCCTGGTGACTTAAAATACAGGGATATTGATGGGAATAATATCATTGATAATAATGACAGAGTCGTTATTGGAAACAGCATTCCTAAATATACCTATGGGTTTTCCTTAGGAGCAGGCTATAAAAACTTTGATTTCAGTGCTATATTTCAGGGTTTATATGATGTTGATACGTACTTAACAGGAAATCTTGCTCAGCCGTATAAGAACGGAGCGGGTGTTACGCAGGATTGGTTAGCAGAATCGTGGACACCTGAAAATCTAAATGCAAGTCTGCCACGGCTTACCACCTCAAATGGGTATCCACAAAACTTTCAAACATCAAGTTTCTGGGTGCGCGATGCTTCTTATTTACGATTAAAAAACATTCAGCTGGGCTATTCTTTTCCAAAGAAACTGCTGGCGAAGACGGGAATAAGCCAGCTTAAGGTGTTCGTAAATGCGCAGAACTATTTGACCTTTACCGATTTTAAATTTAGTGACCCGGAAAGAAATCTTACCCGGGGAGATCTCATTGAATACCCGAATGCAAAAAGCATTACAGCCGGTGTAAATGTTTCATTTTAACAGAAAAATCCAAATGAAAAAATATAGTTTAATACTACTCATTCTATTCTCCCTAACGGCCTGCAAGGATTCTTTCCTAGATGTTACGCCAACTGACCGTTTTACTCAGAGTACGTTTTGGAACACAAAGGAACAGGGGGAAGCAGCTTTAAATGCTACCTATGCTGTTTTAATCAATACAAATTCGAACTATTCTGCCCGCAATGCAGTTTACCTGGATGCGTTAACTCCTAATACCTATCAATACAATGCGGATGAAAACGTAATTTCAAGGGGGCTTCATAATGCCGCAACCGGTACATTTAATACAGTTTGGAATGCCAGCTATTTGGGTATTGGAAGAGCGAATAATTTCCTGGCCAACATTGATAAAGTGACCATGGACGAAGCGCTAAAAAACCGATATAAAGCAGAAGCTAAATTTCTCCGTGCATTATATTATTTCCCATTATGGAATCTGTACGGAGGTGCACCTCTTATCACTGAAGCCACAAACTATGAAAAACAAGCATCTCTACCCAGAAATACAGCAGAAGAAGTACTGGCACAAATTCTGAAGGATCTGGATGACGCAGCTTTAAATGATGTTCTGCCTTCCAGTTATACCGGAGCAGATAAGGGACGGGTTACACGAGGAGCGGTACAAGCCTTCAAAGCGCGCATATTACTTTATGCAGGGCGATGGGAAGAGGCAGCGGCAGCAGCAAAAAAGGTGATTGACTCCAAAGTGTATAGTCTTTTTCCCGACTATAGAGGGTTATTTTACCTTGAAAACGAAGGGAACTCAGAAGTGATTTTTGATGTACAATATAAATTCCCTGAATTTGCCCACTCACTGGATGTAAGTTTAGACCAGCAACTCGGTACTGCACCGCTTCCAACTCTCGTAAATGATTATTACGCAACAGATGGAAAGCCAATTTTAAGTTCCGCTATTTATAATCCCGCCAAACCTTATGACAACCGGGATTCTCGTCTTCAAGCTACAGTAATCTTACCAGGAACAACATTTAAAGGTGCTGTAGTAACGGATATACAATATCCAAGTACAGGCTATGGTCAGAAGAAGTATACCATTTTCAAGGATAACGAAAAGCCAACCATCGTTCCAACTAGTGGCACTTCAGAACTGAATTATATCTTGCTTCGTTATGCAGATGTGTTATTAATGTATGCAGAAGCCATAAACGAAGCATCAGGTGTAAACAGTGCACTATCAGCAGCAGCCGCTATTAATTTAGTGCGCGCCAGGGTTAAAATGCCTGATTTGGCAATCGGTTTGACAAAGGAGCAATTGCGTGAAGAAATAAGACATGAGCGTAGGATTGAATTGGCAGGAGAGGGATTTTATTATTACGATATTCTCCGCTGGAAAATTGCCGAACAAGTTTTAAACACGGACGTGTATAACAGCAAAGGAGCAAGAATTGATAATCGCAGTTTTAATGCAAGTCGTGATTATTTATGGCCTATTCCTTCAATTGCCATACAAAATAATCCGGCTTTAACTCAAAATCCTAATTACGGTAAATAAATTTAGATCACATGAAAAAGTATTTTTATTCATTAATCCTCTCTGGTTTATTATTTCCATGGAAAGTGTTTGCTCAAACCAATAAGCAAAAGCAGCCAAATATTATCTTTATTCTGGCAGATGACCTTGGATATGGTAACTTAACTAGTTACAATAAAAATTCACCCATTCCAACCCCCAATATTGACCGTTTAGCTAAAGAGGGAACTAAGTTCACCCGGTTTTATTCAGGCAATACCGTTTGTGCTCCTTCAAGATGCGCATTAATGACGGGCTTGAATATGGGCCATGCATGGGTACGAGGGAACAGTAAAGGCAAAGACGGTACAGGTGCTTTAAGGCCTCAGGACACCACAATAGCCCAACGCCTTCAGAAGAATGGTTATGTCACAGGCATGTTCGGGAAATGGGGATTAGGTGATGAAGAAACTTTAGGTGCACCACACCTGAAAGGATTTAATGAATTTTATGGATATCTTGATCAGGCTCATGCTCATGATTATTATACCACACGATTATATGAGATCAGGAATAATAAAACACAAAAGGTTCCGGTAGATAGTGCCGACTATACACAGGATTTAATTCTGAATAAGGCCTTAGGGTTTTTAAAATCGCATAAAAATGAGCCTTTCTTTCTGTACCTGCCTTTCACGCTGCCACATGCAGAACTAAGGGTACCCGATGCCCTTTTAAAGAAGTTTCAAAATGCCGATGGAAGCAGTAAGTTGAGTCCTGAAACGCCATTTCTGAAAAAAGGCAATTATGATAGTCAGGCACAACCACATGCTGCCTTCGCGGCTATGGTATCAAAACTAGACGCTGACGTTGGTCGTGTCCTTGAATTAGTAAAGCAACTGGGCTTAGATGACAATACCTACATTTTCTTTACAAGTGATAATGGTCCGCACAAAGAAGGAGGGGGTGATCCTGAATTCTTTGATAGTAATGGCCCTTTACGAGGTATAAAAAGAGATCTTTATGAAGGAGGAATCCGGGTCCCTTTGCTGGTTAGGGCACCTGGTAAAGTTCCCGCCGGTAATGTAAGTAATATACCATGGGCCTTTTGGGATATTCTTCCCACTGTAGGGCAGCTCACTTCTACTCCCAATCCTTCCGGAATTGATGGTATCTCATTTACTTCCGCATTGGCAGGAAAAGAGCAGGCTAAACAGCATGAATACCTATACTGGCAATTTAATGAAGGCGGCTTGAAGGAAGCATTGACTCAGGGAGACTGGAAGCTGGTGCGTTTTAAAAGTCAGGGTAAACCCGAAGTCCTTGAATTATATAATCTAAAGGATGATATTGGAGAAAAAATTGATCTGGCAGAAAGGAATCCAGGTGAATTGAAAACCCTCAAGGCCCTACTTCTAAAAGCTAAAACACCATCTGAAAACAAAACCTTTGATTGGTCAGATCAGGAGTTATAACAAAAACAGCTCTTTTAAAAAAGGAAAATAACTAGGATAAGTGTTCGTTAACATGCGTTATATGAAGTTAAACAAATTATCATTTATATTCGTATTAACGGTTTATTTTAAGGTATTGTCTCAAAGTCATAAAGAAAAACCAAACTTAGTAACTGAAATTAACACACTTAACCTTGATCAATTAGCCTCTATTGGGGTGTAAAAACAAACAAAGTAAAATAGTAATGGTAAAGTCGCGTGTCCGAGAGGTTAGGAATGGGTCTGCAAAACCTGGTACGGTAGTTCGAATCTACCCGCGACGTCTTTATAAAACAATACATCTCTAAAGAATATGAGTGCAAAAAACATCCGGTTAAGCTTTATTTTTGTGGCCATCTTTAGTGTGCTGGTCTCATCTTGCAAGCAAAAAACCATTCAGACGACAAAGACTCAAAACACCTTTACACCCGTATTAAAGAAAACGACCATTTGTTGTGAGTCAAATATCCCTTCCCGCTTCGCAGTTGCAAAATCTTCAGAAGTCATTGCACCAACACAAAAGCAGGATCATAAAAACATGGTTTTTGTTCAAGGCGGCGATTTTATGATGGGTGGCGATAATAAACAAGCATCTCCAGATGAATATCCCAAACATAAAGTAACCGTAAATGGATATTGGATAGATGTATCAGAAGTTACAAATGACCAATTCAAAAAGTTTGTAGATGCAACGGGTTATATCACCACAGCAGAGAAAAAGCCAGACTGGAACGAAATAAAGAAACAAGTTCCACCAGGTACACCCAAACCAGATGATAGTTTGTTAACAGCATCATCGCTGGTATTTAAACCGTCAAAAGAAGCAGTTCCTTTAACAGATTATTCGCAGTGGTGGGTTTGGGAAAAAGGCGCTGACTGGAAACACCCTCATGGACCTAAAAGCAATATTAAGGGAAAAGAAAATTATCCGGTGGTCCACATATCCTACTTTGATGCACTTGCCTATTGTAAGTGGAGTGGTAAACGTTTACCCACAGAAGCAGAGTGGGAATGGGCAGCACGCGGAGGTTTAAAGAATAATATTTATCCCTGGGGCAATGAGCCTGTTGCATTAGGTAAAGCAAAAGCGAATAGCTGGCAAGGAAAGTTTCCTTATAAAAATACCTTACAAGATAAATTCTATTATTCATCCCCTGTAAAATCTTTTCCGGCTAATGGATACGGTCTTTACGACATGGCAGGAAATGTATGGGAGTGGTGTGCCGATTATTATGATGGCCGTTATTATTCAACCTTAACACAAGGTGTGAAAAATCCGCATGGACCCAAAGCATCTTATGATCCGGATGAACCATACGCTATAAAACGTGTAGTCAGAGGCGGATCATTTTTGTGTAATGACAGTTATTGTTCCGGTTATCGCGTTGCACGGCGAATGAAAACTACGGAAGACAGCGGTATGGAGCATTTAGGATTCCGATGTGTACAAGATAACGTAGTTGCAGCAAATGGTAATTGCAATAAACAAAAAAGGTTGCCCTAATTAGGCAACCTTTAAATAAATCAATAATTAATGTATATATTATGGTTTAACCGCGTTTGCAATCATAGTAACTGCTGTTTGAGCAAATAATTTGCCTTTAACAGTAGCACCTGTGTTTAGTGAAATTAATGTTTTACTCAAGATCACACCGCTGAAAGCAGAGTAAGTTCCTAAAGTAGCTTGTCCGGATACCACCCAGAAAACGTTTTTAGCTAGTGCACCACCCGCCAAAGTGATTTTGGCACTGTTGTTTATAATGAGGTCTTGTGCAATTTGGAAAACCCACACATCATTCGGACCACCAGTAAGTGTAACACCAGCATTAGTAACTAAAACGTTAGTGCTGAATTTGTAAATACCCGCTTTGATAGTGCGTCCACTCAGGTTTCCAGCATAAAGTTCTACTACTGGAGAAGGATCTACTATACCATTTGCTGTAGTGAAAGCAGTCTCCATGTCACCAATAGCTGTAGTCATTTTTGAAGGTGTAGGAGCAGCATAATTTGGACCATAAACTTTTCCAGTTACAATGGGAGTGTGTGATGATTGATTATCAGTCGACATAATTAAACCAAAACCAGTTATTGCGGTTGAGCCTATTGGACTAGTACCTATATCACCAAGAACGGAAGTAACACCTGTAGTAGTAATGCCAGTTTCTGTTAAAATGGTAAAGTCGTTCGCTGTTCTAAGGTTAATTGGCGCCAAAGCTACAGTAGATATTAATGTACTTGTCAAAGCTGAAGCTGATGTAGTACTTTTAATGTTAAGGTCTTCCCCTACGGAATCTGTTTTTTTACATCCCGCTGTAAAAATGACTGTCATTATGGCTAAGGATCCGATAAGATGGCATAATGTAAAACTACGTGTTTGACTACCGGATGTAGTGGTGCTTTTCGTGTACATGATCAATTTTTTTTGTTAATGTATTTTAGTTATTTAGACATGATTCCAGGCCCCACAAATATCAGTTGCATGAGGTTAAGTAGCTGACGAGATAAATCAAGCTATTAAGTGACAGATGTCATATTAAAACTAAAACAATTTAGCTGATATCAAAGATTCATAAACTTTTGCGTACCAATTGATTATTACATTATATAGTTTAAGCTATATTAAACAAAAGCGGGTAATGTAACCAAAAACTTAGTTCCCCTGTCTACAATACTTTCTACTTTAATTTTTCCACCATGAGCTTCAACAATCTGCTTTGAAATATACAAGCCTAAGCCTAGTCCACACAGGTTTATTGAAGTATTTATTCTTTCATAGCGATTAAATATTTTGTCCAAGTCCTTTTCCAGAATAACAGGTCTATTATCCTTGAAAGTCATTACAGCTGTTTTATTTTCAGTAAAACAACAATTAAAATTAACATCTATCTTGTATAGAAGCTGGAACTTTATCAATCAATCAATCAATCAATCAATCAATCAAAACGGAAAGCAGGTTTACCACTATATTCAAAATAACTTTTCGTCCTTTTTTACCTTTTCCACAGAAGACTTTAATTGCCCTCCTTGGATCACCCGACAAGGCTATTAATTGCTCCACCTTGGTGATTGCCTCTTCCTTTCTGCCTGCTTTATACAATAGTGCAGCATAAGATACAAATAGTATTTTTATTTTTAGTTTATTGATTTTTAGTGCGTTGCATGTCTACTAGTGCTTTAAGTATGCTTCAAGCTGATAAACACCCACTCTTTTATTATATTTCAATCAATGAAGAATCAGACTGACTTAACATCTTGTGCCATATTATTTCAGCCGTTTTATAGGCTACAACTTCGACGGTTTTGGCTAATCTAAGGCGTAAAAGATTAATGACCTTTGTGTTGTAAGAATAAGCATACAATGGAAAATAGCAAAAATCGTATCAAAGGAAAAGTAATTGCAATTACAGGAGCAAGCAGTGGGATAGGTGAAGCAACAGCAATGATGTTGGCCGAGCTTGGGGCAAAAGTTGTTTTAGGTGCGAGAAGATTGGATCGTTTAAAAGATCTTGATAGTCGAATTAAGGCAATAGGAGGTGATTCCACTTATCTGATAACAGATGTTAAAAATCATGTGGACGTAGATAATTTGGTTAAACTGGCTTGCCAGTACTATGGCCGGTTAGATGTAATCATCAACAACGCAGGAATTAGCCATCTTTCCCGAATCGATGAGTTGCAGGTAGAGGATTGGGAGGAGATGATTGATGTAAACTTAAAAGGGGTTTTATATGGAATTGCAGCTGGATTGTCGGTTTTTAAAACTCAGGGATCTGGACACATTATAAATATTATATCGACATCGGGTATCAAGATCGTGCCTTTACAGGGGGTATATGCAGGTACAAAGAATGCGGTACGTACTATTTCTGAGGCATTGCGCCAGGAATCACAGGGCCGGTATAAAGTTACCGGCATTTCCCCTGGCTTTGTGCAAACTGAATTGGTGGATAATATCAAAGACCCGGATGTAAAAGCAGTTTACAAAATGAAATCGACTGAAATTGCTATCTCTCCGAATGATATCGCAGCAGGGGTTGTTTATGCCCTTAGTCAGCCTGAAAGGGTTGATGTAGGCGAGATTGTGATCCGTCCAACCTTCCAGGATTAACCTCCAATATTTTGCTATATTTATTTTAAATCATGAAAGGTCCTAAAAAGCAAACTCTGGTATTTAAGAGTATTTCGGAATTGATGCATGTCTTGCATCAGCCCAAACCTCAGCATCCCCTGATTGCGCTGATCCGGTATGATAAGGAAAAGATCAATCTCGAGCATGCAGGAAAAAATTTCCTGATCGACTTTTATAAGATCTCATTTAAAAAGGATTTTAAGGGGCAGGTAAAGTATGGCCAGGGATATTACGATTTTGAAGAAGGTGGCCTTGCATTTTTAGGACCTAATCAACTGGTTACCATGTCAGGCGAGGAAAAAAGTTATGAAGGGTTTACCGTTTATTTTCATGCTGATTTGATTCGGAATTATCAATTGGGTAGAAATATCGAGCACTATGGCTTCTTTTCTTATGCCGTGAACGAAGCGTTATTCCTTTCAGAAAAAGAGAAAATATTAATATTGGATCTATTTAAAAGCATTTTCAATGAATTGAATAATAATATTGATTCTTTTAGTCAAGATGTATTGGTTTCCCAGATAGAACTCATTCTGATTTATAGTAATCGCTTTTATAATCGCCAGTTTAATACCCGTAAGACAGTTTATACTGATTTGATAGTCCGAATGAATGCTTATTTGGACGAGCGTTTTAATCCGGAAAGATCATCCTCAATCGGCCTGCCAACTGTTCAGGAAGTATCGGATCATCTTCATGTTTCACCCCGGTATTTAACAGATTTACTCAAGTCGCTAACAGGTCAGAGTACACAGCAACATATTCATAATAAGTTAATTGAAAAAGCTAAAGATAAACTGAGTATAAGTCAGCTCTCTATTGCTGAGATTGCTTATCAGCTAGGCTTTGAACATCCGCAATCCTTTAATAAGCTTTTCAAGCGATTTACTGAAGTATCTCCAACTGCATATCGCCAATCATTTAACTAAGTGCTGTTGATTCAATTGCAACCTTCCGATCTAAAATAATAGGTTTATATGCTTTAAAAGATACGTATTCAGTCTTGCCAACGTAAATTTAGTACAACTAATAAAACAATACTAATAACTTTCTGTATAAATAAAAGTTAAAGGTAATGGCAGTGAAGATTACTAATAGCTAAATCAAAAATAATTTTATATTGCCTTTCAACGAGTAATTATCTAATGTAAAGTACGTTACTTTATTACAAAGCCTAATGATGAAAAGAAAATAAAACGTTTAAAGCAAAACGTAAGCCTTCTTAAATTAGGAAAATTTCCCTCAAAGATGATGCAAAAAAAAGATCATTTGGATCTGCAAAACAAGAACAGTCACCTTCGCTTTAAAACAATTTTTGAGCAAACGTCGCTTGGAAATAAGTTCATTAATTCCGATTTGAAAATAATTAAAGTAAATAAAGCTTTAATACGATTGTTAGGTTACAGTGAAAAGGAGTTGGTTGGAACACGGATCACTGATATTGTACTACCAGAGTTTGTTGAAAACTGGAAGAAGTTACAGCGTGAACTTTGGTTAAATAAAAAGCCCTCATTTAGCATAGACACCTGTATTATTAAGAAAGATAGAAGCATTGTATGGTGTCATATTACATCTATCTTGCTGACAGATCGAGGAGAGACGCTTGGCTATACGATTCTGGAAGATATTTCGGAACGAAAAGCGTTGGAGAATGAGCTGAAAGATGTAGCTAACCGGGAATTGTTATTTCAGCGGCAGCTCTTAGAAGCTACTATTAATACGCAGGAAAAAGAACGGTCACGTATTGCTTCTGACTTGCACAATGGTTTAGGACAATTGTTGTATGGTATTAAGTTCAGCTTGGATCAGGTCAAGTTTGAAAATTCAGAACAACAGATGGAAAGTGTTTTGGCCATCAAGAGAGCTAAAGAACTAATCTCCGTATGTATCAATGATACCAGGCGTATCTCCCATGATCTTATGCCCACCATATTGGATGATTTTGGACTTAAGCAAGCTATTCAAGATATTTGCCAAAACATTGATGAAACAATAAATATTAATTGTCGGGATTACATAGTAGACTTCCAATATATGTCGAAATAGCTATTTATCGTATTATACAGGAACTAACTACCAATATAATTAAACACGCTAATGCTACCAAAGCCTCCTTAAGGGTAAGTATTAACAGAAGGGAAATAAGAGTACGATTAGAAGATAATGGCAGAGGGTTTGATGTATCAAAGTCTAATGATGGAAGCATTGGCATAAGATCAATAAAAAGTATGCTTTATCTTTTAAATGGCAAATTCGAAATTTCCTCCAAACCTAAACCTGATACTGGAACTGTAATTGATATTCAACTTTCACGTAAGTTTGCTAATTAGTGTAAGAAAGGAAATTTTTGCTGATATATTTTACTTATTTTTTCGCAAAGATTTCTTGAGTACCTCCAGGCAAAGATTAACTTATCAATATGATTATGAAATAATGAGGAAGAGATGCGATCCTTGTTAAGGATTGGGCATTGTTAATAAAATCAAAAAGAACAAATTCAAGCAGATCTCATTTGTATAGATATGAAACAGGAAGTAGAAATTATGCTTAAATCAAAAGAAATTAATCCAACAGTCAACCGGATGTTAGTGCTGGATTACTTGCTTGAATTAAAATCTTCTATAAGTTTAACTGATTTAGAATTATCCCTGGAAAGTTTTGACAGGGTAACCCTTTACCGTACGCTTAAAACGTTTGAAGAGCGTGGACTGGTGCACAAGATAGAAGATGGGATGGGGATTACTAAATTCGCAATTTGTCAGGATAGTTGCGAAGCGGGTATGCATCACGACTTGCATGTTCACTTTTATTGCCATAGCTGCAAGCAGACTTTTTGTTTGCCTAAAACGCAGATACCAGAAGTGAAGCTTCCTGAAAACTATCAGCGTCAGGAAATGGAGTTAATAGTGAAAGGCATTTGTTCGGTATGCGTCAAATAAACATTGCAATACAGTTGCATGCCGTTTGTATGCAACTTTGAATACAATAAATTTAAATGTATGAGTACGCAATGCTGTGATAATGAGAACTACCAGTCGAATATACTAGATAAAAAAAATTCAGTCCTGCCTGAACAAAGCGAAGATAGTCATCAGGAAGACGATGGACATCATCATGGTGAACAAACTACTTCTGATCAACCTGCATGGATAGCACATTGGAACTTGCTATTATCATTGTTTATTCTAACCGTTGTATTGGTGTTAGAATATGCATTTGATATCAAACTACCCAAGTTAATTTCACTGCCTGTAAATGGTGTTGCTTATTTATTAGCAGGATGGAATGTTCTGGATCTGGCATTCCGTAAGATTAGACGGGGCGATATCTTCAACGAGTTCGTATTAATGAGCGTAGCCACTTTAGGCGCTTTTAGTATCGGCGAATATTCCGAAGGGGTGGCCGTAATGGTGTTTTATGCCATAGGAGAATGGTTTCAGGACGCTGCTGTGAATCGTGCTAAACGAAATATAAAAGCTTTGCTGGATATCCGGCCTGATAAGGTAACGGTGATCAGAAATGGAAAAGCACAGGTTTTGAAGCCATCTGAAATACAACTGGAAGAAATTATACAGATTAAACCAGGCGAAAAAGTGGCACTAGATGGGGAACTAATTTCGGATAGTTCCTCTTTTAACACCGCTGCGCTTACCGGTGAAAGTAAACCCGACACGAAGTATAAAGGGGAACAGATTCTTGCCGGGATGATCAATTTAAATACCCGTTCTGACGTAAAAGTGACGGCTTTATTTAAAGACAGCAAGCTTAGCCGGATCCTCGAAATGGTACAGGATGCTACTGCCCGGAAATCGCAAACCCAATTGTTTATTTCCCGCTTTGCTAAAGTGTATACACCTATTGTGTTTTTTCTTGCTTTGACGGTTATTATTATCCCTTACTTTTTTGTAAATGACTATGACTTTAGAGATTGGCTGTACAGGGGGTTGGTATTTCTGGTAATCAGTTGTCCCTGTGCATTAGTTGTATCCATTCCGCTAGGCTATTTTGGGGGAATAGGTCTGGCATCAAAAAATGGTATCCTTTTTAAAGGGGGGAACTTTTTGGATGTGATGACGAAGATCAATACCGTTATTATGGATAAAACCGGGACACTTACAAAAGGTGTTTTTAAAGTTCAAAAGGTAGTTGGGCAGGATATTGACGAAAAGGAACTTGTTCGCCTTACGGCGGTTCTGGAGAAAAACTCTACCCATCCGGTAGCTAAAGCTGTCGTGGATTATGCTGGAGAATCTATCGGAAATGCTGTCGCAACTCAGGTTGAGGAGATTGCAGGGCATGGTTTAAAAGGAGTCGTTGAAGGGAAAGAGGTTTTGGCAGGTAATGTCAAATTGATGAAGAAATTCAATGTGACTTTTCCAGCGGATGTAGAACAGGTTGTTGATACTATTGTAGTAATAGCGTTAAATCAGAAGTTTGCCGGGTACATGACTATTGCCGATGAAATAAAAGAAGACGCCGCAGAAACAATTAAACAAATGCATGCGCTTGGCTTAAAAACAGTGCTGTTATCCGGCGATAAGCAGTCTGTTGTAGATCAGGTGGCAAAACAAATTGGCCTCTCGGAAGCGTTTGGCGATTTGCTTCCGGATGGCAAAGTTGAAAAGGTTCAGGGTTATAAAGATCAGGGATTCAGGATTGCCTTTATTGGGGACGGGGTAAATGATGCTCCTGTGATCGCATTAGCTGATGCCGGAATTGCTATGGGTGGATTGGGCAGCGACGCTACCATAGAAACTGCTGACATTGTGATCCAAAACGATCAGCCATCGAAAGTTGTTGATGCGATTAAGATTGGAAAGATTACAAGAAACATCGTTTGGCAAAATATCATCCTTGCTATGGTGGTTAAGGTTATTGTTTTGGGATTAGGGGCCGGAGGCGTTGCTAACCTTTGGGAAGCTGTGATAGCTGATGTGGGTGTGGCATTGTTGGCCATTCTTAATGCGGTGCGAATACAACGGATAAATCTTTAATGTAATATTTATTCTTCTTCAGCAGTATTTTTCATCTTTGCCAACAAGTCGTAAGCTCCGTTGGTCACAATCTGATTATTTTGCCTATTAAAATTATCCGGTAAAAGCACTTCGGTATAGCCACCTTCAGTGGTACCAGCTTTAACTGCAAGCATTTCGAACTGATGTATATCTGCAGTTTGTTGCTTTTTGGATTTAGCTGCGGGAGAGACTATGAAAATATACTTATTGCCCTGATAATCAACAATAGCCTTTTCGGGTAAAGAAGGTTTATTCATGGTTCCGGCTTCTACAAATGCTTTCAAATACATGCCAGGCAAGAGTTGTTTATCTTCGGCGGTTAGATGACAATGAATATTTACAGTACGATCATTACTGATTTCCCGACCAATTAAATAAACTGTTGCACTGCGCTCTTTGTCCTCATTGGCTAAAGTGAACCGAACTTTCTGACCTACCTTGATTTTAGGAATATCTTTTTCAAAAACAGTTAACTCTGCATGCAGATGTTCTGTATCCACTATTTCAAACATCACATCCGATGGATTAACGTAAGAGCCAATGTTCACATTAACTTTAGTTACATATCCGCTAATAGGGGCATACAGATTTATGGTGTTTTGTATGTTGCCTTTTTCAAGTGAAGCGAGATTGACGTTTAACATTTGAAGCCTTTGGCGCAGACCTTGTACCCTTGCCTTCATGCTTTGGTAGTTCGAGGAGGATTGCTGTAGCGTTTTTTGAGAATTTACATTTTCTTTAGCTAATTCTTTTTGTCGCTCATTTTCCTGAAATAAGTAAGTGAGCTGACTTTTATTATCCAGGTAGTCCTGTTGTAACTGGATATAATCGGGGTGCTGCATCACTGCGATCACCTGGCCTTTATTTACTTTTAAGCCCTGCAAAAGGGAAGTTTGCTTCATTATGCCCCCCATAACAGCAACCACTGAAACTTTACTTTGAGGCGGTACATCCAGCATTCCATTGACTTTGATAACTCCACTAAGCGGGCGGTCTTTAACTGAATCTAATTGTATGTTTGCTGTTTTGTATTGCCCTGAAGTAAGCTCAACGCTATTTTGCTCTTTCGTGTTGACTACTTCCTCCTGGTTACTTTCGGGTGCATTTGAATTACCACATGCAGAGATTAATATAACTGTCCATATTGAAAGTAGGGTATTAAGGAAAATTTTCATTTTATGTATTTTAATTTCTGATGAACTATTGATTGTTACCTATTAAAAATTCAAGCTGCACGACGCTTTGATTGTATTCATTTAAAGCTTGCAAATAGCCGTTACGGATAGCAAGTGCATTTCTAACGCTGATGAGGTATTCGGCAAAACTAATGTCCCCACTTTTGTAAGCCGCCTCAATTTGTTTTAATATTAATTCGGCGTTGGTTAAAGCAGAGTTTTTGTAATAAGCGAGACTGTTTTTGTTTTTCAAATATTCCTGTACCGATTGCCTGTACTGTCGGTTAACATTGTTTTGCTGCAACAAATAATCATGTTCTGCTATTTGAGAATTAATTTCTGCCGCCCGCACTTTGGCCCTAAAAGATGAAAAAATGGGCAGACTTATGCCAAGCTGGATACCCTGAAAACGATCACCTGAACCATAAAAGACCTCTGCGCCATTTATATTTTGGTTCCCGATTAAGGTTTGGCTAAAATATCCCAGGGTGATATCAGGTAAAGCTTTAGCGACTTCCACTCTTTTTTGATTCTGAGTGATTTCCACTTGTTGTTTAATCACTGCTAATGCAGGGTTATTAGTTAGTAAAATTGTATCTGGCAGATTGAAAGGTCTTTCTGCCAACGCCGTATCAGCAATAACAACCTTTATATTTCCATTATTCAACAAGGATGTTAACTGTTCCAGTTGGATTTGGGTATCAGCCAGATTTTGATTGATTTGGTTATGCAGTTCATTCAGTTGTGTTTCGGCTGTTGTCTTCTCCAGTAGATTGGTTTCGCCTGTTCTGTACCTAAGATCAGCAGACTTTAGAAAGCCTTTGTAAAGACTATCTTCCCTTAATAAAAGACCCTTTTTTGCTGCTAAATATTGCAGTTGAAAGTAAGTTGATTTCACCTGAAAAGCCAATTCATTCTGTGCGGAAGCTAACCTGAACGTACTGCTTTTTATTATCGAATTCCCTAAAGCACCTTGTGCGGCAAAATAAGTTGGAAACGGAATTTTTTGAGTAACGGTTACATTATTATCCGTTTTATTAATTGTATTATACTGGCCATACAATAAAGAAACATCTGTTTTAGACATTTCCTTACTTATCTTTTTTAATTGCTGCTGATATGCAACATCTAAAAGGGCAGAAGAAATACCCTGATTGTTTTGCAAGGCTTGTTGTATAGCTTGTTCTAGTGTTACAGGATGCTCCTGAGCATGGCTTTCGGAAGATAATATCAGGAACAGAAAAATGCCTGTAGTACCAAGTACTTTAACTGCCTTTATTTTCATCCGTTCAAAAAGGATGTATAATACGGGCAAAACCAGTAAAGTAAGGAGAGTAGCCGTTAACAGACCTCCCATTACTACGGTGGCTAAAGGTTTTTGCACTTCTGCTCCACTACCGTTAGAAAATGCCATGGGTAAAAATCCCAGGGAAGCCACCAAAGCTGTCAGCAGTACAGGGCGTAACCTGGTCGCTGTACCTTTTAAAACAATTTCGTGTAAATCCGTCATTCCTTCTTCTTTTTTTCTGTTAAACTCAGCTATTAATACAATACCGTTTAATACAGCCACTCCAAACAGTGCAATAAAACCTACGCCTGCTGAAATGCTGAATGGCATTCCCCTTAGCCATAAGGCAAATACACCCCCTATGGCAGATAGCGGAATAGCGGTAAAGATCAATAAGGCGTGTTTGAAGGAGTTAAAGGCTATAAACAATAGGATTAAAATTAAGAGCAAGGCTACGGGAACAGCAATACCCAGACGTGTTCTTGCTTTATTCAGGTTTTCAAATGTTCCGCCGAACTTTACTGAATAACCAGGTTCAAACTTGATTTGCTGATCTATTTTTTGCTGTATTTCGTTCACTATACTGGCTACATCCCTGCCTCGGACATTAAATCCAATTATGATCCTGCGCCTTGCGTCATCGCGTTGAATTTGATTTGGGCCAACTTCAAAGTTTATATCTGCCAGTTGATCCATCGGGATTTGATTTCCGTTTGGTGCTGTTACGGATAGGTTTTTGATATCGCTTAGGTTTTCGCGGCTTTCTTTTTGCAGTCTAACGATCAGATCAAATCTTTTTTCGTTTTCAAATACCTGTCCTGCTGCCTCTCCTGCAAAACCGGCTCTAAGCACCTGGTTAACGTCTTCAATGTTCAAACCGAACTGTGCAATTTTATCACGGTTAAACTTGATCACGATTTGGGGTAATCCGGTAACCTCTTCCACGTACACATCAACTGCACCGGTTGTTTTACGGGCAATTGCTCCAGCCTGAGTGGCATATTGAGAAAGTTTGTCAAGATCTTCACCAAATATTTTAATAACAACATCCTGACGTGCACCGGTCATTAATTCATTAAAACGCATTTGAATAGGTTGTTGAAAAGAAAAGGTTACTCCGGGAATCTCTGCTTCAAGTTTCTTTTGCATTGTATCGGCCAATCCTTCCCTTGATGAAGCGCTTGTCCATTCCGATTTATCTTTCAGGATGATCATAATGTCTGCAGCCTCTACTGGCATGGGGTCGGTAGGTATTTCCGATGAACCTACCTTACCGACCACTTCTTTTACTTCGGGGAAATTTTTCAATAGAATTCTCGCACCTCGCTCTGTGGCCTGTATGGTTTCAGACAGGCTGCTGCCAGTCATCACTCTCGTTTCTACAGCAAAATCGCCTTCTTCAAGCTGTGGAATAAACTCTCCTCCCATGTTCATGAAAACAATTAAGCTTGCTCCGAAAAGTACAACAGAACTGACAATGACGATTAATTTATGTTTTAAAGCAAGGAGCAAAGCCGGGCGGTATATCTCTTGTATTTTTGCGATGATACGATCGGATATATTAACCTTATGCGCTGTGTTCCGGCTTAAAAAGGCGGCAGAGATCATAGGCACATAGGTTAAGGAAAGGATAAATGCACCTACAATGGCAAACATAACCGTTTGGGCCATGGGACGGAACATTTTACCCTCAACGCCCACTAATGCCAGTATAGGGATGTATACAATCAGGATGATGATTTGACCAAAAACAGCAGAGTTCATCATACGGGAAGATGCACTTTGGACTTCATGATCCATTTCCGCTGAAGAAAGCTTTTTTATGTTCGAGTGATGTGTTTTACTCATCGTAATGCGATGTAATACACTTTCTACAATGATAACAGCACCATCAACAATTAACCCAAAGTCGAGGGCACCCAAAGACATCAGGTTTCCTGAAACGCCAAATAAATTCATCATGATTACAGCAAACAGCATAGAGAGCGGTATTACAGAAGCCACAATTAATCCTGCCCTTAAATTTCCAAGGAGCAATACCAGTACAAAAATAACGATTAATGCACCCTCTGCGAGGTTCTTGGTAACCGTTCCAATGGCATTGTTAACCAACTTTGTTCTATCCAGGTAGGCTTCTATTACTACCCCCTCAGGCAGCGTCTTTTCAATTTGTGTGATCCGTTTCTTTACATTCTTAATCACCTCCGATGCGTTAGCTCCTTTTAGCATCAATACCAGTGCTCCGACAACTTCTCCTTTTCCGTTCCTGGTCATAGCGCCATAGCGTACCGCTGATCCGTACTGAACTGTTCCTGCATTCCGGATTAAAAGGGGGATGCCATTAGCATAAGTCTTTATTACGATATTTTGAATATCCTCCAGACTGGTAATTAAACCTTCACTACGTATGAAATAGGCGTTCGGTTTTTTCTCAATATAAGCACCGCCTGTATTTTGATTGTTCTTTTCTAATGCATTATATACATCGGTTATAGTCAGGTTCAGGCTCCTTAATTTATCAGGGTCTAATGCAATTTCGTATTGTTTTAAATAACCGCCAAAACTGCTCACATCAGCTACTCCTACAGTTCCAAGTAATTGTCTGCGAATAATCCAGTCCTGGATACTGCGCAATTCCATAGATGGATATTTCTTTTCATAACCGGGTTTAGCCAAAACAATATATTGAAAGATTTCACCTAATCCGGTTGTTACGGGAGCCATCTCAGGGCTGCCCATTCCTGGTGGGATTTCATTTTTTGCTAATGAAAGACGTTCATTTACCTGCGACCGAGCAAAGTAAATATCAATATTGTCTTTAAAAACGACGGTAACAACCGATAGTCCAAATCTTGAAAACGATCTTATTTCTTCGATTCCAGGAATAGTAGCCATTGTTTGTTCCACAGGGAAGGTTACAAAACGTTCTATATCTTCTGCACCATTTGATGGCGACACGGTAATGATCTGTACTTGATTGTTTGTAATATCGGGCACTGCATCTATGGGAAGCTGCATTACTGCATATGCTCCCCATACAATAAGGGCTAGTGTAAAAAGCCCTATAATAAACTTATTATTTATAGAAAAATGGATGATTTTCTCTAACATTTCACGCGTAAATATAATTATGAAAAATAGTCATCAACTACGCTATTAGCACGCAGTTACGATATTGAATAGGATTGCCTTTAAGACAATGTCAGCAAGAAATTATGCGGAAATTTTAGGGGGTTGCCAGATTGTCCTGGTGAGTATAGGAGAAATTTTTTCGGTATAAAGGGAAGTGTCAAACCTGTCTATGGGATAGGATTTGAAATCCACTCCGTCAAAAGAGCTTATTACATAAAATGCTAACGTGTGACAACAGTTGTGTGATTGAAAAGGTAAATCTTTATCATGGTCTTTTTTATGATTATTGGCCGCTTCACTATCTGCACCATAATGGATTTGGATAAATTCCAGAACAGTTGAACCTTGTTTTTCATTAAAATATTCGTTGAAATGCTCAACTAAGTTTGAAATTTTTAGCAAGTCATGTACATCAGCATCGGCCTTACCGCCGATGAAGAAGTATACAATGAAGTAGATGTAAGCTAATTTTTTCAATATTGTCCAAAGATAGGACTAATTGTTATAACATCTTAAAAATTGTAAAGGGTTAAATAGTGTAAGTTGCTTCAGTTGTCATCGACCTGAAGGATATGTAAGAGTCTGTGTATAAAAGGTGCAAAGAAAACAGCAGTAATACTTAAAAATGCTACTCCGCTATACAGGGCATAAAAGGAGGAAAATAGCTTTGCTGCATCACTGGTCATGTTAGCAACGGGACCCATGCCGGTTAATATCATGCAGGACATGTGAAAACTATCGACCCAGTTGAGATGGCCCAATGTATGATAACCTATTTCTCCTATGCCTAATGAAATGACAATCAACAGGATAGAGAACGATCCATAGCGCCCTACCCGCAGTAGAAAACTAGGTAAAGGAATTACTTTTTGTTTACGATTTTCCAGCCTCATTGGGTGTGTTTTGGTCATAATTTGATTTTAAAAACAGGCATAAATATGGTTGGTTTTTATTTATTCCACCAGACTTTTTAGACTGAAATAAAAAAGGGCAGTATCCTGATCGGATACCGCCCTTTTTTATCTTTTGGAGCTTTTTAAGCCTGCTCTTCCAGTACCTTAGTAACCAGATCAGCAGCTTCTTTTAACAAGATCGCGGAATAAACCTGCAGTCCTGAATCGTCAATAAGCTTCTTTGCTTCTACAGCGTTTGTTCCTTGTAAACGTACAATGATGGGAACGCGGATATTTCCAAGTTCCTGATAGGCATCAATTACACCCTGTGCAACACGATCGCAACGAACAATACCACCAAAGATATTGATCAGAATCGCTTTTACATTTGGGTCCTGAAGAATCAGGTTAAAGGCTGCTTTTACAGTTTGTGCATTGGCGGTTCCTCCAACATCAAGGAAGTTAGCGGGTTCTCCACCTGCTATCTTGATGATGTCCATGGTAGCCATAGCAAGACCTGCACCATTAACCATGCAACCTACGTTTCCGTCAAGTTTAACAAAGTTCAGGTTTGATTTGCTGGCTTCAACTTCCATTGGATCTTCTTCACTTTCGTCACGCATTTCTGCATAATCCTTATGACGGAATAAACCGTTATCGTCCAGATTTACTTTTGCATCTACAGCCAGGATCTGGTTGTCGGAAGTCTTCAGTACCGGGTTGATCTCAAACATGGCTGAGTCAGTTTCCTCATATGCCCTATACAAAGCGGTAACGAACTTGCTCATCTCTTTCATGGCAACACCACTTAGACCGAGGTTGTAAGCGATACGGCTTGCCTGAAAAGGACGTAAGCCTATTAATGGATCAATTTCTTCCTTGTAGATAAGTTCCGGTGTATGCTCTGCAACATGTTCGATGTCCATACCACCTTCAGTAGAATACACAATAATATTGCGGCCTTTTGCACGGTCCAGTAATACACTCATGTAGTATTCCTTAGTTTCTGATTCGCCGGGATAATAAACATCCTGTGCCACAAGAACTTTACTTACTAGTTTGCCTTCAGGGCCGGTTTGAGCGGTAATCAGTTGCATGCCTATAATTTGTCCGGCTATTTCTTCTACCTGAGCCAGGTTTTTGGCGAGTTTAACACCTCCGCCTTTACCACGGCCGCCAGCGTGAATCTGTGCCTTGATGACTACCCAGTCAGAGTTGAAATCTTCTTTTAATTTCTTAGCCGCTTCAACAGCTTGTTCAGGGGTATCTGCAACGATGCCTTCCTGGATTTTAACACCGAAGCTTTTAAGTATTGCTTTGCCTTGATATTCGTGAATATTCATTATTTTGAAGTTTGCTTGCCGTAAAGCTAATATTTTTTTTCTTTATAGTTTCGCCTACACAATGGAAGATTCATTCTTTTAAGTAATTTCGTCACATGCTTCAAGCAACTGGTATTTATAAAAATTATGGTAAACTGGAGATCTTAAAAGGGGTAGATCTGCACGTTCCGAAGGGTGAGATTGTTACTATTCTTGGGGCTTCAGGTGCTGGAAAAAGTACTTTGCTGCATATTATAGGGACGCTGGATAAGTCGGATGCAGGACAAGTGATCATTGATGGTATTAATGTGTCTTCTTTGTCCTCTTCGAAGTTGAGTGCTTTTCGTAATCAACGTCTGGGATTCATTTTCCAGTTTCACCACTTACTTCCTGAGTTTACGGCATTGGAGAATGTGTGTATTCCTGCATTCATTGCTAAAGTGGGTAGGAAGGAAGCGAGCAAAAGGGGAATGGACTTGTTGGAGATGCTGGGTCTGGAGAGCCGTGCGGAACATAAACCTGCTGAATTATCTGGTGGTGAGCAACAACGCGTGGCAGTTGCCCGGGCGTTGATTAACAAACCTTCTCTTATATTTGCCGATGAACCTTCAGGGAACCTGGATTCAGAGAGTGCCTTAAACCTGCATAATTTGTTTATTGATTTAAGAAACAAGTTTGCGCAGACTTTTATTATAGTGACACACAATGAGGAGCTAGGCGAAATGGCAGACCGCAAAGTCTTTATGAAGGATGGATTAATATTAACTGATTAAAAATTGAATATTCTGATTACTGGTGCAACAACTTCACAGGCGTATCAACTTGAACGGTTACTGAACCCTGAAGGCGATATTATCCTGGCTGATGTGGAAGAACTTCCTTCGTTTCTTTTAAAAAGTAAACGTTTTTTTAAAATTTCATCCGGACTTTCGGATTCATATGCGCATGAATTATTGACTTTATGCCTGGACCAAGGTATTAAAGAGGTTTACCCAATCAGGAAAGCGGAGATTATAGCTCTGGCAAGTGCCCGGCAGCTCTTTGAGGAATATGGGATTCTGGTAGTAGTACCAGACCTTACTGAATTGTATGGATGGAGTATGAAATGTCAACCTGGAAAAATTAAGATTGTACGGGAAGAAACAGGACGAGGGGTATTTTTGTTAGACAACAAAGAAACTTTTATTTTTGCTGTGGAAAATGATTAAGTATTCCGATTTTGACCCTTCAAAGAAAGCGTTTGTATTTGAATTAGACCATGTTCTGATACCTGAAAGGGACTATCTCTTACAAGTTTACTATCTGTTTGCTAATTTTTTAGAATATACAGAGACGATTCCTCCTTCTGCTGAGTTAGTTGAGTTTATGAAAAAAGCGTATGACAATCAGGGTAAACAACTTTTATTCGAGAAAGCTAAGGAGGTGTATGGCTTTGACGAAAAATATGCTGTTAATTTTGCCAGATTACACAGGGAAGCTAAACTTCCGCTTCCTTTATTACTGAATGAGGGAATGCTGGAATTGTTGCAGGCGATTGTAATCGACAGAAAGCTGGTTTTTATCGTCACTGCAGGTGACCCTGTTCAGCAGCTGAACAAGATCAAGCAAACGGAATGGAATGGTTTAGAGCACTATCTGAAGGTGTATTTTGCCAATGAACTTAAACCGAAACCTGCTCCTGATGTATTGTTGGAGATTTTAAATAAGTATCAGCTTCAGGCTAAAGATGTGGTGTTGGTTGGTGCCGGTCAGGAAGATCAGGTATTTGCTAAAAATGCTGAAATAGACTTTGTGAGCGTATGAGGTCGTATTAAGCTACTTCCCTGAGGTCAACAGCGACAACAATAGAAACACCCTGTTCCACCATCGTTACGCCATACACGACATCGGTATTGGCAATAGTACGTTTATTATGGGAGACTACGATAAACTGTGAATCGGATGAAAACTTCTTTATTATCGAATTGAACTTGTCAATATTGGAATCGTCCAGAGGAGCGTCTACTTCATCGAAAATACAGAACGGGGCAGGCTTAAGCAGGTAAAGGGAAAATAGAAGGGCGGTTGCTGTTAATGTTTTCTCCCCACCGGAAAGCTGGTTGATGGACAGAGGGCGTTTCCCTTTTGGCCGGGCGATGATGTCAATATCCGATTCTAAAGGATTCTCCGGTTGAGTAAGGATCAGGTCGCAGCTATCTTCTTCATTAAAAAGTGAACGGAATACCTCGATAAAGTTTTCCCTTACCTTTGAAAAGGACTCCATGAATTTGCTTTTAGCACTCTCGTCTATTTCTCTAATCGTTGCCATTAAGGTTGCTCTTGCTTCTGCGAGATCTTTCTTTTCGCTTTGAATAAAGCTGTACCGTTTAGTCATTTCCTGAAATGCTTCCATCGCCATGGAATTGATGCCACCAAATTCATCAAGTTGTTTTTTGAGTTGATGGGTTCTCTCTTTCAGCTTTTCTTCATCTTCTCTTTCGGGCGTTTCCGTATCTAACAGATCGGCAATGTCAACGGAAAACTCAATGGAAAGTCGTTCTTTTAAGGCATTTAGCTCCAGTTTTAGATCATTTTTTTGAGTATTCAGAGTGGTACTTACCTGGTCAATTTGGTCTTTGTTCTTTCTGATCTGGGTTAGTTTAGCCTCCAGTTCGGTAATCAAATCTCTGGATTGCAAATAGATCTTTTCTGATTCCTGTACTCCTTTTTCAAACTCTTCTTTCTGAATGTACATCTGAATCAGGTCTTCATCCGAATGGTCAGCGGCTTGAAGAATGCTGGTAATCTCCTGATTAATTTGAATGAGTTCCTTGCTGTTTTGAGTGATTTTAGATTGGAAAGTTTGCTCCTGTACTTCACGGTAATCAAGGTCTTTCAAGAGTCCCGATACTTTATTCTGTTGCTGATGAAAGCGGATGTTTTCCTGGTTATAACGGCTTAATTTTTCACTCAGCAGCCCGGTAATTTCCAGGTATTCCTGCTGTCTTTTCATGAGCTGCAGGTTCATGTCATGCTTTGAATCTCTTAAACGGAACAGTGCCGGTTGGGCTATTTCCCTTTTATCGGTAATGGAAATAATCTTTTGTTCGATGTCCTGTTTTCGGCTCTGACTGCTTTCGATGAAGGTGATATATTGTTCGCGACGGGTGTGCAGGGTAAGCCGCTCATTATTTAAACGGATCATATCCTGATCTATTTGTCTGGCAAATGTTTTTTTAGACGATGATTTCAGAATTTCATGTCGCTTTTCTTCCTGTTCAAGGGATGCTTTTAAGATGTCAGTTTGAGTTTGCAGTGTGCGGATGCTCTTATCCAGTTTATCCAGGTTACGTGCTCTTCCTATTCGTTTACCTTCAAAAAGACCTATTGATCCACCGGACATGGTAACGCGGCTCCGGCTGAATTGACCAGTGCGACTTAAAAATACAAGGTTTTTGTCTGGCAGATGCTGGGAGATCTCTTCTTCATCGCCGGAGGTTAAGATAAAGACATTTCTTAACAGCTGTCTGCAGAGCCGGCTATATTTAGGGTCGGCATCAATGATACTTAATGCCGGAATGCGATCAGGTTCGGATACTTCCATCATCGGCTGTTCAGGAAGAGATTCAAGCGCATCTATGATAAAGAAATTAGCCCTTCCTTTTGAGGTGTTGCTCAATAGCTGGATGGCCTTCACTGCTTCGGCTTGTGTGTCTACCACATAGTGGTTCATGACAGGCTCCAGGTAATTTTCTATTGCCACCCGGTATTCTTCTTTACAAAAGAGTACATCAGAAAGGAGGGGCGCTTGTTTGGTCCAGGATGTATTCTTCTTTAAAAATCGAATCGATTCAGGAAAGCCCTCCAAATTGTCAACCAGCGATTTGGTTAGATTGTATTCGTTCTGCCGGGAGTCGAGTTTGCGGCTATCTACTACCAGTTGCTCCTTGGTTTTAAAGATTTGCTCCTCAGTCAGTTTTATTTGCCCTTCGAGATCTGTTTCAAACTGTTGAATGGCATTAAATTCTTTTATTTCGGAAACAATTTTGGTGTCGAGATCCTGGATGTTGATATTAAATGTATCCAGTTCAGTCTCTCTGGATGTGGTATCAGCTACATGCCTGCGGCTTTCCTGTAGCAGGGACTCTTTTTGAATATCCAGAATGCCGAGGTCTTTCTCTGCTTGATAAACGAGGTTCTGCATCTCGCTATTTTGTTTAATGCAGGCATCCAACTGAGCTTTATAGCTCAATTGCTGTTGAATGGTTTCGTCTTGTTCTTCTTTGATTTCAGCTAATCCGGATCGAATAAGCCTTAAGTTTTCACTTTCCTGAAGATGCTCTTCCTGGAGCCGTTTTATCGTGTAAATTACATGATTCAGCTGGTTTTTGTCTTTTTCCAGCTCTTCAGTCAGGCGTTTTTCTTTATCCTGTAAAAAGCGGATCTGTTCATTTTTAATTCGCTTATCACTTTCGTATGTTTTAATTTGAGCTGCAAAAGCGGTGCTTGCTTTTTGCTGACTGGAGAGATTGTGTTCTTTAATCAGCTGATCCTGTTTAAGCTGTTTCAGATCGTTCTCCAGCTGTTCAATTTCTGCAAGTATGTTTTGTTGATTCTGCTTTTGTGCCTTTTCCTTTTCAGATAAGGTGTCCAGTGCCTTGCGGAAGCCTGAAATGCGGAAAGAGGCCAATTGGATGCTGCTATTCTTATATTGATCTTTAAGACGGTAATATCTTTCCGCTTTTTTTGCCTGGTTCTCCAATGTTTTGAGGTTCTTTTCCAGTTCAAAAAGAAGGTCTTCCACCCGGCTTAAATCTAATTCTGTTTCTTTTAGCTTGTTAAAGGTTTGTTTCTTGCGCAGTTTATACTTGGAAATGCCTGAAGCTTCTTCAAACAAAGATCTTCGGGAACCTTCCTTGTTGGCAATAATTTCTTCAATCATCCTTAATTCAATGATGGAATAGGAATCTGTTCCGATACCGGTATCCAGAAAAAGATCGGTAATATCTTTTAAGCGGCAGTGCACATTGTTTAAGCGGTATTCACTTTCGCCGCTTCGGTATAATTTACGAGTGATGGTGACCTGAGAAAACTCGGTAGGTAGAATGTTTTTAGTGTTGTCGAAGCTTAAGGATACTTCCGCCATTTGGGAAGGTTTTCTTGTTTTGCTACCATTGAAGATGATGTTCTCCATTTTTTCAGAGCGGAGCATTTTTGTGCTTTGCTCACCCAGAACCCAACGGATAGCATCCACTATATTGGATTTTCCACAACCATTAGGTCCGGCTATTCCAGTAATGCCTGCATTGAAGTTGATGGTTATTTTGTCTCCAAAACTTTTAAAGCCTTTGACTTCCAGCCGCGTTAACTGCATTTTTCTTTCCTAATCGAATAATCTACAACCATTGTCCTTAATGTATGACAAAGTAATGAAATTAGTACGAATTAGGAGAATCAGCAATTAAACCTTAACTTTAAAATATGGAACAGTACTTCCCTTTTATCATTGCTGGAGGCTATTTTGCTTATAAGATTTATACCAACTTTCAAAAGATGCAGGAAGAGGCAAAGAAAAGGAATCCTGCAGTTCCGCATGATGGTAAAGCTGTAGAAAAAACTAAGGGTAAAGGGCCTCTGCCATCAACGTTTCCTAAGCCATCATCATCGGGACCGCTTAAACCTGCTCCGTTTCTAGTTCAGGAAGTGGATGATTCTAAACATGCTGAACCTACTTACAAGTCAGTTTATGAACAACCCTTGCATGAAAAGCGGGCTGCTAAAAACAAAACATCCAGACCAGCTAAAAGTGGAATCCCTACCCGTATAAAACTGTCAGACAAAATTATTCATGATGATGTTCCCGAAGAGATCTTTCATTTCGATATGCGGCAGGCCGTGATCAATCAGGCTATATTGGAAAGGCCTCAGTACTAACAGGGCTTCATCCAATGTACGCAAAAGATTCATTTTTAAAACCTACAACTTATTAACACATGTTAACTCGTAATACGATCAATGATCTATTCAGGAATACCTCAATGGTCTTGAAGAATCGGATGTTTTTTCAGCCGTTTAAATATATTCCCTTTATAATTCTCGTGTTATTTAGTGGCAGGTCGTTTAGCCAGGCACCGGAACATCCTACAGCCTCAAAGATTCTTCTTGATATGAAGAAGCTGAATGTGCTGGGAACAGTGCTTTATGTGGCGGCGCATCCGGATGATGAGAATACCATGTTGATTACCTACATGTCCAACGAAAAACTGTATAATACAGGATATCTTTCACTTACCAGAGGAGATGGGGGACAGAATCTGATCGGTCCCGAGATCAGAGAAAAGCTGGGCATCATCCGTACTCAGGAACTGTTGCAGGCAAGGCGCACAGATGGGGGGAAACAGTTCTTTACCCGGGCAGTTGACTTTGGTTTTTCAAAGAGTCCGGAGGAAACCTTTACGATATGGAACAGGGAGCAGGTATTGTCTGATGCCGTATGGGTCATTCGTAAATTCAGACCTGATGTGATAATAACCCGTTTTCCTAAAGGTTCGCGTGCGGGACATGGACATCACAGTGCATCCTCTATTCTTGCAGAAGAGGCTTTTGATGCAGCGGCAGATCCAAAACGCTTTCCTGAACAGCTGAAATATGTGCAGGTGTGGCAGGTGAAAAGACTCCTTTGGAATACCAGCAGCTGGGCATTTAAAAGTGCCGATGATTTTAATAAATATGCGAAAGGGTTTTTGAAAATAGATATTGGAGGATTTAATCCTTTACTGGGTAAGTCTTACGGCGAGATTTCTGCTGAAAGCCGCAGTATGCATAAGAGTCAGGGCTTTGGATCGACAGGTCGTCGTGGTGAAAGTATGGAGTATTTTGAACCTACAAAGGGTGAGAAAGCGACAACAGATCTTTTTGATGGGATCAACACCACCTGGTCCAGAGTGCCAGGTTCAGCCAATGTAAGTAAGCTTATTCAGAAAGCAGTAACAGATTATAACTCATCCAATCCTGCAGCGGTAGTTCCAACCCTACTTATAGCGCTTAAAGAGATGAGGAAACTTCCGGATAGCTACTGGAAGCCGATCAAAATACAGGAGTTGCAAAAAGTAATTCAGGGTGCAATGGGATTGTATCTGGAAGTTACGGCTGGTGACTTTGATGCTGCACCTGGAACTCCGGTACAGTTGAAAGTTGAACTGATCAATCGTTCTGCTGTTCCTGCTGTGCTTGAGCATATTCGATATGGTTTTGCCGGAAAAGATACTAGTATTCAGGTTCCTTTAAAGGAAGATCAGGACTACAATTTCACCGCTCAGTATGTTTTACCTGCTACTGTTCCGATTTCGCAACCTTACTGGTTAAGGAAACCGGGTACGGTAGGGATGTTCAATATCGAAAGCCAGCAGGAAGTTGGCCTTCCCGAGAATGTACCTGCTACTCAAGTGGAGTTGAACCTGCGGATAGGACAGGAATTGATCAGCTTTAACGTTCCTGTTGTTTATAAACGTACGGATCCGGTGAGGGGAGAGATCTACCGTCCATTTGTAATTAACCCTCCTGTGTTTTTAAATTTAGCAGAAAACGTGTATATGTTTGCTTCAACAGAGCCTCGTCAAGTGTCGGTTCTGGTAAAGGCAGGCAAAGAGAATCTGACTGGTACTATAGCGCTTCAACTTCCAACAGGCTGGAGGGCTGAGCCTGCATTTATTCCTGTTAATATGAATAGGAAAGATGATGAAAAGCAGGTAGACTTCACTGTTTATCCTTCTGCGAATCAGCAGGTAGGCGAATTAAAAGTGGTCGCTACAATAGAGGGTATAACATATGACAAGAGTCTGAATGTGATTAATTACGCTCATATACCTGCTCAGATCAATTTTCCGGAGGCAACAGCACGCGTTGTGCGATTGGATTTGAAGAAAAAGGGCACCAAGATCGGCTATGTAATGGGTGCTGGTGATGATGTTCCCCAGAGCCTTCATGAAATAGGGTATGAGGTGACGGTTTTGCAGGACAAGGATATGACACTGGATCACCTAAAACAGTTTGATGCTGTTATTTTGGGTGTCAGGGCTTATAATACAGTACCCCGGTTAAGGTATTATCAGGCTGATCTGATGAAATATGCAGAAGAAGGGGGAACTGTGATTGTGCAATATAATGTCGATCAGGCCCTTTTAGTGGCCAATATTGGGCCTTATCCTCTGCGATTGTCAAGGGATCGGGTTACAGATGAAAAGTCAACTGTCCGTTTTCTGAAACCATCACATCCGGTGTTGAATGTACCCAACAAGATCACGAGTACTGACTTTGAAGGCTGGGTACAGGAGCGTGGGCTATATTTCCCCAGCGAATGGGATAGCCGCTATGAAACAATTATTTCTACCAATGATTTAAATGATCCCCCTCTTGACGGAGGATTACTGATAGCAAAATATGGGAAAGGTTATTATGTATACACCGGTTATTCCTGGTTTAGGGAACTGCCTGCCGGAGTTCCAGGAGCCTATCGTCTTTTTGTAAATATGATTTCTTTGGGAAAATAACGTTTATCCTAAATAAGATTTAAGAATTTTACTTCTTGAGGCATGCCTTAGGCGTTGTAGTGCTTTGTCTTTAATCTGGCGCACACGTTCGCGGGTAAGTCCGAACATTTCTCCAATCTCTTCCAGTGAGAGCGGTTGATTATCAGTAAGGCCAAAAAATAAGGATATTATGTGTTGTTCCCGCTCCGTTAAGGTGAGCAAGGATCTTTTTATTTCTTCAGACAGCGATTCGTTAATTAAACTACTATCCGTATTAGGCTGCGGGTTTTCCAACACATCAAGCAATGTATTTTCTTCGCCTTGTATAAATGGAGCATCCATAGAAATATGTCGGCCTGAATTACTAAGTGTATCGGAAATCTTTTCTGCTGTAGTTTCCAGTGTATTGGCAAGTTCTTCAGGAGAGGGCTCCCGTTCAAATTCCTGTTCGAGTTTGGAATAAGCCTTACTTATTCTACTTAACGATCCAATTTGGTTGAGTGGCAACCGTACAATGCGGGATTGTTCGGCAATAGATTGTAAGATAGATTGGCGAATCCACCAGACGGCATAGGAAATAAACTTAAATCCTTTGGTTTCGTCAAAGCGACTGGCTGCTTTAATCAGACCCAGGTTTCCTTCGTTAATAAGGTCGCCTAGAGTGAGTCCCTGATTCTGATATTGTTTCGCTACAGATACCACAAAACGCAAGTTAGTCTTAGTTAACTTTTCCAGGGCAGCCTGATCGCCTTCCCTTATTTTTTTTGCAAGTAATACTTCTTCTTCTGCTGAAATCAGGTCAACTTTACCAATTTCGTGCAGATATTTATCAAGAGACTGAGACTCCCTGTTCGTAATGGATTGAGATATTTTTAGCTGCCTCATTTATATCAAGCCCTTTCTATAATACTGTATCCGAGTTAGTGAAAATAACAAGCGATTATAAACAAAAATTTGGATTATTTTAAAAACTTTTTGTTGTAATTTTTTTACTGTTGTCCGGTAAAAGAAAAAAGGT
>NZ_MDFN01000080.1 GCF_001730525.1 Arcticibacter eurypsychrophilus
TCTTACTGGAACATCACATCAGTATAGGAAGAGATTACCTTTTTGATTTGATGTGCAGCATGGATATGCAGATCAAGAGGCGCCGTCGCAGAACCATTACTACCGACTCGAATCACTGGATGAAAAAGTATAATAACCTGATCACAGAAATTGAGATAAACCGCCCTGAACAGGTCTGGGTGAGCGATATCACGTACCTCAGGCTCAATAACGACTTTGTGTACCTGAGCCTGATCACGGACCTTTACTCCCATCAGATCATGGGGTACCAGGTACAAAATGACCTCTCGGCAGAGGGATGTATCGGTGCCCTGAAGATGGCACTGTCCAAAAGGATAACTAAGAACCTGCCCCTGATCCATCATTCAGACCGGGGTT
>NZ_MDFN01000081.1 GCF_001730525.1 Arcticibacter eurypsychrophilus
GAAAATATAACATTACGTTTTCTAAACTGGTTATCGTTCTTTGAATTTAAATCTATATACAAATCACTGGATCCACTTAAGAAAAAAGGGTTTAAGATTTCCGATTTACTCGGTATGCTTTTAATAGTACCCTTTACCGGAAAAACGAATATGCATTCTCTTTTACAAAGCAGTAGTACACCACTCACAGCCCGTAAGGATAGCTTTTATAGGATGAAAAAGATGCATGAAATCAACTGGGAGAAGCTGCTGTTTGGATTCGCAGGGCGATTTGTAAAAATCTGTTTAGCCAAAGGAACTGGTGCTGCTCCAGGGCACCGGATGCTGATCATTGAT
>NZ_MDFN01000082.1 GCF_001730525.1 Arcticibacter eurypsychrophilus
CTGATTGGTCCATTGCGCATACTGCTGATAATCCACATATCCCCGATCAAATAGGGTAATCTAGTGAGGCTTTAAACGGAGCCTGGACAGAAAGGTATGGTCATGTGTGGCCGCACTGGCAAAATGGATCAGTTGTGGGACTTCTTCAAGCGCGTTCAGCATGGTATGTACCTTGATCCCGCCTTTGCTTTTCCCGTCAATGGAGTGACGACCCACACATTTAAGGATGGCCTTAAAAAGGCTGATCGTGGTACTGTCAATGATAAATATCCGTTTCAGCGCAGTTAATTGTCCGGCTGGCTGTCCGATAAA
>NZ_MDFN01000083.1 GCF_001730525.1 Arcticibacter eurypsychrophilus
TGGGGTAAATTAAAGAAAAGTACAAAAAACGCCACGACTTCGCTGTAGGGTTTTTATGTGCCTAATTTTGCTATACAACCAAACGGTGCTCAACTTGTACGAGTCGAGCACCGTTTGGTTATCTGTTTTTTAAAACAAAGTATCATTTAATTTTACCATTTAATAAAATAACCGAGAATTAAAAAATTAATTTACATAACCTGAAAAGTATCAGGAACTTTACATACATTTAATCATTCTTATTCGCAGATATTCATGACCAAATTATATATCGCACTTTTTGCTTGCTTAA
>NZ_MDFN01000084.1 GCF_001730525.1 Arcticibacter eurypsychrophilus
CGATGCTGAATAGTTCACAGAATACACTATACCTACATTAATGTTTTTTGTTGCTGAGCTCTGACCACATGCAGAGGTCATTGTCGCAAGCAAGGTTCCTGCTCCTCCGCTGACAGAGTTCACTGAAACTGAGGATGAAGTTGAATTACCAGGTATACTTATGCTCCCTGTTGCTGACCATTTAACGGTCATCCCTGATTGAATATTAACTTGATAGGTTGCAGACCCGCAAAAGGTTGAGGGGCCAGAAACTGTATAGGCTCCATCTGGTTGCGCAATACGTTGAAG
>NZ_MDFN01000085.1 GCF_001730525.1 Arcticibacter eurypsychrophilus
AGACTATATATTTCCTTTGATGGGCCTCACCAGGGAGCAAACGGTGCCATTGGCCTACAACAATTACTTCAGTATATATCATCAAAAGGCTTAGGCAGCGTTGTATTTAAAAGTCTTAAGAATGGTGCACATAGAGGATCAGCCGCAAGACAGATGTTAGTGGCAAATGCTGGAGTATCTGGAGAATCGCCAACCCCTGATAACTACAGGAATATTTTTTTATCAAATTTAGCTAGTGTTGGCACTTATCCAAACGCTACCAACGACACAAACAAAATACG
>NZ_MDFN01000086.1 GCF_001730525.1 Arcticibacter eurypsychrophilus
GACCTGGTACTTACCTCTCAATTCAAAACCTATGTAAGAGACCGTGGCTTTAAGATACGCATGTGCAGAAAGGCAGATCCGGAAAGTAAGGGAAAGATTGAGAACGTGGTCAAATACATTAAGCAGAACTTTCTTTATAACCGTACTTTTTACGATATGGAAACCTTAAATCAGGATGGGTTGAAATGGCTGGAACGTACCGCCAATAAGCTGGATCATGCACTAACCAAAAAAGCCCCTCACCAGGAGTGGCTTATCGAACAGGCTTTTTTGCAACC
>NZ_MDFN01000087.1 GCF_001730525.1 Arcticibacter eurypsychrophilus
GGTCATCAGTTCGAGTCTGGTCCCCGCTACCGTAAGTTGAGTAGAAAAGTTCTAAATAGGAACTTTTCTACTCAACTAGAATGGTCCATTCGTCTAGGGGTAAGGACGTTAGATTTTCATTCTAGAAACAGGGGTTCGATTCCCCTATGGACTACGGAAAAAAATGCGTACCTTTGTGATCGCAAATGATACCAAGAGTGATTATTGCCTAGCAAGAGTTACTAAATGCACAAAAGAAACAGTGCGGGGTGGAGCAGTTGGTAGCTCGTCG
>NZ_MDFN01000088.1 GCF_001730525.1 Arcticibacter eurypsychrophilus
ATTATAGAAATTGATATAGACCTGTATTCCCCTGAATAGCTCTAATCCATCCTCTGCCGGTTGTAAATACACATGCTCATACTTCAGGCTACGCCAAAACCTTTCAATGTAAATGTTATCAAGAGCCCTTCCTTTACCATCCATGGATATTTGTATTTCATTATCTGTCAGTACCTTTTGAAACTCATGAGAGGTGAACTGGCTACCTTGATCCGTGTTCAGGATCTCTTGTTTTCCATATAAAGCAATGGTTTCACTCAG
>NZ_MDFN01000089.1 GCF_001730525.1 Arcticibacter eurypsychrophilus
GGTGATCCAGTTCCTGACCAATATATTTGATATGGAGACCCAGCAGATTGGCCAGCTCTATAAAATGCGCTGGCAGATTGAATTGCTATTTAAGCAGCTGAAACAGAACTTTCCGCTCAAATATTTTCTGGGCGACAATGAAAATGCAATCAAGATTCAGATATGGTGCACCCTGATAGCCAATCTGCTGTTTACGATCATTAAAAAACAGCTTAAGCAGAAAATATCCTTTT
>NZ_MDFN01000008.1 GCF_001730525.1 Arcticibacter eurypsychrophilus
GTATAGTTATTTTAGGATCTGACAGTTACCTCGCTGTCTGTGGGTAGTTACATTTTCAATCCAATTTCCCTGAGCCTTTCATCCAGGTATTCCCCTGCCGTCATATCACTATATGCTTTTGGATGTGTATCATCAATACAAACATCCAGACAAGTAAGATCGACCTCCAGTTTAGGATGAAGGAAAAATGGCACTGAAAACCGCGATGCCTTCATCAATTCACGTGGTGGGTTTACTACACGATGGGTAGTCGATTTTAGCTTGTTGTTGGTAAGTCGTTGCAACATATCCCCCACATTGACCACAATATCTTCTACTTGAGTTTTTACCGGATACCAGGCATTATTACGCGTAAGCACTTCCAACCCATCCGCACTGGCACCAATCAATAACGTTATTAAATTAATATCTTCATGAGCACCTGCACGTACTGCATCAGGTGCTAAAGCGTCAGGATCCAAAATTGGGAAATAATGAATTCCGCGCAAAATGGAGTTGCCATTATGCACTTTAGTATCAAAATAGTTTTCATCCAGACCAAGGTAAACAGCTATCGCTTTCAGTAAATGCTTTCCGGCTCGTTCCAGGCATTCGTACACTTCCCGGGTTACCACATTAAAACGGGGTAATTCTTCTACCTCCACATTGTCCGGATACTGCGCTTTCACCGGATCACCATCCGTAACCGTTTGTCCCCTTTGCCAGAACTCTTTTAAATCAGGCACCGGAGCCCCTTTCGCCTTTTCCTTCCCCTTGCCGGTATACCCTCGCTGACCCGCAAGTTCAGGGATTTCATATTTGCGCTTTACTTCATCAGGCAGACTGAAAAACTTTTTCACCTCCACATAAAGCTCATCCATGAGTTCCTTTGTCATGCCGTGATTGGCAATGGTAACAAAACCGGTTTCTGTAAAAGCCTGACCGATCTGATCAGAAAAGGCAGCTTTCTGCTCATCAGATCCATGCACGTAATCATTCAGATCAAGACGGGGAATATTAATTTCAGTCATTTTGGGGGAGTTTAAGTTAATGATCGATGTATTTTAAATGAATTGCGAATTCGCTTGCTAAGGTAAATTTACATTAGTCAAACGATATGAGAGGGAGAAATATTTTAGATACCGGACAGGATTTGTTATTTTTGATTAAAACATTAACTCTATAGAGAATGCAAGGTTTTAGAACAGAGCTAGAGAATCCGCTGGTACAGAAAGACATAATTGACCTGGAGAAGAAGATAAGGTTATTTAGAGACGGTCATTTAGATGGCGAGAAGTTCCGTAGCTTAAGGTTAGCAAGAGGCGTTTATGGCCAAAGACAACCTGGAGTGCAGATGATCCGGATCAAACTTCCTTATGGAAAACTGAGTATTCAGCAGCTTTACCGTATTTCAGATGTATCCGATGAGTACGCAACAGGAAATTTACATATTACAACTCGTCAGGATGTACAGCTCCACTATGTAAGTTTAGAGCGCACACCCGAGTTATGGGCCGATCTTGAAAAAGACGCTGTAACTTTACGTGAGGCCTGTGGAAACACCGTTCGTAACGTAACGGCCTCTCCAGAGGCGGGTATAGATCCGAATGAGCCATTTGATGTCACTCCTTATGCACAGGCCACATTTGAGTATTTCTTAAGAAACCCAATCTGTCAGGACATGGGAAGAAAGTTCAAGATGTCCTTTTCTTCTTCGGAATCAGACACGGCCTTTGCTTATATGCATGATATCGGTTTTATTCCTAAGGTGAAAATCGAGAATGGCGTAGAAGTACGCGGTTTTAAAGTATATCTGGGAGGAGGTTTAGGATCTCAGCCACATATTTCAGAATTCGTTACCGACTTCATGCATGAAGATCTGATTATTCCTTTTGCAGAATCTGTCATTCGTGTGTTTGACCGTCATGGCGAACGCACTAAACGGAATAAAGCCCGCTTGAAATATCTGATCCAGGAAATGGGTAAAGAGGCATTTCTTGAATTGGCAGAGAAAGAGCGCCTGGCATTAAAGAACAAAACATTTAAAATAAATCGTGATTTCGATTTCACTATACCGAAGTCTGTCATTCAGCCCGCTATAGCACTTCTTAATCCAGTTAAATATGAGCAATGGCGGAAGACGAATATCTTCCCTCAAAAACAAGAAGGCTATTTTTCCGTAGGAATCCGCGTACAAAATGGAGACATTAAAACACCTATCGCACGTAAACTGGCTGAAATAGTTCGGGATACTGCTGCTGATGATATTCGCATGACGAATACGCAGGGTATCTTATTGCGCTTTGTGAAAGAAGAGAATCTGCCGTACCTATTTCAAAAACTGGATGAGCTGTATTTAGCTGAACCTGGTTTTGAGAGTGTACTGGATATCACCTCATGCCCCGGAACTGATACCTGTAATTTGGGTATTTCAAACAGTACCGGAATTACCCGTGAACTGGAAAAGGTAATGACAGCTGAATATCCTGAACTTATTTATAATAAAGATATTACCATCAAGATTAGTGGCTGTATCAATGCTTGTGGTCAACATTCCCTGGCAGCTATAGGCTTTCATGGCTCCAGCATGAAGATTGGCAAACTGGTCGCTCCTGCTTTACAAGTATTATTGGGGGGTGGGTCTACAGGCGATGGAACAGGGGTTGCTTCAGAAAAGATCATTAAGATTCCAAGTAAAAGAGGTCCGCAGGTGTTGCGTGCTATTTTGGACGATTACTTTGAGAACAGTTTGGATGATGAATTGTATAAGGACTATTACCTCAGACAAGGAAAGATATATTTTTATGACTTGCTGAACCCTTTAGCAAAAGCCGAAAATATTACCCCGGAAGACTTTATTGATTGGGAACATACCGAACCCTACGTTACTGCAATTGGAATTGGTGAGTGCGCGAGTGTAATGATTGACTTGGTTGCTACTTTACTATATGAAGCCGAAGAACGGATTCAATGGGCTGGTGAGGCATTGGAAGCAGGTAATTATGCAGACTCTATTTACAATTCCTATACCGGCTTTATTAATTCAGCAAAGGCGATGTTGATATCTGAAGGAGTGAAAACAAATACTCAGGCGGGTATCATCAGAGATTTTGATACTTCTCTTGTTGATACAGGAAAAATTACTCTTCCTTCCAGCTTCCACGAGTTGGTTTATCAAATGAATCAACAAGAACCGGGTAAGGATTTTGCTACTTATTACTTTCAGCAGTCCAGTTTATTTAATCAACAGCTGAAAGATTACAGAACGCTCCAAACTGCTTAAAGAATGGTTGAAACGCCAGTAAAAAATCCGCTGTTCCCTATATTTGTCAAATTACATACCCTCAACCTGCTACTTGTAGGTGGAGGGTATGTGGCTTTAGAAAAGTTAGGCACACTACTGATCAACAGTCCGGAAGCTAAAATTAAACTAGTGGCAGGCACAATCAGCAATGATGTGCAAGTCGTTTTAAAGGAGAATAACATCCCTTTTGAAGAACGTGACTTTGAGGTAAAGGATCTGGAAGGTGTTGACCTGGCAATTGTTGCTATTAATGATGGCCAAATTAGCTCCAAAATTGCCGCTGCATGTAAAGAGAGAAAGGTGCTCACAAACGTAGCGGATCAACCTGCATTGTGTGATTTTTATTTAGGTTCCGTAGTTCAAAAAGGGAATCTCAAAATTGCCATATCAACAAATGGTAAGTCGCCTACTATTGCAAAGCGAATTAAAGAGATGCTGAATGAGACCATTCCGGATGAGATGGAGGACTTGCTTAATAATATGCAGCGCATCCGTAATGGCCTAAAAGGAGATTTTACTGAAAAAGTAAAACAGCTCGATGCTATAACAAGTAGTTTAACTGTTAAAAAGAGTAAGAAATCGATATTTCGGACTTTTCTGTATGTCCTGTCTTATATCATCGCTATTCTGTTTCTTATGATTGCAGGATATTATATCCTCTCCGCATTGTTGTAGTCTTTCTATAATATCTATAGAGTTTTCACGTTGCTAATAATTAAATATTATCTTTGTCACAGACTTTATACACCATTTATTTTGCTAACAAAAAAAACCAAATATGCAGTAAAGGCCTTAATGGCTTTAGCAAGGAATAAAGGTAATGCTCCCATGCTCATTTCATCCATTGCTACGAATGAACAACTTCCAAAGAAGTTTTTAGAGGCAATACTTTTAGAGATGAAGCGCAATGGTTTTTTGGCCAGTAAAAAAGGTGCCGGAGGTGGTTATTACCTGATGAAAAAGGCAGAAGATATTAAACTTGCTGCCATTATTCGGATTATTGATGGTCCTATTGCCCTACTGCCTTGCGTGAGTTTGAACTTTTACGAAAAATGTGACGAATGTACCAGTGAAATATATTGCGGGATCCGCGATGTAATGATAGACGTGAGGGATGCTACATTGAAGATTCTTGGCGAAACCAGTCTGGCTGATATGATCGAAAGAGAAGACCGGCTGAAAGCTTTATTGCTTGAAGGCAAGAATGAAAACAGATCTGAAGATGATTTTAAGGGTAATTTAGGAGAAGTAATATCCTAAAGGCCAGTTTAAACTCTAATTTTTGAACGAATAAATACGAAAAAGGGATAGCCCCCGCTATCCCTTTTTAAAAATCAAACTACTTACCTATTAAAAATCAATATGAAAAACTAATAGATAGTACGAGTCTGATTTTAAGAAGTTACAAGCGCTTTTCTTTATTGCAATTCGCTGACAATCAACTTTCTATTGCATTATTTACTTTAAGACTTCGGATTAGAATCAATCCAATAAATAGACCTGCTAAAACACAGCCTATCCAGGCAATATAATCTCCATATTGTACATAAAACGTCAAATCACTATTAAGATTGATATCCTGTTTTAAAGCTGTTGGCACCCACCATTTACTGGACTGCGCGAGATCGCCCCGTTGATTAATAAAACCAGAGATCCCTGTGTTGGCTGACCTGGCAACCCAACGACGTGTTTCAATTGCCCGAAGTTTGGCATAAGCCAAGTGCTGATCCTTACCGGATGTATTGCCCCACCAGGCATCATTTGTGATAATGGCGATAAACTGTGCCCCATCTTTTACATATTCAGCCACATAACTCCCCCAAATGGACTCATAACAGATTACAGGCGCCGCCGCCAATCCACTTTGAGTATAGAAAACACTGGGTTTATCCTGCCTTCCAAAACCGCCTGAAGATCCTCCAAATGAAGCAAATACTGGTTTCAGAAAACTTAAAGCACTCGCAAACGGCAGTGACTCTACTCCTGGAACAAGTTTAGATTTGTGATAAAATTGCACTTTGGAGGAGTTCTCAATGTTTACTGCGGCGTTATAGTAATCTAAATACTTACCTGCGCTTTTATTAAATGCAGCAGTAGGGGTTTCCTGTGTATCATATAAGTTAAAACTTTCTATACCAGTGAGTACATTTCCATTTTTATACTTGGATAGGAACTGCTGGATGCGCAGATAGCTGGGGTTTTCCCGGATGGTATACTCTTCTATAAATTGAGGAACGGCTGTTTCCGGCCAGATGAAGTATTCTGTATTGGTTTGACCCACTGAATCAGAGAGGCGGATGAGTTGATCAGTTTGCCATTCCGCCGGTTTCTCCCATTTAGCGTAAGGATCTACATTGGGTTGCACCACCACAATATTAGCCGGATTTACAGCTTCTGTATACCTGGTGTAGATGATCAGGGAGAAGGTAATTGGGATTATTATCCAGGCAGATAGTGCCAGGGTAAGTTTTTTCTTAAGTTTAAGGCCTTCTGCAACAGTGTCATTTTGAGCGCCAATTTCAAAAGCCAGTATATTGGCAATTAAGATCCATAATGTTCCGCCATAAACACCTGTATACTCATACCACTGCACTAAGCTATGTGTTTCGGCAAAGCCATTGCCCAGGTTCATCCATGGAAAGGCAAGATCCCAGGTTTGATGCAGATACTCATATGCGATCCAGAAACTGATCAGTCCTGCATAACTCAAGATCTTTCCTGCTACCCTTCTCATCTTATAATAAAGCCAGAAGGACAGGGTCATCAGTAAGGCAGCAAGGCCAAAGGGAATAATGGAGATTAGTGAGGCAACCCATACTGGCAGCACTGCATTTAACGAGTTAAAAACCCAGTAGATGGAGGCGGTATTCCAGATTAAAAAAGTCAGGCCTGCAAGCAAGAAGACCTTTCTACCTTTGGCTCGTTGATCCGATTGGATCACACTTTCAATAGCCCGGAGCAAAGGCACGAGTGCGACAAGCAATAAGGGTGCAGTGAATTGCATTGGAGGCCATGCGATCCACAATAGAAAAGCACTGATGAGGGCAAGGAAATAATTTCTTTTCACCTAGAACTGGGATAAAATATCAGATTTTTTAGCTTCGTATTCTTCCTGGGAGATTAACTGCTTTTCAAATAGCACTTTCAGCTTTTTAAGCTTCAGTGTAATTTCATCTTCAGGCTCTACAGCAGGTTCAGGAATGGGCGCAATTGACTGGGGTTCTACGACAGGTTCAGCTTTAAATTCAGTACTTTCTGGTTTTGAGATTGGTAATTCAGCTGCAAGCAGGTTCTGCTGCATAAATTGGCTAGACTTCTTTAAGTCATTCTCTAACTGCTCCTGACGTAATTGTTGTTCCTTTCTGGATTGTTCCTGCTCCAACTCGTCCTTTATTCTGTCAATCTGCTGATTGGAACTTTGGTATAGTTTACGTGCCTGTACTTTAGGAATGTAATCTACTGTAAAATTTTCTCCCCTTATAGGCACTGCAGTAAAGCGTGCTCCAAAAAACTCTTCTTTAAAAGAGACTTCTTTGATGTCCTTCCAGGAGAAGATCTCAAAGTTGGTGGTTAGTCCCATGTTGCCCGGGATACAAAAGAACAAGCGTTTGTTGGTGATTACGATAGAATCGGGCACGAGTGTAACCGCTGGTTTTTTCTGAATAGCCAGGTAGAGTACTTCTTCACCCGATATAAGCATATCATTCAGTTTCCCTAAGATTTTTTCTGTAGCCTTAGGATCCTGCTCATCAGTTAAAAATTGCTCAAAGTTCATCTTCAGTATAATTTTTAGAATTTCTCTTTCCTTCTTTTCCAGCTAAAACAAGCACAAATTCACCCTTTAAGGTATGTGTCTCGTAATAGGTTTTAATTTCTGACAATGTACCTCTTATGGTTTCTTCGAAGATTTTAGTGAGCTCTCGGGATACTGAGGCAAGCCGGTCTTCACCAAATACAACGATAAATTCGTCAAGAGATTTTAGCACACGATGTGGAGATTCGTAGATAATCATCGTGCGAGGTTCCTCGGCTAACTCCTTTAAGCGGGTTTGGCGACCTTTCTTTACGGGCAGGAAGCCTTCAAAGATAAAACGGTCGGTAGGTAATCCGGAATTGACTAAGGCAGGCACAAAAGCGGTTGCTCCCGGCAGGCATTCGATAGCGATATCGTTTTTCAACACTTCCCGTACGAGGTAAAACCCCGGATCGGATATGGCGGGTGTACCGGCATCGGTGATCAATGCAATCTGCTGGCCTTCTTTTAGAAAGCGGACAATTTCGGAACTAGCCTTATGCTCATTGTGCTGATGGTGCGCATACACCTTTTTATCCACACCGAAATGTTTTAATAAAGGAGCACTGGTTCGCGTGTCTTCAGCGAGGATTAAATCCACCTCTTTTAAAACCCGTATTGCCCGGAGCGTAATGTCTTCCAAATTGCCAATTGGAGTGGGTACGAGATAAAGTTTCCCTGTCATATTTAAAATAATGCAAAAACTGCCTGTAAACTAGCCAAGTCATTATATCTTTGACAAAAATTTACAAACGATGCTGCAAGTTAGTTATATCCGCGAGAACAGAGAGAAGGTTTTAGAACGATTGTCTGTTAAAAATTTTAAACAGCCTGAAATTGTGGACGTTGTTATTTCATTGGATGAAGAACGCCGTCAAACACAAACCATCCTGGATTCGATTTCCGCAGAAGCAAACACCATTGCAAAGCAGGTGGGTGAATTAATGCGACAGGGTAAAAAAGAAGAAGCGGAGATCTTAAAATCCCGTACAGTAACCATAAAAGAACAGATTAAAACGCTTAGTGAAAAATTAAACAAAGCGGAAGCGGAGTTATTGAAAAACATTGTTTTGATTCCAAACCTGCCGCATAGCAGTGTACCCCGTGGTACCACACCTGAAGAAAATGAAAACATATTTGAGTTTGGTGCTAAGCCAGCATTGTATGCCGGCGCGTTGCCTCATTGGGAACTGGCCACTAAATACGATATTATAGATTTTGAACTAGGCAATAAAATTGCAGGTGCAGGCTTTCCGGTTTATAAGGGTAAGGGTGCTAAATTACAACGCGCTTTGATTAACTTTTTCCTTGATAATGCGGAAGAAGCTGGCTACAGAGAGATTCAACCCCCTATTGTTGTGAATGAGGCATCAGGATTTGGAACAGGTCAGCTACCGGATAAAGAAGGTCAGATGTACCACGTTGGCGTAGATAACTTATACCTGATTCCTACGGCTGAAGTTCCGGTTACTAATTTGTACCGTGATGTTACGGTTAAAGAAGATGATCTCCCGATTATGAATTGTGCATATACGCCTTGTTTCCGTAGGGAAGCTGGTTCTTACGGTGCGCATGTAAGAGGGTTAAACCGCCTGCATCAGTTTGATAAAGTAGAAATTGTGCAGGTTGCTCATCCTGATCATTCTTATGCAATATTGGAAAAGATGAGTGCACATGTACAATCCTTACTTCAAAAGCTGGAACTTCCTTATAGGGTTCTTCGTCTTTGTGGTGGTGATATGAGTTTTACCTCTGCGCTAACCTATGATATGGAAGTATGGTGCGCCGCTCAGGCACGCTGGCTGGAGGTTTCATCCGTGTCTAACTTTGAAACTTTTCAGAGCAACCGCCTCAAATTACGGTATAAAGGAAAGGAAGGAAAGGCTCAATATGCACATACGCTGAATGGAAGTGCTCTTGCTTTACCCCGCATAGTAGCTTCTTTACTTGAAAATAACCAAACTGAAAGAGGAATTAAAATTCCGGCTGCTTTAGTTCCTTATACCAAATTTGAGTGGATTGATTGAAGAGATGATGATTTGCTGAAAGAGTTTAGTTAAGGAGAAAAAAATAAACTCCTGATGGGCAGGAGCTCAAACTAACCAATTATAAACCTAATCCTTATCTTTTTTAAAAGATCAAGTTATGTTTAATACCCAAATATACAATTGAGTTAAATCCATTGCAATACATTTAACTTTTTTTAACGTATCAATTCTCAACATCAAACCAATACCATCTGTTAATGAGGCAGTTAAATCGATATTGTATCATCCATTTTACACAAGATGTAATAAATTAAAACATAAAATGAAAAGAAGAGTTATATCCCACCAAGTAGTTACTGTTAATTATAATTTGAGGTTATTTAGAGCATGTCAAAACGGATACTAATATTTGATGATGATATTGATATATTATCAATATGTACCTATATACTTCAAGAACAGGGCTGGGATGTCCAAACTTCTGCTCACTGCAATGATATCGTGAATAAAGTGAGAACCTTTGACCCTAATGTAATTTTAATGGATAATTGGATACCTGATTCGGGCGGAGTGATTGCCACACAGACTATAAAATCTGAACCTGATCTTAAAGACATTCCTGTTGTTTACTTCTCAGCAAATAACGACATCCAAACGCTTGCATCTAAGGCAGGTGCTGACACTTATCTGGAAAAACCGTTCGATTTAAAAGAATTGGAAGATATGATTGAAAAAGTAGCAGGCTTTAGGAATTAAATACCTCTTCAATTATTTTATGTGAGTGGATCTCTCCAAAATTATCGATATGCATCCGGTAATAATCGAGGACCTTGGAAACAAGTTCTTTCCTATTTAAAGACGAAATCTTCAACAAATGCATACTGTCCACATTCATAATTAAAATTTCGGAGAATGTGCTCGTTAACTTTCCATGCAAATAGTAAGCGTGATCAGGGATAAGATTTGTAAATACCCCATTTTTAAGATCAAAATAAGCTGAGATATGTTCATTGGTTCGCTCTGGATAAAAACCAAGATATTTGCTTAAATGCAGCAAAAACCAGAGATGGAAATTACCAAGTCCGTTCTCTAATTTATCCAGCAATATAATACTTTGAAATATAAATTCAAACAAAAGCACATCATCATGATGCTGTCTGACGACTTTATATAGAACTTCATTTAGAAAGAGAACAAGGCTGCTTTTTATTAGATCATAGGGAATTGTTTCCAGCAAAGGAGCATTACGAAGTTCAGAAATGCGTTGAATATTACCATTCGGTTTGTGATAAACAACCATATCCAACAAGTGAAGTGGTTGTATCATATTCATTCTGACCTTAGCTTTAGGCTTACGCGCGCCATTCACTAAATAAGATTGCAGGCCGAATTTTTCAGTAAAAATTTGTGCGACTACACTACTTTCTGAATAAACAGTGGTCTTAAATACTATTCCCCTGGTTTTATGTAACATTTTTACCTAGTGTAAATAGCCGTATAATTAATAGGTTTAGCAAAACAATAAGAATAATTAAAAAGTAAATCTAAATCATAACAAAGTTACTTTAATAGTACTAGGACTGGACTGGACTGCTTTCTAAATCATCGTCTTCATTTGACGCTTCTGTCTCGCGTAGTTCTTTTTTTTCGGCAACAACGGCACGCTCTTCGACAATTCCTTTGTACTCGACTTTGCGAACAAAAGAATAAAAAATAAACAAGAAGCCTACACCAAATAAAATTGTTCCGACAATCATTGCCCATCCGTAGTTTTCTAACTCATTTCGCTTGATGGAGTATCCCACCAGATTCAAGCCCACGCCCACAGCTACCATGACGAGGCCTCTTCTCATAAATTTATTCATACTCAAACTTAATCAAAGTGCATGCCATTATCAAGCAGGTTAAAAAACTTGATAATCCTATGATTATGTTTGAATTGAACCCAATCAAGTATAATTTACACGTCATTAACCTTTGTTTTTGAACGCTTGATTAAAAATTACCCTCTATTTTCGTAGCTTTGCACCTTAAAATTTGGGTTAAAGCGCTGATGTACAAAGAATATAAACAACTGAATTTATCTGATACAGGAAAAGAAATCCTTAAATACTGGAAAAGTCATAAAATCTTTGAAAAGAGTATTTCTAACCGCCCGGAATCAAAGCCATATACATTCTATGAAGGTCCTCCCTCAGCAAATGGAATGCCCGGTATCCATCATGTCATGGGTCGTAGTATTAAAGATATATTTTGCAGATATAAAACGCTGAAAGGCTATCGCGTTGAGCGTAAAGGCGGTTGGGATACCCATGGCCTTCCTATTGAGCTTGCGGTTGAAAAAACGCTTGGCATTACAAAAGAGGACATCGGCAAAAAGATCACCGTAGAGGAATATAACGCAGCTTGTCGCAGTGAAGTGATGCGGTATACGGATGTATGGAATGACCTGACTGAAAAGATGGGTTACTGGGTCGACCTGGAGCATCCTTATATCACATACGAAAATAATTATATTGAATCCCTTTGGTGGATCTTAAAAGAACTTTATAACAAAGGATTTTTGTATAAGGGATATACCGTTCAGCCTTTTTCACCGGCTGCAGGTACCGGATTGAGTTCCCATGAACTGAATATGCCGGGTACCTACCAGAATGTGAAAGACACCTCTATCGTCGCACAATTTCGTGTCGTGAAGGATCAGGTACACCCGTTAATGCCTATTCTGATCCAGAATGAGGCAGAAGATACTGTTTTTCTAGCCTGGACGACAACACCATGGACATTACCTTCTAATAGCGCCCTGGCCATTGGAAAGAACATATCTTATGTAAAACTCAGAACCTTTAATCCGTATACCTATGTGCCGGTAAGTGTAGTTCTTGCCAAGGATCTTGTATCGAAATATTTCAAAGCCGAGGGTGAAAATGCATCTTTTAAAGAGTATAATGATGGCGATAAAGTTATTCCATGGGAAGTTGCAGGAGAGTTTAAGGGGGAGGAAATGATCGGCTTGCGCTATCACCAGCTTATGCCTTATGTGACGAATGAAAAGCTTGAAAAAGAAGCTTTCCGGGTTGTTGCTGGTGATTTTGTGACTACAGAAGATGGTGCAGGTATCGTACATATAGCTCCTGTTTTTGGTGCAGATGACTTTAAAGTTGGCCGTGAAAATGGGATCCCTCCGGTCATGATTACTGATGCGCAAGGAAATGAACTTCCCTTGGTAGACCGACAAGGTAAATTTGTAGATCAGGTAACTGACTATGCAGGTAAATACGTAAAGGAAGAATATTATTCGGATGAGATTAGAAATCAACCTGATTTCAGGGCTACTGATGTATTGATCGCCATCCAGTTAAAGGAAGAAAACAAGGCTTTTGATGTAAAAAAATACGAGCACAGTTACCCACATTGCTGGCGGACAGATAAACCGATTTTGTATTATCCTTTGGATAGCTGGTTTATTAAAACAACAGCTGTGAAAGAAAGGCTGGTTGAGTTAAATAAAAGCATCAACTGGAAGCCTGAATCTACAGGATCAGGACGATTTGGCAACTGGCTTGAAAACCTGGTTGACTGGAACCTTTCGCGCTCCAGATTCTGGGGTACTCCCCTACCGATATGGAGAACGGAAGACCGGCTTGAAGAATTGTGTATCGGTTCTGTGGATGAACTGAAATCCAAAATCGCAGAAGCAACAGCATCGGGATTATTAACTGAAGAGGAGTTTAAGAAACTTTCTGTACTGCAGGATACCTACGACAATGCCACGTTCGATCTTCACCGTCCTTATGTGGATGATATCATATTGGTGTCTCCATCCGGTAAAAAGATGTACAGGGAGCCTGACTTAATAGATGTTTGGTTTGATTCAGGTGCGATGCCGTATGCACAGTGGCATTATCCATTCGAAAATAAAGATGAATTTGACAGGGCTTACCCGGCAGATTTTATTGCTGAAGGTGTTGATCAGACCCGTGGATGGTTCTTTACGCTTCATGCGATATCCGTGATGCTGAATGATTCTATAGCATTTAAAAATGTTATTTCCAATGGGCTTGTGCTGGACAAATCGGGTAATAAAATGTCTAAACGTTTGGGCAATACCGTAGATCCATTTAAAACTATTGAAAAATATAGTGCAGATGCAACCCGCTGGTACATGATTAGCAACGCTTCGCCTTGGGATAATTTAAAATTTAATGAAGAAGGATTAGATGAAGTACGCCGTAAATTCTTTGGGACCTTACATAACACGTATGCGTTCTTTGCCCTTTATGCCAATATAGATCGGTTTGAGTATGCTGAAATGGACATTGCACATTCTTCCCGTCCTGAAATTGATAGGTGGATTATTTCGATGTTGAATACACTGGTGAAAGATATTGATGGATTTTATGGAGACTTTGAACCTACTCGTGCTGCCCGTGCTATTCAGGAATTTGTAGATGCACATTTAAGCAACTGGTACGTCAGGTTATCACGCCGTCGTTTTTGGAAGGGTGACTATTCAGAGGACAAGATCTCTGCTTACCAAACGTTGTATACTTGTCTGAATACGATTGCTAAACTTATGTCGCCAATTGCACCCTTCTTTAGTGAGCGGCTCTTTCAGGATTTGAATACGATTACTAAAAAGGAAAATGCAGAGTCGATTCATTTGACAGATTTTCCGTCCTATAATCCAGAGCTGGTAGACAAACCTTTGGAAGAACGAATGTCTCTGGCACAAAACATCTCCTCTATGGTACTTTCATTACGAAAGAAAGTAGGTATCAATGTACGCCAGCCTTTAAATAAGATCTTATTGCCTGTACTGGACACCATTTTTCAGGAGAAGGTTGAACAAGTAAAAGAGCTTATTCTTTCAGAAACAAACATTAAAAGCATTGAATTTATAAGTGACACATCAGGTTTCATCAAGAAGAAAGTGAAACCTAATTTTAAGGCTCTGGGTCCAAAGGCAGGTAAATCGATGAAAGATGTAGCCGCCTTTATAAATTCATGGACACCGGCTGACCTTGCCTTGTTTGAAGAAAACGGGGTAACTTCATTCTCTAAGAATGGGTTCAATATGGAAATCTATCCTGAGGATGCTGATATTAGCGCAGAAGATGTTTCGGGATGGCAGGTTACTACAATTGGAAAACTTACTGTGGCCTTAGATGTTACGATAACAACAGAATTGAAGCAGGAAGGGTTATCAAGAGAAGTAGTAAACAGGATTCAAAATCTAAGAAAAGATCAAGGCCTTGAAGTAACGGATAAAATAAATGTTCAAGCTGTTTTTCCTGAACTGATATCTGAAGCCGTGAAGAATAATTTATCCTATATTTGCGCTGAAATACTCGCAAATTCTTTTAACATTGTACCTGAGCTTCAGTCGGGTGAAACTGTAGAAATTGAAGAACAGGAATTAACGCTATTGATTACAAAAGCATAAGATGGAAAAAAACTTAAAGACCAAGTACTCTGACTCTGAGTTAAAGGAATTCAAAGATATTATTTTAGATAAGCTCCGTATGGCTAAAGAAGAGCTTGGATCGCTTACACAATCATTAAGCAGCCCAAATACGAATGGTACAGATGACACAGCGGGAACTTATAAGACATTGGAAGATGGATCGGCTACTTTAGAAAAGGAGCAGATTAACCAACTAGCTGCCCGTCAGAAGAAGTTTATTGAGAATCTGGAAGCGGCAATGGTGCGTATAGAAAATAAAACGTATGGCGTTTGTCGTGAAACAGGCAAACTGATTCCTAAAGAACGTCTGCGTGCTGTTCCTCATGCTACTTTAAGTATGGAAGCAAAATTGAAACAAAATTAATAATGAAAGCTTATTTTAAGCCTTTTCTTACCGTATTTCTGATCTTATTAGCAGATCAAAGTTTAAAATTCTGGATTAAGCTTAACATGAGTTTAGGTCAGGAATTTCATATCATTGGTAATCGTTTTATTATCCATTTCACTGAGAACAATGGAATGGCTTTCGGTATGGAATTTGGCGGTGAGGCAGGTAAGCTAGCTCTTACCCTCTTCCGGATAGTAGCAGTTAGTGCTATTGGATACGGCGTGATCCATTTGATCAAACATAAATACCACAGAGGATTAATTTTGAACGTTGCCCTTATTTTTGCAGGAGCAATGGGTAATATTATTGATTCTACCTTTTATGGCATACTGTTTAATGAAAGTACTTACTTTCAGGCCTCAAAATTCTTACCTGCCGAGGGTGGTTATGCCGGACTGTTTCATGGAAAGGTTGTCGATATGTTTTACTTTCCGCTGGTAGAAGGCACTTTCCCTAATTGGTTTCCTATCTGGTCTGGAGAAAGCTTTATATTTTTCCGCCCTATATTTAATGTAGCCGATGCTGCAATTTCAATAGGCGTTATTGCTATCCTCATCTTCCAGAAAACCTATTTTAAGGAAGAAAAGCAAGAAAAGATTTATCCTCATAATGAGATAATTGAAGAATAATTCAATTTGAATATATTAAAGAGAGATGATGAAGTATGGAATATCATACAATCACGCATCTCTCTTTTAATTAAACACTCAACTTATAAATATGAAAAAGTTTATCTTACTTGCTTTAATCAGCATATTTGCCAGCTCAGTATTTTCTCAAACTGTTGACACCCGTCGAAAGATAGAGGTAAACGGAACTTCTGAAATGGAAGTAACTCCCGACATTATCCGCATTGCAATATCTCTAAAAGAATACTTAAAGGATAATAACAGCAAAAAGAAGGTAGAGATTAATGATCTGGAAACTAAGCTATACAATGCCGTGCAAGCTGCAGGAATCCCTAAGGAAAATTTAACGATCAATAATATTTCCGGTTACAATAACACTTGGGAGAAAAAGAAAAATCCAGACTTTTTAGTGGCCAAACAATATTCAATAAAGGTGACTGATCTGAACAAATATAACCAGTTAATGGAAGCACTGGATCCTAAGTCCATTCAGTACACGAATATTGAAAGCTATGACTACTCGGGCATAGAGGCACTTAAAAAGGAACTGAAGGTTAAAGCATTGAAGTTAGCAAAGGAAAAGGCTAGTTATCTTGCTGAAGCACTTAATAATAAAGTAGGTGAGCCTTTAGAGATTCAAGAGATCAATAATGAATCTTATCCTCAACCGATGTACCGCACGAACATGATGGAGTTTAAAACAGCAGACTCGAGTTCATCTCCTGAAATTGACTTTAAGAAAATTAAACTTAACTATCAGATGAGAGTTGTGTTTGAAATCATTAAATAAAGATCATAAATCCTGAATAGGATGCGACATTGAATTCTGTACAAAAAAAGCCTCTGATTTAAGAATCAGAGGCTTTTTTTGTACAGGATTCAAGCATACTCTCCAAATCATTTAAGTCAAATGGTTTGGCCAGCCAACGGTCTGCCCCTGCTTCTTTTGCAAGAGATTGTATATCATTATTAGCAGAGAAATAGATAACAGGGATATTTTTAAACTGATCGTGTTTTTTAAGTATCTGTGTCGCAATAATGCCTCCTGTATCAGGAATCCAATTGTCCATTAAGATAATATCAGGATTACACTCTGCAACTGTTTCTAAAAGATTATTACAAGTGCCTCGCGTATGAACATCCCAATCCTTCTCATTTAAAAGATATTTTAGTATATCTAAAATATCCACATCGTCGTCAAATATTAAAATACGCCTCATTATTTATAGAGTTATAACAATTAACTAACCCCTCAATTAATTGTTAATTAATTTATACTAAAATAAGAATTTTATTCCATTAACTAATACTCTTGTATCTCGGGGAATTACCGCGTTTAAAATAAATTAATAACCCATCCGGTAAGTAATATGGTGAGGTAAATAAATAGCACCAATATAAGAATTAGAAAAACTACAATGCCAATAATCACTTCTGTTCCCCTTCCTTCGTGTTTACCTTCCTGGTAATGTTCCCTAAGCAATTTAATATTACGGGAGTTTGCTTTATAATAAAAGTCAAAGATCTGACCTATAAAAGGTATTGCGCCAATTATTGCGTCAATGCTAATATTAAGGATCATTAAAACAATCACTTTCCTGCTCACACCACTTTTTACCATGGTTAATACAAGAATTGATGAGAGTATGTAACCGGAAATATCCCCAGCAAATGGAATAAGATTGATTATCGGATCTAATCCAAAACGAAATTGGGTTCCTGGTATCCTAAACTGATCGTCTAATAACTTAGACACTCGCTCTGCCCAAATCAGGCGATTGTTATTTTTAAGCAGTGGTTGTTTCAAATGAATTAATTATTACTGGTCCTATGAAAGAATTTATTCATATATAACATCTGAAAGTCGATAGAGTTTCCCCAATACGGCCAATTATGTGCTCCTGGGCGGCTAATGTAATCGTGGGCAATATGAAGTTCCAATAATTTATCATGTAACTCTTTATTCACCTGATAGAAAAAGTCTTCTGTACCACAATCAATTAGAAGCGCTAAAGCCCCTGGAGTGATCTGCTGAAGCATATTTATAACTGTGTTCTTCTCCCAATTTTCAGGATAATTGGCATAGGTCCCAAGTCGCCGCGCTATTTCCCAATTTTTAGGAAATGGTCTGAAATCGACACCACCACTCAAACTTCCTGCAGCACCAAAAACATCCTGATGGCGGATAGCCAGATATAAAGCACCATGTCCACCCATACTAAAACCAGCAATAGCCCTTCCTGCTGGCGATGCTATGGTATGGTAATTTACATCAACCCATGATACAAGTTCTTTGGATACATAGGTTTCATATTTCCATTGTGGGTCAAGCGGACTATCAAAGTACCAACTGCCAATGCCTCCATCAGCACATACAATAATCATCTGGTAGGTATCTGAAGCTTGTACAATTTGAGGAACACTATTTACCCAACTTGCATAATTACCACCATAACCATGCAGTAGGTAAAACACAGGATATACTTTATTTTTAGCATACGAATCTGGTCTAATTACAACCGCTTTAATCGTTTTATTCATAGCAGAGCTAAAGGTTTTAACTGTATCAACTTTACCTGCAAAAGCAGCATGAATGAATAACAATAATAACAAGGAAAGAAAGTACCGGCGAATAAGGTTCATGATTGAAATTTAATTGATGGGTATTGATTCGATAAAATTAGCTTTTTTATTAACACCACTCTTTAAATTATTGTACTTCTATATCTAAATATGTCCTCTATTTCCCTTAATCGAGTATTCATAAAGTAACTTATCCTGCTGAATGCGGTTTTTACCACATATTAACTCCCCAGCAAATTCATGAAGCATGTTGCAATTATTTGTACATAAAAAAACCAGCTAGTGTAATTACCAGTTGGTTTTTTTTATAAATAAAATTTATTTTTTAAACTTTTATACGAACCGCTTTACCTACATTATAACCTTTAACTGCATAATATAGGATAAAGAGATAACATGGAATCAGAATCCAATACGCTTGTTGAGGACTCCAGATATCAGCTAAGCGGCCGTAAATTAACGGCATCACTGCACCACCTGCAATACCCATGATCAATAAAGAGGATCCCATTTTAGTAAATCTCCCTAAACCCGATAAAGCGAGTGGCCATATAGCAGGCCATACCAGCGAATTAGCCAGACCCAATAAGGCAACAAACATTAAGGATACATATCCCGTTGTCATAATAGCAAAAACAGTAAATGCTATTCCCATAATAGAAAATATTTTCATTGCATTCGCTTGAGAGATAAACTTAGGAATACAAAAGATGCCGAATAGGTAACCGACGATCATACCAATAAGTGCAAAAGTCGAAAAGAACTTGGCAGTTGACAAAGCAATTCCTTGAGAAGCGCCATAACTAATTATAGTATCTACGGCAATAACTTCTACGCCCACATATAGAAAGATAGTCAATACGCCCAACGTCAGGTGAGGAAACTGAAAAACACTTGTTTTACCTGTATTGGCGGCTGCAACTGATTCATCTTCTTCATCTGTATCGACCTCAGGAAGGCTTGATTTACTAATTAAAACAGCCAGGATAATCAATACCGCTACAATAATCACATAGGGAATAATTACCCTTGCAGCAAGGAGATCCAACTCGGCAACCCTCTCTATCACGCTCATTGTAGCTATCCTTACCTGAAGTACATCTACATCTTTTAAAGTAACCGCACCAAGTACAATCGGCGCAATGGCACCAGCAACTTTATTGCAGATACCCATGATACTAATTCGCTTGGCAGCGCTTTCAGCAGGTCCAAGAATAGTAATATATGGATTAGAGGCTGTTTGAAGTAAAGCTAGTCCTGTTCCCTGAACAAAAAGTCCCAGCAAAAACAACTCGTAGGTTCTAGTCATTGCCGCAGGTATAAATACCAGTGCTCCCAGAGCCATAACCCCAAGTCCTAATGCCATTCCCCTCTTAAATCCAGTTATCTTTAAGACCCAGCCAGAAGGGATGGCCATCACCAGATAAGAGATATAAAAAGCAAAAGTAACCAGATAAGATTCAAAGTTATTGAGTTCACAGGCGATCCGAAGATAAGGTATCAGAACAGAATTCAACCAGGTAACAAACCCGAAAATAAAGAATAAGGCTCCAATAATTGCAATTGGAGGGATACCGGAATATTTTACCGGCTCGGTTGGATAGGTAACAGGCTTTTCCATTTTTTATACTAAAACTATTTGCTTCATCAAACTTAAAACTTATATCTTATAAATGCTTCCATTGCTTCATATTCTGCCAAACCAAGTTGGTCATATGACTTTGCAGTTTCACGGTTTCGTTCTTCAGCTCTTACCCAAAATTCACGGGCATCATCACCAGGAAAGACAGGAAGGTCTTTTTGTGACTGATGCTTGTAAATAGCCATTTTCTTAAGCTCAACCTCCTGAGGAGAAAGAGGAACAGCCATTTCAATTTCGTGCACCTCAAATTCATGCCATGCACCTCTGTAAAGCCATAACCAACAATCTTTGGTCCATTCTTCTGTAACTTTTAAACGGTTTAATGCTTCCAGAAGAATATCGAAACAAACTTTATGTGTACCATGAGGGTCTGCAAAATCGCCTGCTGCAAAAATCTGTTGCGGCTGAATCTCCTGAAGCAACTTCATCGTAAGTACGATATCATCTTCAAAAGATACATTCTTTTCTGTTTTTTGTCTATCATAAAATGGAAGATCCATAAAATGAATCTTTTCATCAGGAAGACCTGCAAACCTTGCCCCTGCAGTAGCCTCACCTTTTCTAATTAGTGCTTTAATGGCCCTTATTTCATTCGAATCAGGCTGATTTGGCTGTTTAACCGCTATAAAATTTCGCATTGCCTCATATGCCTTTTCCTGATCAGATACATCTTTTCCCCTTGCCCTGGCAAAATCCATAGCAAATTCTGCAAAGCGCAGTACGTCTTCATCCCATACCGCTGTATTCCCTGACGTTTGATAAGCAACATGCAGATTATGACCCTGATCAGCCAAACGGATAAATGTTCCACCCATGGATATCACATCATCATCCGGATGTGGAGAAAATATAATGGTACGTTTCACTGCAGGGACAGCACGCTCTGGACGCTGACTATCATCTGCATTAGGTTTACCTCCCGGCCAGCCTGTTATCGTGTGCTGAACCTGATTGAATATGTTAATATTGATATTATAAACAGGACCTTGCTCTGTTGCAAGCTGAGCCATCCCATGATTGTTATAATCCTCTTCAGTAAGCTTAAGAATAGGCTTTTTAAGTGTCATAGCCAACCATATTACTGCTTTTTTAATTAATTGGGCGTCCCAGATACAATCTTTAACCTCCCAGGGAGTGTCAAAACGGGTAAGCTCAGAAGCTGCTTCCTCATCGAGCACAAAGCCGACTGTCTCTGATAATTGAAGATAGGTGGAGGGTACATCTGAAGAGATCTCTCCTTCAACCGCCTTCTTTATAATGCCTGCTTTTTTACGGTTCCAAGCCATCAGAATAATTTCTCTGGCCTTGAAAATAGTACCTATCCCCATCGTTATCGCCTTTGTGGGTACGTTCTCTTTACCCCCAAAATCATGTGCAGCATCCCGACGGGTCAGATCATCCAATGTTACCAGACGTGTGCCTGAGTTTGGAGCCGATCCTGGTTCATTAAACCCAATATGACCAGTACGACCAATACCCAGAATTTGTAAATCCAAACCGCCAATAGCGCTAATCTTCCTTTCATACTCCAGACAAAATGCAGCAATATCTTCTTTTGCCAGTGTACCATCCGGGATATGCACATTGTTCATATCGATATCAATATGATCAAAAAGCTGCTCCTTCATAAAATACACGTAACTCTGCACCGCATCAGGCTGCATCGGAAAGTATTCATCCAGATTAAAAGTGATTACATTAGAAAAGCTTAACCCATCTTCTTTATGCATACGAACAAGTTCGGCATAAACTTCTACCGGTGTTGCCCCTGTAGCTAGTCCTAATACCGCATTTTCACCTAAAAGCTGCTTGCTTTTAATCAAATCGGCAATTCTTTTTGCTACAGAAAGAGATGCTGATCTTGAGTCTGGAAATACCGTTACCGGTAATTTCTCATAACGTGTTTCTTCTAATAAATTTAATCTTGACATGTTAAAATTTTACTATTTAAGTTTATAGCTATAGAACGGAATGAACTTGACACTGATCTTGTAATTCAAACCTAAACAATAATTTTAAGGAAAACAAATAGTGTGTGCGCACAAACAGTAACCAATAAACGATATAGACTCCTTAGAGTTCACATTGTGTCCACGCCCACACACCTACGTGATGCACTATATCGCAGATTAAACAGCAGGAACCATCCTTTTCCTTTAATTATCTTCGTGTATGAAGTAATTTATATTTTCTTTCACAATAACATCAAGGGGCAAATATTTAATAAGCGGTACCTTCTTTTTAAACACCAGGTAATCAACCATGTGATGCAGACTCCAGTAACCCTGTCCTCTTGGATTTTGATTAATTAAGAAACTGATGATTCCTTTATTCAAGAAATGAATATTTTTAGGTACCAGATCATAGCAAATCAACTTTATACTTTTAATGTGCCTTTGCTCCAGGTAAGTGGCTATTGCATAACCCTTGGAAGTAGTAACATAGATGCCCTGCAGATCAGGATTATTATCAATTACGCTATCCATCTGCTTCTGAAACAGGGAATAATTTTTCCTTTGGAGCTCAATACGATGTAAGGTATATTTATCAGAAAGGTTATTATGACTGAAATAATTACGAAACCCTTGTTCCTTTTTAATCAAGTGGCTGGCATTACCAATATCCTCATCAATATGCGCTATTAGAATCGAACAAGGATCAGGATTGACCTGACTAAAAAGCCGTCCTGCCAGCAGACCGCTTTGATACGAATCCTGCCCGATATAACTCAGTGGACTATATTCAGAAATCTGCGTATTAAAAATAATAAACGGAATTTTCATAGTGCTCCATTTATCAAAAAAAGGCAATGTTTCCTTGTAAAATAAAGGAGCCAGAATTATTCCATCAGGAGCACTATCTGTTATTTCCTGAGCCTTCTCTATAAAAGTTGCAATATTATGAGGATCAAACTTATATCTGGATACATTAATTCCAAACTGTTTAAGTTCCCGTTCTGCTTTTTCTATTCCCATCACCGCCTCATACCAATACGAGTCATTTGTATGATTAGGGACCAAAGCAACAATACGATATATCTTATTCGAGCCAAGTGCACGGGCACTATAATTCGGCTCATAATTCATCTCTTTGATGATCCTTAAAACCTTCTCTTTGACATCCTGAGATATTCGTCCCCGATCATGTAAAACACGATCTACCGTTCCAGTAGAAACTCCTGCCTTTTCGGCGATATCTTTTATACGGACAATTTTACTATTCATGAGCTCCGTAATATGGTCTGTTCCAAACCGTCTAGCATACTATTTCTGATCACCAGAGTTATTCAATTTCTTAATTTTATGCAGATTCAATGCCGCATCGATAGAGTGTGATTTATGAATATCACCCTCCGCTTTGGATAATTCAGACAGCTTCTGATAGTATTTATGCAAAACATCCATTTCAAGTTCGGTCAAATCTTCTATATCTACCATCCTATTGCTCGCTTGTTTACTTGTAGCAATCAATTCATTAAGCTTGAGCTGTATTGCTTTCGATTCTTTATTCTGCGATTTCTGAATAACAAATACCATTAAAAAGGTAATGATGGTGGTACTCGTATTAATGACTAACTGCCAGGTATCAGAATATTTAAACAAAGGCCCCGTAACAACCCATATCAGGATAATCAAAAAAGCAGTAACGAAAGCTTTAGAACTCCCTGTCAAAGCGGTTATTTTAGTTGACATCCTTTCAAAGAAAGGATCTTTTCTCTTTTTCATTAATCTGATTATTACTGAAAGATGTACAAATATATATATAGCACAAATGAAATTGGGACGATAATAAAACTTAATACGCGAATATTGAAACAGAAACAAATCCCATCTAATGGCTTGATCGAATGATGCTCAAACTAATTTTAATTCGGATTAATAAAAAATGATCTGATTATTAAATAAATATTCCATGTATAGGGCTGTAAGAATCATCAAACCTGTTACCTGATATAAATACATAAAAACTTATAAAAGAATGCTCAAACAAAAAATAAATCCATCATCACACCATACAGCGTCCATAATTTAAACCATAAAAATATATACTTATTATGTTTATCAGTAAAAAGGATTTAATTAGAACCTTCTATCCAGTATATTTGCGTTGCGAGCGCAGAAGGTGCGGAGGAGGTGCGAGTTAGGTGGATAAAAGGTGCGCTTTATTTAATAAGCAATCTAACCCAGAAACAACTTTGTTTATACTCACATTCCTATTTAACCAGAGATCCAAATTTAGTAATTTCTAAAGCATAAGCATACATTTAGTGTTATCAAAACGCATTATTGTTATTTTCGCTAAGCATATTACAAATTTAAATAATGTAATACTTCTATTACATTATTTAACCACCAAAAAAACTATTTTTGTTCCAAATTATCAAAATAGAAGTCAATATTTTATAATATTATGAAAAGAAAGTACATAAACCTGCTTTTGCCTGGATTAGTAGCCCTTAGTCTTCAGGTTAATGCACAGCAAACACCTTTAACAAAGTATATCGATCCTGCTAATATGGATCTTTCCATAAAACCAGGTGACGATTTCTATCAATATGCCAGTGGCACATGGATAAAAAACAATCCCGTTCCCGCTAAAGAAACACGCTGGGGAAGCTTTAATGTGTTACGCGATTTCAATATTAATGCAGTAAAAACCATTATAGAAACAGCAACATTAAATACAAACGCAACTCCAGGTTCAGTTGAAAAAAGAGTAGGCGATTTTTATAGCGCAGCAATGGATAGTGCTTCGATCGAAAAGTTGGGATACACGCCAATAAAACAAGATTTGCAGCGCATCAAGGCCATAAAAGATTTGAATGGCATAATCAACGAAACCGCCTTTCTTCAATCTACCGGATATGCCTCACCATTCTTTGGTTTTTACGTTGCACAAGATCGCAAATACGTAAAAAATATGGTTCCGCAGCTTTCTCAAGGAGGTACTAGCTTACCAGACCGTGATTATTATTTGAAGTCTGATGCTCGTAGCTTAAAGAGCCAGACTGCTTTTAAAACGTATATAACTACTCTATTTACCCTGACAGGTTCCACAGAAGCAATAGCAAAAAAGAATGCCGAAGTGGTTTTCAATTTTGAAAAGGCACTTGCATCAGCACAATTGAGCCGTGTTGAAATGCGCGACCCGCAGAAAACATACAATAAATTTTCACTCACTGCCTTAACCAAAACAACTCCCGTATTTGATTGGAAACCGTTGTTAAGTAAAATGAAGGTAAACGGACAAGATACTATATTAGTCAATGTTCCTTCCTTTTTCAGTTCACTTAGCACGACGGTCAAAAACACCCCCCTTAGCGATTTAAAGATCTACCTGCAGTGGAATGTATTAAAAAGCTCTGCTGCTGGTTTGAGCTCTTCATTTGTATCAGCTCAATTTACTTATAACCAGGCTTTATCCGGACAAAAGGTACAAACACCCAGATGGCAGCGCATGTCGTCTTTAACTGACAATACAATTGGCGAATTACTTGGACAGCTCTATGTGAAAACGTATTTCAAGCCAGAAGCAAAAGTAAGATTGCAGGTACTTGTAGAAAACCTCAGAAAAGCATACGAAATCCGCATCAGTAAATTGGATTGGATGAGCGACGTGACTAAAGGGAAAGCGCTAGCTAAGCTGAACGCCTTTACTCCTAAGATCGGGTATCCAGACAAATGGAAAACATACGAAGGTCTGAACATCAGTAAGACTACTTTTTTCCAAAATCTTCGCAATGCAGATATCTGGTCCTATAATGAAATGGTAAACCAGTTAGGCAAACCTGTAGACCGCACACTTTGGGGAATGACTGTTCCTACAGTAAATGCGTATTATAGCCCTGTGATGAATGAGATTGTATTCCCTGCTGGCATACTTCAATTCCCTTTCTTCGATCCTAATGCAGATGACGCAGTCAATTACGGAGGAATAGGTGCCGTTATTGGTCACGAGATGTCACATGGATTTGATGATTCAGGAAGCCAATACGACAAAGACGGAACATTACGTAACTGGTGGACAGATACAGACATGACAAAATTCAAAGCAAAGACGAAAGCATTAGGAGAGCAGTTTGATACCTATACTATTTTAGATACACTGCATGTCAATGGCAAATTGACTATGGGAGAGAACATTGGCGATTTAGGAGGTTTAAATGCAGCATACGAAGCATTTAAAATGACCAAACAAGGCCAATCAGAAGAAAAGACAGATGGATTTACACCCGATCAACGCTTCTTTCTCGCTTGGGCACAGGTTTGGAGAGGTAATATCTTACCAGAAACAGCCGCTCAGTATATTCTAACAGACCCGCATTCTCCAGGAGAATACCGTACAATTGGAACTCCTGTAAATATGGATGCCTGGTATAAAGCATTTAATGTACAGGCGGGCGATAAGCTTTATAAAAAACCGGAAGACCGTATCAGGATCTGGTAGATTAATAAACATCTTTTAAAAACAGGCTATCCAAAATATAGCCTGTTTTTTTGTTTAAAGTCTTGATTAAGACTCAGAATTAATTTGTTCAGTGCTATTCGTCCATATTGATTACTCCTGGTTAACACCTTGTATATATTGCACTTGTAACTTGCAGAACAAAATAAAACGCAAGATGCAAGTAGCAATAAGTCAAAAGCACCTGAAAATAATCTTATCCCTTCTGCTGGTTTGTTTAGTGTTCAACTGCCAATCTCAAACCGTTTTATTTACTCAGGGTTTTGCTCACAACGATTACTGGCATCAAAGGCCCTTGTACGATGCACTGGAAAATGGATACTCTTATGTAGAAGCCGATATTTATTTGCGAAACAACAAGCTGGTTGTTACCCATATTCTACCCTTCTTTAAAAAAAAGAAAACCTTGGAACAGTTGTATTTTAAGCCTTTGCTAAAAATCACTCAGGGGACTAATAAGGAAATACGAAACCTTGTTTCACCCATCACACTGATGATTGATATTAAATCGGAGGCCAATGAAACCTATTTCAAACTAGAACAACTGCTCCATAAATATGCATCCATACTTTCGAGTTATGATAATGGCAAGACGACATTTAGACAAGTTACCGTAATCATTACAGGGCGTAAACCCCATAAGCTAATGAAAGAACAAACTAGCCGCCTGGCATTTATAGATGAAGACCTGTTAAAGATTGAGCAGTCTATTGAGTCTTCCGACGTTTATCAAACTGCAAGTTGTAAATACGCCCATCTTATCAATTGGCAGGGAATTGGTGAAATACCATTGGCAGAAAAAGAAAAATTAATTAAACACGTATCTTATGCACATCAAAACGCCAAAAAAGTACGGTTATGGGCATCCCCAGAAAACACAAAAGTATGGGCAGCTTTAATAGCTTGTGGCGTAGATTTAATTAATACAGATCAGTTAGTTGAATTACGCGATTTCTTGTTAACACAGCAAATTAGTTATGCTAAAACGGAGATTAATAAATAGGTAAATAGCTTAGCATTGATCACTCTAAATCACCTGGAAGGCCAATCCTTTAGTTGCAAACTTTCTATCCCCTTAACTGCAGTACCATTTTCAGGAATTAACAAGACTGTAAAAGAACGTTTTGAGCCTTTAGGAACGTGTACTTCGAACCCAACACGGTTAGATTTGATGCCATATAAAGTATATGCCTGTTCTAACATTCCGTAAGGATAAGTAAGTTTCTTTAGGGTCCGCCCAAAAATCATTGGAGGCATTTGTAGCATAAACAGGTCTTGGTGCAATCAACGCGATTAGCATATGCTGGTCAACAGGCAACAAAGCTTCATGATCATTGAACTTTTTATAACTAGGACTAAACCAATAAGGGAACTCGGTATTGATCATTTTGATTCGTTCTCTGAATTGTCTTCTTGCCAATGCAGCACCCGCATTCCGTTATTTGCGGCTAGCTGCTCCGGATAACAATCACAAAACACCATTTATATATGTGTCTATTTGATCCGGAGCCAGCTCTTTTACGTTGAACGCCGCAATAGCATACCCACTATCGATCAGTAATTCTGCAGGCCAGAAGTCAATTTATTGATGGGAGTGGGGTCTGTATTCATCTTCTATTATAACTAAACTTCCCAGTCATTACAATCTTTTTCAAACTATCTCGCCAATGGATTATTCTGCAACTCCACATCCGGAATCCCAAATACAAACTTCGTTGGAATAGGCTTCCTGGCTGGAGTGGTTATTACAGCACGCACCTCGCCAACAAACTGGGTTACCCGATCTGTACGAACCATATCAAACCAGCGTTTACACTCTCCTATAAATTCATATCCTCTTTCCCGCATCACTAAGTCATCAAATTGAATTTGCGTTAAACCTGCCTGAAGGTCAGCAACCGAACTTGGGGAAGTAAAACTAACCCCATAGGCACGTCTCCTTACCTGATTTATAGCATCATAAGCATTAGCCGGACCGCTTAATTTATTTTCTGCTTCAGCAAAAATCAGTAGTGCATCCACATAGCGGTAAAAGTAGAAGTCGTTCCCGTTACCAGTGTCTGCAGGCGCATTGGGGTCTTTATATTTACCCATCCGCAAATCATAATTGTTAGCATCTACTTCGGCATTGTTGACCACACCGTTAATAATATAAGTCTTGTATAAACTGAACTGTTTGCGCAAATCATTGTCATCCCATCCTGCAATTAAAGGAGCTTTTGAGATAATACCACCAAACTTGTTACCACTCACCGAATATCCTGCAGCCTTAGCTTTTGAATCGGCCCAATAAGAAGCCCAAAAACTTCCACCATTTACAAACTGAGAGAACTTCAAAGAAAATACATCCTCTTTGTTAGTGGCCAAAACAGGAGAATAAACAGTTGCTAAAGAAGGCTCCAGTTCGTAACCGTATAAAGCTTTATTATCAATTACTTCCTTGGCCTTATCCCTTGCGTTGGTATAATCTTTCCTGGTGAGATACACATCTGCCAACATAACTTTAGCGGCACCCGATGTTGCCCTTCCTGCCTGTGCAGAAGGAATAGTTGCAGGTAGATTTGTTTCGGCAACCTTAAGATCCTTAATGACTGCATCATAAATATCCACCTCATCCGATAGCGTCAATGCCACATCGTTTGAATTAACTATTGGAGCCAATCGCAATGGTGCTCTTCCCCAAACCCGCACAATGTTATAATAACACAATGCCCGTATAAAATAAGCTTCTCCATAAGCTCTGCTTTTGATCCCTTCATCCAGTGTGGTGTTGGCATCCAGATTGCTGATCAGCAAGTTAGCCTTTCCCACAGCTTCATAAATGGTAATCCAGCTATCGCCAACACTATTCGGGCTGCTTAATAAATTGGTATAATCACTGGCATTCTTCTGACTGGCACCTCCATCTGCATAATCGCTCATCAGTTCAAGATATAAACCTAATCTCGACTCCCATAACCTTCCCCGTGCCCGTGTGAGTGGTTCATATACCCCAATAATGGTTTGTTCCAACAGGATCGGATTCAGTTCCCCCAGACTGATAGTCGCTTTAGGATTCTCTTCCAATAGTTTTTCACATCCGCTTGTACTGATTATGATCAGCACTAAAAAGAGGATCCGTACATATATATTTTTTTTCATCGTCGTATTGTTAATGCGATCAGTTAAAAATTTGCACTCAACCCTAGTGTCCACACTTTGGCTGTTGGGTATGCACCTAAATCGACCCCTTGCCTACGGTCATTTCCATTGAATGAATTTACCTCAGGATCAAAGCCGGAATACTTCGTAAATGTGATTTGATTCTGGCCACTTACATAGATATTTATACTCTTTACGGAGCCCAGTTTAGCTGTATTGATCATATAATCCAACCGGATATTTCGCATCCTGAAAAAATCACCACTTTCCATAAATCTAGAAGATACCCTGTTGGCCGTACTTACCCTTTCACTAGGAAAAGGAAACAACTCATTGATCACCTTAGCCTTATTATATTGATTTGCAACCCCTACCGAACTGAGGTTTGAAAGATTAACGTTATTGATTAATGAGCCGCTCACCCCTGCCCAAACCATGCTGAATGTTAACCGTTTGTATTTCAAAAGCGAGTTAACACCATAGTATAAATTGGGGTATGGACTTCCCAGAATCTGATTATCAAGCGCATTGATCATATCCGTTCCATCTGCGTTCTTATCTCCATTTAAATTCTCGTGCAGGGGGAGTCCATCGGGATCAAGCCCGATAAATTTAGGTCCATAAAATACGGATAGAGGTTCCCCGACACGGATAATACTGATACTACCAGACTTATCATCTCCCCCTATTGAAGCAGAAAGATCCTGGTTGTCTTTAGTCTTAGTGACCTTATTTTTATTCTGGGATAGGTTGAAGTCCAGCGAAAAGGTCCAATCCTTCGTATTCACCACATTTGTGCCTAGAGATAACTCCCAACCTTTATTCTCGACCTCACCCACATTGTCAATAATCTGATTAACCCCTGCACTTGGTGCAATCTGAACAAATGCCAGTAAATCTTTAGTTTCTTTTAGATAATAGTCAAACGTCAACCTGAACTTTTCATTTAAGAACCCTGCATCCAAACCAACATTCGCCTGAGCCGTAGTTTCCCATTTTAAATTAGGATTAGGAAAAGTAGGAGAAAGGCCTACGGCAAGACCTGTACCTGCTCCCTGACCGGTATTAACCGTCCGGCCTAGAGATAGCGATTGGTAAGGACTAATAGCAGGATTACCTGCCTCACCCCAACTGACCCTAAGTTTAAAGTTTGATACCCATTCCTTATTTTTCAAAAAGGGCTCTTCAGATAGGCGCCATGCAGCTGATACAGAAGGGAAGACCCCATACTTATTATTTGCTGCAAATACAGAAGCCCCGTCACGCCTGATACTGGCAGAGAACAGGTATTTATCTGATAAGTTAAGACGCAACCTGGCAAATGAGGAGATGATCGTATTTTCAATCACATCCGTAATTGGCTTGCTAATCGTACTGGCCGAATTGAAATTATAATTCTTAAGCACATCGCTTGCGAAACCTGTAGCAGAGAGGTCAATCAGGTTATAACGCTCTTGCTGAATAGATACTCCAGCAGTGGCCTCCAGATTTGTCTTTTTAGAAAAGTCATATTTATACTCCAGGAAATCTTCCGCTAAAGCAGAGGTCTTATCATAACGTCCCAACTCTGCAGCACCAACATTGTTCCCTAACCGAGGCAGGATTTTTGGGAAATAAAGATCCCTGCGGATATCATAATAGTCAGCCGATAACCTGGTATTATTAGTCAGCCCTTTAAAAAATACTGCCTTAATATCCAACCCTCCCTGCACACGTGTAGTCATATTCTGATCCATCACCTCTTTAGCCAAAGCGACAGGATTTTCTGCATCGATCCCATTAAAGCTAAAAGGAGTAATATTGGAATAAGAACCATCTTCATTTTTAACAGGCACTGTAGGCGAAGCAAGAAGTGTAGAACCTATGCCCGACTTGCCAAAATTTCTTGCTGCATTCCCTAAAGAAGGAGAAAAGCCTTTCTGCATCGCTCTGGACACCGTGATGCGACTTAATACACTCACTCGGTCACTTATTTTACTATCCATATTCAGGCGCATAGAACCCCGTTTATAGCCCGTATTGATTACTACTCCATCCTGACTGATGTATCCACCGGAAACATAATACCGGTTTTTATCTGTTCCACCGGAAATACTCAGACTATTGTTAGTCACCGGCGCTGTGGTAAAAACTTCATCCTGCCAATCTGTACTTACTGTAGGAATAAAATTTACTATTGAAGCAGGGACAGGCAAATTGGAGTTGGTATAAAATCGGTTTACATAATCCACATATTCCGCACTATTCATCATCTCAATCCGGTTAGTCACTTGCTGCTGTCCGAAAGAACTTTCAAAAGAAACCACTGCTTTTCCTATTCTACCCGATTTAGTAGTAATCATTACGACCCCATTTGCCCCACGGGAACCATATATGGCAGTAGCCGATGCATCTTTTAATATTTCGATGGATTGAATATCCGAAGGATTGATTGTGGCCAGACCATTTGCACCTCGCACATCATCGTTAAATTGAGGAAGCCCATCGATTACGTATAAAGGTTCATTTCCGCCGGCAATGGACGAAACACCACGAATCCGCATGCTGATACCCCCTCCAGGCTGTCCGGAAGCCTGCTGGACCTGCACTCCGGCAACTCTCCCCTGAATCGCTTTCTCAATACTCGTTACCGGAATTTCATTGATTTGCCTGGCATCAATGGAGGCAACAGATCCCGTTAAATCACTTTTACGCTGTGTGCCATAACCAGTAACCACTACAGCCTCCAGAAACTTTGCCGCTTCAATCATCTTTACGTTGATTACTGTTCGTCCGTTTACAGCAAATCCCTGAGTTTCAAAGCCGATATAAGTAAAGACAAGCACAGCATTCTGATCAGGCACTGAGATACTATATCCTCCATTCAGGTTAGAAACAATCCCCGTCGATGTCCCTTTCACCCTAATACTAACACCGGGAAGTGGAATATTCTTTTCATCCCTGATCGTTCCAGTGATAACAATAGCTTTCTTGTCTATTACAGAAGTATATTCCAGGGGCTTAACGATGATTGTCTGGTTCTTGATAATATAACTTAAAGGCTGGTTAGCGAAGCAATATTCAAGCACTTTCTGAAGATGTTCATTGATAAAGCGGACATCAACAGGTTTAGATCTTTTGAGTTCGTCCACATCATAAAAAACATCAAACTCTGTTTGCGTTTCAATTTGTTTCAGTACCTGTTTAAGCGTTGCATCCCTTTTCACATAGGAAACCCTTTGCGCAACACTATTTGCACTAACCTGCATGAGGCCAATGAACAATATTATAAACGTCAGGTTTATCCGCATGATTAGTCCTTTATTCAGTAATGCCTTACTTCTTATAAATTTAAAGCAATCATTACTATTATTAAAATTTGAATGGGTTAGTATTCCAAATTTACTGCCACTGGCATCATTATACAGGAACAGTTTTTGAGCATAAAATTTCATACATTTGGTTAGTTTATGGTTCATTGTAGGCGCAAAATTTACGATTGAAAACTTAAACTAGAACCGGGAGTAGGTCCAATTACTCCTGGTTCATTTTAGTATTCTATAGGTAAGAGTTAATTCATCACAATCACCCTCCTTCCTTCTACTTTAAAACGAACAGATCCGGTTAATTCGAGAATTTCCAAGACTTGATTTATACTTTTAAAACGGGAAATAGAGCCTCCGAAAGCTTTGTTCACATATTTATTCCCTGAATACTCCACATCCACATCATACCATCGGGATATTTGTCTCATGATTACCACTAAACTTTGGTCATTAAAGACAAACTTTTCATTCTTCCATGCCATAGTTTCCTCCAGATCCCCATCCTGAACGAGCACCGAAGCATTTCCTTTAATAACGGATTGCTGACCGGGAATCAAAACCCGTGTAAGCTGTGTACTGTTTTGTAACACCCTGATGCTACCTTCCAAAAGAGTAGTTTTAGTTTCATTTTCATCCGCATAGCTATTGACGTTGAAATGCGTTCCCAAAACTTCCACTTCCTGATTCCGGTTCTGCACCTTAAAAGGCATAGTCTTGTTAGATGTCACTTCGAAATACGCTTCACCGTTCAGCTCCACTTTCCGTTCCTTACCAATAAAAGAAGTCGGGTATTTCAATGAAGTTGCCGCATTGAGCCATACATGTGTACCATCAGGCAACACAATCTGATACTGGCCTCCACGGGGAGTTGTAATCGTATTATAGGCTAATGCCTTGGGAGGATACTCAGTCTCCAAAAGGGTATAGATCAACTTTCCATCTGCAGTCTTGGTAATCTGCACCCCATTCTCTTTGGCAATTTTACCACTTGAAGCATCTGTCAATGATATTTTAGATCCATCTGCCAATGTAATAAAGGCTTTATTGCTCCCTGGCACAATCACATCTTTAGACTTATTAACAACCTTTACTAATTTCTGCTGATGAACGGTATTATTGTTATTCGTGTAGAACAACAAGCCTACAGAAATAACAAGCAATACAGCAGCAGCTACTGCTACTCGTGGCCACAGTTTAGTTACCTTCTTACTTTCTTCAGGCCATAATTTAATCTCCTTGTTCTTATCTTTTAAGGGAAGCCCCCTTCTTATTTTAGCCAGATCCGCTGCTATTTCCTTATCGCTCAAATCAAATTCAGTCACATGACTAAACATGATCCAGTTTTCAATAATGGTTATTTCTTCATCAGTACAAGTACCCGCTTGAAATTTAGAAAGGAGTGTTTTAGCATCTTGATCTTGCATACCCTTGGGGATTATTATTCTTAATATATACAAGACACCGAACCCAGCATAAAGGGTTAAAAGAAAATAGTTTTTTTTATCAGAAAAAAAGTTTAGGGATAGATTAGAAAGATCAGGAAAAACATCGAGCCTAATTTAGCCCTCAGAATCTTTATAGCATGATGCATGTGGCTTTTAACCGTTTCCTCAGAAAGGTTTAATTCCTGAGCTATTTCCCCCCGCGAATAGTGGTCTTTCCGGCTTAACTCAAACACCTGCCTCATCTTATAAGGTAGTGCTTGAATTTCTTTTTCTATAAAAGCAGTTAGCTCCTTTTGCTGCAAAAGCTCATCTGCTGCAAATAGATTGTTATCCATATACTGCTGGAAGGATTCCACATATGCAGACGAAATTTTCTTATGTTTAATTAAATTTAAAACCCTATTCCGAACTGCTGTAAATAAATAAGCGGACAGTCCTAGCTTGACGTCCAGAAAGCTTCTGCGTTCCCAAAGTAACAGGAATAGCTCATGAATAAGATCCTTCGCTTCTTCCCTGTCATTCAGCTTCTTATAAGCAAAGGCGTAGAGAATACCATGATAACGGTCATAAATTTCTGTATACGCTTCCTTACTATCCTGCTTTAACAGCACAACTAGTTCTGAATCGGAAATAGAACTTAAAAAGGGCATCTGTCATTGGTTATATACAAATATAATGATGAGAGTGCTAATATTCAGATAAATCCAGCTATATTTCTCTGTACCGTTTAACCTATTACCCTACCCATAAATGGATCACTGAAACTACTTATGCCAGTTTCCACTCTTCCCGCAAACCTTTGTTCATATTGGTCATGACCTTTTACTTTTATACTAAAGTCATACCAGCTGTAGCTCTTACTTAAATCCAAAACAACAACACCAGATTCCCCAGACACCTTAATTGTTTTGGTGGCGCCGCCGTATGCCAAATCAGTTACCATAATCTCCTTTAACTGCTCTGGCCGCTCATTAATTAGGGTTAACTCCACATTTCCAGTTAACTTATTCTTGTATAACCTATTCCGTTGATACTCGAATAAGACCTTTACAGATGGATCTGAATGGTCACCTTTAAATTCCCTATAAAACCCATTAGGACCATACACCCGAAGGTGATATATTTTATTTTCAAAGGTATTCAAGGCAATTAAATCACTAATTTCTCCCTGAGCTTGAACAGCATATGACCGAAGTCGCATGTTTTCCCATTTTAGCAACCCATTAACATCTTTAGAAGATGTCTTTCCCGGAAAATATAAATTAAATGGCGATCCTGCTGTTTGCTTTCCAAAAACCTCTGTTTTCGATTTAAGATTCAAAACAAATCCCTGCTGCTTTGCATCATAATAACCGTCAGCATAAACTTGATAAGGAATAGAATTGGAAAGTTTTATTCCCTTTTCTTGAGCAGGAACTACTGTATTTGCTAATGGATTCGTTTTTACATGTTCAATATCTTGCTCCCTCAAAACCGTATAACCTGAGGGCAATGCCTTAAATTGCGCTTTATGGATACTTTGAATAAAAACATCCTTCTCTACTGGTGCAGGATTTTTAACAGCCTTATCCGGTGAAGGCCTGAATACAGAAGTTAAGTCTCCGCAAACTACACGTCGCCAATCGCTTATCTCCGGTTGATTCAACTTCTTTCCTGTCTTTTTAGATAACCAATGTTCTAAAAATTGCAGATTAGAAGTATGGTCAAATACCTGGGAATTTACCCATCCCCCTTTCGTCCAGGGTGAAACGACTAACATGGGCACCCTAAATCCAAGTCCTATAGGACTTTCACGCTGGTCTTCAAATCCCCGCTGCTTTTCTTGTTCCAGACTGACATGCTCTACCCGAGTATCAATTCCGTTTGAAACTTTACCCGTATCTGGTCTTGCGCTATGTGGAGGTAGAAAAGGAGGTACATGATCAAAGTAGCCATCATTCTCATCATAAGTAATAATGAAAATAGTTTTCTTCCACGTCTCCGGATTCTTAGTCAGTATATCCATCACCTCTGAAATATACCAGGCACCATACCATGGAGATCCTGGATGATCTGAAAAATGGGACGACGGTACTAACCAGGAAACTGCCGGCAGCTGTCCAGCATCAACATCTTGTCTAAACTGATGCAAAACATCTCCTTTAGGTACTTTCATTTTTCGGGTTACATCATCATCCATGTAATCCATCTCTACCAGCTGATGATAATCAGGATCCTCACTATTGGTTACAAACGCTTTGCGATGAATACTTTTGTCCCTTTCCGACAGTTGTTCAAAACGCTGTTTATTCCATTTCTCCATATCATCCTGAGTCGATTTTAATAGCTGTTCTTTCTCTTGGAGTATCTTTAGCAAATTACCATCGCCAGGAGCTACTTTTAATTGATCCCTTAATTCTATAACCTCCTTTTGAATCGCAAGAGATCTATTCGTCAGAAAATCAAGATGTTTTACATGCAAGCGAACATTAAACTGAGAGAAAAATTCCAGGTCATTATCAGTGAAATTAGCTAACCAGTCTTCTTCCTCTCCCTGAAAACCAACAGGAATACTTAACTCATTTTGGTAGGCCTTCCATGAAATCCCTAAGTCTTCCAACCGCTCAGGAAAGGTAGTCCAATGAATATCTTTATGATCAATTTCATCATTCCATATATGCGCTTTGGAATTTTCATCCTGTTCTGCCCGCAATGTGCCTGTCCAGAAAAATAAGCGATTAGGACTCGTACCGGTCAAAGCGGAACAAAAATGCTGATCGCAAACTGTAAACGCATCTGCTAACGCATAATAAAAAGGAATATCGGTTCGGTTGTAATACCCCATGGTTAAAGGCATATTAGCAAACTCTTTATTACCTGATTTTTTACTTTCCAGCCATTTATCCATCTTCCCACCATTTAAAGCATCCACTTGATTTTCCCACGAATGGGGAAGTGAGCTCATCCAGGTCGATTTAGTGTCTTTAAGATTTAATCGGAACGGAGCATAAGTCTCTCTCGAAGCATTGGTTTGTAACCAAACCGGATTATTGTTAGCCAAATGAATTGCCCTGGGATCATTAAAACCGCGGACACCGTTTAAAGTACCGAAACAATGATCAAAAGAACGATTCTCCTGCATCAAAAAAACCACATGTTCCGCGTCCATATACGTACTTCCCGCTGCGGCATCAATAGCAAGAGCCTGCTGTATAGATGCTGGCATGATGCTAAATAATCCTGCTGCACCCGTCAGTAAACCCGCCTTTTTTATAAATACTCTTCTGCTCTCATTCATGTATCTGAAAATAAATATTATTATTTATCCCACCAAACTTTGGTATTAATATCGTCTGGACCTTGCCTTGTGATGGCTTCATTTAAATTTACAGGGTTTTGTGACTGCTCATTTAACGGATACTTGTAGCGCACAGGTATTCTGCCACCGTTCTGATTATCAGGACCTGCTGCAAGTACAGGAAATCCGGTGCGTCTCCATTCAAACCAATTTTCCAATCCAGTATAGAACAGGGAAATCCACTTTTGTGTAATAATTTGTTTCAAAGCGTTTGAACTATCATATATCACCCCATTACGAGTTAAATAATCACTTGGCATAGTTGAATTCAAATAGGTGAAAGCACCTGAAACACCATGCTCATAATAGGTTTGAGCTGTAGTAGTCGTCGTGATCAGATTCTTTAGCCTTGCCTCTGCAAGAAGGAACTGCAACTCCGGATAAGCCATAATATATCCTTTTGCTACAAGAAGCCCTGCCGAAGTAATCGAATTTTCATAATAAAAACTTCCAATTCTACTGATGTTATTTGAACCTCCGTTATATTTCAATGCCTCAGTATCACTTAATCCGTTTGGCATTCCCACATATACAGGAGCGCCTGCCGTTACAGACGCAGAGGTAGGTCTCGCGAAAATAGCTAGTCGCGGATCGCCAAATGCCTGCAAGACATCACTAAAAGTTTTACTTAAGCGGAATTCATCAAATCCACCAATTCTATTCGTGTAGTTCGGAAACTGATTTGGAGCCTCTGCGTAATAAGAGTAGTCCCCATCATCTGCGTTATTTTCAAACAATGGGTTGACTGTCGGATTATCTAAAATCGCCTGTAGCTTTACTTTTACATCTACTTTCGCCGAAATCCGCATGAGATTCCTGACGCGCAGACTATTGGCTAACTTTCTCCATTTCAAGATATCGCCCTGGTAGATCAGATCTCCTCCAACTGAAGATGCAGAGGTAGAAAGAATGGTGTTAGCCGTTTCAAGATCTTTTAAGATACCCGTATAAATCTCTTCCTGTTTGTCATATTTAGGCTTCAGGATATTCTGATCGCCAGCAGTCGCTTCACTGTAAGGCGCATCTCCATAGGTATCGGTGATAGTGGAAAACATCCACGATTTCAGGATTAAAGCAATTCCTTCGTAAGCAGGCTGAGAGGAAGATGCTGCCAGTTCCGATAATTTTTTAATATCCCTTAAATTCGTATAAAAAGAATTCCAGATATTATCCCTATTTCCCCAAATATAGCGGTCGTCGTCTACAAACTGATATTTTGCTGTTTGTTGAACGACTAGCGTACCCACGCCCCAGGCCTCACCCATCGTGGCATTTACAGAGGAGCGAATCACCGAAGGAAGCAACAGGTCCGGCGTAATGATCGTAATGGCGTTCTTATCATCATTTATATCAGCGAAATCCTTGGTACATCCGGCTAATAACACCAAGCCGTTTAGCAGGATATAAGAAAGCAATAGTTTAGAATATTTCATCTTTAGCTCGTTAAATCAGTTTAGAAATTAAAATTCAGATTGAGTCCCAATGAACGCGTAGTAGGAATTGAAGCTGATTCAACTCCCGGAACATACGTTCCTCCATCCAATGCGATTTGCTCAGGATCTATGTGCGGAACTTTAGAATGTACCCATAAATTTCTTCCTACCAGGGATAAGGCCATATTGCTGATCTTATACCTCTGCAAGAACTTAGATGGAATTACATAGCCCACACTTAATTCGCGAAGTTTAATAAAAGAGGCGTCATAGATCACTGGCTCAGCAATAGATCGTCCATTTGTAAAGGCGGAGTTCCATGCACGGGCAGAAAGCTTTACATCATTGGGTCGGTATGAACCATCTGCATTTTGGATCACCCCCGGACTAATCACACCGTTTCCTTCTAAAGTTAAATCATATCCATTCGCACGCCCTTGAAGTGTTTCAACCAACTGTCCGGCTTCCCTTCCCACAACCTGAGTGAGCGAATACACTTTACCACCCTCACGTACATCAAACAAAAAGCTCAGATTAACTCCTTTGTATGAAAACGAATTCCTTATCCCTGCGAGCCAATCCGGATTATAATTACCCAGCCGCTGTGCCGTACCTGTAGATAAAGGACGCCCGGTATCATTATTGATGATCTGATTATAATAAGGACTTGTTTGATCTGTAACCCGTTGATAAACTTCGCCATACATATCTCCCATCCGGTTACCCACACGGGCATCTATTGAAATGGCTTCCTTGCTCGCCATTTGATAGATGGAAATTTCGTCCGTTAACTTGAGCACCTTGCTTCTGTTGGCAGAAAAGTTTACAATGATATCCCAATTAAAGCTTTGTTTGATTGGTGTGGCATTTAAAGAAACTTCAATACCTGAATTACTGATCTTTCCCGCATTCAGAATCTGGGTACTGAAACCACTTGTAATGGAGATCGGAACATTATTCAGGATTTGATTTTTAGTAGTCACATGGTAATAAGTAACATCAAAGCCTAAACGATTATTCGCAAACTTCCACTCTAATCCTCCTTCTAATGAAGTACTGATTTCAGGTTTGATATTAAAATTCCGTAACACACCAGAGGTGCTGAAGACAGGATTACTTCCGATTGGATTCTGCTTGTTATATGCTTGAGTAAATGAATAAGGACTGGTATCATTACCAACCTGTGCAGCACTTAACCGTACTTTTCCATAACTGACCCATGATGGCATTTTAAACATTTCGCTTATCAAACCACTCAATGATGCTGAAGGGTAAAAGTAAGAGTTATCGGTGATGCCCAGAGTGGCTGAGTTTACAGGTAACGTAAGCGCACTGGACCAATCATTTCGGGCCGTAACATCCAGATATAAAAAATCTTTAAACGAGAACTGTCCGAAAGCATATAAACTGTTGACTCTTTTTTCCGGACTAAAAACCTCTGTAACCAATGGAATCGCTGAGTTATTTAAGCTGTAAATTCCGGGTGTCAGTAGCTGAGAGGTATAAGTAGCAATTTGATCTGTATTATTGATCCTTGCATTACCTCCCGCATTAAGAGATACCTTCAAATCTTTGCTGATTGAACGGTTTGCATTAATAAGGAAGTCAAAATTCGTCTCTATATTTTCGATCCGTTCTTCTCTATAAGCACCTTGAGGAAAACGTTGCGTGCTATAGGCCCTTCTTCGTTCCCGTAATTCGTTACCATAATCTGTGCCTCCCCGCAAGAGCACATTTAGCCAGTTGTTGATATCGTATTTTACGGCTATATTTCCAATAAGACGATGTGCCTTTTGTGAGTTCGTATTTTCATATAGATTGAAATACGGATTATCATGGTAGTTATAATTAAAATTGAACTGTTGCCTATTCTCCATACCCGGCATCCAGTAATCTTTCAAAGAATTGATGTTGACTTGTTGTCCAAGCCAGTTGTTCAGGAGATAAATAATATTTTCAGTCCCATAGCTGATGTTCGGCCTGTTATCACTGTCATTTAAAATATAGTTCACACTGGCTTTTACATTCAATTTAGAGGTAACATTATAGCCGGAGTTGAATGCGAATGTATTCCGCTTTAAATCGGTATTAGGCACTATACCTTTTTGATCTAAATTGGTAAAGGAAAATCTAAAATTACCTTTATCGTTTGAGGAAGTAACGGCAACATTATTATTAGTTGTAATCCCCGTTTCGTAAAAGTCATTCAAGTCAAAACTATTCAACCAGGGTGTAGGGGTTATGGTACCTCGTGCAGCAAGATTTGCAGCAGAGCCCAATGAACCGTCATTAATCAGGTAAATATCTCCACCCCGATAACCATTTGAAGTGGGTGAGTCAAACTGATCGATGAGTTGACCATTGAAAGCAGGGCCCCAACTTTCATCCACACCATCCCTAACGCCAGAGCCGAGACCATCTACAAAGGAAAATTCTCCATCATTGCCCTGTCCATATTTCTTTTGAAAGTCGGGTAATACCAATGGTCGCTCAAACGTTACCCCTGAATTCACACTTATTCCAGCTCCTTTACTTCTCCTACCGCTTTTAGTAGTAATTAAAATTACCCCATTTGCAGCTCTTGAACCGTATAAAGCAGCAGCATTTGCACCCTTCAGCACATTTATGGATTCAACATCATCCGGATTAACTAGCGAAGCACCATTTCCATAATCTACTTCCTGATAACTGCTCCCTGAAGATCCGTAATTATCATTGCTGATTGGAATGCCATCGATCACATACAAAGGCTGATTGTTATTGATGTTTAAAGATTTATCACCCCTAATGGTAACCCGTGCAGATCCCCCTACACCAGATGGACTATTCATTACTGTAACTCCTGCAATTTTTCCGGCTAATCCACTGGAAAAATTAGATTCGCGGGCTTTATCGAGTTCGCCACCTTTAATTTCCTGGGCTGCATATCCCAAAGATTTTCTCTCTCTGGAAACCCCAAGCGCAGTCACAACCACTTCATTAAGCTGATTGTCTTCTTCGCTTAATACGATCGTAATATTTGAACGTCCATTAATTGCTATCTCCTCGGTTTTAAAGCCAATATACGAAACCTGCAATATTGCATTCCCGTTGGCCACCTGCAAACTGAATTTACCATTGATATCAGTAGTGGTACCTACACTTCCGTTTTTTATCCGAATAGAAACCCCAGGAAGTGTTTTCCCTTGTTTGTCAGTAATCGTACCTGTGATGGCAACATCTTTGAGGTAAGGATTGCTCTCTAATAATGGCTTAGCGATAGCTTCCGAAACACTTACCTCTATCACAAAAAATAGAAATAAAGGAATGATTGCCCTCTTAAACATGAAACAATGCTTTTTTCTGGTAAAATCTCTCATAAAATTATTCTTAGGTAGTGTAACTCTTAATCTGATATTGAAACGTAGTAGATGATCTTTATAAAATCACGCAAGAATAATTAATCCTTGTTAGCACAATTAAAAGTTACTGTTAAGTTTAAATGAAAGATTTATTATCTCAGTACAAAGATAAGTTCGAGGAGGAAAGAGAAGCTAATTCGAATTGATAAAGACATTTCATACAGCGTATGAGGTCCATTCAACCATCAATTTCACGCTGCTGCAAGGGAATTTGAACTGAGCAACAATACCCAATACCAAAAGGGAATAATGCTCCATTTAATAAGTGTGCCTTAAAGAGATACGACAAAAATTGAGAAAAATTTCGAGGGACTTCAGCTAAAGGCCTAAATACCTTACAGCAATGTTACGATTTATTCGTTTGGCTAACCAGGAAATTAAGATACACAATAAAAGTATTGAAACAATCATTATAGCCTGAAAGGCAAAAATGCCTAGCGATGGAAGGTAGATTTTAAGGAGTCCTGTTAGCCTCGTTAGGAAAAAGATATGAGTAAAATATATTCCAAATGAAACAATTCCTATGTAGTTTAAAGCCGTATTTTTAAAACCGGCATTTTGAGTATTAAACAGAAAGCTAATCACGGCAAAAGAGTATATAAATGAAGTGATTCTTACTGTGCTAGCCGCTGCGCTAAGGTCCCTATATGTTTTATATTCCATTATACTATCCGAAGTTAAAAGCGCAAGTGATATGAACACAAAAATCATTGCTGATAATCTTCCTTTCCATATAACTTTTCCTTTACCAAAATAAACACCCAGAACAAAAAAGAAAAGGTAAGGGAAAAAAGTTCCACTGTATAAGATGATTGGCAACTTTATTCCTAAGGAGTACCTTATATAATAAATAATTAAGCAAAACAGAACACTTAGCACTGCTGTTCCAAATAATCCTTTCTTATTAGCCAATTTTTGCACAAAAGGAGCAAGTATATAAAACTGAACAATTAATGCTATGAAATAAAAAGGAACCGCTGTCTGAAATGTGACCAACTTATATAGGATAGACATAACAGGAATACCCCTTAGGAAAAGAAAAAGGCTATAAAAAAGCGCCCAAAATAAGTATGGAATGAGAACTCGTGGCAACTGTTTCTTTAAATAATCCACATAACTCGATTTGGAGCTAAATGATTTATTTGCTATGAAAAAGCCGGAAATTGTAACGAAAAGCGGAACAGCGAAACATATCAAATTTCGCCAGAAAACTATTATGGACGAAACCTCTACACCTTTAGTAATCGAAAAGGATATTGTATGAATAGCGATAACGGAAACTATTGCAAGTCCTTTTAAAATATCATAGTATTCTACTCTGCTCCTATTGATCTTTTCATTCATTTTTGAAAGTCTAAAACTTGAAAGTAATTATTTGAATAAGCAAAGCGCTCGCTTATTTAAGGTCAGGCCTAAGATAAAAAATAATACGATTGGCTATAATCTATTTTAGCATTAGTTAATTTAATTTTTAAACCCTTTTGAAAAACCTAAAAAAAAAAATCAAATTCCAATTTCGGGATACTTTAACTATACCTATAACAGATGAGGGTTATTTCTAAGGGTACACTTAAAACATTTTGGGAAAGCCATAAAGATTGCAAGCAACAGCTTTCAACATAGTACAGAGAGGCAGATAAAGCAGAATTAAAAAATACCATGGATGTAAAAAGGGAGTATCCAAGTGCAAGTTTTTAAGAACATAACCATTTGGTATTCAATAATAAAGAAAATCACTAAAGATTAATCGCCAAGATAAATTATACGTATAAAATAATTCCGATAAGATTTATGGGCACTCACGCTGAATATGATAAAATTAATGCAAATAAAATTGAGCAAGATTATCACGATGCTCTTCATTGACTGGAAGAGATATTTGATTCATCGATGGCACGATCGAAGGGGATGAATTAAAGATTTTAGGTATACTGATAGCTAGAAAGCTTCATGAGGGGTTGAGTAGCTCTACAGATATACTCATTCAGCCGTATAATTAAATTATAGAAAAATTAAGCTCCTAACGCAAAAAGCCTCTCATTAACTGAAAGGCTTTTTTTGTGGAGGCTACTGGGTTCGAACCAGTGACCCTCTGCTTGTAAGGCAGATGCTCTGAACCAGCTGAGCTAAGCCTCCATTGTCTTTAAACAATCTTGTCTCGGATTGGGATTGCAAAGATAGCAACCTTTAGCAAATTAACAACTTATTCTTTCGATTAAATTTAAGGCGAAGTTTATTGTAGATTGCACCTATATTAGGGTACAAGGGAATACGCTATAATCAGGAAGAAATTGTTTATCGCTTACTGGATTTAAAGCCACGTACATTTACAGTCGTACACGAAAATAACAAAAAACATTTCTCTGCCTGCATTGGCATGAAATAAGGAGATTAACTATTTGTGCTGATCAGCTCGCAACCTAATCAATAAATAGCCTGCATAGCTTAACTCCCTATCTATCCTTTTTCGGTCATCGGTATCAGGAATACTCATTGATGAAATGACAAGAGACACATCATATGCGTTAACTTGTTGCAGTAATACAAAAGATTCATTCGGAAGGTAATACGTATATTGATTACCTGGCTTAGTCTTCAGTCCGCCCTTTTTTAAACGACCTAATGCATTTGTGATCAGTTTATTAACATCAAGTTCCACTACACTATCTTTACCGATTATAACATGGAGATTCTTATTTGATTCCGATCTCTCCACTACTACCGGTACTCCATTTAAGGCTACCTCCGTTTTATTTGCATAGCTATTAATCTCGATCAAAAAATCATAGCCCTTCACATCGACCATCTCATTACCAGGGGCTACAAAAGTGACTTCATTGCGAAAATTATTATCATCCTTTTTTACCTTCAACAACGCGTAAGCAGTATCCAAAAGCTTCGTTTTAATCGCATATCGATTAACGCCAGCTTTATCCTCCATCCTACTTTCAAGCGCAGAGAGATCTACCAGAGTAAAATCCTGTAAAGAATGCAACCCATGACGATCCACTAAGTAATAGACAACTGTTGCCCGCTGTCTGATATCTGCATTCGCTCTGGAAGCCATTAACCTTTTCAACCGGAGCACCTGAGAATACCGGGATACAGAAAAAGCACTTTGCGGACCATAAGTGGACAACAAGGCCAGAATACACAGACTAATAGGAATGACCTTTATATTTTGCCTTTTACTAAACAAGAAGTAAATAGTATTAAATGTAAGCCATACCGCCAGTATGACCAGGATATACCGGGACTCAGTAATACCATAATTACCTACCCTTTTCCAAACGGCCAACAACAGCAGCACAACCAATGGGATCATCATGAAATAGAATACCCTGGAAAACATCTTGATCCATCCATTCCCAGACTTCTCTCTGATTGGGTAGATCAGCAATAAAGATAGTATCCCAAATACGGCATACCCTAAAATTAGCGCCGATACCATGCCTTTAGGCAGCTCCCAATTAATAATTATTTTAATTTCGTATACCAGCAAGATCGCCAAATAAATGGTCATCAAGGGAATCAGTACATATTGGGTAAATATTTTAAGTCCTTTGGGATATGTATCAACCGCCTGATCGGATTTCACATCTTCAGGAACTCCGGACAGGAAAAAGATTGTCATGAAACCTGCAGCGACTACCGCAAAAAGCATCAAATAGATTTTAGAATTAATGTCTACACTAAACAATCCATCAATCGCTATTAATGCCACCGCCAAGCCACCAAATAATACCCCTGCGTAGAGCGCTGAGGTAAGAAACCTAAGGAATAACGTTTTATTAAATTCCCAGAAATCGTTTAAATTCCCATGTTTGATAAAAGGCACGAATGCCACTAAAAGATGAAAGGCAAAAGCGATCAATCCAATTCGGTAGATATCAGCATCGTAATATGACGGGTGCAAAGCAAAATACAACCCTGTGCAAATCAGCACACCAAGTACACGGAAGATCCATTTTTTAACCAGAGTGAAATTATTTACTTCTGCATACAGATCGCCGGCTAGTAAAAGCACTAATGCAAAGTTACATACGATGATAAACTTGATGTATTGGTCCTCCACAATTTTGACCTCTCCAATAGGGTCAATCATATAACACCAAACTAGTGTGGCAGCTATTGATGCAAATACCTGTAGAGGAAAGCGGAATACTACACGCTGGATACTTTGTCCTAAAGAATATAAGGAAGGAATTTTCATATTACAAGTTTTTAGGTCCCAATTGTTCAACAAGGATATGAAAATGGATCGACAACTGATGTAAGTAAACGTAGTTGGAATCCATTTATACCATGCCGAGCTATTGAATTTTAATATTTATATAAAACACTTATAAACATGTATTTTTCGATATCTTTATGATATCAATTTAAAATCATAAAAAATGAAAACTGAAAAAATAATTAATCCTCCATCAGGATATGCTGGCTTAGCGTTTTTTATCATTCTGGTAGTAAGCGCTGGAATTTGCCTTTGGGCAGGACAAATTGCTGTAGGTATTATCGTTGGAATATCAGCCTTTGTACTGGTATTGTCCGGACTGATCATAGTGGACCCCAACGAATCAAAAGTGCTCACTCTGTTTGGTAAATATGTAGGCACAGTTAAGCATGATGGGTTTTTCTGGGTGAATCCTTTTACTGTGAAAAGAAGAGTTTCCTTGCGGGCATTTAACTTAAATGGTCAGCAATTAAAAGTAAATGATAAAATAGGAAACCCAATAGAAATCGCTGCGGTCATTGTATGGCAAATTAAGGATACCGCTAATGCTGTATTTGCGGTTGAAAATTACACACAATATGTAGATATTCAAAGTGAGGCGGCAGTAAGGCACCTGGCCAACTTATTTCCCTATGATAATCTGGAAGACGAATTAGCTACCATTACGTTGAGAGGAGGAGCTGAACAGGTGAGTATCTTACTCGAAAAAGAGTTAAATGAACGTCTTGACCGGGCGGGTATAGAAGTATTGGAAGCACGGATCTCACATTTGGCCTACTCTCCTGAAATTGCACATTCCATGTTGCAGGTTCAACAAGCTTCTGCAATTATCGCAGCAAGAAGACTTATCGTAGAAGGTGCAGTTGGAATGGTGGAAATGGCTTTAATTAAATTATCAGAAAAAAACATTGTGGAGCTTGACGAAGAGCGCAAAGCTGCGATGGTCAGCAATTTGCTGGTTGTACTTTGTGGTGATAAAAGCGTCAGTCCCGTCGTAAATACCGGCACTTTATATCATTAATACGTATTGAGATCCTAACTCCTCAACACCTTTGAGGAATAGGATCGTTGCATATTCAATTATCATGGCAGAAAAGAAAGCATTTATATTAAGAATAAATCCAGAAGTTTTGAAAGAAGTAGAGAGTTGGGCAACGGATGAATTCAGAAGCATCAATGGCCATATCGAATACCTGCTGCAACAAGCGCTGATAAATAGAAAAAAAAGTTTACGAAAGAAAAAACCCGACTTATAAATCGCTTCGTTATGAGTTTTGAATTAAAGACAACAACTTTCGAATCAGCTTGTTATTGAATGATATTTTCAGAACTAAGATTTCAATCAAACTGAAAGGAATACATTTCCTGAAAGCAGATTGAACTCTTAAATTAATATCATCTAAATAAACAAACACAATATGAAAAATGTAGTAAAATTAGTAGCAATTGCCCTTTGCACAGCAGTGGTTGGGTTAACCACACCAAGCATTGCCCAAAACAACGATACGCTGAAAGTAAATCCTGATCAGGCAATTAAAAAAACAGCCAGAAAAGTAGGTAACAAAACAGCTGAATTAGCCGTTAAGGGTGCATCAAAAGTTGCTGACAAGACCTATGCCAATAAAGTTGGCCCGGGTGGTCAAACCATTTATATTGATAAGAACAGTAAATATTACTATGTCAATAAAAAAGGAGCCAAAGTATATGTCAGCAAAGCGAAGCTAAGAAACAAATAACAAAACACCATCACCCCCTCAGAGCCTTAAATAACGTTCCTGTCTATTTAGAGAGGAATGCTTTTAAGGCTTTGGTGGGTTTTCCATCATTTTCCCATGTACTTAAACCGTATTTACTCCAGCTCCTTGCACCCTGAGGTTCCCAATATAAAACACCCAGACCTCTACCATTTGGAACAGCTCTAACCTTCTCCTGAACGGCAATTAACATATCATATGTATTCTGCTCTTTGTTGTCTTCCCCTCCCACTTCTACTACCATCACTTCTTTTCCATAACGGGATGCCATATCCAAGAGATTATTTCCAAGGTCATTGACAGACAACGTATAATCAGGATTTCCTTCAAGCCAGTATGGATAATAAGAAAGCCCAATTACATCATATTTAGCCCCATTTGCTTTAGCATTGTCGAACCAGTTTCTAAAGCGTGCATTATTATTACCCTGATCAACATGAAGAATCACTTTAGAATCTTTGCTGACTGCTTTTATCGCATCATAGCCCTTATTTATCAATTGAGCCAATTGAGGCCAATTCGCGGTGCTGCCTTCAGGGTAAATCATACCTCCCGGTGTTTCATTTCCAACTTGTACCCATTCCGGATCTACACCTGCCGCTTTTAAAGCAGACATCACATCAAATGTATAGGTATAAACATCCTGAAGTAACTGATTAAAATCATGACCTTCCCATGCTGCCGGCTTCTTTTGTTTGCCTGGATCTGCCCAGCTATCACTATAGTGGAAATCAATCATGACCCTCATGCCCGCTTTTTTTGCGCGTACTGCCATCTCTACCGTCACTTCTTTACTGCAATGTCCACTCGCTCTATCGTCAGATGGATTAACCCAGGTTCTTAACCTGATGGTATTCATGCCATGGTCTTTTAATATCTTAAGGCAATCTTCCTCTACTCCATTATCATTATAAAATTTATACCCTGTTGCTTCCATCTGTGACAGCCAACTGACGTCTGCACCTTTTGCAAAGGTCTTGCTTTGTTGTTTGATAGCTGATTCTTTTGCGGCGCATCCAGACAGCAGAACAGTTATCAATGAGTAAATAAGCAGGCTAAATTTAAGATTTTTCATTATTAAGTATTTAGTACTATATGGCTAGCGTATTTTTGTTCTCTTGGAATAGTAAACATAAGAAATCTCTTCACTTCCGCAGCAATTCATTCAGGTTAAAATTATTTATCTATTTATGTAAGTTTTCTTGATTTTATTCTACCTATATGTAAAATCACACAATAGGATCAAAGTAAAACAGAACATTATCTTTCAATTTATTTTGAGACAGGCACATACTTATACGGCCCCCAATTGCTGTTTAAAAAACAAAAGATGTATGAACAAGAATTTGTAACACTGATTAAAGAATACCAGCGAATTATTCATAAGGTTTGCCATTTGTATCGGGATAACAAAGAGGACCGGGAAGATCTCTTTCAGGAAATCACATTTCAACTTTGGAAAGCTTACGCCTCTTTTAAAGGTCAATCCAAAATAAGTACCTGGATTTATCGGATTTCGCTCAATACAGCCATAGCAACCTATCGCAAAAAGAGGCCTGATATTCAATATGTTTCTGTTTTGCCGGATAATCAGGCCGAACAGCAAAATGAAGGCACCTCAATTCAGCAGGAACTTTTATTTGCGGCTTTAAAACAGTTGGATGATAGCGAAAAAGCATTGATTACGCTCTATCTGGAGGATCTCAGTTATCAGCAAATTGCAGAAATAGTGGGGATTAGTGAAAATAATATTGGGGTAAAACTCTCCAGAATAAGGAACAAAATACAGAAACTCTTAATTAAATAAAAGATGGAACTTGAAGATTTAAAATCATCCTGGAACAATTTAGAAACACCGGTTAAGACCTCAGAAGAGATCAAGAAGATGCTATTGGAAAACAATCACCCTGTTTTAAAGGGCATAAGAAGACAACTATCACTGGAAATTGCAGGTTGGTCGCTATTCCTGATGTGTTATTATACGATGTTTGATGGAGACTTGAAACCACTCATAATTAATATCATACTTGTAATTTGTGCATTGTTGCCTTTAATTCATAACCTAACGGGGTATCGGTTTGCAAAGTATCTATTAAATGGTACTACCATACAACAATCCCTTGAAAACTATTTTTCAAAAGTTAAAAAATATGCTATAATATCCATCTTAACGCGGATTGTATACGCATCCGGCTTATTGTTGTTTTTTACCTATAATATACAATTCACTACAGGGAAACAGGTGTTACTTGGCGGCTTGATGTTGTTTTTGGGGATTCAACTATACTTTTTGTATGTATTATGGAGAAGACGATTGAGGCAACTTGAAAGAGCGCTGAGTAATTTCAATTGAAACTTCAAAAGATCGTTTATAACTTTCCAAGCAAGAAGCAAAGATTTAACCCTATAGCAGAAAAGATAAAACATAGTATCAAATTGAAGTCTGTTTAAGATTTGGTTACCCTTCAGGCAACAGTGATGCCAGGGTGATGCCACAGTGAGGCCACGTTTTTACAATAAAAGGTGGCCTCACCGTGGCGTCACTGTGGCCTCACCGTGGCGTCACCCATAATCTGCCCACAATTTGGTCTCATGTCATGATAAGATTTATAATAGTGGGAATGCTCTTTGACAAGACTGGATTTTTCTTTAATGGGGTAAATTAAGGGAAGGGAACAAATCCGTCACGACTTCGCTGTAGAAAAATTCCTTGATCTTTTCCCAGTATATTCAATTCTCAGGATTTAGGATCGGCACCATCACAGAGTCTAAATTTTAAATACCCCAGCTTGATGCTGCAAACAAACCGCAATATTTCATCCCAATTATTTTCCAAATGTTCTAGGTTGATCTTACTTGGTTTTAAAGCATCAATCCGTACATCTAAATTTTGATCCTGAGCGCTTACCCAAACCCTCGATTGATACGGGCGCTAAGGTGGCCGATGCATTAGGGGTGACACTGGATTACCTGGTGAAAGATGGTCAGTATCAGGACATCGACCAGGATGCACTTGAACGCCTGAAACTGATTGAAAGGCTACCACAGGACGAACGTTTGCACCTGTTCGCCACAATGGATGCTTTCTTCGCCAAGAACAAACTATTGGCTCTGCTTAAATAATAGAGCCCAACAATTTTGCTGGGCTTTGATGTAATTGGAAATTCTGAAGTCATTCACCACCTTATTCCGAAAAGGCGAACAAGGCGTTCTTTCCCCCTTTGATCACCATAACTTACTCAAAGCTAGCTGCATATCTATCCATTAGCTACGTGAATCGTTGTTTTAAAGCGTACGAAATTGCATGGTCGAGCTTTCCGAAATGTCCAATTTAGAACAGTTTGAGAAAGTTGAACGTTTGGTTAGTCTGGCCCTGCAACTAAAAGACTGGCTTATTATTGCCTTTACCCTCTCTGTGCAACAGCCGCAACTCAACCCGACTTTAACGTATATCACAAATAACTACTATTATTTTTTAAGTTTTCCTCTTCGAAATAACAAAAAAATGATTGCGATTAAAACCAAGGCACTTATAGCAAATGACAGATTTGTTTTAACTGGTATTTCATGACCAGTTGCATGCAGTACCATGAAAAAAAACACATCTAGCATTAACAGCACAATGGTCAAAACCTTTAAAATTGATATTAATAATTTCATATTCTATTATGTGTTTAATGAATTGAAGTGTTATAACCCTGATCTTGAAGCAATTGCTGAACTTGTTTAATCTGTTCTGCTGACATTCCTCTTACATCTAAAGTATCACCTGGCCTTAAAGTCACTTTATTACCTTGGAGTAAATTCAACACTGTTAATGCGGATTTTGTAAGATTAGAAGCTACCTTGGTAGATCCATACAAATCATTAAGACCATTAGCAATAGAAGATACGTTCGGTCCTAAATGATCATTTGTCTTTACTCCTTCATGTGCAATTGCATCTTGTAAGGCGTGCAACCCTTGACCTAACTGTCCTAAGTCTTTTCCTCCATGTGAACCAAATATTTTATTCCAACCAAACGCAAGCCCTCTTGCAGTTGCCTCTGCTTCTTTCATTCCGCCCGCAGCTTCATTGTCACTCATCATAGAATGCCACACACTATTTTTTTCATCTTGAGATTCTTCAGTAGCACTATAATCAATTCCGGATCTGTAATCCTGTATATTAGTAAAAGGGTGCAAAACTCCATCAATGTATTGGGCGTAGCCCGGAGGGTGATCGGCATAGGTACTTGAATAATGGGCTATTAGGTCAGCTTTTGTATCTGAATATCCCATGCCCTTTAAAGCATTATAAGTGATTTCATAATGCACAGACACAGCATATCGACCATCATCATCTATAAAATTTATAGGGTTATTGTTCCCATATGCATAATAACTGATATTGAAAGTCTTCTCTGTAAGCGGATCAATCATATTCAATCTTCCTACCACCGGATCATAGAACCTAGCCCCGTAATCATAATAAGCAGTTCCTTCCTGTAACTCCTTCCCGTTATAAAGATAGTTATTTTTATCCCCGCTCCGATATTTTGCATTAACCAGTCCGTAAGCATAATACTCATCTTCCTGGACCACCCTGGCTGCAGACTGGTATTGGTCTATTGACACCCGCGTATTGCCCAAGTGGTCCTTTAGAAAGTATTCGTAACGGTAAGAACCATCTAGAATATTTCTCACCGCACGGCCTTCTTCGGTTGCAATGAAATCGATCTCTCCTGCCTTGTACTGGATACCCCCTACGTAATCCCAGGTAACCCCTTCGGTTACCGAACGCAGTTTGCTTCCTGCTGCATCATAGACGTAACTGGCCGCGGTAAGGGCTTGTGGCAGGTTATCCTGACCTTTTCAACATCACTGACCTTATGGCTCCTAATGCAAATTTCAATAGCCTGGCTGAAATCATATGTATTGCTGATCTCATCGAAGTTTCCCACCGCTACCGTACCTCCCTTGTAATGCTGACTAAAAGACTTAACAACAAGCCCTTCATCATTGTAATAATTTACGCTCAATAGCATATCCGACGTCCCGGTAGTTCCGTTGAGCACTTTTATCCTGCTTGCCTTTAACAGCCTCTGGGTCCTGCTGCTTCCTGTGGGTGGATAAGGGTTTGTAACGGGTAATGTGTAATCATCAATATACAGTGAAAGGAGGATGGTCGTTGGATAACAACATGCAGAGTAAAGTGATGGCAATGGTTTTTTCAATGGTTGCAGAAATTGAACGTGACCTAATCAGCAAGAAAACAAAGGAAGCCCTTCTGTCTATTAAGCTTTCTGGAGGTAAATTAGGTAGGCCAATAGGACGAGGAAAAAGCAAACTTGATGTTTTGCGACCTGAAATAGAAGCGTTATTAAATAATGGAACTTCTCAAAAGTTTATTTCAAAATGATACAATATAACCGAAGCCACTCTTTCCAATTGGATAAAAAAGAACAGCATTCAAACTGTGACAAATAGATCCAAATTTTTATGAAAGGAGACTTAGTCACAAAACGAATCGTGACGAATTTGTTCCCTTTCTTTAATTCACCCCTTTAATCAATGATATTAGGTCAAAATTTGAGCATTAAGATGCAAACCATTAATATCTTTGGACTGCGGGATTGCTATATAATGGTGTGAGCTTACAATATTATTATTGTTTAGGGACGTTCCCTTTTATTTAAATATAAAGGAGCCTGAATTTAATTATCGTTAATAAACGTCGTCATGTGAACCAATATCTAATAGAACAATATTTTCAGCACCCGGATCCGATAGGTCTTTTTCGATAACGAATATTATTCTACAATCATACCCACATGAGCAGGCTAAATAGGACGCTAGCCTGCCACTTAATTTATGAGTTCTTAAGGGCGGATCGTATACATCATCCTGTAACATATACAAGGTTTTAGCGATTGCAGCTTTTAATGAATTGTTTCCGCTGATAAATTTTTTGTATGATTTTTCGAACGCTTTTGTTAAAACGAGTTTTCGACGCGATGGCATCATTATCAAAGAGAATTTAATCTGTCGTTAACTTCTTTTGCATCTAGGGGAACACTTTTTCCGGCGTGATAGTCTTTTAAAGACTGCTTAGCTGATTTTGCAATGTCCTCACGACGGGCTTCTATCTGACGTTTCTGAAGAATCACCAACAACATTTCTCTTGAATTATAATCCAGTTGCATGATGTCTTGTAATGCTGAATCTATTGTTGTCATAATAACCTCCGTTTATATATACAAAATTAAAAATTCTAATTCAATTACATTCTATAAAACAAATAGTATTCTTATAGTTTTAAGTTTGCTTGAACCTCTTTATCACTGTTTAACAACTGGATTAATAAACTAATGATGACTACCATTGCACAACCCAATACATTTAACCATAGGTAAGCCATTACTTCATAATAAAAGGCCGAGAAAACAATTATTTCTGTAATAATTGCAGCAGTAAAGACTGCATTCCCTTTTACTTTTCTAATGTAGAAGGCTACAAGAAATATACCCAAGATAGTTCCATAAAACAGGGAGCCAAGGATATTTACAGCTTCTAAAAGGTTGCCTAGTTTACTGGCATACAGCGCCATTCCAATACTTAAGATTCCCCAAAACAAAGTTGTGATTTTACTTATATTCAAATACCTAAGATCTGATCCCGTTTTATTGATCAGTCGTTTATAAATATCAACGGAGGTTGTAGATGCCAACGAATTTAACGAACTGGCAGTGGAACCCATGGAGGCCATACAAACAATTGCGATGAGCAATCCAATCAAACCCTGTGGTAAATAATGGATCACAAAATTCAGGAATACATAGTTGGTATCGTCCAGATCGGCATTCTTATCATTTTTTTTGATGACCGCTATGGCTGCAGTCCGCGTATCAAGAAAAGCGACATTAGCATTGTTTAGCTCATCCTGCTTTGAAGCTACATTTTGTCTCGTATTAAGTGAATTTTCTAACGCAATAACTTTTTCCTTTTTTGCTTCGAAAGCTTGATCGAATGCAGCTTCTTTTTGTGCAAATTCATCTTTATAGATACCTCTTTTTACTTTGTTAATCTCATACTGATTAAAGAACACGGGAGGCTTTTGGTATTGATAAAAGGAAAAGATCAGGATCCCTATGAGTAAAATCAGAAATTGCATTGGAATTTTAAGCACTGCATTCATCAACAACCCCATTCTGCTTTGACCAACTGTGCTGCCGGTGAGGTATCTGCCTACCTGAGACTGGTCTGTACCAAAATAAGATAGCTGAAGAAAAAAGCCGCCAATGAGTCCTGTCCAGATGGTATACCGGTTATTAAGATCAAAATCCCAGTTGATCACATTCATCTTCCCCATTTTTCCGGCTATTGATAGTGCCTGCCCGAAGCCTACTGTTGGCGGAAGGAGTGAAACAACAACAATACCTGCCATGAACAACCCGGCGAATATGATACTCATCTGGAGCATTTGGGTATAGGAAACCGCCTTTGTTCCGCCAAAAACGGTATATAACACCACCACACTACCTATGAATAAAGTAGTATAAGAAGTGTTGATATTTAAAATTGTGGCTAATATAATAGATGGTGCATAGATAGTAATGCCTGTGGAAAGGCCTCTTTGGATTAGGAATAGGAAAGCAGTTAATGCCCTTGTTTTTAGATCAAACCGTTGCTCCAGAAATTCATATGCGGTAAATACTTTAAGGTGGTGAAAGATGGGGATAAAGGTAATGCACAGTACAATCATGGCTAGTGGCAGACCCAGATAAAACTGGACAAACTGCATGCCACTGGAGTATGCTAAACCTGGTGCGGAAAGGAAGGTTATAGCACTTGCCTGAGTTGCCATAACTGAAAGGCCGATACTGTACCAGGGCATAGAACGGTCTGCTAAGAAATAGCCATCCATGTTTTTATTGCCCCGGCTTTTCCAGATACCATATACCACAATGAAGAGGATGGTAAAACCAAGGACTAACCAATCGACTAAACTCATGAATAATAGAGGGTTATCAGGGAGAAAATGACAATCAATAAAATCAGCCAGCATACGACTATCCAATAATAGTGATTCCAGGATTTTATAAATGGTGGTAGCTCGTTTCCTTTATTCATAGTGATTAATCAGATGCCTTTCTTTACTGATGACCACAAATTAGTAAAGATTTTTCGTATAAGGACATTAATCAAGAAAGTTACATTGACGGAGAGAGTGTGAGAAGGATTCTTGATCAGATAGTATAGTTTCCGATCAAGAATCCTTTGTATTAGTTCATAACGCTTCGGCTAACATTCGATATATGTAATATGAGGCAGATAGTCTGGTTGCCTTTTTCCGATGGCTGAACGGATGGTATTAGAAGAGCAAATCTTTTTAAAAAAAGAAGCTTTGTACCAATAAGTAGTATAGCGGGACTATACGCATTCGTGGGATGAGATTCATTGTCGGGAAAATCACGATCAGGAGGTTCCTGCTGACAATAATCACTTTAAACGATGCTACTCTTAACGAAAACGATATTATTGAATTAATATATAACAGGCAACTATACTTAATACTTTAACTAGTTTTCAAACAATGCCTTTATATTTACTTTATGCGGCGTACCGGTTACTGGAGAGCCGTACTCAGTGGGCTCTGTTAAATAGAAAGTAATTATGCGTTTTTCCTCTACGCTTCCATAACCTAAATAGATATCGTCAAGTAAGGGTTGTTGGGTTTCATGGTCAACAAGCATAAATGTTATCCAGTAGGTTCTTTCTTTAAAAACCAACTCGGTAAATTCATCAGGAAAATTTTGGGGTATATTATCGATCCTGCCACCTTCAATAAAATTGAAATTCTCATCCTCCCAATAAAATACAACATCAAAAGGCCTGTTGAATGCATTAGGAGCAAAATTAGCAAATTTAACTTTTATGTGTTCAGCATCAGGTTGTGGCTCAGTGGAGCCGTTGTTTTCGAGAATGACCGGAGTTACATCGTTTGTCGGCTGGAACAAAACCCAGTTTATGGTTTTATTAGCCTCAAAAGTATAAGTCGTGTCTAATAAAGATTTTCCGGTCGAATCTGTGATTGCTAACTTGCCTTTACCTACTGGAACCTTTATGTTGCTGAAGCTGGCACTAATTCCATTTAAAGCCTGACTATTATAGGTCATATATAAATCATTGCCGGTATAATTAGTCCTATTATCTAAATTCAGAAAAGCAAACTCAACAGCTTCTACAGCTGTTTCTTTTTTACAGGCCGATAAGAGCATACAAAACCCAAATGTAAAAAGGATATATCTTAAAATTTTTATCATGTTAAATAAATTTAACAAAGGCGGCTTCTTAAAAGAAGCCGCCTCGTTGAGTAATTAATTGAGAAGGTTAATTAATAAACTTTAGTCTGAGTAGTAAATACTGTCCAGTTTTTTAACCAGGTAGCGCCTGAAGCTGTACCTTTTGCAACCGCACCGGCTGTTGCTGGAATAGGTGAAGTTGAACGCGGAATCAACGTGTTCACGTTGTAAGCAGTAGAATGATCTGTGTAAAACGGCGTACCGCTAGTACCAAGTAACAAGTAAGTATTTGCAGAAGAAGCAGTACTTGCAGGAGTATATGCACCGGTTGCGCTATATGCATGTAGAATATTGCTGCTGAAAGTACCAGTTGCTAGATCTTCAGTAGTTACTCCATTTGGGTAGCCACCAATAACTGAATTCTGAATGTCAAAATTCGTATTTCTTCTAAAACGAGCACCTAATTTAAGCACTGAATTGTTTGAGCTTGTACCTAATAAGGTAAAGTTCCTTAACACAGGCAATGTTTTGGGAGTATTCGTATAAGGCGCAGCTTTTTCGTTATCCGATTCGATACCATTAGCATCAGATACACCACCAGAAGTACTGTGAGTAGAGCTTAAAGCTTTAAGACCTACTGCATACTGAATAGTACCGGTGTAACCGAAATCAAAATCAAAGTCATCGTCGTCACCACCTGCAGCAACTAAATAGGTTGCGTTTACAGTTCCACCGAAGAACTCGAAACTGTCATCGGCAGAATAAGTAACCTGGATGTGGTTTAAAGTTGTACCTGAACCGACACCACCAAGAGTTAAGCCATTGATCTCATTGTTAGCGAATAATACCAATCCAGGATATTCGATACGAACATACTTTAATATACCTGAATTATCTACATTGTCAGATCCACCATAAGTAATATCAACACCTGTAGGTGGAGTTGGTAAACCTTCAATAACTGTAGTATTCGGTTGATTAGTATCAGCATCTCCTAATAAAATTACCCCACCAAAATCACCTGCTGCCCTACTGCCAGGCGCATTAGGTGATGTAAACACGATTGGAAGGGCTTCAGTACCCTGCGCGTCGAGCATAGCACCTTTTACTACCACCAATACACCCCGAATATTTTTGTTGATAGTTACACCGCCTTCTGTTGCAGTATAGGATTTAAACGCACCTGATGAAAGGATAGAACCCGCCGGAATTTTTAAGGTTTTACCGCTTGGCACATAACTTACACCATCAATTAACCAAACCTTGTTGCTGGTCAGGTTGATAATGTTGTCTGTGGCATTACCGTCAAAGTTGTCCTGAATGACTCCATTAACATCAATAGCGATGCTTTGAGTAGGGTTTGTGAAACCTGCAGATGCAGCACGATCGTAGTTACCGCTACCATCATTACTTTGTTCTTTTCTGCAACTAGTTACAAGGAAAGCGGCGGCTACTATAGCTACCAAGCCTGCATTTTTGATTTGTTTTACCATTTTTTTTGTTGATTAATTTTTAGTACTGCTAAGTTAAAATGTTTATTGTTAAGTAAGTATTATTAATTGATATACAAATTATTATGACGTTTATATAAAGTTAGAAGTGAATTAATTATGCTATGAACCTTAACCAACAAATTGTACTAGTTACTATTAAAAACTGTAGGTAAATATCAAACTGTACGTTCGTCCGTACTCGGTTCCATATCGTATTCTATCACCATGCTCCAATTCATAATTATCCGTTCCTTTGATCCTTGTAAAACCATTGCTAAAGTCGCCCTCCCAAGAACTGGCGTTAGTGTAAAACTCATCACGGGTGTTCAACAGGTTAGCCACGTTAAACTTAATTTCTGCTTTTTGCTTTAGTAACTTTCCACTGAGTTGCAAGTCAACTAAGGTGCGCACCCTTTGAAATTCAGTCGATTTCGGATCTACGGAGACGATATATGAACGATAACCAGATCTGTTAAAACTCATGGTGGCACCTGCATATGAAGACTGGTAAGCCAAACCTGCATTGATAATGTAGGGTGACTGGCCAATGAGCGGACGTTTAAAGTCTTGTACAACTTCTATCTTAGCCGGCTCTTTGTCAGGATTTGCATAATCATATTCTGGATTATCAATCTTTGAAATCGTTTTTATCTCGCTCCAGATATAGGCCGCGTTACCATAGATATTGAAGTTGGCCAGGCTTGGGCTAATCACATTCAGCGATTTGCGAAACTCCATTTCAATTCCGGTGTTTTTCGCCGACTGTTGATTTTGATAGGTCAGTATAAGCGTAGAAGCTCCAGGGCTTAAATTTACGAGCTCCACAGGGCGATCTAAATATTTATGGAATCCTGATATTGAAAAGACCTCTCCGGGGGAAGGATAATATTCGAATCGCAGGTCAATATTTTGAATTTTGGTACTGCTTATATTGCCGCCGCTGATAGATGCTTGTAAGAATGGATCAGGGAATGCAAATGTGGCCGTCTCCCTAAAATCAGGTCTAATCATGGTTTTGGCATAGGCCGCACGAATATTAGTTTTTTCACTAAGACTGAAAATAGCATTTACTGATGGCAAAAAATTCCAATTCTTTTCGCCGGTGAGTATAGGCACTTCCTGATTAATGATCGCATCGGGGTTCTGTTCCTGTAGTAGTTGCCTGCGACGAATCTCTTTCTCCTGACGGTTTGCTAAGTTGAAGTTTTCAGCACGCAGTCCATACACTAAACGTAATTTATTAGTAAAAAAGTGCTGATCCAGCATCAGATAGGCAGCATGGTATTTTGAGTCGGCATTAAAAAGACCTCCGTTTTCAGCATCCATATAATAGTAAGCCTGGTTAAGTCCATACCCGACTTTTTGCGGGGAAAGCAAAGTTTCATAGAAATCGGTAAATGTATGCTGGTCGCGCTTAGCATATATTTTTGCAAAATAAATATCCTGGCTTCTCTTTTTATACCAGCCGGTGTAACCTGCCTTGACCAGGCTTCTATTTTTCAAAAATGGGAAAGGATAACTTAGGTTCAGTGCCCAGTTAAAATCGCGCTCTTTGATGGCCGTCCATAAACGATAGTCCCATACGTAATTACCGGCAACTGCTGCGAGCGTAGTTACATTTGGCCTTTGATAGAAGGTTCCAAATGTCTTATCCAAAAGAAAGTATGAAAATTTACGTGTATCCACATGCTGCTGGTTAAGGTTAGTGAATCCGCCGCTCCAGTCTAATTTGAAGCCCTTTTGCCCCATACTATGTTCTCCTTCAATTTTATGCTGCGATAAGGTGGTAAAAACAGGATCTATAAAATTATTATTAGTCATCTGGTTGTTGTTATTCAACCCTTTGCTGGTATAGAATTCTTCGTTAAAAATTCTTGTATAAAGATTTTTAATATTCACTTTGAACCTACGGCTTTGCAACCCCGCGTTTAAAACACCACCAAGGGTAGTGTTAAAAATATAGGCTGTACCCCGGGTGGCAGTATCAGAAGGATCATTATAAAAATCTTTTCCCATACCTAGTTCTCTTGCCGATGTGAAAGCGTTTGCCTGCTGCGTATTTCGGTATGTAAGGCCTGCAATAAAACCCGCCTTTATGCCTTTGGCCTGGTTGAGCTCATATAATCTTCCTAATGTAAATCGATAATTCTGGTTCGGAGTTGCTGTATATTTATAGCGTTTAAAGCCGTCGGAATTGAAGCGTTTGCTTTGCTCAATTGCTCCGGCATAACCAGTTTTAAACCCATTTGCGTCGGTAGCCTCTATACGAGGGTCATCCTGACCAGATGCCATACTCCAGGATACCAGGTTATCCGGCCGTTTGCGCCTGCCGTCATCAAAGCCCAAATAATCGCTTTTGTCCCGGCCGCCAGCAGAAAGGAAATCTTTTCCGGTCGTCCGATCATTATAACCGGCACCTAAGCTTATACTAAGATAATTATTATTAGGAATGGCCAGGGTATTGACCATTACCTGCCCGCCAACAAATTCAGCGGGCATGTCAGGCGTAGCCGTTTTGTTAACTACCACACTGCTAACCAGCTCTGTCGGAACGATATCAAACGAAAAGTTACGGCGATTGAGATCAGTATTTGGTAAGGTGAGACCGTCAATCAGTGACTGATTGTAGCGTTCAGTCAAACCGCGTACCACTACGTATTTATTATCTAAGATCGTAACGCCACTAATCCTTTTTAATACTGCCCCAACATTGTTGTCCGGTGTGCGGGCAATCTGTTCTGCGGAAATACCATCAGTAACCGAAGCAGCGTTTTTCTGCTGGGCATAAAGCCCTGCTATACTTTCTCTTCGGAAGGAAGATTTAACAATTACTTCGTTCAATGCTTTATTGGCAACATTCAGCACAATATCCAGACTTGTCAGCTGATCGTCTTTAACAATAACATCAGCTATACTTTTTGTCTGAAACGAGATATAACTTACTTCAAGGGTATATGTACCAGCTGGTACATTAAATTGGTAGGTACCGTCAACGCTGCTCTGCATTGCCTTGTTCAGTTCCCGGATCCGGATGTTTGCTCCAGGAAGCGCTTCGCCTTTATTATCTACTATTTTGCCCGCAATGCGACCGGGCTGTGGTTTTCTTGCATTTTTAACCTGTGGTTTGGTGTAATTGACAGCTACTGACTTATTGCTAACAGAGAAACTAAATCCAGATCGGTTCAAATCATTCAACACTGTTCCTAACGGCGTTTTGGTATAACGGATATTTTCCAATAACACTTTTTCAAGTGAATTATCATAGTAAAATTTATAGCCTGTCTGTTTACTGAGTTCTTTAAAAAGTGTGATTGCGTTTACTTTATTGATATATTGAACACTAACCGGGTTAGAAATATTGCTATTGGCCTGGGCAAAAAGGGGCGTACCCAATAAAATGAAAATATATAAGAGATTAAATCTAACCGGTTTTTGATAACTTCTTTTTAATCTATTAGTTAGGATATGTATATAAAATTGCATATTTTAGAAAAATTTTTTACGATTTTTTGTATAAGATTTAATTTTTAGTAGCGGGTTTGCTACCCGCATTTAGAAAGTGCCGTTTTACCGAACGGCACTTTCTTTTTGATCTAACCTTTAGTAGCGCTATTTCTTCATGAATGTGTATGTTAAGCTGTCTGTTTTGGTGAATTTAAGTTTATGAATAAAAGAGAGGGAGCTAAGAATTTCATCGATGGTCTTGCCCTTAAAATCTCCATTTACTGTAAAATTTTTGGTGCCAACATGATCGAATACGATGTTGACTTTATGCCATGAAGCTATCCTGTATACAGCTTCGCTAAAAGATGCCCTTTCGAATACAAGACCATTCTCAACGGGATTGCCTGGCTTTGCATTAAATGTGCTTAATGTTTCTTTTCCGTCTATATATTCGTATGCGTTGCCAGGGGTAAGAAAAATAACAGAACGGGATGAGTTTTTGTCTGTTGGGCGAATAGCGACCTTACCAGTATACAGGTTTACCTTCCCCCAGTGGTATACCGAATTATATTCAACCGTAAAAGAGGTGCCAAGAGCAGTAGTCTGCAATTCCCCGGACTCTACACTGAATGGTTTTTCCGGATTTTTGGTGACTTGAAAAAAGGCTTCTCCTACTTTAAGATACACCCTGCGTTCTTCTTTTCGGAAAGCTTTTGGATAACGGAAGACAGAACCGGAAGAAACGGTTACTATGGAACTATCAGGAAGAATCACCTTCAATGTTTTTCCTATTTCCGCCTCTACTGTAATAAAGGTTTTGGTATCTTGTATGAAACTGTAATACTGGAAACCTTTTGCACCGGCAAAAAGAAAGAGTACAGCTGCTACACTGGCGGCGATTTTATAAATCACCCTTTGCGGCCTTTTTTTGCCAGGAATGATTTTGGCGGTAAGATTCTGTTTTATGGAAGCTAAGGATTGTTCAATATCATCAGGAACATCCAATGCTTGGGATACCTCCAGTTCTGTTTCATCGTTAAGCAGCGATAGATGTGCTCCACTTGCTGTCATTTCCCAAAACTCATGTTCCTCTGAAGGACTTAGCGTTCTGTCTGCGAATTTTTTTAAAAGTTCTTTTTTCCTATGCTGATCCATTCTATATCCTTCACCGATTGCTTTTTTGACCGGTTACATTGATATATACAGTAAAAGCTAGGGGCAAGGGGGGCTTGATATGGAAATATTTTTTTTAAAGCCGTAACGGGAGCACTTGGCTATAAATATTCCCCTGACTGATTAAGCACGGATAGCTTCCGCGTAGCTTTGCTGATATGGTCTTTTACGGTTTCTTTGCCTATAGAGAGCTGGGTGGCAATCTCGTCATAGGACAATCCATGCACTCTTGACATTAAAAAAACCTTTCTTCTTTTTTCGGAAAGGATGGAGTGTGTTTTTTCAATTAACGAATTGATGTCCATGCGGGAATAAACGTCCTCACATTTAACTTCGCTATCATCCTTATTGCAGTAATCAGCATATGCGACCTCCTTTTTCTTTTCCTTAGCCAACTCCTGCAGCCAGTTATAAAAAATACTTCGGGCAATTTGATTTAGGTATTTTTTTACACCCTGTTCCTGATCTATATTATTGCGGTAATTCCATAAACGAATAAATGTATCCTGTACCAATTCCTCCGTAATTTCACGCGAATGGGTGTTTTGGTAGAAGTAAAGCCATATATTCCGGCTAAATAAATTAAAGACGAGCTCAAAGGCTTTTTCATCGCCTTCAATAAATCTTTTTATGATATTTGTTTCTAAACTTTCCATTGGATTGACAAGTAAGAGCTTCAAAGTTATTTATTATGGACCCAACCTATTTTATCTAAAAGTTATATATATGTTAACTTTTAGCATTGCTACGGTAGTCTGTTGATGTTTACCTGACCTGAATTTTTATCTATAGCCTCCCTTGAATCATAAAGTATTCGGGTGGGCACCTGATTTGTAAATGACTTAGCTTCTGCAGTGCCATTTATTCTTGAAAGGGCACTTTTTATGAGCGGATCGCTTAGGTCGCCAAAGGGGACAAGAGTTTCGCTGAACTCATTTGCAGGAATATCAGGGACTAAACCGGAAGGATAATCCCCTTCACTTTTACTATTGTACAGTTTGAAAATCATCGGTTCGATACTCCAATTATTATTTTTCCCGGTGTTACCATCGCTAATTGTGAAAGAAGCCATATCCTTTCCAAGTGTAGTATTGCCAACCTGAACAACAGTGACATATGGCCTTAAACTTTTTATCAAAAATTCTGCTGCTGAGGCCGTGTGGGTTCCTGTAAGGATAAAAACCCTGCTTATGGGCAACCGCATCGCTTCCAGTTCCTGGAAGCTGAATGAATATCCTGGGGAAATTTTTGATATCGTTTTTTCAAAAGCTTCCCTGCGTGTTCCGGCATTCTTATTGCCTTTATACTCAACGAAAATGTCATCTTGGTTTACATTTGAAAGTACTGCGGCGAGTGCAGCACTCATGCCAATGTCCCCTCCGGGGTTATATCGAAGGTCTATGATCAGTTCAGTAGCGTTTGCGTTCTTAAAGAATGCGAAAGCGTCTTGCAAATCAAATTTTGACCGCCCTTCAAATGAATTATAAAAAAGATAGGCCGTTGGCTTCCCCCCATTTTTAAATACCTTGTAGAGGTACACCGGATTTTCAGAAATCAGAGTAGCACCGAGCGTAACAGTACTTTTTCCTTCAATGTCAAGGGTGATGCTACGTTTTGCGATTGCTGATTCAACTAAATTTGCAATATTACTAGCTAATGGTTGTGTTCCATTGATGCTTTTTATGATGCTTCCCCGTTGAAGCCCGACGACCTGTGCCTGAGTACCTGGTACCACCAGCACCAAAGCTGTTTTTATCGTACTTGAACTTTCCTCATACACCACCAGATCAAAGCCGAAAGTATGAACGAGGGAGGGGTAATAGCTTTCTCGATAAGATGGGTTCGTTAGCCTGGAAAACCGGTCATCTGTATTTTTAATGGATGAAAAAAAATCAAGTGGCTCCTGATCAAGATTAGATTTAGAGGGAAGTGCATTATTCCAATAATAATAGACCTTCATGCTATCCATTACCCAGTTATTGATATATTGATTAGAGCCTGAGGGATAGTCGGGTTCAGTATTGTCTTTTTTGCAGGAGCTTTGTGTAAACGAAAATATCAGGATGAAGAGTAGCCAGGGAATGAAGAACTTTTTTGAAGTACATAGTCTATTCCACATGATGCTTACTTTAGGTAATTATTGCATGCAAAATTAGGCGGCTAATGTTAATATATGATTAAGTTTTATAGAGAATAACGTGTCTTTAAAAAAAGAAAACCCTCTCTATGAAATAGAAAGGGTTTGTGGAGGCTACTGGGTTCGAACCAGTGACCCTCTGCTTGTAAGGCAGATGCTCTGAACCAGCTGAGCTAAGCCTCCTTGATCCCTAAACAGTGTTCCTGTTTGGGATTGCAAATATAGGCGCAGATTGTAAGATTACAAAATAAAATGCAAAATACCCTACCTCCCTGATCTACAGATATTTGGTCAATTCAGGAGACAAAGGTTCGGTTTTTGATCTGAAACGATGGATCAATTTGCCGTTCTCATCGATTAAAAACTTCTCAAAGTTCCAGTTGATATCACCTGTAAAATCCGGATTTTCGGCAGTAGTCAAATATTTAAACAAGGCAATCTGATCGTCCCCTTTTACGCTTACCTTGTCACCTAATAGAAAAGTAACACCATAATTAGCTTTACAGAATTCTTTAATTAATTCATTGGAGCTCAACTCTTGTTTGAAATTATCGGCAGGGAAGCCAATAACAACTAGCTTGCCTTTATACTGCTTGGAAAGCTGCTCAAGCCCTGCATACTGCTTGGTAAATCCGCATTTGGATGCAGTGTTCACGATAAGGATTTTTTTACCCTTGTAAGCGCTTAAATCAATCTTATTGCCATCAATAGATTGTATTTTGAATTCGTACACAGACGCGGGAGGTGTCGCAAATAAAGCGACCAGGAGAAATGCTAAAATTTTCATAGATGTTGTTTTTAGATGTTGATATTTAAATTATGACAGATATTTCCCTACCAAGGGCATTCTTCTTCCCATTCCAAACGCTTTAGGTGATACTCTCAGTATAGGAGCCGTTTGATATCTTTTGAACTCTGCGGTGTTGACCATCTTTAAGACTTTTTTGACCATTTCGGGATCAAATCCTTGTGCAATAATAGCTTTAGAGCTTTTCTTTAATTCTATATATTGATAGAGTAAGGAATCCAGAACCTCATAATCAGGTAAGGAGTCGCTGTCCTTTTGTCCGGGTCTTAATTCTGCTGACGGTGGTTTGATGATACTATTATTAGGAATGATTTCTCTTTCCCTGTTGATGTAATTTGCAAGCGTAAACACCTGGGTTTTGTACACATCACCTAATACCGATATCGCACCTGCCATATCGCCATAAAGGGTTCCGTATCCAACCGCGCACTCACTTTTATTTGAGGTATTCAATAAGATAAAGCCAAATTTATTTGAAAAGGCCATCACGACGATGGCGCGACAACGTGCCTGAATATTCTCTTCAGTGGTATTAAAAGGCAGACCTTTAAAGGCAGTTTCCAACATTCCCTCAAAAGCATCAGCCGCATCTTTAATCGCAATGATCTGATGTTTACAACCTAGATTCTTAACCAGGTCCATAGCATCTTTAACAGAATGGTCAGTAGAGTATTTAGAGGGCATCAACACGGCCATTACATTTTCGGGACCTAATGCTTCGGCTGCTAATGCACATACTACTGCTGAATCTATGCCTCCGGAGAGTCCTAATACCGCTTTACTGAAGCCCGATTTATAGAAATAATCCCTGATTCCCAATATCAGGCCATGATGAATTTGTTCTATGTCTGGCAAGGGCTTATAGGCTATGGGATCCAATCCGTTTATTTTTCCATTATTGAAATCATAGATCCTAAAATCTTCTTTAAAGTAGTTCATTTGATCAAGCAGGACTCCTTCCTTATCGAAGGCAAAGGAACCACCGTCAAAAATTATTTCTGTCTGTGCCCCTACCTGGTTAATGTATAACAGCGGAAGGTTATATTTTTTACAATTATCACTTAGTACCTTGACCCGGTTATCGTCATGGACATAAGAAAATGGAGATGCTGCTATATTCAGCATGAGAGCTGGTTTTTGTTTAATCAGCTCGTCCATGGGTGACATCAGATAGAGCGGATTATCATTAATATTCCAGAGATCTTCGCAAATAGTTAATGCAATCGGGGTGCCTTTAACCTCAATACAATTGAAGTTACTCAGGCCTGGCTCAAAATATCGGTATTCATCAAAGACATCATAATTGGGTAATAGCGCTTTGTGTACCTGTTGTACAACTTTTCCATCCTGGATAACATATGCCGAATTGAAAAGGTCTTTACCTTCGTGGGCCGGGTTTTTTGAAGGAACACCAACTATACAGACAATATCGGTGCAAACCTCTGCTATTGTATTGATGGCTTCTTCGCAAAGATCAATGAACTCAGTAAACTCCAGAAAATCTCGTGGTGGATAGCCGCATACTGCAAGCTCTGCAAAAACAACCAGGTCTGCTCCTTCCGCTTTTGCTTTATTAATCGCCTGTATTATTTTAGAGGTATTGGATTCAAAATTCCCGATGTGGTAATTAAGTTGAGCTAGGGCTATCTTCATGAATGAATATTTTACTTAATGCTTAAATCTAGTTAAAAGAAAATGCCCAGAGTCAATGCCAGATAGGAATTTTTGATTTTAGTACCCTCATCGTTCATCGATGTAAATCCATTATTATAGGTAAGACCAGTCATTACATTTAAACTTTCATTTACTTTCCATTCCACACCTGCGCCTGCAATCATGCTTATGCGGAAGAAATTTATATTTGATGAGATATCCACATCCGTTCTTTTTGTAGTACCTACACCTTCGGAAATATCAGCCTTTGCACCAATTTTATATCCAGTACCTAAACCAAACTGGCCATAATATCGGCCTATAGAGGTAGGCTGACTTTTCAACTTTAATGTTAAAGGAACTTCAATGTATTTTATTTTGTAGTTGGTAGAGGTTTGTTCTTCCATCGCCCTTCCATTAATAGAGGTTATGGTAAATCCGGATGAAAAGTAGTAGTTGGAGGATAGTGCTAAATCTGCAAGTAAGCCATAAGAGACTCCTGCACGGGTACCGTCATTTATTGATCCATCACCAGATAACCAACCTAAATTCGGAGAGACAGTAAAGCCGAGTTGCGTATTACTTCCTGATAGCTGAGCGGAGGCAACAAAAGGTGCAATAAAACATATAATTACAAGAAAAAGATTTTTCATATTTGCGTATCTGATTTAACTATGAATTTTAAAAACACGCGTCAAATCTACTTGTTTTTTTTCATTGCATTATTCTTATGTAATTGCCAGAATAAACAGGGGATTGATACCAGCCAGATTAAGCTGGATTTGAAAATTGAACGATTCGATCAGGAGCTAAGTGCTTTAAAAGCTTCCGATCTTACATCTGAAATACCACCATTAGAAAAAAAATACACTCCCTTTTATTCCGATTTTATAGAGGGAATGGTCAATGCAGGATCCAATTCTGATACCGGGTATTATGCTAACATGCGTCTTATACTTCAAAATAAAGATTTTAATGAACTGAAGACAGAAGTCTCCAGAACGTTTAAAGACATGAATCAGGAGGAAGAGGCTTTGACGAATGCTTTTAAAAGAGTAAAATATTTTTATCCTCAGAAAAAGATTCCGCAACTAATTTCTTTCTTTTCGGGGTTTGCTGTGCAGGTGCCAATAGGAGAAAATTATATAGGCATTGGTTTAGATATGTTTTTGGGTGCACAATCTAAGTTTTACCCTGCGTTGCGACCTGGTATTCCACAGTATATATCCAGACGGTTTACACCGGAGAATATCACCCCAAGGGTTATGGAAACGTTTGTAAGGGAAGATTTATTTCCAGAGCCCAGATTGCAGCATAACTTGTTGGAGAGAATGATCTATAATGGAAAAGTTTTTTATTTCATGCAGACTATAATGCCTGATACTCCTGATTCGCTCCTGATTAACTACACTTCGGAACAACAGCAATGGGCAGAAAAGTATGAGTCTGGGATATGGGGTTATTTTTTGGAAAACAATCTGCTTTATGAAAGTGATTACATGAAAATTCAGAAATTTTTAACTGAAGCTCCCTTTACTCCGGGTATCGGAGATGGCAATCAATCGGCCCCTAAGCTAGCGTTGTATAGTGGTTGGCAGATAGTAAAATCATACATGGAAAGGAATCCAAAAATCAGTATTCCTGCTTTAATGAAGGATGAAGATTATCAGTCCATCTTAAACAAATCGCATTACAAGCCTAAATAAGATTTATTCTTTTAAATTATTCACAGATATCATCGAAAATTTACCTTCAGCTCCTGTGTTACCAGAATAAACGCGGCCATTAGGTAACTGGCTTAATGGTCGGCCAGGGTTACCGGATCTTATTTGTGAAAACACCACACTAAGATCGGACTGGGCATTGGTTATGTAGCCGCCTGCTGTGTTTTTAATATTTAAAAAGCCAGTTTTTTTTGAATTTTCAGTTTGTGGTTTAATACCAGAGGATAAGTATTTAATGGTAACTTTCCCTCCATCCCCGTTATCAAATTTCCTATTTGAGGTCTTTGCGTCCAAACCAGGCACATTAATAGTTAAATTTTTAAGGGCAGCAAAATTGATACTTAATTTCAGATTAGTGCCATTGTTCTTCCCATCATTACCATTGAACAAGGCTCCTTTATCGATTTGAGCATAATTTACGACCATGCTGACGTCTTTTTTATTGTAAAAGCTAATTTTAGAATCAGGACGCATGATAAGTGTATCTATAAAAATAGATACACTTGAGTCTCTCGAAGAGAAGTTATATGAACCACGCTTGTCGATGACAAGCTTTTTTATTTCAATATATTTTACTTTTTGCTCTGTCTGCGAAATGGCGAATAGCGGGATAAGCATACCCAAGTACAACATGACTTGCTTCATAGTAATAACATTAACGATTTAATGATGCTATTCGTTTGAAGATTCCATAAATTATTTTATCTAAGTACGTTATATATTGCTCGTAAGCAAATTCCCACTCCAACGACAAGTATAACATTTGATATAAGGTCAATAAAGCTCCAATGACCTATAAAACGCAACAGGACACCCAATAAAGTTATTATAAGCCCAATAGTTAATAATTTGTAATGACTTGAATCATTTGCGTTGATACCGTCATTCTTTGTTTCGATCGTATTATTCGTGTTTTCCATTTCTAGCGTAAGCGTTTTTAAATCTAATAGGTACAAAATCAGGCTTTTCAACCGCCTTCATATTATGTGTTGCAAACATACAATATTAAGCGGTGTATTTTTATTCCGGCAAAAACTTTCAATCGATTAATAATTGATCCAATTGAGAATTGATAAAGCTCATTTCATCTGGTGAGATCTTCACCTGTACTGCTTTAGCATTTTGAATCGCCTGTTCGGCATTTCTGGCACCTGCAAGCGCAATCGTGATTCCCGGTTTATCAATTGTCCAACGAAGAACAAGTTGCCCTACACTTACGCCTTTATCGGCCGCCAATGGAGTGATTTCCTGAAGAAATGCATTTACTTTAACAATATTGGTCTCAGTAAAAAAATGATTGCTGGCACGATGATCGCCTTCTGCAAATACATGTCCGGGTTTGATCTTTCCGGTTAGCAATCCTCTTTCAAGCGGACTATATGCAATAATTGATTTCTTATTGGCAAGTGAATAGGGCAAAACGACTTGTTCTATTCGGCGATTAACCATACTATAGGGAACCTGATTGGACACCAGATTAATAGTTTTCGCAGCCTCCATCATTTGATTTTCATTATAATTACAAACACCAGCATGCAAAACTTTTCCCTGGGTAATAAGATCCTGGATAGCTTCCATAGTTTCCTCAATTGGCGTAGTAACATCAGGCCAATGAATTTGATATAGGTCGATATAATCGGTACCTAATCGTTTGAGACTATTTTCACATTCCTTGATAATACTTTCTTTTCCGCTGTATTTGTAGACGTCAATATCCTGACCATCATTATTTTTGCTCTTGAATGCAAAATCACCCTGTTTGAGATCCCATCTCATTCCATATTTAGTAAGAATCTGGACCTTATCCCTTGGGATTTCTTTTATTGCCTCACCTACTATTTCTTCACTTAAACCCTGACCATATATTGGTGCCGTATCAATTGAAGTAACCCCTTCATCGTAAGAGGCCTTAATTGCCTTGACGGATTCATTCCTTTCAGTTCCCCCCCACATCCATCCTCCGGCGGCCCATGAACCAAATGTTATTACGGAGACTTCAAGATTCGATTCGCCTAATTTTCTATATTCCATATTTCTCTTGAACAAAGAGTACCGTATTAAGTTTAGCTGTAAACTTTATAAATATAGCTGATCCAGACTGGCTAAATCAAGCAAAAACCTACCTATTCGAAAAGAGTTAGGAATATTGGGCTTCATAATCATCTCTCCATAATGGCCTGTTTACATTTGTTCAACAGAAAGATTTAATTCAATTATTCATTCAACTGGATTTTGTTTTAGATCGGAAGCAGCTTAGAAATAAGGTATTGGATCAGGAGCGGATAGAAACGTCTATATCGCAGATGCCGGACTCAATAGGAATGAAAGACTAACCTATTTTTGGTTTGGCACATAACGAAATTATAGGATCGGGATTATAGAAATGGACAGGAATGTTCGGCCTGATACAAATAAATGCGCTCTCAGCATTTCATCGTTTGGCCTTATGGAGATCAGGATCGAATGATGGGACGCCTGGGAGTTTATAAGAAATAGTCAAAAGATTTATTAAATAAGCCTAAAATGTCGCATTTAGGGGATGTAATCCGTAAAGGCAGAGAAATGAATTAGTAACCCTTCTTTAAATGGGCTATTATATTATAAATGAAATGAATAAATTACTGCTGCATATCTTTTTTATACATTTTTTAATTTTGGGTGGATGCACGGTTGAAGATAACCTTTGCGAGGTAGCGAGATGTGAGGCCCCTGTTGCAACTCTTAAGATTAAACTGGTTGATAGACTTACAAATAAAAACCTACTGGATAAGGGAGCAGATTTCAAACTGACAAACCTATCAATAACTAGTACAGCTTACCATTCAGACATGGTGATTAAAATTGATAGCACTGAACTCAACAATAACTACATTAGTATCTTGTCATCAGGAAATGAAGCTCTTTCATTAAAGTTCAAGAATTATCCTGAAGACGTAATCACTATAAATTCAAGACTAATAAAAAGTGGCTGTTGCAGTATAATGGAAATTCAGACGCTTACTTTGAATGAAACAGAAATTTGCAGCAAATGCGCTTCTGTTCAGATCATTGAAATCAGGAAATAAAATCTGTAAAATATAAAAGTCCCGAACTTTTCAGTCAGGACTTTCAGCATATTGTATTAAACGAAGAATTAACCGTTAGAAAGAGCAGCCGCACCACTTACAATTTCCGTAAGTTCAGTTGTAATTGCCGCCTGACGGGCTTGATTATAAGAAAGCTTAAGTGCCTTGATGAGGTCACCTGCATTTTCTGTAGCCTTATCCATTGCAGTCATACGTGCACCATGTTCTGACGCCCAAGAATCTAAAACTGCTTTGTATAATTGAGTTTTGATAGACTTAGGTATCAGGCTATTGACAATTTCCTCTTGTGAAGGCTCCAGAATATAATCCACCCTGGATTCTGCAGCCGCATCTCCAGCTTTAGCAACAGGACGAGGTAATGGCAATAACTGTTCAGTTACCAGAATTTGCATTCCAGCATTTTTGAATTGGTTGTATATAACTTCTACCCTGTCATAATCACCATTTACAAAACCATCCATGATGGTTTGAGTAACAGTAGAAACGTTCTCAAATGATAGATCTGAAAACAATTCATTGTGATTCCCGATAGTTTTGTATTTGCGCCTTTCATAAAAGTCTTTACCTTTCTTACCAATGGCCAAAATACTTATATTTTGATTTTGGTTTTGAGAGGCATATTTACCAGCAATAAGACTATTAGCAGCTTTAATCACGTTTGCATTAAACGCACCTGCTAATCCCCTATTAGAGGATACGACAACAACTAATACCCGGACCGGTTCTCGTTCCTGAATAAATGGAGAGGTTGAATCCTCCAGGCTCGCAGACAAGTTGGTCAGAATATCCTTCAGCTTATTTGCATAAGGACGTAACTGAACAATAGCATTTGTAGCCCTTTTAAGTTTAGCAGCAGATACCATTTTCATGGCTTTAGTGATCTGCTGTGTTGAACTTATGGAAACAATCCTGTTTCTTACTTCTTTTAAATTAGCCATCTTATAAAATTTAAATCACAAGTTCAAAAGATGAATTGACCTTTTGAACTTATGAAAACGAACTAGTAGTTCGCAGCAAGTTCTTTTGCAACCGTTTCAAGAACCCCGGTAATTGTATCATCAAATTTCCCAGCTTTTAAGCTTTTCAGCACTTCCGGATGACGGACTTCTAGCTGTTGAGTATATTCTGCTTCGAATTGTTTTACTTTATTAACAGGCACCTGTCGCAATAAACCTTTAGAACCGGCATATATAATTGCCACTTGTTTTTCAACAGCTACAGGAGAGAATTGACCTTGTTTTAGTATTTCAACGTTTCTGGCACCTTTATCTAATACGGATTGAGTAGCCGCATCAAGGTCAGAACCAAACTTAGAGAATGCCTCTAACTCACGATACTGTGCCTGGTCTAATTTTAATGTTCCGGCAACTTTCTTCATTGATTTGATCTGCGCATTACCACCTACACGGGATACAGAAATACCCACATTAATAGCTGGTCTTACACCTGCGTTAAACAAGTTAGATTCAAGGAAGATCTGACCATCAGTGATTGAAATTACATTGGTCGGAATGTATGCAGAAACGTCACCTGCCTGTGTTTCAATGATAGGAAGTGCAGTTAATGAACCTCCTCCTTTAACAAGGTGCTTGATTGAATCAGGCAAATCATTCATATTTCTGGCAATTGCATCAGAACTGTTAATCTTTGCAGCACGTTCTAATAAACGACTGTGAAGATAAAACACATCACCGGGATAGGCTTCGCGGCCTGGTGGACGGCGTAACAATAAAGACACTTCACGGTATGCAACTGCCTGTTTTGATAAATCGTCATAGATGATCAAAGCAGGACGACCTGTATCACGGAAGAATTCACCTATTGCAGCACCTGAAAATGGAGCATAAAACTGCATTGGAGCAGGATCAGCAGCAGATGCAGCTACAACAATGGAATAAGCCATTGCGCCTTTTTCTTCAAGAACACGTACAATATTTGCAACTGTTGAGTTTTTTTGACCGATAGCTACATAGATACAATATACGGGTTTGCCTTCATCATAAAACTCTTTCTGATTGATAATCGTATCAATACATACAGCAGTTTTACCAGTCTGGCGATCACCAATAACAAGTTCACGTTGACCACGACCAATAGGAATCATGGCATCAATAGCCTTAATACCCGTTTGAAGAGGTTCTGTAACTGGTTGACGATAAATTACACCAGGAGCTTTACGCTCTATCGGCATTTCATAAGTAGTACCTGTTATTGGACCTTTACCATCAATAGGAAGACCTAATGTATTTACTACGCGGCCCAACATACCATCACCCACCTGTATAGAAGCGATCTTTTTAGTACGCTTCATGGTGTCACCTTCTTTCACATTATCCGCAGAACCAAGTAAAACAACACCTACATTGTCTTCCTCTAAGTTCAAAACTACACCTTGTAGTCCATTATCAAATTCAACCAATTCGCCTGATTGAACTTTGGTGAGCCCATAAACCCGGGCAATACCATCGCCCACCTGCAATACGGTACCTACTTCTTCAAGTTCAGCCTCTGATTTAAAGCCCGACAATTGCTGACGCAATATAGCCGATACTTCATCCGGTCTTACCTCTACCATAGTCTTATATTAATATTTTGTTTCTTAATCTGTTAAAATATATTTCGGTATGTTACAAAGTAATAGATACTTAACTAACAACCTTCTGCAAAAACTCTTTTCTTAATTTATTCAGGCTACTTGAAATACTGGTATCAAATTGTTTGTCGCCAACCTTCAGTACAAAACCGCCGATCAGATCTTCATCAACTAGTGACTCCAAAACTACTTCATTATTAGTTGCCTCTTTTACTACACGTAATATTTCAGCCTTATTTTCCTCCGTAAGCGGTGCTGCTGAAATAATCTTAGCTTTAATAATTCCTTTAATTCGGTTATAACCGTTTACAAACTCTTTTGCGGTTTCAAAAAGAATTTCAGATCGACCTTTACTTATCACTATTTTAAAGAACGTCAGCACGATCTCATGAACAGATGTACCAAACACAGCCTTAATAATCGCGAATTTTTTATCCGGATTAATAATGGGATTTTTTAATACAGCTTTTAATTCGGGCGTTGAACGCAGAATGGCTAGAAAAGAATCGATATCAGACTTAATCATCTCCAAAGAATTTTGTTCTTCGGCTAGGTCAAGTAATGATTTTGCGTACCTTGATGCTACTTGAATTTCAGACATCTTATTTTTTGTGAGTGTGTGAAGTTAATTAGTTTAATTTCACGTCTTTTAATAGGTCAGATACTAACGCCTGCTGTTTCTGTTGATCTTCAAACTGTTTGCGCAGGATTTTCTCTGCTATTTGGATTGAAAGTTCAGCAACCTGATTTTTAACTTCGTTAAGAGCAGTCACCTTTTGAGCATCAATCTCGTGTTTAGCTTTTTCAATCATCTTTGTTCCTTCAACCTGTGCACTTGTACGGGCTTCTGCAACAATTTTATCTTTAAGTTCTTTAGCTTCTTTTAAAATCAGATCACGTTCTACACGCGCTTGTTTCAATAAACTTTCGTTTTCATTGGTAAGACGCGCCATCTCGTTCTTTGCATTTTCAGCAGAAGCAAGTGCACTTTCAATAAAACGCTCACGTTCAGAAATAGCACCTAAAATAGGTGTCCATGCTAATTTCTTAAGCATGACCAGTAAAAGCAAAAAAGCAACAGCTGACCAAACTACAAACCCGAGGTGGTGATTAAGTATACCCTCAAATAATTCTCCCATTTTCTATCAAATAATTTTTTATTGCAAAATTAAAGGACCGGAATTAACCAATCGTTAATCTCCGACCCTTAGACCGAAGTCCTTTTAATTATTGAGGATTGTTACCCAATAATGCTACTACAACACCAAACAAAGCAACACCTTCTACAAGGGCTGCAGCGATGATCATAGCAGTTTGAATTTTTGAAGCAGCCTCTGGCTGACGTGCAATACCTTCCATTGCTTTACCACCAATTTGACCGATACCGATACCAGCACCGATTACTGCTAAACCTGCACCTAGTGCAGCGATTGAACCTACCATAATTGTATTGATTAATATTAAATAAAAATGTTTCTAACTAATGATGCTCCTGTACCGCTGTTCCGATAAACAAGGCAGTAAGCATTGTAAAAATAAATGCCTGTAAAAATCCTACTAAAAGTTCAAGTACATCCATAAACAATACAAATGCTACCGATACTGGTGCTATTGCAATTGATTTAAAAATAAATATCAGGGATATCAGACTCAAAACAATAATGTGACCTGCAGATATATTCGCGTATAAACGAATCATTAACGCAAAAGGCTTAGACACTACACCAATGATCTCAACAGGGATCATAATAGGGTATAACCACCATGGCACATCTGGTAACAATATATGTTTCCAGTAGTACTTGTTTCCACTTGTGTTCACAACTATCAATACAATGAATGACAGAAGAAAGGTCATAAAGATATTACCGGTAACGTTAGCTCCTCCTGGAAAAATTGGCAGCAAGCCTAATAAATTATTGATCCAGATAAAGAAAAACAAGGTCAGCAACAAAGGCATGAATTTAGCATACTTATAACCAATATTAGGAATAGCGATATCATCCCTTACAAACATAATAATAGGCTCAATAAGGGACTGAAAACCCTTTGGAGCTTTACCTACGCGCTTTTTATAAGCTGAGGATACGGATGTAAATATCAATAGTAAAATAATGATAGAGATCCAGGTTGACGCAACATTTTTGGTAATGGAAAAGTCATATACATGAGAAGATGCTTCTTTGTCGACAACTCCTGTCGTATCTACAGCAAAAACCTGATCTTCAATGAGCTTATAAGTGTAATGATTACCCTGATAAGCATCTTCGCCGTGATTAAATTTAGAAGAAGAGAATAGATCAACGCCTTTATCTGAAATAAGTATAACAGGAAGTGGAATAGAAGTATTTCCCCATAAATGCCAATAATGAGAATCGGCAATATGTTCCATTATGACGGCGGTTGGATCGAACTTACCTTCTTCGGTTTTGTGCTCTACGTTTTCTACACCCGGAATCTGGGCATCGGTATTAACAGAGGAACTAGTCGTATCACTTGGGTGATTTTGAGCTGATAAAGAGGTACTAAAACTAAATAGAGTGAAAAAAAAAGCGTAAACTATACTAAGTCTAACTTTTCCTGTACTCAAAATACGCGTAGAGATCATCTAATTGGAGATTTTACTTTTTATTTTGGTGCGCGCAAGTTAACTAACAATGATTTAACTTCAAAGGCCGTAAATAAAAAATATATAGAAAAAAATTCAAGTGCAAAAAAAGTACTGTTAACCTTATATATTCTCAGGTAAAAAACAACGAAAAACAAACTAACAATTAACTTTATAAAAATAGCAGCCAATAAAATATAAACGGATAGTTCTCCCCCTGTTTTTATTGCTATACTGGATGTTATGTAAGCAAGTAATGTAAGGCCAGCCAAAAAACCAAAAATAATCCAGAATTTGGGAACAAGAATAGAGTTGGCGGAATCTAATAACAAAGCTGCGACTGCAAGGATGAGCACAAGGATGCCGAATTGGGTAAGGAACTTTTTTAAACTCAACTTTTATTCTTTTTAACTGAACGAATAACTAGATATAATGAGGCAAACACACCTGCCAAGCTAAAAAAAGCTGTAAAAAGAGGTGTGGCTGAAGATTTTGCTTCATCAATTTTATACCCTATAAATGTAAATACACCTATGACAGCTATCATCTGAAACCCCAATCCTGAATAATAAGCATAGCTATTAAGACCCTTCTTCCCGTCTTGCTCGTCCATTTGTTTTGGAGATTTAGGCTTTAACATATTTCACATTTATAATAATTGTCAAAAATACAAAATACTTCTTCGCTAACAATAACAATGGGAATAAGATTTTTTGTTAATTGCCTAAACCTAACCTTTCAAATTAATTGTCGTAAAATTGCTATTTACGAATCAATGTTGGTGTGAAGCGTTTTCTTACATATTATTATTTGTCTTTTTTCCTGGGTCTGCTTCTTATGGCAGGCTGTGGTTCGGCCAGAAAGATGCCTGCCATACAGAATCTTACTGCCCGGTATAATATCATTTATAACGCAGAAAATTTACTAAATGAGTGCCGAGAAAATACAGAAAGAAGTATTATCGATGATTACACTCAATTATTGCCGGTGTATAAAGAACCAATAAATGAAACGGCGGAATTTAACAGTAAGACACTCGATTCGGTAATTCAGAAAGCAAATACTATAATTTTAAAGAAAACAGAAAGTAAATATGTAGGTGATGCTTACTTTTTAATAGCTGAAGCCAATTTCCAAAAAGCAAATTACTTTGATGCTTCGGAATTCTATACCTATATATATACCTCCTACCCGGATGATCCACGTTTGTCTCAACTTTCAAAATCAAGGAAAGCTCGTGCATTGATTCAACTTAATTACCCGTTTCAAGCGGAAGCAATCTTGGATAGTGCTTTAAAAAACCCAAACGCCTATAAAGATGCACTAGCTGATCTGTATGCAATAAAAGCACAGCTCTTAATTTTCCAAAATCGCTTTCCAGATGCGGAAGAAATGATCAATCAGGCTCTTAAAGCTAAGCCGACAAGAAGTCAGAAGATCCGATGGACTTATCTTCTCGCTCAGCTTCAAGAAAAAAACAAAACGCCGGAAAACGCTTATTCTAATTATACGCTCGTTGTAAAAAGCAATGCGCCTTTTGAAATGGCTTTTAATGCAGATCTTAATCGTATTCGAATTGATAATGAGCATACTGGAAACAAACAAGACAAAATTATTATCCTCAAATCATTGCTTAAAAGAGATAATAATATAGATTTTCAGGATCAGATTTATTACAAAATAGGAAGCATCTATCAGGAAAGGAACCAACTTGATGAAGCGGTTAAAAGCTACAATAAGTCGATAAAACTCAATACCGGTAATAAAAACCAAAAAGGACTCTCTTATTTGAAGTTAGCTGAAATAACTTTCCAGAACGGACAGTATACGTTGTCAAAGGCTTACTATGACACCACTTTGTCTACTTTGCCTGCTACATATCCGGATTATTCGCTAATAAAACGCAAAGCAGCCAGTCTCACTTTTCTTGCAAATCGGTTCAATAATATGTATATTGAAAAGCAATTACAGGTATTTGCAAGGCTTTCCGAACAAGACCTTAAAGAAAAAATTGATAGCTTAATAAGAAAGCAATCGGATCTTACACTGCATGTTGAACCTTTTCACTCTTCACAAAATAATTTATTAGCTTATTCAGATCAAGCTGTGGAAAGTTCCAGAGATAACACATTTTACTTCTACAATACGGCAGCTTTAAGCAAGGGGAGCGGTAACTTCAAGCAGCGGTGGGGTAATAGAAAAAGTAGTGATAACTGGAGAAACAGTACTAATTTAGGTATCGAAATCACAGAAGCTGTCTCTAGTGCGCTTACTTCCTCTATCTCAGATACAATAAGCACCAGCCCTGCATACACATCCTTATTCAACGAATATATGAAAGAGATACCGCTGGATAATCAAAAAATGCAGCTTTCAAATGAACGAATTGCAGCTGCAATGTATGAAATTGGTGATTTTTATCGTACCGAACTCCAGGATAATGAAGAAGCACAGAAAACATTTGAAAATTTATCAGTTCTTTACCCGGCAAGCAGTTACGCCAGCTCTACAATGTATAGCTTATATCTTTTAAATCTGGATAAAAACCCTGTTAAGGCTAATAATTATAGAAAACTGATTATAAGCAGATACCCGGAATCAAACTTTTCAAAAAGCTTACAAAATCCATTATTTAATATGCAGTCGGCTGAAAAGGAAAAAACGCTTAATTTGGATTATATAGCTATTTTTGAAATGTATACTCAAAAAAAATACAGGGAGGTTATTCAACTTACAAATGAATTTAAAAATCGGCATAATCGTACATTTCTTTCAGCGCAATTGGCTTATCTGAACGCCCTTGCTACAGGCCATTTACAAAAGCTTCCTGCATTTGAGGAGTCACTTCAATCCATTATTTCAACCTATCCGGAAGATTCTCTGGTTACTCCTCTGTCGAAACAGCAACTTCTATATGTGAATCTAAACAGGCAGGAGCTTATGAATAGAAATACGGCTTTATTGGAAAATGATTCAAAGAGTGGGATCTATGAACCGGAAATTCTAACCGAATCAAATGAATCTGAAAGGCATTTATTACCTCCTTCGAACCAACTAAAGTTGGAAAATAATATTCCAGCAATTGAGAATAAGGGGATTCAGGATGAAACTAAATCAACTGAAGATCCTGTTGTTCCTACAAATCAAGTCTTGGCTGAGGCTCAATTTAGTTTACCAGATACAGCTGAATATTATTTTGTTATTAATATCTTAAATTCAAGAACTAATCTTAGTCCTTCCAGATTCGGAATTGGGCAATTTAATAGAACCCGATATCTATCTTTATCAATAAAACATCAATTAAAAGTGGTGAATAAGGAAAATCAACTGATATTTGTAGGTCCATTTACATCAAGAACTAGTGTTAATTCTTATGAAAATAATATTGTTCCGCTATTAAAAGACATAATGAAAATCCCTTCTGATAAATATAATACCTTTATTATCACCAAAGAAGGGCTTGAAAAACTAAATACAAGTACGATTATACAATCGTATATTGAATACTTTAATAAAAGTAAGTAGAAATATGCCACAAAATAAAACTTTACTCTCCAAGCAGGAAATTACCAAGTACACCATAACCTTTTGGAAAATCATTATTGGCTGTATCGCATTTGGCATCATTTTAATTTTCAGTATTGGATTAGGCCTATTTGGGAAATTACCATCATTCAGAGACCTTGAAAATCCTAAAAGCAACTTATCATCCGACGTAATTTCTGATGATGGAGTAGTTTTAGGATCCTACTATGTGCAAAACAGAACCAATGTTCGCTACGATCAGATATCACCCAACGTAATAAATGCCCTTATAGCAACTGAAGATATTCGGTTCTATAGTCATTCAGGAATTGACTTCAAACGTACTTTCACGATTATCTTTTATAATCTGATGGGAAACAAACAAGGAGCCAGCACAATAACACAACAATTAGCAAAGAATCTTTTTCCGAGAGAAGGTGTAAACGGTTTTTTTAGTACCGTTATTGTTAAATTTAAAGAATGGATAATCGCCTTAAAGCTCGAACGTAATTATACCAAGGAAGAAATTATTACCATGTATCTGAATACGGTAGATTTTGGTTCTTATAATAGTTTTGGCATTAAATCGGCCTCTCAGACCTACTTTAATACATCACCGTATAAATTAGCCCCTGAACAGGCTGCGATATTAATAGGAATGCTTAAAGGGCCTTCATGGTACAATCCCGTGCGCAATCCGGATCGTGCTCTAGCAAGACGAAATACAGTACTGGACAATATGGGAAAGGCTGGCTATCTATCTGATCCGGAAACAGAAGAACTAAAGCAAAAACCCTTGGTTCTATCCTTCAAAGCAACGCATCACTTTGATGGATATGCTGCCTATTTCAGAGCAGTGCTTAAAAAAGATATACAGAAAATATTTGACAGTCAGAATATCACTAAAGCAGATGGTACTCCCTATGATCTGGATCGGGACGGATTAAAAATATATACCACTATAAATTCGCACATGCAGCAATATGCCGAACAAGCACAGCGTGAATATATGAAAAAGCTACAAGTATCATTTAACAGAGTCTGGGCAAATAGAAACCCATTTAAAGGAGAAGCAGCAAAGATTCTTGAATTGGGTATGACCAAGTCAGAACGGTATCGCCAGTTGAAAGAAGATGGAATGTCTGATAGCGAAATCCGAAAAAACTTTAATACACCAGTAAAAATGATCTTATTCAGCTGGAACGGTGATGTCGAAAAAGTGATGACCCCAATGGACTCTATCAAATATAATAAGTTAATGTTGCGGAATTCCTTAATGTCTATGGAGCCACAAACAGGCTTCGTACGTGCCTGGGTTGGTGGAATTAACTTTGAGCACTATAAATATGACCAGGTTAAAATGGGTACGCGCCAGGTAGGATCAACAGCTAAGCCCTTTACCTATGCTGTAGCCATTGAAAATCAAGGTTACTCTCCTTGTTTTATGGCTCCTAACTCACCTATAAATGTGGATGGTTGGGAACCTCGTGCCTATAAACCTATTCCAGGACCAATTTCATTAAAAACGGCCCTCGCATTTTCTCAAAACTATGCAACAGCCTATTTGATGGGTCAGGTAGGCGCAACGGCAGTATCAACTCTAATTAAAAAGATGGGAGTGACAAGTGACGTCCCGGCTTATCCATCCATTGCCTTAGGAAGCTTTGATGCATCCGTCTTCGATATGGTAGGCGCTTATTCTGTATTTGCCAATCAGGGCATTTGGACTGAGCCTACATACCTGAACAGAATTGAAGATAAAAATGGAAATGTGCTATATGAACGTAAGGCAAAAGTTGTGGTTGCACTGAATCCTCAAACTGCCTACGCGATGACAGATATGCTAAAAGGGGTAGTTCAACGTGGTACAGGACGTCGGTTATTGTATACTTATAAATTAACCAATCCAATAGGTGGAAAAACTGGAACCACTCAAAATAACTCTGATGGTTGGTTTATTGGCATTACACCTCAACTGGTTACAGGGGTCTGGACAGGTGCTGATGATCGAGGGATACATTTTATCAACACGGATCAAGGAGGTGGTGCTAACTCCGCGTTACCAATATTTGGGCTTTACATGCAAAAAGTATACAAAGACCCAACTCTTAAGTACTCCAAAGGCGACTTCGAACCACCGAAAGGCGGTAGTACCATCACCTTAAACTGTGATGCTTATGCTCCTAAAATCACCAAAGACTCAACATTAGTTCCAACTGAAGAACCAACCCCATAACAAATCCTTGCCATAGAAAAGATGAAGTTTGATTATCGTGAGGCGTTAAAAAAGATTCCAGTTAATCCTGGTGTATATCAGTATTGGGATGAAGCTGGTGAATTGATTTATATTGGTAAAGCCAAAAACCTTCGAAACAGGGTAGGTTCTTACTTTAATAAGGACAGTTATCGCATTAATTCCAAAACAAGGGTGCTGGTAAGCAAAATTGCAAACATCACATTTACAATAGTTGATTCTGAAATAGATGCCTGGTTGCTGGAAAATAGTCTGATTAAAAAACATCAGCCCCGATATAATGTACTATTAAAGGACGATAAAACCTATCCATGGATTGTTATTAAAAATGAACCTTTCCCAAGAATCTATTGGACAAGGAACATTATAAAAGATGGATCAAAATATTTTGGTCCGTATGCCTCAATCAGCATGATGCATACTATTCTTGACCTCATCAAGGAGATATATCCATTGAGGACCTGTAATCTACCTCTCAGCCAATCCAACATCGCATCCGGGAAGTTTAAAGTATGCCTTGAATATCAGATTGGAAACTGCAAAGGGCCCTGTCAGGCATACCAGTCAGAAGAAGATTACAATCATAATATAAGCAACATTTATGATATTTTGAATGGCAAAACAGGACAGGTAGTTAGAAGTGTTAAATCGCAACTGGAGAATGCATCATCAGAACTGAACTTTGAACTTGCTCACAAATTAAAAATGCAGTATGATTTGCTTGAGAAATATCAGAGCAAATCGACTATAGTAAATTCTTCTATTTCCGATGTAGATGTTTTTAGCATCGCTTCAGACGAAAAACTTGCGTTTGTTAACTTTTTGAAAGTAATGAATGGATCTGTGATTCAAACACAGACACTAGAGCTAAAGAAACGATTAGAAGAGACAGATGAGGAACTTCTAAGTATCGCGATTACAGAGTTTAGAAGTCGCTTTAACAGCAGTTCAAAAGAAATAATTGTGCCGTTTGAACTCGAATTGGAAGACCCTTTGCTTAAGTTTACCGTGCCTAAACTGGGAGAAAAGAAAAAGTTGCTGGAGCTTTCTCAAAAGAACGTAATTTTCTTTAGACGGGATAAGATGGAACAGTACGAAAAACTCAATCCTGAAGTTCGAACAGATCGACTACTCACGCAAATGATGAAGGATTTAAGGTTGAATCAGTTGCCCCGACACATAGAGTGCTTTGATAACTCAAATTTCCAGGGCAAGTACCCCGTTTCAGCTATTGTAGTATTTAAAGACGCAAGACCTTCCAAAAAAGATTATCGCCACTTTAACGTTAAAACTGTAGAAGGCCCAAATGATTTTGCCACGATGGAAGAAGCGGTATACCGACGCTACAAAAGAATGTTAGAAGAAGAAACTCCCTTGCCTCAACTAGTAGTTATAGACGGTGGAAAAGGTCAGCTGTCAGCTGCTATTAAAAGTCTAAAATTATTAGGTATTGATAAACAATTGACTGTTATTGGAATCGCTAAAAGGTTGGAAGAGCTATTTTTCCCTGGCGACCAATATCCATTATACCTGGATAAAAAATCAGAATCACTTAAGATTATACAACAACTTAGAGATGAGGCTCATCGCTTTGGAATAACCTTTCATAGGTTAAAAAGAAATAAAGGTACACTTGTAACGGAGCTTTATGATATCCCAGGAATAGGAAAAACAACGGCAGAAAAGCTTTTAATACGCTTTAAATCAGTTGTGAAAATCCGGGAAGCAACGAAATCAGAACTTCTAACCGTTCTTAATTTAAAACAAACAGAATCGCTGCTTTCTTATTTTGATTATGGCAGCGTTGATTTATCAACAAAAGAACCTGGTAATTAGTAAGACCACAAATCATGCTCATAATCCATTAGCGCTTTTTTGACTCGCTCTGACTCATAAAGGCGATCAATACCCATGGTGTAATCTTTAAACCTTAGATCATCCGGATTAGATTCTTTAACGATATAACTTGAAAACAATCGCTTCATAAAGATATCATCATAACTCAATCCTGTAGCGTCATTATTTTTTGTTGAAACAGCTTTAGTTGCAAAAATATGTCTTGCTTCTGGAAAATAAATCCAAAATGCGGGTTGTTCGCCTAGGTCCTGACCTGCTGCTTTAATTTTAACCATTGGTGCGATACCAATTATACGGGGCTCAAAAACGGACCTTTGTTTATCAAAGATCCAGTCCTCTTTAATTTGAAATCGAGTTACACTATCCGGATTGAATTCTCCGCTTGCTATATGCGACCCAATTTGCTCTCCATTGTCATTAAAATCTGGAATCACTACACTATCAGCAAATTTAGCCATTACATTACTAGCAGGTAAAAGCGTACCGAAGGCATCACCATTAGGATCCGATTTCGTGCTTACAGCATCATAAGCATTAAGCTCTCCGGCCATTACAGCGTCCATAATCACATCAATTAAACGTGACTTTGGCGAGGCATACACATGATTCATTCTTTCCCTGGTGTCTATTTCGCGCCATACACGCTTAGAAAACATAACATCTGCATCCCTCAAATTTGCATAGGGTGTTACTTTAGCATTCTCTATATTGCTACGCTTATAATAGCCATCTACAGGTCGTTCCGTTTCAGGTTCTTCAGAGATAGGCTTTATTGAATTGTTCTGATTAGGCTTTTGTGCACTTGCCAATGCCACAAACAAACTAAAAAAAACGAACAAGTAGTATCTTTTCATTTTCTGATTAATTAGCAGTTAATGCAATAGAATTTAAAGCTCTTTGAGACCCATCCGGACCCACTGCAACAATATTGTCAAATATAACCCTTGAACCCGGACCTATACCAGCTAAAGCAGAACGCATAGGACCACTTAGGCTATTACCTGAAACACTTAATACCACTGCATCAGCTCTTGGCTTAGCAATAATTAAAGTAAATCTGGTCACATTAAACTTAGCGTCAAAGTCAAAGTTTTCTAATGTAGCAAATACTTTCCCCTGCGATTTTATTGCAACTGAACTCATTACGCCACCTGTTTTACCTGCAAATTTTGCTACCGGATCAGGTATCCGTTTAACACGAAATTCAGTACTTCCAATTGTCTGAACTCTGCCTGGAGCTATTTCCGCCGAAACAGAAACCTTAGCAGTACCTGGAGAACTAACGTTAACTGTATATTTTCCTTGAGAGCCACTTATAGAACCACCATTCATACTCACCCGTAACTTCTCTTTAGGTATTCCTGGAGCAGACACAGAAACCGGATTAGATACTCCTATATAAAAAACATTCATTTTATCAGGAGAGACAACAGCAGAAGGACGAGCAACCTGATATTTTTGTTCAGGGGTACGGTATTCCTTTATTTTGCCATCAGTTTGTTTTACTTTGATAATCCCCGACCATGAAAATATTCCTTCACGTGTAGTTGATACAGAATATAGGCCCTTTCCATCTCGCAATGTAAGGTTTGAGCCTCCTACACTTATTGCAGGAATAGTCCTTGAATCATAAGCTGTCAAAAATACTTCAGCAGTATAAGGTTGTCCTTGAATTAAATAAGATGTTGGAGCCACAACGACTGCCGCAAATTTATCTAGATTTACAACTGCCACATCCATTTTTCCTAAAATCCTTTTTATAACATCGGCTTCTGTATTCTTTGCATCCGTCTGTATTTTAGTTAATATGGTCATTGCTGCAGTAAGCGGTGTACCTTCTCCAAAATTCGCATCCTCCCATTTAGTTCTGCCTTTACCCGGATCATTTGCTTGCAGAGACATAGATAAACCTGCACGTTCCTTAGGATCAACTAAAGCCATAAGCTTTTCCCGGGTTTCGTTAATTTTCTCTTTTAACATTTTACCCTTCCTCTTATTAATCATAATTCCAGGAGCAATATCCATGTTATCACGTTGAACCAAATCTCCAGTTTCAGGATTGTAACCTTGACCCGCTGTTATAAATTCTTTTTTCAGTTGTTCAATGTAAGAATTAAGCTCTTCAGCCACTGATTGTGCTTTTTTAGCTTTCTCATATATTGGTCGGGCTCTTTCTGGTTCTTTTTGAAGCTTTGTAGCTTCAAATGCCGCAAAGAGTTGCTCTACACTTGTATTGACATTTGAACGAGATGTTTCCAAACTGTCATTAATATTTTTAAATGCATTAAGAATACTATCCGACACATTCAACGCGAGCATAGCTAGCAATACCAAATACATGATATTGATCATCTTCTGTCTCGTCGTTTCTTTTCCTCCTGCCATTATTTAATATTGAAATAATTAATAAATCTGAACTGATTAAACTCTTGGCTGGTTCATTGCTGAAAGCATATTACCATAAATAGCATTTAGAGATGCTAGATTTTTAGCCAGATGGCCAACTTCATCTTTAAATTTCTTTGAGTCCTCCAATGATTCATTAAAGTTCTGCATAGTAACAGAAACATTCTGGTAGAATTTATTCATCGACTTCAAATGAGCACTTGAATCTTGCAATTCAAGCTCATATACCGTGTTTAGAGCTGATAAATTTTTTGCCAAATTATTAACCTGATCATGATAAGATTTTGTATCAGAATTAGAATCCCCCATCTCTCTCAAATTTTCGGTTGCTCTTGCAAATGTTTCATTCAACCTGTCAAATCCAATAGATGCTCCTTTTACCTTATCAGTGAATTCTTTAGCAGTCAACGAAGCATCCGCTACATTTGATATGGATGCTACTTTGTCGCCAAAAGTTTTTAACCCAGTGCCTAAGCTTTCAATAAGTTCAGGACTAATTTTCGCGTTTGCTAACATTTCATCTAAAGCAACAGCAGCCGATGGAGCTTGAGCAGCAGACCTTCCCGATTTAACGGGCAATTCTCCTAAAGAATCATCCGCCAGTTCAGGATATACTTTAGACCATTCAAGATCTTTTGCTGGTGGAACAAACCCTGTGATGAAAAACAAAAATGCCTCAACTCCCAGTCCTATTCCAATCATATAATTACCCCAAATTCCTCCAAGATGCAATATTTTAAACAATGCGCCTAAAATCACCACACTTGCTCCCCATGAAATTGCTTTATGTAGAAAAGCCTCTGCACCTGCACTTTTTTTATCAGCCATTTTATTGTTTTGAATTATTTTGAATTTCTAAATAGAACTTTTGTCTCTAATATCCCTTCCTGGGAAACGAGTTACACATCGAAACCCTATAAATGATTTTGATGTGTCCTGATACTCATAAGTTCGCGTTGAATTTTGCAGGAAATAACCTATATCTTTCCATGAACCTCCTCTTACTACCTTTCGCTTCATTACCTCCGGATCATTGGCTTTTGCTTCGTAACTAAAAACCGGATTCAAATCATGAACAAATGTAGAAGCCGACTCATCATAAGCAGACGATGTCCATTCTGCTACATTACCTGCCATATTATAAAGACCGTAATCATTAGGGAAATAAGATTTTACATTTACAGTAGTTGCCCCACCATCATCATTATAGTTTCCTCGCCCTGGCTTAAAGTTAGCCATCAAACACCCCTTTGCATTACGTATGTAGGGTCCGCCCCATGGATAATCAGTTCCAATCCGTCCACCACGAGCGGCATACTCAAATTCTGCTTCTGAAGGTAAACCATAAGGAAGACGAGGACCTCTTTTCCCATTTTCTGAGTTTCCATATAATCGAGTCCTCCAAACCGTAAAAGCCCTGGCCTGTCTCCAGGTCACTCCTACTACTGGATAATTAGCATATGAAGGATGTGTAAAATAGCCCTCTGTTAAGGGATCATTTTGCGCATAAGCAAAGTCAGCTAACCAACTAAGAGTATCTGGATAAATAGCGACAGTGTCTCTAAAAATAAAATCTGATCTCTTCTTTGTTCGATCACCACGATTATTTGCGGCATCTTGCAAATTCATCATGGCAAAATTATATTTCAACAAACGCACGTCAATCTCATTCTGATCGAATATTCTATCTTCTCCCTGGTAATACATTCCCTGAAGTTTGTTTACGTTTGCTGTATTCTTTTTGTTACCCCAAATTGAAGATCCATCTCCAACTTTTCGCCAATCTATATTTTTTCGGGCCGAAGCATTCTCTGCTGGTTTGTTCGCCTGAATAAAAAATTGAGGGTCCTGTAAATAATCAGTTATAGCAATAGAATCTCTAACCCAGTTTACAAATTGATGGTATTCACTGTTTGTAATTTCAGTTTCATCCATGTAAAATGCCTGAACAGTGACTTGCTTATTTTGAGCAACTTGAGAAAATGTTATATCCTGATCTGTTTGACCCATAATAAAAGTACCAGCTGGCACATAAACCATTCCATATGGGATTTGATTTGTACTCACTTTCTTGCTCTTTACTCCTATTAATTCTCCTCCTGCTCCACCTTTACCGCAACTTGCGAAAATAACTGTGATGAGGAAAAAAGCAACAATGGAAACTTTTTTCATTTGTAAATGATACACTTTAAATATTAGACTAAGATATTAAAACCTTTACTAATTGAGGCCAACTGTGTAACAATTTTCTCATAAATTCTCAATTAATACTTAAAGGAGATTACTTTAAGCATAAAAACCTCTATTTATTGACTATTTTCAGGTATTGTTCAATGGCCATAGTCATACTAGGGGCTGCAGGTGTAGGGGCTGGTATATCCAGAATCAAATCCCTTTCATGAATTGCTTTCTGTGTACTCACGCCGAAGGCTGCAATACGCGTATCATTTTGTACGAAAGTTGGGAAATTTTTGTACAACGACTGAATACTTGATGGGCTAAAAAAGGCAATGACATCATAAAATACATCAGCTAAATCAGAAAGATCGCTGCAAACAGTGCGAAATAATACGGCAGGGGTTATGTCGTACCCATTATCCTGCATAAATTTCAACATCTCTTCAGCCGCCATATCAGAACAAGGGTACAAAAATTTCTCTGACGCATTCTTTTTTAAAACCTCTGCAAGATCTGCTGCAGTTTGCTTACCAAAAAAGATTTTACGCTTTCTGTACTGTATATACTTTTGTAAATACAACGCGATGTTCTCTGAAAGACAAAAATATTTCGTTTCGGAGGGTACGTCATATCTCATCTCTTCACAAATTCTGAAAAAATGATCCGCTGCATTTCTACTGGTAAAAACGACAGAGCTGAAGTCAGCTAAATTGATCTTTTCTTTTCGAAAATCCTTTGCTGAAACTGCATCCACGTGTATAAATGAACGAAAATCCACTTTTACGTTATACTTTTTCGCAAGTTCATAATAAGGCGATTTTTCTGTTTCCGGTTTTGGTAAAGTCACCAAAATATTCTTAACTTTCTTTCTTCTTGAGTCTGATAACTGCATCTTTATTTTAGAACCTGAGAGCTTTAATTAACACTAATATTGGGCAGATTTCGAGGGCACAAAGATACAGAATTAAATATAATTTAGGGAACTTGTAACTTGTTAAAATATTTGAAATAGCCCGGGTGAACTGAAAAAAAGCAATAAATAGAATTAAAGCTAACGACAAATAGATATAATACGGCGCAAAACGTGTAGGAGTTAAACTAAATGCAACAACAATTGGCAGAAACAATAATGCCGCACTAAAATAGCTTAAGAAAAGTATTGAAATATATTCCTTAACTAACTTTACCGAGTCAAACAGAAACCCAAGCAGTCGTAGTAATATGATTTTTAATGTAAACAACCCAATTACAATCATGGAAAGTCTTAAGAACCATTGGAAACCACTGTATGAATAGGAGAGTTGAAAATATTTCCCACATTGATATAAAAACATACCAATAGTAAAACCAAACAGTAAATAGAGAAACACAAAAGGCCATGAATTGAAAAATTTCTCCTCCTTATTTATCTGACCTAAAACCCGATTACTAAAAAAAGCATTTATGATGGCTGATAGTTCATTAAAAAACATGTTTCTCAAAATAGCGAACAGAATAAGAGCCACAAATACAAATGCGATAACCCATAGTTCACCTTTTTTTCTTTGAGCTCCTTTATTATATTGCTGCTCATTTTTAATAAACTTTTTTGCCCAGCCAACAAAATCTAGATTTTTTACAGTATGAACAGCGATAAGGCTATCCTTGAAAAGATTTACTCTATTAGGGTCCGGTGCCCGGAAAGAATTTATGTTTAATGAATTGACTGAATCAGATAATCCAGATGAATCTTGTAAAGAATACCTTTCCAGATCCGCAGAATCTACCTGAGCTTGCAGTGTAATACTATTTACAAAGAATAGAACTGAGAGAAGAATCAGGTATCTAATCGAGATCATAACTTATATATTCGCAAATGTAGCTATTTTGCAATCATTTTTCGAGCAGTTACACGTACAGCATCTGCCTCCATAGTTTCAAATACCAAAATATCCTGATTAAATCTTTTAATCAAAAACCGAATACTTCTTATTCTCCCGTCTGCCATACTTTCCTGATAACTTATCGTAGGATACTCGAGTTTAAAAGTGCCATGAGAAAGCTGTTTACCGCCCCAAATCATCACCATATCCCCTTTTGAAGTAAAGGATATAGAAGGATCATTTGCAGAAAGCTCTTCCTCTGAAGTCGTATTCGAAGGATTTTGATTAGGATTTTCAACTTTAATATACTTCCATTCTCCGTAAAGGTCTTGCACTTGGGGTGATGAAGAACAGCCAAACGATATCAACAAGGTACAAAACACAAGTACTCGAAAAGTTTTTTCTAACATATCATACTAAATTAAACCGATAATGTGATCAAAATCTGCTATTCTTCTTCTTTAAAATAAACCTTATAATAATTCATAGACTTTCCATCATCAAAACCCTTTTCAATAAATTCCCTGTTTCCATGAATATATATATGAAAATTCTTATCTAACTTTAAAACACTCTTATAGTTTTTGGTCTGGCTTTTAACAGCCGCTGCTGAAATATCAAAAGAATCACTAATCTCTGTATTAAATTCTTGTTCGTAATTGCTTTTGAACGTCTTAAATGAAGCAATTGCAGTCGTATTACCTATCACCTCCTTAGAAAATTCATCAATATCAAAACTGTCCTTGTCTTTGAAATACTTCATTGATTTATTTAAAAGGTCAATTTTGTCAGCCTTTGTCACTTCAAACTCTGCTTCTACCGCTGATGTGATAAAACTTTTATAAACACCCAACGTGTTGAAAGTTTGATTATAACTATCATTACGAATCCCTAATTTCAAAAAATCATCCTTCCAATATACCGCTTCTGAACTTCGGTTCGTATGATCTGCCACCATCACCTTGTAGCCCAGTTCCTTTTCTGTCTTAAAAATCAGAGCTCCCTTGTCCAGCTTATTGATATCAATTCCACTTTCTTCATATTCCATCTCAAACCCACTTTGAACAGGCAATACTTTTAGATAAGTATCCTTTGTCTCTGATTTAAATATCCCGATGGCATCCAAAAGCTCGCCTTCAATTTGAACATTTTTAAACAATACAACATAAAGTTCGCCTGATTTTATCTTAGGATGGCTGGAGACGTCATACAGATACTTCGCCATTAATTCACTATTTTCATGAAAGCATCCTGCATCATCAAAAATAGAAGTACAAAAATGAAATATCTCATTTAAATCCAGATTATCGCTTGAATGGATCAACCGATAAACTTCGTTTATTTTTTCAAAAGGTTTTAGAAAATACTGGAGAAGGAGTTTACTTAAAAACTCATCCTCTATTTTTAGAGGTTCTTCAGATAGAACATAAAATTCATCCTGCATCTTGTTTCCAATACGATGAATGGATAATTGCTCAAGTGAAGCTTCAAAAAAAGTGACCATAATAATTGTAAAAGGACGAAACTTAATGAAATATTTCTTCATTAGTATACTTTTGATCAAAATATACTGGATATTTTTATTAAAACATAAGATTAATGGCCAGGATCATCCTTAAATTTTCTCCCAGCAAAGCCATATATTTAAATCAATCTTTTCTCATAAAAAATGGCAACTCTCCATTAGAAAATTGCCAACAATTACCTTTCTATTACTGTTAAATACTAGTTAAATCTGTTTGCCCAAAGGCGATTATGATTCACGATATAGTCTCAACTTCAATAGACTATTTTTAATCAAAGAAAGCAGGTACATCTTCGTCTTCTGTCATTAAGCTATCTATACGGGTGCCACAATTCTGACATTCAAAGAAATCTTCTTGAATTCTTAACTCATCATTTAATATTTGTACGTAATTTAATGGAGAGTTACAGCAGTGGCAGGTAAATATAGATGTGCTCACTCTTGATATTTTTTCGTTAGCCATGACTTCTGGTTTGATGCATCAAAGGTACTTTTCATTCCACATACGTAAACTGATCAAGATCATTTATCTACCTGATATTTGGCATAAAGAACATTTTAGCCATCTCAAATAATGAAATTTTTACCAACCAATGCATTATGTTAATGAATTTTTAAATATAGAGGCCATCTCATCCAAATGTCATTATCTACGCAAAAGCTATTTCTTTTAATCTGAATCCTATATTTGCAACCGAATGAACGTTCAGTTAAACAGCATCACCTGTAAAAAGACAGCAATTTTTGATAGCACATTGTGCTTAATCAAAGAGCATGGCTTCCATGGCACACCGATGAGCATGATTGCCAAAAACGCAAATGTAGCCGCCGGCACTATTTACCATTACTTTGAAAGTAAGGATGCTCTGATTAAAGCACTCTACATTTACGTCAAAGACGGTCTTGCCGACGCAATACCTTCAGACGATAACCTCCTTTCCTATAAAGAATTATTCATTCAATACTGGGTAGATCAATGCGCGTATTTTATTGCACATGAAAATGCGCTCTACTTTCTTGAGCAATATAATACATCACCCTACAGAATCTCAAATCCGGAAATAGAAAGCAAAGTCTTTTTAACCCGAATTGTTCCTTTTTTCCAAAAGGGGATCGATTCCGGACAAATCCGTAAAATGGATTACCAGCTTCTTATGCCTGTTATTCATGGAAGCATTGTTGCTACGGCAAAATACCATTTGTTGGGTCATTACGATTTCACAAAAGAAAGACTTCAAGAAACAGCCCTAATTATCTGGGATGGTATAAAAATGCAGCAATCCACAATTACCACTCACCCAATCATATGAAAATTAACAACCTAATCCTCCCATTAGTATTAGCTATACCCTTTATTATACCAGGGAAATTAACCGGACAAACACTTGCAGGAGATTCTACAATCAATAACGCTACTTTGGATCAGTGTATTGAATATGCGTTAAAAAATCAACCTGCTATTAAACAAGCACTTATAGATGAAGAAATTGGCGAACGTGATATCAAATCTGCCCTTTCCGGCTGGTTACCCCAAATAAATGGGAACGCTAATTTTAACCATAACTTTAAACAACAAGTTTCCGTATTTCCAGTAGATGGAGTACCCACAAATGTCACTATAGGAACTAAAAACACTTCCTTAATATCAGTACAGGCTAATCAGAACATATTAAACGCTGGATTAATTCAAGCTTCTAAGACAGCCAAGTACTTTAGACAGCAGTTTAAGCAAACTACCGAGAACAATAAAATATTTACAGTTGTCGATGTTAGTAAAGCATTTTATGACATATTGACCAGTAGAGAACAATTGAACATCACTGATGAAAATATAACCCGTCTTCAAAAACAGTTAAAGGATGCTTATGCCCAGTATGAAGGAGGCCTTGTTGATAAAACAGATTATAAACGTGCTCAAATCAGTTTAAGTAATTCCCAGGCTGATAAAAAAAGAATCTCCGAACTATTAAAATATAAGTACGCTTATCTAAAGCAACTTATCGGATATCCCGGAACAGCAAATTTTAGTATTAACGCGAATAACACTAATATGGAAAATGAAGTATTGCTGGATACCACACAACAAATTAATTACCAGAATAGAGTTGAATACAGACAGTTGACTACACAACGAGAACTGCAAAGGATCAATACGAGTTATAATAAACTAGCTTATCTTCCTACTCTTTCCGGCTTTATTAATTACGGTGAAAACTATCTAAATGATAAAGTTCGAAATCTTTACGACACCAATTATCCGAGCTCAGTTGGTGGACTAACGCTGAGTATCCCTATTTTTCAAGGAACCAGACGTACTCAGGAAATCCGAAAAGCACAATTACAGGAAAGAAGAGCAGATTTGGATCTTGTACAAGCAAAAAATGAAATCTATAGTCAGACTGAAGCGGCCATGGCCTCCTACAAAGCAAATCTAAATGATTGGAAAACATCCCGTCAAAATGTTACCCTTTCCCAGGAAGTGTATAATACCATTAAGGTTCAATATGATGAAGGAATTAAATCATATCTGGAACTGATGACAGCAGAAACCGATCTGCGCACCACTCAAATTAATTATCTCAATGCATTATATAGTTTACTATCCAGTAAACTCGACGTACAACAGGCTTTAGGAACCATTACCTTTCAACAATAACCCATCATGTATAACAAATTAACACTTGCTTCTTTACTAATTAGTACCGTTTTATTTACGGCCTGTGGAGGATCAGACCAAAGCAAGCAACAAGCACAGGCAGCACCACCTGCTGTCACTGTCACCACTTATACCGTTCAAAAAGAACAAGTTAACGGTATTGACTCTTACCCGGGAACTATTGTTGCATTAAACGAAGTAGAACTTAGGGCCGAAGTAAACGGCTACATTACCGCTATCTATGTAAAAGATGGCCAAACGGTTTCAAAAGGACAAAAGCTATATGAAATAGATCGTAGCCGTTACCAGGCCGTATATAACCAGGCTAATGCACAACTTCAAATTACAAAAGCGAACCTGACTAAATCCCAGAAAGACTCAGAAAGGTATACCAGACTTGCCGCTCAGGATGCCATCGCAAAACAGCGTGTAGATTATGCACAGGCTGATTTACAAACCGCACAAGCACAAGTTTCAGCAGCACAGGCTACTTTGGCCAACGCCGCTACCGATCTTCGCCGCTCAACTATAATTGCACCCTTATCAGGAAAAATCGGAATCACTATGATCAGAAGAGGAACATTGGTTACTGCTGGTTCTACCCTGATCAATACACTTTCTGCTCCCGATCCAATTGGAGTTGACATCAATATCAGCGAAAGTGACATCTCTTATTTTACCGGATTACAACAAGCAAAAGAGGCAGGCTTCGACATTATTTTGTCCGATAAAACGAAATACTCATCCAGCGGAAAAGTACTTGCAGTAGATCGTGCCGTAGATGCACAAACCGGTACAATACGTGTTCGCGCCAGTTTCCCCAATAATAAAGGAAAACTTATTGCTGGTATGAACTGCACCGTTGAGGTTCCAAACAAACAATCTGGTGAACAAATTACGATCCCTTACCAAGCGGTAAGCGAGCAACTAGGCGAATTCACTGTATATGTCGTAGGCGATAGCAATAAGGTAGCTCAACGTCAGGTTAAACTTGGTATTAAAGTAGCCGATAAAATTGTGATTCAGGAAGGACTGAAAGCAGGAGAAGTCATCGTCAGTGAAGGCACACAAAACCTCAAAGAAGGAGCCAAAGTGCAAACCGGAGCTCCGGCACAAGCAGCTACCGTTGCAAAGAAATAATGTTATTACGAAGTAGATAAAATCTATATGATCTCAGAAGTATTTATACGACGACCCGTCACCGCTATCGTCATCTCAATTCTGATTGTGCTGATTGGTGTTATTGTTTTAACCACCCTGCCTATCAGTCAATACCCTAATATTGCCCCTCCAACGGTGACAGTAAGTAGCACATATACAGGAGCAGATGCTGAAACGGTTGAAAAAACGGTTACCACACCCATTGAAAGTCAAATCAACGGTACACCAGGAATGTCTTACATTTCGTCCAACAGTACATCTGACGGACGTTCTGCTATTACCGTCACATTTGATGTAGGTACAGACATAGACATCGCCACACTGGATGTACAAAACCGGGTAGGAATTGCAGAACCTGCTCTTCCAGAAGCAGTAAGACGCCTTGGAGTAACAACAAGGAAAGCCAATACAGATATCCTGATGGTATTAGGACTATATTCTCCTAAGGGCACTCACGACGTAAAATTCATGTCCAATTACGTGAACTTATATTTACGCGATGCCATCCTTCGAGTACCTGGTGTTGGTGATGTCCAATCTTTTGGGCAACCCTTTAGTATGCGTATTTGGCTGGATGCCGGGAAGATGGCTCAGCTAAATTTAACTCCGGCAGATGTATCCACCGCTATTCAGGAACAAAATGTACGGGTTCCAGGAGGAAGTGTAGGCGGTGCCCCCCAACAATCTTCTCAGGCATTTGAGTTTTCGGTAATCCTTGATGGAGATCTGGAAACAGAAGAACAGTTTGAAAATATCATCGTTAAAACGGGTACAGACGGATCAATTGTCTATCTGAAAGATGTAGCTCGCGTTGAACTTGGAGAATTTTCTTACGCAATCAACGCTAAAGTTAATGGCAAGGCAGCATCCATGCTGGCTATTAATCAAATGCCCGGAGGAAATGCAGTTCAAACAGCTGAAGGGATTAATAAAACGCTGGAAGAACTAAAAAAATCGTTTCCAAGTGATATGGATTATACCATCGGTTACGAAACGGTTTCCGTTATTAACGTATCCATTGAGGCTGTAATTCATACCCTGATTGAAGCGCTTGTATTGGTTACACTTGTAGTATTCCTTTTCCTTCAAAGTTGGAGAGCGACTTTAATACCAGTACTGGCAATTCCGGTATCAATTATCGGTACATTCATTTTCTTTACCTTACTTGGCTTTTCCATTAATACACTGACCATGCTGGCCTTCGTACTGGCTATTGGTATAGTGGTCGATGATGCCATTGTGGTGGTAGAGGCTGTCCAGCATTATATCGATCATGAAAAGCTCTCGGCCAAAGAAGCAACATCCAGGGCGATGAAAGATATCACAGCTCCGGTAATTGCCATTGCACTTATCCTCGCTGCCGTATTTATACCCGTTGGATTCATTCCTGGAATGGTTGGTCAGCTCTATCAGCAGTTTTCCATTACCATCGCAGTATCTGTAATTATATCTGCTTTTATCGCATTATCGCTTACCCCTGCATTGTGCTCTCTACTTTTAGTACCGATGAACCTGAATAAAGAGTCAAGGGGACTTAATAAATTCTTCTATAGATTCAATAAGTGGTTTCAGCACATTACAGGCAAGTATTCCAATGGCGTTCAATGGGCCATTCGTAAAACTCCTATGGCATTGATCCTTCTGGTATGTATCTTTATCGGAACAGTGGGATTATTCAGAAGTAAATCCTCCGGTTTCATCCCTAACGAAGATGCCGGGGTGTTTCTAATGGGGTTGTCTCTTCCTGAAGGAGCATCGGCAGCCCGTACTAATGCGTTTGTTAAAACCATTACAGAAAAAATTAAGAAAGAAGTACCCGAAGTAAAAAATATCACCTCAATCCAGGGAATTAACATTCTAAACAGATCATTTAAATCAAATGCAGGAACGTTCTTCGTGCAAATGAAGAATTGGGACGAGCGCGAAAAAACCGTAGTTGAAGCTATAGGTCAAATTCAAGGTATGTTTGCCGGCAGCAAAGAAGGAAGTATACTGGCTGTTTCTCCTCCTGCAATTCCAGGCTTAGGTGTCAGTGGAGGGTTCAGTATCCAAATTGAAGAGCAAACCGCGGGAAACCTTAAGGACTTCCAGGCAGCAGCTTATAAATTCCTTGGAGCAGTAAGCCAACGTCCGGAGATCGCCATGGCCTATACTTTATTTAATGCCAATACTCCTAATTATCAGCTCACAGTTGATCGGGAGCAGGCTAAAAAGATGGGAGTATCCGTTGGCGCTATTTATAGTACAATTTCCAGTTATCTCGGTAGTAGCTACATCAATGACTTTACCCGTTATGGCAGAAATTACCGGGTAGTTACACAGGCTGATACCACTTATCGTCAGCATATCGAAGATATAGGCAAGCTCTACGTCAAAAATGCAACGGGCAATAATGTTCCTCTAAGTGGATTAGTGAAGTACCAAATAGCACAAACAGCTACAATTATCAATCATTACAATTTATTCCGTTCTATTGAAGTCAGTGGAAGTGCAGCACCAGGATACAGTAGTGGTGATGCACTTGATGCCCTTGAGGAAGTTGCCGCACAAACCCTACCACAAGGTTATTCTTACAGCTTCTCTGGTTTAAGTGCTCAGGAACGTAAAGCTGGAAGCAGTACCCTACTCATTTTCGGATTATGTATTGTGTTCGTATTCCTTTTACTTGCGGCACTTTACGAAAGTTGGTCCGTACCTTTCTCAATCCTGCTATCCGTTCCATTAGGACTCTTTGGCGCGATACTAGCGCTGACATTCCTTCCTAAAATCGATAATAATATTTATGCACAGATTGGATTGGTTACCCTGATTGGTCTTGCCGCTAAAAACGCGATTCTGATTGTAGAGTTTGCAAAAGAACGCGTTGATTGGGGAATGGAAGTTGTTGCAGCCACTATTGAAGCTGTAAAATTGAGGCTTCGACCGATCATCATGACCTCCATGGCCTTTATATTAGGTATTATACCATTGATGCTGTCATCTGGTGCTGGTGCTATTGCCCGTACAACGATCGGTTGGACCGTATTTGGAGGAATGCTTGCAGCAACGCTACTAGCTATCTTTTTCGTTCCCGTTCTATTTATATTCATCACCCGCTTGGCTTATGGAAAAAAGAAACTGGAAGAACTTCAGGCTAATTATAATGCTGAACAGCATAAAGACACGCTTCATGTCGACGAGAAAGACAATGAAGATGGTAAAATCTAGCTGATGCTGCTGATTAAAAAGACGTTTACATAAGTTAATTGTAGCCGCTTTACTCCCGTAAAAAGGTATTACTATCAAAATTGGAAAGTTTGATAGTAATACCTTTTTTATGCCTAAAATTTCCATAGCTTCCTGATTCGCTTCTGCCTCAGCCATTCAACTCTAATCATATTTTTCTATCTTCGTATTGGGATATGGATCATGTAAACTTAAAACGACTCGCAAAAGAATTAAAACTGGCCGTCTCTACGGTATCCAGGGCACTAAGCGATAGTCATGATATCAGCATAGAAACCAAAAGGAAAGTCATTAATCTTGCAAAAGAGTTAAACTATCAGCCCAATCCATTTGCAAGAAGCCTCAGGAAGCGCAGCAGCAAGACGATCGCCATCATTCTACCCGAAATAGCTAATAACTACTTCTCCCTTGCAATCAATGGAATTGAAGAAGTTGCTCAAGAAAATGATTACCATGTACTGATCTATCTTACTCATGAAAACCATGCCAAAGAGGCCTCCATTATCCGGCATCTTCTTAATGGACGCGTAGACGGCGTAATAATGTCCCTTTCAATTGAAACTGAAGACATCACTCACCTTCAGGAACTTCAGGAAAACAACATACCCATTGTATTCTTTGACCGGATCTGCGACAGCATCGATACCGTTAAAATCACCACCAATGATTATGAAAGCGGTTATCTGGCAACCAGTCACCTCATTAGTAAAGGTTGTAAAAGCATTGCCTACTTAACCTTTTCAGGCAATCTCTCTATTGAACAACAGCGGATGAAAGGTTATCAGGATGCCTTAATCCGGAAAAATCTCGTTCCCGATGATCAGCACATTGTAAGGTGCAGTACCAACACCAAAGAAAGTCATACCAAAATTAAAATCCTTTTTTCTGGGGATAACAGGCCCGATGGGATCTTTGCTTCCGTGGAACTCCTGGCCATCCTATGTTATGAAGTATGTGCGGAAATGAAGATAAACATCCCCAATGACATCAAAATCATCGGATTTTCCAATCTTAGAACAGCCTCTTTACTCAATCCTGCACTTACTACCATTACCCAACCCGCTTTCGATATGGGAAAAGAAGCTGCCAAAGCGCTATTTGAGGCACTGAAAAAACCACAAATCCCTATGGAAAACAAAAATATAGTATTAAAATCAACGCTCATTGAAAGAGTATCTACATCTAAGTTGTAGAAATAGCAGGTTCTAACATTACTAGTTTTGGGAAATAAAACAGTAGCAGCGATAGAAATGCATATGCAATTTTGATGATGAAGAATAAAATAGTAAGTCCCTCATTCTACTTATAAATGATATTGTCTAAATCAATAATAAGGCTGTTTCTTTTTCGATTAGTGGATCCTCCATGCTCCAAAGTAAAAGTGATTTTCTCCCCCGAATCATTCTTGGCTGTAATCTTTGGATTATAAAATGGGCCAACTGTAAAAACCTTTGAAATAGGATGCTCAGCAAAATCAGATACAGAAATTATATAGCTATTTGACACTTCATCTGCTTCGGGAACATTGGCACTACCTGATCCATTCGTTATCATAAAGATACCCACACATAAGTCTTTCCCTTTCTCAAGATTAAACGTTTCAACGGAAGAAAGTGTGTTTATTAAATTTTTATCCGTTACTTTAGTAACACTTTGACTGTATCCGGCTATAGAAATAAACATTAAACATGACATAAATAAAATGCCATAGTGTGACTTAAAAGGTCCTTTCATAATTAGTTAATTTTGTAATCAAAAATAATTCAATGCAGACTTCTCTTCTAAGCAATTTAGTATCATTGCTAGTACTATTTTAACGTATTTATTAAATGGTTCCATTCTCTTTAAAGTTTTAAACTGCTTTCACAACCATTTATTTTTAGCATCTGCTTTATTGAATAAATTGGAATTAACATACCCTCAAGGGTGTGACTCTATTGCTTTCTATTATGCCTCCTACTATAATAAACATATTGACTTGGTAAAGTAACATCCAAAATGGATCTTCTTAAGAGACTCAGTAAACCCGATTTAGCAACAATTGGCTTTAAATAAAAATGTTCCCTAGAGAAGCCAATACTTTCCTAGAGAACATTTTTATATCCCGATACGTCTTCTTAGTCCGACACCCGTGCTACAGCTGCTTTAGCTATTGGTTATCTTACTTCTTTATCAACTTATCCTTTACTCCTTCTTATTCCTAATTCAAGTCCTCTTAATTCTGCAAGACCTCTTAAACGACCAATTGCAGAATACCCAGGATTAGTTTTCTTCTTTAAGTCATCCAGCATCTTGTGTCCATGATCGGGTCTGAAAGGCATCCTTAAATCTGTACGACCCGCTGCCTTACGTTTATCCTGTTCTTCAACAAGCGCTTTCATCACCGCATACATGTCTACATCACCATCCAAATGATCTGCTTCGTTAAAATTCCCTTCTTCATCACGACGGGTACTTCTTAAATGAATAAAATGGATCCGGTCACCTAATCGCTCAACCATACCGGCAAGATCATTATCTGCCCGAACACCGAATGAACCAGTACAAAAAGTCAAGCCATTATTTGGACTATCTACTGCTTCATACAAGTCTTTGATATCCTGCTCTGTACTTACCACACGCGGCAAGCCCAATATTGGAAAAGGAGGATCATCAGGGTGAATACACAAAAGCACCCCAGCCTGTTCCGCAGCAGGTACAATGTCAGTTAAAAAGCTATATAAGTTAGCCTTCAACTCCTTCGGTCCCGTTGCATCATATCCGGCAAGTACCTTTAAGAAATCATCTAGCGAATAACCTTCTTCCGATCCTGGAAGTCCGGCAATAATATTATTAACCAACTTCTTCTTATCATCCTCAGATAAAGACTCAAAATAAACCTTACCCCTAATCCGTTGCTCTTCAGTATAATTCGCTTCAGCGCCTGGTCTTTTTAAAATATACAACTCAAATGCCGCAAATGCTGCTGCTTCAAAACGCAAAGCAGTAGATCCATCAGGCATAGGATAATCCAGATTCGTACGTGTCCAATCCAGTACCGGCATAAAATTATAACATACCGTATCGATGCCACAAGCACCCAGATTAATCAGTGTTTCCTTATAGTTAGCGATATACTTCTGGTAATCACCCGTACGTTTTTTGATATCCTCATGTACAGGTACACTTTCTACAACAGACCAGGTTAAACCGGCTTGTTCCACTATCGCTATTCTTTTTTGAATCTCTTCCTGGGACCATGCCTGGCCGTTAGGAATATGGTGCAAAGCAGTAACGATTCCCGTAGCGCCTGCCTGCCTGATATCGGATAAAGATACCGGATCATTCGGTCCGTACCATCTCCATGTTTGTTCTAATGACATCTTCTTCTTTTAAAAATTAAACTCCACTAAATGAACTGAATCCACCATCAATTGGAATTACTACACCAGTTACAAATTGCGATCCATCACCACATAACCATAATAATGTACCGGTAAGGTCATCTGGTGTACCAAAGCGACTCATTGGTGTATGTGCGATAATTGTATTTCCGCGGTCAGTTAAACTACCATCCGCATTGGTTAACATCGCTCTGTTTTGGTCTGTCAGGAAAAATCCAGGAGCCAATGCATTTACACGGATCCCTACTTTAGAAAAATGAACAGCCAGCCATTGCGTAAAGTTGGAAACAGCTGCTTTAGCACCACTATAAGCAGGAATTTTAGTTAGTGGAGTAAAGGCATTCATGGATGATATATTGATGATAGAAGCACCAGTTTTACCAATCATATCCTTTGCAAAGATTTGAGTAGGCAATAGCGTTCCTATAAAGTTTAAATCGAACACAAACTTGATACCTTCAGGATCAAGGTCGAAAAATGTCTTTAACCCTTCTTCTGTTGAAGTCAGATCTTCCGCATATAAATGTGTTTTAGATGTTGTTCCCTTAGGATGATTACCACCGGCACCATTGATCAGGATATCACAAGATCCAAGTTCCTTATTCACTTGCTCATGTGCTGCTTTTAAGCTTTCCACTTCCAACACATTACAGGCAACACCTATTGCATCACCACCGTTTTCCCTTATTTCTGCAGCAACGCGTTCTGCTGTTTCTAATCTTAAATCTAAGATGGCAACTTTTGCCCCTTTACTAGAAAGAGCCTTTGCCATTGTACTGCATAACACACCACCACCACCGGTAATCACTGCTACTTTGCCTGAAAATTCTGAAGACATATCCTGTTTGGTTTAATTCAATCTATTATTGGACGAGTAAAATTGAGAAAAAAAAAGGGATCGTAACAGGTTTTTGAAGGATTTATTTACGGAAACGATTGTGTATTGTTCCTGTTTGAAGGAATATAAATGTCCTGTTTAGCGCCATAATGGCTTTGTGCAGATTAGGACTAGATCATAATGAATCAAAGAAATTTTTTAATTTATCTTTGGTTTTTATGGTTATTCCTTTATCTTAACTAACCTGTTGGATGGATTCTTTAATCCTTGCCATTAATTGGGGAGTGAAATATAATCATCCTTTGATATAGGGATAATGGGAAAAAGGTTAAATTTGAGATGTCAGATCCTAAATGATCGAACTTAAAATTAGCGCACCTAACATCCACCTTACACGCACCTTCTCCGCACATCGTCCGCTCTACACAAAATAAACTGCGTATTAATTGCTTGCAAAATCAGGCTTATATTAAAATCACGCAATAACAAAATCGAAACTTTTCCAGAAGTTGAGCACAATGGATCCATTCTCTTATCTTTATGCATCATGAACGGATCAGACCTGATAATAGAAAACATTTCCACTTACATTCAACTGGACGAGAAAGAAAAAGAGTTATTCCTTTCACTCCTCATTCCTGCCAACATTTCCCGAAAACAAATCATTCTGCGAAAAGGTGAAATATGCCGTTATTCCACTTTCGTATACGAAGGATGCCTCAGAGGTTACACCTACGATAAAAATGGATCGGAGCATGCACTGAATTTCGCTCCTAAAAACTGGTGGATTGCAGACATGTACAGCTGGATTTCGCAAAAACCCGGAATCTTAAACATTGAAGCCCTGGAAGATTCAAAAGTCTTAAAGCTCTCTAAAGTGAATCAGGAAATACTATATAAGGAAGTACCAAAGTTTGAACGCTTTTTCCGGATTATTATTGAGAAATCACTTGTAGCCTCACAGGAACGGGTATTAAACAATTTAAGTTTGACGGCAGAGGAACGATATACCCAATTCTGTTCTAAATACCCTAGTCTGATTGAACACGTTCCTTTAAAACAGGTAGCCTCATATATCGGCGTAACCCCTGAATTTTTCAGTAAAATGAGGAACGGTTTGCTCAAGAAAAAGTAGTTCTTAACCTATATTAAGTGTGCTAACCTGCAATGGTACTTACCTTTATAGTGTTATGGAAAAATCAGTATTGCATAAAGCAGACACAAGAGGATCAGCGGATCACGGTTGGCTAAAAAGTCTTCAAACCTTCAGCTTCGGTGGATATTATAATGAAAAGCGCATCCATTTTGGCGCCCTTCGTGTGCTGAATGACGACACGGTAGATGGCGGAAAAGGCTTCGGCGATCATCCTCATGATAATATGGAGATTATTTCTATTCCCCTGGAAGGGGAACTACTTCATGAAGACAGCATGGGTAATAAAGCGGTGATTCAGGCAGGAGAAATCCAAGTGATGAGTGCGGGAACGGGAATCTACCACGCCGAATACAACAAAAACCCTTATCTGCCCGTGAAGTTTCTTCAGATCTGGGTTTTCCCTAACCAGAGGGATGTTTCTCCACGCTATGATCAGATTAAACTGAATACACTGTCTGACCAAAACAGCTTACAGCAAATATTATCACCTAATAAAGATGATGATGGGGTATGGATCTATCAGGATGCCTGGTTCCACATGGGCAAATTTGATCAAGACAATAAAGCATTATATAAGTTGAAAAAAGAAGGCAACGGCATCTATTTCTTTGTGCTGAAAGGAGACTTGAAGGTGAATGACCAGGTACTGAATACCCGTGATGGTTATGGAATCTGGGATGTGGAAGATGCTTTATTGGAAGCGGAGTCAGCAACTGAATTTTTGATCATGGAGGTTCCAATGGAGGTAAAGTTATAATGAAAAAGATAACAATTATTGCAGCAGGGGAACATGCTGAGATCATGAAAACTGTTCTGCGCCTGATCAATAACAATCCGGATTGGGAAGGAGAGATTGCCCTATCGATAGAGGAGCTGGGTGAGAAGTTGTCAAATAACAGCTATGATCTAATACTTTTGGGCGCCGGAATAGATGAGGTTCGATTACGAGCGCTATTACACGATTTGCGACTTGAGATTCCCGTCGTCCTTCATTATGGCGGCGGCAGTGGGTTGCTTTTGAGTGAAATCCAGCAAGTTATTGATAGAAAATTGATTTAAAAAACTGACAGGCATTTACGGTTATAGTACTTGTCCGAATAATTAGTTAACTTATTCAGACTCGCCATTAACCCCTTCAGCGAAATTCTTTCTAGCCCGCCATATCTTAAATTGAATGGTTGAAAAAGCCATAATTCCATAGATCAGGATCAGGATACATAGATGGATCAGAGAAGGGGAAACATTACTTAGCGTGCCCTTTTCGAGGAGTAGTATCTTGTGGGCATTGAGAAAGGGCGTTAAAGGCAATGCGTTTGCCAACCATTGCACGCCCATAGGCATCGATTCTGTCGGCCAGGTATACCCTCCAATGATGAAAGCAGGCATGGATAGTAACATCAAAACCTGGGTAGCTTTTAATGAATTAGGGAAAATGGCACTAACCAATACACCGAGAAAAGAGGTTGCTATGATAAACAAGGCGGTTGTAACCACAAACTTGCCCAATGGACTAGGAATGGGCGCATGAAAGATATGATGGAAAATATAATAGGTAAATAAGATAAAGATGGACATAATCCAAAAGGGCAAAATTTTCACCATCATGGCCACAAAGGCGGATCCTGTATTGCGGAGCAGTTCAGAATTAAATGTATTATTTTCATACTCGCGTGAAAAGCTTACTGCCAGGCCAAGCAAGATTACCTGTTGCAGCACAACAGCGAGTACTCCCGGCCACATAAAGGTAAAATAGTTGCCTGTTTCATTAAAAAGCTTGATGTAATTCGCTTTGAAGGGTTCATATTGTGTGAAAGCCTGCTCGGCATTCATGCCCTTTTTCTTTAAGCCCTGCATATTAATTCCGGCACTAAAAGTTCCAATTGTTGCCTGTAACCCTTGCGAAGCCATATTGGCTGTAAGTAAATTGGTGGTATTGAGATAGGTATTTATTTCAGGATAGTTTTTTTGTAAGATAGAGGCCTCAAAACGATCGGAAATCACGACAGTGGCAACGGCTTGACGTTCGACCATCGCTTCGGTAGTGCCTAGATTATCGTGTTTGATGAGCACCACATGGAGCTTTTCATTGTCATTTAACAAGTCAATTAGCTGGTTGCTCAGAGGAGTATTGTCGAGATCGACCACTATAACAGGGAGATGCTCTACTTTACCTGACTTATATACATAACCAAACATGACCGCGTAAATAATGGGGGCAAGAAGAAAAACAGACATCAGCGTGGTGTCTTTAAAAAAGAGCCTAAACTCTCTTCTGAGCAGATAAAAAAAGTTTCTCATCTTTTTAGTTTAACGTTATGGTCGCATTTACCAACAGGTTTTCGACTTTATTCTCGTCAGACGGAACGATTTTCAATTCGTAAATAGCTTCTTCAATTTGGTAATCAGGGTAGGCTGCAGTGATATCTGCGTAACGGGCCAACTGCTTAATGGTGACAATTTTCCCGGTGATATCGGTTTTAGCATACGGGACATGAATAGTAATGGCCTGCCCTCTTTTATAATTGCCAATTTTGCTTTCAGGAATGGTAAAGCGGAAATAAGTTGTCAAGGGTTGGTAACCGTTAAAAAGGGTATATCCAGCGGTAGCTAATTCTCCTTCATGGAGACTAATAGTCTCCAAAAGCATCTCATTTGTAGCGATAATATATCTTTCGGAATATGCCACTTCAACTTCTTGCACAACGCCTAGTGCCTGATCTTTCTGACCTTGGGCAGCTGTTTGGCTTTCTGTCCGCACGCCCTTAATAGCTTCATTCATTTCTGCATTCACAGCGTCATACTGCGCTTTCGCACCTAAATATTTAGCAGTAATTTCGTCAAAAGCCTGTGCGGTCATCATGCTGTCGGCAAACATTCCTTTTGCACGCGCATAAGATTTCTGAGCGAAATTAAACTGTTCTTTTATACCGGATTGTTTGGCTCTTAACTGAGTAAGCTGATTGGCAGTCGCTCCATTTTTTGCGAGATCGCGCTGTGCGCTTGCGGCTTTTAAAACGCCTTTGGCCTGCGATAATTTGGCATTAACTTCGGGTACATCCAGCATGGCAAGGGTATCACCCTTTTTTACCAGGTCGCCTTCTTTAACGTATATTTCAAGAATCCTGCCTGTTACTTTTGGGGCAAAACCAATGAGCTCTCTTTTGATTTTACCTTCAAGAGGTTTGTTCTTTTTAGTAGTACAACTAAAAATGGTCGATACAATGAAGAGTAGGACAACTATTTTATATACTGTTTTCATCTTTTTAGAAGTATTTATTTATTTGATAACCGATGTTATACTATGTGTACCAATAGCTGTTCATTCATTTTTCGCAGAACGCTTAACAGTTAAAAATTCCAGGATTGATACCAATTGGTATTAAACACTTTGCCAAAGTTCTAAGGTCCATGGGTTTCGTTGTTAATGAATACTGGCTTTCGTCAGACTTCCTGTTGCTTTTAGTAATTCCAATGCCGCCTGACGTTGGTTAAATACCGCTTGCAGTTTTTGTAGGGCTGCATTTTGATAATCAGTTTCTGCACCTATTAAATCCGCTGCTTTAATCAATCCCAGTTTAAATTCTTTACCTGCCTGCTCTAATGCATTTCCGGCTATTTGTTTTTCCTTTTCCTTTACTTGTATTTCTGCAACTGCGTTACTAAAGTCTGTTTGAGTTTTCAGTAAAAGAAGATTAAGCTTTTCTTCGGCGTCTATCTTCTCATTTTCGGCTTTTCTGACTTCAATCCTGGCATGTTGTACATCCCTCTCCCCTTTAAATCCAGTAAAGATATCCCACTTAAAGCCTACTCCTATGTTGAAATTAGGAACAATTTCAAACTTGTCGGCTCGCAGCTTTAAAACACCTACAATTGGCAGAGCTTCTTTACCTGTTAATTTAGTATTGAAAATATTCAGATAACCTAGAGAGGAAGCGGCCTGAATCTTAGGAATCCACCAAGTTTGGGCTGCTTTAACTTTATATTCATAGGCTGCGATACTGAAGTTTAATGCTTTCATTTCGGGCCTATTTTGGACAGACTGAGCGGCATCAAGTAGATTAAAAGAGAGTAATTCGTTGTCTATGGCAGCTAATCGCTCAATCTCTATCCCTGTATACATTTCTATTTGATGTAAAATTAGGTTTTTCTTTCCTTCATAATCCAATCTTCGGGAGCTCAGCTGTGCTTTAGCGACTTCAATCTTTTGATGTTCGTATTTGGTTATCAGACCATAACCTAATGCTTTATCGGCAGTTTTAGCATTTATGTCGAGGCGATCTTGACTTTCGTCCAATACAATTTTAACCTGTTTCAACAGCGCTAACTGATCGTAAGCTTTACTAACATCTGTTATGATCTGCTGGCGATTAATTTCTAATAAAGCAGTCTGAGCTTTGGTTTTTTCCGTTAATGCTTGTTTTAGAGCTGGAACTTTCCCTCCAGTGTACAGTAAAGCGCTTACGGTTAAATCAGTCTTAAACAGGTTAGCCTGACTATTAAAACCAGCGTTTACTTCGGGAAGATTCATTGCTGTACCGTTTAGAGAAAAACTTGAGGCAGGAATTCCCAACTCAGCAGAGTTGGCCAGAAATGCATATTTACCTGAAATATCTGCCGTAGGGAGATATACTTCCTTTAATTGCTTTAATTCAAGATTAGAAGATTGTATATCTAATATTTTGTTAGCAAGTACATGGTCTTTAAGTAAGGCTTTGTCAATTAGCTCATCCAGGGACGGGGCGGCTCTATTTTGAGCGGACAAAACAAAAGGAAAGTATATAAAGGCAATCAATAGAAATATTACTGTACTCGATTTCATTACTTATTAATGGTATCACTTTATGCTGGGCAAAGCTAGCCATTAATAAATTGTAACCTTTTGATCTAGATCAAAAATTAATATGAGCACAGGCTTGTATCATTATTTTTTTGCCCTTATTCTGCTTAAAGTCTCCTGAGTGATACCTAGATAAGAAGCTATATGACCTAATGATGCGCGTTGAATAATAGAAGGATAGTTTTTCATAAGAAGATCATATCGTTCCTGCGCAGAAAGAAACTGCAGGGTTACGATACGATCGGTAGCTTTAAGTAAAAATTCCAATAAACCCTGACTTTTAATCTTTTCGGTTTCAGGATAGATTTTCAGCAACATTTCAAAATCAGTATAAGTAATTTTTCGCATTTCACAGTCTTCCAGGCTTTCAATGTTGTACCTGGAAGGTAACTGACCAAAAAAACTTTCTGCCACGGTAAGCATCATTCCTTCAGTAAAAAAACTGTAGGTTATATCTTTGCCAGACTCATTATAATAATAAATTCGGGCTAATCCTTTTTCAATAAAAAACATCTCTTTTGAAATTTTACCTTCAGTAATGAGAATCTGTGTTTTACTAAATTTAACGGGAATAAATGCGTTTTCTATTGCCGTATTCGTTAAGTCCGATAGTGGTAAAATCTGATTGATGTAAGAGGATAATTGCATAGCGGGTACGAATATATTAACACTTGGTAATATAAAGGCAATTAACACGTCATTGCAATTAATATATAGGTAGCCAGACTACCCGCTGTCCTTACATTTTATTTGGTATCACTATTTTTAAATTTAACAACTTCCCAATAGGCTTTTTTTGGTTGCAACTGCTGGTCAAATAATAAAGGATAGTTTTTTCGGCCCTTTACAGGGTATTCATCAAGCCATGAATACTGGTCAGATATATTCCAGAAAGTTATACCACTTATCACTTTTTTATACTTTCGGAATTCTTTAAACGCCATGCCATATTGGTCCGTCTGTTTTTGTTGCATGTCGGCCGTAAACGTATCTGATTCACCAGCTCGCAGATCGCGTTTGTTTTTCTCCCAGGGATATACGGAGATATCTAGCTCCGTTACCTGCACTTTCAAACCCAATGAGGCAAATCTTTCAATCGTAGCTACAAGTTCCTTTTGCGTGGGCTCGAATAAAGACCAATGCGCCTGTAGGCCAACAGCTTGCACAGGGATCTTTTGGTCTATTAGTTTCTTTAACAATTTGAACACTCTTTCCCGTTTCTCTGGCCGTTCGGTATTGTAATCGTTATAAAAAAGAACTGCATCGGGATCTGCAGCATGTGCATATTCAAATGCTTTAAGAATAAAATCCTCACCGCATATTTGATACCATAAAGAATTGCGCAAAAACTTCGTACTATCGTCGTCAATGGCTTCATTTACGACATCCCATGCATAAATCTTCCCCTTATATCTTCCTACCACAGAATCAATATGTGACTTAAGTCGTTGCAGCAGCACTTCTTTGGTAACCAGTTTTTTATCCTTGTCCACAAACATCCAATCAGGGGTCTGCTCATGCCAGCAAAGGTTGTGACCTCTTACTTTTAATCCATGCAACTGTGCGAAGGCAACTATGGAATCAGCGTCTTTCCAATCGTATCGGTTTTCTTCCGGATGGATCGGACCCATTTTCATCGCATTCTCAGGTGTAATACTATTAAAATTTTTTAATATCAGAGCTACTTGGTCAGCATTCTTAAGTGATTGTGGCGATACAGCTACCCCAACAGGGAAATAATTCTGGTAATAATCTTTAAGTCCTTTTGTTTGCTGTACGGACTGACCCTTTATAGTTGAAGTATTTACCAAAAGAAACAGGATACTAAATCCAATAAAAAAAGCAGACGTTTTAAGCATAAAATAAAATTTAAAATGTTTATGATTCATAACTAGTTTGTATGAATTGGATTATAAGATTCGGCACCAATTATCGGTTAAATTGCTCCTTTTTAATGTATTTTGCAGCATTTACCATGGTGGTAATCCAGATATCTTTTTCGTTATTTTTAAGATAGTGCAAAAGCTTGCTGTGCTCATTTAGATCAACATTGATATTATGGCCTCCACCAACACCATGAAACAAAAAAACAAGCAAGGTATTTGAACGCTGAGCCTGTACAACCAAATTAATCATATATGCTGCAGATTGACCGTTAATAAAATAACAATCTATATTGTCTAAGTTAACTTGTGTGGCTGTTTGCAAACCTGCACTTACACCTCTTGCTCCTACAAAGTCGCCCTTAAGCTCATCGTAGAACTTTTTACCTCCAACAGTAAGGTCTCCACATGGATAGGCAAAGGTTCGGAGATCCTGGCCATCTATTGCGGTGAGTAAGGTATTGTTAATTTTGATCTCATTAATTGCACGAATCAAAGAATATTTGCTCAGGTCGTTTTCAAGATTAACAAAATCTCTCCCTGGTAAGCTACCATCACAAGGATGAAATAAAGAGTGATTTCCAAGCTCATGTCCATTGGCAGCTGCTTTGCGCCATTCTATCATCCTGGATTTTACAACCGGCGATGAGCCGATAATATAAAAGGTAGCTTTGAGATTCAGGGAGTCAAGTGCTGGTATCACATTATCCAAGTCTATACTTATAGCATCATCATATGTTAATACTACCGCACATTGTTTATTATTCCATAAAGAATTTTGCGCTTTTAGGCAAAAAACGGTCATAAGTAGTACTATTAATAGACAGTATTTCAGGTTTATCATGAATAAGCTTTTTGACTTCTATTTAATTACTTAATAAGTGAATTCGCAGATCACAGGGAACAAGTGTTATATTATTGTACTATTTGATTGCGCTAATGCAACCGTCAAGGGCAAGTCGTTTTTAAATTACCTGCCCTGATTGATATCTTGCCGATTCTTAAATTGCGTTATTTCAAACCTTGTAAAAAGCCTGCAAAAGCAACTTTTTTCTTGTAGTTTTTGTCAAACAGCAATGGTACGTCAGGATTTGCTGATGTGTTTAACCAACTATCAGTATCAGATACTCCCCAAACTGTGACACCATAGCGCTGGGCTGCAGGCACATTTTTAAGGTAAGACTGCATCACATATTTGTATAAGTCTGCCTGTAAATTCAAACCTGATACACTTGGTGTATAGTTTGCGGCTTTTGACGAGTTTAATATTACATCAAGTTCCGATATTCTTATCTTCAAACCAGTAGAGGCCAATGTTTTGAACGCGTAGTCGATGCCTGAGTGGGAGGTATTTAACGCTATGTGCATTTGGGTTCCTATCCCATCTATTAACGCTCCTTGTTTATTAATGTAGGAAACCAGGGCTACCATTGAATCTGTTTTTGCTTTAGAAGTTTCGAGGTTGTAATCATTAATAAACCTTAATGCGGTCGCATCTGCGGCCTTTGCATATTGAAAAGCTTTCAAAACGTAGTTATTCAGGTCGTACTTTCCACCAATGTATTGGGCATACAAAAATTCACTGTTTGCATTAGCAGATGGAATGGTATAATTGGTGTTTGTTCTCAATGCGCCATTTTGCATAAAAGGTTCATTTACAACATCCCAGGCTTTGATCTTTCCGGCATAGCGCTGCATAGTGGTTGTAATGTACCTTCTCATCTCGTTGTCAATTGCTGTAGCCTTCTGAGCATCTGTCTGCTCTATGGTTCCGCTGCCAACCGCCGGACCGGTGACCGTGATATCATCCACATAATAGGTATTCGCAATTGAACCAATATCGATTAAGACCCTTGATTGTGCATCTTTAGCAGAAAATGTAAATGTATAAGGAGCAAATCCTGTTGTAGTGGTATAGTCTGCAGAATATTGTGCTGTTGTACCTGTAGAAATCCTCATTTTACCACCTGCTGTTGCTGCTTTGATATAAAAAGTCATGGTGTAAGAAGTGCCGATTGTGGTAGCAAAAAGATCACTGGCTAGTTGTACGGAATACGCCTGACCGTCAGCTGCTACGATAACTTTAAGAGACCGGCTTCCTGTACGAACTTCACTTGCCCCTGAACCTGCAGAAAAAGAAGTGCCACCATTGTAAGAGCTCCAATTGGTAAATAAAGAACCGCTGCCGGCTTCAAAACCTCCGTTGGCCAATACATTAGTAAGTACCGGCGCCACTACCTGTGCAGCGATAAGCGAGTTTAAGTAAGTACTATTTTGTTGCGAATGCCAAACCAGTGTATGACCAAATACCTGAAGGTTATTAGTGGCACAAATGGCATACAATGCATCAGCGGTAGTATAGTTATAAGTTCCAATATTGGTTACAACAGATCCCTCTTTCAGCTCATTGCCAAAGGTAATATTGTTGGCGTGGGTTTTTACGGTTGCTAAGTAAGCTGCATTAGTTGACATAGGCCCGAAAGTTACTGCCATCCCCATGTTGGCAAAGACACCTGTACTTAAAGTCTTCAGATTACCAGCGCTGTCCGCCGGATCTACATTACCAGTACTAATTAAGAGAGGAGTTTCAGGAACCATTATATCACCGTAATTATCTTTCTGGCAAGAAGAACAATAAATAAGGAACATTCCGGCAACAAAAAACCGTACTGTTAGTGAGAGATTTTTCATATTATGTGAGCTAGTATATTTGGAGACATAGTAAAACGCTGCCTCATGGCAGCGTTTTGTGAATTATTTTAAATGAAACCGATGTCATCGATGTAGATGGTACTTGGAACGTTTCCACCGGCACTCTGAATAACAATCTCTGATATAGTTGCAGGATCACCAAGGGATTTCAGCGGAATTGTATAATCCGTATAACTTCCTGATGTAAGCGGCACAACAACAGCAGAGCCATAAGAGCCATTAATTACTACCTGTACACTTTTACCGGTGGTAGATGCACCACCATAAACTGAAAACTTAATGGATGTGAGGCCAGCCTTTTTAACATCAAGTGTTGCGCCGTTATATCCAACCTGGAAGGCGCCATAGGCATCACTAAAAGTGGTTTTAATAGCTACATTACCTCTTTTAGGATGTTCGGTATTTGCAAGATCCCTGGTGCTGTTGTAACCGAAATAGGATCCCCATCCGGCTGTAAACGCATCATCATACACTAAGGATTTGAATCCAAATGATCCGGCAGATCTTGTCGTACCGCCAGGAGTAGTCACATATATATACGACTGAACAACACCAGCTGGTACTCTTACCTGAATTTGCTGGTTTGTAGGAGTACCAATAATTTCTGCTGGTGTGGTATCAAACCTGACAGCAGTTACTGAATTGAACACTGACCCTGTAATGGTTACTACGTCACCCGCTCCTGCTGCCAATGGAGTAAAACTTGCTATTATTGGGGGAGGTTGTTGAATCGAAAAATTAAAATCAATAGATCCATACTGTGTTTCAATAATTAATTTATTTGATTGTGTGGGCCCAAATGGAAGTGTCGCTGGCAAAGTTAGAATGATACTGTTATCCGTTATCAGGCCGGGATTAAAGTATACAGAAACACCGTTAAAAGAAACCAACTTAGTGGTTAACAGGTTGGAGCCTAATATAGCATATTGCGTATTTAGTCTACCAGAAACAACAGTGGAGTCAAACGAATTAAGCCTTGTTTGATCGTAAATACTATTTGAATCCAAAGTTATTGGATGAATTACGTCCCTTATCGTATCCGTCTTGCTCAATAAACGTACACGTTCGATTGTCGGTGCGCCTTTACTAACGTTTTCATCCTTTTTACAGGACGATATCCAACAGGCGATCAGAACAGGCAGTATCAGATAAATTATTTTTATATTTAATTTCATGATGCTATAATTAAATTATTTAAAAATATATGGAACAGGAGCCTCATTTAATTTAGGGTCGGCTGCAGTTTCTGTTGCAGGAATTGGGAACACAAAACTCGCATCATTGATATTAGTTAAGTATCCGTTTCCGTAACGATTTGGTGGAGTTTGACTATCAGAGGTCCCTTTATCCTGTTGCTTTATAATCTGTAAAGCGATTGGATGAGCCGTTTTATTATAACCATCCAGGCGCATTAAATCATAGAAATAGTCATTTTCGAAAGCGAACTCTCTTCGCCGTTCATCCAATAAATCATCCTGGTAAATTGTTGGCCAATGCTGTCCCTTCAGATTACTGCCGGCCACGTAATTAGGATTATTTACAAAGCCTGTCCTATTTATAACGGCAAGATTACCTAGCCCGGCCCTTCTTCTAATGGTGTTAATTGCTGCAAGAGCTTCGGGGTTTGAACTAGTTTTTGCGCCTGCCATAATTGCCTCTGCTTTAATTAAAAACAGGTCAGCGTAACGCATTAAATAAGTATTGTTGGCTGAAGACTGTGCACCTCCAGTACCACCGTTATCACTTGGTGTACCTACCACATATTTTTTAACCTGTGCGTGGGTACCTTGGGAATTGGCATCAGCGGGTAATGTATAGCCCCCTGAAGATTGATTTATTTCAGGATATTTATCCCCGGGCAGCATTATAGTCGCTTTTCTCCTCAAATCATTCGGGTCAAATTTGTCTTGAAGATCAAAAGTTGGCGCCATTTGACCATAACCATCTCCTGTTCCGGTGATCTGGCTACTGAAAGCTACTGCAGCCTGGAACGGATTTCCTCGTCCGTAACCACCATTACCAGCCCATTGCAAAGCAACCACAGATTCTTCATTGTTGTTATTAGCAGTTAAAAATAAATCGGCAAAAGATTTTCCGGTTACGTCGATTCCATACAGCTTAAACTCTGCGCTATTAATCACTTTGTTTGCCTGAGCCAATGCATTAGGATAATCCTGCATGTACAGGAAAACTTTAGCTAGCAAAGCTGATGCAGATCCACTGGAAACTCTGGCATTTGATGGGGAATTTCCAGACCTTATTTTACTGTAACAATTCTCTTCGGCAAATTTCAGGTCATTTACTATAAATGTATATATATCAGTCACATTATGCCTGGGCACTTGATAATCTGCAACATAATCAAATGTATTTTCGATAATGGGAACTGGACCAAAAACTCTGACTAAATGAAAATAGGCAAGCGCCCGCCACAAACGGGCTTCCCCTAATGCATTGTTAACTACAGCCCTGTCTACCGATGCAGGAACCTTTATTGGTAAGTTATTAATAACAGCATTCGCTTGTGCAACTTCGATATATAATGAGTTCCACACAGCTGATATTTCAAAATTAGTTGAAGAAACAGAAAAATCTTGAAAGTTGATAATATCAGCTGAATAAGTTCTTCCATTGCCACCACTCAATTCTGATATTGACCAGCCGCCTTTTCCACTGTAACCAAACCAAGGTGCACTATACAATAACAGTGTGCTGGCATTCACTTGCTCGGCATTTTGATAGAAGTTATCTATAGTGATCTGGCTTTTTGGTGGACGGTCAAAGTACTCGTCTTTACAGCTACTGGAGATCAAACAGATAAACGCTGCCGCTATTGTTGAATATTTATTTAATGTTTTCATGTCTGGAATTTTTAAATTAAAATGATGCATTAATACCAAATATTAAGGTTCTAGGTATGGGGAATCTACCTAAATCGACATTTGTTAGGAATACATTTTGATTAACAGAGCCAATCTCTGGATCAAGACCTTTATAAGGTGTAAACACATAAAGATTTTGACCACTTGCGTATATGCGTACCCTTTCAAGCTTTGCCTTTTTTGCTATTGCTGCTGGCAGTGTATATCCGAGGCTTACGTTTTGAATACGTAGAAAAGATCCACTCTCAATAAAACGGTCAGAGTTTAACAAGTTAGGGTTGTCGCCAGACACCGGCCTGGGAACATTGGAGGTAGGATTTGTTGGCGTCCAGAAGCTTGCCACATAAGCCACTTGATTTTGATATAGACTTCCTAATCCTGCTATTTGGTAATTTAAAACATTAAATATCTTTGCACCATAAGACCCATTTAAAAATACTGATAAATCAAAAGCCTTGTAAGAGAAATTATTGGTTATTCCATATGTGAATTTAGGATTCGGATTACCAATGAAGGTTTGGTCGTTAGCATCGATTATTCCGTCGTTATTTATATCCTCATACTGTACATCGCCCAGAAACGTTCCTCCGCTACCAGTTTGTACAGGTCGGCCAAATTGGATTGGGGCATTGCGCAACTGATCTGCGTCCCTGAATATGTCTTTTACTTTATATCCAAAAAACTCGCCGACAGAGGTTCCTACTTGTGTTCGGGTAACCGGAAGAGCAAGGAAACTGGTTGTTACATTTTGACTGATAAATGGCACACCAGTGTAAAGTGAGGCAACTTCATTTTCATAATGACTAGCCACTATAGATGTGTTCCACCTAAAATTAGTGTTTGCAATATTTTTGGTATTAATAGAAAGATCAATTCCATTGGCTTTAAGTTCGCCCCCATTCACATACGGTGGGCTAATAACCCCAGTACCTGAATATTCAGCTGTTTGTCCTAAAAGAAATGCAGGCAATGCGGCTTGAAAAAGGAAGTTTTTAGAGCTTTTCTTCCAGAAATCTACCGATGATTCGATGCGCCCGTTAAATAACGAAAAGTCTAATCCGACATTAGTTTGAATTGCTGTCTCCCATGTTAAGTTAGGATTAGCAATCTTGTCAATGCCAAAACCTGTACCCTGACCTGTAATGACCGCATTTAAAGCAGATCCATACAAGTAATTCGGAACAGCTTGATTTCCGGTTTGACCATAACCCAATCTTAATTTTACATTATCAGCAACACCTTTTATATTTTTCCAGAAAGGTTCCTCTGACAGGCGCCAGTAAGCACCAAAAGAAGGGAAATAACCCGTTTGATTTCCTTGTGCAAATTTAGAAGACCGGTCAGCCCTAAAAGTTGCAGTAAAATTATATCGGTTATTAAGTGTATAGATTCCTCTGGCGAAAGCTGATTCTAAAACATCTGTTGGCCCTATAAATTCACCTACGGTTGCTGTCTTAGCATCACCTAAGCTTAGTGACTGCAAATCATTGCTTAAGAAATTCTGAATGCCTGCCGAGTTGTCCTTATAATTGATATTAATTAATTCATGACCTGCTGTAACTTGAAGAGCATGTTTTTCAGCAAAAGTATGTGTGTAAGTCAGGTATTCTTTCCAGGTCCAGTAAACTGAATTACTACTGTATTCCGACAAAGACGCGGTTAGGTTAACGAAGCGGGGACCATTGTTATAGGTTGGTCTAAACAATTTGGCAGCGCTGAAATTAAGATCGCCATTTGCTTCGGAACGTAATGTTAGATCTTTTGACAACTTTAAATCAGCGTATAACCCACCGTTAAAGTTATAACGAGCTAAATTATTTGTAATGCGCAAAGCCTGTTCTACCGGGTTATTCTGGCCACCAATCTGGTCAGCTTGAGGTCCTGCATAGGTTCCATCTGCATTATAAACAACCTGATCAGGGGCACTCAAAAGTGCTGTATATATAATACCTGTATTATTACTCAATGAGGTGTTTTGAAAACTGTAGCTTCCTGAAGTCGTTCCACCAACTTTTAACCAGGGTTTAAGCTGGGAATTTACGTTAGTGCGGACGTTGTACCTTTTATAATCATTCCCCAAAACCGTTCCGTCTTGATTAACAATACCAGTAGAAATATAGTAGTCAGTGTTGTCTTTAGCTCCCGAAAAGCTCATCTGATGGCTTTGTTGAGCAGCAGTTTTAAAAATTTCGTCTTGCCAGTTTGTACCTTCACCTAAAAACTCAGGGTTGGCAAACTCACCTCTTCGAGAAATACCTATAATATCAGCTAGCGCATTTTGCAGACTTGCATATTGTTTCAGGTTTAACATAGGCAAGGTCCTACCCTGCTGCTGGATACCGTAATACCCGTCATAGCCGACACGAAAATTACCAGCTTTTCCTTTTTTGGTTGTAATAATAATTACCCCATTAGATCCTCTACTACCGTAAATGGCGGTGGCTGATGCATCTTTTAAAACATCAATGGACTCGATATCACTTGGATTCAAAAAAGATAATGGACTGACTCCAGACTCCCCATTGTTGGGAGATAACTGCTGCGACCGGCCACTAGTTGTCCTATTACCTGCATCTCCTGAAACGGGAATACCATCAATAATATACAAAGGTTCGTTAGAAAGAGTTAGAGAAGTAATACCACGAATATGAACTGATGTAGCACTACCGGGACCACCTGAATTTTGTGTAATAGTAATACCTGATGCCTTGCCCTGAAGTAATTGATCAACGCTTACCTGGGGAATATTGGCAATATCTGCCGCCTTGACTGAGGATATGGCTCCTGCTAAGTTTCCTCTGCTTTGGCTTCCATAACCGATGGCAACCACAGTAACATCAGTTAGTGCTGTAGTTGAGGAATGTAAAGTCACATTAATAACTGTTTTACCATTAATGTTGACTACCTGCTTTTCCATCCCAACGAATGAAAAGATTAAAGTTTTCCCATTCGATGGGACCGTAATTGTAAATTTACCATCGGAATTGGATATCGCATTCACCCTCATATCTTTTACAGATACATTGACGCCCGGCAAAGTTATACCCTCATCATCTGATATTGTTCCTCTGATTATTGTACTCCCTGTTTGTGCTATGCTCCGCATAGTGAACAAAATCAAGAATAACAATACGGCTATTCGTAAATTTCCCATAATAATTTATTTATTGATCGTAATTGGTATATTGTATTGTTGTAATATTGGTTTTAATTATCCTTTGTAGACAACGTTGGCAATTTCCCAGTTGACTAGTTCTTGCAATCTTACCTACGCATTTTTTTTTGTACAGTTTCGAGACACATTCATTCATGTATATTATTTACATGAATATATTTTAATAATTAATTACAATTGGCGCGTTTGTAAAAAAAGAAACGATTGGTTGTTCAATTTTGTTTTTTGGGTAATAAAATTCTTTAAGAAACGCTCCTGGCATTTCATACCTTACTGTCATTAATTAATTATGTAGTTTTTTATTCATTACAATTATCCTCCTTCCTTTTAATTTAAAGTGAACATCGCTTGTTGCTTATACTTCTATAGATAGTATTTAGAAAAGAATCATTTAAAAACAATCTTACTTATTGGCGTATGTAAAAATGCGTTGAATAAAATCAACAACAGCGCTTCATTTGTGTCAAAAGAGGATATAAATGTTCATCTAGCATTGCTTTTAGGCTGCTCTTAAGTGATTTAAAAATTCGGATAAACTATAAATACCTAACAGTAAACAAATTGTTTAAAACCCGTATTATATCATTCGATTTGTTAACTGCAGATTAATTTTAACATTTCATGATATCAGTTCGCAGCACAATTAATTATTGTTAATTTTATAAACAAACAAACCGTTTCAATTATACCCTAAATGCTAGCTTATCCTATTCGGCAGAAAACACAGGTTAATAAAAATTCAGTCCTATTATTTCTGCTGATTTGGTGTATAAAGTATAGTTATGCCCAAACTAATATCAATTTCACTTACCCGAATGAAGGACTTTCATCCAGTACCATACATGCCATATTAAAGGACAGGCATGGACTGATGTGGATGGCGACCGATGATGGGCTTAATAAGTTTGACGGGACAACTTTCACTGTTTATCGTAATGAGCCAGGGAACAAGAACACACTGCAGGCTAATGAAATAACAGCACTGGATGAAGATAAGCAGGGTAGAATTTGGATTGGCACAAATGGAGGTTCCGTAAGTATATACAACTATCTTACAAATTCATTTACCAGTCTCCCTGCAGAAGGCGGTGAAAACCAATTAAGCAGTAAAGCGGTAACATCGATAAGCAGTGATTACTTAGGGCAGATATGGGTGGGTACTTATGGTGGTCTGAATAGGATAAACCCAAAAACAAAAGCCGTTACTCGCTTTATGGGAGGAGCAGGCGACCCATCCAAACTAAGCAGCAAAAATGTAATCTGTGTATTTGAGGATAGTAAGCATAATTTATGGGTAGGCACTGATGCTGGTTTGAATCTATATAACCGAAAAACAAATAAATTCATAACGTATGTTCATAATCCGGCGAATCCAATCAGCTTAAGTGATAATTATATTCAAACAATTGCCGAAGATCAAGCAGGCAATATTTGGATAGGCACCCTTGGTGGCGGACTTAACCTGCTTTTGCCAGATAAGAATAATTTCAAAGCATTCAAACATACAGACGATCCAAAATCATTAAGCAGTGATATTATTTATGCAATTGCAGACGAGGGGAATGGGAGGCTGTGGCTAGGCACAGAAGACGGATTGAATATTATGGATATTCATAGTGGTTTGGTTCAACGGATAAAGCCGAATAGCAGGAATAAATATAGCTTAACTAGTAAATCGATACGCAGTATATTAATTGATAAACAGGGTATCTACTGGCTTGGCACGTACCAAGGAGGCCTAAACAAGTATGATAAAAATCTAACATTTTTTAACCTTAAAACAAGTAACGGTAATGACCCGTACGGATTGAGCGCCCCTGTAGTATCATCGTTTGCTGAAGACGAGAGCGGCGATTTGTTTATTGGTACTGATGGCGGAGGCCTTAACCGTTTCAACCATAAAACAGGTTTATTCCGTCATATCATGATTGATCCGTTAAATAAGAGCTCATCTACAGGACTTGCAATACTTGCATTGGAAATGAGCAAAAGCAACCAATTATGGATTGGCACTTATTTAAATGGCATTTTTGTATTTAATCCAGCTACTGAAAGATATAAGCAGCTGAAAAAAGGCACCACACCTTACGATCTGAATGACAATGATATTTTCTCTATAATGGAAGACAGCAAAGGCAAAATATGGATAGGTACTAACGGTGGTGGAGCTAATGTTTACGATCAAAAAAACAAAGTAATAACCAAATATATTACTGCAAACGATGAGAAAAGTATTTCAAGCAACTTTGTACGAGCTCTGGAAGAAGATATTTACGGACGTATTTGGATAGGTACTTATGGTGCGGGGATTACAGTCTTTGATCCTACAACCCGAGTTTATAAGTACTATCGAAAATCGAGTAATACCCTACCTGCAGATGTCATTCTATCGATTCTCGAAGATAAGAAAGGGAATATTTGGGCAGGCACTATTGGAGCAGGTTTGTGCCTATTAGATAAAAATTCTGGAAAGTTTATCTCTTATTCACTTAAAGAAGGCCTTGCAAACAATGTCGTGCATAAAATAATAGAAGACGATCAGGGACTGATATGGGTTAGCACAAACAAAGGAATAAGTAGATTTAACACCCAAACGAAAAGGTTTAAAAATTATTCGAATTATAACGGTTCGCAAAATAATGAGTTCGTACAAGGTTCCGGCAAGAAAACAGCAACAGGAGAGATCTATTTTGGCGGCCTTAATGGCTTCAATTATTTTAATCCTAAAAATTTAACCAGCAACAAAAACATTCCGGCTGTACTAATTACCGATTTAAAGATCGCCAATAGATCAATTGTACCGGGAGGTGAAGATTCTCTCTTAAAAGCCCAGATCTCATTTGCTCACGAATTGACGATAGGCTATAAACAAAGCTTTACTATCGAATATGTTGCATTGAATTATACAACTCCGCAGCAAAATCAATATGCCTACATGCTTGAAGGTTTTGACAAAACATGGAATTATGTACATACGGAAAATACCGCATCTTATACTAACCTTGATCCAGGGGAGTATATTTTTAGAGTAAAAGCATCAAATAATGATGGCATTTGGAACGAGCAAGGAGCCTCTATAAAAATAATTATTAAGCCCCCCTATTGGCGTACCCTTTATGCCTACCTTTTTTATTTAGCGGTGGCAATTTCCCTATTGTTATTTATCAGACATCGTGGCATCAGAAAGATAAAAAGAAAATATGCGCTTGATCAAGAGCGGCAAGAGGCCAAGCAGTTGCTTTTGAACGAACACAAAGAAGCCGAAAGATTGCGAGAAATGGATCTTTCAAAAATTAAGTTCCTTACCAACATAAGTCATGAATTCCGCACTCCTATCTCTTTGATTTTAGGACCTGTTGATAAAATGCTTAATAAACACAATAGTCCCGACGATGTCAACCAGCTCAATATGGTTCATCGTAACGCCAGGCGGTTGCTTAACCTTGTAAACCAGTTACTTGATTTTCGCAAATTGGAAGAACAGGAATTAAAATTGGCTAAATCTAAAGGAGAAATTATCTCATTCATTAAAGAAGTAACTGAATCATTTTTAGACATTGCAGAAAAGAAAGGAATATTGCTTGATTTTCTAAGCGATACCGAATGGTTATATACGGCATTTGACCACGATAAAATAGAAAGGATACTTTTCAACCTACTCTCAAATGCATTTAAATTTACGACTGAAGGAGGGCATGTAAGCGTAAAAGTAAATGATGAATACGATAAAACTACTGGCTTTATTTGGCTTACTATCAAGGTTATCGATACAGGTATAGGCATAGCGAAGGATAAACAAGACAAAATATTTGATCGCTTTTTTCAAGCTGAGGTAGATCCTGCAATACTTAACCAGGGTAGCGGCATCGGTTTATCTATTACAAAGGAATTTGTTAAAGTGCACGATGGGCATATCCAGGTGCAAAGCGAACCTGGAAAAGGTAGCTGCTTTACAATACGCTTACCTTTTATTGCTGAAGACATACTTGATTTTGTTGAAAAGACTTCGGTAGAAACCAACAATTTTGATGAAATAATTGAACAAGAACATTTACTGGCTGATTCCCCTATGGGTGGCGTGGAGATGCCTCATATTTTACTCGTTGAGGACAACTACGACCTTCGCTTTTATTTGAAAGATAACTTAAAGCCGTTCTTTAAAGTTTCGGAAGCAGAGAATGGAAAAGAGGGATGGCAAAAAGCGCTTTCACTGCACCCACATTTGATAGTAAGTGATATAAGTATGCCATTGATGAATGGAATTGACTTATGCAGAAAAATTAAATCAGACAAACGCACTAGCCATATCCCAATTATCTTATTAACTGCTATAACTGGTAAAGAAGGGGAATTAAGAGGATTAAAAACAGGTGCCAATGACTATCTGACTAAACCCTTCGATTTTGAGATACTATTGTCAAAAATCAAGAACCTTCTGACTATGCAGGAAACTTTTAAGAATACTTTTACTAAACAGATAAAACTACAGCCACAAGAAATTGAGATAGAATCAGGAGATATAAAATTCATAAACACCGTAGTTAGTTATATTGAAGATAAGCTTACTAATCCACAACTATCTGTGGAGGACTTGAGCAAACATTTAAATATGGGGCGAAGCTCATTATACCGAAAAATACTGAATTTAACAGGGGAGACGCCTGTTGAGTATATAAGGTCTGTCAGGCTGGAAAAGGCCAGACTACTTCTTGAAAATTCGGACCTGAACATTGCTCAGATATGTTATATGGTTGGCTTTAATATGCCTAATTACTTCGCTAAAGCATTTAAAGCCAAATATAACATGCTCCCTTCACAATATATGAATTTAAGAAAGCAGAGATAAATAAGTACCCTTGTCTATGTTAAAGGTTATACTTTATTTACTTTTTTGTGGCACTTCTTTACTATCATTCATGAGTTTATTGACCCATGCAATGAAGTACTTTACGTTAGGGGCATCGGTATGACCGCCATCATGTTGTCGCCAGGCAAGCTTTCCATCAAGTAAGCCAGTATTGACCGCAGGCATCTTCTCCGTTTTATAATTATTTATAACGCCTAAGTCTTTTGCGCCAAGCAGCTTAAATACCGGGCCTGCAGCTACGGTAGCCATATAGCTACCCTGCTGATCAAGCCACTTGGCATCGCCCTGTTCAGGAATACCATAGCTTATAAAAGTGAGCCGTGGGGCGCATAAGGCAATTAACTCATGGGCATCAACAGGAAGATCTTTGGCTGTTTTAGGCCCGAAAACAGCATCAGAGGCACCGTATTTCATGAAATTTCCGGCCATCCAATAATATCCACCTCCAGTTAGACTTTCAACAGCTTCACCAAAATTACGACGGTGTAGTTTAGCTCCGCCTTCTCCGGAAGAGCCTATCAGGCCCATAGCAAATCGTTGCTCGAAGGCCAGCGTTACCAACGCAGCCTTACCATATCGGGAAACCCCTTCAATACCTACATGTTTGGCATCTACCGAAGATTCGGTTTCTAGATAATCCAGTGCTCGGGCAGCTCCCCATGACCATGCACGTAAAGCACCCCAATCATCCGGTTTACGGGGTTGACCCTTATTCACTAGACCAATGATTCCCTTAGCTAGCCCCTCGGCATTATCAGCCTGTATAGAAGCCGGATCAATTAGAACATAACCCCATCCATTCGCTATGAGCTGCATGGCTGTTGGGGGATCGCCTTTAATTATAGGAAAACCACCAGGACCAAACGGTGACTGTTCAGGCACAGGGTTATAGGCCGGATACTGCTCAAAAACGGTTTTCAATTCAGAATTTTCTATACTAAGCAATCGCTTGATAGCCTTGTTGATCTTTTCCAGATCGGCAGGCATGGGTTGAGCTGGTGCAGGAAGCACACTTCGGCCAAACATTATCAACACAGGTACCGGCCCTTTTGCATTGGCGGGAACTACTAACGTCATTTCAATATTGACATCAATAAGCGGGTAAGCTGTGTTATCTACATGGCCAATAAGCTCTTTAGCGATTACAGGGTAAAATCCTACACGTTCCTTATCTGTGACTTTAACAGTCCAGGTTACCTGAGGGACTACAGATGGAATGCGCCCGTAAACCTCACGTTCCATATCTTCTACGATTTCTGGTCGGCGTTGCTTCCACCACATATCCGCAGTGGTTACCTTTTTACCATTCTTTAGGGTAAGCGCCTCAGGCAGGTCAGGATAAGGATTAGCTAACGCTTCGTCGTAGTTGGCATGATTTGGTGCTGATTCATCGCCACTTGGGCCATTACGCAAAGTTTTAATGCCTAGCTGCTTCATCATGTTCTGATGATCCTGATCCGCTGTAAAATTCACCGGAACGTTATTTTGAGCGTTTACCGCTCCAGATATAATAAGTAAAAAAAAGAAGATAACACTTTTCATTTTCACTGGATTTCAGGGTTAGGGTATGATTAATTATATCTTATCAGTTCGAAAAGGCAAACGCTAAGAGAATTATTTATTATAACTTATTTAACCGCTATGGTTATCCGAGCATGCCTCTTATCTGAGCTGATTTTATTTTAAGCACCAAGAACATCCTGTTTTTAAAATATCATATTAGTAAACCAAATATTCCGGCAAATGATATAGCACTCCAATTAGCCCTAATATTTGAATACCAAACCATTAGCTACAACTTCCTGATTTTTAGAATCAAAGGTTGCCTTCGCTCCGGTTCGTACTGCAGCATTAGTCATGATGTTTGCTATGGAATGATAATAGCCGGCTTCAACAGGTGCATTCGGTTGTTTCCTGCTTCGGATGCATTCCATCCAGTTTCGCATATGATTGGATGTTAGCACATCGGCTCCCGTATTAGCTGAAGCAACCGCTTTCTCTACTGTTTCGGTCAAATTGATCTCCGGAAGCAGATTCGCTTTCATCCCCATTGCTGACGCCATCTGCTCCGTTAATCCTCCCCTCGGAGAAATTGCATTCGTAATCAGGTTCAATTCGCCCCCATTGGAATAATAAATTTCTGCTGGTCTTTCATCTCCATTATGCATTCTTGAACTAAAGGTCACCTGGAATCCATTTTCAGGATCCTCTTCTTTACCATAGTCAAATACGGCGGTAGTGGTATCCCAGTTCCTCCGTCCATCTTTCCATTTATAGATCCCTCCGTTTGCTACCACACTTCGGGGATGTTTTAAACCCGTAAACCAGTGTACGGTATCAATTTGGTGAGACATCCACTGACCCGGCAATCCTGATGAATAAGGCCAAAATAAACGATACTCCAGATATTTCCGGGGATCCCATTCCTCATAAGGTCGGTTCATTAAAAACCGTTTCCAATCTGTATCGGTTTCCTTACATTGAGCAACCAGATCAGGGCGTCTCCACCTGCCTGGTTGATTGACATTCCAGGAAAGTTCGACCATGGTAATATCACCAAACTTCCCTGCCTTAATAAATTGTTCTGCTGCTTGATAATTTGTACCGCTTCTTCTTTGAGAACCTATTTGTACAATCCGGTTTGTTGCTTTAACTGCCTTTAAAGCGGCTCTATTATCCTCCATTGTTTCGGCAAAAGGCTTTTCTACATAGGCATCGCAGTGGGCCTCAACAGCTTCAATAGCATGTAAAGCATGCTGAAAGTCAGCTGTACCAATGATAACCGCATCCAACCCTTTGCTGTTATATAACTCATCATTGTTCCGGTAAGCCTTAATATCATGGCCCATTTTTTCTTTCAAAAAGGACTGGCCCTCTTCTCTTCGAAGCTTCCAAATATCAGAAACAGCCACCAAATCAAAGTTCAATTCTTTGTTATGATTAAGGAATGACGGAAACAATGAATTCTTGAATCGATCTGAAAAGCCTACCGCTGCAACCTGTACCCGATCATTAGCACCTATTATTCTTCCGTAACTTTTAGCACTTACACCCATAGTACCTAAATAAACACCTGCCGTTGCAACAACTGATTGTTTAATAAATGTTCGTCTTGTTTGATCCATGATGATCCGTTTAATTTAAGTTTTTAATCTTAATACTTTTGAATGATACCGCATCACCGTGGTCCTGCAAGAGGATTCTTCCCTTTTGTGCCATCCCAAAGTTGGGCCAATCTTTATATTTACTAATAGTAACCAAGTCTAAAAACTGCTTAGAACCGCGTTCATACTGCAATACCAGATATCCATTTAACCAATGCTCCACTTTATTGTCCGGGTATACCCGTATAATCCCCTGATTCCATTCACCTATCTTTTTTACAGAAGCTGGAACTTTGTTTGCAGTCATCAGATCATATAAAGAAGCTAATGTGCGGTTTCCATCTCTTCCAAGTTTAGCATCAGGATGTTTTTCATCATCCAATATCTGGTATTCTAACCCTATTGCAGATCCCTTATTTCCTTCTAATTCAGTCACAAAATACTTGATACCACTATTAGCTCCTTCCGTTAACTTAAAATCAAACTTTAATTCAAAGGCACTGAACTCATTATTCGTTACCACGTCGCCTCCATTGGTTGATTCTGCACCTCCGGATTTTACCACACTTAGAATTCCATCTTTTAACTCCCAGCCTTTTTGAGGAAAAGCCGGTCTATATGCTCCTCTCCAACCTGAAGTGGTCTTTCCATCCCAAAGAAGGGTATAGCCGTTGCTTTTTTCCTGTGGGGAAAGAATATTTTGCACTAAATTCACTACAGCGATAGCATCGTAAGGCGATGGTGTTAGATTGCTGGTTTTGATCCGAATATTGCGCCAATGGATCTTTTTACCTGGAACATCATCTTTACCTATTGCATGAACCTGTAAAGCAATAAAGCCTTTTGCGGTGACGTCATCAATCACATGGGCGGTTGGGATGCCATTAATCCAGGTTCTAAGCGTATTTCCAATACATTCAATACGATACTTATTCCATTCACCTTTCTTGAAAGCCGTTTTCGCAGTAGGATTGATGTCTAACTGATAAAGCCAGCCTCTTCGGGCTTCATCATAGATTCCCCCACTCCAGGCCCTGCTGGAAGGATCAACTTCCATTTGATAGCCATGCACTCTGCCATTGTTGTATTCGGGTGTACTTAAACTTCGGAATTGAATCCCTGAATTCATTGAGTTATCAACTAGCAATTCCAACTCAAGGATAAAATCTCCATAATCATTAGCAGTGGCTAAAAAGGAATTTGGTTCGCCACTTACTGTCGTACCAATAATTTCGCTGTTAATTACTTCATATTTTGCTTTACCATTAAGCTGCTTCCAGCCTTTTAGGCTTTTACCTTCAATAAGATTGTGCCATCCGCTTTTGGCGGTTTGCGCTTCAAGTGTAACTGCAAAAAATAGTGCAGCAATAATAGTTAGTGTCCTGAGCATTCTATTTATGGTTTATATAATTAGTTTACTAAATGCAAAAAAGAAATTGAATAGTTATACTGCTAAGTTAAAACATTATGGCACAAAAAGACAATATGCTATGCGAAGGGCAAAATGTAACCTGGTTTTTACTAAAAGGATCCATCTAGACAAGCCATATATAGGCGATGTATTGAAAATATTCAGGATACTATTGTTTAAAATATTATTTTTAAAATTTATACGTTAAACGAGTTTTAATTTTACATATCTGTACCTTCCTTATTGAATATATACGATGACTCTCCTTGATCAACTAAACAACTACCTTGCCTCACAATCAAATACTCAATTAACAAAAGGGAAGAGAATTATTGCCAGATCAATAAAACCTTTAGCTATTGAAGAATTCGAGGAAGATTTGACTGTTCATGTTCCCAGCGAAACGACTGATGACATTTACTCAGTTGAGGTTTCTATTGCAGAGAACTCTCCCGAATTAAATATATTTTGTGAATGTCCGGCATTCGAAAGCTATAATGATTGCAAGCACTGCGTTGCTGCGGTTATTACAATCCGGGAAGATTTATTAAAACAAGTCTACCAAAAGACAAAGACTTTACCAATAAATCCAGAAAGGGATGAAGAAGGATATTTCCACTTTAAAATGGATGGTATTACTATCTATTCGCTATCTAAGCTTGCCAATAAACCTAGCCAAAGCGTCGTTAATAAGATCTTTTGGAAACTAGAACCAGGGCCAAACAATCTTCCACACCAGCAATTCAGCTATCAGGAAAAGGCAAAAGTAAAACATGATATAGATATCGTATTTAATGGGGAAAATGAATTTAAAACCCATTGCTCCTGTAACGATAAGACTTATCCGCTGTGTATCCATGTAGTAAGCAGTTTTGTCTTTCTGGATGCACATTTCAGCAAGTTCTATTTTAATCGTTTCAAACTCTTCACTAAGGAGAAAAATGAGATCTTGTCTGCTTATGGGCTCACATTAGATGACGAGGAAGCCAAGGATTTTCAATGGGACGTGAGCGATTGGGGTCAACTTACTTTAAGCAAAAAACCATCTTACCTTATTCCAGCAGGCAGTACTAAATTTATGGAAGATTTCAAAAACAGTGTTGTAAGCCATTCTGATGTACCGCTTGATGCGATAAGACCCAGGATAACGGATCAGGGTTTGATTGATTACGAAATTGGGTATCTTTTCAATTTTACTTCACTAAAACATATAGGGCTGGAATTGGAGACTCTATTTGTACGCGATAAAAAAAACAAACCTGATTTTAAAAAACTTTCCCTACACCAGGAAAGCAATCATGCCTTTCTACAACCCCTTAGTGACAAGAATTATAGTAAACTACTGGAATTTAGTGATAAAAAAATAATTGAATGGTTAGCCCTAAATGGCATTAATTATATACAAGTATATTCAAATCCATTGAATCATCTGATTGACAAAGTAAAATTAAAGAAGCATTACTTTGAGTTATTGGAAGATTTATGGCCAGAGTTATCAAACGAGCCATTTATATACCAACTCAGCGAAGGCCGTTTCAGCAATAATAGTATTAGACCAGTAAAAGTTGGGAGCACAAGAGTGCAGCTGTTTTTTACGGCTATTGCAGATGATCGGTTTATTACTATCCGGATACTTTTTAAACTCGATGGCAATGAAATAAATGGAATAGTTAGAAATGGAATTATTTTAGAATTTAATAACACTTTATATCTGCCTGCCGGCGTGGATGACTTGCAGGTTTGGGATAAATTTAGTCATGGAATACTTAAATTTCCAATTGCTGACCGGCTTCAGGTAATCCGAAACCTGATACTACCCTTACAGGCTAAGTATGATACACAGATCGATAATTCACTTAACTTTGAAACGGTCCGCTCTGAACCTATCCCACATTTACTGGTTAGCGAATTTGAAAATAAGTTCTTAGTGCTCAAGCCCCGTTTTCAATATGATGACCTTTTAATCGAATATGATGAGGGATTGGAATACATGCAGCATAAGGAAGGTGCAATTCGAATTATACTTCGCAATAAACCCCAAGAAAAAAGGCTTTACGATTATTTGCGCACGTTACACCCTAAGTTTGCTACGCAACGCACTAACCTCTATTATTATTTGCCATTTGATGAAGTAATGAAGGGCAATTGGTTTTTAAATATGATCCAACAGGTTCAGGAAGCAGGTTATCCTGTTTATGGCTTACAGGATTTAAAAACCTTTCGCTACAATACCAATATACCAACATTCGATATTAAAGCAGGGAATGAAATAGACTGGTTTGATCTGAAAATTGAAATCCTTTGGGGCGATCAGCAGGTCCCTCTTAAGGATATTAGAAAAGCTATCCTGAATAAACAGGAAGCAATTTTGCTTGACGATGGTACTCTGGGTTTAATTCCTGATGAATGGCTGGACCAATATGGATTGATGCTTAAAATTGGCACAGAAAAGAATGGGCGGATGCAAATAAGCAAACTCCATTATAGTCTGTTGGATGACCTGGGTTCTAAATTAAATAATGAGCAGATTGAATTAGAAATAGCAGAGAAAAAAAAGAAGCTCCTCACTTTCAATGGGGTTCAAACATATAAATCACCTTCTGCTGCAATAAATGCGCAATTAAGACCTTACCAAACTACTGGTTTCCAATGGTTACAAGCATTGGATGACTTAGGTTGGGGAGGCTGCTTGGCTGATGATATGGGTTTGGGTAAAACCTTACAAGCCATTACTTTTCTTCAATATCTAAAAGAAAAAAATATGGCGAGTACACAGTTGATTGTTTGTCCTACTTCTCTCATCTTTAATTGGGAGAACGAGTTAAACAAATTTTGTCCCTCACTCAAATACCATACCTATTATGGTAATTTGCGAAGTTTTGATGACGACCACTTTGAGCAATTCGATATCATATTAACGACTTACGGAGTAGTTAGAATGGATGCAGCGCATTTTTCTACGTTTAACTGGCATTATATTATATTGGATGAAAGCCAGGCAATAAAGAACCCTGATGCTCAGGTTACAAAAGTATTGCAGTTACTAAAGGCTAAAAACCGAATAATACTCAGCGGAACACCTGTTCAAAATAATACGTATGATTTGTTTGCTCAATTTAATTTTATCAATCCCGGATTTTTAGGACAAAGAGAATTCTTTAAAAGAGAATTCGCGAATCCGATTGACAAGTTTGGCGACAAGCTTAAATCAGAACAACTAAGGAGAATGGTGCATCCTTTTATGCTACGCCGCACGAAAGAACAAGTAGCTACTGATCTACCTGATAAAACGGAAACCATACTTTGGTGCAGTATGAACAAAGCGCAACGCAGTCTGTATGATGAGTACAAAAATCACTACAGAAATATGCTGCTTAAAAAAATAAATGAGGAAGGGATGGGGAAATCTGGTATTTATGTGCTGGAAGGATTACTTCGTCTGCGTCAAATCTGCGATCATCCATCGTTAATAAAAACGGAGTCTGAAGTTACTCAGGAATCTGTCAAAACGGATGAACTGATGCGGGAGATACAGGAAAACTCTGGTGGACATAAATTGCTGGTATTTTCGCAGTTTACTGAAATGCTTCATATTATCAGTAAAGAACTAGACCTTGCAGGGTTGCCTTACTGTTATCTGGATGGTAGCACCCCCGCAAATAAACGCAAAGATGAGGTCAACCGTTTTCAGGAGGACGATCAGATCAAGGTGTTCCTGATCTCTTTAAAGGCAGGAGGAGTTGGATTAAATCTAACAGCAGCCGATTATGTATACCTGGTTGATCCTTGGTGGAACCCTGCTACTGAACAACAAGCAATTGATCGTACGCATCGTATAGGCCAAACCCGTAAGATCTTCGCTTATAAAATGATTTGTAAAGATACAGTTGAAGAAAAAATACTTCAACTGCAACAAAAAAAGAAGTCTTTAGCAGACGAATTGATTAATGCAGATAGCAGCTTTGTTAAGAAACTAACTAAGGAGGACATCGAATTTTTGTTTAGTTAGTGCTTCTTTACCAGCCGATTCCATAATCTTCACCATGATTACTTGACCCTCCCCATAAACTATTGTGCTTCCAGTCAAAATAAATAGCATTAATGGTACCACTGGTACGTTCAGCAAAACTCAATTTATATCCCATCTTTTTAATAAGTTTATTACGAACCATTTCGGGTGTATCGCTATTTAATCAGTTGGTATTGATGTTTGCAGCCTAAGCAGCTTTCTGTCCAGTCATTGATGATCTGCTTGCAATGAAGGTGATGGACATTGACCCCGATTTTGTTTACAGATAAACTGATTTAGAGATATTCTTTCGTTTCAAAATTCTTTAAATTTCTCAATAAGCCCTTTTTAAACACAAAACGGACATGTAATTACTTACACATCCGTTTTATTTCTCTCCTTTAAAACCGGTTAATTAAACCTGCGACTTTTTAAGAAACTTATTCTTCTTTTTATAAATGCTATTTCAAACGTACCACGGGCGAATAAATTCCCTGGTCAGCGCCTTTAGTCCATACACAAACACGACCATAAAGTGCTTTAGCAGCCGAAACTGTGCTATTCCCGGTTAAATCAGCGGTAAAATTTACAGTACCCGTTGTGTTACTTGTAAAATTTTGACGCATTATATTTATTTCGTCATCCACGAATGATGTCGTACCCAGTAACAGCAGGATACGATCTATTTCTGCTGTAGGAACAATTTTATTAATAGTAAAAGACGAAGTCATAGTATTATTAGCCAAGGCGATAGACGCGTTAGAAATTGTAAAAAAAGGAGTCACCGGGACGTCTATCTGTGTAGATCCCTTTACTTCAACATTTATAGTATCGCGATCATTCACCCACGGACCATTTCCATTTCTCGTAACCAGTTTGTAATGTCCGTCGAACAATTTTGCAGAGAATGTTCCCTCCTGCCCTACAAAGACTTCGATTGGGTCTCGCCTCTGGTATCCATCCTGATACAGTTGGATACGAACCCTTTCCCCTGTGCCACGCAGATTTAATGCTTCTCCCCCATAGACCACTCTTCCGGACAGAACAGACTCTGGTGCAGCATAATTATCCTTTCCACAACCCGAGATCAATATTAGAAGAGCGAATGAAAAAACGCTTGATAAAATATTTATTTTCATGTTAGTATCTTAAAAAATTATTGATATGGATTTTTCACCAGCTTTGGATTGTTATTTAACCAACCGTTATCAAGCTCACTATAATATTGTCTCAATTCAAACCTCAAAGGATTCGGATACATAAAACTCATGTCCTTTTCCTCAAAGAACCATTTTCCATTGTTAGGGTCACCCGCGGCAACAACACGGTAAGGCCATAATCCGCGACGTGTAGCCGTTTCGTTTGACTGGTTACCAGTCCAGATTTTATCAGCCAGGCGCCAACGAAGCATATCCCAGTAACGGTGATCTTCAAACGCAAATTCTACTCGTTTTTCATGAACAATATTATCAAACGTAACGTTAATAAGAGGTTTTACTCCCGCTCGCGTACGGACTGCATTAATATTACTTAATGTTATAGCGTTAGCCCCTCCATTCAACTCTAGTGAAGCTTCGGCTGCAATCATATAAGCTTCGGCAATACGGAACCGCGGCTCCCAGGTTTCAGATCCTCTACCGCCTGTACCAGCAGAAGGAGTTTCGTCCAAAAATTTACGAATCCCAAACCCCGTTTTATTTACTAAGCGCAATGATGAATTAAATATCGGACCATTTGCTGAAGTAATAAGGTTTCCTTGTGCGTCTTTCGCGTTGGAACCTCCTTCTGTTTTCACCCACTTACCGCCATGCACATTTAATTGTCCTGCCTGAAGCACAACCTCCGCACCTGTAAAAAATGATCCTGGATACATTACAGTTCCACCTAAACGAGGATCCCTTTCTTTAAAAAGTGCATCTGCTGTAGCATAAAATTTAGGCGAATTAATAGTTCCGACATCGAACTTACTTCCCTGTCCGGGAGTAGATGTGTTAATAGGTTCGTATTCTTCTACCAAATTGAGTAATACAGACAAGTAATTGCTTTCGTTGTCCTGTGCAAGAGTAGTAGGTAAATTATTCTTAGTAAAACCATGAGTTTGTCCGGGATAAATAAAATCACGTCCCCAAATTACCTCCGTATTATTATCCTTTACACTTATAGCTTCATAAAAGTTTCTTGCTTTATCTTCAGGTCTCTTATCCTGCAAAACATAGGGGCTGTTGTTAATGACGTCCACTGCAGCATCCAGCGCTTTTTGGTAGTACCCGCTTGCTTTGCCTGCTTCAATTCCCACTTCTCTTCCCTGAGTTTGGAGTGGAGTAGCCATCAGGTTATTATATTTAGCCAGGGAAGCGGCATAAAGAGCAGCACGGGCCTCAAGCATCTTAGCAGTCCATTTGTTGGCCCGAGCCGAGTTCTTGTTTTTAGCCGCAGGCAACATATCAGCTATTGTGTGACATTCGCTAATAATATAGTCGTACATTTCTGCTTCAGTTGCTCGTGGTATCTGTAAAGGCGTAATATCTGTTCCTGGAACATATTCAAAAACGTCATCCCCTACAATAGGCATCCCTCCCAAACTACGACATGTATTAAAATAGTACCATGCACGTAGGAAGCGGGCTTCACCAAGCAACGGCGCTTTCTGTTCGTCACTTAGTACAGTCGTCTGTTTCAGCCCAAAAAGGAACTGATTGATAGCTCTAACCAGCGCGTAGTCATAAACTCTCCAACGATTCCGGTCCAATTCATTAACATTATCAAAATCATACCGTATGGCTTCATCAACTCTTGTAAAATCATAAAGGTCGCCTTGTATGTGCTGGCCATAACCGATGCGCTCGTAAAAGTTTGCCAGAACAGAGTTGATCAATTTAGGATCACCGTACACCTGATCATTAGTCAGGATTTTATCGGGTGTCTGATCCAGAAAGTCTTTGCAGCTGCTTACGCATATTGACAATGCGAGCACAGCCGTGAAAAAATATCTTCTTTTCATTTGTTTAAAATTTAAGATTTAAACCAAAATTATACATACGCATAGTAGGATAACCCAGGCCATTCTCATCCTGTTGTTCAGGATCTGCTCCCTCGACATTGGTTATAGCAAAAAGGTTTGTGCCCGCTACGTATACACGTACGCCAGAAATATTGACCTTACTTAATATTTTCTTTGGAATATTATACCCCAGTTCAAGATTACGAAGCTTCATATAATTTACGTTGTGTTTCCAGAAGGTACTGCTCCAATAATTGCTATGCCCTGATCTGTTCAACATAGCCATAGGGTATGTACCCGGAATAATTTCACTGTTAGCGTCCCAGACATCAGATAAATGCCAAGCGTCATCCAGTACAGATTGTGGGGTGTTACCGTTATTTTGAAATGGAACCGCTTGCTCATGTCGCTGATTATAGGTTGATAACGATGATCCCGAGAAATCAAAAGCCAGATCAATATTTTTCCAGTTAAACGAAAAGTTTAAACCAAAGTTGAATACAGGCGTTTGGTCCTGACGGAACGCTATAGGCCTCTCGTCCATTCCATTTATTATATTGTCACCATTCAAATCTTTATATTTAATATCCCCGGGGCGTATTGTGCGATTACCTTCACGGTCATTGTCAATAGGATAGGTAGCTATTTCTTCCCAATTCTGAAACTGTCCATTTTCTTCCAGACCCCAGTTAATAAAGCCGAACCGATGATTGAGACTGTTTCTGTATACATCCCATGAGTTGCTCTTGCGGTTATCATACTGCTCCCAATCATAGATACGAGCATACGTAAAGCTTCCACCAATGCTATAATTAAAATCATTAACTTTATCTGACCACCGTATAGACCCGTCTATACCTTTATGAAGATCTGAATTGAGATTTTCCCTCGGCAAAGTAAATCCAAGTTCAGATGGTAGTAATACATCATACCTCGATGCCGGCAGGCCGGTACGTAGACGCCTAAAATAATCTAGTTGAGCGCTTAGTTTGTTATTAAGGAATGATACGTCAAATCCGACGTCCATGATCTTCGCTTTAATCCATGATAATGTGACCACCGGTAATCCCCGGGGAGCGGTACCCACAACATATACTCCGTCGATAACTGAGCCCCCTGAACCGTAATTGTATCCGGACATGTAATCAAATGCATTGTAATCGGGAGTATTATCGTCTCCAACTAATCCATAAGAACCACGCAATTTAAAATCGCTAACTATGTTTTTGATTTTATGGTCTTTCCAAAATTTTTCTTCCGAAATCCTCCACCCTACAGATGCTGATGGAAAGAAGCCCCAACGATCGTTTGGCGGGAACTTCCAGGAACCATCATAGCGTCCAGATAATTCAAGTAAGTATTTATTTGCATAGTCGTAATTAACACGCCCCATCCAGCCAATCCTCGCTTGTGGATTTGCGCCGTTATCGCTATAGCTTCTTATCTCTTTGAAATTTATCAAATTCATATTATTAGCAACAGGAGTACTAACCAGCTGATTATTAGGATCACGACGCTGTATCGTCTCCATACCTGCAATAGCACTCAAGGAATGCCCGCCGAATTTTTTATCATAGGCCAACTGAACATTTGAAGTAATTTCTTCAACATAACCGTTAATACGCTCGCGATAAGGGTCATTCATCGTATAATCAACTGGATAAGTATCCGTTGCCGCGTCATAACGGTAAAGCTTATAGGTATATTCCTGGTTTTCCATCTGCCGATTTGCGAAGTAATATCCGCCCAGAACCTTTGCTTTCAATCCATCCATTATCTGATATTCCGCATTCGCCTGTAATTGTAAGACACGGTAGGTGTCCGTCATTCTTCCCGAAAGATCGTAATTAAGGATTCCAAAGTTAGATTGTACATCATCACTGGATTTTTGTGGATACAAAGGATTATCATTGGCGTATGGTCCCTTTACCGGCGTGTTTCTCAAAGTGGCAAAACGCGGTAACCAATAGTCATCGCCACCCGGTACACCTGGATTTTCCCTCTTTTCAATACGGCCGTTCATACGGGCCCCGATCTTGAGACGATTGTTAACTTGCGTTTCAATATTCATCTGGGCGTTTGTCCGCTTAAAGCCACCATAATTAACAATAGTTGCATCCTGATCAAGATTACCGACAGAAACATAATAAGTGGTTTTATCGGAACCACCTGTAATGTTTGCGTTTATATAACTTTGAGGAGCGGAGACCCATATATAGTCCAACCAATCAAAGCCCTGGTATCCTTTTTCAGTACCAGCCATCCATTTTTGATAATCGTCCTGACTATAAGAGCGTTGTCCACCTCTTAATGTCTCAGCCTGAACATAGTTTTTGACATAAGTTTTGGCATCGGCGGGATTAGTAAATTTAAAATTGTCTTGTCGTCCGTAGTAAGTGCTCACGGCAACTGTGCTCTGCGAATTTTTACTTCCTTTTTTGGTAGTAACAACAACCACTCCGTTTGCGGCACGTACACCGTAAATAGAAGCAGAAGCGTCTTTCAATACCGCAACAGATTCAATGTCATTAAAATCCAGGTTATTAAACTGTCCAGCATCCGACTGTATACCATCGATTACAAACAAGGGATCTCCCATATTACGAATTCGAAGGTTTGCTGAGGAACCTGGTCTTCCGTCTGTCTGCCGGAAGTTTAAACCGGGAACCTTACCAACCAATGCTCCAGCCACCGTCGCAGACGATGACCGTGAAATATCTTTAGATCCCAATGTCGAAATTGCTCCGGTCACAGTTACCTTTTTCTGTGATAAACCAAATCCGGTAACAACCACTTCCTGTAATGACTGCTCTTTTGCCTTCAGTGAGATTTTTATGGTATTAGAAGAACCGACATTTACATTTTGCGTGACGTAGCCAATGTAAGAGATCTCAAGTACTGAATTGTCATTTACAGTTAGCGAAAACTGGCCATTAATGTCTGTCACTATTCCATTTGTAGTGCCTTTCTCCTTGATAGTAGCTCCGATAACCGGCTGACCGGTCTCGTCCAGAACGGTACCTGTAATTCTTTTTGGTTGCTTAACCTCGCTGGACGATGATAAGTTATTTGATAGCCTGATGCCAGCATAAGCGTTACCCTGCATAATTAACAGGGAAGAGATAAATAAATAGGCAATAGGCTTGAGCATTCTCATGCCCCATTTTGATGTTAAGGCCTCTCCTTCTTTTTTCCCACTCAGTTCGTCATTTACACGTGTGCAGACAAACGTGCGGCAAGCTCTATTAGAATAAAACAGAAGAATAACCAATAACCTTCTAAAAGAAGACTGTTTGTTTAAAAGACCAAATCGATGGTCTTGTAGATTTCTTTTCATATAAACAGATTTTGGCTAATTGATAAATGAATGAACAATTAGGTTTTTTCATTTCTAGTCAAAGAAAACGATTTAGCATGAATTACGTGTCTCAGTTTCGTCTCAAAATCTCCTCAATTCGTCTCATCGAAATATAGTTTTGTTGAAGTTTATAAATCCAGTAGCTAGCTCAACTCTTTTAAACTTTTCATCAAATACGGGTTTGAAAACTTTATTACAGGTATTTTTAATCAGTTTTTTTGTGCTGGCAGATTGCATCGCTCAGCCCTATTCTTTAAGCGCTACGAAGTGGAGATGACTATCGTACTTTCCTAAATGGTTGTGATGGATGAGTTCAGATCATCAAACAGGGAAGAACTGGACGAGCGCAACAACCTATATAAGTTGATAGAGGAACAGGATACCATGCTTTACAATGCGAGGCGCAAATTTATGAAAGAGAAGATTGAGTCCGATGATTTCAACATCACAAGAAAGAATGTAATACAGAGTTGGACAAACTGAAAGAAAAGTGGAACGTATTACCTTCCAAAACCATAATTTAAAGACACTTGACGGTTTGCCAGATATTACAGTTGAAAGTAAACAAACGTTGATGAAAGGTACGGGAAGGCCGAAATTGAGGAAAAACGCATCATCATTGGTTCCATGTACCCTGAAAATATATGCTTTGATGGAACGGAACATTGAACCGCTCGGCTGAGCGAACCGCTTGAAGTCATCTTGCTGATAAACAGCCAATTAAAAGGTATAAAAAAAGGGAAAAGTTCTTTAAAATTGAACCTTTCCCATCAAGTAGCCCGCAGGGGAATCGAACCCCTATTTCTAGAATGAAAATCTAACGTCCTAACCGGTAGACGAGCGGGCCATTATAAAAAGAGTCATTTCCATGACTCTTAGGTAGCGGGGACCAGACTCGAACTGATGACCTTCGGGTTATGAGCCCGACGAGCTACCAACTGCTCCACCCCGCACTTTTTTTCCGTCAAACCAAGGTTTTTAAAGACCTTTTTTAAGAGCAAGAACAACGCTCAGCACTGTTTGAATTGGACTGCAAAGATAAATTTCGTTTCTTTGCAGTCCAAATCTTTTTTAAAATAAATTTTCATGTCACATAAAGCCGGATTTGTTAGCATAATTGGAAAGCCTAACGCGGGGAAATCGACCCTGATGAATGCCCTGGTGGGGGAAAAGATGTCAATCATCACTCCCAAGGCGCAAACAACACGACACCGAATTTTAGGTATCGTAAACGAAGAAGCGTATCAAATTGTTTTTTCCGACACGCCCGGCGTCATAAAACCGGTGTATGGATTGCAAGAAAGTATGATGGGTGCAGTCAATGATTCACTCGTTGATGCCGATATAATTTTATTTGTTACCGATATCAATGAGCGCTATGATGAGTCGGATGTAATTGAGAAATTAAAGAAGACAAACTCCCCAGTTGTAGTGATCATTAATAAAATGGACAAATCGACACAAGAATTTGTTACTGCGAAAATTGAACACTGGAAAACAGAGCTTAACCCCAATGCCATCTTTGCTATTTCAGCACTCCATGATCATAATGTCGGTGCAGTTATGGAATATATCATTGAACACCTTCCCGAACACCCACCTTATTACGATAAGGATACCTTAACAGATCGGAACCAGCGCTTCTTTGTAACGGAAATTATCAGAGAAAAGATCTTTACCTTATATGCACAGGAAATTCCTTACAGTACCGAAGTTATCGTAACTGAATTTAAGGAAGAAGAAAAGATTGACCGGATTAGTGTGGAGATCATGGTGGAGCGCGACTCCCAAAAGAACATCTTAATTGGCACAGGCGGAGAAATGCTTAAAAAAGTAGGCACCTACGCAAGGAAAGATATTGAAGAGTTTCTTCAGAAAAAAGTATTCCTCCAAATGTTTGTAAAAGTCATTCCTGACTGGCGCAATAGAAAGAACTACCTGAAGCGATTTGGGTACGAAGATTAATGAATACAACAAGCCATAAAATTGGCTTATGTTTGTAAAACGAATACATACAGGCTGTTCACGGAAATACGGACCTGAAATTTAAAACAATAATGAGTAATATAGTAGCCATAGTAGGACGTCCAAACGTTGGAAAATCAACTTTATACAATCGACTTACTGAGACCCGAAAAGCCATCGTAGATGATACGAGCGGCGTTACACGCGACCGCCATTACGGTGTGGCCGAGTGGATAGGAAAACCTTTTACAGTAGTCGATACAGGCGGATATGTAGCCCATTCAGAGGATGTCTTTGAAGCAGCCATCCGCGAACAGGTACTAATCGCCATCGAAGAAGCAACAGTTATTCTGTTTATGGTGGATGTTACCACCGGCATCACCGATCTTGACGATAGCATCACCGATGTTCTCCGTAGAAGTAAAAAACCAGTATTAGTCGTTGCCAATAAAGTAGACAACAATCAACTGCTTAACGACACCCATATTTTTCACGGCTTAGGATTAGGCGAAATCTTCCCTATTTCCTCCATGACCGGATCAGGAACAGGTGAATTGCTGGATGAAGCAGTGAGCCATTTCAATGATATTCAGGAAGAAGAATCAACACTTCCTAAGTTTTCTATAGTGGGCCGTCCAAATGTGGGCAAATCATCCCTGATTAATGCCCTTATAGGAAAAGAAAGAAACATTGTTACTCCTATTGCAGGTACAACACGCGACTCGATCCACATCCATTACAATCAGTTTGGCCATGAGTTTATGCTCATTGACACTGCAGGTCTGCGTAAAAAAACCAAAGTAAAAGAGAATTTAGAATTTTACTCTGTAATGAGAACGATCAAAGCGATCGAAGAAGCAGATGTAAACATTCTGATGATTGATGCTGTTGATGGAATCGAATCACAGGATATCAACATCTTCCACCTGGCAGAGAAAAACAAAAAAGGAATCGTTATCCTGATCAACAAATGGGATCTAATAGAAAAAAACCAGAACACCACCAAGGTTTTCGAAGAAACTATCAGAGAACGTTTGGCTCCATTTAATGATGTCCCTATCGTTTTTACCTCAGTAATAGAGAAACAACGTATTTTTAAAGCAGTAGAGGCTGCACAAGCAGTGTATGAGAATAAAATAAAAAAGATTCCTACATCAAAGCTGAATGATATCATGCTTCCTATCATTGAGAATACCCCTCCCCCTGCTTTAAAAGGGAAACACATTAAAATCAAATACATCACTCAAATCCAGGCGTCATCTCCTATGTTTGCCTTCTTCTGCAACTTACCGCAGTATATTAAGGATCCATACAAACGTTTCCTGGAAAATAAATTACGAGAGAACTTTGACTTTACAGGAGTGCCTATCCAGATTTTCTTCAGACAGAAATAAGAGGATGCGTTACTTCAGCATATTAACAATATTATGCGCCTTTTTGTATACAGGGTGTAATTCAGAGGTCGATAAAGTTCAACAAGAAAAACGAGATTCAATTGAAACAGTACGGATCGCAGATTCACTGCTCAACCTGGAATTAAATTTAGATAGTATTGACATCAAACAGGACACCGTCCTGAAATAACAAAATGTACCAAAACGGTTACTTAAATTCCTTAAGTGACCGTAAAAGTACAAGGTCATCTTCATTTAAAACATGGTAGTAGGCCCCTTCCCCAAAGTAAAAACGAGTTAACAAAGCCTTTAGATCAAGCATAATCAAATGCCTTGCAACGTCAAACTCCTTTGCAGAAAATAAAACATTCTTTGCTTTAGCCATTTTCACCAGTTTCTTATACTGCAGATTAGAAATCTTAAATTCAGCCGAAAGACTTTGCAAATCAGCAGGCCGCTTCGCTTTAATCAGATAGCTATACACATACTCATTCAATACAGCCTTCCTGCTTAAAGCATAATAAAGCTTGTTTGTTTTTGTGGTATCAACCGGAACATAAATATCAGGCATAATACCTCCCCCTCCGTAAACTACCCGACCTGATGTAGTCTTATAAAATTTATCCTTTTTAGAATACAGATTACTCATCAGATGCTCTTTATCCTGAAGCAACTCTCCACTACTCAAACGATTTGATACTTCTTGAAAATATTCGGTTTTATCATGTAAATAAGGCTTTTGAATAGACCTGCCGGATGGCGTATAATAACGCGCTACAGTTAAGTTCAACGAAGAACCATCTCCAAAATTAAACTGCTCCTGCACCAAACCCTTTCCGAAAGAACGGCGCCCAACAAGAGTACCACGATCCAGATCCTGTATCGCACCCGCAATAATTTCACTTGCAGAGGCCGTTCCTTCATCAATTAGCACGACCAGTTTACCCTGCTCATAATTACCTGCACGCGTGGCAAAGTAATCCGTTCTTGGCTCATGATGCCCCTGGGTATATACAATTAATTTATTTTCCGGCAAAAACTGGTCGGCCAATGCGGTAGCGGCATTTAAATACCCACCTCCATTTTCACGAAGATCCAAAATCAAACCCTTCATGCCCTGCTTCTTCAAACGGATAAGCTCGGCCTGAAAATCTTCATCGGTCTTTGCTCCAAACTTACTTATTTTGATATATCCTACCTTATTATTAAGTAGATAAGCCACATCAATACTGCTTATTATAATCTTATTTCTTGGAACCTGATAAACGATTTCATTGGTAACACCATACCTTCTAATGGTCAGCTTTACCAAAGTCCCCTGCCGCCCTCTAATCAGGTCAACTATTTTCTTAGAAGTAGCACCCGTTCCCGCAATGTTCACATCCCCAATTTTCAACAGCTGATCACCACTTTGAAGTCCCGCTTTTGCTGCAGGACCCATCGAATTAAGATGTGTGATGATCAAGGTATCATTTAATAACTGATACTCAATGCCTACTCCATTATAGTTTCCATTAATGTCATCGCTGAATTGTCGCGCCTCTACAGGAGGGAGGTACACAGAATGAGGATCTAAATTATTCAGAATCTCATTAATAGCCAGATTTTGAAAGGTATCTAACCGAACATCGTCTACATAGTTCTCTTTTATGAGATCAAGAACCTGGCCTATTTTACCCCCATCTTCATCCGATTGAAGACTTTTAGATAATTCATTATTTGTTTTATTATTTTCTTTTTGAAACTTAGGACCCAGAACCATTCCCAGCACTAACGCTCCCGTATAACAGGCGGCGATCAATAAATTTTTCCTCGTAGACAATGTGTGATATTTTCCGACGCTAAATTAACATAACGCAAGCCATTTTACGTTGTTTATTGCAAATAAATTGTAGATTCTAATGAATATTTATTTGGAATATTTTATCCATCATTACCCATTTCTCTCCCTCTTTTGCCCATGGCAATGGCGCCTGAAATTTCCACATCAACTTTTCCCATTCCTGCACTTTTGGATTTAAAGCATCCATCTCCGCCTTTTTATCGAAATCGAACGAATCATCCGTTTCCATAATCATACAAAGACGGTTGCCGGTACGATATATTTCCATATTCGTAATACCGGCTCCCGCAATACTTTTCATAACTTCAGGCCAGCCGTTTTCTTTTTTATGCCAATATTCATACTCCTCAATTATAGCCGGATCGTTTTTGAGATCTAATGCGAAGCAAAATCTATTCATACTCTAATATTTAGCAGGAGTGAAACAATTATATATCACGATTAATTTTCAACAAGCTTTATTACTTAGTGCTCTAATAAGTATTGAAACTTCCTCATACATGAAAACACTTTCCCCAAAAACAGCATCCCCTCTACTACCCTAAATGCTTGATTTTAGATTTACATGACGATAAAAACACAAATTTTTGAGGACTTATAACATTTACCATAAAGTCATAATTTAACTACAAGAAGGTTGGAGAAAAAGTAATCATAGACCATGCCCACTGATTGACACCCTTGCGAATCGTACCTTTTATCGCTTCCATCGTATTTGTGGAGAGCATTTGAGAATAGCCTACTTTAAAATTTATCGCTGGATTTATGTTCAAGTTATATATGATATCAGCTTCCTGACCCAATATACTTGAAAGTTTGGTGCTTCCCGAATAAACAGCTACCGGGGCATTAAACTGATGAAGATTCAATAAAATCATTGATTTGGCACCAGTTTTAAATTTCGTATTCAGGTTTATATCAATTAACCCAGCCGTTTTCCCTCCTTGCCCATGTGCATTCCCTACATAGAAGTAATCCATAAACCCATAAAACTTATGGTTGGTACCAAAAGCCGGATCAAAGGCACCTTCCTTTGCTGATCCCGCTTTTGTGCCCGACAAATAGTCAATGCCTAACTCCGGACTGGCAAAAGCCTTTGGTAGCGTTACACTAAAAGCAAATAAATAAGCACTTACATCTGCCGATGCAGCTGTTTTTCCAGTTTGGTAATACGCCTCTTCATGCAAAGCTACCTTACCCGCTTTTTGTTCAGCATATAAACCCAGGGTTTGTTTGTATGCAGTAGTAGAATCCACTTTTTGCCGGCCATCATTCAAAAACACAAAGGAGATTTTTCCACCTTTATAGTCTTTATGCAACCACAAATACTGCATCGTCTTATAATTGGCTGTCCCACTGTAAAATGTACTGCTTAATTTAGAAGCCTCCACCCCAAGATTCTGATTAAATGCTAGTCCGGCATCCATTGAAAACCCTAATGAATCAGCATAACTAAATTTCAATAAATCATGACTCCGGCCTTGCTGTGCCCAATCCAATCCTCCTAAAAACCTTTCATTATCATAAGCCAGGGTTTGCCGACCAATTTTAAATGACCATTTTTTATTAAAACGATACATCCCATAGGCTTCAAACAAATTAATTAAGGAAGGATCTGCCTTATAAATCTGAGCCGTATTGCCCCACATTCTAATATCCTGAACGGAAACTTTAAAGCTCATCTTATCCTTAATGTAGCCAAAGTTGAGTCGGGTCCTTTGCTCCACGAATAATGCAGGAGAACTCTCTGCTGTGTTTAGGGTTTTAAATCCGTTTCGAAATTCGGCCCTTGGTCTAAGTTCTCCTGTTAAACTGAACTGTGCATAACTTTCAAGACTGCAGAAAGTGGTGGCGCAAAACAATGCGGCGGTAGTAAGTAAATTTAATTTTCGATACATTTGCTTATTCTAGATTTTTTTATTGAACCCCAATTACGACGGCGATCTAATTGGGGTTCACTATTTGTTCAATTTGATATTTTGTTTTTTATTTTTATAAATATATTAAATATCATATATAACAAAGCATTCCGTAAAATTTAGATCTATTAATATGACTAAAATTAATTAATGGGCTGTTTTGAAACAAAATAGTAATGCAGGATTACTAAATAGGGAGCAATTTATCTTTTTAGCAACACAACACTTCGATTAAATACTAGTAACTTCAATCTTTTTATAATACAGATCATTTTTAATACTTAAAAACAATCTATTGGTTAATTATCAATAAAATAGAAAAGCAATATAGTTGTATTTTCTCTAATTGACTTGATAAAACTAAAAAGAAGAGCTTGGTTAGCCAGGTTTAGCTCATACGATTAGATAATATCTAAAATGAAATTAAGCAAGAAGAACTATGGTGTAGAAAACTGCTATCTAAGCAATAGCTGTTTAAAAGAATGGCTTCCTGCCATAGAAGCAAATAAGATAATCTACGAAGTAAAAAAAGGCGAAGTCATATTTCAAGAGGGCGATTTAGTGGAAGGCATGTATTTTGTTTATGAAGGGAATATCAAAGTGCATAAAAAATGGGGCGATAAGGAACTGATTCTACGAATCGCGTCCGACGGCTCCGTATTGGGACACAGAGGATTAAGCACCCTGAACAAAAATTACCCTATGTCCGCAACTGCATTAGAAGACGCCGTTATTTGTTATGTAACCATGGATTTTTTTAATAGCTCCTTAAAAGTTAACCCTGGCTTTAGTTACAAACTACTCATGTTTTTTGCTGATGAGCTACAAGAATCCGAAAGAAAAATGAGAAATATCGCTCACATGTCGGTAAAAGGACGACTATCGCGCTCTTTACTTTTCTTTAAAGATCAATTCGGTGTCAATGAAGATGGCTCACTCAAAATCAAATTGTCCAAACAAGATATCTCTTCATATATAGGAGCAACGTATGAAACCTTATTCCGGATTATGAATGAATTAATTGAAGATAAAGCAATTGATGTTTCTAAACGAGCGATCGTAATCTTAAATTCCGATAAACTATTGGAGCTTTCAAAAAAAGAAGAGTAAGCCTTTTAGTTTTCACATTGCCTATTGAGCAGGAAAAAAAATTTGCTAAGCATGGTCAACCCGGTATAGTCATGAGAAGGAGTCATGTCAGATCCTAAAATAACTATACACT
>NZ_MDFN01000090.1 GCF_001730525.1 Arcticibacter eurypsychrophilus
CGAACCCGGTATTTCAGCTTTCCTGCGGATAGCCCTTTAGGCCTTTTGATGCCGCTTTGGGTATTTAAACTCCCCAGTTTAACACGTACACGACCATCCAGGTCCTGCTCCACCTGATGACTCATCTGAAGCACTTCAGACAGCTTGCTGTCCGCATTAAACTCCATGCCGTTTAAATGACTCAGGTCTGCATCATGCAGATCGCGTTCCCCAACACTTCCACTAAAAC
>NZ_MDFN01000092.1 GCF_001730525.1 Arcticibacter eurypsychrophilus
TCTACCCGCTCCCGATCCAGCCCTTATTACTAAGCTGCTTCCGAATAAACCAATTCATATCCTTTCCAGAATGAAACCGTTCCTCTTTTTATTGCTTAAATATAGAAAGGGTATTCAAAGGGTACGATTGTTAACCTGTATCTTCTCATATCTTCTTAAATAAAGATGCTTTTGCCTGATCCTGCTCAACGAAGCTCCTTCCAAAAACCATTACTGAAGT
>NZ_MDFN01000093.1 GCF_001730525.1 Arcticibacter eurypsychrophilus
AACAACGTTTCCTCGTTCATCAGTAAATGAAGTTGCATTTGAATTTGGCTTTGCTAACTCGAGTAATGCTGCACCCGTCTTTGGACAATATCCCGAGACATATTTAACTTCAACACAATTGGAATTGTCTTTTTTACATGAAAAGACCGTAGCAATTACAAGAAAAACAAATAAACAATGAATTATTCTTTTCATATAATTAGTTAGTTGAGAAATCA
>NZ_MDFN01000094.1 GCF_001730525.1 Arcticibacter eurypsychrophilus
ATCAAATATATTGGTCAGGAACTGGATCACCCTATGTTTATCCGGATCATAGAAGGCGACCCGTCTGAGTACCACATGCTGTTCCTTCTTATCCCCGTCCTTATAGCGGATTTGTATTATTTCATCCTTGATATACCCGTCCGCTGAGCTATCGGGGATTTCCAGGTCTTCCATTCCCTCATAAAGGGCATTCTCCTTTAGTCGGGTGA
>NZ_MDFN01000009.1 GCF_001730525.1 Arcticibacter eurypsychrophilus
ACCTTTTTTCTTTTACCGGACAACAGTAATAGTTTTTATAACATATCATAAAATGGCTTTTCAAAACAATAAAAAATTGTTATTTAGAGAGTGATAGATTATTTGTTAAAAAAAAGGTTAATTGGAGTTCCTTTATGAATAATCTTAAATCAGCATATACTTCCGGGTAGTTAATAAAGGTATAAGTAGTAGAAAAATTGACCTGTTTTAAGTTTAAATAAGTACCTTTCTTTTATAAACCAGTTTAAAAATCTGCGACATGTTTCTAGGAACCAAAGCGTTATTCATACTTCAAATTGCCCTTTTTGCCGAATTATCTGCTTATTGCCAGACCTCTCCTACTTCGGTCGTGTCTATTGACGTTAATTTAAGCGTTACCAAAGCACCCATGAAACCAATATGGGCCTGGTTTGGGTACGATGAACCCAATTACACCTATATGAAAGACGGCAAGAAACTTCTTACTGAGATTTCTCAATTGAGTAAGGTCCCTGTTTTTGTACGGGTTCATAGCCTATTGGTTACCGGCGATGGGGAAGCAGCATTAAAATGGGGATCAACGAATGCTTACACAGAAGATAAAAAAGGAAATCCCATATACAACTGGACGATAGTTGATAAAATATTTGATACGTTCATTGAAAGGGGCATGAAGCCAATAGCACAGATAGGCTTTATGCCTGAGGCACTTTCCACTAATCCTGAGCCTTACAGGCATCACTGGAAACCTGGAGATAATTACAATGATATATATACCGGCTGGGCGTATCCACCAAAAGATTACACGAAATGGTCAGCTCTGATTTATGAATGGGTGAAACATTCCAAAGCCAGATATGGGCAAAAGGAAGTAGAAAGTTGGTATTGGGAACTTTGGAACGAACCTAATATTGGATATTGGAAAGGTACTACTGAAGAGTATTTAATGCTATACGATTACTCTGCTAATGCCGTAAAGCGTGCTTTGCCTACAGCAAGAATAGGTGGACCGGAAGTTACAGGACCTTCATGGGATGATGCGGCAATTTTTCTTAAAATTTTTTTAGACCATGTCACTACTGGTAAAAACTATGCTACAGGAAAAACAGGATCGCCATTAGATTTCATTACTTATCATGCTAAAGGGTCTCCTAAATTAGTTGACGGGCATATCCAGATGAATATGGGCACACAACTCAGAGATATAGATACTGGTTTTAAAATGGTAGCTTCTTATCCCCAGTTAAAGAAATTGCCTATTATTATAGGGGAATCTGATCCGGAAGGATGCGCTGCATGCTCAGAAGATTTAAGTCCGCAGAACGCTTACCGCAATGGCACCATGTATTCCAGTTATACGGCTGCATCCTTTGCCCGTAAATATGAATTAGCAGAGGCTCGCGGAGTAAACCTAGCGGGTGCAGTATCCTGGGCTTTTGAGTTTGAGGATCAGGCCTGGTTTCGTGGCTTCCGTGACTTGGCTACTAACGGTGTGGATAAACCAGTACTGAATGTATTCCGGATGTTTGGAATGATGGAAGGCAACCGGGTTGAAGTGAAACAAAATCTGGCATACGATTACAAAAGAGTACGTGATTCAAGTGTACGTGCGGAACCCGATATTAACGCATTGGCGAGCAAAAGCAGCAATTCAGCAGCTGTTATGGTTTGGAATTACCATGATGATAAACTTACGGCCCCTGATGCGGCAGTAGAAATAGCAATAAAGGGCCTTCCTGACCATCAAAAAGTGATGTTAAGTCATTATAGGATAGACGACGAAAACAGCAACTCCTATGAAACGTGGAAGAAAATGGGTTCTCCTAAGCAACCATCAGCAGAACAGATTGCACTGCTCGAGAAAGCCGGTCAGCTTCAGCTACTCACTTCACCGGAATGGATCAACCCTAAAGATGGAATGACCACTGTAAAGATGAAACTTCCAAGACATGGGGTATCCTTATTGCAGTTTAAATGGTGAGATTACTTCTCATGAGATGTGATCTGGTCATCACCCCAGGTGCCTTATATTTTAGTACGGGCATCAAAAGGCCATTCCTTATTTAATTTGGCCTTAATAAAATAGACCAGGGCTCCAAGGGTTGTGGTGATTATTCCGCCTAAAACCATTACAAATCCGGTTGAGATGAGGATCCCGAACCACATAATGATAGCCAAATAAACCGGCCATGGAAAGAAAGGCATTTTATAAGGAAAGTTTGTACTGCCGCGTAGTTTTCTTAGCATCAGTAATCCTACTGCCTGAGCAATAAACTGCACCAATATGCGCATGGCAAGAATAGCGTTTATGACGTCGCTTAACTTAAAAAGCAAGCTAAAGACAAAAGCAATGGACCCGATGAATAACAAAGAAACATAAGGAAACTTCCCTTTAGGGTGTAGTTTAGCGAACACTTTAAAAAAAGATCCGTCTGCAGCTGCAGCATAAGGGATCCGGCTATAACCAAGAGTTGCAGAAAACACGGATGAAAATGCAACCAGCAACACTAAACAGGTAATGACCTGAGCTGCTGCAGGTCCCGCTATCTGTTGCATAAACTCACTGATCACGAACTTGCTGTCCTTTGCTTGCGCCCAGGGAATCACACTAACCACACTAACATTCATCATCAGGTATAAAACAGCAATTCCTGCGATAGAAAGGAACATGCTTCGGGGAATATTTTTTGATGGATTAATGATCTCGCCTCCCAAATGGCATATATTGTAATAGCCTAAGTAGCTGTATACACTTTTAACACTCGCAAATCCGATCGCAGTAATAAAGGCATAATTGATCGTTAAGCCATCATTTACATGTTTTATGGGTTCAAGAAAATTTCCGTGAGCAATTCCACCACCAATGATCCAAAACAAGGTGAGAATTACAGTAACCCAAAGGACGATACTTATTTTCCCAATGTCTTCAATTTTGCGATAAAGTAATACGATAATGAGAATAACTACACCTCCACTTACCATCTTGGAAAGAATTGGCGTTAAAGGGATCAGGTAGGATAGATAATAAGCAAATCCTATAGATGCAGAAGCGATAACCAAAGGAGCCTGAATCATGGTTTGCCATACAAATAAAAAGCTCATCAATTTACCTACACTATTCTTCCCGTATGTTTCTTTTAGAAAATTATAAGAACCTCCGGCTTTCGGGAAGGCAGCCCCCAATTCACTCCATACCATAGCATCTACCATGGATAAAAAAGCACCAGCCAGCCATGCATATAGAAAATAAGGTCCGTTCATCATACTGATGACCATAGGTAAGGTTATAAATGGCCCTATACCTACCATATCGATCATATTGATCGCCGTTGCCTGAACCAAACCAAGGCTTCTCTCTTGTTTGATAGCTACTGTATTCACAAGGTGTATTGCATGGAACTAAGATAGGATTTTATAGCTATTTTATGCGATTTTGAGGTCTTTTATCATCCAGATGGTGCATGCATGATGTCCTGAATTCCCTAATGCACTGGGCAGATGGTAAAATCCAGATTTTAAATATAAGCTGACTGCTTTACCAAGAGAAGGAAACGATTCAAGGTACAATTGTGTATAGCCCAGTTCAATAGCAGCGAGAAAACATTTTTCTAGTAAAAGTTTTCCGATGCCTTTACCTCTTGAATCTTCTGATAAATAAAGCTTTACCAGTTCTGCACAGCCATGAGGCAAGCCTTCCGTTGGAAAAACGCCGCATCCTCCAAGTAAAACACCATCTTGTTCTACGATGTAATAAAGGGAACCACCAGTTGTGAATAACTTAAACAAATGGTCGGTAGTAGGATCAGAATAAACGGTCCCAATCTTTGGTACATCATGTTCGGTTAATGAATCGCGAATGATCTTTGCTAAACCTTTATCATCCTTTTCTGTAATGCGTCTAATTTTAATGGACATTCAAAATTGATTTAAAGGTGCTAAGATAAAGGTTAAAAAGGCTTGAGGCAAATTGGCAGGTTGAGTTTAATGCAAGAAAAGGCTAATAAAATGTCCTAAAGATACAAATTACCCTGATGCAGCCTTGCTTCTGACAGTTTGACTTACTGAACGATTCCTGAACTAATGTTAAGTCGTATTTAAACGAAAAAGCCGTTTTCTTTATCAGAAAACGGCTTTTTTATTACTGTGCGCCCACCTGGGCTCGAACCAGGGACCAAAAGATTATGAGTCTTCTACTCTAACCAGCTGAGCTATAGGCGCAGCTAAACAATCTTTTCCGATTGCGAGTGCAAATGTACATTTTTGCATTGAAATTTTCAAACGGATATGCAAAACATAAAAAATATAATTTTCGATTATGGTAACGTCATCTTTCTCATTGACTTCCTGAAAACTCAAAACTCTTTTACCGAGCTTGGAATCCAAAATGTGGAGACTTTTTTCGCACATACCGGTCATAATCCACTCTTTGATCAGTTCGAACAAGGCGACATTACCGCAGCAGAGTTCAGGGATGGAATAAGGAAAATAACAGGTCAGCCTGAACTTTCAGACGAACAGATCGACACAGCATGGACCAGTCTTCTTATCGGCGTTCCTCCTATAAACCACGAATTACTGCTGAAAGCAAAAAGCCAGTACCGCACCTTCCTTTTAAGTAACATCAATGAAATTCATCTTGACTTTATCCAGAACTATTTAAAACAAGAGTTTAATATCGACTCCAACGATCAGTTTTTCGAAAAGGTGTACTACTCCCATCTCGTGCGCATCAGAAAACCGAACCGCGAAATCTTTGAACTGGTGTTAAAAGAAAACGACCTAAAAATAGAAGAGACTCTTTTCATTGATGATAGTCCGCAACATCTTAAAACCGCTCAAGCACTCGGTTTACACACACATCTGATCACCAAAGAGGAATCCCTTGAAAAATTCCTATACCGATCCGGACTTCTAAAAAAATAAACAAAGCACAAGAGCCTGTGTTAAACGTCTATGGAAAACTATGAAAGCTTGGTCGATGCACTCAACGACCTTAAAAAAAGAGGGTTTACCCTGGATTTTAACCTTGCAAATGGAGTGCTTCATAACAGTGAACAAAACATTACGTTAAATCCTGACGATTTCAGTATTGCTGAATTTCATCGGTTTGAAGGACCTTCTGATCCTGCAGATAATTCGATTGTTTATGGAATACAATCCGATAAATACAATGTAAAAGGCGTCTTTGTGAATGGCTATGGAGTCTATTCGGATGACCTGTCTGAAGAACTTCTTAAAAAATTGAATACACCAGGTTAATAAATCGGGAAAGATCAGGAATTCCTACGTCTTGATTTCTCCTTCATAATCAAATTAAGCTCTCTGCCTGTCTGACCAGCCAATGAGGTATTCTCTTCTGCCCTGCGAAATAAGTAGGGCAGAATAGCTTTAACAGGTCCATAAGGGACATATTTAGCCACATTGTATGCGGAGTCTGCCAGATTAAAACTCAAGTGATCACTCATTCCTAATAACTGAGCAAAATAAACAGCAGGATCATTTCTTTCAATCCGGTACGTATTCATTAAACCGACCAGGGAACTGCAGCTTTCCTCGTTATGAGTTCCTGCGATAATAGAAACCTGAGTAATATGTTCCATACAAAATCGGATAGCCTCATCGTAATCAGCATCTGTAGCTGCCTTATCTTTATGAATAGGAGACTGATAGCCCATTTCAGCTGCCCGTTCGCGTTCTTTTTCCAAATAGGCACCCCGTACAATTTTAGCACCCAGCTTAAATTCATCTGTCGCAGCCAGATAAACTACTGCTTTTAATGAAGCCAGTTTATCCGTACGATACATCTGATACGTATTATAAACAATTGTTTTATCGCGGTTATACATCCGCATCATATCCAGCGCAATGTCATCAACAGCCGTCTGAATCCATGATTCTTCTGCATCAATCATAACCGGAACATCCAAATCATGTGCAAATTTACAGATCTGATTAAAACGTGCCTTCACTTTAAAGTACTCCGCATGTTCGGCAACGGTCAACGTCTCTTTATTATTAACCTTCACATATAAATCAAAACGACCTACACCGGTTGGCTTAAACACGGCAAGAGGAATCCTTGGGTCATCCTTAGATTTCCGGAGCACATTCAGAATCTCCTCGGTAGTCTCTATGAAACTCCTTTCCTCCTGTTCTCCCTCAACTGAATAGTCCAATATTGTTCCAACGCCACCATTTGCCAGTTTACCAATTGCTGTTTCGCAACTAGCAATGGTTTCTCCTCCACAAAACTGGGCGAAAATTGTACCCTTTATTAAAGGAACGATAGGCGCACCTATCCGAAACAAAAAGTTTGTAGCAGCGGCCCCAACTTTGGTTATAAACGGACTGCTGACAGCTTTAAACAACCAGTACGCTTTATTTAATTCGGTATTAGTTTTACCCTTAAATGCAATCTCCGTATTACTAAAATCTGGAATACTTTTATTTATCTTAACTGAATTATCAGATTGATTCATCATGGGCTCAAAATTAATGCTAAATAACTAAACTGGAAAAATAATAATTTTAACTTTGTTCATGATAGAATTTGAACTTGAAGGTGAGTTTATACCCATGATTCAATTACTTAAAGCAACCCACCTTGTAGTAACAGGTGGAGAGGCTCAAATAGTTGTATTTGAAGGAAAGGTAAAATATAATGGCGTGGTCGATTACAGAAAACGGCTCAAGGTGAAACGCGGCGATATAGTAGAATTTAACGGTAACAAGATCTTAGTGAAGTAATTATGACGCCAATACAAAGTAACGGATACCCTGTTTTCTTCGACAATGAATTAAAAGAACTTCAGAATTTTCTTGACAATTCGAACTATTCTAAGGTCTTCTTTCTGACCGATATGAACACTTCGGAGCATTGTATGCCCTTGATCAAACAGTTTTTGCCCCTGCTTGATAACTACGACATCATCGAAGTAGATCCTGGAGAGGAAAATAAAAACATAGATTATTGCATTGGCGTATGGCAAATGCTGCTCGATTTTGACGCGGATAGAAATAGCCTGCTCATTAATCTGGGCGGTGGCGTGATTACAGATATGGGTGGTTTTGCCGCTTCTACCTATAAACGCGGAATTGATTTCGTTCAAGTTCCCACTACGCTTCTTTCTCAGGTAGATGCTTCTGTAGGAGGAAAAACAGGCATCGATATGGGCAATATCAAAAACATCATTGGTACTTTCACTCAACCTAAAGCTGTTTTTATTTCTGCTGAATTTCTAAACAGCCTGGATGAACGTCAAATTCAATCTGGTTTTGCTGAAGTAGTAAAACATGGTTTAATTGCGGACAAAGCTTATTTCAACCAGCTTAAGGAAATCAATCCGAAAGGCATTACCTCAGCAATCGTATACCACTCTGTTGAAATTAAAAACCAGGTGGTACTTGCAGATCCTTTTGAAAAAGGAATTCGTAAAACATTGAATTTCGGACATACAATAGGTCATGCTGTGGAAACCTATTCCTTAAAGAACGACAAAAAACCACTTCTTCACGGTCAAGCCATTGCTCTGGGCATGATTTGCGAGGCTTATCTTTCCAATCAGCATAATGGTCTTTCGGAAGAGGAACTTACAGAAGTAATTCAATATATAAGTTCTATTTTCTCTTCATATAAGATTAAGTCCGGCTCTTATCCCGACATCTTAAACTTCATGAAGAACGATAAAAAGAATGACAATGGTAAAATTGGATTTGCTTTACTGAGCGGAATAGGGAAATGTGACTACAACATTTACCTTGAAGAAAAACAAATTTTGGACAGTCTGAATTTTTACGCGGAGTTAAATAGTTAACTATTTCATTTTGCCTATTGACACTTTGAATTAATACATGGAATGAAACAATTAACTATTTCATTTTACCTATTAACTCTTTGAATTAATACATCGAATTAAACAGTTATTTATTTCATTTTGCCTATTGACACTTTAAATTAATACTGTATATTTGGCTCAACAAAAAGAAATGAGAAATATTAACACATATCTGTTCGGTTACTTTTACTACTATCAGTAAGAATCGGGACGAATATGTTATAAGTTTAAGAACTATATAAAGTCCCGGCCAAACAGCCGGGACTTTTTTTTTGATCATGGACAGAAAAAGAGTAGCAATACAAGGAATTAAGGCTTCATTTCACGAAGAAGCCGCATTTAAGTTTTTCGGGGAGGATATCGACACCATTGAGTGCAGTTCTTTTAAGAAAACCTGTGAAGTACTGAAAAATAAAGAAGCTGATTTCGTAGTGATGGCCATTGAAAATTCCATTGCTGGAAGTTTGTTGCCTAATTACACCCTGCTTCGCGATTACCATTTATGTATTATCGGCGAGGTCTATCTTTCTATCCAACTCCACCTAATGGCTTTACCGGGAGTAAAATTTGAACAGATTAAAAATGTAGAATCGCACCCTATTGCCATCCGCCAGTGTATCGACTTTATTGACGAATATCCACACCTCAACATTGTGGAAAGTTCAGATACAGCCGCATGTGCCAAACGGATCCGCGACGAACAGCTTACAGATACTGTTGCCATTGCCAATCAATTGGCAGCAAAACTCTACGGCTTAGAAATTATAGAACGTCGTATTGAATCAAACAAAAAAAATTTTACCCGTTTTCTGATCCTCTCTGAACATATCGGATGGGATATCCCCAGCCCGAATAAAGCTTCGCTTTCTTTTGAAACCAATGATGAAGTAGGATCCCTGGCTAAGGTGCTTAACATTTTTGCAGAACATAACGTCAACCTAAGCAAAATTCAGTCTATGCCAGTTTTAGGCAAACGCAATGAGTATAACTTTTACGTTGATATCGAATGGAAAGATACTGCCGCCTACAAAGAGGCTCTGAGTAAAATATTACGGTACACCATTAACTTCACCCTACTGGGAGAATACATCAAAAACGAAAACGTCAAATAGAACAAACTTAACATATAAAGCAAGATGAAACTTAACTTAAACATAGAACCATTAGAAAATTGGTTACCTACAAAAAACCAGCCTTTAGTTATTGCAGGTCCTTGTAGCGCTGAAACAGAAGAACAATTAATTGCTACGGCACACCTTCTGGCTAAAACAGGTAAAATCACTGCTCTTCGTGCAGGGATCTGGAAACCACGTACACGTCCCGGAGAATTCGAAGGAATTGGAAGTATTGGTCTCCAATGGCTGAACCGTGCTAAAGAAGAAACTGGTTTACCGATCACAGTAGAAGTTGCTAATGCAAAACACGTTGAAGAGGCGCTTGCTGCTGGTGTTGATATTCTTTGGATTGGTGCCCGCTCTACTGCAAACCCATTCACTGTTCAGGAAATTGCTGATGCGCTGCGCGGTGTAGATATTCCGGTAATGATTAAAAACCCGGTAAACCCCGATCTTTCTTTATGGATTGGTGCACTTGAACGTATCAACCAGGCTGGTATCACTAAGTTAGCCGCTATTTCACGTGGTTTTTCATCTTACGAAAAATCTCCCTTCAGAAATGAACCCATGTGGGAACTTGCTATTCAGTTAAAGACGCTTTGCCCCGAGTTACCAATCATCTGCGACCCTAGTCATATCTGTGGAAACAGGGAGTTAATTCCTTACATTTCTCAGAAAGCACTGGATTTGGAAATGAATGGCCTGATGATTGAGTCACATATTGACCCTTCCGTAGCCTGGACTGATGCTAAACAACAATTAACACCTTCCGCATTATCTGATCTGATTGACAATCTTACCGTACGTCAGCATCAACCTAAAAGTCAGGTTGTATCCGATAAATTAGCAGAACTACGTAAAGACATTGACAAAATCGATGATCTGCTTATTCAGAAGGTAGCCGAGAGAATGGGTATCGTGGAGAAAATAGGCGAGTTCAAAAGAGATAACGACATCACCATCCTTCAGCTAAACCGTTGGGATGAGATCATCAACAAACGCGCTGAATTTGCAAAAGCTTTAAAATTAGACACTGAATTTACTACTAAATTATTGGAATTGATCCACGCTGAATCTATTAAGAGACAGACTAAGATCATGAATGTAAAAACAGTAGAAGAACACTAATGGCCGAAAAAAATAGCATACTTTCAAAATCAGGATCGGATACTTTCTGCACCATCCAGCTTACCGGATCAAAAAGCGAAAGCAACAGAGCACTGATTTTGAAGGCATTAAGTAAAGGAAAGGTTGCGATAAACAACCTTTCCTCCGCTGATGATACCGTTATTTTAAATGGTGTACTCGAATCACTTGATAAAGGCATTGTAGAAGCCACCTTTGGTAGTGGAAGTTTAAAACAAATAGATGGTCAGCTAACCGCCAATATAGGTCCTGCAGGTACTGCTATGCGTTTTTTAAGTGCCTACCTGGCCGCTACTGGTACAGAGGCTCAGCTAACTGGTTCAGAGCGGATGAAACAACGCCCTATCGGGATCCTTGTTGATGCACTTTCTAAATTAGGTGCCAATATCGGTTACGACGGAGTAGAAGGTTTTCCTCCCTTGAAATTTAACCTTGGGTTTGAGCAAAAAACTAATATCATCCACATACAAGGAAACGTAAGTTCCCAGTATCTCTCTGCCTTACTACTCGTTTCTCCTTACCTGCAAAACGGCTTAGAACTTCATATTGATGGCGAATTAACCTCCCGGCCTTATGTAGAAATGACTTTGTCGATGCTTAAGGAGGCCGGAATTCAACATTCTTGGACCGGCTCTATTATTACTATTGCGCATCAACCTTTTACAGAGGCCCAACTTACTATTGAACCCGATTGGAGTGCAGCTTCTTACTGGTATTCAATAGCAGCTTTGTCTGATCATGCCTCGATTACCCTCCCCAATTTAAAGGAAAATAGCTTACAGGGCGATAGTCGCATTACTACTATTATGCAGAGTTTTGGCATTAAATCTACCTTTACTGAAGAAGGACTTTTAATTGAAAAAACCAATGAACGTCTTGATGACTCGATTATCTTTGATTTAAGAGACTGTCCGGATTTAGCTCAAACCATTATCGTATGCAGTGCGGTATTGGGAAATAATGCCACATTCACAGGACTCGAGACCCTCAAAATCAAGGAAACCGACCGCATCCTGGCGCTACAGACCGAACTTGCTAAAATCGGGGTAACGCTTTCGGAGGAATATTCTTTTTATCATCTGGATTGTTCCAAGCTTCATTTTCCGGAGAAACTCAGCATTAAAACATACGAAGACCACCGGATGGCAATGGCTTTTGCTCCCCTGGCTTTAAAAATACCACAGCTGGAAATCGAAGATCCACAGGTAGTGGGCAAATCATACCCGACTTTCTGGGATGACCTCCTGAAGGCCGGCTTCCACATCAATACCAATTAAAACATGGCAGGAAATATATTTGGACAATTGTTCCGCATCAGTACATTTGGAGAATCACACGGTAAAGCCATCGGAGTAATCATTGATGGCTGTCCCCCTAATATTGAAATTGACTTGAATTTTATCCAGGGAGAGTTGGATAAACGTAAACCGGGACAATCCAAAATCACTACCCAAAGGAAAGAAAGCGATACGGCAAGTATCCTATCGGGAGTTTTTGAAGGTAAAAGCACAGGGACACCCCTGGCCTTACTGATCCCAAATGAAGATCAGCGTTCAAAGGACTACGACCATAATAAAGATATTTACAGACCCTCTCATGCTGATTATACCTATCAGGAGAAATATGGAATCCGTGATTATCGGGGCGGTGGCCGTTCTTCGGCACGTGAAACTGCTGCCCGCGTGGCAGCCGGTGCAGTAGCTAAACTCTATCTGAAGCAAAAAGGGATTGAGATATTTGCACATGTTTCTTCTGCCGGCACAATAGATTCACCAAATTTGCCTTTACAGGATTTGTCTGAATTGCTGGTGATCCGCGAAAGCAATATTGTGCGCTGTGCTGATCCGGCTACGGCAAATGAAATGATTGAGATGATCGATGGCGTCCGCAAGGATGGCGACACAGTTGGCGGAAAAATATCCTGTATCATCCGGAATTGTCCGGTTGGTTTAGGCGAACCTGTATTTGATAAATTGCACGCGGACCTTGGAAAGGCCATGCTTAGCATCAATGCCGTTCATGGCTTTGAATACGGATCAGGATTTGCAGGATCTGAAATGAAAGGATCAGAGCATAACGACATTTTTCACATTGCTGATGGTGGAAAACCGATCAGCACCAGCACTAACTTCTCAGGAGGCGTTCAGGGTGGTATTTCTAACGGGATGGATATCACCTTCAGGGTGGCCTTTAAACCGGTAGCTACCATTATGCACAACCAGCAAACGGTTGATAAATCGGGAAATGCAGCAGAGATTAAAGGCAAAGGTCGCCACGACCCTTGTGTAGTTCCCCGTGCAGTAGCTATTGTAGAAGCGATGGCGGCTTTAGTTATAGCCGATCACTACTTGAGGCAGGCTGCTTATCAGTAAAGAATTTTTTTTGGGTCTTCTTTAGGAAGATGATAATTTGTATAAAGAGCGAAACTGCGTATTTCTGTTTCTGAGACTCAGGAACAAAATACTTGGTTTCGCTTTATTGTTTAAGAGCCAATTACAAACCTGCATCCTGGTTTGTAGGCTAAATGAATATAAGAAAAACTGCTCTTTAAAGTATGCTTTAATCAACAATAACGTACCTGCTATCCCATTGTATTAGTCTAACTTACGTCATCAATTAACCTTAAATATGACCAAATTTAGAACTCTTTTTGTACTGACACTTAGTTTTACGTTTAATACCTTATTCGCTCAGCACACTACTCCAAAACCATTTAAACTCTTCTTCGAAAAATCATATCTGCATACCGACAGGGAACAATACACATCCGGTGAAAATATCTGGTTCAAAGTCTACCTGGTAAACGGGCAAACCAATACCCTAATCAATACCAGTAACAACTTATATGTTGAGCTGATATCTCCTGGTGCCGAAATAATATCCCGCAATGTAATCCGGATCAATAAAGGATTAGGAAAAGGAGACTTTCTGTTAAGTGATTCCATTGCTACCGGAACTTATCGCATCCGGGCATATACCAACTGGATGAGAAATTTTGGTGACAATTTTATCTTTGAAAAACAGATAAAAATCGTGAATACAGACAATCCGCAAGTAGCCAAGGCAAATGATGCTGCGAATAAAGAGCAAGGGCTAAGTATTAAGTCGGTGGATAAATTGAAAGATGCTGATGCAGCAATTCAGTTTTTCCCTGAGGGAGGTTCCATGATTGAAGGGATTGCCGGCTTGCTTTCATTTAAAGCGATAGCTACCTCAGGGAATGGCATTGCTTTTAAAGGACAAGTGCTTTCTTCGAGTGGAGAAGAGATGAATACGATTACTAGTCCTTCTAATGGAATGGGGAGTTTTATGTTGTTTCCCTTAGCTGGAATTAAATACAGACTAAAAGGTAACTATGCAAATGGAAAAAGTTTCAATACCGAGTTACCGATTCCTTTGATCAAAGGTTTTGCCATGCATATCAAAGCCACAGATTCATTGATCTATCTGAATCTAAGCACCAACCTGGCAACCTTACAAGATTTTGAGGGAGAGGAACTGTTGATTGTAGGTAAGAGTCATGGGAAAACCTGCTATTCGGCAAAAATAGTCATGAAAGATGTACAGGGTGCTGTAACCATTCCTAAAAACCTTTTCCCAGCCGGAATTGCAAGTATCAGTTTAACTGATGATCAGGGTCGTCCTCATTGTGAGCGCTTGGTTTATATCGAAGATCCAAACCCGGTAACCCTGGTAATTACAGCTGATAAAGCAATGTATAAATATAGGGAAAGGGTAACATTGAAGCTAAATGCTTCCCATCAAAATGGGCAACCCGTAAGTGGTAATTTCTCCATGGCGGCTGTAGACGCCGGATTAATTACTGCAAATAAAAGTTCAGTAGCATCCTACCTAATGCTCGAATCTGAACTGAAAGGACATATTGAAAATCCTGATCAGTATTTTGACAAGGGAAATGCACAAAGGACAGCACAACTTGATCTCCTACTCATGACACAGGGCTGGCGTGATTTTACATGGAAACGACTGGCCGATTCGGCACTTCGTGTAACATATGAAGTGGAACAGGGTATTACTGTTTCGGGAAATGTTAAGCAGTTATCATCAGATAAATCTATGGCAGGTATGAACATCTCGCTGTCAGCGTTTAAAGCGAAAGGGGCTAAATTATTCTCTGCTGTAACAGACTCAGCAGGAAAGTTTTATATCGACACCGTACAGCTTTATGGAGCTCAACCATTGACATTAACTTCCGTAAATAGTAAGGGTAAACAGACAGGGCTACTTGTAATGGATTCGTTATTTAAGAAACCAATTGAGTTAAGTTTACGTCCCATTTCCGTTATGGATAGTGCGATGCTTTCTTTATCAAACAGGTTGGTTCATGCTAAACAGAATCAAATGAAACAAAGCATGTCAGACACTATAAATTTAAAGGAAGTAGTGGTGAAATCAAAACGTAGACAAATACAGCTTACAGACCGGATTATTACTGACTTTGGATATAAAGACGAATCATTTACTATAACTTCCAAAGATTATGACTACCGGAATCTTGGACATTTTATTCTTCACCGGGTAAGTACAGCAAGACCAGACGACACTGATGTGGTTAGTTTTTTAAGTACCAATGGAAGTACGCCAGCCTCCACCCGATTTATCGTAAATAACAAGGAGGTGCTGTTCCGTGAAGATGATCCGGCTGAAATGAAGACCCACTATAAAAATTTGTACTATAATATCAGTATGGATAAAGTGCAGGACGTATTGGTAAAACATTTACTTGGTACCACGGGATTAGAACAAACATCTGAAGAATCGACAAACGCCTTTGGAGTTGCTACAGAATCCATGTCCTCTTTAATGGGCCCAAAAGATTTCTATATCATCTATTTGACCCTTAAACCTGGTGCTTTAGCAAGAACAAACCCTTCTACTTTGAAAGAAGATGTAAGTGGTTATTATGAATCCAGGACTTATTACTCGCCCAAATACAGTTTGGATCCAGAAAAACAGGACTTAAGGCCAACAGTTTATTGGAACCCCAATATAGTAACTGATGCTACCGGCTCTGCTAGCGTAAGTTTTCAAAACGGTGTTCAAAAGACACAACTTAGAGTTATTGTGGAAGGCTTGACTGTTGATGGTATACCTGTAGCAAGTAAAGTAGTACTAAATATCAAATAAAGCACGTCAGAATATCAGAGCCCAGTCTCTATTACGTATTCATGTAGTCGTTCATAAAAAAACCCACCATTTGTAAACATCGTTGAGTTTACAAATGGTGGGTTTTTTACCTTAAATTCAAAGGCTATCAGATCCTCTCCATTTATTATTTAAAAGGCAGATACCAACTAGTTACATCATTACCCAAAGCAGTTACACCTGCAGGAACAGGAAGTCCTCCTTTTATAAACTTGGCTGCTATCTTATCTTTAAGGAACAATTTACCAGAGCCTGCGTTTTCCTTTTCTCTTCTTAAGGCGATACGAAGTAAATCAGACCAACGGCTTCCTTCGAAAGCAAGTTCCAACGCAGCTTCATCTATTACTTTATCTTCTAATCCAAGCATATTTGTTTGCAATGCAACAGGTAAAGCCGGAATATTGGCACGACCTCTTATACCCGCATTTCTATGCCATGGTTTACGGAAGTCACTACTGATTCCTCCGCTATTCCTTGCATCAAAATAATAAGGGCTGCTTGTGGGGTAAGGTGTCTGCATGGAATCTACCTGAGCTAAAGTAGGACTGTTGTTCAATACATTTGGAGAATAGGTATTTGCAATGCCCCTATTCAACAATGCATAGCTTAATTTACCTTGTCCATCGCGATTTGCGGCTTCAATATAATGTAAATGAACTCCAGCCGCCCTTGATATATTCCAACTTCCGCCTTTATTAAGTGAAGTCAAGGCTACACTGTTATCGGTAAATTTAGTTATCTCTGGCTTGCCGGGTACATCCGGGTCATAAGACATTACGCCTCTGGCATCATAAGGAATACCATTAAATTGTGTTTGAGAATTCCAATTATTAATGGCTACCTGAGATGGCTTCAATGAATATTTCCCTTGAGTAAGAGAAAAAATCTCGATGAAAGGATTACCCGGTTTAAACATTGCATTATAAGGCATGGCCCACACCCATTCAACATTCCATACGGAACTTGTATTAGGAAGAGCAAACATCGATTTCCAACCAGAAGTAAGACTATATACAAGTGACCCTTCTTCTTGGCCTCTGGCATAACTAACTGCGAAGTTATAAACGTCTTGTGAAACGCCAATTCTATAAACATTAAAAGAGACATTTATATTACTGTTATTTGACTCCGTTTCTAATAGCGCTTTATATTTAGTGGCTGCCTTAAGATATTCGTTCTTCCATAAATATAGATCTCCCAACAAAACTAATTTGTTCACAAAGACCTTATTTGTATTACTACCATCCACAGTCACCACTAGTGAGCTCCCTGCAGGATAAGCGTAGCTCTGAATGTAAGGAAGACCTTCTGTAAATGTAATCAGCTGAGTTACCAATTCGTCAAAACTAATTTTGGGATAGTCAGCAAGACCAGCCAAATCATCAATCGTTTCAAGCGGTTTGGTAATATAAGGTACAGAGCCATAGTGAATACCCAACTGCAGGTACATCCAGCTCCTTAGAGCACCTATGTCAGAATAACGCATATTGTAATCAGCTACACTCATGCGGTGTTCCGCTAACATGATATCAAAGTTCTTCATTACATCATTGCAGTTCAAAATCACTTCATAAAATGGTCTTGGATCTACATATGGATTAGCTTTTGATATAGTGCTATGATTAGACAACTCTCTCAGGTAAGGATCTGCATTTGCAGTGACATCCATAAGGTCAGCTCTTACCTCATTTAACATGATGTAGTTCTTTCCTAGTTCAAGAAATTTACCATACACACCGATCACAGCTGCATCAGCATCCGCTACATTCCGGTAAGCCTGGCTAACATCCAATTGATTTTCTGGTTCAAGATCCAACATTTTCTTGCACGATACCGTGCCCATAACACAAACTATAGTCAGAAATAGTATAGTCAGTTTATTTATTTTACTATTTTTCATCACTTAATTGAATTAATATCAGTTATAAGCCTATACGAATGCCTAATTGAAAAGATTTAAATTGTGGTTCAAGTGTCGTATCCACTCCCTGAGTATAAACGCTTCCAGAAGCACTGAACTCAGGATCATAACCCATGTATTTGCTCAACGTAAACACATTATTCGCGGTGGCATAAACCTTTGCATATTTAAGAGACTTTCCCTTAGTTGGTATAGCATAAGTCAGTGATAAAGTACGTAACCGGATATAAGATCCATCTTCTATCCAACGATCAGAGAACCTGCTATTACCCATTGGATCTCCATAAGTAGCTTTAGGCGTATTCGTAATTTGTCCTTCACCTCTCCATCTGTTAGCAAGTGCTTCAGTTTGATTATTGTAGTTTTTACCTGATTCCAATTGAGCGCGGGTATAATTGTAAATGTCGTTTCCACTTACAAAAGTGAATAAGGCATCCACATCCCATCTTTTCCACTTTAAATTATTAGTAAAACCTCCGGAAAAATCAGGGTTAGGATCACCAATAATCACACGGTCCTGTTCATCAATTACTTTATTAGCATCTTGATCTGTATTTATAAAGCGAATATCTCCAGCCTTAAAAGGAATTAAATCGCCTGCTATAGTACGGATGGATAATCCTACAGCTGAAGCCTCTGCAGCGGTTGCATACACTCCGTTAGTCTTGTACCCATAGAATAAATTAGCGGCATCACCAACACGAGTGATATAGGTAGCTCCGGCGTATGTATTATACAACTCTTCTGACGGTAAGCGGGTAATCTTATTTTTATAGGTACTAATTGTGATTCCAGCATCCCACTTTAGCTTTTTATTTAAAATTCGGGTGTTAATTCCAAAATCTATTCCTGTAGAACGCATTGCAGCGTTATTACTGATGTAAGAATCGAGACCAGCACTACTTTCTAATGTTTGAGCAGTAAGCATCTTATCGGTATAGTTATTCCAGTAATCCAGGCTAAAGCTTAGCCTTTCATTGAAGAATGCTGCATCAACTCCTGAATTAAACTTTCTAACTACTTCCCATTGCAGGTAAGGATTGGCAATATTTCCACGAACCAAACCTTGGAGACCCAGCAAGTTTTGAGAAACATAATACTGTTTAGCAGTATAGTTTCCAATATCGTCATTACCTACCCAACCATAACTTACCCTAAGTTTAAGCAAGTCAACATTCTTTGCAGTTTTCAAGAAGTCTTCTGAAGAAACTACCCATGCTGCACCAATTGCTGGCATTACTGCAAACTTATTTCCATTTATAGTTAAGGCATTTTCAATCTTCTTTCCAAACCGTGAAGAACCATCTATCGAAAAAGAGGCATTCAATAAATAGCGGTCTTCGTAATTGTAATCTGCAGATCCGTATGTACTGAAAGTATTCCAGTTGCCCCTATCTCCACCGAATTGACGGGTTGATAAATCACTATTTCCAATGCTAATCAGTTCGTCTGTTCCAGAATTATATCCAAGCGCATAATCTTGCTCACTTTGATTGGTATTGTACCGCATTCCAAGAAAGGTATTGATGCGTTGATGATGGTTGATTTCTTTTGTATAAGACAATCTCAAATCATTGTACATACTGAAGTATCTGATCACCTGACTACCTAAACGACTATCAGCTATAATGGTACTTAAAGTGTCATTTGCAACACCTCGTCGGGGGACAAACAAACTTTCCTGAATCTTATCATAAGTTAACCCGGTTAGCGCAGTAAGTTTTAAAGCTTTAGTGAATGCATAGTCTATATTTACAGATCCTGAAAAACGATAGGTCTTCTTATTATTCTGGCCTTTTTCAATCAGTGACCTGGGGTTACCGATTCCAAGGGTGTCCGTATCTGAAAGATTTGGAGATACAATCCCACCCTGACTTACTTCATTCACATTCATAAAAGGTGACTTTACCAGAGCAAGAAACATTGGATTCGTTATTGGAGAGAGCCCCTGATCTTTCAAATCCTGTTGCACATAACTGAAAGCAAGATTAGTCGTTGCTGTCAATTTTTTACTTAAATTTAAATCAGCATTGAAACGTGTATTGTATCTATTATAAGTCGTACTATCAATAATTCCTTTATTATCTATCACTCCAACAGAAAGAGCATACTTGGCAATATTATCTCCCCCACTAACACTAAGTGAGTAGTTTTTATCAAAAGTGTTTTTGAAAACTTCCTTCTGCCAGTCCGTATTATTATGATACTTCGTATAACTCGCATTGGCGGGGTTATCATTCATGAGAGACATCGCCGATACGGCAGCATTACTTATACCCTGACTCTTCAGAATATCGGAAAGATATAACCTATAATCAGCTGCATTCATTACCGGCAAATTTTTAGGAGCCATATTTAATCCGCCATAAACAGCAAAGTCAATTTTGGTAGCTAGCTCTTTGGCGTGATTAGTCGTAATAAGGACGACTCCATTTGCTGCTCTGGTTCCATAAATAGCCGCTCCGGATGCATCCTTAATCACAGTCATATTTTCGATATCCTTGATATCGAGATGCTGCAAAGGGTTATTTGCGTGTCCGCCGGTTAAAGAAGTTCCGTATGAATTGGCGTCAAAGATCATTCCGTCTACCACATATAGCGGCTGGTTGCTTGCCAGTAGAGAACGAAAACCTCTAATAAAGAGGTTAGCACCAATACCGGGAGTACCTGAGCGCCTGATGGTATTCACTCCACTTAATCTTCCCTGATAATAAGTGTCAGGTGTTTCAGAATCTGCTGACCATGAACCATTCGGATTTTGTGATGAAATTGCTCCAACGGTTCGGGCTAAAGACTGCCTTCCTGAGGGAAGCATGACTTCAGCAAACTGAGAAGCAAATGTTTCGGGATAGAGATGAACGTTCAGCTTCTTCCCTTTTGAAACCTGAGCAAACCGGGTGTGAAAGCCATCGGCAGAAAATATGACTGTAGATCGGTAATCCGGAACTACAATGGTAAAGTTTCCCTTATCATCTGTAATCGCAGCAGAGAATCCTTCTACAGAAACTCGTATACCTAAAGCGGGACTACCTGTAGTTCCGTTGAATACTGTTCCTTTTACTTGAACACCTTTAATCTTTTTTTGAACTACGGCAACTGTAGTTGTATCTGTGCTATACTGCGTAGTATCCTGCTCCTGGGCAAATAGGCCAGACACCGAAGCAAGCATAAAGAGTGAAAGGAAAATTCCTTTTTTTATCGTAATAAATTGACGCATAATAAATATTTTGAATCAGAATGAGAATCTTATTGAGGCAAAACCGGCTCTAATCGTATATAATCTAACATCAGGGTATTTATACCTGTAGTTGTAACAGCTGCAGAAATAAGCCTAAAATTAATTGTACCAAATTTTGTTTTAGTATACGTGCCAAGCTCATATTCATCAAACCTCGTTTTTCCTGTTCTGTGACCAACAACAAATGGCAAGGCGCCCGTATAGTTAAGGCTATAGAGACCTGTTGCTACATCGGCAAAGGCTACCCGTTGAGTAAAACCTGTTATTTGTGAATCACCAGGTAAACCGAATACTGCCCTTCCAAATACTTTATACGTTACAGAATTCAAGCCCCTGCCTTTATAATCAATATAATATTCAGAAGTAACATGTGCATAAATCTCAATGTCCTGATATTTTTTCCCCAGTGTATCTGCTTTCGTACGGTAATACGTCACTGATCTTTTTTCAGTATTTCTGAAAGAAGAAGGCAGTTCACCCTGAATAACAATATCCTTAATCTTATAATTCAACGGATAAGGCAACGCATTTACAATATGGACAATTCCATTACTTGCCGGTATGCTTGCAATAATGTTTGCTTTCTTAATAGGAATCCGTACACCTGAAACGGCAATCAATGGAGTGTCTACCAAGTTTTCTACCGTGTAGATTCCTGATACCATTACATCTTTAAGCATAGAGAGTTTTGTCAGGTATTCGGTTGTACTGTCCGGGCTAATACTTGTGGACTGATAATAAGGCATTATTTTACTAATCTCAGTTGCAAAAGCTGAGTTGTTTAATACAAAGTAAGTGTACTGCCTATTTTCGGTGTTTAAAGCGGCTGAATAAAGTAACCATGTGGGGCTCATTTTATTAGCAATGGTGTCACCAGCTGCTCCTAAAACAACAGTATCAAGGGATTTCATCGCAGCAATTTGTGAATATCCTGTTAGCGCATTTAAGATAGTCCAGATCCTGACTTTAACAGGAACAGCCTGACCAACAACATGAAGTACACCGTTCTTGGTATACTGATCAGCTTTAGTTATCAAGATATTTTCAAACTTATCATTGATCATGTTGATATACTTCCCGTTTAATGTCTGAACCCGAAGTGTATCACCTGCTTTAGAAATAGGATACATCATTTTGACAATATGATTGCCTATAAAACTCTTCAGATTTATAGCATTAGTCAAGTATCCCGGCTCTGCTGTATTCAATGCTTCTAAAGCAGTATTAGAAGGTGCCCAAACCGTGAAGGTTTGGGAAGATTCAAGTACTTTATCGTAACCAGTGGATACTAGATACTCATAAAACTTACTTAAAGTTGGATCCGTAGCTATTTGCTCTGTTAAAGTCAGTTTATTAGCCTCATTAGTCAGGCCATTATGGTCATCCCATTGATCTTTACATCCTTGAAGAGTAAAAAGGCAGGTGAGGAATAACACTGAATAGGCTATATTTTTTATGTTCATGATTCTTCTTTATAAATTTGGTCTTTGGAAGATAGCAGCTGTTTTGTGAAATCTAGGATAATTTTGATCCTTATCAAGAGGTATGAAGTGGATCATATCGATCCATGTATAATCTTGCCCTGTATTCCCTCCAACATGTGTAAATCGAATCCAATGCCTGTCAGTAGTTAGAATCTCGACCGTACCAAGTAAACGGGAAGGATTTACATTCCAACCAGTACCCGTTTGTGGAATGCTTCCTTTTATACCATCTACATTTGTTTCATTCGCATGTGCCATATAGCGCTTAAAGCCCTGTGAAAGCATATTATTATCTGCATCAGCAAGTGCAGCACCAGCAGAAACAACGCCTGACGCGTCCAGGGTTTGTCGGCAATCAAGCAGGGTTGGCATGGTTTGCTCCATACTGGTTCCTTTATCAAAAACTGCCTGGAGAATAGGTCCATTACTATTTTGACCATAACATGCCCATACCTTGTATTTTCCTTTCACTAACATGGGAGTTTTCATTTCGAACCAAACATTTCTAGCCGTATTTGTGGCCGCTATCATAGACATTGATAGATAATCCGAATTGCTAAAGTATCGGTTTGTCGCTGTTGTAGAAACATATTTTGGAGTCTGACCAGCACTTGGACGCTCAAACTGATAGGCGGCTACCAAGCTCGCTCCATTAGCAGTTAAAACATAGGTTGACCCTGTCGGTTTACGCCATATACTTCCCTGTGAACTGATCTCAGGTTGATCTGTAATTTCCCAAAAGAGAGGAACCTGGAACCTAACCTTTATTTTAAATAGATTTTTCGAATCATGTATTACACCATTTGAAGTAGTCAAATCTGAGAAACTTCTATTAATGGCTACTCCCTGCTCATGCACTCCATTAAAGTCATCATCGTTAAGTAGAATCATTTGTCCCACAAATTTACTGGTGATAATTTCCCTCGGAGCCAAAGTATACAGTGCGGAAGTCTCTGTTATATCTGCCATGTAGTTTGCTCCTGGTATAATGTGATACGCCACATAAAGCCATAAACTATCGGTATGGTTTTTGGGACTTGATGTCTTACTTAACTTCGCTTTTAATTGTGCATAGCTGCTGATTCCAGCCACATTAAGGGCAGAATCTGATTCAATGATAGCCGTTTGGAATCGCTTTAAGGTGTCTGTTGCCTCAGATTGTTCCACATTTAACGAATCATAAAATCCAGTTTCCTTTAATGCCTGAGTAAAAATGGTGTAACGTGAACTTTCTTCAATCATCTTTGCCAATGTCTTAGTGGAAGGCAATAAGACCTCATCAATGATATGCATGACGCCATTACCCACACGAACATTAGGTTTCGTAATTTTAGCTTGCTTATTGACCAAGTAACTGCTACTTCCATTTTGATTAGTAGCTCCAGTAACCAGATATTGTCCATATAAGGTAAGTTCTGGCAGCTTTCCATCGGTAAATGCTTCTGTACCAATTGTATCAGCCAGCAAATGGAATTTAACCATGTTCTTCAAATCTTCAACAGGTACATCAGCAACTGACGCTTTATTTAATTTTACTAACCAAGCCTTAATAGCTGTGTTGTCAGGAGTAAACAAGGTATACGTTCCATAGGCTCCAAGATATCCTGATGTACCTGAGCGCTCTAATATTTCTGTCATGAGTGAAAATTGATCCGGATACAATTCCAGATACCCAACAATATTCACATCATCAGTAGTAGATTGGGTATATAATTCCTTCTTACAACTATTAGTTATAAAGAGTAATAGGATCAACATAAAGATCCATCCCTGATTGGGTTTAAAACGATATATTTTTTTCATAACCACTTTTATTTGTAGAATGGATTTTGTATTAATTTAGTATCAGCGAAAATATCAGCCTCATTGATAGGCAGGTAATGACTGTTTACATCTTTAAATTTATTCATTGCCGTTTGTTGCATGGTTGAGGGAACAGTTCCTGAAACCATATTGAGTAGAATATCAAGCCTTTCGTAGTTGTTCCTTTTAGCATTTCTTAAAAGATCATACCAACGCTTTCCTTCAAAAGCAAACTCACGGGATCTTTCAGCCAAAATATAGTCACATATTCCAGCGACATCTGTAGGATCAGGACTTTGAGCTGTGGAAGAAATTGCGTGGCGGGTAGTGCGAAAGCTTGATAGGATCGCAAGGGCTTCTGCTCCCTGATCTTTTACAGCCAAGGCTTCAGCTTTCAAAAGCAACACATCAGAATAACGGTAAGCCTGCCAGTTTACATAGGAAGGATTTTCTACGCCGAATTTGGTTATGGTACTGCTTGTAGAACTGAAAGAAACGTCATCACCCCGGTAGTCCCTATTACTAAGATCCATATCATCGGGAATAAAAACAGATTCTACGAGTGAAGGAGAAGCTATAAATCTCTTTGCTGAATTAACAAGGATGGCGTTAAAACCATTATCTGTGGAGGGCATATTAGCAAACTCAAAAATTGTTTCTCTGGAACTTCCGTTATAGTAGACAAGAGTCCACCATGCATTAGATCCACCGATCAAAGATAATTTTAAAGGATTGGCGATAGAATAGGCAATCACCTTATTACATTCCGCAATACAATTATCATACTGTTCCATCCATAGATAAACATCTGCCAGCAGTGTTTCAACGGCTACTTTGGTAATACGTCCCTTGTCAGTTGCAATTGTAGAATTGTATGTAACCGGAACTGCCAAGTCAGCTGTTTTTAGGTCAGCAACTAATTGATCAAGAATAACAGAAGCGGATGTCGTTCCTAATTCTTGCAAATCGGTATCCTTCGATGTCGAAGTTGTCTTAAAAGGGACATCTCTAAATGTTCTTACCAGATAGAAATACATCAGACTTCTTAATGTAAGAGCCTCCCCCATATATGCATTTAATTGTTCATCAGTCAATGTTGGATCATAATTTTTCACTTCGGGAGCATATTCCAATACGGTATTGCAATAGTTAATAGTACGGTATAGTGCTGCCCATTTTGTCAGTCCATTCGATGCGACAATATTTACCTCCATAATATTCTTATCATCTATTGTCGCTAAAGGACTAGCTGATATCATATCAGCTCTAATTTCTCCCCAGGTAAATAAATATTCTGTTACCTTTCTATCTGTAACTCCTACGGGAGATGCAATAAGAGAGGAGTAACAACCAATAATGGCGGATTTTATATCCTCTTTTGTTTTCCAATATTCCTGACGTGTGATTCCATCCTGAGGAGATAGATCCAACCATTTGTTGCAGGAAGTGTCAAGCAGCATCAGGAATATAATACCAGCTCCATATATAAATTTTTTCATCTTACTCATATTAAAAAAGATTAAAACCTTACAGATAAACCGAATGTGACTGTTTTAGCAGCTGGAGTCATTGAGTTATCAATGATAGTGCTAAAAGGTCCGTTAATTTTTGTTGATACTTCTGGATCCTGACCGGTGTATTTAGTGAATGTAAAGAGGTTTTCAGCTGTTAAATAAGTACTCAAACCACTCAAATTCAAACGTTGCAATACACTTTTAACAAAGTCATACCGAACAGTTACTGATCTTAACTTCACAAAAGAACCATCTTCAACATACCTGCTTGAACCCAGGTAATTGTATCCTTTACGATACATTGCTCTTGGCATATCTGTAACATCGCCCTCTGTCTTCCATCTTTTCAAAACAGCAGTACTTTGATTACCGAAACCATACATACTAGTTGTTGTAATTTTCGTACCATTTATCAAATCAAATCCTTGTCTGTAAGTAAAGAAAGCACTCAATTTCAAATTTCCCTTGAAGGTAAATGATGGGCCAAATCCTCCTGTTAACTTTGGATTTCCATTTCCAAGATATACGATGTCCTTATAATCAATCGATCCGTCATGATTGATATCTTCATACTTCGCGTCTCCCGGTTGAAAGACATAATCAATGGATGGATAGGCAAAACGCATATATACCTTATCACCGTTAGGACCGATAATAGGATTTCCAGCCTTATCTGTCGCAATAGTTGCTTCCTTATCCTTATAAACTCCTTGAAACTTAAATCCGTAGAAGGATCCGAATGGTGTATTCTCCTGCACATAGGTTTTCCAGGTTCCATTAGTGGTTATCTTACCTGCATTTTCACGTGGATACAAAGGAGAAATCTCTCGAATCATATTTTCATTATGAGCTACATTGAAGTTAAAATCAAAGCGCAAATTCTTTTTGTTTATAACATTAGTATTTAAGCTTATCTCCCATCCTTGATTATCCATTATACCAACGTTCATATCTAAACCTGAAAAACCATTGTAAGAAGCTACCTGGAGATTTTCATAAAATAAGTCAGATGTACGATTTCTGTATAGTTCAGCATCAAGCGATATCCTGTTATTAAATAATGCCAGGTTCAATCCAACATTTTTACCAGTAACTGTTTCCCATCTAAGATCACTTAGCTCAATATTTGACGGATAGACTCCTGTTTCTCCAAGATAACTTATGCTAGAGCTTTGATAAATATTGAAATAGCGATAATCATACTTAGGTGCATTTCCTAATTTACCGTAACTCGCTCTTAAACTAAATTCATTTAAAAATTTCAAGTCTCTCATTATAGGCTCATCAGATATTCTCCAACGACCTGAAATGGATGGGAAGAATCCGTAACGATTAGCAGGGCCAAACTTTGAATTCCCATCACCTCTCAAACTTACATTCAACAAGTAACGATTTAGATAACCATATTGTCCATTTAGCAGTACTCCTACTGACCTTGATTCGATAACGCTGGATTTAGCAGAATTCACTAAATTAGTTCTTGAATCAATTGATGGATCATCTAGAAAAGAAGAAGCTGTATTGGAAGATTTCAAAGATTGCGATGTAGTAGTTACATCATTACTCTGGAAAGACAGTAGCCCTGTAAAACTATGATTTTCACTTATTTTAGGTGTATATATAAAATTCGTTTTAGTAGAAATTCCAAAATCATCGGCATCATTATCAGTGGCCCGATTAACGCTATTTTCAATAAATGGTCTTCCTGTCGCTATTTGAGGAAGGAAAGTTTTGTATTTGTTATTGTTTATGTTAATTAACAAATCTGATGATGCTGTTAAAATACTAGGTATAATTTCATAGCGTAAATTAAACTTTGGCATGATACGCTCTCCTATTTGTCTATTAGTAGAGGCCATAGCCATAGCCAGTGCATTATAAGTACCTATAATTTCATCTTTACTATTATAACCAATTGTACCTTGAGCAGTGGTAGCCGGACTAAAATAGTTTGATGTCAGATTTCCGAATTCATCATATTCATAAATACTCTGGTTAGGCATTTTGCTATAAGCGATGTCTCTGTTATACTTGTCATATAATGCGCTATTATCTAAATGGGTATACGATATATCTGAGCGGAAATGAATACGGCTAGATACATTATAATCCAGATTAATACGAGCGGTTATACGACTTAAATCAGTTCCCTTTGTAGTTCCTGCCTGATTAAAATAGCCGACTGAAGCAAAGTAAGTAGCTTTTTCTCCACCACCATTAATAGAAATATTATGATCCTGCATATAACCTGTTTGGGTAATAGCTTTTACCCAATCTGTATTATTGCTGAAATTATAATAATTGTAAGGATCATTAGGATCATATTGAAACTGCTTAGCACTCTCATTAGTAGAAAACTGAACTCCTGAATTATAAAATTCTTCTGAGATCAATGTGGAGTACTGATCCCCATTTAGCATAGGGATAGCATCAGGTTGTTTTGAAAGTGACCCTTTAAATGTATAAGTAACCTTAGGTGTTCCAATGGCTCCACGTTTAGTATTAATTACTAAGACCCCATTAGCCGCTCTTGATCCCCATACCGCTGTTGCTGCCGCATCTTTTAGCACACTAATATCTTGAATATCAGATGGTGCAATATTCAGCAACTGACCATATCCGTTTTCATCCGATGTTGCAAAGTTAAAATCCGACGGTATCGTTATCTCATAGATCATTCCATCCACTACTATAAGCGGATCAGAAACCCCATTTATGGAAGACACTCCACGAATTCGGATTTGCATGCCCGCTCCAGGATCACCTGATCCTGCCGTAATATCAACACCAGGAAGACGTCCCTGAAGTGCCTGATCTATTGAAGCGGCCTGCATTTCTTCCAGATCCTTTGCCTCGATAGTGGCAACTGCTGTAGTTAGATTCTTCTTATCCAGGTGTAGATCATTTCCCTTCGCTTTCGCTACTCCTTTGATCACAACTGTAGTAAGTTCATTGGACATACCCTCCAACTGGAAGTTTATAATGGCTTTCCCTGCAATTGCCAGAGGTTGAGTGGATTTATAACTAATAAATGACACCATAATCCGGTATTCCGGCTTAGCCACTTTTAAAACATAATTTCCTTCAATATCAGTAGATGTACCATTAACAGTACGCCTTTCCTGATCTACAATAATCACAGTGGCACCAGCGATTGGAAGCCGGTCGCCTTTATCAATTACCTTACCTCTGACTGTAGTTGCAGGAGTTTGGGCCTGAACACAAGGCATAATAAAGAGCAGACAGATAACGATCAGATCGAATCTGTAAAAATATTTTTTCTTCATGATTCTGATCGTATTAATAGGTAAACTTTAAATAAGAACTGATTTGATGAATAAGGGTCCTATTGGATAGGACGTTACTATTTGAAAGAACAACCTGTGCAACGCCTCCATTCATATCTGTTACCTTAAGATTATTCAATTCATATGTAATAGTCAGACCAAGAATATCACCATCAGTATTTTTGAGTAAGGTCTCATACCTGCCAGTTTTCTGTCCATCCGTTGCAATAGAGTTCTTATTTAAAATATGGTATTGAATAAAACGGGTTACATTTGATATACCGGTTGCATCTGTAGGATTGAAATTGGGGGTTACCGTTGTAGCTGTAAATGCACCAGGTAACTTACCATCTCTAACAGCCTGTTCAATAGCTTCTTTTGAAGGAACAAAAACGGTGTAATTGATACCTAATGATACCCCTGTTATCTCACCCGTGGTCGCATTATAAATACCACCTTTTGTTCCAAGGTTATTCTTCAGATATTGAAAGAAATAGTAAAAAGGATCAGTAGGTAAAGTTCCATACTTTTCAATATGTTTGCCTACTAACAAATTGGTGTATGTCAATGCTCCTCCAGCATATATTGCAGGGCCGTTGCTAGATGTACTAACCGAACTTATAGGAATTGTTAAGTTATTATCCATTGTTCCTGAAGAGCTCAATTGGTTTCCTTTATACCTGATATATTCTCCGTTATTCGTTTCTAGTACGCCTTCACCTGCAAAATTAGGTGCAGCCCGAGCTCCTAATGGAATAATGTGAGTATCCATAATTCGTTTCAGCATTACATTATCTGCAGCACCATTATACCGAAAAGGAGCTGTAGGGTAATAAGCATCGTATGCAAAACCCATTTTCATTAGTTCGGCGTCTGATACCAGGATCAGACCATATCTCAAGGTTGCCGTTTTTAAACTAATATAGAACCCATAATAATTCAGCGCCTTGGTCATGATTGAATACGTAGGATTCAAATAAGCATTCCCATAAACGGTTGAAAAGATGTTAGCGTCCTGTGCTTTGTTGGTTCCATAAAAGAATCCGTTACTTAAGGCCTTCTTTTCTATTACATCTGCTGCGAGGCTTACATGTGTAAGCTCACCTTGCGAATTAGTTGTAGTTGCAAATTTACTCGCCCACAATGGAGTAGAATACATATGTGAGTTAACGAAATTTGAAAGGATACCTGGATTTAATTGGAACAAATTATCCAGGGTAGTTCCTGCAGGATAATACTTTAATAAAACATTTGCGGCGTAGGTATTAACAGCTGCATCAGTTGGTGCAATAATGGAAAAACTTGATATTTGAGCATCATTTGCATCTTCTTTTAAGAAATTTTCACTGTTTACAGGAAAGGCAAGAGATGCACTATAAATCTTTGCATATACAGAATCACTATTCCCTGTTAATACCTGATACCGATGTGTAACATCAGCGTTAGCACTGTAAGAAGCAAATTTGTTCAACAAACCTCTGAATACCTTGTATTGGTCGTTTGAAGCAATATATCTATCTACGCTTAAGGGTGGAACCAATACTTTGTCCACTACATGAATTACCCCATTCTCCGCAACAATATCCTGTTGATCTGCAAGCACTTTTGCAGGTCCTATATTGAATCCTATATAGTCACTATTAGGATAAAAGACTTTATAGTCATCCGCTGTAACTTTAACCAGGTCGGTGAAGGCCGTTTGAAATATAGGTATATTCTTGTTATTGAAATCGTTGGAAAGATAGCCTCCAAGTCTATTGCCTGCAATTGCTTTAATACTTGTTCCGGCCGCATTCTTATCATCATATACAAAGTCGTAATATACTGTCCGGCGACGGAATGCCGTATTTTCTATCCAGCCTGTCCTTGAAAGATAGTCACTAAGACGACTACTTTGCTCACCGTCATAAGTCATCGAATACCTGACAACTTTTGTAGCTAGTTCTTCACTTACATCTGCGATTCCGCTGATTCCGTTCTCTTGAAAAAACGCTGGAAATGCAGCATCATTTGGTGCAAACAATGTCCAGGAGCCTGATCCGCTTAGGGCATCTTTATAACCTGCTTTGTCTGCTAATGCCAGAAAATTTATAAAATTACCTTTGGCTTGTAATTGTTGATAAATTGGTTCTGCGAGGCCTTCTGGTCTGCCGTAATAATCGTCCCATTCTTTTTTACGACAGCTCGTAAATAAAAGGACTACTACCAGAAAGCACAATAAAGATTGTATTGATCTCTTCATATAATTATTTATAATGGTATGCTAGTTAAGTGCGGACATATGTAACACATGTCAACATGACAATTTAAAACGAGGACGTAAGAATTCCTTAAACCTCATTTTCGGTTTTAATAATTAATTAGTAAAATCTAGTATTTTTAGATTTAGATGTTAGTAGGTTTTGAAGAAACAGTGAATGTAAAGATTTTATCCATATTTATAATTCAGTGAACAATGTTTATGTATGATTTTAGTTTATTAACCAGTCCATAAGTTTCTTCCTTTTCAGATTAAGTTGACTTATATTTCCGAATGTATGAGAGTTAGAAATAAACTGCAACCTGTTCCGTCCTGTCCTGATTTTAATAAATACAAATTTCGAAACAATACCTCTGTTTTATTGTATTCCATTCCATTTTTGTAATGAATATCCGAATAAATCACAATATTTAATTACAAATTTTATTCTTCACAAACAATTAAGAGTGGTAACACTTTGTTATACATAATTACATCGATCGTTTTGAAGAAAAAACAACCTCATAGTGAGGAACAATTAACACGTCGAATAATGAAGCCTGACTGTATTTCATCTTTCCTCTTATCCCATCTTCGAAGAAGACCTCTCGTTCATTCGGCAATGGAACGATCTGAAACAGCATTTCCTTACCTCCACCTGTTTTAATAAACCTTTTCAAACCAACAGTCATCGCTAGCCCTGAATAAAAATCATCAGCAATCAAAGTTCCATTTAAATACAAAGACCCGGTGTCCCCTGTGTAATTTATTTTCATATAAGCTTCATTCAAATCTCCAAGAGTAGCAGGGAGCTTAATACTGTAATACCTGGAACCTGCAACAGCTACCATGTTAGTTTGATATTGAGGACCTGTCTTAACAAGACCTCCGGCAGTCGTATCTCGATTATCAAATGGCACAAGTTTTCCTTTATTCTGATAGGAGGAAATATTCTGGACTTCTTTGAAAGAAGCTTCCAGTCTACGTGGTGTAAGATTAAGACTATGCCTCTTAAAAATCCCATCCGCTGATTCAATCAACTGATGTTTACCTGCAACCAAATTAGTAATTGAAGGATATACAGAAAAGCTAATCCTTGGATCACCGGTACTCTGAATATTTAAGCTATCTCCCGGAAAGGTTAATTCCTGCTTTGAAATAAATAAACGTTCCGCCTCAAATGCATTTCCTTTCCAGGCATCCAAGGCTTGTTTATGACTCAAAATCAATACATTTATCTTGCTCCCATTACTTAAAGAAATTTCAGTGACACAAGCGGTGCCAGGTTTAAGATTAGAAATGTGATAGCCATCTAAAGAACTCAGCACTTTGCCATCTGTAGCTTTCATTTCTTTGATATTCGTCTTATCAAATACAAATTCCGGATCAATTCCTTCCGGCGCAAAAAATACATACATAGGAATTTTACCTTTTACCAAACATAGCGGCTGAGCAGTTGCATATTTCAAATTAACCCCACCCAGATCCATGTTGAACGGAAAGATAACCTGCAGATCTTTCTTGATCGTGATTGGTTTTTCAGGAAAAGTTAAAACGCCCACCGGAAGCTTCAAACCAAACTGTACATTTTCAAAATCTTTCATAACCAACTGCCGCTGGAAATTACTGATAAATACAAATCCACTGTTCCCTTTTGATCGAACCACAAACCGGAGCACACTATTATCTGCCGAGCCCGAAGGTTTCTGATTGGGAAACGAAGTAGTATACTGCACCAGCTGATTACCAAAATCATTTAAAAAGCTATGGATAACTTTATACGATCTGTAAGAAGGACGTATTTGTCCCCACTCCCCTATTGGTGCTAAAAAATCATAGCTGATAATAGGATAGTCATTCGGATACTTAGTTGCCTTTGATTCCTGAAGCGTAGACAATTTACCAATTGGATTTGAGCCCCCATGAAACATATAATAGCCCATCAGATTAGCCCCTGACCCAACTTTAACATAACTGAGTGCAGAAACATCATCTGCCTGAATGATAGGTCTCCGATGATCAGTAATTTGGTTTCCACCACCCATTTCGGCTGTCGCATACGGATAGCGATATCCTTTATAAGTGGTGTCAATAGCATGTTTACCCAATAAATCACTTCCTATCGTAACATCTCCCCGTAAAGCTGTAAAAAGGTAGTTTTCCGAAAGTGCTAATTTGGTAGTCTTTTTATCCCATGGTGCTTCAGGATAAGCACCCCATACAGGTAAAAGTTCATTTTGCATTTGGTTAGAACCCGGCCATCCTGTTGCTGTATAATAGGGAACATCTATACCTGCCTTAAGCGCCATCTCCTTTAAAGTCACCATGTGCTCCAACCCTGCTGGATTATTAAAACGGTACTCATTCTCTATCTGAGTGCCTATAACCGGACCTCCATTTTTAAAATAAAGCCCGTTAAGCTGTTTCCCCACTTCATTATAAAACAGTTGAACGGCACTCAAATACGCTGGATTATTTTTTCGGGTATTGCCTTTTTTAACCAGCCAATCAGGGAAACCACCATTCCTGACTTCTCCATGGCACCATGGACCAATGCGCGCAAAGAAAAACACATGATGCTTTTTACATAACTCGGCAAAAGCACGAAGATCATTGTCGCCCGTCCAGTTAAAGTGCCCCTCCTCCTCTTCATGGTAAATCCAGAAAACATAAGAGGCAATCACATCGATTCCCGCAGCTTTCATCTTTAGAATAGCTTCCTCCCAATATGCACGAGGATAACGGGAGAAATGTATTTCACCCATAACAGGATACCAGGGCTGACCATTTTTTGTAAAGTACAGACTATTTGCATCCAGCACATCCCCATTAGCGTTCTGGTGAGTTCCCAACTTAAGATGGTCTCTTAGGATTGGCGTTTCTGCAGAACTCAAATCTGCAGTATATGTACTTTGCCCTTTAACTTCCGTAGAAAAAAATAACGCAAATAAAATAATCAAGCTTAATTTCATTAGAGCAGTATACCTACTTTGAACTCTAACTCCCCTGAAAAGGATCATCGTCGATAAAACAATCCCGCCTAATTTAATTTGATTGGCCATAATTACCTTATTTTGATTTATTTTGATTTGAATTAGGCTTCAATTCATCCGGACTATCTTTCGTATAGTTCTTATACTCCTGTTTAGATGGATTTACAAATACATCTTTGATGACTTCAAAAGGCACATCTGTCACCGGATTAAACTTATCAGTACCCATATACTTCATCAAACTCAAATATAGTTGTTTAGCAGCAGGACGATTCTTCACATCAGCACTTAAGTCTGCGCTGGATACTATGATCATCCCCTTCCCCACTTTTGCCTCATAAACTAAAGCCAAACGACGGTTCAAGAACCAAGTATCTATAGGTTGCACCAACGGTTTAAATCCCAATGGAAAATCTTCCAATATCATAACCTGCGAACGGTTAGCAATATCCCACCATTGTATATCACTATGCGATGCGGTAGGAAAATCCTGAAATGCCTTACTTTGCGATTGAATGAGCATTCCAGTTACATGTGGAGGTCGCATTTTAAACCAGGATGTGTTCCAAAAGACAGGAAGAAAATGCATGACCACTTCTTTACCTTTAACCACTTTCCCTGCAGCATTCAAAAATACCTTTCCCCCTCGATCCAAAACTTCTTTTGCTTTACTATCAAGTACTGTCGTATAATAAACGTCTGTTTTTAATTCCGTTTCAAGAGCCGGATAGACCCAAAAATCCCAGTCATTCACAAATGAAGTTTGCGCAACCGTAACTTCTAAGTTCAGCTTAGTTGCCTTTGTGATCCCCGATAAAGGAAAACTAATTTTCCCTACAGCGATTCCGTTTCCATTGTTAATAGTTTTAGGATCCAAACTTCCCTTGGCAACCACCATACCCTCCGGATCCTTTATCGTCCAGTTCAATACCGCATTTACAAGCGGTTGAGCGCCTGAATGAAAAATTGAAATCCCTGCTTCAAACGTCTCATCATTTGTAAACACAAACTTAGGAACCAAAGCTAAAGGAACCGTTGTATTACAAAAACGAGCAAACTGTTCAGCAGGAATATATCCTTTTTCATCCCAGAAAGCATCCAGCACACCTACCAAAGCAGTACCCTGACCAGGGAAATCCTGTAACCCTAATAATTGAAATCCTCCATAACCGGGAGTACGCAACACTTTTTCTATTTCATTTTTATAACACAGTGCCTGAAGCTTACCCGAAGCAGTAAGGAAATCCTCCGCCTGATCAGCCATGCCCTGATCTTTCAGATCTTCCTGAAAGAGCTCAAAGTTTTTTGCCCTGTAAACGCCTATGTACTTTTTAATTTCTTTAAAGTTCGGGAACACACACCATTGTCCCATTTCATGAGCAATGAAAGGAACCGTAAATTTCGCAATCCCTTCACTGAAATCGCTTACCGTTTCAGGCTTTGCATTCCAGTTCAACCCTCTAACTCCTCCCCTCACCTGATATTCGGCTTGCGGCACCACAGGCCAACTCCCCCCTACTGACATCCCAGTATAAACCCGTCGGGAGTCTTTCTTTTTCCAATAGTCTACAAACGCATTCAGATATTGTACCTGATTTCCCGCAGGCTCATTTCCAGCCGAAAGCATAGTAAACGAAGCATAATTGCCGTAATTTCGAGACATACGGTTCGTTTCATCATACAGATACTGATCAATAGGAAACCCCCTTCCAATAGAAGTTCCATGGTTAGTCCAGCTTGGTCCCTCGGGTTGAATATAGAACCCAATTCGATCAGCAGCTATAAATGCAGCTTCAGGCGGACACCAGGAATGGAAGCGCATGTGGTTTAAACCATGGGCTTTGGCAATTTTATAAATCCGCTCCCAAGCCTCTACATCCATAGAAGGATAACCTGTTAACGGAAATTCACAATTATTAACCGTTCCTCTTAGAAATACAGGCATCCCATTAATCACGAACCTATTCCCTTCAATAGTAAATTCTCGCATACCAAACTGAATTTGTTTAGTACTCTCCACACCTTTATTTTCTTTTAAACAAGCATTGAGATGATATAAAGCAGGATTAAACTCATCCCAGGTTTGCATACCTGCTCCAAATGGCAAGTCCACTTCAACAAGTGCGGTAGCCAATTTCGCAACTACAAAGCCGACAGTAACAGGTTTAGTTTCGTCACCAACCGAAGAATTAAAACTTTTTGCAGATAGCCTAATTTGTCCGGCAACTTTTGCCGGGGAACTATTCTTAATGTAAAACTTTACCCTGGCTTTCTTATTTTTAACATCAGGATACACCTGGATGTCTTCGAAATAAACAGATGAACCTGCCTCTAAAGCAATCTTGCCAATAATACCGTTCCAATTTCCCTGCGTATGATCTGTTATGCTATGCGAATCAGGACCTACATTGATTTCCTTAATCCGGTTATCAATCCGTATAGATATTCGATGGTTACCTGAACCCAGTTGGCTTGTTAAATCATATTCATGTGCAGCAACCAGGCTATTTTGCATGCCAAACTCCTTACCATCCACCCAAACACGGGTCTCAATATGACTGCGTTCCAAATAGAGCACAATACGTTTCCCCTTCCAGTCCTTGGGAATACTGACCTCCTTTTGATACCAGGCTACACCAACGTAATGTTTTGCAGGAGTAAGCCAAAAAGGAAGTTTAATATTTCCGGGTTCGCGATACTTTGCCAAACGAGGATTAAAATAGAAGGAACTATCATAAATACTTCCTGTCCACTTGGTTTTTAAAGTAATATCGTCCCCTTTTAAGTTTTGAGCCATCGAGCCTGGCAAAGTAATCTCATCCTTTAAAGCTTTTAAAAACCACTTTTCAGCTACACCATGATCTTCTCTATCGATTTGGAATTCCCATTTCCCATTAAGCGAAATAGTATTTTGTGCTTTTACAAAGCTGCTTGATGAGATTAAAATGGAAAGCAAAAATAGGGAACGAAAAAATGTAGTGTGCATAATTAGAGGTGGTTCGATTGTAATTAGCTAAATGGGTTTAAAAGGGTTTATGATCCTGCATGCACAAAAATAAGCCTACTGACTGAAGATCCTGTAACAAGATGGATATTCAATCAGTAGGCCTCTCAAAGAAATACTAATATTTAGATAATATGAATTTTCGCTTATTAATATATAGGTGGAAATAATGAGGGATTAGTTTCACTCATCATTTCATAAACAACTTCAATAATGTCATCCGTAGAAGGTTTGCTAAAATAATCACCATCTGTACCATAAGGAGGGCGGTGTTCCTTAGCAGTTATAGTTCTCGGTGCACTATCCAGATGATAATATCCGTTTTGTTTCTCCAGTATTTGCTGCAGAATATAAGCAGAAGCACCACCGGGAACATCCTCATCTACAATCAATAATTTATTTGTTTTCTTTAATGATTGTGCACACAGATGATCCAGATCAAAAGGATGTAACGTTTGCAGATCTATAATTTCTATAGAAATGCCCATGTGTTCAAGCTCTTCTGCCACTTCCTGAACCACACGAAGTGTAGAACCGTAGGAAACAATTGTGATGTCCTTACCTTCCCGCATCAGCTCTGCTTTTCCAAGAGCTACAGTAAAATCACCTACATTAGAAGGAAGACGCTCTTTTAAACGATAACCATTCAAACATTCCACAACTAAAGCAGGCTCATCAGCACGAAGTAATGTGTTATACATACCTGCCGCCTGAGTCATATTTCGGGGTACGCAGATATGAACCCCGCGCATAATACCTAATATAGCTGCCATCGGTGACCCTGAATGCCACACACCTTCAAGACGATGTCCACGGGTACGGATAATCAAAGGAGCCTTCTGACCGCCCTTAGTACGATAACTTAAACTTGCCAGATCATCACTGATCACGTTTATAGCATATAAAATATAGTCGATATATTGAATTTCAGCGATAGGTTTTAAGCCACGGAGACCTAAACCAATACCTTGTCCGATAATGGTACTTTCCCGGATTCCGGTATCAGCCACTCTTAATTTGCCAAACTTGTCCTGCAGCCCCGCAAAGCCCTGATTTACATCACCTATACTTCCAACATCTTCACCAAAAGCAATAATCCGTGCATCTCTTGCAAAGTTTGCATCGAAACAGCCATTCAAAATTTCCCTTCCATCAATAAGCTTAGAGTCTGCGTCATATATAGGAGCAACAACGGGAACGTGTACATGCGAATCAAATGAATCGGTAAATAGTTTTGAATTATAGCGTTCATTGTTATCAGCCAACTGTTCCTGGTACCAATTCTGAAGATCTTGCTTCTGTACCGAATCTTTTCCAATCAGCGTACGCATTGTTTTGCGCACATGAACCATAATCTCCCTTCTGGTTACCTCTACAGAGGAATGAATTGACTTCGCCATTTCATTAAAGACTGGAAGATCAAACGCTTTCAACAGTGCTTCTGCTTCATCAGCTTCCTTGCGCAATTCTTTTTGGAAGTTATCCCAAGCATTTTTACGGCAAACACGAACATATTCAATTGCCTTTGTTTCAAGCTCAGCCAGCTCTTCTTCATTGATAATGGCCGACTCGATCATCCAGTTTCGCATTTTCAACAAACAGTCGAACTGCATTTCCCAGGCTAATCTTTCTTTTGATTTATACCGCTCATGAGAACCTGAAGTGGAATGTCCCTGCGGTTGAGTAAGTTCATATACATGAATCATCACCGGAATTTGTTTCTCCCGGCAAATGGCTATAGCCTTTTCATATGTTTCACAAAGACCTGCATAATCCCAGCCCTTTACTTTAAAGATCTCAAATCCTTCGCCCTTTTCATCGCGTTGAAATCCTTTTAGTACTTCTGAAATATCTTGTTTGGTAGTTTGCAATTCTGAAGGCACTGAAATAGCAAAACCATCATCCCAAATAGACACAGCCATCGGAATCTGTAATACTCCGGCAGCATTAATGGCTTCAAAAAACACCCCTTCAGATGTTGAGCCATTGCCTATGGTACCAAATGCAACTTCATTCCCTCCTGCTGAAAAATGCGATAGGTAACTCAGATCCGGATTATTCCTATATAATTTGGATGCTTGGGCTAGTCCTACCAAACGAGCCATTTGCCCCCCAGTAGTGGAAATATCGGCAGATGTATTTTTAGTAAGCATCTGATTTTTCCAGCTGCCATCCTCATTGAGTACACGCGTTGAAAAATGACAATTCATCTGCCTGCCTCCCGAAAACGGCTCTGCTTTTACGTCAGTATTTGCATATAGCTGCGAAAAGAATTCGGTTATGGTCGCCATTCCAGTAGCAAACATAAATGTCTGATCCCTATAATAGCCCGACCGCCAGTCTCCTTTTTGGAAAACTTTAGCCATTGCTATTTGGGCAACTTCCTTCCCGTCGCCAAAGATGCCAAACTTGGCCTTACCTGTTAACACTTCACGACGGCCAATTAAACTGGCTTGCCGGCTTTCGAAGCATATTCGATAGTCTTTAATTACAATATTTTTAAAGTCCTCAAAGCTCAATTCAGGAACCTCAAACTGATTACTTAGTTTAGATTGTTTTTCTGACATATGTATGAGAGTCAATTCTTCAAAATTAACATAAAATAAAACCGTTATGCTGTTTAATCAGAAGAAAATTACAAAGATTGAGCAGGATATAATTTGGTTGTGTGCTAATAAACAGTAAATATGACCTTATCCGATACATTTTTACACTACGATGTGTTTCAGTATAAGACCTGTAGCGGTTTTGGATACCTCGGTTTTATATGATCATCAGTGATCTCATATCATTATTTTTTAAAGGATACATGGGGTAATCGTATTTATAATTAAAAGAGATTTAAGTCTGATCTAAAACGCAGTTTGTTTTCATTCGGAGCGGAGAAGGTGCGGACAAGGTGCGGAGAAGGTGCGTGGAATGTGCGCTTTAATTATAATGGAGTGTATTCATTGTCTCGTCCTAATATAACTATACACTTGTAATTCAATAAAGCACGAAATAGACGGCAATCTTAAAAATATTGTTACTTAAGGGCATAGTTTTTGAATAGTTAATTAGTTGAGTTACCTTTACAAAACGTTTATATTATAACACACATGAAAAAGCTTATAGCCTTTTGTTTAATACTATTAGGATTTATTACGGTTTCTGCAATGCGTGCAGACCAGCAACCTGATTTCAAGTTTGAAAAAGAAACGAATGACTTTGGTAAAATCCCTCAGGGAAAGCCAGTTAGTTATGAATTTAAGTTTACTAATACTGGCGATCAGCCTTTGATTATCAGCAATGTAGAATCAACTTGCGGTTGTACAGTCCCTAAATACACCAGTACCCCTATTAAAAAAGGTGATACCGGCATTATTACAGTAACCTATAATGCAGCTGCTCCTGGAGCTTTTAACAAAGCATTGACTATTAAATCAAATGCAAAAACTCCTGTAAAATACATTTACATCAAGGGAAGCGTTGCAACAAGTTAATAAATATTAATAAATTTTGCTTCAAGCATAAAAAACCTCTCTATAACAGGGAGGTTTTTTTTATGTTTGTATATATTATGCCACATATTTCAAACAAGGGGAAGGGGATGCCAGCTTCACCGATACGCAAATTAACACCATTTGCAGAGCAGGCAAAACTACAAGGAAAGACTGTTTATCATTTAAACATAGGTCAGCCAGATATTGAAACTCCGGAAGTCATGATGAATGCGATCCGGAATGTCGATTTCAAAGTATTGGCATATACGCAATCCGAGGGAACAATATCTTATCGGGCCAAACTGGCAGACTATTACAACCATGCCGGATATAACATTACTGCTGAGGATATTCTGGTTACTACTGGAGCTTCGGAAGCCATTGTTATTGCCATGCAAACCTGTTTGGATCCTGGAGATGAAATTATTATCCCAGAGCCTTTTTATGCCAACTACAATGCATTTGCATGGATGAGCAATGCGGTAATCAGACCTGTACTATCTCTTATGGAGAATGGATTTGCGCTACCTCCGGTTAGCGAATTTGAAAAGCTGATTACTCCTAAATCGAAAGCAATCTTCATCTGCAATCCCAATAATCCTACTGGATATCTATACTCCTATGATGAATTGGTAGAATTGAAGAAACTGTGCTTAAAATATGATCTTTACTTCTTTGTTGATGAAGCTTACCGCGAATTTTGCTACGATGGAAATACGTTTCATTCACCAATGCATTTAGATGGGCTTGACCAGCATGTGATTGTTTTTGATAGTGTTTCAAAACGGTATAGTGCCTGTGGAGCGCGTATAGGTTGCTTTGTTACAAAAAACAAACAAGTTTTGGCTACTGCTCTGAAATTTGCACAATCTCGGTTAAGTCCGGGGATGGTCGATCAGATCGCTGCAGAAGCTGCATTAGATACACCAGATTCTTATTTTGAATTAATAAATAAAGAATATACAGAAAGACGGGATTTTCTGGTAAATTCGCTTAATAAAATGCAAGGCGTTTATTGTCCGAATCCTAAAGGTGCTTTTTATGTTGTTGCCCGTTTCCCGGTTGATGATTCAGAAAAGTTCTGCCAATGGATGCTGGAAGAATTTGAATATGACAATCAGACAGTCATGCTGGCACCAGCAGCTGGTTTTTACAGCACAGAGGGCGCTGGAAGAGACGAAATAAGATTGGCATACGTTTTGAACAAAGAAGACTTAGCGAAAGCTATGATCTGTTTGGATAAAGGGTTAAAAGCTTATCCCGGCAGAAAACTAGAAGTCAGCCCGGCAAATACAGTTGGAACTGTCTTTATTTAAAAAGAATATACTTGGGGCCGACCGGAATTGACAGGATGGTAGCAGGTATGTAAGCATGCAGCGCGTTGTGAGACTAGCGCTTAAATCTGAACTCTCAAAACCACAATTGGCGAAAATAACTACGCCTTAGCTGCCTAATTTAGAATTAGCTTAGCTTTTGTCCCGCTGGTATTCTGTTCTGTTTAATCAGTATATGGGGCATCGTTCAACAGAACTGGTCTGATAAAAGGTGTGATTACCGGACAAGATAAAGCACCTAAGGAAGACGGTACAGGCACTCGGTCAGCCTTCCCCTTCTCTACAATTAAATGACAGATACGCATGTAGAAAGCATAATTTGTTCCATGTTTGGACGAGGGTTCGAATCCCTCCGGCTCCACATCTTAAAGAGCTTTTAGTCAGCCGGTTACAGAAACTGGCTGACTATCCAGCTGACCAAAAACTAAAGAATTACTCCGAGTGAATGCTAAATGGGAAGGACCTTTCATATTTGAACCTCCAAAAGGAGATCTTTCGAAAGATCGGTTTGTCTGGATCAAATATCAAAACCCTTTAACCGGTAAGCTGGAAAGATTTCGTTACAATATAGGATTAAATAAATTTACGACCAAAGAGGACCGCCGGCAACATGGTAAGTCTTTAAGGGTTGTAAGTGATAACCTACTCAAAGAAGACTGGTCTCCATTTGAAAAGCATGATGCCTTTGCAAGGCACAAAGATAAATCTGTTGTATCTCTTATAGATCAGTACCTGGATGAGATAAAAAGTAATCTGAGGCCTAACACCTACAAGAAATATTATATTGAAGTCCAGTTCTTCAAAAAGTATTTGATATCAAATTACCTGGTCAACCTTTTATTGAATGATGTCACAAAGACAGTCGTCGTCAATTTTCTTAATTGGGGAAAACAAAAACGAGCATGGAAGGCCAAAACCTATAATCACTATTTGAATGACATCACGACGATGTTCAATTATTATCACCAGAATTACGATAACTACATTGGAAAGGTTCCGGCTCTGAGTCTTAAGCGTGCACCCAGTGAGAGGCCTGGCAATTCTGCATTTAGTGATTGGCAGTTTAAGAAGCTAAGGGAATCGATGTTTAGGAATGGTGACACGATGCTTTATACCTTCTGCAGCTTTATATATTATGGAGCTTTGAGAAATGAAGCTGAGGGAAACTATTTGAAGCCGGTGACTTTAATTTCAGCATAAAGAAATTGAAGGTTGATTCCGGAACACCAAAGAACAGAAAGACGGAAGAAGGAGAATCAAGATTTAATGAGCTATAGGCTAGTTTTGTCAATAATATTACCAAATTCTAATTATACCGAATTCGGTATAATTAGAATTTGGTAATATTAGCAATCGCCTTCAAAAGGCTAGAAATAACATTATGAGTAAAATAATTATAGAAGGAATTGAGATTAATGTTGAATCAAAGGAGAACATTGATTACATCTCATTGACAGACATGGCAAAAAGCCAGCATGAAAACATCATAATAACTAAATGGTTAAGCTTAAAAAACACAATTGAATACCTTGGTGAATGGGAGGCCATGTATAATCCTGATTTTAATTATACCGAATTCGGTACAATTAAAAATACATCAGGAAGTAACAACTTTGTACTTTCAGTAAAGGAGTGGATTGAAAGAACAGGTGCCATCGGGATAACAGCAAAAGCTGGAAGATATGGTGGAACCTATGCTCATAAAGACATCGCATTTCAATTTGGAATGTGGATCAGCCCAAAATTCCAATTATTGTTAGTCAAGGAATTTCAGAGACTAAAAGAAGAAGAAAATAAAAGATTAGGGTCTGAATGGGATTATCGTCGCTTTCTTTCAAAAACAAATTACAAGATACATACCGACGCTATTAAGGATTTTGTTCTTCCTGCTTTAAACGTTTCTAAAGAAAATGAGTGGCTTGTATATGCTGACGAGGCTGATATCTTGAATGTTGCCATGTTTGGAATGACTTCAAAGACGTGGAAAGAGACAAACCCTGAAGCAGCACTAAAAAACCTAAACTTACGGGATTTAGCAGATGCTCATCAGTTGATAGTACTAAGCAACCTTGAAAGTCTTAATGCTGGGATGATTCAGGCTGGAGCAGATAAATCCTCACGCTTGTTTACCCTGAGAAAGAATGCCGAATTTCAACTCAACTCTTTAAGAAAATCTACCTATACTTTAGAAAAAATTCAAAGTCCTTTTTCAGATGTTAAAAATAAGACAATTGATACACCTATTACAGTTACTCCGTCAACTAAAGTGAAAAAAATAATTAAGCCATAATAATATCATGATAGATCAGTACGCAGACAAGCACCTTTAGATTATATAGGAAAACTTTGAAGTGGGCCAGGTTGAGTTTACAACGTTCTGTGAAGTATCTCAGCCTTCCATTAGCAGGATGCTTGCCTGCACTCATGAATATTGATGGAGGTAATTTAAACCGTATGCTTGAAGCTTCATTATGATCCAATGTGGGTGATTTCAGGTATAATACCGGCGAAGGTGAAGGAAGAAAGGTCAAGCCTACTTACGGATATCACAAATCTAATAGTTGAGATCAAGATCTTAAATGCAAGATTGGCAACGGTCGAGGAAAGAGTTTAACATTTCACTAACTGACTACTCAGCTATCTACAGTGGGCAAATTCGACTACTGTAAAAACCTTAACAGCCCCCTATTACATGGAAAAGATCAGAAAAGAGGCAATCAACTTTAAATAGTTTTTGCCTCTTTTTTTTATATACTGGGTAGCAAAAAAGCCAGATTAGATCACCTCGTTTTCCTTGACCCATTTATTTGTAAAATGTGAAATCCACGGGTTTACAGGTTCATTCAACCCTACATTTCGTTTAGATAATCCTGACCCATATAATTGCCAAAACCCTTATTATCAAAATTTTAAAATTAAATAATTTAGATTTCCGAAAGACACTGTTTATTAACAGGCAGGCTTGAATCTACTTTTATATACCTTTATACTTATAATAGTCTTTTCCAATAACCATTATGAAATACATTTTATGCTTACCATTTTCCTTTAGGCATGAAGATAATTAATAAAGAAATAAAATCAATAGTAGAAATTTACGCTTTCCATTATCCGTCACAATCATGTTGTAGTTAATCTCAATGGCTTTTGCTTAAAATCTGTAAGTTTTAGAATTGCACCTGATACTATATTCTCATATTAAAAAATAAAGTATGACCTATTTCTCTTTTAACAAGTTACATCTAAAATGTAGTTTATTCGCCACCTTCACTTTCTTCCTGCTCCTGCCATCGATCCAAGCACAGGAATCTTCTAATTTGCTGGCAGACAAAAAAGCCATAGTTACAACCGACAATGCGCGATTTACGGTCCTGACGCCGCAGCTGCTCAGGATGGAATGGGCTACGGACAAATCCTTTGACGACCATGCATCATTTGTCGTTGTAAACAGAAAATTGCCGGTTCCGATCTTCACAAGCAAGACAGAAAATGGCTGGCTCATTATCAACACGAGCGAACTTGAATTAAGGTACAAAGTGAACTCCGGCACCTTTACCTCCGAGAACCTGAAGGTAAAATATCTAAAATCTGATACTGTAAATTGGTATCCCGGAAAGCAACAGAAATACAATCTTGGTGGCACTATCCGTACGCTGGATGGAGCAGATGGAGAATTCAACAGGCATGAAAACCGTAAAATTAAGTTGGAAGACGGTATTCTTGCAAGAGATGGCTGGTATTTCCTGAACGATTCTTCTTCGTTGCGGTTGGATAACAGTGCCTGGCCATGGGTCTACAAAAAGGAAAGAAAAGCACAGGATTGGTATTTTATAGGATATGGAAACAACTATAAAACCGCTCTATATGATTTTTCACTGATTGCGGGTAAAGTGCCCATGATTCCAAGATACGCATTTGGTTACTGGTGGTCGAGATATTGGAGCTATTCAGACAATGAAATTCAAAACCTTGTCTCTTATATGAAGCGCATGAACATACCTATTGACGTACTTGTTGTAGATATGGACTGGCATAAACGTGGTTGGACAGGATGGTCATGGAACAAGAGTCTCTTCCCTGATCCTTCAGCGTTTCTCGATTGGACCAATAAGTCAAATTTAAAGACAACGCTGAATCTTCATCCTGCTGATGGCGTTGAGGCTCACGAAGATCAGTATAATCAGTTTGCACGCAGCCTAAACTTTGATACAACAGGGAAAAAAGCAGTACCATTCAGTGTGTCTGATAAAAAATACATGAGCTCGCTGTTTGAAAACATTCTACAGCCAATGGAAAAACAAGGAATTGATTTCTGGTGGCTCGACTGGCAGCAATGGCCAAACGACAAGAAGATTACTAATTTAAGTAATACCTGGTGGCTGAACTATGTTTTTTACACTTACATGGAACGAAACAGGTCAACACGACCACTTTTATACCATCGCTGGGGTGGCTTAGGAAACCACCGATATCAAATAGGGTTTTCGGGCGACACATTCATATCCTGGAAATCGCTTGAGTACCAGCCTTATTTTACGAATACAGCATCGAACGTTTTATACACGTATTGGAGTCATGATATCGGTGGTCATCAACTTGATGGTGGCAATACGACCATGGATCCTGAACTCTACACCCGCTGGCTTCAATATGGTGTGTTTAGTCCTATTATGCGCACCCACTCTACTAAAAACGGCAACATCAAAAAAGAGCTTTGGAATTATAGTGAGCCCTACTTTAGTGCACAAACCAGTGCCATCAGGCTGCGGTATACCCTTGTTCCATACATCTATACCATGTCGAGAAAAACTAATGATAAGGCTATCGCTCTTTGCAGGCCGATGTACTATGACTATCCGACGGACCCGGAAGCCTATTCATTTAATCGTCAGTATATGTTTGGCGATAATATGCTTATCTCCCCGATTGGCACTCCTGCTACAGATGGCTACTCGAAAGTAAAGGTTTGGCTGCCTTCCGGTAATGATTGGTTTGAATGGCCGACAGGAACCTTGTTAAAAGGCGGTAGGGAGTACGAACGGAACTTCAGCATTGACGAGTACCCGATTTATGTTAAAACTGGATCCATTATCCCAATGTATAACGATAAAGTCAATAACCTGGACAATAACCCCAAAAACCTGACTCTCGCTGTTTATCCAGGGGGATCTGGTAGCTTTGATGTTTATGAAGATAACGGGAATGATAAAACGTTCGACAAGGAACATGCGGTAACCAACATAAAATCCAGTGTAACCAGTGATGAAACGCTGATCACCATAGCAGCTACTAAAGGTCAGTATAAAGAAATGCCGCTTGAAAGATGGTATAATCTGAAACTATTTGGTTCTGAGATTCCTATGGAGGTCCGCTACAATGGAAAATTAATTCCTTTCAATCGGTACGAAACTCCTGGCTGCTGGACTTACAATGGAAAAGAGCTGAGCCTGAATATCGCGCTTTCCCTTGTCGACTGCAGGAAGTCTTCGCAGATAAAAGTATCTTATAAAAAAGGAAGAAGATTGGACATCAATAACGGAATGGTTGAAAGATTCAAGAGATTATCAGCAATCACTTCTGAATTAAAGAGTCTCGATAATGGGATCTATCTTCCGGAAATCCTGGGCGAGACAGAGGAAACAAACCGGTCACTTGAGTATTTTCCTCTTAAATTTGAGTCTCTGATAGAACGGTTCAATGAGAACTATAAAAAGCTACCAGAAGTTATTAAAGGAATAAAGTCAATTGGAAACAGCAACCAAAACAAACTGGTGAAGAAGCTCCAATTGGAGCAGGCAGATTGATGCTGCTTATTTAGATAATCAACTTATTTTAACGATAAAACCATTGCCCTAATACGGCATTTGGTTTTATCGTTTTCAAAACTCTATTTCTGATTTTAGCTATCCTGTCCAAATGGTTCCAGACGCTGTATACTCTTCGGGAGGGTATTACACTTGAGCCTCTAATTTTCTGATCTTTCGATTTAAGATCACTTTATTTTCAGGATGATCGATAAATTTTATACTTGTTATTCTTCTATCAAATTCTTCACCCTTAACTATCGCTTTGGCCTTAATACGTATTTTGTATGTATAAATAGTACTGACCGAATAGTCTAAAATTCCAGCAATGGTTTCGTCATCTTTTATTCCTAATCGGATCAATGCAAAGATGCGAAGTATGGTGTTCAAAGATTGTTCCTTTTGTGGCCAGATTTGATCTTCAGGTTTTAGCAATTCATTAAATGCAGGAACAAAATTCGGCAGTAACTTCAGAAATATCTGATCCAGTGTATCATATAAATATTCCCGTTCCTTATTAATTTGTAAAGAGGTCACAATTTCTAGAGCCTCATTAATCTTCTTCGTTTTAATACTGTGCTCTATCTTTCTTTTTAATTTTTCGAGCATGCTGATATTAGAAAAGGATCGTTTGAAAAAGAAACCGATGTATTCTTCATTTATTCGGGTATGCTCCATAAGCTTCATGTTAATCGAAGCCAACTGATCGTTTTTCTTATTGACCAACTGTTCGCTGACTTTAACTTTTTTGAGTTGTATGTAAACAATATATAGTATACTCAGAATGATAACAATTATAAAAGCAAATACCAGTGTGTAAATAATGGATTTATCCCTTTGCTGTTCGCTTTCCATAATGGTTTTTCCGGCTATCAGGGGTAAGATATTTTGTATGTCGATTTTATGACCTCGGGCACCATAAAATTCCGCATCTGAGATAGCCTTATTTATACATACATAGGCCATATTCAGATCACCGGTTTTATATAATTCTTCTCCCAACTTAAGGATGGCTTGAGTGTCTTTAGTCGATGAGCGTATATCGCTGATTGCAGAAAGCGTTAGAAACATTATTTTGTCGATTCCTGTATAGTAATAACTCAATCTCATCGCTACCATGGCAATTTTATGATCTGACAATCCATTACTGGTAATGAAATGCAAATAAAATTCAGCCGGAGGCCTACTATGTGATGAACCTGCAGGAATCGCAGCATAGTCTATTACTTTTTCAAATTTATTCTGGGGTGAAACAGAAAACATCTTTCTAAATTGAGCTGCAGCCTCGGCCCGGTATCGTTTTGCATAATATTTATCGTTGTTATATCTTGCAAGAGCCTCGTAAAACCGTGCTTTAAGGTCATAATAAGTGGCCCTGAGTTCGAAAGAGATTTCTTCTCTATCTAATTCAGACACCAGTTCATGAGCCTCTTTAAACATGCCCGAAGGAATTAAGATTTGTAAAAGTTTTAGTTTGCCTTCCTGAACCTTGAACTCATCTCCATGTTTTTGACTGAACTCAATCAACTTCTGAACATAGATGTAGGAAGAGTCAAATTGATAGAACTTATATTCCTCTAAAATTGCGTTGTATAAGCGATATCGCTGTGCGTAATTAAGGCTTGAGGTATCTTTAGCGGAGATCTTTAATGTATTGATTTTTCTCTCTTTCCGATGATCGTGAACGCTATTTTTCAGTTCTATTTTAAGTATGTTAAGCAAACTGTCTTTACTAGAGACGCAAAATGCCGGGTCACCTTTAATAACAAGCAGCAATAACATAAATGCAGTAAAAAGGTTAGTGTTTAACATTCAGTGATAATTAGGCAAACATGTTTTAGTTTCAATACAAGTTTACCCTTTTATTAGGCATTCGCAAACTGTTTATCGAAGTACAAGCCTCGTGAGACAAAAATTGAATCAAGGTGATTACTCAATTGTGTTTGTTGCTTGAAATGCTGGCTTGCTACCGATTAGATTTCAATTTTAAAACCTTCCTATGCACCTATTTTTTGTTTTGCATTTATGCATTGAAAGGTGCACCCTTTCTTGTTTATCTGTGCTGATCTGTGTTCCCGACCTGCAAGCTCCTATATAGTTTGTTAGTCTTTTTCAAGTAGCAGAAACCTTTTTGCAAAGGGTTTCCGCTTTACTAAACTGCTTTTTAGTGAACATCTACAATTTGATTCAATTTTATATCTCTGAAAGAGAATCCAAGCATGATATTATATTTTCCAGGGTCTTTGACAAAGCCTTTTGTTTCTATGTCAAAATAAGTAAAAGCCTCTTTAGGTAGTGTAATCTTAACGGAACGTGACTGTCCTGGTTCCAGAAATATTTTCTTAAAACTCTTTAATTCTTTTTCGGGGTGCTCCACGATGCCTTTTTCCGTTTTCCCTACATAGATTTGCACAACCTGGGCTCCCGCTCTTTTTCCTATATTGGATAAAAGAGTAGTAATCGTTATATCGCCGTTACCATCCGGATTGGAAACTATTAAATCTGAAACCTTGAAGCCGGTGTAAGACAGCCCAAAACCAAAAGGATATTGAACCTTGCGCTTCAACTTGTCATACCCTCTATAACCAATAAATATCCCTTCATTGTATTTTACGTGCTTATCTCCGTCAGGGTCATAATAGTTAGAATAAGCAGGATTATCCTCCCATTTCTTTTCAAATGTCATTGGTAATTTTCCTGAAGGATTCACTTTACCAAATAGTACATCAGCTAATGCTGTTCCACCTTCCTGACCAGCATACCAGCTCCAGAGTAAGCCATTAAGTTTCGGCTCCCATTCCTGCATTTCGATATTCCCTCCTGCGCTTACGACCCCTATGACAGTTTTTTTCACTTTTAAGATACTGGAAAACATTCTTTTGTCTAATTCAGGCAGGCCAAATGACCTGTCAGAGCCTTCTCCTTCCGTGTCTGAATTATGTCCAAAGCAAGCTATTATCAAATCTGCTTTATTTAGATAATTTGCATAATAGTCAGTGGTGTCATTTTTCTTTTTCCAGATGAAATTAACCGCAGCTCCTCCTCCTTGTTGATAATATTCAATCCGAATGCGATAATTGATTTCTTTTTGCAAAGTTTTAGTAAAATCAGTACTCCTATATCCCCCGGGGGTCCAATCATCTATCACAAGCTCATCATTTATGTACATTCTATATCCATCGTCGCCTCCTAAAGTGAAATCATAATCGGATGTCTCATTTGAGCGCAAGATTCCAGTCCACCTAACAGAGAATTTGTCTTTAGACACATCCTTTATTTCAGTACCTCCTACCCAGGAGTAATTGATCTTCTTTTCAATTTGTTTGAAGACTGACGTTCCTTCAAGGGTTGCATTGTTGAAATATTCAGCTTGAAATCCCTGCTTATCATGTTTCTGATCAGTAAAGATAATTTTAGGCATAAAGTCAAATTCGTCCACATACTCGACATTTGTATGATTTAACAAAGCCTCTTTCCTGATACCTTCAAACATACTTACAAAGTGAAATGGGTTTACATTACCACTACCACCACCATGCACGTTCCTACAGGCATTTTTACCTGTAACAATGATATTTCTGATCTTTTTTGTATTGATAGGAAGAAAGTTATTGTTATTTTTTAACAAGACGATACCTTCTCTTGCAACATTTAGAGCTGTTTCTGCAGATGCTGGATCATCTAGCGCAATGCTTTTGTCTTCTTCAATACCATCTTTGAACCCATATGCGATAAGTACACGCAGGATGTGGCGCACTTTATCATCCACCGTCGCCATAGTGACCTGGCCTGTCTTCAGATATTGAAGCATGTCTTTGGGATTCGTCTTTTCGCCACCTGCCATTTCAAGATCTAACCCACTGTTGGCAGCTGGAACACCATTGTGAGCGGAGCCCCAATCAGACATTACTAAGCCCTTAAAACCCCACTGATTTCTTAAAACCTCTTTTAGTAACCACGGATTTTCAGTAGTATAAATACCGTTCATTAAGTTATAGCCTGCTCATTACAGCTCCTACTTTTGCTTCCTGTACAGCAGCTTTAAAAGCAGGGAAATAGATTTCATGAAGTGTCCTTTCGTCAACATCATTACTGATGTCATTCCGGTCGTATTCAGAATTATTGGCCACAAAGTGTTTTATCGTTGCAACTACACCCTGATCCTGTACTCCTTTGATATAACCTACAGCAATGCGTGAGGTTAAGTAAGGATCCTCTCCCATATATTCAAAGTTCCTTCCGTTCATTGCTGCTCTGTAAATATTTACAGCGGGACCTAGTAAAATATTTATGCCCCGTGCTCTGCAATCGCGACCAAGTGCCTTACCATATTGATAAGCCAAATCTTCGTTCCAGGTTGCAGCAAGCATTACAGTTGCCGGATAAGCAGTAGATTTCCCGTGGGTACCTAATCCTTGAGGGCCATCTGTCATTTTCATGCGATGAATACCTAAACGGTCAATATTTTGTGTGTACATCCAGTCGACACCTCCTATGTAGGAGAGCTTTTCCTCCAGCGTCATTTGCTTGAGCAGTTCCCCGACTTTTGTATCAAGATCGGGACTGAACTTTTCCTGAGCTGTAGCAAACAAAGAAATCAATAACAATACGTAGAACAATATAAAACCCTTAATTCTCATTTTCAAATTGGTTTATAATGAAGTTATATTGATTTTATTATCATTTGATAAGAATCTGTATCCCTTTTTGTAAGGTACCACTTCCTTTATATATCTTGCCTTGAAGCAATATTTCCACGTTTATCTTTTGCATTTTCGCATCCGTTTTTTCATTTCCTTCCTTCTTTACCATGCTGACTTGCACTTTGTCTTTAATACGTTTCGCGGAGAATGTCATTAAGCTATAATCGCCGTTTTTAAATGCCCAACCATCACCAGCATCGGTGTAAAGCTTTCCTTCTGCCTTTCCCTGTTGGTCAAGGCAAACTAAAAGGGTCAAGGGGTCAAATGAGTTTTCATTTGTGTTTTGAATGATCTTTCCAGCTGGAATAATTGAACCTCCTCTGATTTTTAGTTTCGCCTGGTAGGCGTCCTTTAGATCACCATCGACTAAACTAAGCTCTTCCCAAATACCAGAAGGGAGAGCTGGTTTTTTTGCAAATGCAGGAATGACTAAAAGGTTTTCCCCCAACAGGAAGACTTGCTCCTCACTTCTAAGACTCAGATCCTTTGGATTGGAAAAAAATACGGGCGCCATCACAGGTAATCCAGTGTGAGCTGCATTGTAAAACAAGGTGTAAATGTATGGAATCAGGCGATATCGGCGTTCAAGTGCGATGCGTGATGTTTTTTCAATGGCCTCGCCATAGGCCCATGGTTCTTTATCATTTGTACCTGCGCAAGCATGCCCCCTTACAAATGGCATAAATACACCAAATCCAAGCCAGTTAGCCCAAAGATCACCGGATGTGTTATTTAAGAATCCGCCGATATCCGGACCGTTAAAAGGCTGTCCTGATAGACCTAAAGTGATCGACATTGGCACTGAAAGTTTTAAATGATCCCAACTAGCCAGGTTGTCGCCAGTCCAGGTCGCTGCGTATCTATGTCCGCCTAACAGATTGGCTCTTGTTAATAGAAAAGGTCTTTTATCCGGATTTGCCTCTATCATTCCTTCCCGCGAAGCTTCAATCATCAAACGACCATAGGCATTATGATATAATAAGTGCGGTCCGGATGGTAAACTACCACCACCCCTATGCATTATATCAACAGGCATCGTCCCTGTTCTTTGACTTTCGGGTAGTTCATTATCGTTAATAGCAGGCTCATTCACGTCGTTCCATACGCCGTCAATCCCTGTTGCTAGAAAACCTTTATAGAGTCCTGACCACCATTTTCTTGCTTTTGGCATGGTAAAATCTGGAAAAACGCAATCGCCAGGCCACACCTTACCATGATATTCATCTCCATTAGCTTTTCTTACCCATGCGTCATTTGCTGTTCCTGACTGGTAAACAGCGTAAGTTTTATCCACTTTAACACCTGGGTCAATCATATAAACAGCATGGAATCCTTTTTTATGAAGGGTAGTATTCAAAGCCATCGGGTTAGGAAAGTTCTGAGGATTAAAGGTAAATACTCTGAAACCATCCATATAATCGATGTCCATCCATATCACATCGCAGGGAATATTTTTGGCACGAAAGGTATCTGCAATTTCATTCACACGTTTTTCTGTTCCGTATGAAAAACGGCTTTGATGGTAGCCAAGTGCCCAAAGAGGAGGCATTTCAATGGTTCCTGTTAATTCGGCTAAGCCTTTCAAAACCTCTTGTGGCGACGCACGGTCAATAATGAATATGCGAAAAAGGGCGCCTTCGGTAGTGTACCTTATTTCGTTAGAATCTGTATAGAGTTCTGATTTCCATGTAGTATCGAAGATAATTCCAAATGCTGTACCATCGCTTCTTACTCCCATTACCCAAGGGTGACTTTGATAGAGCCGTTTCCCCTCTTCAACGCCATACGCACCTGTATCGGTATTCCATAACTTGATGTGCTTTCCGTTGCGTAAGAGTGGTCCCGTCACTTCTCCACCACCATACAGGCTAATGTCGTCGGAAAGTTTAAGACTAGCACTTGCTTTATTGTTATCAAGAGCGAATTTTGGCACGAGAGTCCAATTTCGGGGGGCCTCCCCTTTCGACTTTGGTTCTGCCTTTAATATTAAAGAGGGTGTTTGGCTTTGATCAAATCCTTCTGGTATGAACTGAACGATCCGCTCTCCCACCGAAGTTGCCTTTTGGACAGGTACCTCATTTGCGCTGATATCTGTGACATAAAGAATTGCTGTAAAGAATATTAGATTTTTGATATTCATCTTATCTATAGCATTGGTTAACATTAATTGCGGTACCGGGAGTGTGTTTTACTACTAACTATTGACCGTCTGTGCGCGGTTCTACCGACCGCAACTAAGGTAGGTAAAAGCTTAAGGGTGCTATGCTAAAAAAGAATCATCCTAAAAAAATCTAATAAATTTGTTTTTCAAATAACTAGTTATCAATAAATTGAAATTTATGTACTACATTTTTTACCAATAAAATCAAAGCATTTTGACTATCAGTGTCTTGATTTTACACATTGTCTATCTGGGCTATTCACTTATACTCCTCTGGTTCTTTATATTTTCGGTTTCTCTTTTAAACGCATTGGAAATAAAGACTACCGTTTGAATAAACAATTTTTTGGAATTTCGTGGATTATTTAAACTGGTTAGAGAAGAACAAATTGACTTGCTTGGACCCTAATGTCGGGAAATCCTTAAAACATAAGAGTTGCAAACATCACTATGGAAGTTGGTAGCACTCTCTGCTCCTTACACCTTTTATCAATTGCAAACCTAAAGCTGCATTTGAAATGAACGAGAGACATGCTGATTAAAATAAATGAGGACGCTTTTTAAGACGCCCTCATTTATTAACATAAATTATAATACCAAGTGTATGAATTAGCGACCTTCCTTTGTATTGAAAAACGCTTCAAAAAACGACCATTACATTAATTTGTTTTCAGTTACCACTGTATTGCCTGATCTTCATCTGGAGTTAAGGTATTTCTTCTCCTTTCCATAGTCATTGCCCCTTCAGCCCTATAGCGGATAGGCATATTTGGAATGGAAGTGATATCATTATACTTATACTTGATATTTACGGTACAGTATTCGTTTACCAGGTAAGGTAATGTTAAATCGGGAGTGCTTTTGATTTGATAAGTAGGCTGTCCCAACAATTCAAAATTAATAGCAGGATTATCAGCCTCTACGGTAAGCTGTCCTGTTTTAGTTCCGTCTTCATTATCGACTGCCTCGCCAAAGTGCATTATAATTTTATAATTACCACGCTCTTCAGAACGTTCTTCAACCATACCAGCGTAAAAAAATACTGATTTTTCATCAACAACCCAGGCAGTTTTAGTACTCATCACCATAGATTCAGAGTTCTCGCTATCAAAGTAAATGTTCATTGATGTTGCAGAGTAACTACCTGAATAGTCGTTGAATGGTTTCACATATAGCAGTGCCTTTCTCCATCCTTTACGATTATTGGACACATAAGAAGGGTCATCCTTTATGGTGAGAGGAAGTACCCAACGTTCAACAAGATCAAGATTTGAAAACTTAAATTTGATCTTATAATTTGTCGTATGCGATCCTTTGGGGATAAAGCTGGCAGTAGAGGGTAATTCATAAAACTGATCGGTCAACTGCTTGAAGTACAAATCAGTACGATATTGATACTTTTCCTGATTAAATATGCTGAGCGTATCGCTATCCACCCCAATTTGTACGTACATATCTTTGTCGCTTTCTTTTGAACCGCTGATCAATACGGGCAGATTATACTCTACCTCTCCATCCTTTTTGTAACGGAGATATACTTCCGTTACACCTTCAGTTCCGATAGGGGCTTTAAAAGACACCAGATTCGTATATAATTCATCTGTCCACTCATCATTACATGCTCCGAAAGAAACAATCAAAGCTAGTGCTACAATATATTTATAAATATTTCTCATGATATAAATCAATTATTAAATTAATCAAAAGACGGCCAACCTGGTGTTTGCGTCATACGATTATTCTTGCGCAACTCATCCCAATCAATGGGCCAGAAATACATCTTTTTAGAGAATGAGGTTTGCAACAGGGGGACACGCACGGGCGAGTAGAATAAAGCCGCATTTTGCTTGGTGATTAATGTATTGTACCCATAAATCTGCTTAGCATCTTCTACCGGCGCATCTTTCCATCGTCTTAAATCGTAGTAGCGCTGGTTCTCACCCAATAATTCTAATTGTCTCTCATGCTTAATGCTGTTGCGCAACATACTCTGTTCCATATACACTGACATTTCATAATCTGGAACTCCAGCACGGATACGGACAGGTGAAACCGCTTCACTTATTGTGTTTATATCTCTCGAAATCATGTATGTAGTCGCTCCATCCCATGATGGTATGTTATATGATCCGGACAGTTCATTGAGCGATTCTGCATACATGAGAAGAATATCTGCATAACGGATGGCAATTTCCACTTTTGGATAGATTCTACCACCATTATTCGCATTATCCTTCGGATTGACATATTTCATCATGCCAATTCCTGTGGGCAACCAACGATCGCTATTGACTCTTCCTTCAGAGTTTCCACGGTAATAAAACACCTGTTTATTGGTATTGTTATTTGGATCATTAGTAGCACTTGACATGGTCCATAATGCTCCACTAAAGCCAACTGATGCATAAAATCGGGGTTCCCGATGTGCAAACTCTTTCCAAACATCCACCTTTAAAGGCTTGAATTGATCTAATTCGTTACTTTGCACGAACATGTTAGAACCATATTTTTGCAATATCTCAGCACGATTAAAAGCGCTACCATCAGCCATATCATAAGCATCGGATTGCTTTAATGTAAGGCCATGACAGTTCCATCCTCCTGCAACTTGCGGCATCTGATGCCTTGTTAATGCAATAACGCCATGTTCCTCATCGGTTTGGTTCTCTCCCCGAGTGAAGATCATTTCAGGATTTTCGGCAGCATATAGATCACCGTTAAACAATGCCCGGTATGACTCAAATGGATCTATGTTAGCCCATCCTTCCGGAAAGTTTTTGTCTGAATATACCGCATGGTATGGCGGTACGATTGTTACTGGATAAGATTCGGTGCCCTGAATTTTTCGCTCAGCAGTATAAAGCCTGTATACATTCAAATCGATAACATCTTTAGCAGCTGCCGCTGCTTTGGCCCACTTTTCTTCGCTATATTGTTGGGAAATAAGAGACTTCCCTGCGTCATCTACGAAGTCGGCCATCTCTGAATTGCCGTTGGCTAATGGACTTGCTGCAAATAATAATGCCTTTGCACGGGTAGCTAAAGCAGCACCACGGGTTGGACGAGCAATATTACGATTATCCTGTTTCATTGGCAGATCTTTGGCGGCTAAGACCATCTCAGAAGAAATAAAGTCAACTACCTCATCGTAAGTATTACGCGGGGTGGACAAATTAGCATAGCTCTGATCATAATCAACTCCGTTTTCAGGCATAATGGGAACGGGTCCATATTTCCTAAGCAGTAACCAATATAGGTATGCCCTGATAAAACGGGCCTCTGCCTTATACTGTGCTACTTGTTGAACGGTAAAAGTGCCGCCTTCGGCCATGGAATTGATCATTACAGAAGCTTGACGAATTCCTGCGTAGGATTGTGACCACGATTGTTTGTACCAGTTGAAGTCGTATTCACCAAATTTAAACCTTCTGTATTCAGCACCATTACCACCTTCGTTGTAGAATATATCGTCTGCATAATTGCTTACAGTATACGTCTTATGCCCAATTTCAAGGTTGTAGTCTAATAACTGGTTATAACAATTAGCCAGCCATTGCTCTGTATAATCTCTGCTATTAAATATCCGCGTTTCACTTTGCCTGTCGGCGAAGTATTGGTCTACACTCAGGTAATCTTTACACGAAGTAGCGAAAAGTCCCGTGCCAGCCAATAGTATAATTATAATGTACTTTGCTTTCATTCTTTTAAGTTTATAAGGTTGCAGTTATACCAAAAGTGAAGGTCTTTGCCAAGGGATAGGCCTGTCCGTTAGAACTATTCATCTCAGGATCCCACAATTTGAATTTAGAGAATGTGAGTACGTTCGTGCCCATTAAATACAGCCTTAGATTATTTACATGGAATCTATTAACGATGCGCTTTGGCAAGGTATATCCAGCTTCAAGTGTTTTAAGACGCAAATAGGTGCTTTCCCTGAGCCAGTATGACGATGCCCTGTAATTGTTTGCGTTACCACCATAACTCAATCTGGGATAAGAAGCGTTGACATCTTCATTCTGACCTAGGATCCAACGGTTTGATTCATCGAAATCTGTCAGTATATTTCCCCAGTCGCCTTCGCTGAAAGGGTAAACCGTGTAGCCATTGATAAAAAATGACGATTTGCCCGCACCTTGGAAATGCACGTTAAAGTCAAAACTTTTCCATTGACTTACCAACGCAAAACCGTAGACTAGGTTCGGATAAGAAGTTGCTCCCACAGGTAGTATATCAGTGTCGTCTATTTTGCCATCGCCATTAATATCCTTGTACTTGATGTCACCTGGCATAACCGCTCCATATGTTTGTACTGGACTGTCTCTTATGTCGTCATAGTCTTTAAAAAGTCCAAGGGCAAGAAGGCCCCTGTTCTGTTTAACCCTGAAACCGGCTTGAGTGTTATACTGATAGTTACTAAATTGTTCGTCCGCTTCCAGAATTTCATTCTTGCTATAGGTCATCGTACCACGCATGGTTAAATTAACCTTGCCTACAGTTTGAGAAATCTTAATCTGTCCGTCAATTCCTTTGGACAAGACAGATCCTACATTGGCACTTGGATTTGCAGCTTGTAGACCTACACTTGCTGGTACGTAATCTCTTCTCATATATATTCCATCTCGTTGTTCATGGAAATAATCCAGAGATCCTGCTATTTTGTCATTAAATAATGAAAGATCCAAACCTAGGTTGTGCTTTGTAGCTACTTCCCAAGTCACCGTATTTGACGCAATATTCTGATAGGTTAACCCAGGGAAACTAAAGCTACTTTCGATATCTCCCCAATTATACCCCTTATTAGGATCCGTAGGTTGATCGTATGTTCTGAAAGAAGAGAGGTAGGGAAAACGAATTGGCACTTGGTCGCTACCGATATAGTCATTCCCCACTTTACCATAGGAGTAACGGACCTTAAACATATTCATCCAGCTCAAATTTTCCTTTATAAAAGGTTCCTCCCCTATGTTCCACGCTCCGGAAACAGCTGGGAAAAAATCGAATTGATGACCTGTGGCAAAGTTTTCCGAACCGTTATAGCCGAAGCTAAAATCTGCAAAATAGCGGCTTTTATACCCGTATGTAAACTGGCCAGCAAATCGTTGATTGCGTCGGTCAATACCCTGGATCAAGTCATCACCGTAATAAGAGGTGTTCACTTTCTTTTCCTGAGTATACTGCAACATACCTCCCATATTGTGACTGCCGAAGCTTGTTGCGTAGTGCAGTTCGCCTTGCATGAATTCTAAACGCTCGCCCTCTGCATATGATTGTTGGGTCAATAACTGCTCAGTAATACGACGATCAAAAATCAAATTTCCCTCAGAATCTCTTAACCGTTGTGCTTCCCATCCTTCCGGCCATTTCATTCTTCTGATATTGTTCTTGTTATTCGTATCGTAACCATATCTTCCGAGAAAACGCATGCCTTTGGTTACAAAGTCCATATTCTGCTCCAAAGTCACGTTGGTCTGTATCTTATTTTCCCAATTTTCAATATATCCTTGCTGAGTAATCAGCGTCCATGGATTGTTTCGTTCGGCACCACCTCTTGAAGCCACTTTCCCATCGGAGTAGCGGATTGGAATTGAAATAGGATTCTGTCCCATTAATGAAGCCCATATTTCGTCGTATGTACCCCCAGGAAGATTCTGCTTGCCTAAAGACCCTGCTATCCCAACCTTCACTACCGTAGTCTTGGTCAGGTTCATATCCACACTTGTCCTATAATTCCAGCGTTTGTAATTCGCATTGCTATTATAATCATTCAACGCATCGTCGACGGCATACATACCGCCCTCATCAATGTAACTACCGGACACAAAATAACGCGCTGTAGCACCTCCACCATCAAAGTTCAATGAACCTCTCTTGGTAGCGGCGCCATCTTTGAGAAACATTTTCATCCAGTTGATATTGGGAAAAAGATCCGGATCTAAACCATCACGTATAAGCCCCAGGTCGTCATTTGTATAAAATGACGTCTGGTTACGGGTGCTGCGTGCTTCATTCATAAGTTCCGCATATTTAATTCCCCCAACAAATTCAGGCGTAAATGTCCTTGCATTGTACGAAGTTTCTGCTTTCCCACTGATCGCTACTTTACCATCTTTACCGCGTTTTGTAGTAACCAATATTACACCGTTTGCACCCCTTGAACCATAAATAGCGGTCGCAGAAGCATCTTTAAGTACAGAAAAAGATTGAATATCCTCAATATTGATTTCATTCAGACTTCGCTCAAAGCCATCTACCAAAACAAGGGCAGCGGTACCTGCACCAAAGGTAGAAATACCACGTATCCAAAATTCGGATGAATTATTTCCAGGTTGTCCTGAACGTTGTAAAGTTAAAACCCCTGCAACGTTTCCGGCTAGAGCATTGGTGATACTGGAACTGGGTGTTCTTAAGGTATTAAGATCTACGGTAGTAACGGCACCGGTCACTGTGACCTTTCTCTGAGGGCCTGTTGCAGTGATTACGATTTCATTAAGTGCGTTAGATTCAGATTCCTTCATCACAACGTTTATCTCTAAATCATCTTTAATCAAGACTTCCCGGGTTACAAACCCTATATAGGAGAAGACCAGCCAACGGTACTTGTTCGTTTTAATTGTATAATTCCCATCGGAATTGGTCGGTACACCCAAGCCGGGTTGATCCTTGACTACTACTGAAACCCCGGGCAGAGGTTCGTTCTTTTCATCGACTACTTTGCCTCTGACTGTCACAGATACTGCATCATTCTGCCCAAATACTTGGCAAAAGCATCCACATACCCATAAAAGGATTATAATGTATTTTTTCATATGTCCCAATTTGTATCCCCTGCATTGACAGTTCCATGGAAAATATTTCAACCATGTGAAAGAAGCAGGCGATTTTTCTGAAAAACTTATTTAAATGGCGCTTACAACTACTCTACACTTATTGTGCGAATCCGTCTATTGGTTTTTTCTGAGATATAGAGAATTTTCCTTTCTTCGTCATAGGCTATCCCACTTGGTTGGTTAAAACGGGCTTCCTTCCTTAAATCACCATCAATATACCCTTCTTTCTTACCGTCAGATGAGGGGCTTCCTTTACCCGCATAAGTCGCTACTTCTCCAGTTGGCGATAGTACCCGAATACTGTGATTATTGACATCACACATATAGAAATCGTACTCATCTGCTTTTCCTGCGTAAGCTGGATTTTTTACAAATACGCCTTGATAAAGGAAAGAGAATCTGGCCGACGTACCTATAGCATCTATATCACCGGTAAAACCTGGTTGCCCTGCAAAGACGATGGGCGAGCTCAGTTCTTTCTTAGCCCAATTATAATTGCTCTTATACACACATCCACTTTCTAAAAAATAAGCATAGTTTCCCGACGGGTGGAAGAAAATGGTTGTCTTAAAATCATTATTCCCTCCTACTCTAAAAAGTTCCCTGGAATTTAAACCTCCAATTGCAGGATCATAGAACGCTTTCATTAATGCTCCACCCCACCAGGTGTTAAAAAACATGACATGGTCTACCGGGTGATGTGCACAGGCATAACTTGTTCGGTCGTAAAGGTACGGATGCACTCTTCTAAAGTTTTCTGAACGTAAAGTGTATGCAATAGCCACAAAATTCTTGTTGTTCTGTCCATTATCGTCAACAATAAACAGGGTATCATTATCGAAGCTCATTGTTGCAGTTTGCAGCGCTTTAAAAGAAGCCTGTCCGTTAGTGATAAGCGTAGAGACTTGTCTTTCATTTATCAAAACTCTCCGCACAAGCTTGTCTCTCTCAACTACAAATAGTGAATTGGTATTAGGTTCAAAGAGCATCCAGGTAGGATCATTGAAACCAGCTTGTTCAAAAGTACCGTTAATAACTGCGGAGTTACCGTATTCGTCAACCTTCCCTACAAGCGTTCCAACCGAGATCTTTGACACATACGTAAAACCTTCACTGAATATATGCTCAGCAACAGGCGCTCCATCATCGCCATTGATCACTACCTTTACCTCACCCGAACCAGTCTGTTTCGGGACAATGCAATAGATTTTGTCTCCGGAGACTCCTATAATCCTCAATTCCCTATCTCCTATTGAAACCTTGATCTTTGAAATGTCATCACCCAGATTGGTTCCGTAAATGTAGAGCCTTGTGCGGACAGCTCCTGCTTTAGGAGAAAAATCGCTGATCACAACCGGCTGACTAGGATCACGGCCGTTGTTCTTACCTTCATCTTTTTTACATCCAAATAAGGCTAATTGGCAGATGAATAAGAAAATTAAATATTTAGTAAAATCTCTCATATATTGAATTTATAATGTTAGTATCCAAAGTTATATACATAGTTCTCTCTTCATATTGATTCATTGTGGTTAACATTAAAAATCTAAATAAAAAAAACCACAATTCAATAATTATCAAGTAGTTACATTTGCAAGATATCGCTAGAATCTAACCTTTTTCTTTATAAAAGCATCTGGAAACGAAACTTTGATTAATAGGTTAGCTTAATTTGATTCGCTATTGAATCAGGTTGATTATGTTTATACTTACCACCCGTGCTAAAGTGCAACGAAATAGTTACGAACTTATAAACGCAGACTAAAATAATGTTCGTATTTCTCGTAGAGTTAGGAAGTAGCGTATAGGCTTACTATTGTCATTAATATGAGATAGAAAATTTCTTTTGGTTTAACTTTTAGGAATAAAAGCTGTTTTTGTTAAATAAAAAGTAAAAATGCATTAAAAAATAATCTTAAAGCAAATCCCTTTAAACCTTATATATGTTGAACGCGTGCTCAAAAAAATCAAACAGAACCATGGTCCCGCCCTTTAATGCTCGGTTGAAAGAAAAAAATCGCGATAAGTTGGAGCCTCTTAACAACCGCACAGAACATATTATACCCAGCAGTTTAAGGGGCTCTCTTATTCTTTTTCAATGATGACCAATTAATTAAAAAATCAAATTGAAATCACATGTTTAAAAACTAAGCTATGTTTGTTTTTTTTACCCATAAAAATGCCCCCAATAAGTATCTAACTTTTTGGGGGCAGTGCATATTGATACAGCCTCTTTTTATGTCTTAGTTTGATTATTAATATACTAAATGAGCTCGATCATTTGTAAATAAAACAAAGATCAAGCTAGCTTAATACAATGAATCTACTTTTAGTCAAACCTGTCCAGATTCATTACTTTACTCCAGGCAGCCACAAAGTCTTTTACGAATTTGTCTTGAGAATCTGCGCTACCATACACTTCAGCCACAGCTCTTAATTCTGAATTAGAACCAAAAACCAAGTCTGCACGTGTACCTGTCCATTTTATTTCACCGTTGGTACGGTCAGTACCTACGTAAACTTCCTTATCATTAGATATTGCTTTCCATGCAGTGCTCATATCAAGCAAGTTCACAAAGAAATCGTTACTAAGCAAACCCGGACGTGATGTAAAAACACCATGTTGGGATCCATCAAAGTTAGTGTTCAATACCCGCATACCGCCCACTAATACAGTTAATTCAGGTGCTGTAAGTGTGAGCAAATGAGCTTTATCGATCAGCATCTCTTCGGTGGATACATGAATCTTCGAATTACGGTAGTTACGGAAACCGTCAGCAGCAGGCTCCAGGTAACCGAACGATTCTGCATCGGTTTGTTCCTGAGAGGTATCCATACGGCCCGGTGTAAAAGGAACTGGGATGCTATTTCCTGCATCTTTAGCTGCTTTTTCAACACCTGCAGTACCGGCAAGGACGATTAAATCGGCTAAAGAAACCTTTTTACCGCCTGTCTGCGCTTCATTAAATCCTTTTTGAATGCCCTCCAATATATTCAACACTTTTTGCAATTGCACAGGGTTATTCACCTGCCAGTATTTTTGTGGAGCAAGGCGAATGCGGGCACCATTGGCACCTCCACGCTTATCAGAACCGCGGAAGGTAGACGCCGAAGCCCATGCTGTGGAAACCAGCTCTGATACGCTCAAACTTGATTCTAATACTTTTGCTTTCAATGTCGCAATATCACTTTCAGTTATTATTGCGTGATCAACTGCTGGAATAGGATCCTGCCAAAGCAATTCTTCCTGCGGTACTTCAGGCCCTAAATAACGTGACTTTGGGCCCATATCGCGGTGTGTTAGTTTAAACCATGCACGCGCAAAAGCATCAGCAAACTCTTCAGGGTTTTCAAAAAAACGTCGTGATATTTTTTCGTATGCCGGATCAGACCTTAAAGCAATGTCCGTAGTAAGCATGGTTGGCAAATGCTTTTTTGAGCTATCATACGCATCAGGAATAATGGCTTCTGCATCTTTAGCTACCCATTGATGTGCACCGGCTGGACTTTTAGACAGTTCCCATTCATAACCAAATAGATTTTCAAAAAAATTATTGCTCCATTGGGTTGGTGTTTTAGTCCAAGTTACTTCCAGTCCACTGGTAATAGTGTCGGCACCTTTGCCAGAACCATAATTGTTGTTCCAGCCGAAACCCTGCATTTCGACGTCATTAGCTTCAGGCTCTTTGCCTACATGATCAGCAGGGGCAGCTCCATGAGTTTTGCCAAAGCTGTGTCCACCGGCTATTAACGCTACCGTTTCCTCATCATTCATGGCCATCCGACCAAATGTATCTCTGATATCTTTAGCCGAAGCAATTGGGTCTGGGTTACCGTCAGGACCTTCTGGATTCACGTAAATCAACCCCATTTGTACAGCTGCAAGTGGTTTTTCCAGATTTCGGGAATGGATATCACCATCGGCGTCATCGTCTGATACTAATACACCATGACCTTCTTCCACTCCTGGTGAACCATGTGCATATCGAATATCGCCGCCCAGCCAGGTGGTTTCTGATCCCCAATACACAGATTCATCCGCTTCCCATACATCTTCACGTCCTCCGGCAAATCCATAAGTCTTAAAACCCATTGATTCCAGTGCTACGTTACCAGTAAGTATTATCAGATCAGCCCATGAAATTTTGCTGCCATATTTTTGTTTAATTGGCCATAGTAACCTGCGGGCTTTATCGAGACTTACGTTGTCTGGCCAACTGTTAAGTGGTGCAAAACGTTGCAGTCCTGCACCAGCACCACCACGTCCATCGCCCACACGATAAGTTCCTGCACTATGCCATGCCATACGGATAAATAAACCACCATAGTGACCAAAGTCTGCAGGCCACCAGTCCTGGGAGTCAGTCATAAGTGCATTAAGGTCCGTTTTCACAGCGGCAAAATCAAGACTTTTAAAAGCTTCAGCATAATTAAAATCATCACCCATAGGATCTGATAAAGAGGAGTGCTGACGCAGAATACTCAACTTTAATTGGTTCGGCCACCAATCGCGGTTGCGGGTACCGCCACCGCCTGCAGTCTGCTTCATGCTACCATTAAAAAATGGGCATTTACTGATATCATTTGATTCATTTTCCATATTTTGCAAATTTATTTATTGACCACTTTATACGTCTCAGCGATTATAAAGTATCATAAAAATATGATATTGGATCAAACAATCATAATCATTAATTTCTATGTTAAATAGATAAAGTCTATTATAATATACAAAATTCAGAAATTTTAATATACCCTCCTATAAGACCTTTTCACTATCTAAATACTATCATTACTAAACACATATATCATTAAGAAGTTCTTATACAGCACCGCTATCTCTGAGTTTCAAGTAAACAAAAACCAGCCATATCAGTCATCATTATGTAAACTGAAGTTAATTACAGACTTATTTAAAAGTATAATATTTTTAACCACTAAGTTTACGCTATATGTGTTGGGGTTTGACTTGTTTTATTGGCATTAAAATTTGGCAGATAATAATTAAAATACTATTACGATGAAGATATTACCTGTTGAAGATGAGCCGGGTTTGATTTCAGTAATAGTACGGGGCTTAACAGAAGCTGGCATGGAAGTAAGTGTAGCTGCCGGTGGCAATACAGGACTTGAAATGGCTCTCGGGCATAATTTCGACCTCATCATTCTGGACATTATGCTGCCAGGGATGAACGGGATCCAAGTATGTAAAGAGCTTCGTAAAACAAAACAGCACATTGCTATCCTCATGCTTACAGCTCTTTCCAGCACCGAAAATATCGTAACAGGATTGAACAGTGGTGCTGACGATTACCTGGGGAAACCTTTTAAGTTTGCCGAACTTGAAGCTCGTATACGTACCCTGGTACGCCGTAGCGCAAGTGGAGGGCATGTAGCAAGCAAAAGCATCGTCATCAATGACCTTGAAGTAAATACCATAAGCGACTTATTGAGTCTATCCAAACGGAATCGTGAATATGAACTGATAAGCGATGAATTTTATCAGCGATGCGATCAATTAAAGAAAGAGCATCCGGAGATAAAAAATTTAAAAATTGAATTTTTATACGGTAGTACACTTAACCTGTTCTGTAATTTTTTAGAGGCTAATGAGGTAAGTCATATACTTGATGTATCCGATCATGCTGTAAATAAACTAAATAAATCGAGCATCGATCCATCAATATTAATAAAAAGAAGTGGACTGCCGGTTATCGCCGTAGGTACCGATGCAGAATCCGGACAAGTTACCGAATCAAAAATGGTATTAGAAATGAGCGAAATTTAATTGAACCATAAAAAATAAAAATATGTTGCTTAGAGAAAATATACCCGCTACATACATATTCGGGAATATAAAGGTCGAGATTATAATGGTTACTTTGTATGCAACGCTTATTGCCGTTTTATACAACAATTTTCATATCACCCGAATATCTATCCCCATTGCGGTACCTACTATCCTAGGCACTGTTTATATCAATATTATTGGCCTTTAAGTCAAACCAGGCGTACGACAGATGGTGGGAAGCACGTACTTCGTGGGGTGCTATCGTCAACAATTCACGTACGCTTACCCGGCAACTTTTTACCTTTATTGATACACATTATGGAACCGCGGAAGAAAAAGCTTTTTGTGAGCGTATGGCAAAAAGGCAGATAGCATGGTGCCATAGTTTAAGCCACCACTTACGTGGAGAGAATTCTATGAAAGGACTTGAAAAATGGCTATGTCAAGATGATCTTGAACAAATTAAGCATTACCATAATGTACCACTAGCCTTACTGGAATTACAAGGTACAGACCTGAGGAATGCCTTTAAATTAGGTTGGATAAACAAACACCAGCAAGTAGAACTTGATAACACCCTAACCCGCTTTTCAAACGAAATGGGTGGTTGCGAACGGATCAAAAACACTATTTTCCCTGCCACTTATGGTGTCTATATCCATTTTGCCTTGATATTGTTCATCATACTGTTGCCATTTGGGTTGATAGAGTTTTTTGGTGTGATAGAAGTACCGGTAGTAATAGCTATTGCCAGTTCCTTCTTCCTGATAGAAAAAATGGCCATACATCTTCAGGATCCATTTGAGAACAAACCAACTGATACACCTACCACTACTATATCCCGTACTATTGAACGCGATTTTATGCAAATGCTGAAGCAAAATTATGAACATGAAGAACCGGCTACAGTTTCAGGCGGCCATCTATCAAAGTCAAAAGTGTATTACATACTTTAATACGGTGCATTCACATTTATTATTTTTTATCTTATTCATGTAAGTATTAAGAAACGCTTTCTTAAGGCGGATCTCACACTCTCAAGACCAGACAATTAAATATTTGTGGTTAATAAATTCTGCATTCATATTGAAACCATTATCTGTTATAATACCCATTTGCCGGAGTATTATAACAGAACTTTTAGTTTCCTCCTAATATTACCGGATTCTTTGAGTTCCCCATTATAATTACCTTCGTGTTAGGCGAAAGAGCAATTTCTTTTTGGGCGATAATTGACTCATATTGTAGCTGTTTATCACTCAATCCGGTAGATAAAATACGCTGATAGTCAGCAATACCCTGAGCTTCTACACGCTTCCGTTCTGCTTCCTGTCTTTCTTTCTGTAAAACGAATTGCATTTTCTGAGCATCCTGCTCTGCATTGATCTTTGACTCAATAGTTTTGCGGACCGATTCAGGCAGAGTGACATTTCTAATCAGTAACTGTTCCAACTTTAAGCCACGGGTAGCAAAGCTCTTATTAATTGCATTAAAAATCTTATCCTGAAACTCCTGACGTTTGGTTGAATATAAAGCTACGGCCTCATAAGATACCGCATTGTCACGAATGGCAGTGCGTGCTACAGGGCGCACAATCTTATCCACATAATCATCCCCTATTTCTTTGAGGATGTTGGGTGCATCATTAGGACGCACACTAAATAAAACAGAAAGATCAATTGTAACCTCCAAACCATCTGATGTTAAGATCCGAATCGCATCGTCGCCCGATTTGTTACCTTCATCATGAGTGCCGGACATGGTATAATTCTGCGTTTTAACATCGAACATTGTTACCTCAACAAGTGGATTTATAAAATTCAACCCACTGTATAATACATCATTATCTACCCTTCCATATAGCGTTTTAACACCAACATGACCAGCATCTACAACTTTGAACATTGAAAGAGAAGCTCCAAGAAGTGCCAAAACAATTCCTACAATTCGGATCGCTCCACTGAATCGGGCAGCCTGACTATCTCCTCTGGCTATAAAAAAACTTGCTGTTATAACGAGCAAACCTAAAATGATAAAAAACATAATATGCGCTTTAAATATGAGTAAACATATATATATTTTCCCTCAAAATCATAAATAAATAGTTTATTAAGCCAAGAAGAGACAGGGTTACGTATTATATTAAATCATGTTAATTTTCAAACAGCAATTTATTGTTTAAGGAATAATTTATTTGCAGGAATAATTTGTTTAGTCAGCCCTGGACCCTTATAAAATGTTTCCAGCCAAAAGCCTCCATCTGCATTGAAATAAGCCACTTTTATAGCATGTTTTCCAGGCTTCAATGTGATGGATCCCATACTTTCAATCACTCCGTGATCACCATCATTGTCCACAACTTGTTCACCATCAATATACAATTTACTACCATCATCTGATTGGGTATAAAATGAATATTTACCAGCTTTGTCAATTTGAAGATATCCTTCATAAACTAATCCGAAACAAGAATTATCAGCTGGAATTAAATCCAGAAGCTGTTGTCTGCATATACTGAACTCTAGACTTCTCCATTGTTTCTGCGACTTCAGCTGATTAAAGGAGGGCAACTCTTCCCAATGATCGCCACTAAAGAACTTTGTATTTAAGCCCGTCGTTTCATTCGGTTTCACAATCCTAAAATAAGCAGTCGATGATTGACTTTCATGGCCGTCCTGACCCACAGCTTTAGCTTTTACTACCGTGGTTTGTTTAACCATGAATGGTTCTTTATAAATCGCCGAATTAGCTCCAGGCTCTGTTCCATCCAAGGTATAATATATAGAAACATGCTGCTCAGTAGAACTCATTCTAACCTCAGCACTTTTATTTACATACAGGCCACCCGGCAGTCTATACAATTCCCGTTCAGGATAAATAACCGGAGCTGTTAAACGTAATGTTCCCTGCCAAAGATTTGCAGGTTCTTCATATCCCTCAAAGGCGGCTTTAACAGGCCGGCCTATCCATGCATATGGAGGAACTACTTTCAGTGCAAACGCAACCGTAGCAGCTACATCATATTGGTATACCTGTTGCTTTATGGTATATCCCTTTTTGACTCCTTTACCATAAAAAACAAGAGGCACAACCGTTTCTTCAGGTGTATTACCCCCATGACCATAACCAATACCTCCATGATCAGATGTAATGATTACAAGTGTATTTGAATCTATACCTGCTTCTTTAATTGAATTAAGGACGTTGCCTATAAGCGAATCAGCTTTGCTGATCGCTTTAAAATAGGCTTCAGTACCATGCCCCGATTCATGCCCTGCTCCATCAACCAAATCAAGGTGCATAAAAGCAAACAAAGGCTTTTTCTTCAAGATGTAGTCTTGAAATTCAGTAGCTGTAGAGTCGGGAGTTGAAAAATGATGATCATAACTGACGGCCGACTGCTGATATAGTCTGCCAAAACCTTCCCATTCGTATACTGACCCGGTTTCAGCGTTCGGAATTTGCTCACGGATGATACTAAAAATTGATGGAAACCTGTTGTTCGAATCAAAAACAACAGGTTCAAGAAGATGATCATCAATCTTCCAGTCATTATTTGTGACACCGTGTTGTTCAGGACCTGCTCCAAGCAATATGGATGCCCAATTCGGACTGCTTACCGAGGGCAAGACAGTCCGAACTTTTAATACCATACTACCCTGACTTATCATACGGTCCATTACTGGTGTCTTAGCCTTTTGAAGACCAGAAACACTCATGCCGTCAATACCAATAATAATGACATGTTTGATTCCTTCCGGCGAACCTTCATCGTGTGTAAAAGTAAACGATACACAGCTGATTGCAAGCAAAATAAGAATATTAGAAAAAAGTACTTTCATTATTTTTTAATTTTATATTGAAAAGGATAGGCATTCCAAATCTAATTAGCGTCCCACCATACTTTACTTTTCATATCATCCGCACCAAGCCAACTCACAGCTTCCTGATAATTAGCTTCATTGATACGCTGCTCATCGGCAGGATATAAACATCTTACAGGAACGTATCCTGAACTTACAGGTCCGACTTGAATATTGGGAAAACCAGTTCTTCTCCATTCAGACCAAGCCTCAAATCCATTTAAAAACAATGAAATCCACTTTTGAAGATAGATCTTTCGCAATTTTTGATCTGTAGTACCCGTATAAACCACTCCCGTTTGTGCATAATAATCAGCTCCTGCAACAATATCAGCTGGTTTAGGAAAACTGTAATTAGCAGGAATCCTGCTGGCATAGTAGCTGAACTGATCGCTTATTCCATTATGATAATAGGTGGCTGCTGAAGTTGATCCACCAGAAATAAATCCTTTTTCTGCCGCTTCTGCCAAAATAAACTGTTCTTCCGAATAGCTATAAAATACACTTTGGGCTGCAGTGGGTGATGCAAGTTCATCATTATATTGCCGGGGAGCCCACAGCATACCAGGTGCAGAGTATTTTGCAGGATCATCCCAGTCGCCAGTTCCATTCACAGCACCATGATATTTATTGTCAACCGATGCAGGTATAGCAAGTACAAACAAGCGGCTATCATTCAAAGTGGACAAGTAATTGTTCAGATTGGCAGATATCCGGGTGCTAATTCCATAATCACTGTTGCTTCCCCTATAAAAGGGCATTTCGTTTTCTAAACGATCACCCAGATATTGCAGTGCGGCTTGATCTTCATGCGATTGAAAAAGAGGATATTTAGACGGATTGGCTAAAATAGCCGTCATCTTGCTTGTAGGATTTACTTTTCCTGATTGACGCATTAATAGGCGAAGGGTCATTCCTGTAGCGAATTTTTTCCAGCGAATCTGATCGCCAGCAAACATAATATCACCGATTACCGTTTCTTTACTGGTACCCATTAGAGTTACCGCTTCTTCCAGATCATTCAGTAATCCTGCGTAAACCACTTCCTGTTGTTCATATTTAGGTTTGTTTATACCTGTAGTTTTAGAACTGGCAGCTTCACGAAAAGGTATCGGACCATAAAGATCGGTCAGATTCTGAAACATCCAGGAACGGAGAACTAATGCAATGCCTTTGTAGTTATTCAATTTTTGTGCATCAGCTACAGTAATAATTTCATTCAAGTCGCGGATGTAATTGTAATAATTCCAGCAAAAGTAACTATTGGCATCATTTCTTGTCCAGTTGATAAAGTTACTGGCATAGGGAGAAGCAAGCTGATCTGCGGCAACGCTTCCTCTGTCAAAGGAATTGCTTAAATTATTATTTGCAACAGACCGAATAATATTGGTCAGCAATAAGCCGGGATTCGTAATCTGATCCGGTGAATTTGGATTCGTATTAATTTGTTCAAAATTCTTAGTGCAGGCACTAAGTAGTATGATAAGGGTACATAGAATTATATGTTTGCGCTTCATCTTAGTTCGTTTTAAATGATAAAAAGATTAAAAATTGAGGTTTAAGCTGATGCCAAATTCCTTCATGGATGGTAGACTCATATCCTCAAACCCAGGAACAAGCCCATTTCCCTGAGTAGCCACGGCTACTTCCGGGTCAAAATGCTTGTTGCTCGATGGAGTCCATAAAAACAAATTCCTACCAGTTAAAGCCACTTTAGCGTTGGACAGAAAAGATCTTTGCAACCATTTAGCTGGCAAATTATACCCTAAAGAAAGTTCTCTCAATTTAAAATAAGTGGTACTGAAAAGCTGAGCCTCTGTAATATGGTCCATTCGTCCTTTAAAAAATCCTCTAATATCAGTTCCATAGATTCCCTGACTGAAGGTACCATCTGTACTACTGCTATTCGGCTGATAACTACCATCAGCCATGATCGCTGCTCCTGATATATAGTAAGGGGTATCATATTCTTTTCCCACTTCACGAGCTGAACGCCCTTCTGCACTTTCTATAAGCTGACCCGCACCTACTGCTTTATTGTAAAAACGAGAAACAAATTTTCCACCAACCTGACCAGCTATCAGCATATTCAAGGAGATGTTTTTATATTTCATTTGACTTGAAAAGCTACCTGTCCAATCCGGATTGATATTACCAAGATATATATCTGCACCAGTAGCACGTGCACGTCCATTTTCGTAAATAATAACATCACCCTTCATTGCTCCATCAGGCACACGCATATAACCGGGTCCCCATATTGCACCCATCCGTTCGCCAACTCTGGCCTGAATAGAGGCCTCCTCTCCTGGAGCACTCTGCACTACCTTATCCACTTCATCTGTAAGAGAAATCACTTTACCTATATTCTTTGCCCAATTGACAGACATATCCCAGCGCAATGAACCTGGTTTATTGATTGGGGTAGCCGACAACATAATTTCTACACCATTATTCTTAATCTCTCCTGCATTGATTGCCCTGGAGGTATAACCCGAACTCGTTACCTGAGGCAGGCTCATGATCTGATTTTTAGACCTGATATCGTAGTAAGTTAAATCAACTGAAAACCTATCAAAAAAGCCCCATACCGTTCCAATCTCGTAAGTAGAAGTAAGTTCAGGTTTCAAAGCGGCATTTGCTAAGCCCGATTGACCCGCCAGAGCAGCATTATTTCCCCAGGGAGCACTATAGTTATAGGTATTGTACAATTGGTACGGACCTGCATCATTACCTACCTGAGCCCAGCTAGCTCTTAATTGACCTTGGCTAAATGCGTCAGGAAGACTTAAAATCTTCTTCAAATCTGTATTTAGTCCTACTGAAGGATAGAAGTAGCTGTTATTCCCCTGTGGCAGTGTACTTGACCAATCATTTCGGCCTGTTATATCCATAAATATAACATCTTTGAAGCTGAGATTTGTGGTTGCATACATACTATTAATCCGCTTTTGATATCTGCTGGACGATGCTGAAAGTTGAGCACCAGTATTACCAAGATTATAGATTCCTGGAATAAGTAAGGAAGGTGCTGTTGTGGAGCCGCTGTTGCCTGAAAGATCAAAGCGGTTTCCACCTAAAGAAACCTGATATTTAAAATCCCCTTCTGATGCCGTGTTATGATAACTTAACAAGAAATCAGAGTTCCTTTCCATAAATTCTATTTTCACCTCTTCATACTTACCTTCAGCATTATCAAGATCACTTACAGCCCAACGCATTGGCCTGAAATCGTTATAATAATCCAGTGCAGTGCGTAATTTCAAACTCAGGTTTTTTGAAATCTCATAGTTTAGATCAATATTGCCATAAACTTGATTCTTATCCTGCCCCTTTGTATCTTCATACATCAGGAAAAAAGGGTTATTATGATTTTCTCCGTAGTTATACTGAAATTGTCTAAGGCCTTCCAGACCCGTTTGCCAATAATCCTTTAAGCTGTTCATATTGATATTCCGGTTCATCCAGGTAAAAAAGTACATGGCAGTATTTCGACCGTAACCATTATCTGGTCGGTTAGTACTCTCGGTTTTAGCATAATTCATATGAATTCCGGTGGTCAACTTATTGGTTAACCTATAGCTGCTATTCAAAGATACCTGGTAACGGTCAAGGTCATTATTAGGTACAATCCCTTTTTCGTTTAGGGATGTAAGCGAAAGTCTATATTTACTTTTTTCGTTACTTCCTGAAAAAGCGATATTATTATACGCTTTTCCTCCTGTTTCGAAGAAATCACGAATATTATCAGGCTGCGAAACCCATGGTGTAGCGATGATATCACCACGGTTACTCAATGCAACATCGGCCCCGCGAAAACCATTACTTGTTGGAGAATCAAACTGCGCTTCGTTGGTACCAACATCTAAACGAGGTCCCCAGCTCTCATCAAAGCCATCCTGAACACCGTCTGGATAAGCTGACCAGCTTGCTCCAAAATTAGAACCGCTGTATTTACCACCCCTGCCTGCGCCAAACTCATTTTGAAACTGAGGTAACCGCCCAACATCATTTATGAAATAATAGGAATTGAAACTTATACCGCTTCCCTTGCCCGAGCTACCTTGTTTGGTTGTAATCACTATTGCTCCATTGGCAGCCCTTGACCCATAGAGAGCCGCTGCTGCCGGTCCTTTCAGCACATTTACACTGGCAACATCTGCGGGATTTATGGCCGCTGTACTGCTGCCATAATCAGCATTTCCCGAGGTATTATTTACCCCGTCATTTGCAACTGGTGCACCATCAATAATAAATAAAGGTTGGTTATTTTGCATCGACAAAGATGATTCGCCACGTAATGTAATCCTTGCGCTTGAACCAACTGCGCCACCTGAAACAATGTTAGCTCCAGCAATCTTACCTGCCAGATTGTTGATAAAATTACTGGAAGGGGCCTCATTAAGCGACTTTCCCTCTATTTGCTGAGTAGAATATCCTAGCGACTTCTTCTCCCGACTTATACCGAGTGCGGTAACTACCACTTCTTTCAGTCCTAAAATATCTTCTTCAAGTGTAACATCGATTTGGTTACGACTCCCAACATTAATTTCCTGTGTAACTAAACCTACCATGGAAAATACCAATACACTAGTCTGGTCTGTAAGTTTTAACTTATAATGTCCATTGCTATCAGTAGCGACCGCTATCTGAGTACCTTTTATTTTCACCGATACTTTCGCTATTCCATTCCCATTATTATCGGTTACTCTTCCCTCTACTTCCTTAGTCTGGTAAGCCGGTTGGCTTCCTTTTACACTATTATTAGCCAATGCCCTAGCAGGCACAAATACGGTAAAAAGCCCAAGTGCAGCAATAAGAAGCCCGACACACCAGGATTTAAAAACTTCAGTTCGTGTTTTAATATAAATAATCATAATATTACTGGTAAATAGTTCTTTTATAGTGCAGTATTTCGGGCTGGATCTTCAGTTCAGTGCCCGGAATCTGCCTGTTCTTTTCATTTTAAGCATAGATTTCCTTATGCTAATAAATCTAATGACAAGGCCTCCTTTCTATTATTTTCATATCAGTTTGCGTAGATTATATCCATTTATAAGGTTTATTCATGGAAAATTTGAAAATGCACACTCCTTCCTAAAGCATTTCTTTAGCGGATGCGTTAAATGACAGGCTCCTAAAACAAAGGATTGAATAATGGAGAATATCTCTCGTTGTTATGCGTTTTTAACCATTCTATTGCTTGTTAAATGTTAAGCAATATTAAACAGTTATTATTAATTTATGCAGCATAACATGTTAAACTATTATTAATTATGGAAATAAGAAATAGTTAACAACATGAAGTTTACTAATATTAAACAATTAAAGATTATTTTCAAAAAAGTAAATCACAATCATAGTAGCATTGGAATCTCCGGTATTACGGGGAGTATGAGATATCCGGCCATCAAAAAGTATAGAATCTCCAGCTTGCAACCGGATCAATTCATCTTCAAATCTATATTCGATTTCACCTGATAGTATATACTTATACTCAAAAGCTTGTGTTTCTACCATTGGCCTGGTAGCATTAGGTTCAAGTTCAAGCAGTACAATATCGACTACAGACTTCTCTATATTTCTAGTAAAAACACGATGATAAATAAAGCCCTGTGCCTGCTCCTTCTCAAAAGAACTATACTCGTTCCGACGTTTGACTAAAATTGTCTTTCCGTTCTTTTCCATGCTGATATTTCTAAAAAAAACATTCAGATCCAGATCCAATGCCTTAATAATTTCTATCAACACCATTAATGAGGGGACAACCCGGCTGTTCTCTATCTGCGAAATAAGACCCTTACTCACTGAAGCTTTATCTGCCAGTTCCTGGACGGTTATTCCTTTTTTCTTTCTCAGGGCCCTGATCTGATCCGCTATTTGAATCAGAATTTCTTCTTTCATAATTAATCTATCTACCGGGTAAATATAGTCTGTAATTTATAATTGCTGAATCATCCTTTCTGCCAGTCCAAACGACAGTGTCATTCCCGCCCCACCAGTAGCATTAAAAATAAGAACACCTTCTTCCGGACTATGCTGAAAACAGGTATCTCCATTTGTCATTTTTGCATAAACCCCATTCCATGATTGAAGCAACTTCCAGTCTTTAAACCGGGCGAAAGTTTTTAGATAATTCAATATAAGTGCATTGATATGCTCACGGTCAAATGGATCAGGATTCAAGCCATATTCATGAGAATCGCCAATCGTCAATTCGCCATTTCCATTCTGAGATACCATGACGTGAATTCCTAATTTACCATATTCCGGCAGATACTCATCAGCTAATTGACGCAATGAAGACAATGATGGTGCAACTTGAAACGCGGCATAATGCAAAGCTGACAAACTTCCACATAAAGATGAGCCTATCGACCAATCGCCCGGTTGTGCAGCCAGTCGCATCATCTGGAGCTTGCATTTCGTAATCGGAATCTCACTGTAAATCCTTGGGTAAAGCGTTTCAAAATCAGCACCACTGCATACTACCACCATGTCTGCCTGATATTTTTTCCGATCTCCAGTATATATTGTCGTTTTTTCGATATGAGTCACAAGTGTATTCCACTTGAATTCCACCTGTAGTTTCTCTTCCAGGTAACTTGCGAGTCGCGAGATCGCTAATCGCGGATCAACAATAAGTTCGTCAGCGTTCCATAGTGCCCCAATCAATCCATCCGGATTCACTGCTTCCGACTTTGCCAGTGTTTCAGCTGCTGTTAATACTGAACAAGGTCTATCTGCAGCATATGCTGCAGCATATTCCTCCATAACTGCCAATTCCGTAGCATTATAGGCAAGATGGAGAGAACCAGATTGCCGATACCAAATTCCTGCATCTTCACAAATTGACTTCCATATATCCCTTGATTGTATAGCCGTATTATACGGATCGCCGGCAGCCTGCCCGACTGGCCATATCATACCAAAGTTCCGGATCGAAGCACCAATAGCTTGTGAATATCGTTCAAAAACAGTTACTTTATACCCTTTCAAAGCAAAAGCCCTAGCACTGGCTAATCCTACTATACCTGCCCCAATAATCAGGACTGTTTGCTGTGGTTTTATATGCATAGTTATCAAATTTAAATGTTAGAACTTTGTGTTGAATTGCTTGTCAGAACATAAGCATCATCCACTTCTTTCGTAATAGCATACTTCTTATATTTATTTCTGAAGTAAAATAGAGACAAACAGGCTAAAACTCCCGCCAACAATGCCGTATTCCATATCGCATTTATAAAAAAATGCCCCCAGCTTAATTGCACAAAGCTTAATTCCCTTACTAAAAGGACTGCCACACTGCCCAGATACCCACAAGCATCAGCTACATACATGATAAAACCGATATTTCCACCACAACGGAAAGTAGCCAATAAACGTTCAAAAAAGATGGCATTATACGGAATATAAACCATGTAGATACTTAATCCTGTTACGCTCATCCATGTTACATTGCTAATCAAAGATTTTTCCATAAGCCAGGTAGCTAAAACCGCCATTAGGCAGCCACTTATAATCATGCCATGAATGAGGGTGAACGCTGCCAAATTATTTTTAACAACAATCAGCAAACTCACCATAACAAGTACTACCAAAGCTATAATTGAATTAGTTTGAGCGTAAATCCGATTATCGGTAATACCAATATCTGCCCAAATCTCCACTTCAAAATTATCCCTGACATCGCGCAGCACTGTAAACAGAACATAGATAATCACCGTTACTGCCAGTCCCGGTAAATAGTTCATCAAAAAGTTTTTCCGATCAGCACCATTCATGGTTGTCCGCACTGTCCGGAGCGCCAGATCCTTAACATCCGGAGGGGGCATCACTTCAAGCAAGAAAGTACAGATTAATAAAGGAACAACGAACAATAATCCCGTAAAAAAGGGCATCCAATATACAGAAACGTGTGCATTCAGGATCAGTAAAGAGCCGATAGTTTTCACTAATCCGGAGGCAAAAACCAACGAGACACTCATCACAGCACCCAACAATTCAGTAGTTCTTCTTCCTTCCAGATAAGAAAAGACCAATCCCCAGATCAAACCTAAAGGAAGACCATTTATAAACAGGAAAACAATGTTGAAAGGTGCAGGAACCAGGGCAAAACCAAACAAGGCAAACCAGGAAATACCAATCAAAAGAAGAATTTTCGGTGCACGTAGATTATACCCCTGTTCAGCAATAAAACGGATACCATAAAACTTACTGAGCATATACCCGAAAACCTGTGCGATCACCAACCATACTTTATAGTTAATCCCCAAAAGATCTCCTTCATCAAAAGTACCCGCAGTGAACGCCTTTCTAAAAGCATACATACTGGTATAACAACCAAATGCTGCCAGCGCAGTAACTACCGTAATTAAAGGAAAGGACAGCTTTGCTGCCTGTTTTCGTCCATATTTAAGTAGTTTATTCATAATCTAATCCTTTATTATATCCAGCACCTCACTTATATTATCAATAATATGAGTCGGGTTATGCACCCGCAACTCACTGCGGGTATAACTTCCCGTAGTGATCCCGATACAATAACTACATCCAGCGTTTCTACCTTCGTTAATATCCACTTCTGTATCCCCTACTTTCGCCACTTCCTTTGGATCAGTTATTCCTGCCTGATTCATGAGGGAGAGGATCATATCCGGAAACGGCCTCCCATTTTTTACTTCATCCGAAGCAATCAGAAAATCGATCAGGCCACTTTCCCACAATTGAAACTTGTTAACGATCACGTCAGCTATTCCTCTTGAAAAACCAGTGTTAATAGCTATCTTTTTACCCGAATCATGCAAGGCTGTCAGCGTTTCTTCGACATGAGGAAGTAGTTCAAGCTCATCCGATGCCTCATAGTATTGAATCATCTGTTTTGTAAAATCATCATAGATCCTCACGATGACTGCATCATCAATAATCTCTTTATCGTGGAATTTTTTAAGTATGTCCCTGATTGCCCGCTTCTTTTCATATCCCATAAAAGGAGCAGTTCCATCAACTGGCACATAGAATCCATGTTTCCCCAGGGCTTCCTGAAAAGCTTCACCCACTTTGTTAGCATCTTTTACCGTTGTTCCTGCAATATCAAATACGACTAGTTTTATACTCATCACCGCTGTTTTAAATCACTACTATCAAAGCCCATTCTAAATTTTTTTTATACCCATAGCATCCCTTATCGCTTCTTCCAAGATCATCATGGCATTGGAAAGCTCAGTTTCAGTAATGATAAGTGGCGGGTATAAGGACAGCACATTCCCATCAGAAACTTTTATACTTAATCCATTTTTCAGACAACGATACAAGACCCTTTCTGCCAGTTGAATATCTTTTTCTTTGGTCTCACGACTCTTAACCAATTCGATCCCCCAAAGCAGACCTATCCCCCTCACCTGACCTATTGCCTCGAATTGTTTTTGTAAGCCCTCAAGCCGGCTACGCATCCATAATTCCAATATATGCACATGCTCCAGCACGTTATACTCTTTCATATAATCGAGTGCTGCCAAAGCTGCTGTAGCTCCCAGTGGATTCTTTTCATGGGTAAAATGCCCTAGTGCAACATGACCGGCAACATTCAACTCTTCCCGGCATAACATAGCGGCCATAGGAACTATACCAGCACCCAGCCCTTTACCTAAAACAAGCATGTCCGGAACAATTCCATAATACTGATAGGCAAACATGGATCCCGTGCGACCCATGCCAATGGGTATTTCGTCCATTATAAGCAACACCTGATGTTTATCACAAATTTCTCTTATCCGCTTCCAGTATCCATGCGAAGGGATATGCACTGTGGTACTACGAATAGTCTCTGCTATAACAGCTCCAATGTCCCCCTCTTTTTCTATGATATATTCCACATAATCTGCATAGGCCAGATCACCTTCCGGCAGATTATCATTATACCAGATGCCCCGGTAACTGTCAGGAGGAGGTACCAATATATTTCCTGGCAACAATGGTCCCAGTTGCTGCCTGAACATGTACTCCCCACCAACTGAAATGCTGTCCATAGAAGCACCATGAAAAGCACCGTACATTGAAATAGTTTTGTATTTACCCGTAGCTACACGGGCCAATTTAAGAGCCATACTCATCGCTGAGGCACCTCCGGGAGAAAATAATACCCTACTTAGCTTTCCGCTCGTTAGCCTGATAAGTTCTTCAGCAAGGTTTACAGCTGGAAGATTAGTAAAACGCCTGGGGGAAAAAGGGAGAAGATCCAATTGCGCTTTTACACGCTCCAATATATACGAGTTTTGATATCCAAGATGGTGGACATTATTGCCATGAAAATCAATGTATATTTTACCCTCTAAATTGATTATATCAATGCCATTACTGGAATCTATCACATCCAAACAAGGAGTAGACAAAGATTGGTGCAAGAAGTATTTCGCATCCTTTTCTAAAATATCATTGGTTAGGGCACCTTTAATACCTGCATTCCAATTTTTTCGCTCTTCAGTAAGATTTACATCTCCTTCTGTCTGACTGTGATTGCGCCCTGTATTATCAATCATTAATATTGCTTATAAAATGTTAAGCAATATTAAACACACACTGTTAATATAAACTTTTTTTTGTGTTAAACTATTATTAATGTAAGAAGTAAGAATTATCAGAGAATGATAGTGTTTAGCATTAATAAACACCGTTAAACTGCCAAACATAAAAATCGCCTATCCCATAGTACTATTTAATGCGATGATAGCCATCTTAAAATGCTCAGGAGCCACTAAAAATTGAATATTTACATTCCTCATCGCAAAACCTGCACTTTTAATATTAATACCCTGTTCAGTAAGCGAATATGCACTTTTAGCTAATAAGCCCGGCTCATCCATATTCGATCCCAAAAGGCATACCATGGCTACTTTTTCAACAGTAACTTTTTCAAAATGATCCTCCAGTTCGCTGATCAGCTTTTTATCAAAATCACGTGCCCATATCACAATAGAGATACTGTTGGCACTCGTGGCTTTAAAAGTATAACTCACGTTATGATTAAAAAACATTTGCATAATCTGAAGATCACTGCCCACATTGCCAACCATTAAAGGATCGTAAACATCAATCATCAGCAATTTGTCGGTGCCCGTAATAATCTCCACGCGCTTTTGTTCCGATACAAACTCCCGGGTAAACAGCGTACCTGGATGTGAAGGCTCAAATGTGTTTTTTATACGCAAATGGATCCCATTAATCTCTAATGGTTTAGAAGCCCTTGGATGGATAGCCTCCATACCCACATCGGCCAGTTGATCAGCAATGTCATAATTGGTATAACCTACAGGCTTGCAATTCTCTATTCCCACCAATGCAGGATCTGCAGTTGAAAGGTGATATTCTTTGTGGATAATGGCTTCCTGTGGTTTCAAAATTTCCGCTATCTTACTGAAAGTAATTTCTGAATACCCCCTGTCAAACTCTCGCATGATTCCTTCTTTACCTTTCGCATAACCCGTAACAATACAGATCGTACGCTCAAAATCAATGTCTTTAAAAGCATGTTTAATCCGCTGATCTATCGTGTAAGCCCGATGATCTCCAAATCCACTCAAATCAATCAGCTGGGTATTGATGCTCATATTCACTAAAATATTACTAAGAACAAATGCCGAATGCGTCTCCCCTATTGAAGCCAGAATCTCCCTTGCCGCTTGTAAAATCCCTACTTTACTTACATAACCTGATGCCAGTATATTGGCCAGATTATCTAAATATTTTTGTGCTTCCGTAATATGATTTTCAATAAACAGATCTGCAACCGGAAGGTCAAGACCCAATTTAGCATATTTTTTATTGATCAATTTTAACTTGACGATCAGATTTTTTAACGGACGGTGAAAATCCTGGTATTTAGCAATACGATGGTACACGCCCGGCTCTCCGTTCTTTTTATTCTCAAGCAATAGATCGGTTACACCCGAAAATGCAGACACGACGAAAATTCTATTATATAACTGATCACCTGTACGCTCAAATAAAATAATATTTTTGATAACATCCTGCAAAGCACTCATGGAGGTGCCGCCTATCTTCTCTACTGTAAACATGGTTTTTTTTAAATAATATTCTTCCCTTTTTTAAAAAGAGCGTGCTAATAAAAATTCACATCAGCACACCAGTCTTCGGTGTAATCTGAATAGGCAAATTCTCTTCCCCGAGCATCTCTCTTAAATTGATCTCAATACTTTTACTTATGGTAGTCATGGGCGTATCATTATCTTTTGATGCAAATGGATCCTGTATTTCAACAGCGATTTGCTCAATTACCAAAAAGATGAAGGTCACGATCAGGCTGATAGGAATCGTCAGATACCCTAGCTCCTTAACCATGCCAAAAGGGAAAAAGCAGGCAAAAATGTGAACAAGAATAAAAGAAAAATAGGAATAAGGAACAGGAAACGGAGTATTCTTAATCCTTTCAGTTTGTCCTAAGTTGTTAGGTAGTTCAGTAAAGATAGTTTCCAACTGAACAAAAACAAAGTCTCTAATCTGCTTCTTTTCATACAGTTCCTTTATCTGTTGCATATGAAGCGGCAATAAGGCATTGGGTAAATGCTGCTTTTTCTCCAGAATACTATATTCTTTATTTGACACCAGTGTTCGAAGGCAAATTGCTCCCTGCTGTCTACGTAATTGACGGGTAGTTGACTGAACAAAAGCAATCTGCCGATGAATCAGTTGTTGCGCAGCTGGAAATGCATGCTCCCCAAAACTTGTAAAACCAATTACTTCTCTTGCTAAACTTCTTGAATTATTAACGATGGAGCCCCATATCCGAGCCTCCCACCATCTTTCGTATGCCGAATTCACCCTAAAACCCATCAGTATTGACAATGCCGTGCCAATCATACCAACCTCTCCATTTGGGAAAGACACATTTATCCCAAACTCGTAATAACAAATACTAATCGATAGTATTAAATAAAAAACAAGCCATAGCCAGGTGGAAAGAAATATTTTTGCTACTCTATAACTATTTTCTAGAACCATTCATCACGAAATTACAAATCATTATTTATATCCGGATAGGTATACCCAAAAATTTCCTTTTAATACCTTAAATTTGAAAACTGATATGCTCGTGTCAAACCAATACACTACAATTAGAGCCATATATATGCCCTTTTTAATATATTACTACCTGAAAACACCCTAATAGCACCTATTAGTGCCTTTTAATGCTCTTTATAGTGAAAATTATTAAATCATAAACCTTTTGCATAATAAAGAATATATTATGCAATTAAACAATTGATAAAAGTCTAGTCCTTAACCAATTCATATATGGGTAGCCTATCCAAAGGCACTATCTGCTCCATTATTTTTGGACCTTTTATAATTCCCCCCTTGTCACTCCTCCATTTCCCTTTCGGAAAGTAAATTAATTTCTTACTGTTTTTAGTGACTACTGGTGCAACTAAGAATTTTTTTCCCAGCATAAACTGTCCTTTCACCTCAGCAAATCCTTGATTCGGAAATTCATATTCCATACTTCGCACAATAGGCTGCCCATTTTTAGCAGACTCCTTTACCATTTGTAAAATGTAGGCGGTATACCGGTTTCTGATTTTCACAGCACTTTTCACTAATCCAAGATTTTCCTTGCTGAGCACCCGCCATGGCGCAACCGAAAATTGCATCATAGGCATTAAAGCAGAACACTGAGCAGAACGAACAACAAGTTCCTCATCTAACTTATCTTTACCGATGAAGGAACCATATTCCCCTCCACCTATCATATCCGGACAAGTGAAATTATAACCAAGCAAACCAGCCACAGTGAGGTGAGGAATAAGCTTTTGCAAATCAACCCAGGTATGCTGCTTATCGCGCAAACGTTGAACAAGTGGTTCTCCAGCCATTTTCCACATCGCGCGATATTCATTTAACGGATAATTCAAACCAATCTCTCCCCATAATCGACTATGTTCATTTGGCGTAGCCTTCCGGAATGAAATTGCATCAGAGGGATAAAAATCAGCATCACCAGCATCAAACTTAAAACCATCAATGTGGTAAGTTTTAACCATATAATCTAATCTTCCTTCAAACCAATCTTTAGCTTGCGGATTTGTGAAATCTAAAACAGCACTATGACCATTCCACCAACTAATAATAGCAGGATCCGTAGCCTCTTTCCAGGCACTTCCTCCTTTTTGATTTCCACTGAATAAAAGCAACTTTTTATTTAACAGATCCCTAAAAATCTCTGTGTCTGGAGATATAAAAGGACTAACCCACAACATCACCTTAAAATCCAGTTTATGCAAACTATCAACCATTACAGTCGCATTTTCAAACCTGTCCTTTCTAAAATCAAACCGTCCATAGTAATCAGCCCAATTATCATCAATCATTAATACACCAGTAGGAAACCCGTTAGAAATAATGTCACTAGCATACTTAATAATATCAGTTTGATTCTGGTTATAAACCAATTCAATCCATGTGTTATATTGAGGTCTGGAAAATAAAAGTGTATCCGGTAATTTCCCTTTTGAAGGAAAATGCTTTTTATTAGCGTTAACAAAAGCTTCTTTTAATGTACGTCCCATCGAGTCTACAAAGACAGGCTCAGTTGCATTAGAAAGCAGTAACTGATCTCCTTTCACAGAAAATTCGAAAGGAGCATCACTCCATATATACCTTCCCTTGGTTGAAAGCAGTAATGGAGCAGCTTGGTTTGTGCCTGTATCTCCAAAAAGATTAAATGAGTACCCATCCTTCAAAGGCATCCTATGCCCTTCATTTACAACTCCTCCATACCAATTCTCGCCACTTTTAATTTTTATTACAGTGGTTTGAGCATGGGAAGATCCCCAGGTTGAACAGATTAATATAAAGAAGATACAATATTGCTTTAGCCTCATGGTCTGAAATCAGTTGATATAAAAGTATAGTTTAGCCTGTTGCAACACGAACATCAGTTAATACCATGATTCTTTTACATCACAATATAGTAAAGTTGAAATAAAGAAATGGCAACCATTGATTGAAAAAAGAAAACGATACCAGCGCAATCGGTTGTTTCAACCATGCAAACGATTGTCCTACTTTGCCGCCTAAATAACATTCGGCAAATCAACAGTCAAATTCCGCTTTATGCATTATAATAAAATCGACCCACTTCACCGGCTGTTTGCCTGTAATCTCAGAAAAGTTATCAAATGTATCATCCGCACCAGGAATAGTCCCTCCAGCATAACGTTTCCAATGATCATATACACAGCCCATATAAGCCATTTCCGCACCTGCATCTTCCATAGCATGCAGAAACACCTCAAGTGCTGACCACCATGCACTCAAACACGCACCTTCAACATAATGCTAAATTACCCCTTCATTGATCCCTCTTTTACCACCATAACTTAACACATTTTGCATAAAAGTTTCAGGACGCAAATGCGTAAAAATAAAACCAGACCATTCAATATATTTTTCTACTAGCTGGTGCCATGCCCAATGCGCAACGGTCGTATCGTCACGGCCACATGCTCCTAAATGTACCACATTTTTCACCCTTGCTTCCCTGGCGTAATATGGAAGGGCTTCTTAAATGTCATCCATTATGGAGTTTAATGCTACTAAAGTTTTAAAAAACAAGACTCTAAACAATACAGAAAGTGGATTTGAGCAATCCAATTCTTATTAGTTAAAACAATATTTCAATCTAACTGTAACTAAATGTAGATATAAACATGAAAAGACTGGCAATTTTAAGTATGGCAAGTTTTTACCTGATGCTTACTACAGGTATGTTTGTTTGCATCTTAAGTTGCAGTAGCCAATGGTTCTTTACTAATTTGATTAATCAATCTAGTGAGCCAGCCGCTCATGAATATGCTTCTAAGCAAAAAAGCAAAAACCATTGTAAGGGGAAAAAAGATTGTTCCTGTTGTAAAAAACATGGCAACTATGCAGTTAAAGAAAATATTAAGCCTTCCTTTGAATATTCTTCTTTGAGTATTCCAACTTTAACAGCCGGTCACTTCTTTACTCTTTTCCTGGTTATTCGCAAAAATCTCATAAGTCCCCGTTGGCATGAAATCAATGCACCACCAGGCAGTATTGGTCCTGATATCCATATTCGTATCTGCTCTTATTTAATCTGATCCTAAGTTTCTCATACTTAGGTTATCTCCATTTGAGATGGTTTCCCTTTCTATATGTAGAAGAATTACATCCATAGGGATGCCCCAATTTATTTATTAATTCTTACATGTATACCTGCCCTATATGCAATAAATAACGCTTATAGGATAAAAGGATTTTAAGTCCGTCAGCACCCAATTCTAGCCGTGCCATTAAATCACATTTACAAACAACAAACCTATGAAAATTACACATTTTTTGATCCTGTCTACTACCCTTTCTATTAGTATGACTTCCTGTAGCAATCCATCAACCAAACAGAATGATGTGCATTCTGAGATGAATCACGATTCCATGTCATCCAATGTTATGGATACATCTTCCTCGCACGGCTCTGGGACAAGCGGCGCCATGAATAAGATGATGAGTGATATGCATCAAATTCAAATGACAGGAAATGTAGATGTTGATTTTGCTATGATGATGAAAGCTCATCATCAGGGAGCTGTAGATATGGCAAAGGAAGAACTTCGTTCCGGAACAGCCGATCAAGTGAAATCAATGGCTGGGAAAATTGTTGATGCTCAGGAAAAAGAGATTGATGAGTTGAATAATTTTATTGAAAGCCATAAAAGACCGCAAAAGGACTATGACCCTATGAATAAAGAGGTAGGCTTTGGAAAGGTCATGAATAGGAACATGACGATGATGATGGATATGCCTAAGGCTGAAGATGGATCTACTGATCAACAATTTGCCAGGATGATGTTACCTCATCATCGAAGTGCTGTATTTATGGCAGAAGGGTTTGTTCAATCCGGGAAGGACCCCAAGCTTTTGGCAATGTCTAAAAAAATGATAGCAGACCAAAAAGCAGAAATAAAAGAGCTTCAGGATTGGCTCTCAAGCATAGGGCCAAACCCAAACCGTTAATTTTTAAACAATTGGCAAGCAGTTTAGATTTCAACAATAATAATTAAAACAATGCGCTGTAGCTTGGTAAATGTTCACTACTATTTAAATTTTAAGCAGTCCTGTTTTGTTGCAGATAACAGGACTGTAGTTAAAAACCCCTATTACGGAGCTTCTATGCTTACTTGTGGTATAGTAGTTGGAGCCTTATAGCTACAAACTCCTTCCGCTATTAACTCTTTCTTAATTAAAAATTGATTTATGCAGCAAAATCTTCTTGAAGGCATTTAGACCTTTACTGATAACAAAGTGCTGTCGGTAATTTAACCTTTAACAACAAATTTATGAAAACTCTAATATTAAGTGCAATTATCCTTTTATTTGGAATTACCTCCTGCAATACAGGAACCAAACAAAATTCAACTTCATCTGTCACTGGAAACGGAACGGAACAAATAACGGCCAAAGCACCATCTGCCACTGCCAGCTCAACTGAGGGAATAATTGATTCTTATATCAAATTAAAGAATGCATTAACACAGGATGATGATCAGGATGCGGCTATTGCAGGAAAAGAATTAATTGCATCATTAGACAGCTTTGACAAAAGCAGTTTAAATGAAGCTCAGGCTAAAGAATATACCGATATCTATGAAGATGCCAGGGAACATGCAGCACACATAGGGGCAAATGCTGGTAATATTAAACATCAAAGGGAGCATTTTGAAACCTTAAGTAAAGATGTATATGACCTCGTTAAAGCTGTAGGTGGGACTCAAAAGCTTTATTACGTCAATTGCCCGATGTATAATGATAATAAGGGAGCTAATTGGCTGAGCGAAATTAAAGAAATTCAGAACCCTTATTTAGGTAAGCAAATGCCTGAATGTGGAACGGTGAAAGAAGAACTTAACTAATTTTCGATGAGCATCAGGAAAAAAGTACTGCTAAGTGTATTGGCAGTACTCCTTCTCATCCAATTTTTTCAGCCAAAGCGAAATGTTAACACAAAAGCTTCAAAATCGGATATTAACAACGTTTATCAGGTACCCGATAAAGTAAAAGCCGTTTTGCAGCGCTCCTGCTATGATTGCCATAGCAATTCAACTAATTATCCCTGGTATAGTAGTATTCAACCGTTCGGATGGGTTATGGCTTCACATATTCGTAAAGGTAAATCAGAGCTAGACTTTAACAGGTTTGGTGAGTATTCTCCAAGAAGGCAAAAAAGCAAATTGAAATCAATCAGAGAAAGTATAAAAGATAATTCAATGCCTCTCCCCTCTTACACTTTGATCCATCAATCAGCAAAACTTTCAAATGAGCAAAAAAACAGCATTTACAAATGGTTAGATAATGTGCAAAGCACCTCTCTTCAGTAAAATTAAAATCATGAAACGAATACTTTTATATGTATTTTTCCTGGGCTTTTATACTATTGCTTCCGGACAGCCCCAGGTCTATGTTTGTCCAATGCATCCGGAGGTTATGAGTAACAAGCCGGGCAAATGTCCCAAGTGCGGTATGGAATTAGTTGAAAAGCGAGTTAAAAGTCCTGCCAAATCTGCCCCTGCACAGAAACATGATCCTGTAAAAAGCGCTGCTCCTGTTGGTATAAAAATAAAGTCAGCGAGTAAAACAAAAGCTGATCATACAACTCCAGCTCCTGTATTAAACGAAGAAAGAAACGCGGAAAAAGCAGGCCATAAAGTAAAGACTGCAGAAGTAACCTACAGCCCCAAAATGGTTCGTTATGACCTATATGTAAATGATACTACAGTTAATTTCACAGGAAAGAAGAAAAAGGCAGTAGCTATAAATGGAAGCATACCCGCTCCAACTTTAACATTTACAGAAGGTGATACGGCTGAAATATATGTTCATAATAAAATGGATGTAGAGACATCTGTTCATTGGCATGGTGTATTTTTACCAAACCGTTTTGATGGCGTTCCCAACCTGACTCAAATGCCTATCAAACCGCATTCAACCTATGTATATAAATTTCCCGTGATACAAAACGGAACTTATTGGTATCATAGCCATACTAAATTGCAGGAACAAAGCGGCATGTACGGAGCTTTGATTTTCAACAAGAAGAATGAACCGAAAATCCCAACAATACCGATTGTTTTAAGCGACTGGACTGATATGAACCCTAGGGAGGTTGACCGCTCACTTCATAACGCTACGGATTGGTTTGCAATTAAAAAGGGAACATCCCAAAGTTACGCCGAGGCTATTCAAAAAGGATACTTCAAGACAAAGTTGAATAATGAGTGGAAGCGGATGAGTGCGATGGACGTTAGCGATGTATATTATGATAAATTCCTGGCTAATGGCAAGCCTTCAATCAAATATTCAAGATTTAAGGCAGGTGATAAAGTACGGTTGAGAATTATTAATGGCGGAGCATCAACTTATTTCTGGCTGACTTATTCAGGTGGCAAAATTACAGTTGTCGGAAACGATGGAAATGATGTAGTACCTGTAGATGTTGACCGTTTATTAATTGCCGTCTCCGAAACGTATGATGTCATCATCACTATTCCGCAAGATATGAGTTATGAGTTTTTAGCAACAGCTGAGGACCGTACCAAATCTACTTCAATATGGTTGGGTGAGGGAATGAAAATGCCAGCTAAGCCACTTGGGAAGTTGAAATATTTTGAAGGAATGGAAATGATGAATGGCATGATGAAGATGAACGGAGACATGGCATCTACGGGCATGGAAATGAGCAATCAGCAAATGGACATGAATACGGTGATGTATCCTGAAACTACCGGAGAGCAATATGGCAGGTTAAAATCGAAGCCTGATGAGATTGTTGACCTGGATAGTATAGTTGCTAAACCTGAACCAATAAAAGAGGATATCACAAAAGCAGATCCACAAATGAAAGGGCATGACATGCATACTAAGAGTAGCATGAATATGGAAATGAGTGAGGATTTGGTTACCCTTAATTATGCCATGTTAAAATCTCCGGAAAAATCAACCTTAAGACCGGGTCCGCTAAGGACTTTAAATTTCGAGTTGACCGGAAATATGAACCGCTATGTATGGACGATTGACAATAAGACCGTTTCAGAGTCTGATAAGATTCTTATTAAAAAAGGAGAAAATATCCGCATTATTATCTACAACAATTCCATGATGCGGCACCCTATGCACCTGCATGGTCATGACTTTCGGGTATTAAACGGACAAGGAGAATATGCCCCTTTAAAAAACGTACTCGATATTATGCCAATGGAGAGAGATACGATAGAATTTGCCGCAACAGAAAGTGGCGACTGGTTTTTCCATTGCCATATCTTATATCATATGATGAGCGGAATGGGAAGAGTATTCAGCTACGTCGGATCTGCTCCAAATCCGGATATTCCAAATCCAAAACTGGCGCAGCGTAAGCTATTTGCCGATGACCGAATGCCTCACTTCATGGCCAATGCAGGATTTGAAAGTAACGGAAGTGATGGAGAAGCTATGCTTTGTAATACCCGCTACCGCTTGTCTACTGAATGGCGGATAGGGTTAAAGTCAGAAGACGGCAACGAAAGCGAAACGTATTTCGGTCGCTATTTAGGTAAAATGCAATGGATTTTCCCATTTATAGGATTTGACTATCACTATAATCCCAGGAGAAATATAAGCGAGAAGAACCTTTTCGGGCAAACCAGTAACCAAAGCAATAGAAAGGCTTTGGTGGCGGGTATTCAGTATGTCTTACCGATGTTAGTTAACGCAGAAGCGAGACTAGACAGTAAAGGAAAATTCCGCTTTCAACTAGTCCGAAAGGATATTCCAGTTACAGCCAGATTAAGTGCTACGATTATGGGTAATACAGATAAAGAATACATGGGAGGCTTAAGGTATACTGTTACCAAGTACTTTTCTCTTTCTACCCACTATGATAGTGATATTGGTTACGGGGCAGGGGTTACATTAACGTATTAAATAAAGAGCATCATGAAACATACTTATAAAATAAGCGGAATGAGCTGTGAAGGCTGCCGCGAAAAAGTGGAACAGGCACTGAATAAAATAAAAGGTATTTCTTCGGTGGTTAGCTTAAAACCGCCTGAAGCTACTATTACAATGGAAAAGCATGTGCCAATAGAAAAATTACGGGAAACCTTATCTGCAGCAGGAAATTATACAATAGAAATGGCAGGCCATCAAGTTGCAGAATCGAATACTCATGCTACTATATTGCCAGATGTCAAATCTAATTCTACGCTAAAGTATTCATGTCCCATGCACCCGGAAATTATACGAGACAAGCCTGGTGCCTGTCCAATCTGCGGAATGGATCTGGTACCAATATCTGGAACAGGCACAAAAGAAGAAGATGAAGAAGATCAAACATACGATACATTACTGCGCAAGTTCAAAATAGCTGCGCTGCTTACAGCTCCTATCTTCCTTATTTCCATGTCAGAAATGATCCCTGGTAATCCCTTGCTTACACTTATGGATCTTAAGTACTGGAACTGGGTACAATTTGCCCTGTCAATTCCAGTAGTATTTTACGCAACCTGGATGTTCTTTGAGCGTGCATGGCAGTCAGTTATCACCTGGAACTTAAATATGTTTACTTTAATTGGCATTGGTGCAGGGGTTGCCTGGCTTTTTAGCATCATCTCCCTATTGTTCCCAGGTATTTTTCCAGATCAGTTCAAGACCCATGCAGGTACTGTTTATGTGTACTTTGAGGCGGCAAGCGTCATTCTTACGCTAGTATTACTTGGGCAGCTTTTGGAGGCACGTGCACATGGCAAGACCAACAGTGCTATTAAAGAACTGCTGAAACTGGCACCTAATGAGGCCACAAAAATTGATGAAAAAAAAGAAACGAAAGTTGCCATTGATGACATCCAGAAAGGAGATTTACTACGCGTAAAACCAGGCGAAAAGGTACCCGTTGATGGAAGTATCCAATCAGGAGAAGTAACTATCGATGAATCGATGATATCCGGAGAACCTATTCCTGTTGATAAGAAACCAGGAGACAAGGTCAGTTCTGGCACCATAAACGGAAACAAAACCTTTACAATGCTGGCAGAAAAAGTAGGGTCAGAAACCTTGCTTTCTCAGATTATTGAAATGGTTAATTCGGCAAGCCGCTCGAAAGCTCCTATACAGAAACTGGCAGATAAAATATCGGGTTATTTCGTCCCTATTGTGGTTCTCATCTCGGTGATAACTTTTATTGTTTGGGCAATTTATGGCCCTGAGCCTTCCTACGTCTACGCATTTGTAAATGCAATAGCGGTGCTGATCATTGCCTGCCCCTGTGCGCTTGGCCTTGCCACACCGATGTCGGTGATGGTTGGTGTTGGAAAAGGTGCAAAATCTGGCATACTTATCAAAAATGCAGAGTCTTTGGAAAAGATGAATGCAATAGATATAGTCGTTATAGATAAAACAGGAACCGTTACCGAAGGAAAACCATCCGTTGAAAAAGTGGTTAGCACAAACCATGATTTCACAGAAGACGATATTCTTCAAAAAATCATATCCTTGAACAGCAGCAGTGAGCATCCTTTGGCACAAGCCACGCTTCGCTATGGAGAAGAAAAGAATATCAAAATTGAACCTATAACACATTTTGAAGCGATTACCGGAAAAGGGGTTATTGGTGTACTCGGAAAAGAAAAACTGTCCCTGGGCAACGAAAAGCTAATGGAACAGGTAAGTGCAAAAATTACTTCGGAATTAAGTGAGCAAGTTAAAGCGGAGCAAAAACAGGGCAAAACAGTCTCTTATTTATCGGTTGGAAATGTTGCTGTTGGTTTTGTGGTAATCTATGATAAGATTAAGGAATCAAGCAAAGAAGCAATCAATAAACTACAGCAAGAAGGTCTGCAGGTTTGGATGTTTACCGGCGACAATGAAGATACAGCAAAAGCCGTAAGTAAAACCTTGAAACTTGATGGATATAAAGCTCAAATGCTGCCAGAGGATAAACTTCAAGAGATAAAACGGCTACAGGCTGAGGGGAAAAAAGTAGCCATGGCAGGCGATGGCATCAATGATGCCCCTGCATTGTCGCAGGCAGATATTGGCATAGCCATGGGTACCGGTACTGATGTCGCCATTCAAAGCGCAGCCATTACTTTGGTTAAAGGTGACCTTAACGGAATTGCTAAAGCCCGGTTATTAAGCCATAAAGTAATGCGCAATATTAAGGGAAACCTCTTCTTTGCTTTAGGCTACAATATCCTTGGAATCCCTATTGCAGCGGGAGTCTTGTATCCTTTTTTTGGTATTCTTCTGTCGCCAATGATTGCTGCTCTGGCCATGAGCTTGAGTTCGGTTTCCGTTATCCTGAACTCCTTACGACTAAGGGGCACAAAGCTGCAGGAATAAATAGAAAAACCAAACAGTCAACCTGCATTAAATATGATCAGTATCATTTCACAAACTATTGATTGTTAATATCATACTCTTTTAATTACACTATATTCGGATAAATAAATTCACATCATGAAAAAGCTTAAAACAATCTTCGTACTGCTTATTATCTTCCTTGCAGGAACAGTAAGTAACTCACATGCACAAGGGGTATCTCCACAATCGAAAAAAATCGCTATAGATGCTAAAGGCGGTATCCATAATCATCTGGGAACTAAATTAGGGTATATTGATAAGGACAATATCGTAAGAAATAACAAAGGCCAGAAAATCTATTTTATTGATAAAAGCGGAAACGTTATTGATGCTAATGGGAAAAGACTTGGAAAAGCAGAGAAGAATGGTAATTTCTACAATACTCAAGGAACTAGTGTAATAACTGTTAGAGATAAAGATGCCGCAATGTGCGAAATATTAGATCCTGAAGGACATACCATGGGTACAGTGCATAAAAACTATAAACTGCATGCATGTGCCGCTCACTGCTTAATGCTAAAAGAAAAGAAGGACAAGGCCAAGATTTAACCTGAAATCTTGTCTAATAAGCTTCCAAAAAGCCTTGGTTAATATGCATGACCAGGACTTTTTGAAAGTAATATTGGTCAAGTACAATATAAGCACTCATAACATTAGCTTAGAAAAAGGCTTGATAGATGATAAAAGGCATAAGATTGAAAGTGTTTATATTAGTGACACCAGATAAAGCATATATTTTCTTTCTTTAAATAAATGACTGCACTTTAAAATTCCGGGATCTTTTTTCATTTGCAAATAGAAGCACTTTTTGCAGTAGTTACTTAAGTAGATTACTACTGTCTATTAGCGGGTTAAATTTAAACCCTCCCTATTATTCTATAACCCATATTCTCCATTTTCTAAAATTATTATAAACCCATTTCACCAATCAAACCAATTTCAACATTTTTGATCATCAGTTTTTGATAAAAAAATCGAAACCAACTTCTACCCCCTTTCTATTTATTCCTAAACAAAATCCTTAAAACTTCTCTTTATCAATTATGCGTGCGTTTTTACAAAAAATTCTTACCCAACCAGTAATCACACTGGCAAATAAACTCTCCTCCAGACCCGATCAAACACACGTACACAAAGCACTAACCACCCTTTTTAATAAAATTCAAACCAAACCAGGCAAAAATGGATTAATCCTCGATTTCGATAACACCTCCAAACTGATCATCTTCTCCGATCAACATAAAGGTTCCCGGAATTTCAATGACGACTTTGCACGATCTGAAAAGAACTACCTCGCTGCCCTCAGTTATTATAACACCGAAAACTACTTGTATTGCAATTTAGGCGACAGCGAAGAACTCTGGAAAAACACCCTTAACGGAGTACTCAAAAGCAATACCGCCACCTTTGATCAAGAGCACCTGTTTTCACAGCGAAATGCTTTTATAAAAGTCTTCGGAAATCACGATTTATACTGGGACAATGACCCACTCGCTCCTTTAACCCTTGAAAAGGTATACGGCCAGAAAATAAAAATATACGAAGGAGTAATCTTAAGATTGGTCCTAAAAAATACCCCTCTTTCTATATTTCTAACCCATGGACATCAGGGTGACCTCCAAAGCGATGGCAACTGGTTCAGTAAATGGTTTGTTTCTACTATCTGGGCACCGTTCCAATCCTACCTGCGCATCAATCCAAATACACCGGCCTATAACAGTCAGCTTAAATCAGAGCACAATATGATGATGTACAACTGGACGGCTAAACAGTCAAATCTGGTTCTAATAACAGGTCATACACACCAGCCCGTCTTCAATTCCCTTACACATTTGGAGCGCATGTATATGCGATTAGAAACCGCCAGACAAAACAATAACCAACGAGAAATTCAACAAATAGAAGTCGAACTACTAGCCGGAAAATTCAGCGGAGAAACTTCTCCACGTCTCGCATATTCCAAAAATACTTATTTCAATACCGGCTGCTGCTGTTTTAGTGATGGAGATATTACAGGTATAGAAATAGAAGGTGGTAAAATTCGACTCATTAAATGGAAGTCTGAAGGCACCGATCACACTAAACGTATCATACTGGAAGAAAGCAAATTAGAAGAACTTCTTGATGCAACAAAAATTAATTAAATCTCAAAGAAGCAATAGTACAAGCACGGAGCTTAGGTTAGTGTTAACAATAATATAACCTTAAATTTAAATATCGGTAATCTTGTAGGGATAGATTCGTGGTCATAATCTACAAATAATGAAGAAAATCTTACTATCCTGCTTCCTGCTAACCGCACTGATTGGTTGCAAAAAAGACAAACAGACAGACCCTATTATCAATGAAGATGCGTCAACATTTACTGAAAGCGGATCTTTTGATGTTGGAGAAACCGGAGCAGCAGAAATCAGTGCCTTCGACCCCACAACAAATAGACTATTTGTAGTTAGGAATGAGAAAGAAGGTCTGGCAAGTCAACTGAATCAAATTGAAGTGATTGATTTCACAAATCCTTCAGCCATGAAATCCATCGGCTCAATTGCCATGCTTCCTTTTGGTGGAGCGGTGAATAGCCTTTCCGTTTCTGATGGAAAACTTGCTGCAGCCATCCAATCAACAGACAAACAGGCAAATGGTAAAATAGTCGTATTTAAAACCAGTGATTACAGTGTGATTGCTCAAATTACAGTAGGTGCATTGCCTGATATGGTTACTTTTTCCAGCGATGGCAAGTATATTATATCTGCCAATGAAGGGGAACCTAATACCACTTATACAAATGATCCTTTAGGTACGGTATCCATAATTTCTGTAAATGATAATTATGCAGTCACCACGCTTGACTTCTCTTCTATGGCCTCACAGCTTCCCGCTTTAAAGCTCAAAGGTTTCCGCATATTCGGACCCGGTCTTAATTTCGTAAAAGACATCGAGCCGGAATACATTACCATCTCCGCAGATTCTAAAACGGCGTGGGTAACGCTTCAGGAAAATAACGCCATTGCTAAAATAGATATCGTCTCGAAAACCATTACAAACATCTTTCCCTTAGGATTTAAGAATTACAATACTGATGGTAATGAAATAGACCCTAGTGATTTGGATGGCGGCTATAAACCTGCCAAATGGAACGTAAAAGGCATGTATCTTCCCGATGGAATAGCCGTGATTGAAAATAACGGTACACCATATTTATTTACAGCAAATGAAGGTGATTCAAGAGAATATGATGGCTTCACAGAGATGTTACGCGTAAAAAACAAGGATATAAAACTAGATCCTACTGCTTTTCCTGATGCAGCCACATTGAAAATGGATGCGAATTTAGGCAGACTAAATGTGACCACCACATTAGGCGATACAGACAAAGATGGAGACATGGACGAATTATATTCTCTAGGATCCCGTTCGTTTAGCATTTGGAATGGTAATGATGGGACCCAGGTGTTTGACAGCAAAAATGAGCTGGATGCCAAATGTGTTGCTGCCTCAGTATATGATGATGGCAGAAGTGACGATAAAAGTGTAGAGCCTGAGGGCATCACTATCGGAACCGTAGGAAGTAAAAAAATAGCTTTTGTAGGAATGGAACGCGCTGATGCTGTAGCGGTATACGATCTAACAACACCCACTAAACCTGTGTTTTTACAATTACTTAAATGCGGAGATGCCCCCGAAGGTGTTCTATTTATTCCTGCTAAAGATAGCCCAACAAAAAAGAGCTTATTAGTGGTTAGTAGCGAAGGCGATGGTGTAATTAAAATATATACCCCGAATACCATATTGTAACATGTAATCGATGTGAAAATATCTGAACACAAAGATCCCCCCTCCCAAACTGCTTTTAGTTGATCTAAAATAAGAAATACACTTGATTTATGTCAATCACGTAGTTTGTGGGATGCAGTATGATTTAATGCGATTTAAGGTTTCAGGAGTGATACCCAGGTAGGATGCAATTAAATTCTGAAGAATTCTTTGAAAAATGGTTGGATTACTTTCGGCCAGTCGCACATATTTCCCATCCGCAGAGTGTGGTGGAGCTTACTAAGCTACGCTTGATGTCACCAATATTAATCATATTAAATGAACCATGTACAATCCCGGAGCAAAGTCAAACTCAACAGAAATCTTAGAAGATACCTTTTCACCATAAAAGTATCTTCCAGGATTGAATTAGAAGTTATACAAAAAGCCAAAGTTTACACGAGAAGCAGGCAAACTTTTATTAGGATCTTGAGCATATTCTAATGTCTTTTTACCCCAAAGAAATTCGGCTCCTACGGTAAAACTTGGTACAACATCATACATAATGTTTCCACCTGCATACTGGTTTAGCATGGATTCCCATCCTAAAGAGCCATCCTTACCGTTAAATTTATTGTACGAAGCAATAAATAAAGTATGTATTTGATTGCTCCAGTAATGCTGATAAGAGGCATAACCTGCATTTACAGGAAGTAATGAAAGTTTTGATGCATCAAACCGGTCAACTGAACCGTCCAAACCACTTCCACCAACGGAAAGGAAGTAATCAGTTATTCCTTTTCCAAGATTAAACTGGAACTGAAAGTTATTTCTTTTATCAGCACCGGCAAACAGATTTACCATTGCACTTACGCCATAACCATCAGACGAATTAAAGCTATCATTAGCACCGTAGCCTATGCTACGATAAATACCGGCAACTTTAATAAAACCTGGTTTTAAATTATATTTTAATGTGGCAATAAAATCAGGTAAGCGGCGCGGTTCATAATAAATACTGCTATTTTCAGGAACGGTATAATCATATAAGCGTCTTGGCTCCATAACCTCTAAAGCAAGTTCTGTTTGCAATTTAGAAGTTAAATTGCCTGTATATCTGATCATTGGACGACGGGATTCTACCATACCCGTTGGGCCATCCCAATCAAACAGACTTGAAGGCCACATGTCTGCATCACCAAAAGTACTCCAGGTTTGACCTAATAAAAAATTATCGTACTGTACAAATGCATGACGGATACGGAAAGTAGATTTATTATCGGGTCCGCCTTCAAAATCACCTTCTATACGTGCGAATACTTCTTTCCCATCTTTGAAACGGCGAGTACCGTCAAATCTGATCTGTGTCTGACGCATATCTACCCATATTCCTGGACGGTCTTTTCCATCAACATCATTATTATGAATTCCAAATGTGCTGTTTCCATGCAAATTTCCTTTGATATCATAAATGCCATTAAACTTTAATCTTCCTTTTAAAACAGCCTCAAACTCTGGTTTACCGTTAATTGAGTCTTTGGATGAATAATTTAATAATTGCGCATTAGCCCCAGAAGTAAAAATCATAAAAGAAACGATTACCAAGGCTTTGAAAATATTTATTCTCATGATTAGTGTATAAAACTAGTATTCGAAAAAGTATTGTTGAATTTTATCACGATTGGTGGTTTTCAACAAAGCCAACTGCAATAAGACGCGAGCTTTTTGAGGATTCAAATCTTCAGAAGCAATAAAACCTAAAGCTTTGTCATCCACTTCAGAATCAATAGTTGTCCGGCCGCTAAATACACGGGAAGAACGAACTACTACAACCCCTTTAGCCACTGCTCTTTTCAAAGCTTCTTCTGCTTCAGGATACAAGTTGCCATTTCCCACACCAGCCATAACTATACCTTTTGAACCTGAACTTACAAAGGCGTCGATAGCAGTTGCGGTCATATTAGCATAGCCATATACAATATCAACCTTAGGTAATTTAGTAAATCTTTCATTGCTGAATTCACTTCTAAGCGTGTGCTTGCGTGTAGAAGAATAATAATAATCTGGTTTGCCATTAAAAATAAAACCTACCGGTCCAAAGTTTGAAGAACCAAAAGCCTCCAATCCTGTAGTGTTTGTTTTAGTTACATCACGTGCCGCATATATTTTTTCATTCATAGCTTGCAATACACCCATCCCGTTTGATTTAGGATCAGCCGCAATCGCAACTGCATCATATAGGTTTTTAGGGCCATCCGCAGAAAGTGCTGTTGCCGATCTCATCGCTCCAACCAGCACTACCGGCTTATTGCTTTTTACCGTTAAGGTAAGAAAGTAAGCGGTTTCTTCTTGTGTATCAGTTCCATGAGTGACAACAATACCATCCACATCTTTCCTGCCAAGCAGTTCATTAATCCTCGACACAAGCTTTATCCAGACTTCATCATTCATGGCCTGGCTGCCAATCTGTGCCACCTGCTCTCCTTTAACATTCGCAAGCTTATGGATATCAGGCACTGCATTTAACAGTTGATCAATTGGTAATTTCCCGGCAGTGTAACGAGTGTCTGTACTACCAGCCTGGCCAACCCCGGCAATAGTTCCTCCTGTAGCCAAAATCATAATATTATGCTTTTGAGCCAGTGTAATAGTGAAGATTGCAAGGTTGAAGATGATAGTAATCATCAACTTCTTAATTTCTAAAGATTTCATATTTATTATTGTTTAGCTATTAATGAATACAGGGTGAATCATATTTTCGATGGAATATATTTCTTCCCATTTTTCCTGGGTGATGTAGTGATACTCTAACACCGCAATATCATGTACAGACTTACCTGTTGCAAGCGCTTCCTTAGCGATCAGTGCACATGTTTCGTATCCTAGAATAGGGTTAAGCGCTGTAACTATTCCGATGCTGTTCATTACAGCTCGAAGACACACATCTTCATTGGCTGTAATACCATCTACACATTTGGATTGTAATGTGTAGCACGCGTTTTCCATGTACGTCAGCATGGTAAATAAGCTAAAGCCGATTACCGGTTCCATCACATTTAATTGTAATTGTCCGGCTTCAGCTGCCATCGTAATTGTCATGTCAGCACCAATAACATAATAAGCTGTTTGATTGACTACTTCAGGTATTACCGGGTTTACTTTCCCTGGCATAATAGATGATCCCGGCTGCATTTTAGGCAAATTGATTTCATTCAGACCAGTACGCGGGCCGGAAGACAATAGCCTCAAGTCATTACATATCTTGGAGATTTTAACAGCACATCTCTTAATTGTTCCAGATAGCTGAACATAAGCTCCTGTATCTGAGGTTGCTTCTATTAAATCTTCAGAAAGAGATAAGGGCATTCCAGTAATTTCTTTTAAATACCGGGTCACTATTTCAGGATAACCTTTAGGCGTATTTATAGCAGTACCTATAGCTGTAGCACCCATGTTAATCTCTGTGATCAGATTTTGTGCCTCCCTCATTCTTAAAATATCTTCCTTTATCGTAGTTGACCAGCCATTAAATTCAGCACCCAGAGTCATTGGTACTGCATCCTGAAGCTGGGTGCGTCCCATTTTTAAGACTCTGCTAAACTCTTTACCTTTGCGTTCAAAAGATTCGCTCAAAGCTTCCATCGACTTGGTAAACCTATTTATCTTATTGTAAAGTGCTATTCTGAAAGCAGTAGGATAGGCATCATTGGTGCTTTGCGAAAAGTTAACATGGTTATTGGGATGAAGAAATTCATATTGACCTTTTTCTTTCCCCAGGTATTCCAGTCCGATATTTGCGATCACCTCATTGGCGTTCATATTAACCGATGTTCCTGCTCCCCCTTGGATCATATCTGAAGGAAATTGATCTAAGTATTTTAAAGCAATGAGTTTATCACTGCCAAAACAGATTGCTTCAGCAATTTTAGAATCGATTGCACCGCAATCTTTATTGGCCATTGCTGCGGCCTTTTTAACATAACCCAAAGCCTGGATTAATAGCGGTTCCTGCGAAATAGGAATTCCAGTAATATGGAAATTCTCAATTGCCCTCAACGTCTGGATTCCGTAAAACATAGTATTATCAATTTCTTTTTCTCCAAGAGAGTCATGCTCTATTCTTGTTTTTTTTTCCATGATGAACTAAATAAAAATTATTGTTTAACTTTTTGTTGACTGTATAAGAGTAGCGGACTTGAATATGGCCTTAAATACCAAATAAGAATACCATTAAAAATCCTATAGCCACTGCTGTAACTGTTGATATAATGCCTGGTAGCATAAAACTATGATTAAGCACATACTTACCTATACGGGTAGTGCCGGTTTTGTCAAAACCTATTGCGGCAATAATGGTAGGGTAGTTGGGAATAAAAAAATACCCGTTTACTGATGGGAACATGGCGATAAGGAAACCTGCCGGGATACCTAATGCGACACCCAATGGCATCATCGCCCTTATAGTTGCTGCCTGACTAAAAAGTAAAATAGACATCACAAATAGTGCAATGGCAAAAGTCCAGGGCGCTTCAAGAACCATCTCCTTAATTCCACTTTCAATAAAAATATAATTTCCCTTAATAAAGGTATCACCCATCCAGGCCACACCGAAAATGGCAATTACCGCTTCATTTCCAGCCTTAAAAATATTTCCAGATGATACAGTCGATACTTTGACTTTTGAAATTAAAAGAATGAGGGCAGCTGCGCTCATCATGACCATTTCTATAATGGTTACCATCGAAATGGAGGCCATTACTCCATTTTCACCTTCCCATGAGGGTCTTAACGAAGGTATAGCACCAAAGAGAACGATTACAAAAACGGCTGTAAGAAAAACTAAAACAGAAATCTTAGCTGTTCCCGGAATCTCAGACGTGTTTACGGATTTAGCGTCCTCATTAATCATCTTTACAAAATCAGGGTCTTTCAGCTTTTCATTGAATATAGGATCATCTTTAAGCTCAACTCCAATCTTGTTAATTATGAAAGCGGAAATTAATACCCCTATCAGTGTTGCAGGAATGCTAATCTTTAAAATATCAAAAATTTCTATTCCCTGAGGGGCTAATAAAGCAGCAAGTGCCACTGTTGCCGCAGTAATTGGACTTGCCGTGATGGCCTGCTGGGAAGCAATTACAGAAACGCTTAACGGACGTTCTGGGCGAATACCTGTTTTAGTGGCCAGTTCAGAAATGATTGGTAATATAGAATAAGCAATATGACCTGTACCCGCTACAAAGGTAAAAATATAGCACACCAGAGGGGCTACAAAAGTTATGCGCTTGGGATTTTTCCTGAGCATCTTTTCAGCCAGCGCTACCATGTATGCTAACCCTTGAGATGCTTGTAATGCCGCTGAAGCAGAAATCACAGCAATGATGATCAACATAACATCTATGGGAGGAGTGGTGGGCTCAAGATTAAAGCCAAAAGTTAAAATCACTAAGCCTACAGCTCCCATAACGCCTAATCCTATACCCCCGATCCTGGCTCCAACAAATATGGCCGCCAATACAACTAAAAGCTCGAAATAAAACATATATAATATTAGGTTTAAAGAATAAATTTTTGGACTTGTTGAATTGCTAACACAAGCAACATGTTATTTATCTTTCAATGTTGGGGACAAAGCTATTTAATAAATAAGGAAAGAAATATGACAACAATCATTATAAAAATTAATTAAATACTATTAATTTATTTTATTAATTAAACACATAAGGCCTTAATAATAACTTACTGCTTTAAAGCGAGAAGATTTTAGAGTCTTCAGACGGTGCCGAATTTCATGAAAGACATAAGGCCTAATCACGAAAACATAAATACCAGAATCAGTGTTATTTAACTACCTATGAATAACACTTATGAAAGCAACAACAGCCGTAATTATAGCAACGCTATATCTAATTGTCTACGTGATTCTGTTTCAAACAGAAATGTCGACCACTATCCTCTCCTATCTATTTTTAACCTCCCCATTTCTCATGATCTGGCTCGTATACACCGTACTAAAAGATGATCACGAACAGTATCCTGAATTAGGGGAAGATCAAGAATGGGGCTATCGTGATAAACCCAAAGATAAACTGGATCGATTTTAATTCAAATGGAAAATGGCTGCGTTTAATGCCATCGCAAAAGTCACCCACAGAAAATAAGGAATCTGAATCAGACCAATCCAGGGTTTCAATCCATAAGAAACGCGAATCCAGATAATTAGGCTTAACCACAAAAGCACAATATCGACTAAAGCGGTTGCCGGACTCTGCATGTAAAAGAAAAAGAAACTCCAGCAAAAATTTAGAATCAGTTGGATGACGAAGTATTGCTTAGCCTGATGGTTTGTCTGGCTCTTTAACTTCCAGATCGCATATCCGCTTACCCCCATTATGATATATAAAATAATCCATACCGGAGCAAAAACACCATTAGGTGGATTGAAAAATGGTTTATTTAAAGTAGGATACCATGACTGGATACTGCTTTGAGTAAAAAAAGAGGCCGCCAGGCCCGTAAATAATGGCGCAATACTCGCCAGCAGTAATGCACCAAAACGTTTAGCCTTCATATTAATTTAATGAAATATAGTTTTAATTTTTTCTTCCTCCAGATCTAGTAACCCCTGATATTTTTTTACCATTTCTTCATCTGTTTCCAAACTCTTATTTAATTCCAAAAGTGTAGCCCTTTGCTTTTTTAATATGTACAAATAGATTTTTCGATACTCTTTTTGCTCCGCTGTCCCATCAAATTCCACCAGTAACATATCACTTTCCAATCTTTCCTTTAATTGTTGCAAGTGCGTGTTGCTGCTCATAATCCCGGCATGTTCATCTTGCAAGTATTTCAAACTTACTTCAGCTAGTTTCTTCCTGATCATTAACTCCTGTTCTTCCGGGGGCATATAATGATCGGGGTCGTCCATGTTTACCCATTTGATCACTAAAGGAAGGGTTAATCCATGTAAAACTAGTGTGAGTAAGATTACTGTAAACGTAATGAAAAGGATTAGATTTCTTTGCGGAAAAGTAGTGCCATTACTCAACATTAGTGGAATAGATAATGCTGCCGCTAAAGATACCACACCGCGCATTCCTGCCCAGCCAATAATTATCGGCCCTTTCCAGCCCGGCCTGTTGTCTTCAGTCTTAATAAAGCGACTGATAAACATGGTAAAAGCGGATACACCAAGGGAACAAATGATTCGGGTTACAATCAGCACAGCTGTAATCAGACATCCATAATAAATAGCCTGACCCAAACTAACAGAACCTAATTGTGAAACAATTACAGGCAGCTCGAGTCCTATTAGTAAAAAAACCACCCCGTTTAACAGAAATCCAAAAGCTGCCCATACATTAGTTGCCCGAGTACGGCTACTATGACTCAAAAAATTATGACTTCGTTCCGATAAAAACAGTGCTCCGCTTACAACCGCAATCACCCCTGATACATGAAAGTTTTCGGCTACCAGATACATCACATAAGGCGTTGTCAGCGTAAGGACGATATCAATATTTGAATCTGTGGGAAGCCATCTATGTGCCGCGAAATAAAGCATTCCAACTGCAACCCCAATAAGGACACCCATTACAATCACCCAAACGAAACTTAGTGCTGCTTCATAATATATAAAAGTACCTGAACTCACAGCGACTAACGCAAAGCGATACACGATCAAACTGGAAGCATCATTGAGCAGACTCTCCCCTTCCAATACCACACTAATCCGCCTCGGAACCTTCACATGCTTTAAAATAGAGGTAGCTGATACAGCGTCCGGTGGCGAAATAATTCCCCCTAATAAAAACCCAAGGGCCAGCGTAAATCCTGGAATGAGGGTACTTGATACCAGTGCAATAACAAACGAAGTAATAAGTACTATTGGAAACGCGAAACCACTGATCACCCTTCTCCAGCGCCATAGATTCTTCCAGGAAGCATACCATGCCGCATCATAAAGGAGCGGAGGAAGGAAGATTATAAACATCAGCTCTGGATTTACTTTCATTTCCGGCAAACCGGGAAGAAAACTAAGCGCCAGACCGCCCAATACCAGTATCACCGGATAGGTAACTTTGAGCCAATCTGATAACATAACTAGAAGTAAGAGCGCTAAAATCAGGGATATATATAAAATGGATGTATCTACCATTGTCCAAAATCTACTAGCTGAAACGCAGCTTTTGACTATAGGTTTTCACTAAATGAACGGAAATGAATGCTCTCTTTCCTATTTGATTCTGTGTTGACTGAAGATTTAATCTGTTCTGATTAAAGACTTTAGATATATTAATTGGAAGAAAACAATAGCCAAGTTATGGTCTGATAACTAATGATACTACAATGAATCTGGATTAAGTCCGACTTGAGTCCATGTTTTGCACTTAAACATGGACTCAAGTCGGACTTAATCCAGATTCAACCTTGAGTCAATAATAATCAAACCTTAATCTGGTATCCACTTATGCTAAGTATGGCATCTTAAAATCCACTATCATCCAGCGCAAATGTATTCTTCCGATCCTTCCATTTACCTCTGGTAAAATCAGGGAACTTTTGTGGTGTATTGCCTTCTTCTATTGATTTTTCTGAAAGTGGGGTGATTACGCTCATGGTCAGCGAATCATAGATGTCAATCGGCGTTTGTTTCCGCTGTTTTACAGACTCCACAAAAGCGTTAAACACAAACCAATCCATTCCCCCATGTCCTGCCCCATCCGCTTTACTTGCATATTTTTTCCATAAAGGATGGTCGTACTTTTCCGTCCAGATGCTGGCTTTATCCCATTCATCATAGTTTTTTGCCTGATCTTCAATATATATCGATTCATTAATGTCCATCCAGATGCCTTTTGTTCCTTGCACCCTGAAACCTAGTGAATAAGGCCTTGGCAAATGCGTGTCATGCGATAAAGTAACCGTTTCACCATTGGCACAATTCAACATCGTGGTCACAATATCTCCGTTTTTAAACTTGATGGAAGCATTTTTATTTCCGGGAGCGACCTTCGATATGTAGGCATTTAGTCCCGGTGATTTAGAAGCAAAGGACACCAGGTTGGTAAACCGGTTTCCCCGGTTGATGTCAATATAGTTCATCACCGGACCTGCACCATGTGTCGGATAGATATCACCATTCCGATCAATATTAAACTGTGTTCGCCATTGCGCTTCCCCTACGGTTTTCGGTCCGAATTCGGCTCCTTTTCCATCAAAGTTTTTGCCGTCATTGAATAATATACCACGAAGATCATGCTGATAACCGCCTTCGAGATGTACCAGTTCACCAAACAGGTCTTTCCTCACCATATTTAAAACTGCGAGTACGTCTCTTCGGTAACATACATTTTCGAGGGTCATGTATGGTACCTTCGTTTCTTCGTATACCTTCAGGATGTCCCAGTGATCATCTTCAGAGAGTCCGGCAATTACCTCACAACCCACATATTTCCCGGCCCTCATGGCATCAATGGACTGTTCTTTATGAAATTGCCATGGTGTGGCTATAATTACGCCGTCAATATCTTTTCTTTCCAGAAGCTTTTTATAGGCCTCGAGCGATCCGGTATATTCTGCAGGAAGTTTTTTCTTCGCCTTCACGAATTGTTCCCGACAATATTTCAAGGAGCTTTCCTGAGTATCACAAATAGCTACTATTTCCACGTCGGAACGCAGTAAGCCCTCTCCGATGTGGTTACGCCCACGTAATCCTACTCCGATATAGCCTAATCTTATTTTATCGGCATTTTTGCCGAAGAGTAATCCTGAAGGTAAAATTGTAAAACCTGCAAGTGCTATTGCACTGCTTTTGACAAAGTGTCTGCGATCCATCATTGTATAATTTGGTTAATTCTTTTTATATGCTTTCCTCTCGTTCTGGATGGTACTTTTCAGTACTTCCACATGGGTATTCAGCATTTTAAACAATTGAAGCTGTGCTCTTGTACGTTGCAAATTATGGGTATCAAATTTGACCTTAAAATACTGATCGCCGTTGATATAATCTTCAAGGAAACGCACAGCCTGCATATAAGGAAGCAGCAGAACGCCCATAATCAGTGAATTTACCTCGCTTTCGGTCAGGAAACTATTGGCCTCTTTTAAATACCCCTTGGTATAGGCATCGAACAAATGAAAGTTAAGCTTTATTTTGCTCAGATCCTCCTCATCCTCTGCCTCGGTATTGATAATCGTACGGATGGCATCACCGAAATCAAAAGCCACATATCCGTCCATTACCGTATCCAGATCAATCACGCATTGAGCCTCGTCATTCAGGTCAAGCAACACGTTATTAAATTTGGTATCGTTATGGATCACCCGCCTGGGGAGTACCTTTTGCTGTTCCGGCTTTTGAAAGTATAACATGGATCCAGCGTGTTCATTAATAAATTGAAGCTCTGTTTTTACGTGTTCAGCGCGACCGGATAGGTTATTATGTACAGCCGTTTTCAGGTTGGCCAGTCTGAATTCAATATTATGAAAATTAGGAATCACCTCATACATTAAACCGGCGGGCAAGTCGGAAAGCATCTTTTGGAACTTGCCAAACGCTTTACCTCCCTCATAAGCTTGTTTTTCTGTTTCGACCACATCATAACTTTTTGTATTCTTCAGGAAGTAGCACATGCGCCAGTAGTCACCATGCTCATCTTTATAATAATACTTTTTATTCCGGCATGGTATCAGCGTCATGACTTCTTTATCGGGATCACCTTCGTTTGTTTTTTTGATCTTATCCTTGAGATGTTCAATGACAAGGCACATGTTATCCGTCAGCTTTTCCACGTTTTTAAAAACATGATGATTAATGCGCTGCAATAAAAAATCACTATCCGACGTGTCCAGATTCTTCAGAAAATACGTATCGTTTATATGGCCAGAGCCAAATATTTTCAAAGAATCGGCATCTACGTGACAATTGAAATTGGATACTAATGCGGGTATATTATCTAGAATTTGCACGCTTTACTAATTTAGAATTTGTAAAATTTCATTTGGATAAATGATTCCCTGATCTGAAAATCGAATAAGTGGTCAGATCACTTTCAGGGTATGATTTAACCTATTAAAACCAGTCTGTTCTTCCCAAACCCCATCATTAGCCAGACGGATGCTATATTCAGGCCGGGTAGAGATACTGGCATACTGATCGGGCAGGTTGAGCAAAAGCTCGTAATCTCCCGAGGCAAGATCCATAGGCACTGCGATGCTTTCTTCTAAGCTGAACATCCCGGAATACCACGTTCTCACATCCGTACTGAGATCAAAAGACCGCTCTTCACCAGTGTTTACATTTCGCAGGATTAATTTCGCCGTCCTTTTATTAAAGGGGGATGCATAACCTGCATTTTTAAAATTAAGTTTAATAGAAAAAGGACTTCCCTTGACCACTTGATCGGGCAATACCGCAGTTTGAAGCACAAAGCGATAACCCATATTCTTTTTGATGTTATCCATACAGCCACCACTTTGCCAATCATTGTTGACGGCAGTATTGTAATGCGCATTGATAAAACTGTAATGCAGGGAAGCAAATTCTTCCTGCGCTTTACCGGCTGGCTCACAATCATTTTGCGGACTGTAATCATCCGAACAGGTTTCTCCACCAACTACGACGAATTTACTGTCACTCTTCATGTAATCACGCAGCGTATTGACTACGGAGGCATCTGAAGTTCGTGGACTTAAGCTATTCCCATAATCTTCATACGTCCCAAAATCATTGGCACTGGCTAAAAAGCAGTCATTATGAAACCCGATACGGGCATTGTCTGCTCCAGTAAAGGCAGCCTTTTCGGTTAAAGCGGCCGAAGTCAGTAATGAATTGACTCCATACAGGTAACGCTGTTTAATTTGCGGGTAACGCACCTGCACCATCCGATCGGCAGGTACAGCATCCAGCATGGCTTTAATCACCTGGATCCGATCCAACCAATTGGCATCGGTCAACTTATTTCCCTGACCACCGTTTGTAGATGCATCTCCAAAAAAGTCACTGTAGTATTGTTCACCCCAAACGCCTATAAAACCAAGCTGCACACAGGCAATCACATCTGCATTCTCCTGGAGTACGGGTTTTAATTGGGCGATGTGATTGAGGATGGTACTTTTTGGCGCATCGCCATATGGGGGACAGATAAACCCTTCGGGACAGTTGCCCGCTTTAGACGTTACCGTGTATACAAACCGGGGAATTAACTTGACACCAGCTGTCCGTGCAGCCTGCATGTCCTTTTGCATATTGCTTAAAAAGGCAGAAGCGATAGCGCTATTGGTCAGGTTATCTAAAATATAATAGCGAAAAACCAGGGTACTGGCTACCTGATAGCTTGCAGTAGGAATAGTTTGCGGCGTACGGTAACCCTTCAGTTCATCCGCATTGAGGACAGTAAAGTTACTGGCATAGGTTTCGGAATAACGGTAAAAACCTCGTTCAGGATTTGGAAAATCTTCCTGACTTTCCTGATAGGTAACGGTCTTTTTCGTAATAAGCAACAGTTCGTTTTTAGCTTCAGTACAGGCGCAAAACAGCAGCAAAAGCAGCATTGCAGGTATACGTTTTATAAGAGAATGGTCGTGGTTTTTCATACATAAATATTTTAAACGTGATTATTAGCCTTTATCAGATTTTGAAAAATAGTTTGTTTCGGTATAACCAGATGCATAGCAACCATTCCAACACCAATACTGTAAATGCAGAAACAACTGCAATGAAGGAGGATGATAAACCGGCAAAAGACAGAAAACCGTCAATGAAAATAAATACAGTTGGGTTAAGCCATTGCATACCGACCGTTTCAAAAAACAGATAGATGAACAAGGCATTCATTCCTGCGGCAGAAAAGAGATGGGCGAACTTTTGCTGCCGGCATAGATCTACCAACCAGTAAAACGCGGCTAGGATGAGTAAAACCCAACCACCGGAAGCGAATACGAAGGAAGAAGTACTGATCCTTTTGATGATCGGGGTCAGCGAACTTAGATCCAGCGCCATTCCAGCAAACAATAAAACAATTCCTGCAAATACTAGTCCCTGTAACTTATTTTTTTTTGATCTTTCCGAGTAAAGCCATTTTCCTGCAAGTACACCCCAAATGGTATGGGCAGCAGTGGGGATGATGTTGATGGCCACCCAGCCGTCCTCGTTAATCTTGCCCATAAGCAACATATCGGTGTAGGATCCAAAATTATGACCTTCCGTAAAAGGCTGATTGAACCCGGGGATATTGATAAAACGGTACAGCAGCTCGGTGGTCAGCAATAACAGGATGGAAAAAAGAAATTGCCTAAAAAAAGACTGCTGGATAATCAGATAGGCAATCAGTGTGGTGAAGGCTAACTGCGTAAGTACATTCCAGAGTTCAAACACCAGCTTACCGGCATAGACACAATGTAAGGCGATACCAAGAACAAACAAGCGTAAACAACGCAGAAGGATATGTTTGAGATTAGCGTTCCAGCTGATTCCTTTCATTTCCTTGCGCTGATAGGAAATAAATAATGCTGTTCCGGCCATGGTCATAAAGGCAGGCTGCACTAGATCCCAAAAGCGCAGACCATGCCATCGATGGTGAAAAAACTGATTGATTAATCCACCTGTTACTCCCGTTAGGTGTAAGTTTTGAAGTGATACGTACAGCTGACAGCTTTCGGCTGCCAGCAATAACATAATGATTCCCCGCATCACATCAAGTGACACCATACGGTCCTGTTGGTTCTTCATATGCTTAATCAGCCATGGGTATAAGGTATCCTGAGGCACCTGCATCCGGAGCACTTCCTAAGGTAACGGACCAGTCACTTTTAGTTGCAGTCATTCCAATACGGAGCGCCTGTCCCATCAATCCTTTTAGCTTGCCTCTTGCCAAACGAAACTCAAACCTTAATAAACCATTGGCCGATTCGGTTACCGTTCCTATTTGCAGGAAGTCGGAGATCGATTGCTGGTCGAATGAAAAATCAGTTTGTGCACCTTTATGATAAAAAACATCCAGTCCGGCTGCGAGTAATTGACCTTCCAATAACACGTCGTATCCTCCATCGGGAAATGCGGAGGTCAGTAATCCTGTACCGGCGCTATTATCCGTATCCATATAGAGGTCGAAAATATCTCCATTGGCACGTTTGGAAACCATTTCTACATAGACATATACATAGTTGCCGTCATAATCATATTTCACCGTTCTAAATGTGCCGCCCCCTGTACCGGAGGTGATCACATTTGCGGTTACCGTATTCCAGTCATCCAAACTGTTATCATTCAGTTTTACAGGTGACGATTTAGAGATCCGGATCACGGTAGAACCTTCTGCTGTAGCACCACCTGTTACTGTAGCCACCAGGGTAGCTACATATTTTCCTTTTCCGGGATATACGTGAACGGGACTCTCCTCTGTTGAGGTGGTTCCGTCGCCGAAGTCCCAGGTATAGGAAGCGGCATTGGTTTTATTCGTAAAGGTGACTTGGTTTCCATCAACCGCCAGGTCATAGATCACATCTGTAACCGGCAATACCTGATCATCGTCCTTGCAGGATCCCAGCAACAGAGTTACGGTGAAAAGTGTAAGGAGAACCGTATTTTTATATATCTTTTTCATTATGTTCCTGTTTTAGGGTGATTCTAGGGATTTTGAGTAACCAGTTTATTGGATAAGACCTCATCAATAGGGAGATAATAAATGATCCGCGGACTTTCCCAGCTTACCACCATGTTGTTGTATCCTGAAGGTGCTTTAGAGAGGTCGATATCGGTTTCTTTTAATCCAGGTAAGTGGTAACCCCAATAGGTACGGTTCATATTCCGTTTATTCCGGTACACATCGAAATTACGGTGTCCTTCGAAAGCCAGCTCAATTCTTCTTTCGTTTAACACAACATCCAGCACGGATAATCCTGAAGGAGCGCTCCCATTATAGAGAGAAGCCTGGAGTCCCCTATTCTTCCTGATCATATCCACATCATTCAGAGCGGCAGGGTTGGCTCCTGATTTGGCTTCTGCTTCAGCTTTATTCAGGTACATCTCAGAAAGACGGAACATAATGGGTGAGCTGAGGTTGGGAGATCCACCCTGAAAAGAAAACTTGGTTATATAATAGGCTTCCATCCCATTTAACTTTTTTATGTTATTGCTTGCGTCTTTTCCTGGAACAATATAAGACCATCTTATATCTTCAGGATGCGCAGCCATCAGGTTACGTAAGGATTGTGATACAAACTCTTCGCCCCATCCGGAGTTACCATCAGAATAAATCATGGAAGCGATAGAACCGAATTTGCCGTAGTCATCACTTTCGGTAAAGGCCACACAAAAGATGGTCTCGGAACCAGTGGCTGCGTTTGCAAACAGGGATGGGTAAGTGGCAGCAGTTGTCAGTGTGAAGCGACCTGAATTAATTACCATGTTAGAGTACTCAATGCATTTTGCGTAATCGTTCATATAGAGGTAAACCCTGGATAGCAATGCCCATGCGGCCTCTTTGGATGCATATTGAACTCCGCGGGGTTGAGTCATGAGACTGGCAGCATTTTCCGCATCTGCAATAACGGAGGCATACACTTCGGCTACTGTAGCTCGTGGTTTTTGTGCATCATCCGTCAGGGATGTGCGCAGTACAATACCGGGAGCTGAGGGATTATGTGTATAAGGTTTTGCAAATAAGCGTACTAAGTTGAAATGATTAAAGGCACGTAAAAAATAGCACTCGCCCAGTAACTGCTGTTTAGTGGCATCCTGAGTACCGGCACTTTCTACTGCTGAAATGACGGTATTTACTCCATTGATGATTTTGTAGGAGGCATACCAGAAATAACGGGTATTTGATTGTGATGCAGTATGTGTTAAGGAGAAACTGTAATACAAGGGATCTGTGGTCACTTGTCCGGATGCGATATCATCACTGGCAAAGTCGGATAGCTGGAAATACTGCCGCAGATACATGTTGTTCTGGTCTTCAACACCATTGAAGACAATATGATCTTTAAACAAGGCATACGCTCCATTTAAGGCATTGGTCAAACCATCAGAAGTGGTGGTTAACGTATTGGTGGAGATGGCATCACTGGGTTCTACGTCCAGTTTACAACCGGAGAATAGTAAGGAGACCACCGTGAACAGCGTTATGATCGATTTTTTCATGGTATTTCGTTTTAGAACCTGCAATTAATATTGAAAAGAAACTGTCTGTTATTGGGGTATTTAAAATCGGATACCCCCGGTGTGGTATAGCTACCCAGTACAATGGTGGTTTGTGGATCCTGACCCAGGAAGTTAGAGAACGTAGCCACATTGTCGGCAGATAAGGAAAATGTTAGTCCCTGTAGATTCAACTTATTGATCCATGGTTTCGGGAAGTCAAAAGAAAGAGCGATATTCCTGATGGTGAAGAAACCGCCGTCTTTGAGGTAACGGGTAGAGGTTTCAGTGGAGTTGGCTGAATTTTGGGGACTAGGTTCCGTTGCTATATCTCCTGGTTTAGTCCAGACGACTGCGTCATCAGGCATTTTTAGCTGGTTATAGTAAGGTTCATGTCCGTCATTCATCACGAAACGCAGGTTATTACTAAACACTTTGTTGCCGTAATTGAAATAGGTATTAACTTGTAGACCAATGTTTTTATATCGGAACGAGTTGTTAAACCCGCCTTGGTATTTCGCTAAAGCAGAACCCACTTCCTGCATGGTTGCTTTCTCGTAATCAGTGGTTGCTTCTTTGGATACCGCTTTGCCATTCTCATCTTTTATGACAACTGCCCAGGTTGGTGCTCCGGTTTCGGCATCTACACCCAGCCATTCGGGCATGTAAAACTCATATAGATTACCGCCGTCACGATAGATCTGCGAAATGCTCCAGGAAGCACCTGTTTTTATGATATCGGAGGGAAAGTCCTTTAACTTGTTGGAGTTAAAGTTGACGGTAAAGTTGGTATTCCAGTCGAAGTCTCTTGTTTTGATATTAGCCGTGTTCAGACTAAATTCAATACCATCGTTTACTACTGTACCTGAGTTTTCCCATCGTTGTTCGAAGCCAACAGAAAGCGGTTGTGAAACCTGAAGCAGGAGATCTTTAGTTACGTTATGGTACGCGTCAATTGACAGATCAACCCTTTTAAATAAGCCGATATCAATCCCTCCATTGGTTTGATGTTTACTTTCCCAAGTCAGATTTGGACTTGCCAGCTGATAAGGGATCGCTCCGGAGAGTGCATTATATTGGGTGTTCAGTGCAAACAAACCGAGGTAACGGGATGCTCCGATATCCTGTGTACCAGTTATTCCGTAACTTAAGCGTAGTTTAAGATTGCTTAGTACAGGGCTTTGTTTAAGGAAATCTTCATTACTGATCAGCCATGCTGCAGATGCCGCTGGAAAAGATGCTCTACGATTTGCCTCAGGAAAGGCTGAGGATTCATCTATACGATAGGATCCTGTTAAAAAATATCTATTCTTAAAGCTATAATTCAACTGGGAGATGAAGGACTGCAGTGCAGAACGGTTATTGTAACCATTTACCAGCTGACTGTTAGAAACGACATTAAGTACCCTTAAGCCTTCGGGAAGACCCTTACCCGATCCTCCGGAATATTCGGATTTGCTTCCTTCAAAAGCAAGGCCCGCCAGTCCGTTTAAGGCATGGTCGCCAAACTGGAAATTAAACTTGAAGAGATTATTGGAGATGCCTCCGTAATTTAGCGTATTCAGTTCATCAAGGTAACCGTTATTGTGATAAGTTCCTGCTACTGTACGTGAAAAGTAATTGGTACCCTTATTGAAAGAGGCGGCTACACGACTGGAGCTGGTAAAGGTCAGCCATTTGGTTAAGGTATAGTTTAAGGTAAAATCGTAGTTCAAATCAAAACCTTTATAAGGGTGATCTGAATTGGCTACGGTATGTACCGGATTGATCTTGTCGCGAGACCACCACTTGAAGGTTGAATTACCATCCACATAAATAGGATTGCCTGATTCATCGTAAGGATTATCCCAAGGCATGTTTAGAAAGGAATAGTATACATCCATATAGTCGTAACTCTTTCCTGTATTTCCACTTAGATTGATGTTATTCGAGACACTAATCTTATCAGAAAAACGATAAGTAGAGTTGGCACGGAGGTTTACGCGTTGATAGTCGGTGTTCATGAAGGTACCCTTCTCCTTGTAATAGGATAGACCGGCATAATAATCCGCTTTGTCTGTTTTTCCAGCCGCAGATAGATAGAAATTATACATCGGCTCAGACGTAAAGGATTTCTTGCCCCAGTTGTAATTCTGATCTCTCAGCTCGAGGGGACGTTCACTATAGAACTTAATCAGGTCTATTTTATAAGAATTATCCGTTGCTCCAGGAATATAATCATGGTAAAATTCTTTCTGGTGTTCATACAATTCGCTGCCATTCATCATCTTCATCTTGCCAAAGTCCGCAGTACGGATCCCTGAAACTAAGCGTGCTTCAAATTGGGTCTTGCCGGCTTTAGCGGTTTTAGTGGTGACAATGATAACACCGGCGTTGGCTTGTGAACCATACATGGCTGTAGCGCCAGCATCTTTCAACACCGTTACGCTCTCCACATCATTGGGATCGTAGTTGCCACCAATTATACCATCTACAACAACTAATGGACTCTGAGAGGCGTTAATAGAGGAAACACCTCTTAAACGAATTTCGGCAGCTGCCCCGGGAGCACCAGAACTGTTTACGACTTGTAAGCCGGCTACCTTTCCCTGGAGCATGGTACCGATCGTGTTAGCCGTTACATCCTTCAGATCATCAGCCGAGACGACAGCAACAGCAGAGGTTAGCTCACTTTTCTTTTTGTTGCTATAACCAACGACAATGACTTCGCCTAGTTGCCGGTTATCTTCATTCAGGACAATGTTCATGAGTCGGCCCTCTACGGCCCTGATATCCCGGGACACATAGCCAATGGAACTAATTGTCAAAATAACACTTGTTGGGAGGCCAAGAATGGAAAAAAGGCCATTCTGATCGGATAACACACGATTTGTAGTACCTTTAATGGTAATTGTCGCGCTTGGAACCGCTACACCACTAACAGCAGACACAACTTTGCCTTTAAATGTCACTGTTTGAGCTAAAACGTTTAGGCAAACACCTAAAATACATAGCAGAAGTAGTATTTTCTTCATATTAAACAGTTTTGGGAGGTAAACAAATGGACTATCATGGCTAAAAGGATTAAAAATGGTGAGTTTTTTGATTTGTTATCTCTAAAATCGTCAAATTAACTTTCAATAACTACTACATGAAGCCTAAATAACACATAAGGAAGTTGCGCAATCGATTGACTTGATTACGCAATCGTTTGACTGAATTTAATCTGTTGGATTAAAAAATAGATTTGATGGGAAAGGGAGGGGATATGAGATAAGATTTAGCTGTTTCTGGAAGAGAAAAAAGAATCCGGTATTTAAAAAAGCTTTTTTAAAAGGAGACTCGCTTTTTTGTTTATTCCCCTAAGGGCAATAGGTGATCATCTGCGAATCAATAATCACCTGGTTATATAGCGTTTCAGGTTCATTAGAGCGCATGAGCTGAAAAAGGATTTCAGTGGCCTTCTCTCCTTGTTTGTATGGAAATTGTTCAATGGATGCCAGGGGAAGAGTATCCATGTACTGCCAAAGCGGTAAATTTGCAAAACTAATGAAGCTCACATCTTTATTCATAATCAGTCCGGCTCGTTTAACCATAGACATGCAATCAAGCAGAACATAGTCATTGAAGACGATGATGGCGGTAGGTTGCTGCTTTAAGGATAAGAGTTGATGAAGGGCATTGGTGTTGCCATCCCTTGTAAGATCCGTCGAGACAATCAGATCGGATTCAAAGGAGATCCCTGCTGCACGAAGGCCTTTGGCATAGATTTCCAGTCTTTGTCTGCTGGCAAATAGTTTATGGGGACCGTTAATCAGACCGATGAGCGAGTGCCCGCTTTCCGTGAGCTTTTGAATAGCCTGAAACATGCCGGACTCCAGATTGCAGGCCACACAATGAATCTCCTTTTTATCGGGAACGCGGTCAAAGAAAACAATAGGAATATTATACTTGCTTAACTGATTAAAATGATCATAATTTGAAGTTTCCTTCGTAATGGAGACCAGCATACCATCAACCCTGTGGGTTTTCATATTTTCAAGGATGCGCTTTTCGCGTTCAAAATCATCCAGAGATTGTCCCATAATGACATTATAGTCATTAGCAGCAGCAAAATCCTCAATCCCACTAATTGCTGCAGAAAAGAAGGGCTCTGATAAGCTGGGCAGAATTACCCCGATGGTATAGGTTTTACGTTCTTTAAAGAAAATAGCAGACTGATTCCTTTCGTAACTTAATTCTTTTGCAAGTTCGTGCACCCGGGTAGTAGTGGTAAGCCCGATACTCGGATGATTATGAAGGGCACGGGAAACTGTGGAAACCGAGACCTTCAAAATCTTAGCAATTTCTTTAAGGGTAGAAGGAGTTTTGTTGATCATGCACGCTTAAGGGTTACGGGTTTATACAAATTTAATTAAAAATTAACGCTATTGTCATTTTCATTCCTTATTGCTTGTTATTGAAAAATTGTAAGACGAGAACTTTACACTCTTTCACAAAATACGGATTTCTAAGGGCATATTAGATTTGGGCATTACTTAAGATTATAGGGATTATGTAGATTTTGATTGGAAATGCATGAGAAAAACAGAATTAAATTGTAACATTTATCTAAAAAACATTTAATTATTAAATTTACTGCAAAGAGCCCATTGATTCGTAAAATATAATTACTTACCTTTAATACAAGGGATAACGCCCTGATAATTACTCTTTACTTAGATCATTCCGGTTAAATAAAACGGCAGATTCTAAGCTTTTAACTTGAGTCTGTTATGAAGCAGATTGTTTTTGAGAACTAAACATTTAAATTAAAAAACATGAGTAGAGACAAGAAAAAAGAGCCTAAGTCGGCTGAGAAAAAGGAACAGTCTGATTACCAGTCTGGGAAATCTGCTAAGATCGAAACATCTCCCAGCAAGAAGAAGAAGTAATTTAATTCATTCATTTTAAACCCATTCACATTATTTAGAAATTCTTTTGATTAGCTGACAATTTTAATTGTATCAATGATCAAAAGGGCTAAAATCTTTATCCTATTAGACCTCGTTGATACAATTTGTAAGGATGGCAAGGTACATTTTATATGAGTAAACGCAAAAAAGGCCGTCCTGAATTAATTAGGACGGCCTTTTTATAATACATCGGGCGTGTATTTTCGATAGGTACTATTTCTTAGTTGGAGCTTTAACAGCAGTAGTTGCAGCAGCATTCTTTTTTGCTTCAACTTTCTTTGCATGTTTCTTGTGCGCTACAGTTTTTTCAGTTGCGGGTTTTGTAGTAGTAGTACCCGGTAATTTAGCAAATGCTCTCATTGTTGTTGCAAATAATGCCAATGCTAAAATTGTTCTTTTCATGATTATTTATATTTGCAATTTGTTGATTCAAAGGTGCGATTGGAGTGTGAATATTAGATGAAGATGAATACATTTACACCTTTAGTAATTAGTTCATGGAAAAAACATTTTATACGATTAAAGCGATCAGGGAAAACTTCTTAAAACTCATTTCAGATTTAAGTATTGAATCACTTAATGAAATCCCTGAAGGGTTTAACAATAACATCATCTGGAATTTAGGCCATATAATTGCAAGTCAACAAATTATCTGCTATGAACTTACGGATAATATACCGCTCATTGAGAGTCAGTATATATCCGATTATAGAAATGGGACTAAGCCTGAACGTTTTATAAATAACACTGAGCTGGAGGTAATGAAGAGCAACCTCCTCAGCACGATTGATCGTACAGAGATTGATTTACTCAATAACCTTTTTGAAAACTTCAAAGTTAAACAACTACAATTAGGATTGAAGCTGGAACGAATTCAAGATAGTTTAAATTATGTGCCTGTTCACGATGCTACCCATTTAGGCTATTCACTTGCTCTTAAAAGAATCATCAAACATTAATTAGACGAATCGACGGATGCACTTGTTGAAGGATTACTTTTAAGACTGGCTTTTTGTTCTTCAAGTTCCTGGAGTCTTTTGTATTTTTTATCCATATTTTTTGTGAGTTGCTCCACTTTATCTCTTAAATCATTTGCTTCTTCCCGACTATCCCGTGCATCCTCTGTCGCATCTTCAGCCCTATCAGCTAGTTTTTCAGCCTTCCTTGCCTGTTTGAGTTTTCCAGAAGTCGCTTTAGAAGCTTGATCGCTACTTTTTTCTAAAGTTACTTTTGATTTCGCTTCTGCTTGTTCGGCTTTAGCCTCAAGCAATGGAATTTTATTTTTAGCATCTTCAAGTTTATTACGTAAGCTTGCAATATCAGCAGATACTTTGCGGTACTCTTTACCAAGTTTAATCGTATCCGTACTTGAATCCATACGGTCCTTTGCAAAGGATGTAGTTATAAAAAAAGCCATAAAAGGCAAAATAAGATAGATGTTTTTCATAAGGCGTACAATATCAATAAGTATGCCTGAAAATAAATTTAAGGTGTAAACAATTGTCATAAAACCCTGTTGCTGCTTTAGTTATAATTAACGGACTGAAATTAATGGATCTCAATCAAACAAAAAATCTTCCCTTTTATATTAAATTAGCCTGTGTTCTTTTCAGCCTGATTGCTTTATTTTATATTATCATTATTGCTAAAGAGATTTTATCTCCGCTGATATTTTCATGTCTATTTTCTATCTTATTACTGCCATTAGCTTCTTTTTTTGAGTATAAATTACGCCTTCACAGGAGTGCTGCATCTATGCTTTCTGTTTTGATCTTATTAACTTCTTTAAGCCTCATCTTATATATTATAGGTTCGCAGATTTCTAATCTGGCTGATGATTGGCCTCTTTTTCAGCAACAGTTAAATTCATCTATAAACATTATTCAGAATTGGATCTCTACCACTTTTCATATAAACTCAACTAAGCAGTTGACCTATTTGCATACTGCTACCACCAAAGTAATGGCCTCAGGAACAGTAGTTATCGGAGCGACACTCTTGTCGTTATCTTCCATGATGCTATTTTTTGTCTTTACTTTTATTTACACTTTTTTCTTTTTATTATACCGCAGGCTGATTAAAAAATTTCTGACCTCTGTTTTTCTGGATGAGAATACAGCACTCGTACACGATATTATTGAACAGGTTCAGTATATTATCAGGAAATACATTGTCGGTTTACTGATAGAAATGGCTATAGTTGCGGCTGTTGTATGTCTGGCTTTCTGGGCATTAGGAATAAAATATGCTATTCTGTTGGGCCTCATCACCGGATTATTTAACATCATCCCTTACATTGGAATCTTTACAGCACTTGTACTGAGTACGCTGATTACCTTTGCAACCGCGGCGGTGCTGAGTAAAGTGATTGTAGTGGTTGTTATCCTGGTGGTTGTTCACCTGATAGACAGCAATATATTATTACCCCTGGTGGTTGGTTCCAAGGTTCGAATCAACGCTCTAATTACCGTTTTAGGGGTAATTATCGGCGAAATGATCTGGGGAATACCTGGTATGTTCTTATCCATACCGGTGATCGCTGTTCTGAAAATCATCTTTGACCGGGTGGAAAGTCTAAAGTCATGGGGTATTATTCTCGGCGATGAGGATCATAAAGAATCTTCAAAAGACCTTGAACTTTAAAGTTTTTTAGTTTCAGGGATGATGCTATAAGCTTTTTTAAGTCCGCCCAGGTCTATAGTGACCCGTTGAAGAATAACTCCGGGATCAACCATATAAACCTTCAGGGTATGTTTGCCCTTGTTTAGTAAAGGCCCTTTAACATGCGAGATGGCACTGTTTCGCAACACATTCTGCTTCCATTCTTCAGATCTTCCTATCGTTTTATGATCAATCAGGGTAGTCGGACCACCATCAATAGAGATGGCAAATCGCATGCTGAATTTATTGTTTAGTGGATGGGTAGGCAAGGTATATAGGTCTAATTCAGCAGCAGATTTCTGAAATGTGATAAAATCATATTCCAGGACTGGAGCATTTTTTATAAGATCAGATACAGGCTGGGTCAGAGAAACAGGATGGTCTAAGGGCATAGCAATTAGAGATGTTTCCACCTCTCCTAAACCCTGTATGGTTTCCCATTGGGATTGCGTGCCCACAATTTTACGTGTAAAGTTTTTGGCAAGCATAGATACATAGCCGTTATCTTCTACAAATCCGGTATAATTAGCAGGAAGAACAGTTGGATTGTTAAAAACAGGAACTTGTACGCTGATTGTTTTACCTGCGGCACTAAACTTAATTTCACCTTTTTGAGGTGCTTTAGGCGAAATTTTAGTCCAGTCAATACTCACCCATATTCTGGTTTCTTCTTTTCCTCCCTCGGATTTCAGGGTACCGGCTTGCTGGTCTATACGAATCCATTTATTATTTGTTTTAGCAGTCCAGTTCAGCTCTTTTTCATCACTTAAATACAAATCGATAAAATACTTTTTATCTGTTAGCTGATTAAATTCCGGAAGAGTAAATATGTTGTTTTTTGCCTTGTTTAGCGAAGAATCGCTCTTGATATATCCTTCAGGGGATAGATTCCACACCGCAGATTTGTTTATCGATACAGGGGGAAATTCAGGTTTTAAATAAACAGGAAGATTGCGTGGCTGCATAGACATCATATTGTTCCATTTTCCACTGGATAATTGATGGTTATAGTAGGCTGTCTCTTTTACTATACCAGTGTATGCTTCTTGAGACAATCGCTCATAATATACTGAACTTAAGCGATTTTGCTTCGCATATAAAACACTTTTATCCTTATAAAGGAACTTTTTATTTATTAGGGAAGCGCCAACGACAGGGTAATAAACAAGCTGGTAGTATGCATCAGAATCAGCTGAACTTATTTGCGGACGTAGCTTTTTTACTACTGTTTCAATCTTTTGATAGCTGTCTATACGACGTTGAGCTTCGTCGCCATAATAAAAATGATTGTAACCGGTATTAGACGTTTTAGTGGTAGGCTCCGTTTGACTCCATCCTATAAATTCAGGTTTACGTTCAAACGCGAGGTCGTAATACTGCCAAAGAGTACTGCTGATCTCCTTTGAATGTTCTTTTCCAAAGATTCCTTCTACCCAATTGTTGAGATGCCTCCGGCTATAATCACTGTCTTTAAAAGGTTCGGCCTGATAAGCCATATCGAGAAAAAACTGGATATTGTATTCCAGTGGTTTAATATCGCCTACATTCAGTACCCATAAACGGTCAGATCCAGTCATGTAAGCCTTCATCATTTCCTCTCTAATTAATCCAGGATGTGTACTGCTAAGCCACAAATAATCATGTGGCCTACCCCAATAAGAGGCATGGTAATAGATTCCTGAGCCTCCGGAACGATTTTCTTCTTTTTCACTGTTGAGCCGCTGGATATAACCATAGTTGTCATCCGGCCAAACCAGGGTAACATCTCCAGGTAACTGAAGGTTAGCATCATATATTTCAAGCACTTCCTTATAGGCGGTAAAAACCTGGGGGATTTCCTTGATGTCTTTATGCAGGTTTTTAGTCAGCATTCCCCGCTGATCTTTAAAGATTTGATGCAACAGGGGAACAGCATCTTGAACACTTTTTATTCCTTCCATACCACTATCATGAACGCCACGCATTCCCAGCGTATATACAGCTTCATTGGCACTACTTTCTTTAACCCGCTGCTCCCAATAATTATACACGTTTTCTTTGTTGGTGATATAGTTAAATGCACCATGATTTTTATCCCACTCGTCTACATTATTTCTTAACATCGGCTCTGCATGTGACGAACCGATAAGAAGGCTGTAATCTGCAGCCATTTTTTGATTGCCTGGGTAGTGATAAAAGGCTTTGGTACTGGGATGCATGGCTGGCCAGATCAGGTTTGCTTTTAACCGGAGTAAAAGTTCAAAGATTTTAGCATACGTTTTGGGACCAATGTCACCTGTTTCGGGTTCAAAGGTTTTTGCCGCCCAAGGTTGTAGTCCCCAATCTTCATCATTTAGAAAGATCCCCCGATATTTAACGGAGGGAGTTGCTGATAAAAAATCAGCGGTATGTACAATAAGGTCTGTTTGAGGCTTTACAGCTACATCTGCCCACCAATACCAGGGAGAAATGCCTATCTTTTCTGATATGCTGAATACGCCATAAGCCGTTCCCCGGGCATCACTTCCTGCAACGATCAATGCTTTCGGTATATTTTTAAGCGGATTAGTTAAAATAGTTAATCCATAACACTCCCATTTATCTTTTAGTCCTTGAATTAAAGTTGACGCTGCCGGCAACAGCTTGCGGATAAGGGATGAATGAACATCGCCTATTACAATTACATTGCCGTTTACTTTAGAAAGATCGGTAAGAACTTGAGTTTGAAATCCGGTAACACGTTTAATATCCTGTTGCAATAGGGTCGCGGTAATGGAATCGAGCTTCGGACCTTTTGAGTCGTACACAATACTGGCTATTGTATTTTTATCCAGAATAGTAAAATCCTGAGCAAAAACAGAGGAGCAACAGGTAAACAGTACAAAAACAAAAACGAGTTGCTTGAGGTACAGGTTAATCATGAGGACTAAATTAGGATTATTATCATGTATTTATAATAGAATGGCTGGTTTATCCTAAATAACCCTCAATTATGTCGTAATCAACCCGTCTGGGTTTCCTATTAGAACTCGATATTTGGGTTATGTTTTAAAACACAAACCATCAATTCAGTAAATCTAATATTTAAAGTCATGGAAAGACAAGCGTTTAAAATCTCCATTAATTCATCACCTGAAAAAATAAGGAATATTCTATGGAGTGATGTAACTTATCCTTTGTGGACCGCTCCTTTTGCCGAGGGCTCAAAGGCTAAAACAGATTGGAAAAAGGGAAGCATAGTGTTGTTTTTAGATGGAAATGATAATGGCATGATTTCCACCATTGAGGAAAATATACCTAATAAATTCATGTCCATTAAACATTTAGGATCTGTCAAGAATGGGGTTGAGGACTTAAATAACCCTGACAATGAGACTTGGGTGGGTGCTCTGGAAAACTATACCCTCAACACTGAAAATGAAAGGACCGAATTGCTGATTGACATGGATATCACAGATGATTTTAAGGAATATATGCAATTGACATGGCCTAAAGCACTAGACAAAGTGAAGGAATTAGCAGAAAGCAGCAGTTATAGTTAAGGTTCGTAGATGCCTCCGTGTGAAGGATTCATTTGATAAGTACACTCAAAGAGTCTATTCGGAGCATACATTTGATGCAATCATATGATATAGCCGTTTGATGCAGCAGGAGCTTTATGATGTTGCTTATAATTACTTCTTCAGATCATTCCAACATTAATCACTACTTTAGGTTATACGTTGAAAGCGATTGAGATGATCAGAGTAGAAAAGCTTACTAAACTTTACAATAAGATTCCTGCTGTATCGGATATTTCTTTCGCCATAGAAAAAGGACAAAACATGGTCCTATTGGGCACCAGTGGTTGTGGCAAGACCACTACACTCAAAATGATCAACGATCTGATTCATCCGGATAGTGGTGAGGTATGGTTGGATGAGGTCAATACCCACAAGATGAAACCTGAGGTTTACAGAAAGAAAACAGGTTATGTCTTGCAGAATATTGCCCTATTCCCTCATTTCACTGTAGCGGAGAATATTGCCGTAGTCCCTCGTTTGCTGGGTTGGGATAAGGATAAAATCAGGCACAGATGTATGGAGTTGTTGGAAAAACTTCATCTTTCGCCGGACAAACATTACTCCATTTATCCGCATCAGCTGAGTGGCGGTCAGCAACAACGAGTAGGACTGGCCAGAGCTTTGGCTGCAGAACCGTCTATTCTATTAATGGACGAACCTTTCGGGGCACTTGATCCCATAACCCGTGCAAGTATCAAAAAGGATATCGCCCAACTGGATGAGTTTAAAGACAAAACAATTGTTCTCGTTACCCATGATGTGCAGGAGGCTTTTGAGTTAGCTGATAAGATTTGTCTGATGGATAGAGGACAGATTGTACAACAAGGGAGTCCTGATGAATTATTATTTAAACCTGCCTCTGCTTTTGTTTCCGGCTTTTTTAAAGAGCAGCAACTGCTGTTAGAGTATCAAAATACGACTCTGCATAAGCTTTTCCGCTGGCTGCCTGAGACACACACTTTTGTACAAGACCTTATTCCTGTTTCCCCTGAAGAGAACCTTTGGCAGGCTTTTGAAAAGCTGAATACCATTGGAAAGACCTTACTAGTCATTAAAGATTCGGGTGGAAGGCTAAAATATGCCGATCATGGTTCATTAATACACGCATTTACTACCTATAAAAACACACTTGCCTGATGGAACAGCAAAACCTTTGGCAATTCATGATTCAGCAGCATGATAAGCTAATCCAACAGACACTGGAACATATTGGCCTGACGTTCATCTCCTTATTCCTGGCCTTGTTAATCGCTCTCCCATTAGGAATCTGGATCGCAAGGAAACCTGCTGCATCTCCATTCGTTCTAGGCATTAGCGGTGTATTGCAAACCATTCCCAGCATTGCCTTACTTGGATTTATGATCCCTTTGTTGGGTATCGGCTGGTTGCCTGCCATTACCGCCTTATTCCTTTATGCCCTGTTACCCATTATACGGAACACATATACCGGCATTACAGGCATTGATCCAAGTATTAAAGAGGCCGCGGTAGCTATGGGTATGAACCATTGGCAGGTATTGTGGAAGATTGAACTCCCTCTTGCCTTCCCGGTAATCATGGCTGGGATTCGTACAGCAACGGTAATCAATGTGGGGGTTGCCACACTGGCTGCCTACATTGCTGCAGGGGGATTAGGTGAGTTTATTTTTGGAGGGATTGCGTTAAATAGCGTTAATATGATTCTTGCTGGGGCTATTCCTTCTGCCCTGCTGGCCATCCTACTCGATTTCCTACTTTCCCTGGTGCAGCATATCGATTTAAAAAAGTTAAGGTTCGCCCTTTGGCTGATACCTCTAATCTGCATTGCTGCCACTTCATCCTATTTCTTTTCTGGAACTCAGGATCTTAAGTTAAAAGCAGGTTTCACACCTGAATTCATGGGAAGAACGGATGGCGATCTGGGCTTAAAATCTATTTATAAACTGGATATTAAACCGGTTGTGATCAGTGATGCGGTGATGTATAAGGCTGCTTTTGATAAAAAGCTGGATGTGATCAGTGGTTACGGAACAGATGGCCGATTGAAGGCCTATAATCTGGTCATTTTAAAGGATGATAAGAAAATATTCCCCCCTTATTATGCCGCTCCCCTGGTTCGAAATGAGGCCTTAATTAAGTTTCCGGAGTTAGAAAAAGTATTAAACTTACTTGCCGGCAGAATTAACGATTCAATCATGACTGACCTGAACTATCGGGTAGATTATCTCCATCAGTCGCCTCAACAGGTAGCTAAAGATTTTCTGGTCAAGGCTAAACTATGGAGGAACCCTTTACCTGCTGGATCTCAAACCGTTCGGATTGGCTCCAAGATCTTTGGCGAACAATATATTCTTGCTGCCATGTATGGGATGCTGATCAGGGGAAATACACGCTTAAATGTTTATTCTAAGACCGGCTTAGGAGGAACTCAAATCTGTTTTAATGCATTGAAAAATAATGAAATAGACTTTTATCCGGAATATACAGGAACAGGCCTGCTGGTATTGCTGCATCCGTCTAAACAAACACTGAGCAGGGTGACGAAAAGCAATGGTAGTACGTACAACTTTGTGAAACAGGAGTTTGACAAAACGTTTCAAATGAAATGGTTGAAGCCAATCGGGTTTAACAATACGTACGCCCTGATGATGCGCCGTCAGCAATCATCCGAATTACAGATTCAATCGATATCTGATTTAAAGAGATATCTGGATCAATAAAAACCTGAAGTTTTGATTAGTAGAAAATAGATAAAATGGGAAGCAAAGGTTCATAAAGCCTTGTTAAATTAAATTTGAATAATCTAACAAAGCTTTGCAAGCAAAGTTCAAATAGCCTGAACGAGCAGATTTAAAGAGTTGAATTTCTCCAAGTGCAAATTAATAAAATTCGGAAAAATTTACTCTTTAAGCGTTAAAAATAGATTATTAAGCGACTCGGAGTATAATGGATGAGCAAAGATCATCTTTCTGATTTGTTGATGGGGAATTTTACCAAGCATAGCCATTTGTAATACAGACATGATTTCCCCTCCATCTTCTGCAATAATTGCAGCACCAAGAATCTGTCCGCTGTCGGCATCAACCACAGCTTTCATGAAACCCCTTTGATCCCCCACTTCAATGGCACGGGCTACTTTAGACATCGGCAGACAGGCCACTTTAATATTTAGCCCTTTATTCCGCGCCTCTGTTTCTGTTATACCAACCCGCCCTAATTGTGGATCGGTAAACATACAGTAGGGTACGATCCGGTTGGTTGTAATCTGTTTGTTTTCCAGCAGGTTCTGTGCAAGTATGATGTAATCGTTATAAGCAATATGAGTAAACTGAGGACCGCCTTTAATATCACCAATGGCATAGATTCCCTCTGCTGATGTTTCTAAAAACTCATTAACCTGAATATGTCCTTTTTCAGTTACTGCCACACCTGCCTTTCCCAGGTTGAGGTCTGATGTATTAGGAGTTCTTCCGGCAGCGACTAAAAGGTGACTTACCGGCAGTTCCTGACCATCTTTTAAAGATACCAGAAGATGATCTTCCTGGTTATCTATTTTGCTTACTCCAGACTTACAAATTACCCGTATCCCTTCCTGCTCCAGAAATTCAAGAACGGTCTGACTTACATCCTCATCTTCTTTAACCAAAATACGATCTCCCTGTTCCACTATAGTTACCTGGGAACCAAATCGCCGGTACATCTGACCGAATTCAAGAGCTATATAACCGGCTCCTAAAATCAACAGATGCTTTGGTATTTCCGTTAGTTCCATGAGAGAAGCTGAAGTTAAATAGCCACTATCTTCAATTCCCGGAATCTTAGGAATAGCACTATGAGCACCTGCAGAAATAATGATCTTGGGGGCCGATATCATTTCTGATCCACCACTATTCAGCATGACATTTAATTCATTTTTACCAGTAAAAGCAGCCTTTCCCCATATTAATTCCAGGTTCTCTGTCTCCTCTACTCCTTTTTGAGCGCCATCCCTAAAAACATCAACTACTCCTGATTTCCTTTTAAGGATTGCAGCAATGTCCACACTTTTTAGCTCTGCTTCTACTCCAAGGAAATGAGCCTGCATGATTGTATATATTGTTTTTGCTGATGCAATCATGGTTTTAGTAGGTGTACAACCTACATTGACACAAGTCCCTCCTATATATTGCATTTCAATAAGAGCTGTTTTCCATCCTGCCTTTGCCAGCTTCTTTGCTAGTGGAGTACCACCCTGACCTGAACCTATAATGATAGCATCGTACGTTTTCATTTTTCTGAGAATTATGGATAATGAAGCTTATAAAAAACAGATAGCCGGTATTTTATAAGCCTTTCAATAGGTTAGAACATCCACATTGGTGTTTCATACAAATGTGGGCCATGCATTGAAATAACAATTATCAGCTGTTATGTTTTAAATTAATTCCATAACCTCAATTTTAAATACATTATGTCAGAACTTCAATTTACCGATGGTCAATCTGTTTGATTACAGCAATAATGTCTTCCTCGCCATAAGTAGGTTCTGCCTGCTGAAAAGTGTCATATGCAGCATTGGCCAAAGGAGAATTAAGACCTTCTGCTTTAGCCAGGCGCAAATCTTTTACGATGTTTTTTAAAGCAAATGCAGGCCGATAATTTTCTTCAAGAATCAGATTACTCTTAATTTTTATAAAAGTACTGCCTATTGCACTATTATTGATCATCTTAAACAGATCCTCTAATTCAATTCCCTTATCACGTGCAAACACAGTAGCTTCAGCAAGTCCCTGAGCCTGAATTGCCAATAAGGTATTGATAGCCAGCTTAGCGGTATTGCCCGCACCATGACTCCCGACAAAAAGGGTCAGCTTACCCAGATAATTCAGAATAGGTTTAACTTGTCCGAAGGCACTTCTTTCTCCACCCACCATAATAACCAACTGACCACTCTCAGCTTGTTTTACACTTCCTGAAACGGGTGCATCGATGTATTCATTTCCTTGTTGTTTGCACAATACAGCCATTTCTCTACTAATTACGGGAGAAACTGTGCTCATGTTAATAATAGTTTTAGCAGAAACGTTTGCGGAAAGAAGACCATTTTCATCTGTAAAAAGGTGTTTGATTGCTTCATCATCAGTCACCATAATAATGATCACTTCATTTTCTTGCATTAAAGCAGCGGGTGAAGAAGCTACTGACGCTCCCTCCGCTTTCAAAGCTTCTTCTTTTGCCTTGGTTCTATTGTAAATGGCTACCGAAAACCCTGCTTTAATTAAATTTAAGGACATGGGCGCACCCATTATTCCAAGGCCTATAAATCCTATTTTAGTTGTATTCATTTTTGTTGATCTGTTAATTTAAATACGCAATCTGATAATCTCTAATCCAGTTAATCAAAAAACCAAGGTTAGAACTGATGATAAAACTAATTTCAATTCTGCCAAATTGCGAATTTTCAACTGAAGAAAAAATTAAATCATTGTACAAAAGCGTAACCATTCTCTTGATTTGAAGATCTTTCAAACAGCCGGTCTCACAGGATTATCCTGATCATACGATCTGGCAATCAGCACCACGAAACAGAAAACATACGCCGGCAACAGCAGGAAATCTATATACCATGCGACAGGGTAAAAGATTAAACAATTCCCAATGCAATTTGACTCTTTACTCTGGTTTAATGAATTTTGCTCATAGGTAAACAAAAGGGTATTAAAGTCGTTTAATTTCCGTTAATACATCATACCGCTAAAAGATGAAAGAAATCAGGGATATTTTAAAAGCTTATGGCCTAGCACATAAAGAAGGAAAGATGACTGCCCTGGCTACTATCGTACAAGTGGAAGGATCTTCTTACCGCAGACCCGGTGCCAGGATGCTGATTACCGATGAAGGCCAGTTAACAGGCGCTATAAGTGGAGGTTGTTTGGAAGGTGATGCATTACGCAAGGCTTTACTCGCTATTTCAGAGCAAAAAAACAAACTGGTTACTTATGATACCACTGATGAAGATGATGCAAAATTTGGTGTTCAGTTAGGCTGCAATGGAATTGTACATATTTTGTTTGAACCTATAGATCCTGCACAAGAGAACAATGCCATTCAACTACTGCAAGAACTAATTAAAGCAAGAAAAGATGCGGTATTGGTCACCCTATTTTCATTGAAACAAACAGAACAAACGGGTACCAGTTTACTATTCAGGCAGGACAAAATACATAGTTCACTGCCTATCCACTTGCAGCTGGACCTCCTATTTGACCTACAAAATGCCATGAAGACAAAATTATCCTCCTTAAAAAAGTACTATATCGAGGATCAAATGATGGATGCCTTTATTGAATATATCAGTCCCCCAGTTGCCGTTGTCATAGCCGGAGCGGGAAATGATGTTATACCTTTAGTAGAGATGACCACATTATTAGGCTGGCATACTACTGTTTTGGATGGAAGACCTACGCATGCTACCTTGGAGCGATTTAATAAAGCAGACCAAGTTCTGGTAGTCAAACCCGAAGAAGTTTTATCAAAAGTAAACACCGATGCACAAACCGTATTTGTACTAATGACGCATAATTATAACTATGACCTCTCCCTGTTAGCACAATTACTGCAACATGATTGTCGTTATATTGGCACACTTGGTCCGGCTAAAAAGTTAGACCGGATGCTTGAAGAAATAAAAGCTAATGGGCAGGCATTAAACGAACAACATCTTGCCGCTGTTCATGGTCCTGTAGGTTTAGATATTGGGGCCGAAACCCCAGAAGAAATAGCGCTTTCAATAGTGGCTGAAATCAAATCTATACTTACGGGTCAATCAGGAATATCCTTAAGAGAAAAGAAACAGCCGATCCATAACCAGGTAATTGAAACACCTTCAAACACCATGAAAATAGCGCAATGATGGATACGGGTATACTAATTCTTGCAGCAGGAAGTTCATCCCGCTTAGGCCGCCCAAAGCAACTGCTGCCGTACCAGGATAAAACCTTGCTCCAACATATTACAGATGAAGCTATCAAAGCTAATTTACATCCGATTATACTGATTACAGGAGCTTTTTCGGATGAAATAGCAGCTCCTATCCTTCAAAAAGAAATTGAGATTATACATAATGACCAATGGCAGCAAGGTATGGCTTCAAGTATAGTTGCAGGCCTCTCACATTTAATACTGCTCAATAGTGACATTAAAGGTGTTATTATCGCCGTATGCGATCAGCCATTTATAACAGCTTACCTATTGCTGAACTTAATCAAAATGAAAACAGATTCAGGAAAAGGCATTGTGGCTTGTAGCTATTCCAATACCATTGGAACACCTGTTTTATTTGATCATCATTACTTCAATGCATTACTTCAACTTACAGGAGAGGAAGGCGCCAAGAAATTGGTGAAGCAAAACGAACACGATGTAGCCACAATACCTTTTCCAAAAGGCGATATCGATATTGATACCGAAGAAGATTATGCTTTATTCCGCACAACAGCATCCATTAATCCCCTGATATAACCTATTGCATAAAGGATTCCCATGGTACTGTAACCGGGGAAAGCATTGCTGTCCCCATCCATAGTCGGCACATGATCCGGGCGCAACGGCCCTTTAAAACCTATATCATAATAGGCCTCCATGGCTTTGTACATATCAATCTGGCCCTCATCATGAAAGGTCTCTTCAAACTTGAATTTACTTCCCCGAACATTCCTGAAATGCACAAAGTGGATCTTTTCCTTTCCGAAATGCTTTACTGTGGCAGGAATATCAACCCCCATTAAAGAAAAGTTACCCTGACACATGGTAATTCCGTTATTCGGACTAGGATACAACTTAAGCATCCTATCGAAATTAGGAACAGTAGTCATAATCCTTGAGATCCCTTTGATGCTATCTACCTGTGGATCATCAGGATGCATGGCCAGCTTTATCCCAGCCTTTTCTGCCTCAGGCACTACAGCCTTTAAGAAATATTCCAGGTTCTTCCATAGCGAATCCTTGGAAACTGCACCATAAGGCGTTAATGGTAAATTTTTGCTGTCCTCATAATCATATGCAGTCATCAAGGCACCACCCCGTCCTGGTTTATCCATACTGGTACGAAACCAGCTTACCACAGGCATCCAGTTGTAACATATAGTGTCAATTCCTGCTTTAGAAAGATTTTTCATGAAGGTGATGAAGTTGGCAATCTCCTCATCCCGACCATCCAGACCGAGCTTCGTCTTTTCACCTAATGAAGGCGGCCCCTCAATAACGCGCAGCTTCATCCCCACCTTTTCCCAGGCATCAACCGTAGCCTTAATTGAATTATACTCCCAGGGCTTCGCATCTGCAGCAACCAGTTTCATGTTAATTCCACCAACCGCACCTAACACATCCATTTGCCTGGTTAAAGCCATCTTATGCTCATCCATTCCTGAAAAATAAGCTTCACACAGCTGCATTCCTGCATCGCGGATATAAATCTGAGGTACAGGGTTAGCTTTCGTTTTTTCAAGAACAATCTGCTGGATAGCAGCAGCAGATGCAGCCGTCACTCCCAGAGATAAAGCTGCAGCTAGTGAAGCGCTTTTTTTTATAAAATCACGACGGTTCTCTTTCATACTTAATGATTTGAGGAATATTTGGTATTTATAATCAGTTACCGAATATAATAATAAAAACCAACTACCATGAGTATATTTGGAGAAGAGAAATTAGTACCTAATCTTTTTAGAAGAGTCAATTCATAAAAGAACAATCACGTCTTATAACCTTAACATGAATAAGCTATTCAAGCTAAATGTACTTTTAGTATTTGTAATAACCGCTCTCCTGGGTTGTGCTAAAGACAAAGAGACACTTCCCAATTTAGAAGGGAACTGGGAACTAAGGGAAACAGTAAACGGACAGACAGGAATTGTTAGTGAACTACCTGCCGGAAATGGAACATATATTCAGTTTAGTGCCAACGAGTTTAAAAGATTTCAAGATGGAGAACTTATAAATGAGGGCACTTATACTCTTTACAAGTACAATACTAAAATCACTCAAAAGGAAGCTTACAAGATTGCATTCAACAACAATGATCCTTTTTCCATCTCAACCTATTATACTATAAAAAACAATGAATTGGTCATTACAGAAGATGCCTATGATGCACCAGCTTCAATTTACATGAAGATACTTTAACTGTCCTGATTAAGTTTACCATCTAAAATCATACTGAATACTGCATCCTATACATTCCTGCTTCTTATACATTTTTCAAATAAAACACTTATTACAATGCCAGTTTACCCTGGTAATAATCCAGAATTTTAGTGCGGATATAATAATCGTACCTTGAACTAATCAGATTCGTATTTGCCCTGTCCATATTATTTTTTGCCACAACAAAATCCACTGAATTCAATACCCCTGCATTAAACCTGATCTCCGCTGTACGAAAAGATTCCGAAAACGCAGTAACCTGTTCCGTTAACACCTGGTAACGCTCGTAAGCTGCATTCATATTCAGGTAGGCCTGTTCCACATTTTGCTTCAACTGAATCTTTGTATTTTCTTCAGTATACTTGGCATCCAGCAGACTGATCTTTGCCAACGCAACACGGTTTCTATTTTGAAAAAAGTTAAGAAAAGGAATGCTTAAACCTAAACTTACCTGCGTATTGTAACTATTTTTCAGCTGGTCGTAATACTTATATTTAAGAGAACCATATTGAGTATAACTAACCGGCTGCCTTTGCCCCGTACCGCTAATTACATAGGAACCCGAATTCACAGAACTAGAATCGGCAGAATTAGTCAGACTTGCAGCACTTGAATACCGCGTACCGATCCCGCCCTGCAAAGACAGCACAGGAAACATAGCTTGCCTCGCTGCTTTCACTTGTTTCTCCGTACTCTCCCTCCTTAAAACCGCCGCCTTCACCAATGCCAGATCAGATAAGGCCGTATTGTAAATAGTGTTAACAGGTGTATCATATTTACCAGGTAACTGCTCTGCATTTAACCGTTGTAACTGAATGGTACTTTGATAAGGCACATTCATCAACTGCAACAGACTGAGTTTAGAAACCGCTAAGGTATTGCGGGCATCTACCAGTGTCAACCGGTCTGTTGCATACTGCCCTTTCACATCGTAATATTCAGAGGGTTTCACTGCCCCATCTTTATTTAAAATCTCCAACCGCTCTGTCTGTTTCTTTGAAACATCTGCCTGAGCGAGCGCCTGACTTAACAGATCCGTATTACTTTGAACCTGCAGATAAGCCGTAATCACGTTCAAAGTAATATTATCCTTCGCTTGCTGAAAATCCATCTTACCCGCCTGAAAAGCCAATGCCGTTTGCCGGATACTACTCTGTAGCGACAGTCCGTTGAACAAAACTATTCCTGCGTTTAAATTATAATCTGCGGCGTTAATAGACTGACTCGAAGAGGAACCATTACTAAAAGGATCCCGTCCCGTACTTACTGAATGGTTCACGGTACCGTTTAACGTAGGCAAAAGATTTTCCCTGGCCTGGTTATAGTAAATGCGACTGGTTTCCATATCCAGTTCCGTCCGCTTTACCTGCAGATTATTCCGCACAGCAATGTCCACACACTGCTGCAAAGTAAAAATGGAGTCTGTCTGGCCATAAGCCACAAAAGAAATAGCAACAATAAAAGCAGTGCATATCGCGCGAAAAGAATACATGTTATTGATGATTTAAAACCCGTGATGATTCAATTTTGCCATCTAAAAGGTTGATAATACGGTTCCCGTATTCCGCATTTTTCTCTGAATGCGTCACTTGAATAATAGTAACACCATCCTCCCTGTTTAACTTTAGAAAAAGCTCCATTATTTCGTCTCCTTGTTTGGAATTCAGGTTCCCGGTAGGCTCATCGGCCAGTAACAATTTAGGCTTGGCTATTAACGCACGTGCGATACCTACCAATTGCTGTTGTCCCCCGGATAGTTGCGAGGGGAACAAATCCTTTTTACCTACGATATTAAAACGATCCAGGATATCAGCAACCAGTGCTTTGCGCTCCGAGCCCTTTATATTCTGATAAATTAAGGGAGTTTCAATGTTCTCGTACACCGTCAACTCATCGATTAAGTGATAGGCCTGAAATACGTAACCCATATACCCTCTGCTCATTGCCGAACGCTGTTTCTCTTTTAACAGATGCACCGCCTCTCCGGCAAAATAATGGTACCCTTCCGATGGTTCATCCAATAGACCAATAATGTTTAACAAGGTAGATTTTCCTGATCCCGAAGGTCCCATAATGGACACAAATTCGCCCTCATCTACATCAAGACTCAGGTCATTGAGGACAAAGGTTTTGTTGCCACCGGCTTGATAGTATTTAGAAAGATGTTGTAATGAAAGCATAGCAGCTATAGATTTAAAATTATTCACTTCGAAGACTTTTTATAGGGTTGACCAATGCAGTCGTAATAGCTTTATAACCAAAAGTTAAACCTGCAATAAACACAGACAATAGTATTGCTGCCAGAAAAACACCAGCACCTAAATCGATCCGGTATACAAAGCTCTGCAACCAGCCATTCATCATATACCACCCGATAGGCATCGCGATTAGAAACGAAATACTCAGAAGAATGAGGAACTCCTTGGAAAACAAATAAACAATACTGCCTACTGAAGCACCAAGTACCTTACGGATCCCTACTTCTTTGGTACGTTGAACAGCCATAAATGAAACCAGACCATAAAGTCCCAGACAAGATATAAAAATGGCAACTCCCGCAAATAACTTGTATATCAACGCCAACTGATTTTCCTGCTTATAAAACTGTGCGATGCGTTCATCGACAAAGTAGCCGTTATACGCATATTCAGGGTAGGTTTTTTCCCATAACTTCTGAATTTCAGCAACCGTTTGAGTGAGCGATCCGGTTTGAATTTTAATAGCAGCAAGCGATAAAACTCTCTTACCGGGAGCAATGATGATAGGTTTCACTTCTTCGCGGAGTGAGTTGGTTTTAAAATCCTTTACCACACCAACAATAGGTGCCCAGACTCCACGACCACCTATCCGCAAGGTCTTACCAAGAGCAGCTTTTGGATTTTTTATTCCTAATTTTTTAATAAGAGTTTCATTCACGACCATCTGATTAATTGTATCACTTGGCGCATACCCTCCGCCGGCTACAAACTGCAATCCGAACGTTTTAAAATAATCAGCATCTCCGGCCTTCAGGAATACAGTAAAATCAACATCATCAGGAGCCTGATCAAAATAGAAATTACTGGCCCAGTTATTATCCGAAGATGGCGCGTCCGAAATAAAACTCACTGACTTAACCTGTGGTTTCTGGAGCTGCTGCTGTTTGAACTGACCCATTTTTTGCAAGCTCAAACTATCGGTATATCCCGGAATAACAAGTACCGCTGAGGAGTTAAAACCAAGGTCAGCACTATTCACAAAGTTCATTTGGTTCAGGGCTACCAGGGTGCCAATGATCAGTAACTGCGAAATGGCAAATTGAGCTACAACTAAACCTCTTCGAAGTGGAACTCCCCCAATAGATGCCGCAGTGATCTTATTTTTAATAGCCAGCACAGGCTTAAAGCCGGATAAAATCAACGCAGGGTAAATTCCTGATAGCACCACTACAGAAATCAGCGTACTGATCAAAAACAATACACTGCCGGCACTTAATAAGCCCATCGTTTTTGGAACACTTGAAATATTTTCCAGATAGGGCAATGCGAGTTTCGCTACAATGAGTGCTAAAAAACCCGACGTAACTACAATCATGGTAGTCTCACCTAAAAGCTGAAAAACGAGTTGCTTGCGACTACTGCCCAACACCTTACGAATCCCTACCTCTTTCGAACGGCCTACAGATTGCGCTGTAGTCAAATTAATGAAATTAATCGAGGCCATTATGATGATCAGTACGCCAATAAAGGACAGGGTAAATAAGGTTGCTTTCGAGGTTATATGATCACCCGTAGTGTTGCCAAACCGGGTATCAAAATGAAGGTCGCTTAGCGGCTGTAAAAAATTGAAAGTTCCTCTTATATCAAATGTATAATGCTTTTTAGAAAACACTTTTAGCCTGGCATTTACACTTTCTATTGACTCGCCCGGAGGCATCAGCAGCATCACTTGATGATTACTGCTATTACTTCCCCACTCGTCCGAGTAATTGTAGTTATTGGGATAATTTTTTAAAGTGACATAAGATACCAGCACTTTAAATGGAAAATCACTATTCGACACCACATCTTCAATTACACCAGCTATTTTCAAATCGATCAGGTTATCCATTTTAAGGAACTTCCCTTCTGCATGCTGCCAGTCGCCAAAGTACTTAATAGCCGTACTTTTATCAATCACTACCATGTTCGGCTCGGCCAGTACTGCTTTGTTTCCAGCGATCCATTCCGAATCAAACAGGTCGAAATACTGTGGCTCAATAAAGACGACGCCACTATGTTCAATAAACTTTTTATCGGCATGACCGCTACCAGCAGGAATCGTAATCTGACTCCCGTAACTAACATCCATAGCAGCAATTGTCGCCTCAGGCAGATCCGTGCGCAAAGCAGGGACCGCTGGAACTGTTATACCAGGAGTGTAAGAAACATCATTACCCTGAACAGATTGTGTAACGATATGATATATATTTCTGTAGTTTTTATTTTGCTTATTAAAACTCGTTTCGTACTGCACCACGATGTAAATAAGCAAGCATGCCGCTATCCCTACAGTAAGGCCCGCTATGTTAATTGCCGAGTAACCCTTATGCCTCATCAGATTACGCCAGGCGATTTTAAGATAATTTCTAAACATGATTGTATATTTTAATATAGATAAACCGAAATATTTATAAACAGTCGAATTCCAAATGCTTTATTCAGACCTTAAACTTTTTACCGGATTACTTAATGCTGCTTTTACCGATTGAAAACTGATCGTCAGGAAAGCAATTAGCAGCGCTGCAATACCGGCAATAGCAATAATCCACCACTGGATCTGAACCCGATACGCAAAATCCTGCAACCATTTATACATCAGAAACCAGGCTAGCGGAGAAGCGATCACGATTGCCAGTACGACCAGCTTCAGGAAATCTACAGATAACATACGCACGATGACCGGTACCGAAGCACCGAGTATTTTGCGGATCCCGATCTCTTTGCTGCGCTGCTCTGCTGCAAAGGCAGCCAGACCGAATAAACCCAGACAAGCTATGCTGATCGCCAAGGTGGTAAACAGTATGAACAGCCTCCCTATCCGTTGTTCGGAACGATAGGTAGCATCAAAATCCTGATCCATAAACGACACACTAATTGGCACGTTAGGAGAAATAGATTTCCAGGTCTGTTCAATTTGCGCCATTACTTTTTTTAGATCTGTAGTTTTTACACGGATACTCAACGCGCCATTGTTTGCATCCAGAAACAGGACAACCGGACCAATATTATCCCGTAAAGAACTAAAATTAAAATCCTTCACTACGCCAATGATATGGTAAGCTTTTGTATTCGATTCAGTGCGCTCGCCCCCATTTGACTTGAATAAAGTTTTATTTAGAGGCTCTTTCAAGTCCAGAAACTTAGCTGCCGATTCATTAATAATAATACCCGATGAATCCGTCAGCATATCTTTAGAAAAGCTCCGTCCTGATGCCATCGTCATGCCCAAAGCATCAATATAATCTTCATCTACACCCCATGTTTCCGGAAATAAAGATCGTTTTGAATCCAGCGAGGCATCTTTATAAAACATGGCAGTATTATGCCAGTTTGAGGTAGGTAAATAACCAGTTAGCGTGGCATTCAACACACCAGGCAGACGTTTTACTTCCTGCTTAAACAGTTTGGCCTGATCATTCAGCTCATAAGAATTCTGTACAATAACTACCTGATCGCGGTTATACCCCAGGTTCTTGGTCCGGATATAGTTCAGCTGTTTGTAAATCACCAGGGTGCCAATAATTAAAAAGATCGAGATGGAGAATTGAAAGACCACTAGAAAATTTCTTAATCCGGATGCTTTAAATCCGGTGGAAAGCTTTCCTTTCAATACTTGAATAGGTTGAAAGGCGGATAGGAAAAATGCCGGATAGGCACCCGCTGATACACCAATCAGTAATACCAAACCTATAAATAAGGGAAGCAGCCAGATAAACGACTGAGCGGAAACAGCCATTTCTTTACCTGATAGCTGGTTAAATAAAGGCAATAAAAACAAAGCTGCGCCAAATGCAAGTACCGCTGCCATAAAGGTTACCAGTATTGACTCGGTTAAAAACTGCGCGATGAGATAGCTGCGCGATGAACCCAAAACCTTACGTACCCCTACTTCCTTTGCCCGGTTAGCAGAACGTGCAGTTGCCAGATTCATAAAATTAACACAAGCGATAAGGAGTATAAAAAAGGCTATTGCCGAAAATATATATACGTATTGAACGGTGCTGTTAGGTCCAAGTTCTCCTGTCCGGTTTGACTTTAAATGAATATCCTTAAGAGGTATTAAATTAAGTCTGAAGTAGTTCCCGCTTTTTTCAAACGACGAATAAGTCATCTTTAATTCGGCCTGTACTTCCGCACCGCTATGTCGTTGCAAAAAACCGTTTAAGGCACCTTCAAATTGCTTTACATCAGCCCCTTCTTTCAATAAAACATACGTACTAAAGTTACTCCTCAACCATTTATTCTCCCTGCTTTCCTCCAGCGATGACATGGAAAGGAAAAAATCGAAGTTAAAATGAGAAGTTTTAGGGAGGTCACGGATCACCCCTGTTACTTTATAATTCAGGTGATCATCGAACAGTAAAGTACGACCAAGCACCTGAGTACTATTAAAATACTTTCTGGCAGTCGACTCTGTTAACACTACCGTATTGGGCTCCTTTAATGCTGTAACTGCATTTCCCTCAATCATCGGCAAAGTAAACACCTGAAAAAGTGAGGGATCCGCAAATGCCAGCTTATTTTCGCGTATGGTGACATCTCCTTTTTTTATCCGCGCCGACCAGGCATTTTTAAGACGCACTGCATTTTCTACTTCCGGGAAATCCTCCTTCAATGCTTGAGCCAATGGAGCCATGCTCACTGCGTAAAAGACCTCATTATTGCCAAACTTAAGATCCTCATTCACGCGATAGATCCGATCTGCCTTTGTATTAAACCGGTCGTAACTTAGCTCATCGCTGACGTAAAATATGATTAATAAAAAGGCGGTGAGGCCTAAAGCAAGACCTAAAATATTAATTGCAGCAAAACCCCTGTTGTTTTTAAAGCTCCGGAAAGCTGAGGTAAGGTAACTTTTCCACATACTTCCAATATTTATATCAGGATATTTTCTAATACAGTCTGACCATCCAGCAGACGGATAATGCGGTGACTATATCGGGCATCATGTTCCGAGTGCGTCACCATAATGATGGTGGTACCTTGCTCGTTTAAGTCTGTTAAAAGCTCCATCACGTCATTACCATTGCTACTATCCAGGTTACCTGTAGGCTCATCTGCCAGGATCAGTTTGGGATTATTTACTACTGCCCGGGCTATAGCAACACGCTGTTGTTGTCCCCCTGAAAGCTGCTGCGGATAATGGTTCCTCCTATGCATGATCTGCATCTTTTCAAGCACCGCCTCTACTCTGCTCAGCCTTTCTTTGGCGGGTACTTTCGTATAGATCAAAGGAAGCTCTACATTTTCAAATACGGTCAGCTCATCAATCAGGTTGAAACTTTGAAACACAAAGCCTAGGTTATGTTTGCGCAGATTGGCACGTTTGCGCTCGGTGAAGTGTGCGATCTCAGCACCGTTAAACATATAACTACCACCATCCGGGTCGTCAAGCATACCCAATATGTTGAGTAAGGTAGATTTGCCACAACCCGAAGGCCCCATAATAGCTACAAACTCTCCGGTATTTATTTCCATGGATAACTTATTTAAGGCAATAGTTTCCACTTCTTCTGTACGGTAAAATTTTTCGAGATCAGTAATTTTTATCATAATCTATAGCTTATTTTTTTAATATCAGTTCCTGCATGTCACCATATGTTTCATAACTTGATGTCAGCACCCGATCGCCAGGCTTCAGACCTTGCATCACTTCATAATATTCCGGATTTTGTCTGCCGAGCTGAATGTCCGTCCGGTATGCTGTTTTCCCGTCTTCGCTTACCTTAAAAATCCAATTTCCTCCGGTCTGCTGATAGAAACCTCCTTTGGGCACCAATATGGCCTTGGTTTCGTCACTTAGAGCAAGCCTGATTTGCAGTGTTTGTCCCCGGCGAATTCCTGCAGGTACCTTCCCTTGGAAGGCCATATCCACCTGAAAGCGTCCACTAGTAACTTGGGTATATACCTTTTTAATCGTTAACTTATAGGTCTTGTCGGCGAAGGAAAAATCGCCTGCCAGACCGTTATATATCCGTGGAAGGTAATGCTCGTCAATGTCAACCTTGACTTTATAGCCTGATAAAACATCGATCTGCCCTAACCGTTCCCCTTTATTTTTATTCTGTCCAACTTCGGCATCCATGGAGGTAAGCTGACCATCTACGGAAGCCCTTACAATGAGGTCGCCGACCTTTTTACGCATCAATGCAAGGGTGGACTTCATATTTGTGTACGATTCTTCCGATTGATCCTGCTGTTTGCGGGTAGACACAGTATCCTGCTTCAAGATTTGCATGGCTAATTTCTTCCGGCGGACCTGGTATTGGTAAGCATTCTCTGAGGATTTAAACTCCTGCAATCCGATCGCTTTTTGCTCAAATAAATGTTTATTCAGTTTATAGATCCGATCTGCTTCCTTCAGGCCGTTGTCCACATCAGCCATTTGATTCAATTTAGAAATGGTATTTTGTTGAGCCTGGTCGCGGGAAATCTGCATTTGCGTCAGCACGTTAAATACTTGAGTTTGTTGGTTAGCCAAACTCAATTCCAAATCGGTATTGGCCAGTTGCAAGATGGGATCACCCTTTTTCATTGCAGCACCATCTTCCACAAATTTACGATCTACACGGCCACCTTCTATTGCATCCAGGTAAATGGTCGTTAAAGGCATAACGATTCCGTTGACAGGAATGAACTCCTGGAAGTCCCCCTTTGCTATTTCACTAATGGTGATTCGTTCCACATCCACATTCAGCTTACTTTTGCCCGAACTAAAGTAAATGCTACCCCCGAGCAAGACCACCAAACCTGTGATCCCGGCTATGGTCAGTACTTTTTTGATGTTCCATTTCTTTTTTTCGATAACTCTGTCCACTGTATATTCGCTATTTCAACTAAGAGCTATACAAAGGCATGCCATGATTTAAAATACTGATTGTCACCAATTTAAACCATAGTGAATATATAGAGCGTACGCTTCCGTTACAACAGGTGTACGGTATTGATACAGTGCTTTATATTAATGATAAATCAAAAGGCTGTTGGTCAAATCGTTGTGTATTTGGACGTTCGATTGTTTATTTAGAGGTATGATAACTCACAAAAACCAGATAGATAACAGCTCTATACAATGTCAGATCCTAAAATAACTATACACTTGA